>AGIG01000036.1 GCA_000227525.2 gamma proteobacterium HIMB30
AAAATGCACCATTTACCTTTCGATCATTTGCGTTACTATGACGAGGTTCATTCGATTAAGAGTGTGCGTAAAAAATATAAAAAGGAGAGCAAATGCGATTCCCAAAACTTAAACTGCTAGCCGCGCTGACCTTTGGCGCATTCGTACAAACCTCAGTCGCCGCTGACTATCCAAATAAGCCTGTCACCATGGTGATTCCATACGGCTCTGGGGGTGCAACAGATATCTCAGCACGAACACTATCTGATCCGCTGGGCAAGTTGGTCAACCAACCATTATTGATGGTCAACCGAACAGGCGCTGGTGGGGCGACCGGTTCTGTGTCAGTCAAAAATGCCAAAGCAGATGGCTACACATTACTGTTTGCACGTGTCGGATCTCATTCCGTGAATCCTGCAATGAAGGCGACCCTTCCCTACACACTCGATGATTTTGAATTTATCGGTGTCTATGAAATTAACCCTGTTGCCTGTGCAGTAAAAGCGGATTCTGATATCAATTCGATGGACGATCTAATTGCAAAAGTGAAAGCCAATCCCGGTCAAGTCAGTTACTCATCGTCAGGTGTCGGATCTTTACTCCACTTGGCAGGTGCGTATGTTTTGAGTGAATTCGGTGTTGCCAACCCAACCAAAGACGTTGTCCATATCCCATTGAAGGGAGGTGGCGCTGCCGCAACTGCGGTACTTGGTGGTACAGCGACATTCATCTGCACCAACTCATCTGCGCTGGCTAGCTTCATCAAAAACAAGCAGCTAAAGCCACTGATGGTGACAACTGCAGAGCCGGTTGCCGGATTTGATGCGCCAACATCGGTCGATTTGGGCAAGCCAAACCTGCAAAAGCTAGTCGGATGGACTGGTCTCGCGGGGCCAAAAGGGATGCCGAAAGAAGTCGGCGACACATGGCGCGGCATTCTACAGAAAGCGACTGATGACAGTGGCTTCCGTTCAAAAATGGAAGCACGGGGCTCAGTTATTGAGATGATGGATCCCGACACTGCCAAAGCCTTCATTAATGATCAATACAGCACGTTCCGTGCGTTAGTTGACGAACTCGGTATGCGTATCGAGGGTTGATGATAGGCCCGTAAGACCCTTTTTCGAAAGGGTCTTACCTTCTTAAGGAATCCCCATGTCGAACCGCGCACTTGGCATTCTGTGCTGTGTACTGGCTATTTTTTTATGGTTTTATGCGATCCCAACCTGGGTATCCGCACCGTCAAATGTGTCCAAAGTCGTCCTCTCACCAACGTTTTGGCCTCTGATCATCGCTGCTCTCATCGGACTATCTGGCATCTATTTGGTCGCAATGGAAGCAGTGCAGGCAACTCATGACACAGAAACGTTAGAACAACCAGAAAGCGCAATGGCTGGATCGATACGCCTGATTTTGGGCGCAGTCGCCATGGTGATATTCCTTTTCAGTGTAGAGACGACAGGATTGGTCATTGGTTCCATGGCGTTGTTCTTAGTCATCGCAATCATTATCACGCAGACCATATCGTTACGCTTTGTGCTCATCGCGATCTGCCTACCGATCGCCCTCTACGGCTTTTTCGCACATGTCGCCTCAGTTGCAGTGCCACAAGGTGAATGGATCCAACTCCCATGATTGATAATATTCTGGCTGGCATTTCAGTTGTTGCGAATTTCGAGAGTATTTTAGCGCTCGCTGGTGGTGTACTTATCGGAGTGATCGCAGGAGCAATCCCGGGAATGTCAGCGACCATGGCCGTCGCCCTCACCTTACCCTTCACCTTTTCATTAAGTCCGATTACCGGAATTCTGTTGTTACTGGGCGTCTATAAAGGTGGGATCTTCGGCGGATGCATACCGGCGATTTTGATTAAAACACCGGGAACGCCTGCTTCAAGCGCCACCGTCTTGGATGGCCATCCAATGGCCGAACAAGGTGAGTCTGGAAGAGCGCTGGGAATGGCATTGTATGCATCCTGCACAGCTGACTTAATCTCGAATCTTGCATTGATCTTATTTGCTGGATGGCTCGCTTCTTTCGCGCTGAAATTTGGCCCTCCTGAATTTTTCACATTGATTCTTTTTTCACTAACAATCATCGCCGGTGTCTCTGGCGCTAGTCTCGTACGCGGGATTTTCTCGGCACTTCTTGGATTGTTGTTCGCAACCGTTGGCCTCGATTTGGTGTATGGGACCAACCGATTCACCATGAATGATCCCAATTTAATGGGTGGACTCAACTTTATTGCTGTGTTGATCGGGTTATTTGCAATCCCAGAAATTCTCAACATGATTTGGAGTCCGGATAAAAATAGTGGCCAAGCCCGCAAACTGAGTTCAGCTTGGGTGTCCTTTGCTGAATACAAACGCTGCTTCAAGTCGATTATTCGAGGTTCCTTCATCGGCGTATTCCTGGGCAGTATTCCCGGTATCGGTGCCGCGCCTGCTGCATTTTTGTCCTACAGTGAAGCAAAACGAAACTCACCAAATAAAGAGAACTTCGGGAAAGGTGAGATCGAGGGCGTTGCCGCATCCGAAGCAGGTAACAACGGGGTCGCGGGTGCAACATTGATACCATTGCTGGCATTAGGAGTTCCCGGGGATGTGATTACCGCGATCATCATCGGCGCGTTCATGATTCACGGTCTACAACCCGGTCCAATGATGTTTCTCTCGAATGTGGACATTATCTACGCGCTGTTTGTTGGCCTCATCCTCAGTTCAATTTTTCTGTTTGGCATTGGAAGCTTCGCGATCCGTGGTTTTCGATTTATCTCGAAAATCCCAAAAGCGGTATTACTGCCATCCGTACTGATTCTGTGTATTTACGGATGCTATGCGATCAACAACACCTTATTTGATGTCGGTGTGATGTTCGCGATGGGTTGGCTTGGGTTCTTGATGTATCGAGCATCCATTCCAGCACCGCCTTTTTTAATTGCCTTCATTCTTGGTCCTTTGTTCGAAGATAACTTCCGACAAGCCATGCTGATGTCCAACGGCGACATGGGTATTTTATTCCGAAGCCCAATTACGTGGTTCTTCTGGGCGGCCACACTGCTCACAATTGTTGCCATCTCGAAAAAAGTTCGAGAACTCGAGAACAAACCCGGTCAACTGACCAAGGACGCCAAATGAACTGTGCTCATTGGTTAACCCGATTTATTAAAGCACAGGGTATCGATACGGTCTTTTCGGTCTCAGGCAATCAGATCATGCCGGTATATGACGGTTGCCTTGATGCCGAGGTTCGTATCATTCACGCGCGTCATGAAGGCGCATGTGTTTTCATGGCTGACGGATACTCCCAAATCGCGAGGCAACCAGGGATTGCGCTAGTCACTGCTGGGTCTGGATTTATGAATGCACTCGGTGCTGCGTTTGCGGCGAAAAGTGCACGCGCACGGGTGCTTCTTTTGAGCGGTGATTCACCGGTCAAATTGGACGGACAGGGCGCATTTCAGGAAATGCAACAAACTCGAGTATTTGAGGCTGAGTTCGATTTTACTCGGCGGCCGCGCACCGTACCTGAGTTTATCTCAGCAATTGAGGCGGCATATCAATACTTGATTTCAGATACCTGCAATGGTCCTGCCCATGTTGCGCTTCCTGCCGATATCTTACTCGCTGAGTGTGACAACCACCCAGTTCGCCTTAAGACGACAAATACTCTGTCAGCGACAGCCCAAACAATCGCGCGAAGCATGCAAGAGGCAGTACAAGCCGCGGCGTATCCAGTCGTTCTGTTAGGGCCACAACTGAATCGGACGCGTCATCCAGGGCTTCGCGAGTCACTTAGTGATTTATTTGACTGCCCAGTGCTGTGCATGGAAAGTCCAAGGGGCATCGCCGACCCAGCAGAACCAGAGTTGGCCGATCATTTGGCTCAAGCCGATCTGGTCATCCTCTTGGCAAAGCCGATCGATTTTACACTGAAGTTTGGTCGTGGAGTTGCAGACGACTGTCGATGGATTGTGATCGACCATGACTCACGCTTGATCAGTCAGGCGAAAGCGAATCTCTCGCACACAGACTTTGAGACTCACACCGTCTCAGCCGAGCAGGTGATACAGTCACTCGCAATCACGCCGACTGTCAAACAATCACAGGTCGCGAGTCATCAGAAGATTGAAGCGCATGCTGAATTATTTGAAGCGATCACATCTGTCTGTCAAGAGCAGTCACGCGACGTCATTCTCATCAGTGATGGCGGTGAATTTGGGCAATGGGTTCAGGCTGCACTCCATGCGTCCCTTCGTGTCATTAATGGAGTGTCCGGAACCATCGGGGGCGGACTCGCTTATGGAATGGGCGCTCAAATAGCGCGCCCAGATGCACTGGTGATTGCATGCATGGGCGATGGAACAATCGGATTCCATCTTGGTGAATATGAGACCGCAGCACGAGAAGGTCTTCCAGTCGTTACCCTGATCGGTAACGACCATCGCTGGAATGCGGAATATCAGATCCAAGTCCGAGAGTTTGGCTTGGAGCGTGCCTATGCATGTGAGTTAAGTGACGCCAAGTACGGTGAGGCAGTGTCTGCACTGGGGGGTTATGGTGCTGATATAGATGAGGTTAGCACACTTACTGCCAGGTTAAGGGACGCGATCAATCATCGAACAGTTGCATGCTTGAATGTCACAATTGATCCGATCGCCTACTCCAGAGGCGCGAAGTGAAAACAATCGTCATTCAGGGTGAAGATCGGTCGATCGCCGCCGACGTCTTTGAGTCCAGTGATCGATGGGTTTTACTCTGTCATGGAAAGGTATTTGATAAAAGCGACTGGGGCCTCCTGCCGCAAACGTTAGAACGTTCTCAGGTGAGCGTTCTAGCGATCAATTTTTCGGGCTATGGTGAATCCTCCGGCGCTCAAGACTCCAATCAATATCCCTACGATATCGAGACAGCCCTCACTTGGTTACAACAGCAAAACCCTTCATCAATCTCTGTAATCGGCGCTTCGATGGGTGCAATCGCGCTCCTTCACTGGGCTCAGTCCATACCAACACCAATAACACTCGAGACAACTGTCTTGTTTGCCCCACGCGCAGCGCCAAAGGCCATCATCCCCACCCGGTCATTGTATTGTGTATTTAACGAATGCGAGGATGATGTCGCAGACCACACCCAGTCTGTTGAAGCCAATCTACCAAACGCACAATTGCACTTTATTCCGGGGACAGCCCACGCACAAAACAACTTCAAACAAGCGCAGGCCGATCAGGTTGTGAACACCCTCACCTCACTCATCCTCGGCTCCTAGATGCTGGGAGATCTACCCAATCTCTTCGGGATCAGCTGGGTACAACTTGTGTTGATCCCACTTGCGTTTATTGTCGGTGGAACAGCGAAAGGCGCGCTCGGTTTTGGGCTTCCCTTCGTGACTGTATCAATCATCCCGTTATTCGCGCCGCTCGAGATAGCGCTCGCAGTGAACGCAGTGGTGTTACCGATTTCAAATTTCATGCAATTCACCCAAAGCGGAGTGATTCGGCCAACACTCAAGCGATATCGTTTGGTTGTCTTCGGGATTTTGGTGGGAGCGCCATTCGGAGCTTATCTCCTGAATGCGATGGATGTGCATATTATCGAACTGATCCTCGGCATCTTCGTGATGTGCTTTGTATTCATCACGCTGTACAACCCAAGCATGCAAGTTCCTCCTGAAAACGAAAAACAGCTTGGATTAGGTGTTGGCCTGTCTGCGGGCGTGATCGGTACCATGACTACCGTCAACGGTCCATTCTTCATCATGTATCTACTTGGTTTACATGTCGATCGCAAAGAAATGCTGGCAGCGCTCGGTTTATTATTTATTGTGTCCGGTCTTTGCTTCGCGGCATTTTTCAGTTTCTTCGGAATTCTCAACGTGGAGCGGGCAATCCTTGGCTTGGTCTGTGCACTGTTTGCCATGGCTGGCATGCGCTTGGGTGATTGGGTGGTGCAATTCATCGATCGCGATTTCTTCAGAAAACTCGTCCTCTGTGGACTGTTTATCCTCGGATTCAATATCTTTCTCAGGGGCCTTGGATGAATATTCAGAACATTACGCTCTATCCGTGCAGCATTCCATTAGCGAAGCCAGTGGTCACCTCGTTCGGCAAAATGATCGCTCGATCGTCATTACTGATTGCAGTCACTGACTGCGATGGCCAAACTGGATGGGGAGAATGTTGGTGTAATTTTCCAAGCGGTGGAATGGCTTATAAGGTTCGGCTGTATCAGGACACGGTCGCACCACGGATTCCAACACAAGCCGATTTAACGCCGTCACAACTATTCAATCACCTCACCGAGGCCTTGCGCGTGATTGCTTGCCAGACAGGAGACCAAGGTGCCATTGGGCAAGTGATCGCAGGTCTTGATATTGCTCTTTGGGATTTAGCAGCGAGGCAGCAACAGCAACCACTGGCAGCTCTACTCAATCCAAATTTTCATCGGCAACTACCAATGTACGCATCAGGTGTTGATCGTAAAGAAATTGAACAACGGATTGCATCCGCTCGCTCTCTTGGTATTACCGACTACAAACTCAAAGTGGGTTTTGAGCCACGCGATGATCTCGATGCAATCGAATATTTTTTGAGTCAACTGACGACCGAGGAATCGTTAGCAATCGACGCCAACCAGGGCTGGTCAGTCGCCAAGGCTCGCTCAGTATTACCAGAAATACCCAATGAGATTCATTGGATCGAAGAACCGATTCTGGCAGATGAACCCTTTGAACAGTGGGCTGAATTGCAGGCCCTAACCGCCGTTCCCTTCTCAGGCGGCGAAAACTATTTGCACAAAGGCGCTTACACTGCCTATTTTGAGAGCATCCAGAAGCCCTTCCATATTCTGCAACCGGATGCGTGTAAATGGGGTGGTATTACAGGAGTCAGCGACCTGTTTCCCGCGATTCGTCATGCCGGTATCGCCTATTATCCCCATTTTCTGGGGAGCGCTGTCGGCCTAGCGGCATCAGCGCATCTTCTTGCCGCTGAAGGTGGCTCGGGCTTGCTGGAATATGACATTCAACCCAATCAACTCCGTGACGGATTGGCAATTGAACCGTTACCCGTCGCAGATGGCTCATATCAAATCAGCGATCACGTCGGGCACGGTATTGATCCCAACCCTACGGTGCTCAGACAATGGTGCCAAGAGTCAATCGTTCTCGAATTAACTCACTAGCTGCTTGACTTCATCCAGTAACACGTTGGAGACAGCAATCCCTTGGCTGTCCGCTTGCGCACGCAGACTGAGTCGCCGAGTACCGGGTAGACGCGTTCCTTCCTGATCCAATACCTCTGATATCAGAATCTCCAGTCGCTGACTGAAGTGCCCTCCAGAAAATAATTGAGGGTCAATACAGATTAATGTTTGACCCACTGCTGGCGAGTCCCCTACTGCCTCAAAAAATGACGTTGCTTCAAAGCCAAAATTAGCGCCACTGAGTGCTGCAGATAAAATTTCGACAAGGAGAACCAAGGCTGCCCCTTTGGCGCCGCCCATTGGCAGCATCGATCCTGCAAGCACTGCATGTGGATCTGTCGTCGGATGTCCCTGTTGGTCGAGACCCCAACCTTCTGGAATGTCCCGCCCCTCTTTCGCAGCAACCATCACCTTACCTCGGGCCACCTCACTTAGAGACATATCAATCACAAGCGGTTCAGCGTTCGAACGAGGTGCTGCAAACGCGATCGGATTGGTGCCAAAGATTGGCTTTGATCCACCATAGGGAGCAATCGCTGCCGGGCTGTTACCGACGATTAAGGCGATGAGGCCTTGCTCGGCTAATCGCTCAACGTGCCAGCCGGCAACACCAAAATGATGTGATCGAAAAATAGAGGCTGCCGCAATACCGATCGATCTCGCTTTATTCGATAACTGCTGAAGTGCAACATCAATTGCCGGGAACGCAAATCCATATCCTGCATCGATTCGCAAAGCACTTGCAGTTTCGGCAACGACATGTGGTGTCGCATGACCTTGTACCTTCCCTGTTCGAGCTTGCGCACAATAGCTTGCCACTCGAGAAACCCCATGCCCTATCTGCCCATCCAACTGCGCTTGCGTTAACGCCCGCGCAACACTGGTTGCATTAGGCTCTGACACATTCGATTGAATCAATGCCTGTGTAATGAGCTGCTCGAGCTCGTGACGTGGAACGAACATATCACTCATAACCAAGTGCCCTTAATACATTTTCAGCTGTGACCTGGCTCACTCGATGATTGGATTCGTGAGTCACTCCTGCGATGTGTGGTGTCAGAATCAGTTGATCAATCCCCTCGAATTGGGCGCCCCGCAATTGATCAAGCGGTTCATCTTCGAACACATCGAGAGCCGCACCACCGATGTGGCCGGTTTTCAGGTGGTGAATCAGTGCTCTCTCATCAACGATACCGCCGCGCGACGTATTGATCAGAATTGCGCCTGTTTTCATCTGCGCAAAGCGCTCAGAATCAATTAATCGGTACGTTTCATCATTCAATGGCACATGAATACTGACGCAATCGGCGATCGCCAGTAACTCATCCAAACTTCTCGATCGCAAGGCCCCAAGCGCCGTGTTCTCTGATGTCAGGTAAGGATCAAAATAGGCGATCCGCATACCGAAAGCAGCCGCTCTGAGTGCCACAAACTGAGCAATCTGCCCAAAACCGACGAGGCCAATCGTTTTTCCGGAAATTTCACCGCCGATAAACTGCTCTCGTGGCCAATCACCGCCAACCATTGCTTGAAAACCAGTTGTCATCGGACGCCGCAGATGAAGCATGGCACTCATAACATATTCAGCGACTGCGATCGCATTGGCGCCAGTCGCAGGGAGTACCTGAATGTTCGCGATCGCCGCTGCTTGTTGATCGATATTATCAAGACCAACACCAAGCCGACCAATTGCTTTTAAATGCTCTGCCGCAGCCAGTAGATCAGAAGTCACGCGTGTTCTATTACGCACGATCAACGCATCTGCTGTTTCAACACGCTGCAATAATTCATCATGACGTTCGAAAAGGTCAGGCACATAGTCCACCTGGACTCTGTTTTTCAGAAACGCGAGTGCTGAACCATCCATGAATTCAGTCACGAGAACCCTGGTCATCTGATACTCCAAAAAAAAAGGGGACCATTGAGTCCCCAAACAAGTGCAGATTAGGCGCTTCGGTAGAGCTTGGTCATCACGAACTCGCGATGCTTCAAAACCTCCGCTGCAGTCATACGACCGTTACACGTCCGAATTGTCATATCGATAAGCGCATCACCAGCCTGATCGAGGTTCAACTCACCACTCAAAATGCCAGATACATCGACATCGACATGCTCGCCCATCGTACGGACTGTTTTCGGATTAGCAGTCAACTTAATGACTGGCTCGATTGGATTACCAATAATGTTTCCCTGCCCCGTTGGGAAGAGGTGCACAACGAAGCCAGCAGCAGCCTGCAAGGTGACACACTCTGCAGCAGCTGAGGATGTATCCATGAAGTAAAGGCCCTTGCCCGCTGACGGCATTTCTGCTGGCTCGAGGACATCGATAAATTGCGTTTTCTTACCGATTTTTTGGAGGTTACCAAATGCCTTTTCTTCGATGGTCGTCAAGCCACCTGCGATGTTACCTTTGGTTGGCTGACTGTCTGATAAGTCAGAGGTTTTGTGTGGCTCAATGACTTCATCCATGTACGACTGCCAAGTCTTCATGAATTTTTCACCGATTTCTGGTGTTACACCACGCTTAGCACACTCATGTTCAGCGCCAGTCAGTTCTGATGTCTCTCCGAAGCAGGTTGTCACTCCGAGTGGATCCAACTTATCGATCAAATTCCCGACAGTTGGGTTGGACGCAAGTCCAGACGTTGTATCTGATTCACCACATTTCACACTGATCCAGAGTTCGCTGACATCACATGGCTCACGTTGCAGTTCAGAGGCCCAATGGACCATTTCTTTTGCCCTACGGGATGCATCAGCAACGACCTGAATCTCGCCATTTCCAGAGATTCCGAAGCCTTCAACTGGTTTACCAGTCGCGCGGATCCCTTCAACCACTTTACCCGTCCAACCGGCTTCGATACCGATCACAATCACCGCAGCAACGTTCGGGTTACAACCGGTACCAATCAGCGTTCTAAAGTGAAGATCCAAATCGGCACCGAATTGTAGACGCCCATAATGGTGTGGCAATGCAATACAGCCTGCTGTATTGGCAGCGACTTTTTCTGCTGCCGCGTTTGAGAGGTCATCTAACGGTAGGATAACGACGTAATTACGAATACCAACACGACCGTTCTCGCGGCGATAACCAAGGAAACTTTTTGGAAGACTCATGCTTACCACCTCTTTGTTTTGCAGTTGTGAACGTGGACGTGGTTACCAATTTTGGCACCAGCGATCATCCGGCCGATGTCACTTGAGTACTTCAGCACGGTGTCATCTTCATTCATGTCAATCAGTGCGATTTTATGCCCCAACGGAATCGCGTCGAGCGCCTGAACTTCGACATTCTCACCTGTCTCCATCACTAACCCACGCAGGGTTTTCCCCGCCTCGACTGTTTCAACAACAATCACACCGACATTATCTGCCTTGTCGTGCACTAGAAAATCAGGTTGCGACATAAAACCTCCATACGTGAACCAGATTATGTTAGACCAAGGTTATAGACTTTGTGTGTTCAATACAACTAAATCATCTATGTCTTATATATGAATTATATGAATCTGCGAGAAATTCAGTTAGGCTACGACTGAACTTGCGATAGGGTTACGGCATGCAAAAGCTTTTTACGGCGCCACTTTACGTTCAAATCCGCGAGGAAATCTTTGCTGCATTACGCTCGGGACGTTGGTCAACAAACGAGCCACTACCCTCAGAGACAAAGCTCGCGTCAGAGTTTTCAGTCAGCCAAGGAACCATCCGCAAAGCGATCGATGACTTAGTGGCACAAAACATCTTATATCGCCATCAGGGTCGTGGAACTTTCATCAGAAGACATGACGAGCAACAAAGCCTGTTCCGATTTTTTAACCTGGCACGCGAAGATGGAAGTAAGCCTGTCCCCGCGAGTGTGAATATTCACTGCAAAACCCGCAAAGGCCTAAAACATGAGTGTTCCGCGCTGGGCGTCGCGACAGGAGAACGACTGATTGAAATACTCAGACTCAGGCACCTCGACCACCAACCGATGATTCTTGAAACCATTCTCGTGAGTCAGCAAAGATTCCCTGATCTCAACAAGCGCGATTTACCCAATACGCTGTATGAGCTCTACGGAGATGAATACAACATTCATATCACGCGTGCTGAAGAGCAAGTGACCGCGATCAGCGCTGATATCAACGTGTCAGGACATCTCAAAGTGAAAGCCAAAACGCCACTGATTGAGATTCGTCGCATCGCATTCGATCTGCATGATCAACCGGTTGAGCTCCGCATCAGTCAATGTGTGACGGGTCCTTACGTGTACGCCTGCTCTCTTAACTAGGATCGTCTGGCCGCATGAGTACCTCGAGCCGCTTTGCTGCCTCCCGGAGAACCGGCAAGCAGTTTTCAATACTTTCGACTGGTAGACGGAAGACCGGAGCCTGAACAGTCAACACTAATGACATACGTTTCTTAATATCGAAAACTGGCACTCCGAGAGCCACAGTTCCCGCCAAAAATTCCTGATTATCGATCGCATATCCGCAGTTACGAATCTGCGCCAATTCAGTCGCCAATTGCTCCATTGAGGTTATTGTATCGACACTGAATTGCGTCAGCGTAGACCCTCCAATCAGACCCTCAACTTCATCGTCAGACAAGGTCGATAAAAACAGCTTGCCGGAAGCTGTGCAATGAAACGGTACGATACTTCCAACCGGGAAAGTGATTCGGAGAGGCGAATCGACCTCCGCTCGATCGATGTACCGCATGCCCTCGTCTGATGGAATCGCTAGGGTGCAGGTTTCTTTCAGTTGATCACGCAACCAAAATAAGACTTGCCGGCGTGATGTCTGCGCTCGGCGTGATGCCAGCGCATTGACCGCAAATAACTGGGAACGTTCGCCAAGCGCGTAGAAACGGCCACCATCGATCTGTCTTAAAAATCCCTGCCGCTCAAGCAATTGCAGCAGACGATGCACTGTTGGCTTTGGCAACCGAAGTCCGTCAGCAATCTCCGTCAAAGTCAAATCACCCTCGTGATCCGCGACAAACTCAAGGATCATCAAAGGTTTTAGATTGGATGGAATCTCAACATCCATCGCATCTGATAACGCATAGATTTGATTAATGACGCTCTCCGTAAAACAAAGTCACAACGTGCTTCGCTTCTGCAAAAAACAACCAACGCTCAATTAAAATTCCGGCAAAATGGATGATCGGAATCAATACGATTAACCAGGAAACCCCAGACCATAACGCCGCTAGCGGCAAAACAAATGCCAGTGCAACTGCGATCTGTGACAGTCGATGGATATGCCGCCTCGCCACAACAAATCCCATTTCATGTTGCAACCAGTTCTCTTCAGTGTGCGGGGACATCAGTAGATCGACCTGACCAAGCGATCCGAGACCCGTGGCAGTTTCTGGAGTCGATTCTGATTGCTGATTTCCGGCCCGTTTCCACCAAATCAACTTCACCGCAAAAGCGATAACTAATCCAATTGTTGTGATTTCAGTCAGACTCGACTGCCCGACAATGACCTGCTCCCACGCATTCAGAGCGAGCAACCCTCCGCAAACTGAGAGCGCGAGGTATACCCAAGGTGTGAGCGGATGATACCAACGCAACACCGTCCTTAAGCTGGCGTAAATCATTGCGGTTGTCCACACCGTCACAAGGCTCAATGTCGCAACGACCAGACCTAAGGTTGACGGACGCTCACCGTCGATATACCAGACTACCGAATAAATGAGTGTGCAGAGGATGGTCGCCACGGCACAGACACCTTCCCGAGATAACCATGACGAACGCCACTGCGACAAGGCTCGCCAAGCGCGCTCCGGATGCCCAAGATGTAAAAGCGAAGACATGAGACCGACCGAGACCGCCATCACCCCGAGGACGGTGAAGAGGATGACGTCTATCGGGTCATTGATGGCAACGAACCCAAGCCCAAACCAAAACAACAGCCCGAGACCAAGGCCAGACAAGGATGTAAAAACAATAATTGACCATGCAGGACGCATTCAATTGACCTCCGTTAACCCAATTTCGCCAGAGTGGTATCAACCCAACCCCAAAATCCATTCATATCTGGTGATTGCTGTTCAGTTGAAGACTCGGACTGCGATCGATCAGAAGCGATCAAATGACGCTTCTCACGGGGAGGGAGGTACTTATTCACCGGGGATGTCTCTTGTTCAGGCATCAGATCGAAGCCACCACGATCTCGAACCAATTGGCTCACATCAGATTCTGGATCGCCAAGATCACCGAATGCTCGTGCCCCTGTTGGACACGTCCGAACACATGCTGGAACACGGTCCTCTTCGGGCAGATTCTCGTTATAGATTCGATCGACACACAGCGTGCATTTTTTCATCACCTGCTCGACTGGGTCCATTTCCCGAGCTCCGTAAGGACAGGCCCAAGCGCACAAACCGCAACCGATACAATGGTCTTCGTTAACCAGCACAATGCCATCGTCTACGCGTTTGTATGAGGCACCTGTCGGACATACAGTCACACAAGGCGCATCAGTGCAGTGGAGGCATGACTTTGGAAAATGCACAACTTGAGCGGTGGAATCGGTTTTCACCTCGAAGGTATGGATTCGATTTAACCAAGCGCCAGTCTGTTGCGCTCCGTAGGCATTCACATCCGATAATGGTGCGCCCTCCGACCCGGTATTCCACTCTTTGCAATTCACCACACAAGCGTGGCAGCCAACACAGATATCGAGATCAATGACCAGTCCAAGCTTTTTTGCACTTGGTTCTTCCGGCAACATTGTCATGAACGCTCTCCTTTCTTGGTCTGGAACTGCACGCCATAAGTCACGGTTGATGCGGGTTTAATTAAATTTCCTGGCGCTTCGATGGTTGGAAACTCGGGATAGACACCTGGATCGTTCGGATCAGCTTTTTCGATCGATACTTTCAGGTCGTACCATGCGGCCTGCCCAGTAATCGGATCCGAATTAGCCCATCGGAGACCATCACCTCGCTCTGGTAATAATTCATGAATCAGATGATTGAGCAGAAATCCTTTGGTCGCTTCCGGAGCATCAGGATCCAGTTGCCATGCACCCTTCCGCTTCCCGATCGCATTCCAAGTCCAAACGGTATTTGGATTCAACGCGTGCATCACCACCGCCTGCACTTTAATACGGCCGTGATGAGAGCGGACCCAAACCCAATCACCATCCGTGATTGCATGCTGTCTGGCAATCTCTGAAGACACAAACAACGGATTATGACCATGAATCTGTCGTAACCATGGATTTTGAGATCCCCATGAGTGATACATCGCCATCGGACGTTGTGTCAGCGCATAAATCGGGAACTCACTCTCTGAGACCATTTCACCCTCAAATGGCGCGTACCATTCAGGAAGCGGCGTGAAGCTTTGATGCACTCGTTCACGGAGATGTTCTGGTGGTTGTGTTGAGCCAAAGCCTTCGGCGGCGAGCCGGAATTTCTGTAATTCTTCGCTGTAAATCTGGTAAACATAGGGGGCGGGCGCATCATAAAACCCCATCTCGACCGCAAACTGCTGATAATCCGCGTTCTGTGCCTTGTAGTAGCGAGCCGCATCGGGTAACTCGTGCATCCAGAATCCGCCATTCTCAATGTAAGCATCCAACTGCTTTGCATTGGGCTCTCCACGTCCGGATTCGCCTCCTGTCCCCCGAAAGCCAGCCAATGGACCGACTCCCGGTTTACGCTGATGGTTCATTATGTAGTCAGCATAGTCGCGATACATCGGCGCACCAGACTCATCCACCATCCCAGGCAAACCCAGTCGTGCGCCCAAATCCAACAACACAGACTGGAAACCACGCACATTGCGTTTCAATTCGACCACAGGCCAACGGATCGCGTCAGCAACAGCATCAGGCTCACAGATCGGACGATCCAGTAGAGAAATGCAGTCATGCCGTTCAAGATACGTCGTATCAGGCAACACCAGATCTGCATAGGCGACCATCTCAGACGCATATGCATCGGAATAGATCAATTTCGGTATCTTGTAATCGCCAGTCTCGGCATCAATGTCAGTCAACATTTCAATGACACCGGCTGAATTCATCGACGAATTCCAGGCCATATTCGCCATGTACATGAATAAGACATCGATCGGATAAGGATCACCAGCATGCGCATTTGAAATCACCATATGCATCAGCCCATGAGCCGATAATGGCGCGTCCCAAGAAAACGCTTTATCAATACGGACTGGTCGACCTTCATCGTCAATCAATAAATCATCAGGGCTCCTTGGGTATCCAAGCGGTGCTCCCGACAACGGCTGGCCGGGTTGAATGGTGTTGGCGTGCCCAGCCGGTTTTGGATGCATCTCGACGGACTTTGGATACGGTGGTTTGAAGCGAAATCCACCAGGCACATCAACGCTTCCAAGCAGCAATTGCAGGATATGTAACGCCCGGCATGTCTGAAACCCGTTCGAGTGCGCCGAGATTCCTCGCATCGCATGCATTGAAACTGGACGCCCTTTCATTGATTGGTGCTTTTCACCCTTCCAATCCGTCCATTCAATCGGGATCTCAATTTCCTGCTCGAAAGCGACTTGAGCAAGCTCAGCAGCTAATTGTCTCACCCGAGAAGCCGGCACTCCGGTTCGGCTCTCAGTCGCCTCCGGTGCGAATTCCTCCGACAACCAGGCCTCAATCATCAGTGAAAAAACAGAGACCAAACGGACACCATCTGGATCCACTGTCGCATCCGTGAGATTCGGAATAATTCCTCGGCCTCGATGAGAAATCAGTTGTCCTGTGGTTCGACATAAAACCTGCGGGTCACCATCCGCATTACGCGAAAACAGGCCATGCTTTTCAGTTCCTGGGGCATCGATCACCAGCCAAGCAGCGTTCGTATAGCGGATGAGATAGTCGAGATCGATCTGATTGGTTCGCAACAGTTCATAAATCAACGATTGGATCAAAAGACCATCTGTGCCTGGCGTAATTGATACCCAGTCATCAGCGACCGCTGAGTAGCCGGTCTGGACAGGGTTCACAGAAATTACTCGGACCCCGCGATCCTTTAATCGTCCGATGCCCATTTTGATTGGATTTGAATCGTGATCTTCAGCGACACCAAACATCATAAATAGCTGGGTTAATTCCCAATCAGGACTGCCAAATTCCCAGAAGGCACCGCCTAATGTGTAAATACCAGCAGCAGCCATATTGACCGAACAAAATCCGCCGTGGGCTGCGAAATTCGGGGTGCCATATTGTTGCGCCCACCAACCAGTCAAAGCCTGACTTTGATCACGACCTGTAAAAAATGCGAGTTTTCTCGGGTCTTTCTGTCGAATTTCACCAAGCCACTGTGTCGCTGTTTCCAACGCCTCATCCCAGCTGATCTCTTCGAACTGACCGGATCCTCGCGGACCCACGCGCTTTAGGGGCGCACGCAGCCGAGCGGGAGAATTGTGTTGCATGATCCCGGCAGACCCTTTAGCGCAGAGGACTCCTTGATTGACCGGGTGATTCCGATTCCCTTCGATGTATCGAATGTCACCATCTTTGAGGTGTACATTGATCCCACAACGGCACGCACACATGTAGCAGGTGGTTTGACGGACCTCATCGCTGACTTTTGGTTGAGTATTAATCGCTGGCTGGGCTTTCATTATTTTTCCGCTTCAATCTTTCACACAAGTAAACACTAACTAGACTTTTATTTCCATTGAGTGATAATAATTTTTCCATTGATTGGAATAAGTACCTTGGAATTTATTAATTTCTACGCCAGCGCAGCTGGTTTTTGTTTCGCGCTTTTGATTTTATGGTCGGGCGTTGGCGCCGGCGTTCTCGTCATTCCCACGCTCATTACGCTGTTTCACCTCGATCCGTTAGTTGCTATCGCATCAGGCAGTGCATTCGCATTTATTTCAAAAATCATGATGACTATTGGTCATGCCACACAAGGCTCTGTCGATTGGGCCGCTGCTTATCACTTCCTACGCATCTGTCTACCAGTCACAGTCATCACTGCTGCCTTGATGGCGTATCTTTCAACAAGCCAGCCAAGTGTCACTCTCGAACTTTTTCTAATCGGTGCCATTTTAGTTGCTGGATGTCTCGCACTGTTTGCTCTCTTAAGTGCCCGAGTCAAAGCGATCATTTCCCATTGGCCGATGGTGCGGCTCAGCGGAACAACCGGCCTTCTGATGGGGCTTACAGGCGTCGGTGGCGGTGTCATGGTGGTCCCGGCACTGGCAACCAGCGGAGGCCTTGCGATCAAGGCCGCAGTTGCCACATCAATCCCCGTCGGACTGATATTGTCACTTGCCGTATCAATTACACTCGGATCCAGCGGACATCTCGACTACGGACTGGTCGCCTCACTTGTGATCGGGGCCGCCGTTGCAATTCCAATCGGTACACGCCTTTTTCATCGTTTTTCCGACGATCTTGTGCGACGTGTTACCTGCCTTTTAATTTCGATCGCACTTATTGATCTCGCTCTCAAAGCGATCAACCTCGCTCTTCAGTTGTCACGATGAGTCAGTTGGGCTTGAGTAATATTTTTGGTACACCGACCTGTCCCTTTGCCAACCGCTCGAAACACTGAAGTCCTGCATCCAAGGGCGCTTCTTCGAACCAGTCAAGTGATCCCAATTGGCCGTCTATCATCGCAGTGACGGTTTCTCTGAAATCTTTCATCGTATATGTATAACTGCCGGAAACACGGAGTTCTTGAAGCGTCATGCGCCGAATATCGATTCCAGAATCCGCATCGCCGAGGCCGATATGTATCAATGTTCCACCGGGCCTCAAAATTTGGCTTGCAAGCTCGCGGGTTGGACGAATACCGACGGCATCAATGACAGCATCGACACCGTGATCGATTGCAGTGCTGAGCGTTGAGGCCTCAAGGCAATCAAAACCGGCCTCAATCGCTGTCTGACGCCTGCCGGAATTATTCTCCACCACCTTCAGGGGCTCCATACCCAGCGCGCGGCACGATAATGCAGCCCCAAGCCCAACTGCTCCTGCGCCAATCACAACGATTCGTTGTCCTACCACACTGTGACCAGACATCCGCTCAACTAGCCGTGTGGCATGCCATCCACAGGCGATCGGTTCTGCGAGCGCAGCTTGTCCTAAATCAAACGTTGTTGGTAACTCAATCACGTTTTTCTCGGGAATTGAAAACAACTCAGAAAACGCACCTGGCCGAGGAGGCATCGAAATGATCTGACGATCTGGGCACAGATTTTCCTCTCCGCGCTGACACGCAAAACAATGACCACAGGTGACGAGAGGATTCACCACGACCGGCGTTGATTTTCCGTGATCGATTCGATGTCCGGACACCTCATGGCCCAAAACCAAAGGCGGCGGTCGACGCTCATCATGACCATGATACGCATGCAGATCGGAACCGCAGATTCCAACCGAATGCACTTGAATCAACGCGTCCGATTCACCAACCGTTGGTTCTTCAACATCACGAACGGCAAGTGACTGATTTCCTTCGTACACCAATGCTTTCATTTCGCTGTGAAACCTCCATCGACGTAAAGAATCTGTCCTGTCACGTAGGCCGACGCGTCAGAACATAGAAATAATAACGGACCATCCATATCTGACATCTGTCCATTTCGGCCGATACAGGTTTGCTGTGCTAAGCGTTGCACTGTCGCCGCATCGCCGAACACTGGCGCTGTCAATTGGGTTGGAAAAAATCCGGGTGCCAAGGCATTGCTGTTTACACCGGTTGATGACCAAGCCTCCGCCATCGCCCGTGTCATCTGAGCCACACCACCTTTTGTTGTGCCGTAAGCGAGCCCGTTGTTAAATGCGCGTTCGCTCTGCAGTGACGCAAAATTGACGATCCTGCCAAACCCCTGATGCTTCATGGCAGGGACCAATGCCTGCGCCAGAAAAAACGGCGCTGTCAGATTCAAGGCAATTGTTGTTTCCCAATCAGCGGCTGAGGTCTCATCGGCGTGCTTTCTCAAATTCACACCTGCCGCATTGACTAGAATCTGTGGTGCGCCAAAGCACTGCGACACAGTCCTCGCAAGGGCATCCCACTCGTGCGCGTCAGTCAGGTCCGCTTCGATAAACTCAGCCCCTCGATTCATCGATACGTCGGCAAACTCACCGATCGACCGAGACAAGCCGACAACCGACGCGCCGTTCTCAACTAACAAACGAGCGCAATGGGCTCCGAGCCCACTGGAAGCCCCAGTGACCAATGCAATCTTCCCCTCAACAGAGAAGAGATCAGCCATTGTCTGTGCCCGTCAAATCAAACACTTCTTCAGGAAAGTACTTTTGTAAGCGGATGTCTGCGGAGCGTGCATGGGCCTCCATCCCTTCAAGACGAGAAATACGTGCTGTTGCTTCAGCCACTGATTTCATCGCGTCCGTATTCGAACGCTGCCAGGTCACCAATTTCATATATTTATGAACTGAAAGACCGCCGGTATATTTGGCTGCACCTGACGTTGGCAACACGTGGTTTGGACCCGATGCCTTATCACCAAAGGCCACAGTTGTCTCGTTACCTAAAAACAGTGAACCGTAACAGGTTAAGCGATCGAGCCACCAATCCAAGTCGTCTGCTTGAACCGTTAGATGCTCTGGTGCATAGCGATCTGATGTGGCGGCCATTTCTTCGCGATCGGCGCATACAACGACTTCTGCGTAATCATTCCAAGCTTTGGTCGCGTTATCACGATTGAGCTCGGGTAGTGTGCTGATGTATTCGGGGACCAAGTCCATCACGCGTCGCGCCAACGGTTCATGATCGGTGACCAACCACACAGGTGAGTTGTACCCATGCTCAGCCTGACCCACGAGATCAGCAGCAACGAGCTCAGGGTCCGCTGATGCATCCGCTAAGATCAGCGAATCCGTTGGACCTGCAAACATATCGATTCCAACACGACCGAATAAAATTCGTTTCGCTTCAGCAACAAACTGATTTCCTGGACCAACCAGAATATCGGCTTTCGGCAATCCAAAGAGCCCAAAGGCCATTGCCGCAATACCTTGTACCCCACCAAGGGCCACAATATGATCCGCACCACAAATGTGAGCGGTATACACAATTGCTGGGTGGATGCCGACCCCTGGACGCGGTGGCGAGCAAGCAACAATATTTTGACAACCTGCGACCTTCGCTGTCGTAACAGTCATCAATGCTGACGCGATGTGTGCATATCGTCCGCCAGGGGCATAACACCCAGCAGCATTGCAGGGGATCGCTTTCTGTCCAGCAATTAGACCAGGAATGACTTCGACTTCGGTATCAACAATCGTCGATTTTTGGGCTTCAGCAAACCGTTTCACATTGCCGTGTGCAAATTGAATATCACGCTTTAGTTTCTCAGGAACCTGGTCGCAGGCCGCTTGAATTTCATCGGCCGTCAGCACCACGTTTCCATCGTATTTGTCAAATTGATCACGAAACTTCAAACACGCATCTTCGCCACCTGATTCGATATCATTCAGGATTCCCTGGACAATTTTTGTGACGTCAGACGCATCGCTGGTCGATGTCTTTTTGGCCTTCTTTAAATACTCGATAGTCATCTGACTTTCTCCTCTGAAATCACTTGTAAATATCTGGTAACAACGTGGTTGAAAGTTCGGGGATGTAAGCAATCATCAAAACAACAACCAACATGGTCAGAACGAACGGAACTGCTCGCGCTGAAATTTTCAGTATCGACTCGCGAGTCAAGCCCGAGACGACAAAAAGATTAAGACCAAGTGGTGGCGTGATAAACCCAACGCCGAGTGTGGTAATCATCATCACGCAAAATTGAATCTCGTTCATACCGAT
This sequence comes from gamma proteobacterium HIMB30, assembly GCA_000227525.2. Taxonomy (GTDB): domain Bacteria; phylum Pseudomonadota; class Gammaproteobacteria; order Pseudomonadales; family Litorivicinaceae; genus HIMB30. The sequence goes on from AGIG01000036.1 coordinate 20,949, forward strand.
TTCGTCGGCGAGCGGCTTCAAGAGTGGTGCGAGAATTACGATATTAGGTGTCGTCTCCATCACACAGCCAGCAGCAATTAAGATGCCGATCATCAGCAAGATAATGAGCTCTGGTGAGTCAGTTAACGTGGTGATGGCGTAGACAAATCCCTGCGGTACACCCATCGCTGCGAGCGCTTGAGCCAGAGGTAACGAGAAAGCAATAATCGGGATGATCACACCGTTGACCTTGGCGGAGCTAAGGAGCATCGATGGAAAGTCACTTAACTTCAAGGTGCCGAGAATGAAGCCCAAGATAATCGTAACGACCACCGCTGTGGCACCCGCTTCCGTCGGTGTCAGGCTTCCCGAAAAAATCCCCCAGAAAATGATTACTGGGACGATGAAAGCGTACCAACCTGATTTCAATGCGCGCGCGACATTAATTAACCACTCTTTCCCGGTCAACCGCTCAGAATTCTCGTAATTCGAGATTCGATTAACCACGGTATTGGTGATCAAGATTGACAACAGGATCAGAACGCCAGGAATGAGCGCTGCCTGGAACAGGGTGCTTGCGGAAATGCCGAGTACAAGTCCAATCACAATGTAGGCAATGGATGGCGGGATTAATATCCCTGTACAGGCACCACTAGCGACCAAAGCGCAAGCATAGGGTCTCGGATAACCCGACTCCACCAAACGCGCAATCGTCATCCGCCCGACGGCTGCTGCCCCCGCGGCATCAGACCCCGAAATCGCACTGAACATTCCACACACAAGCACGGTCGCTGATCCGAACCCACCACGCGTCCAGCAAGTCAGCGCTTCAGCCACATCCAAAAATTTCTTACTTAATCCGGTTCGGACTAGGACGTCACCAGTCAAAATAAACAGCGGCACTGCGGTCAGGGCGAAGTGATCAATGCCGTCAAAAAGCGACTCCCCCAACAGTGATAAAGGTAAGGCGCCTGACCAAATCAACAAAGCACTTGTGGCGACACCAATTGAGGCCCAAATCGGAACGCCTAAAACAATCAAGGCGACGAAAATCAGCAGTGGCCCATAAAAATCCCATCCGAGTTCAACAGATTGCATGAGCAGTGCTTGGTACATCATGAGGAGCGCTCCTCATCAAATAACTGACCACCCTCGAAAGGCGCCTCACTCCGCCTCCAGCTATCGATGTCAAACCGGATGGATTGAATCAAGCGATAGGTCATCAGCGAAAAGCCGACGGGCACTGCGAATAAAAACAGTGCGAAAGGAACTCGAAGCCCATGGGTGACAGACCCAAACTTGACAGCCGTCAGGACAGAATCCATCGACCAGATCAACGCGATCACGGCAACACTCAGCATGATGAGATCACCAAAAATGTACAGAGCTGCCTTGACTTTGGTCGGACAAAAATTGAACAGGACATCGATACGAATATGCGCTCTTTCACGGACAGCCGCAGACGCTCCAATCCAAGCGAGATAGATAAAGCTGTAACGGACAATTTCTTCGCCCCAAATTGATGAGTAAGCAAATATTTCGCGCCGTAACACTTCAATCGCCATGGTGATAACGAGCATCGTATAAAAGACGAGTAAAGCCCAAGCCTCGATGTTTTGGTCCGATCGAGATCGCATAAAATTCTCCAGAACTAAAGGGAGCTGGCGGCGGAAGCCGCCAGCCACTAGTTACTCAGATTAGGCATCGTGGACGTAGTATCGACCACGAGTATCAGCTGCATTTTCGAGTTCATTGAAAATGTCCATCGAACCAGCAAGTTCAACCTTGAAGGTATCCCATTCAGATCTCTGATAACCGCCAGCTTGTCTCCATTGATCCAACTGCGCATCAGACAGCGAATGGAACTCAACGCCAGCCTTGGTCAACTCTGCCATCGCGTAGTTACGCGCACCTGGCACTTTCGCAAGGTTTTGTTGAGTTGAGATTTCTGAACCAAACATGACGCCATCCTGCACCTTCGCAGGCAAGCTCTTAAACCATTCCATGTTGCACGAGTACACCTGCGCATCGGGTACGGCTTGAGTGAAAGTCACGTGGCTGAGAATATCTTTGAATCCGAATGTCAACAACGCGCCGACCGATGGATCCAGCGCATCTGCGACGCCCTGCTTAATCGCTGATGGTGTTTCACCCCAAGCGATAGGTGTTGGGTTCGCGCCAACCATTTTATAGTACTGTTGCAACATCTTCGAACCAGGCACTCGGAATTTTACTCCACTCAGATCGTCTGGAGTAATCACCTTGTCGCCGCCTTTGCGAACCGCCACAACGCGTGGGTCGATCACGACATACATGAGTGGCTTGAAGCCATTCTGCTCGACCTTCGGATGGACGTGTTTTTTCCAAGCATCAGATTGCACCAGGTTCACAAACCGCTGATTCGCGCCACAGAAATATGGCATGTTGATCAAATCAACTGCAGATGCGAACGGGGCGAAGTTTGATAGCGAGTGCTGAGCGCACTGAATTGTACCGTTTTGTACTTTCTGGACCAACGCACCACCGGCACCCAATTGCTTATTTGGAGCTAACTTGACGTAAACGGCACCGTTCGTCGCGTTTTGAATGTTTTCTTTCATATCCAATTGCATGATTGGATATTCGCGACTCGCGCCCAATTTGTAAGCGGTCGCAATCGTCATGGTGTACTTTGCAGCTTTTTCGCGCTCTTTCTCTTCTTTTGCTGTGACAGCCATCGCTGGTGAAGACAGCAGTGCACCACCTGCTCCTGCAACAACCGCAGCTGTGAAGCCTGCGGAACCAGACAATTTCAGGAAGTTACGACGCTCAAGCGACTTAATCTCATTATTATCAGTCATTGTTACCAACTCCTCAAGGTTTGGATTCATTAGTCGAAAGTGGTGGTCTTCTCAGCAACCAAAATTGCTACCACGAAACAGATCACGCTGACGAATAAGACAAGCGCTTCCTGGACATCGGATAGAAAAGAGGCTGTGAAATATGCACCGAGAACAACATTAAAAAAGAACACACCAAAAAAGAGAGCGGACAGAACCAGACTGGTATGAAGTAGTTTCATTGAGCACCTATTTTTTAACGTTATTTAATGCTGCAGATTGAATGTAAGCGATTACAAAAGTAGATGCAAGCGTTTACATCGCATAAGGTACACAAAAAAGGAAACGATCGATGGATGTGGATGAACCGAAAAAATCGGCGCGAGTAACGTTACTGGACGTTGCCACCGCCGCACGCGTCTCAACCGCGACCGTATCGCGCTACTTCAATAATCGAGACGCCCTACGGCCTGAAACAATCATCCAAGTCGAGCAAGCAATTAATGCGCTTGGATACTACCCTGATCTGAATGCCAGAGCGCTCGCCAGCCGTCGTCCCTCCACACTGGGTGCCATTATCCCAACGACCGAAAACGCAATTTTCGCTGAGGGTGTCGAATCGATGCAGTCCTGGTTGATGGCTCGCGATATTATGTTGATGACCGTCAGTACACGCTACCAATCTGAGGTTGAATTCGAGCAAGTTCGGCGACTAGTCGCCCATGGCGTGGGTGGTTTGATGCTGATTGGTAATGCCCGACCTGAAGAAACGATTGAGTTTATCCGCACTCACAATATCCCGTTTTGCACTGCCTGGAGCTTTCAGAGCGAATCTGATAATCCACAGATTGGATTTAATAATTTTGCCGCTGCTTACAAAATGGGCAAGCGGATTATACAAGCTGGCCACACTGCGATTGGAGTAATCGGCGGGATCACACAACACAATGATCGTGCAACCGACCGCATCCGCGGGATTTCCCAATGCTTCTCAGACCATGGGTTCCCGATCCCTGAAGACTTAATCATAGAAACACCGTATCAACCGGAAGAAAGCGCAACCGCGCTCGATGAACTACTGACTCGCAATCCAGATCTAACCGTCATTTTTTGTGGCAACGATGTTCTCGCAGCTGGTGCTTTACATCGCGCGCAAGATCGAGGTGTCGATGTTCCTAGGCAACTCTCAATTACCGGGTTTGACGACATTGCGTTGGCGAAAATTCTTCAGCCTCAACTAACGACCGTACATCTACCGCATCGATTCATGGGTGAAATGGCGGCACAAGCGCTTTACGATGCCGTGATCAACAACGAACCTGTCAAAAGCCTCGAGATGCCCTTCTCAATTCGGGATCGCGGAACCCTCGCCGTCATCAATTAATGCAGGTCATCTCAAAAGCAGGAGCGGCGTGATCGAATTTGCGAGCATGCGTGTTGTTTGACTGCCGACAAAAAACTGGCGAATTCTCGAATGTCCATAAGCACCCATGATCGTCAGATCGATCGCTTGCGCTTTCTGATACTCGATCAGGGAATCGACAACGGCACCCTCGAGCATGGCCGTCGACACTGAGAATCCAGCTGTATCCAACTGCATGGACGCTCGTTCTAATGCGTCCTCAATCGCTCCTGATGATTGCGTTTTGACAGCAACCAAATGGCATTCCAATGCATTCAGCAGGGGGCTTTCCGACACCAGTTGTAACGCTTTGTTCGCTGTCTCACTTCCATCATAGGCCAGCATAAAACGGGTTGGCGTTGTGAAGCCCTCCGCGACAACCAAAACAGGCCGATGCAAGGTTCGAATGACACTTTCAATATGACTACCAATTGCATTGCTAAACGCCTCATGCGCTTCACCTTGGCGCCCAATCACCAGCACACGAATCTGCTCCTCAAATTCGCTCAGAGTGTCGGTAAGGGACCCGTGACGTTGCATTGACTGGATCTGATCAACCCCCTGCTCACGCGCTCGATTCGAGACTGCTTCAAGTACAAGCTTGCCCTGCTTTAATTCGAGTGCTGCTTTTTGCGCCTCGAGTTCGATCATTTCAGAGAGCAAATCTTCACGCGCACCAAGTCCGATCGATCCAGATAAATCACCTGCCACTGGTGCGTTCTCATGCTCGAGTGCATGCAAAAAAGTCAGAGGAACATCAACCCGCGTAGCGACCCATACTGAGGCGTCGCAGACGGATTCAGTGACACGCGATCCATCAACACATGCAAAAACTTGTTTCACGACCGCTCCTTAATGCGACTCAAGAATGTCAGAGACATCATCTTTATCATGGACACCAAATCGATCAACGATCGTTTGACTTGCTTCATTCATGCCAATGAGCGCAACCTCAGCACCCTCGCGACGAAACTTCATCACGACTTTATCGAGTGCCGCAACCGCCGTCACGTCCCAAAAATGCGCGTGATGCAGATCGATGATGACTTTTTCGTTGACTTCTTTAAAGTCAAATGAATCAGTAAATGCGGCAGATGACGCGAAAAAGACCTGGCCCACTACGTTGTATTGCCTGGTCACGGAATCGACGCGTTCGGAGCGGATACCCATAAAACGTCCGACCTTATTGGCAAAGAAGAGCGACGCGAGCAAGACACCGACAAACACGCCCAAGGCTAAATTATGCGTCAACACCACAACCACGACGGTCGCAACCATGACCAAACTTGATGACGGTGGATATTCACGAATCTTCCGAATCGAATCCCAAGAAAATGTGCCAATTGAGACCATGATCATGACAGCAACCAGCGCAGCCATCGGAATTTGAGAAATCAGATCATCAAGGAAGACAACCATGATGATTAAAAACACACCTGCAACGAAGGTTGATAAACGACCGCGACCTCCGGATTTCACGTTGATCACCGACTGACCGATCATGGCACAACCGGCCATACCACCAAAGAAGCCAGCAACGATGTTTGAAATTCCTTGCCCGCGGCATTCCTTGTTTTTATCACTCTCGGTGTCAGTGAAGTCATCAACAATTGTCGCAGTCATCAGCGATTCGAGGAGACCTACAACGGCCATCGATACTGAATACGGCAGGATGATCATCAGTGTCTCAATTGTCAGAGGAACATCAGGCCACAAAAAGACAGGTAATGAATCAGGTAAAGCACCCAGATCTCCAACGGTCCGAATATCAATATCGAAGAGCAAGACAGCAGCTGTCACTGCGACGATACAAACCAATGGTGACGGAATAATCCGGCCAATTACTGGAACATATGGGAATCCATAAATGATGCCTAAACCGATTCCTGTAAATGCATAGACATGCCACGTCACTCCTGTCAATTCGGGCAATTGAGCCATAAAAATCAGAATCGCTAAGGCGTTGACAAATCCAGTGACAACAGAACGTGAGACAAAGCGCATCAGGCTACCAAGACGCAAATAGCCAGCCGCGATTTGGAGTCCTCCGGTCAATACAGAGGCAGCGAGCAGATACTCAAGACCATGATCTTTAACTAGAGTTACCATCAGCAACGCCATTGCACCGGTGGCAGCTGAGATCATTCCGGGACGCCCGCCCGTGATTGCGATAACAACCGCAATACAGAATGAAGCATAAAGGCCCACTTTCGGGTCGACACCTGCGATGATCGAAAATGCGATCGCTTCTGGAATTAATGCGAGTGCAACCACCAAACCAGACAATAAATCACCGCGGGTATTGGACAACCAATCCCGACGAAATGCATGCAGCATGAAACTTCCTTACTCGTTGCTTTTGATGTAGGCCAAGACGACTGCTGTTAACGGCTCGCTAAAATATTGTGCACCGCACAACAGGAGATGTTACCATAGATTTCGTATTAATTTTCAAACAAATGAACATGTACAGAATTCGAATGGAGCGAAACTATGTCAAATGAGGTGGTTGTATTATCAGCAGCACGCAGTGCGATTGGGTCATATGGAGGTGGTCTCTCATCATTTGAGCCCCAAGAGCTGGGGGCTACTGTACTCGCAGAAGCAATCCGCCGCTCAGGGGTTGACGCATCAAAACTCGAATCCCTGACCTGCGGTAACTGTATTCCGACCGATTCACGTTTTGCATACGTCTCGCGTTGCGTTGCTGTGGGTGCAGGCATGCCAATGGAATCCATCGCGCTGACCGTAAATCGGCTTTGCTCCTCAGGTTTGCAAGGCGTCGTAAATACCGCGCAACAAATCCTGCTCGGTGACATTCAGTATGGTGCCGGTGGCGGCGTCGAAGTGATGTCAAAAGGTGGCTACATGTCTCCTAACCTCCGATTCGGTCAGCGGATGGGCGATGCGCAAATGATCGATCTGATGGTCGCGACTCTCACCGATCCCTTTGGTGCTGGGCATATGGGGATCACTGCGGAAAATCTGGCCGAAAAATGGAATCTGACGCGTGAGGAGCAGGATGCATTTGCCGTCGAATCGCATCGGCGTGCAACAGCAGCGATTGAAGCAGGACGCTTCAAAGAACAAATCGTTCCAATCATCAAGTCGTCGCGCAAAGGCGACATCACGATTGATACCGATGAACATGTTCGTCCGGGAACCACGATGGCTGATCTGGCCAAAATGCGTCCAGCATTCAAGAAAGATGGCACTGTCACAGCAGGTAACGCTTCCGGGATCAACGATGGTGCAGCTTTCCTCGTTCTGGCCAATCGAGAGCAAGCCGAAAAAGACGGACATCAACCGATGGCGCGACTCGTGTCCTATGCCTTAGCGGGTGTTCCCAATCACATCATGGGCGAAGGACCAATTCCGGCAAGTCAACGTGCGCTTGCGAATGCGGGTTTAAGCGTCGAGGACATGGATGTCATTGAATCCAATGAGGCGTTTGCGGCTCAAGCGCTGGCAGTGGCCAAAGGCCTCAATCTTGATATGGATAAAACCAATCCAAATGGGGGCGCGATCGCGCTCGGTCATCCGGTCGGTTGCTCAGGTGCGTTTATCGCCACAAAAGCGCTGTACGAGCTTCAGCGTATCAATGGTCGTTATGCTTTAGTCACCATGTGTATCGGTGGTGGTCAGGGTATTGCTTGCGTCTTTGAGAATCTGTAACGCTCAACTACTTGTCGCAATTGGGAGGTCATCACGACCTCCCCATTCCGACCATGATCCGTCGTAGAGCTTCGGCTCCGGTAAACCAGCAAGCTCAAGACCCAGCGCAAGTACGCAAGCTGTCACACCAGAACCACAACTCACAACGACAGGCCGATGATCCACACCCGCCTCAGTAAACCGCTCGCGTACTGCCTCACTTGATTGAAAACACCCACTCTCAGCGTCTAATAAATCACTGAACGGTACATTTGCACTGCCAGGAATATGGCCCGCACGCATCCCTGGTCTCGGTTCTGCCGCTTCGCCTCGAAACCGAGGATTGGCACGGGCATCAAGAACCAAGTACTCATTGGAATTGATATTTTCAAGGAGATCTTGAGCATCAACGATCCAATTCGAATGCACCTGTGATTTAAACGGATATGGTGGCGGGATCACTCGACTTCGACCAGATTCGACCGTTTGTCCTGCATTGATCCAAGCGGGCAAACCCCCATCGAGAATCGCGACATCATCATGCCCAAAATATCGGAACATCCACCACGCACGAGCCGCTGAAAACAGACCAAGGCTGTCATACACGATGACCTGCATCCCTGCACCGACCCCCAAATCCTGCATTGCCTCATCGAATTGATCGGCCGTTGGCAACATATGTGGAAGCTCAGCGTCGTGATCGGAAATCTCATCGATATCAAAACGTAAAGCGCCTGGAATGTGTTGTTTCACAAATTCAGCATCGGGATCACGTTTTGCCGTCGGCAGATGATAAGACGCATCCAACACAATGACATTTGAATCATCGAGGTGCTCAAGTAACCAATCAACAGAAACCAGCGTATTAGCCATAGCAGTGAGTCCTTTATTCGAGATACCATCACCTTAAGCTCCTTCGCTCCTCTTCTCAATGGATTCTGTATGACTAAGGTCAACACGCATCAAAGGCCTGGTGAATTTATTGCGCTCGCGGCGTTTTTGATGGCAACAATCGCGCTTGCGATTGACATGATGTTACCGGCTATGGGCTCAATGGCAGTCGATTTAGAGCTCACCGAACCACACCGGATTTCGTGGGTCATTCTCGGTATATTCGCAGGATTGATCTTTGGGCAGCTCGTTTTTGGACCTCTGTCTGATGCCATCGGTCGCCGTGGTGCTATCCAAATTGGCATGCTGATTTTTCTAGTCGGCACCGCGATATGCGCCTGGACTGAGTCGTTTACCGTGCTGATCGTTGGCCGGATTCTCCAAGGCTTTGGTGGTGCCGCAACGCGTATTGTGACGCAAGCGATGGTCCGTGATCGATTCGCTGGTCGCGAAATGGCCCGCATCATGTCATTTATCATGACCATCTTTATCCTGGTCCCAATTTTTGCTCCAATGATTGGACAAGTGGTGCTTTGGTTTGGCAGCTGGCATCTGCTCTTTCTGACGCTCGGTGGTTTTTCCGCAGTCATCCTGACTTGGTTCAGTATCAGGCAACCTGAAACACTCTCAGAACGACAAGTCATCACCACCAAACACCTCATCAATGCGATCACTACCGTGGTATTGCATCGGAAAACGATCCGATTCACCGTCGCCGCTGGATTTAGTTTCGGGGGCTTGGTCAGTTATTTAAGTAGCGCACAATTCATCTTTCAGGACATCTATCAAACTGGCGACTGGTTTTCTGTGTTATTCGGATCGACTGCAGCATCGATTGCGATTTCATCACTTGTAAATGCGCGCTACGTCAAGCGTTTTGGGATGGAGGTGATTTGCAAGATCGCATTCTCCATGCAAATTGTCTGGTCCGGTCTTTTTTGTCTCTACCACTTCAGCGGGTTTGAAATCACACTGATGGATTGGCTGATTTACATTGTTCCTGTGTTGTTTCTGATGGGTCTGACGTTTGGTAACCTGCAATCGGTGGCAATGGAACCAATGGGCGCGATCGCCGGGACAGCCTCAACTGTCATTGGATCACTCATGACAGCGATCAGTCTGGGCGTCGGCGTTATTTTTTCTCAGTTCATGGTTGGTCAAAGTGCCAGTCCCTTGATCGTCACCTTCTTCGTGACAGGTCTGGTCGCGCTGTTGTTAATCAATACTCAGGATCCATCGACTCATCCTGCTGAATCCTTTTGAGGTCCAGTTGGTCCCTGTAAATGATGATCAATGGTGGTCAAAGACCCTGGTTTCAGCTCATAGGCCTGACCAAACCCCACGATGTAACGACCCGATTGGGGAAGCAAATGAAATAAGCGAAAATCGCTAAGAGTGATCAGTGTATCGACCAACCCACCGTGTCGATCACGTAAACCTACAATACCCCGATCCCAACGCACATCGCCTCTGATGACCTCAACCGCACGCATCTCAAACTGCAGCCGCTCTCTCACATAAATTTGGGCAGCATCTTGTTCATCACGAATCACAAGCACCGAACACTGTTGCGTTCGGTCAAGATTCTGCGCATGACCGGCAAGGTCACTCACCAAAATCCAAAAACCAGCCCGGTCACTGTCAACTGCATAAGGTGTATAGGATGCCAATGGAGAGCCATCTCTGTGCACTGTCGCAAGCAGAATGCTTTGTATTTCAGCCAATAGCTGATCGATGCGATCTTGATGTTCCAATGGAGACATCAGTTACCTCGTCCTTTTTCTTTTTGGCTGTCTCTAGCGAGCATTTCGAGTGTCTCAATTTTAGCCAGTAATGCATCGAAATCCTTCCGGGTGACAGGTTGATCACCCTGCTTACCTTCCTCTTCCGCTTCAAGTTTCTGCGCAATCTGCATCGAGTCGACAATAATCCCGATAAAAAAATTCAACACTGCAAAGCTTGTGATGATGATAAAGGGTAAGAAGAATGACCAAGCCCACGGAAAGAGCTCCATGGTTGGGCGGACAACTCCCATTGACCAACTCTCAAGCGTCATGATTTGAAATAACGTGTAAGCCGACGCGCTGATCGAACCAAACCACTCTTGCATATTCGGATCTGGATGCATGCCAAATAGTCGGGTCGCGAGAACCGATGACACATAAAAAATGAGACCTAGAACACCGACGACTGAAATCATCCCCGGAATCGAATGACCGATTGCTGAAATGACACGGCGCATCTGTGGAACCACTGAAATCAGACGTAGAACGCGTAATACACGAAGCGCTCGCATCACTGACAGATTACCGCTTGCTGGGATCCAAGCAATACCGACGATGATCAGATCAAACCAATTCCAACCCGACCTGAAAAATGACAGTCGATAGGCGTAGAACTTCAAGATCAGCTCAGCGGTAAAAACCAGCAAAATGACGGTGTCGAAGACATGTAATTGAGGGCCGATCGATGCCATGACATCGCGATCAGTCTCAAGACCCAAAGTCACGGCATTGACGAGAATCAGTATGGTGATAATCGCGGTAAAATATCGGTGTTCGACAAAGTGTTCGATCTTTGCCCGAAATCCAAAGATTGAGGATTGAGATTCTGTACTCATCGATACGGTTTTCCCTGATTTGTTAGTCTGTATGAACTGATGCAGTCAGCTAAGAATGTTGACGCGGAAAGCTTCACGAAGAAACCCTCAGCTCTCCATTCTTTCTCCATTGTATTTCGGAATACTCACAGCATGAAATTCACGCGAGGAGCTGACGATGACTGACGAATTGAGCCGCATTATGTTTGGAATTTGTTTGATCGCCAGTGCCTTGGTTATCAACTTGCAGTTGCCCTAAGTGGACGCTCCGATGAGCCACAATTGAAGGCTCTTATCCCCGGTCCTCCGGGGATTTTTTTGTTTCGATTGACTAACGAATTCTGTCCAAAAAACCATCACAGAATACACAGTTTCAAGACCAGCACGAGGATTCACGATTCAACGCCGAGTCATCCGGTCAAAATGTGACTGCCACTGTATTTGCCACCTCTTTTGCCTTCTCTATCGCGTCATCAATCGTTGCACCACGTGCGAGACCGACACCCATGCGACGTTTACCCTTGATGACTGGCTTCCCAAACAAACGAATCTGAGTATCCGGTTCGGAAAGCGCCTGATCGATATTTGAGAACGCTGTTTGCTCAGAATCTCCCCGAGGCAAGATCACCGCAGACGCACTCGGGCCATGTTGCGTAATATTCGGGATTGGCAATTCAAGGATTGCACGCACATGCAGTGCGAACTCCGACAAATCCTGAGAAATCAACGTCACAAGGCCCGTGTCATGTGGCCGTGGAGATACCTCGTTGAAGAACACGTCCTCTCCCTTAATGAAGAGTTCAACGCCGAAAATACCACGGCCATGATCGCCACATAAGGCGCCAGTGACCTGATCTGCGATGTGTTGAGCCGCCTTTCGTGTTGCGTCTGACATTGGATGCGGTTGCCAGCTTTGCTGATAATCACCAGATTCTTGAACGTGACCGATCGGATCGCAAAACGACACCCCATCTTTATGACGGATCGTCAGCAGCGTGATTTCATAATCAAAATCGATGAGCGATTCGACGATCACTTCACTCACGTCCTTTGTACGGCCTCCGCTCTGCGCATATTCCCACGCTGATTCAACATCAGTCAGATCTCTTACGATACTTTGGCCTTTGCCTGAACTACTCATAATGGGCTTGACGACAAATGGGATCCCAACAGCCTGAACTGCCTCAAGATACGAATCATGTGTCTTTACAAACCAGTATTTCGAGGTTTTCAGACCCAGCTCTTTCGCGGCAAGCTCCCGAATCCCTTTGCGGTTCATTGTCAATTGAGTCGCGCGAGCCGTAGGAACCACCCGAAAGCCCTCACTCTCTAACTGAACCAGTGTCTCTGTCGCGATCGCTTCGATTTCGGGAATGATGAGATGCGGATTTTCAGCTTCAATCACAGTGCGCAGAGCAACTGGATCGAGCATATTCAGAACGTGGCTACGATCGGCCACTTGCATTGCTGGCGCATTGGCATAGGAGTCGAGCGCAATGACTTCAATTCCGAGACGTTGCAATTCGATCACAACCTCTTTGCCGAGTTCACCTGAACCGCACAACAGTGCGCGTTTGGCGGTTGCAGTAAATGGGGTTCCTATTGTGCTCACGAATTCACTCCCGGAGTCTAATGAGTAACCAACACAGCGATCTGACACGCTGAGTTCGCGCATTAATCAGATACTGGTCGATCCAGTTGGTTCTGATATCAGGTCGTTAAGAGATCATATTGATGTAGGCCACAAAACACACTGTTTTGATGGCTAAAAGAGAACATGCAAATACAAACCATGGATTATGCATATCAAGCTCCCTAGCCTACTATCGGCCCCGAGCGATCCCCTCACGACGAGGATCGGCGCCACCTGTCAATTGATCAGGTTCTACTTTAATGACGTGGATTCCACTATTCAAATCACGTGCTTTGACGGCGTTTCCTTTGCTCATTAATGCGGATCCAAACGCCATCATTTCAGTTCCTTTTTCAATATCAATAGATCCGTTCCGGCTACTGATCCGCCCTTGGTTCACGGCTTCTTGTGGCGACATATCAAAATCAATCAAAGCAACGATTGTTTGTGCGACGTAACTGATGATTCGGCTGCCGCCAGGCGATCCGAGCACGTATTTCAAAGACCCGTCGGGCCCATAAATGATAGTCGGAGCCATCGAACTCCGGGGCCGTTTTCTCGGCTCGACTCGGTTAGCAACCGGCTTTCCGTTCTTTTGCGGACGAAATGAAAAATCAGTCAATTCGTTATTCAAGAGAAATCCCGATGTGAATAATCCAGATCCGAAGCCACTTTCAATGGTCGTTGTGAGAGAGACCGCATTACCATCACGATCGATAATTGAAACATGACTCGTTCCAGGCAATCCGTCTGTTGTATCTGGTGATAGACTCACGGTATCAACTGGCGTACCAGCTTTCACCGGAACAGCCATCGCTCCATTCAAATCGATCAAGGCGGCTCGATTCCGCAGATATTCTCTTGCAAGCAACGCATCGATGGGAGCCTCAGTGAAATCGGGATCTGCCAAAAACAAATTGCGGTCTGCAAAGGCTAATTTGCCCGCCTCGACGAATAGATGCCAGGTCATCGGATGCTCCGGGCCAAGCATCTCCAAATTAAAGAACTCGAGAATGCCGAGTATCTGGGCCACGGTCACGCCACCCGATGAGGGTGGGCCCATACCGCAGATTTGATGCCCGCGGTACTGTGAGCAAACCGGGGTACGCTCGATCGTTTGATATGCCGCAAGATCTTCCCGATCCATGAGGCCTGCGTTGAGAACAGATTCTTTAACAGAAGCAACAATCTCACCGGCAATCTGCCCACGGTAGAATGACTCGCCCCGATCGCGTTGAATCGTTCTCAAGGTCTCCACGAATTGTGGGTTTTTCAATAAGTCTCCAGGTTGCAGCGGGCGACCGTTTGGAAAGAAATAATCGGACGCTTCGGTGAATTGTTGTAGCCGTTTTCCGCCGTAACCATCGAGCGACTTCGAAAGCCGTGGAGACACCGAGAACCCATTTGTCGCGAGGGCAATCGCCTGCTCGAACAATGTGTCCCACTCAAGTCGACCAAACCGAGAATGTGCATGATCCATCAGGGCAAGTGTTCCCGGAACACCGACCGAAAGCCCGCCGGGAACCACATCAAACCAACGACGGGGCTTTCCGTCATCGTCAAGAAACAGGGTTTCATCAGCGCGTTGTGGCGCAAACTCTCGTCCGTCGAGTGAAATCAAGGATTGCGTTTGTGCATCGTGATAGAGCAAAAACGCACCACCGCCGATTCCGGAACTTTGGGGTTCAACCAAATTGAGTACCATTTGTACCGCGACCATGGCATCGATCGCGGTCCCTCCACGCTCGAGAACGTTCAAGCCGGCATCGACTGCTAACGGATGGGCCGCGACGACCATCTCATGTGTGGCGACGACCGAGTCTTTAGACGTCAATGCGACAGTCTGTTCTGGCTGGATATCGTTTTGTGCAACACTTATCGGAACCGGACAAAGCAACACGAAAGCAAGCGACCGCACAACAACCGATCGAACAAAACCAATTGTCTGCTGGGTGAATGCACGGGCTCTGATCGCGACCAATCTCATCGGCCTATCCGAGGACTGGATCAAAACGTGCAACCAGTTCTGATTCGGCTGGATCCCGCGAGGCTTCAAAAGCAACCTCCAGTGACTGTCTCGACTGCTCATTGCGGATCGCGTTTAAGAGAAAATCCCGTTTGTTCGCGGGCTCACCCCGAATATAGATTTGCGTCACCAGCTCTCGTGAACCATCGATCACCTTCATGTGAATGTGTGGCGCCCGTCCGGGGTAGGCCACAGGCTTGATGGTTTTAAATCGATAATTACCGTTGTTATCTGTGGTAGTCTGCCCATATCCCTGAAAGAAAGGATCCACACCACCTCCGTCGCGGGGGTGATGATATGCACCGAACGCATCACATTGCCATATTTCGACTCGGGCGTTCTTGATCGGCGCGCCACTCTGATCCGTCACACGACCCGACAATCGCGTGAATTGACCCGTGGCTTGGCCGTTTTTGCCGTCCACAAATGTCAGATCGGCATCACTGTCGACCGGCAGTTTGTGCGGATAAAACGGCCCGAGACTCTGCCAAGGTGTGACGCGCGCACGAGCCGAACTCGCGATTGAATACAGTGTAAGACCTGAAAATCCTGTCAGAAAGGTCCGTCTTGATAGGCTCATCTCTCACTCCTTATCAAATCCTCGTCGATCGTTCTGGTGATGCCTCTTCATTGTTTTTAATAGAGGCTCTGTCACTGGAACCAAACGATCAGATCAATCACTCGGCTACACCAACGAGATCAACGCGAGACACAAGGCTTGTCAAGGCAACGACGCTTGCCGATATCCTCTGGTCATCCGCGATGCGACTCAAACGACTGCCCACAAATTGTGCATTTTTTATACTGCGTGACACAGCAATACACATTATTCTACTAATGTCGATTGCCCGTCGACGCAATGCTTTGTATTCGCCTTGAGCATTGCTATTCCAATCCGGGGACATATCGGATGTGTCCTTCTTTTTGTCCGACAATACAAGAGGAAGGCCGTGTGTCTGATGATCAAATTTTCTACGTCATAGCGGTCTCGCTTGCACTCACAGTGTGTTGGATCGGAGCCAGTATGATTTTTGGTCCATTCTGAACCAATATGGACCTCGCCAAACAAGCACGCGTCTTAAAACCCTATTTTTGGACGCATCAGCGCGATGATTTAAAGCTCAAATTGATTGCAGCCCTTGGATGCTTGGTGTTAGCCAAAGCCAGTAATCTTGCCACCCCTTGGTTACTCGGCTTGTTGGTTGACAAATTAAACGGCGAGGCACTTGTTTCGACATGGGTACTTGGCGCAATTGGGCTGGTTGTGGTCTACGCCATCAGTCGACTGTTGGCTTTGGTCTTCTCTGAGTTACGAGAGGTCTTGTTTACCCATGTTTCGCAACATGCCATCCGTGTTTTAACGCGTCAGACTTTTGCACACCTGCATCAATTACCGCTCGATTTCCATTTGTCACGGCACACAGGGTCACTCGATCGGCTGGTCGACCGAGGCACCAAAGCGATTGATTTTCTCCTGCGATATATCGTATTTAACGTGGGTCCGACGTTGATCGAGCTGGCTTTGGTCTGTGTCATTGTCTGGAGTCTTTTTGGAGGACTCTACGCACTGATCATCACAGCGACTGTCCTCGTCTATATCGTTTTGACGCTCAAAGTCACAAGCTGGCGATTGCGTTTTCGGCGTGAAATGAACTCCGCCGATAACCTCGTTGCTGGCCGAATGGTCGACAGTTTCGTGAATGTCGAAAATGTGCGCTTATTCACCAATGAACATTACGAGACTGACCGCCTTGATCGCGGGCTGGCTGAGTATGAGCGCGCAGCCAATCAGAGCAGAATGTCCCTTTTGTATCTCAATTTGAGTCAAACACTTGTTGTCTTAGCTGGGGTCACCGCAGTCCTGATCTTGGCAGCACGCAACGTCGAGAGTGGCCTATTAACAGTTGGTGGGTTTGTCACGCTGAATACTTACATCTTACAAGCGTTCCAACCACTCAATTTCTTAGGATCAATTTATCGTCAAATCAGACAATCATTGATCGATATGGAAAGCCTTTTTGATGTGCTTGAAGAACCGACCGAATCTGATGCAATCAATGCGAGGACAGAGATCAAGGGGTCAACTATTACGTTCGACAATGTCCACTTCGCGTACGAGGCCGAACGCCCCATTCTTCGAGGCGTTTCATTGACAGTGCAACCGAAACAGACAGTCGCCATTGTTGGAGAGACTGGTTGCGGTAAGACCACAATCGGGAAGTTATTGTTAAAAATTATCGAGCCCGACCAGGGTGTCATTCGCTTTGGTTCGAACGAGTTATCACAATTACAACGGCATGCTGTCCGCGACGCGATCGGAGTCGTGCCCCAAGATACCGTCCTCTTTAACGATACACTCGGCTATAACGTCAGATATGGCAATATCGACGCCAGTGATGACGAAGTGCGTGAGGCACTTAAGGCAGCCGGCATGGGTGAATTCCTTGAACACCTCTCCGCTGGACTCGAGACAGAGGTCGGCGCAAGAGGACTGAAGTTATCTGGCGGAGAAAAGCAACGCATCGCGATCGCTCGAGTGATCCTAAAAAATCCTGACATCTTATTGCTTGATGAGGCCACTTCATCGCTCGATATCTCCACCGAACGGCAAGTCCAAAAAAACCTGGACGATCTCGCAAGTGACCGGACAACACTTGTCATTGCACATCGCCTCAGTACGATTCGACATGCTGATTTAATCCTTGTGATGCGAGACGGCATGATTCAGGAGTCAGGAGACTTCGAAGCCCTGATTGCGAAGAAGGGACAATTTAAATCACTATGGGATCTGCAACAAATTGCCAACCAAAAGCACACCAGCGATTCGACTCACCATCCGACTCATGCATACTAAGCCACTGAAACGCACGTGACGATGAGTTGTGAGCGTATCAATGGCACGAACTGAAGACGATCAGCGGAGATAGCAAACCATGCGTATCGAAAATCCATCTGAATTGAGCCAATATGCCGATGACTTGACTCAGGCGTTTCCAGATGTGTTGGGACTTGCTCGTGGCCTTGATCAGACTGAAGCGGTTGCTGACGCCATCGCCTTTCATCCTGTCGTTCTCGGATTTTTTAACGGATTTGGTCGAACCATGGTCCGTGTCGCTTCGTTAAGGCTCAAACTCGATACGGAAGCACAAGCACTTGTGACCTATCGAGCGATCGCCAACATCATGAACCGATTTGGTGAAATGGAGCGGATCGAACAGGCGATTCATGAGCTGACGAACGAGCCAACTGATGATTTCCTCCGTTACCAGGAACTTGGCATCCAGTACTTGCGTGCGGTCTCGACGTCAGGCAATCAGGCGATCACAGAACAGATTCTCAAGCTCGTTAATCAACAGATCTCAATGTTGCTTGATGAACACGGCCTTCATCCCATTCCCAAGCACTAGTTATCTCAGTCTGTTGATCGGAGCGGACTCCGCTGAATCACGGCAACAACCGCGATCGGAAGCACAATGGTAATCAGAGCCACAGCAATCAATAACAAGCCAAGTTCAGAATAATCAGCCGCCGTTGTGACTTGTTGAGTGACCGGATCAATGATTTGCCGTGATACCTCAAAGATTTGATTGATGTACTTCGTCGCCAAAGCACTTGCTGATAACGCTAAATTGGTAAAGGATGCAAAGACTGCGAAGAAAGTCGCCTTCAACTCATCGGGTGCATTTTTCGCGATCCACGCCAATAACGGAATCATTGAGATTTGACCGAGAGGTGATTCGAGAGCCGTATTCAGGATCGCGATAAAGCGCGCATCAACGACCCCACCCGTCAGTGCTGCGGTCCATTGATGCAACCCGTAATACATGCCGATGCTTGGCAAGAACAGACATCCACCAATCAATGACAATACAACAATAATTCGAGCGATCGAGTAATGCGCGACCAGCGGCCTCAACAGAATGATACCAAGCAGCGTCAAGGCCGACGATATCGCCGCCAAGATCGACAAAAACTGCTCATCGAATAAAAGCACATCGATTTCGAACCAGGTCAAACCGGGGCCGGGTGAAGGTACCGCCCGAAAGACAAAGATCGCAATCGCTGTACCAACAACCATCAGCCGCGTTTCTGCACTCAAATAGCCCAATAGTTGGCCCATTAAATAGACAATAATCGCCATCGAGCCGAGGAACACAATTTCCTGAGCAAAGGGGATATCAAAGCTGCCAACGGAGACTGAAAAAATGACAAACAGTAAACTGCCATTCAGTACCGCCCAATTCGGACGGATCTTTGACGTCGTTTCACGATTTTGAGATTGGGCATGATGAAGATACTTCGCCAAAATCACGCCCGCTATCGAGACACAGGGTATGGCTAATGCATATAGATAGATACTTGCATACACCGAGCGCTTGGCATCATCGGTCAATGATTCAACATCACTGAACAAAACCACATTCAGAAGTGCGACTAGCAAACTTCCGCCAATCACTGCAAAGCGACCCAATGCCTGCATTGTCGTATGCATCTCTTTGATGTCTGACGCTGGAAGCGGTCGACCGGATTCATCGTTTGTCGGTACCGCCTCGACGGTCATAGCGTCTGCCACAACATCCTGCAGCACATAACCCACCGGGGCTAGGATCACGCTGATGACATACCATACCTCAACAGACATCACCGCACGCATCGTCTCGGTATGCGCGATGAGACCAAACATAATCAGCAAACTCGAAGTAATGACGAGCGCACCGAGGTAAACAAAATACGTCTTGTGTCGCCAAAACAGATCCACCAGATGACCGAGAGGCATCTTGAGAGCCCAGGGAAGTCCAGCCCAAAATCCAAGACCCGCCAAAAATGCGGCCGACAGACCT
>AGIG01000035.1 GCA_000227525.2 gamma proteobacterium HIMB30
ATTTTCAACGACGTCAACACAGAGTGGTTCGGCACGCTTCTCATATTGTGAATTACCTGATTGCCGAAAGCGTTCTTTATAGACGGCATGCTTGATCGAGATGCCTAAATGCTTCGGAACCCACTGCCGGATCAACTGCCGCCGATGGTTGGCCTTTTTTGGATCAACTGTTTTTGGTGGTCGATATTCCTGAATATGTAAATAATCAGCGAATTGATCAATGACCACGTTATATTCGGGTAAATCAGAATCATAGATTCGGTAGCAGTTGATGTCATTATTTTTCAATAGTTTAGAACGAGATTTGAGATTTTTTGAAAGGCGATTGAGTAACGGTATGATCTCTTCTGGAGGATCAAGCTCTTGCTGATGATCAACCGCTTGGGGCGGTAGCCCAAGGCGGAACTTGGCAATATTGAGCCGAAGGCCTCCCGCCTGCATTTCCCATTTCTTATCCGCGCGTAATCCGAGCGCTTGAATCAATTCCTTTTCTGAGGTCACTAAACCGAGCTTGGCATTCTGGAATGCCTTACATCGGTCTCCAAGCGTCCGGTATAGGCTCGCCAGATCGTCATTTCGACCCAACCGAGTACCATAAGGAGGATTCGCCAGAATCCAAACTGTTTCTGAATTCGTGACTTGAGCCGTGGCTGGTGACAACGATTCGATTTCGCTGATCTCAACAGAAATTCTGTCAGACAGTCCTGCACGCTCGATATTGGCGCGCGCACGGTCGACCGCCTCAGCATTGATATCAAATCCCAAAAAACGTGTCGGGGTTTGTATTTCGTTCAATCGTGTTGTCGCAACTAAATCAGTCCAAGAAAGTTTTTCTAATCCAGTCCAACGAGACAACTGATTTGAGAGCCGCTGTCTTTGTGGTGCGATCTGATTCAACCTCATGCAGGCCTCAATCAGGATCGTTCCACTACCACAGCAAGGATCGATAATTACAGATGGCGGATGCTGGTCAATCTTCAATCGTGCCAGCATGACTTGGGCAAGTGTTTCCCGTAATGGTGCCTCTCCTCCCTCGGTTCTGTAACCACGCTGATTGAGTGGGGCACGGTTTAAATTAATCCCGATATCAACCTGACCACGCCCAAACCGGATCGCAAGACGTACCGCAGGGTCTTCCGTGTCATGGTCTGGTCGTGGGCGCTTGGCCAAAGTGGCTTGATCGCGAATTGCATCCATCACTAATTGACCGGCGAAGCGCGTATCTTTTAACCAGCCCACTTTGCCAGTGATATCAACCCGAACACTCGTTCCGGCGTGGAGATGTGCATTCCAGTCAATCGCTCTCAGTAACTCTCGAAATTGGTCAGCTGTCGTCGCCTCTCCACGATCCAACAACCACACAACACGGTCTCCGACCCGCGTCGTCAAAAGCACTCGATATGCATCTAAAAGCGAACCAGCCGCAGTGACCCATCCGAGCTGGCGACCCTTGACTTCAAGGCCGAGTGCCTGAACCTCGTCAGCAACTAAATCATCAGTGGCCAGAAGAGTTCCAATTGCGAAAACACCTGTGCTATTTTCAATCTCGTAGTTCATTTGAAATCACAAGTGGCAACCAAAGATAAGGGGTCGGTTTTAGACGCCGACTCCGAGGAGATCACAGTTAATGAAAACGATAAAACGTAGCTTAATTGACCGTTTCTATAATCGCGGTTATCGCGCTGGAATTGGTGGCAAATCAAGGGAGCTTTGCCCTGCCATCGCCGGCTCGGGTCGCGATGCCTGGCTCTCAGGTTGGCGAGATGGTCGAGCCGCTTCTTGGGACGGCCTAACCGGCGTGTCCGGGATTCATTGTGACCCGCAAATCGCTTCGTAACGATGTAATGTGCCACGTCCTCACAAGGGACGTGGTTGAGGCGCTCTTCTCTCATCGCGTCATCCGAATCGCATCACGGACTAAGACCGGACCTCGATAAATCAACCCGGTATACAACTGAACAAGTTGAGCCCCGAGCTCTAATCGTCGTTTCGCATCGTCACCAGACATCACGCCTCCGACTGAAATCACGGGCAGTGTCGCCTCAAGCGCATCAATTGCAATTCTCAGACAATGCTCAGCTTTGGTAGTCAATGGTGCCCCAGACAGCCCCCCCGATTGTTCCCGAAAATTGCTTCTCAGTCGCTCTCGGTTCAGGGTGGTATTGGTTAAAATCACGCCGTCCGCTTGAGTCCGTTTAAGCGCCTCGAGTACTTGAATTAAGTCTTGATCCTCGAAGTCTGGCGCGAGTTTGACAAACACAGGCAAGTAACCGTCTTTTCGATTGTGTAGATCACTCCGTGCTTCCAGAACGGGTGCCACGACATCGAGAATTTTTCTGGCTTCAGCTAAATCACGAAGCCCGGGGGTATTGGGACTCGACACATTGATCGTGATGTAGTCACACACTGCGGCAGCCTTTTGAATACAGGCTACGTAGTCAAGATGCGCCTCTTCGTTTGGCGTGTCTTTATTCTTTCCAATATTGACACCGATAATTCCCTGATAGGGATGATTCTGCAGTCGCTCAACGAGCGCGTCGACGCCGTGGTTGTTAAAACCAAAGCGATTGATCAGACCGGCATCTTCCTCGAGTCGAAACACGCGTGGCTTGGGATTACCAGGTTGAGACCGCGGGGTCACGGTGCCAACTTCAAGATGACCAAAGCCAAGACGAGAAAAACCAGAGACAGCCACCGCATCTTTATCAAGACCTGCCGCCAATCCAATTGAATTCTTGAATCGCAATCCTGCGATTTCACAAGGTCGACCTTCCTCAGGAGCTGAGGGTCCCAGGCATTGACCGAGCACTTTTAGGGAATTGATCGTCAGATCGTGCGCCACCTCTGGATTGATCCGAAATAGTGCAGGTTTGATTAGTGAGTACACAACAATTCCCCGATTGGAAGGCTCGCTATGGTATCGAACCTTCAGCTAGAGGGCCACGACATCCGATCAAGTCAGTGTTGTTTGCTCATCACCCAAGTGAAAAGAATCTTTTGAAACAAGCGACCAATATGTTCTGAGCCGCGGATCTTCGACCACGCCTTCTCCTGTCAACAATGCGCCATCAGAGACGCGTGGATAGATCTGATCTGCAAGTTTGATTTGACTTGCCGATAGACGTCTGACGATATGACGGCGGTTCAAGTCTTTTGGATGAGGTATTCCAGCCGCTCCAAGCAACTCAGCAACTGCCTCGAGGGTATGCTTATGAAAATTTCGTACGCGTTCGGCACGCGATGGAATATCAATGGCTCGATACCGCTGAGGATCCATGGTTGTAATTCCTGTCGGACAATGCCCGGAACCACAATCTTTTGCTTGGATACATCCAAGGGCAAACATGAATGGCCGCGCCATATTGCACCAGTCGGCGCCTAAGGCACAGACACGGGTAATATCGTATGCGCTCACAATCTTCGCAGACGCTCCGATTTTGACCCGCTCTCTCAAGCCTGCTCCGCGTAGCGCATTATCGACGAAAACAATGGCATCCCGAAGTGGTGATCCGATATGGTCTGAAAATTCAGTGGGAGCGGCCCCCGTCCCGCCTTCGGAGCCGTCAACCGTGATGAAATCGAGCACCTGCCCGGTTTCAACCATTGCTTTCACCAGCGCCACAAACTCCCATGGATGACCGATACAGAGTTTGACGCCGACAGGTTTGCCGCCAGACAGTGATTTCAAACGTTGGCCGAACTCAAGAAGTTCTGTCGGCGTTGAAAATTCGGCATGACTAGCTGGCGATTCACAGGTTTGACCCATTGGGATTCCACGCGTGCGCGCAATTTCTTCAGTCACTTTTGGTGCAGGTAACACCCCGCCGTGCCCGGGTTTTGCACCTTGACTGAGCTTAATCTCAATCATTTTCACTTGGGTTAAAGTCGCGTTTTGTTTGAATAACTCCGCATCAAAGCAACCGTCCGGAGTACGGCAGCCAAAATAACCCGTCGAAATCTGCCAGATCAAATCCCCACCACCAGCGGCGTGATAACGAGACAACGATCCCTCCCCCGTATTCTGTGCAAACCCCCCAAGTTGAGCCCCTTGACTCAGAGCTTCCACAGCCGGTGGGGACAACGCGCCAAACGACATACCAGAAATATTCAATAAAGACATCGAATACGTGAGATCTTGGCCCTCAACACCGACTTCTGTTCGAAAATCATGATCAGTGATTTTGATCGGATTCACTGAGTGATTCAGCCAATTAAAGTCTTCTTCGTACACCGCTTTTTCGGTTCCGAACGATCGCTTTGCTTGATTATTCTTTGCACGCTGATAAACCATCGCTCGCTGGTTCCGCGAATAAGGCGTTTCATCGGTATCCGACTCCCAAAAGTACTGACGTAATTCAGGTCGGATACTTTCGAGTAAATAGCGTAAACGACCCATGAGTGGATAATTTGCGCGAACTGGATGGGTACTCTTGAAGTAATCTCGGCATCCTAAAACTGCAAAGAAACCAAAGACCACTGTCGGCCAGATCATGTGCGACGACAGCAAAATTCCCAGAGCCGATAACACTGTCAAACCGCATACTGCTGACCAAACAGCGTAACGACCGAATAATATTTCTTTCAATAGCACGTCTAATCTACTGATTTACTGACAATTTCATACAAATCTTTTGACAAGTCTTTTGCTGCCATACGACGTAATTCTGCTTTCATTTGTTCTTGGAATGTTGACTCGAAACGGCCCCATTGACACAACGGCATCACCAATCGAGATGCGATCTGTGGATTCATCGCATCCAGTTTCAGAACGGAGTCGGCTAATAAACGATAACCATCAGGCGTGTGGAATGCTTTAACGTTCCGATTCGCAAATGCTCCCAACACGGATCGCACACGGTTTGGGTTGGTCCATGCGAATCGCGGATGCGATGTCAGTTCTTTGATGCGATCAACTGTCGCCGTATTTTCGTTCACCGCCTCAGTCGATAACCATAAATCAAGCACTTCGTCTGTCTCAGCGCGATCGATAAATCGTTGTGAGAGTTCCAGCGAAACAGATTCACTCGCGTCACTTCGGGCGATACGGTACGCGGCATAGCGTTCCGTTAAATTCGAAGCGTTTGCTTCAATGTCGAGAATCAAATGATCAATTGACTCCACCTTTGCCATATAACCAAGTGCTGTGATCGCTAATGAACGGCGACCAATGGCATCAGCGCTTGGCTGATATGGCCCTGCGACTCGCATCGCTTCGAATAACGTACGCCACATCGACGACCCAGCTAAAGCAATTCGTTGCCTTAGACGCTTACGAGCTTCGAGTATCTTTTGTGGATCTGTAGGCTGTAAGGCATCCCAGAGAATGTTGTCTTGCGGCAGCGTGAGCATTTCAGAAAGACATGCCGGGTCAGAGATACTGCTGGGATCTCGAATCAAGTCACAAATCAACTGCTGTAGTGACGCATCGAGGTTTGCCTCCGGAGTTTCGAGAAACTCCTGAATCGCATGCATGTACAATTCTTGAATTGCGTCCCACCGGTTGACACCATCATCATCGAAACGCGCCAGCGCGACGAGGTCGCTCGTCTGACGATCCATCTCTAATTTAACGGGTGCTGATAAACCTCGTAATATGGAAACCACCGGACGAGCCGATACCCCAGCACAGGTAATTGAAGCGACTTCTTCAGTCAATTCAAACAACGTTTCAGGAACAAGCACGTCACCAGTTTGCTGATCAATCACTTGATACCTAACAGGTATTGCGTATGGCTTGTGCGAGTCCTCACGTGCGATGACAGGTGACTTTTGAGCCAATTGAATGGTTAAGGTCTCAGTATTCTGATCGTGCTCGATATCAACACGCACTCTTGGCGTACCTGGCTGCTGGTACCATCGCATGAACTGGGAAAAATCCCGCCCCGAGACCTCGCCCATCGCGTCGACAAATTCATTGATTGTGACCGCTTGGCCATCATGTCGATCAAAATAAAGATCACTTCCTTTACGGAAGAGTTCTGCTCCGAGAAGCGTGTGAATCATCCGCACGACTTCAGCACCCTTTTCGTAGATTGTCAGGGTATAAAAATTAGAGATTTCCTGATACTCCGATGGTTGCACTGGGTGCGCTGTTGGACCTGAGTCTTCTGTAAATTGCGCACTACGAAGAAAGTTCACGTCTTGGATGCGCTTGACGGCACGAGAATTGGTATCCGCACTGAACTCACTATCTCTAAATACCGTCAATCCCTCTTTGAGACTTAACTGAAACCAGTCACGGCAGGTCACCCGATTCCCAGACCAATTGTGGAAATACTCATGCGCGACGATTGCTTCAATTCGCTGAAATGCCTGGTCAGTGGCAGCAGCAGCATTTGCAAGCACACAACTTGAGTTAAAAATATTAAGGCCTTTATTTTCCATGGCGCCCATATTGAAATGGCTTACGGCAACAATCATGAAGATGTCGAGGTCATACTCACGACCATACACCCTCTCATCCCAAGCCATCGCGCGCTTCAAACTCTGAAGTGCGTAATCGACTCGATCCAAGTCTTTTGGTTCAACATAAATTCGTAGATCGATACAACGACCGGACATTGTCACGAATTCATCGTGCTTAACCGCAAGGTCGCCTCCAACCAAAGCAAATAGATAACAAGGTTTTGGGAATGGATCACGCCAAACCACCTCGCGTCGGCCATCCGGCAACAGTTGATCGCTGACTGGATTGCCGTTAGACAGTAACACCGGGTGGCTGGCATCGGAGATGATCCGTGTCGTGAAAATACTCATGACATCTGGACGATCTGGATAATAGGTAATCCGCCGAAAACCCTCAGCCTCGCACTGTGTACAAAACATGCCGTTCGATAAGTACAAACCCTCAAGCGCAGTATTCGCCTCAGGATTGATTTCGGTCTCTATCTCGAGATGAAACTCATCCGGCACTTGACGAATCATTAATGTCTCATCGATTTCCACCAAGCGATCGGCCTCAATCTCAGCACCATCAACTTTGATTGAGATTCGATTAAGGTTTTTGCCATTCAGCTCGAGTGCGTGCTGACCCTTCATAATCCGACGCACGACCGATGATTGGGTCACTCGAGTACGTGTCGGGTCGAGCGCAAAAGTCAGATCGACAGAGTCGATTGCAAAAGGGAACGCCTCATAATCAACGAGGCGCGTAATGGATGGCGCAGAATTCATGGTGCGCGAGTCAGTCATGATCAATATCCTTCGATGGGATGACGTCAGAAGTAGCGTCCATAATGCCGGAAGCCTGCTTTTTTCGATGAATAAATCCGGTTCGCTCTTCTTCAGGGAGTTTCAATGCGTCGTAAAGGATTGTCGCTTCAATCATCAGCTCTTTCTGTTCACGTGATACAACCCGACCATCCGGGAACTTCCCTAACTCGATCGCCTGCTTGAGATCACTCACCATGCTAGGAGTGAGTGATTCGACCAATTCATTCACTGTATTCATTCGTCATCCTGCTGAGATTCGATACGCCCACCCCATTGCAGTTTCGATCGGCACACGTCGTAATATGAGTAACCTGGCGGATGCAACAGGGTTAACTCCTCGTCTGATTGCCGAATCACAATTTGATCACCCAACAGCACGGCGATGTGTGTTTGCCCGTCGCAACTGACTTGAGGCAATGCTTGATGTTTTTCCGTCACAGTCACCGACACAACACAATTGGCCGGAACGACAATCGGTCGCGCGTTTAGGGTATGAGGAAACATGGGGACGAGGACCAGCGCATCAACCTTCGGATGCATAATCGGACCACCTGCCGATAATGCATACGCGGTCGAACCGGTTGGCGTTGAAACAATCAACCCGTCCGAGCGACTGGAATACACGAATTGTCCATCGATAGAGAGATCGAACCCAAGCATCCGTGCACTTTGACCTTTATGCAGAACAACGTCGTTCAACGCTGTCGCCTGTGCGATGATTTGACCTTCCCGAATGACCTCGACCGCATTCAATCGCCTCTTTTCTTCTGTGAATTGGCCCTGAATGGCCTGACCAACCTTTTCAATCGCTTCTGATGGTCGAATATCCGTGAGAAAACCCAAAGTTCCGCGATTAACCCCCAAAACCGGGGTATCAAATTTTGAAAGTGCACGGCTCGCGCCAAGCAAACTTCCGTCGCCTCCGACAACGATCGCCAATTCTACTTTTTGCCCAATATGGTCGAGTGCGCAATGCGGCAGATCTGAGAATTCCCCGACATCAGCGATTTCATCTTCAATCCAGATTTCAAGCGATTGCTGTCTCAAGAAATCGACCAACCGTGCTATCGTTTCGATTGCTTGTTGATGACCTGCACGACCAATCAGTGCGACACTTTTAAACTTATTCACTAATCATCCCTGGAAGCTCAATGCCTAAATTGCCCATGTTGTCAGACGCAAATCATGCAGATGCAATCGCGCGGGAACTGCAATGGCTGCTCGAAGCAAAACCGATCTGGTCGTCTGATACAGAGCTTGATTGTGTGCCACTGAAGAAAATTTGCAACGGCTCAATGACAGAAATCGCTGAGAATTTATCAAATGAATGGGCCTGGCACGGTTCACCTAAGCGTTTGGGGCGACGATTCGAGAGCTTATTGACTGCACTATTTGAGCAAAGTGAACACGCGAAGCTTCTTGGTCATGGGATTGTGGTGAAAGATCAGAAACAAACCATTGGGGAATTGGATTATCTCATTGAATTACCCGATCGAATTATCCATCTTGAAGTTGCAATTAAGTTTTACGCAGGGATCGGAAGCTCAATCGATCGATTAAGTCAGTCTGCCTGGGTCGGTCCAAGTTGCCAGGATCGGTTGGATCTGAAGATCAACCACCTCAAAAACCATCAATTGCCCCTAAGTCAGACTGCATTGGGCCAAAAGTCGATCACTGATGAAGGTTTAGTCAAACCCGATGCAACACTCGGATTGATCTTTGGTTATCTGATCGAACCATGGTCGGATGTCGGGCACCTCCCCGTCGGGTTTCAAACATCAAATCCGGCGTACTGGACCACGCATCAAGATGCAAATGCAGCGATGCGTCATGTCAGTCGACCCTATTCGACAGACTATGGTTGGACTCGCTTAGAACGTGACCATTGGATTGCGCCATATTTTGGTCAGGCAAATTTACCGCTGGTTGTGAAATCATTGGACAAGCCGACTCAGGCCGATTGTTATGCGCTCACGGCACGGCGGGCGCCGTCGGCCGAAAAGCTTCGGCTATTCGTGATGCATGATGATTATAGGAGTGAAGCGAACGCGGCAATGCAGAGAGCCAAAGAATGCTAACAATTATTGGCTTGGGTGGATCTCCATACAGTATCTCACCTCACGAAATGCCTTCTCCGAATGCTCTTTGGTGATGCGATAGTTTCCCCATTCATTTTTTGTAAATGACAGTTTTGCTTCACCAGCACCATCAAAACTTTGAAAATAACGCATCAGATCCGACTCACACTCTGAACGCATGTCATACACGCCCGAGCCAATCTTCCCAGTCGATGGCGCAGCCGTTCCCTGAAATACTGGATCCATGCCCAATACGACGATAATCGTTACCCACATACTCTTCTCTCCAACATTCCAGAGACAATACAGCAAACCTAATCGAAACGCGGACGCAATTTCAAAGTGGGCACCGACATAACGCGATGCATTCAACAGGACTCAGTGGTACGGGCCAGCCCTCCGAACTGCAACTCGACCATTTGCGCGTAAGTCGTATTTCGCTCCATCAGCTCACTGTGTTTCCCTACATCAAGGATTTTGCCGGAGTTCAACACCACGATTTTGTCAGCCTGACGGATTGTCGCGAGCCGATGCGCAATAACCAAGGTGGTTCTGTTCTTTTGTAAAGCATTCAACGCAGATTGCACCAAGCATTCGCTTTCAGCATCCAAAGCGCTTGTCGCCTCATCAAGAAGCAAAATCGCAGGGTCTGCAAGAATTGCACGAGCGATCGCGATGCGCTGCTTTTGGCCGCCAGAGATTCTAGTCCCTTTTTCCCCCAAAAAAGTGTGATATCCATCGGGGAGCTGATCAATGAAATCATGGGCCAAAGCTGCTTTGGCCGCTTCAGCGATTTGCGCATGAGAAGCGTTTGGACGACCAAACCGAATATTCGACTCCACGCTGTCACCGAAGATGACGCAATCCTGCGGCACCAATGCCATCAGAGATCTAACGGCCTTTGGATCTGCAACATGAATATCGACGCCATCAATGCAAATCCGACCTGACTGCGGATCATAAAATCTGAGCAACAGTTGGAAGATCGTACTTTTTCCAGCTCCTGATGGACCGACGAATGCAACATGTTCTCCGGGCTCAATATCGAGGGAGAACTGTCGTATCGCAAATTCATTGGTTCGCGATGGATAACTGAAATCGAGCTGTTCAAAACGAACTGCTCCGCGGACTGGGCGCGGAAATTCGATAGGTACTTCAGGAATTCGGATATTCGATTGTATATTCAGTAGCTCTGTCAGTCGCTCCATGGCACCGGCCGCTCGCTGAACCTCACCCCAAACTTCACTCAATGACCCGGCAGCAACGCCAACCAGCATTGCGTACAAAACGAATTGACCAAGTTCACCACCCGATAATGTTCCCACCAGGACTTCTTGAGCCCCCAACCATAGAACGAAGATCAATGCGCCAAAAACGCTCACTGTCCCAACCGTTGTTAACAGCGCGCGTACTCGAATTCTGCGCACGGCAGTTCTGAAACTTGTCTGAATAGAAGCAGAGAATCGCTCAATTTCAAGATGTTCTGCTGTAAACGACTGGACTGTCTGCGCATTCCCCAGAATTTCGGCAGCTTGACCACTGGCATCTGCAATCCGATCCTGACTATCGCGCGAGAGTTTCCTTAGCCATCGACCAACCAACATGACTGGTAGTAAGACCAATGGAAAAATTAACAACAGAACACCAAGTAATTTGATACTGGTAAAACCCAACAAAACTAATCCACCGATTAATTGGATTGACGATCGAAGAAAAATTGAAATGGTTACACCAGAGACCGACTGAATGAGCGTCGTATCGGTCGTAAGACGCGACAACACTTCTCCAATCTTGGTTGTTTCAAAAAATCCAGGGTCCATATAAATCACATGTGCGAAAACCTTGCACCGTAGATCGGCGACAACCCTTTCGCCGAGCCAGTTCACAAAATATGCGCGCATTGCCCCAAAAAGTCCGATGACAAACACAAAAAATAGCAAGATGAAAAAATAACGATCGATGTTTGCAGCATCGTCAACGGAAAACCCATGATCGATAACGTTTCGAACAGCGATTGGCATTGTCAGCAAAGCCGCCGAGGACACAAGGAGTGCAAGGATAGCGATCGCCAAAGTGCCTTTGTAAGTTGCAACCAATGGAATCAGCGAACGTAATGGCTGAATTGATTTCGATTGAGGTCGGTTCTCTGAAGTGATTCTATTCACACTCAATCACCCAGCCACATCAGATGGTTCAGCGAACAATTACCGAGCTTGAATTGATTACAGGCAAACAAAATACTTACGCCCCTTCGACTGTTAGAGCCTTACCGGATCCGATGATTGAGGACACAAAAGAACCGACAATTCTTTTTGTAAGGGTATGTCGGTGAGCAACAAGCCCGCCAAACACGAAAAAGCCACGTATTCCGTGGCTTCTTGCGTAATAATGGCGGAGCGGACGGGACTCGAACCCGCGACCCCCGGCGTGACAGGCCGGTATTCTAACCAACTGAACTACCGCTCCAAGCGGTCCATTGCTGCATGCTTTGGTGGGTGGAGAGGGGCTCGAACCCCCGACCCTCGCCTTGTAAGGGCGATGCTCTTCCAACTGAGCTATCCACCCGACAGCAACGATGGGGGCGGATAATACTGCCTCTGAAAATTGTGTCAATAGATTTTCTTGCTTCTATGACACACGCCTCTACAATAGCCGGCTTAATTCACAACCCACGTGACACGACGCTATGCGCTTATCGGATTTAAATATTGATGACTATCAGGTGGTTATTACGCCAACTGAGCTTAAGAAAGAACTTCCTCTGCCCGAATCAGTACGTGATTTAGTGGCTCAATCACGCCAAACGGTCAAAGACATCTTAGACGGCAAAGATGATCGGCTATTTGCAGTGGTCGGCCCGTGTTCAATTCATGACACCGATCTGGCACTCGAATACGGTAAGCGACTCAAAGCGTTGGCAGATCAGGTGAGTGATCACATTGTGATCATTATGCGAGTCTATTTTGAGAAACCACGGACGACTGTCGGATGGAAAGGCTTGATTAATGATCCCCATTTGAATGGGAGCTTTGATATCGAAACTGGATTGCGAAAAGCACGTAATCTATTGATTCAACTGTCAGAAATTGGTCTTCCACTTGCAACCGAAGCGCTTGATCCGATCTCGCCACAATATTTACAAGACACCATCACCTGGACAGCGATTGGTGCTCGAACCACAGAATCACAAACGCACCGCGAAATGAGTTCAGGTCTTTCCTCGCCCGTTGGCTTTAAGAATGGCACCGACGGCTCACTAGATGTTGCAGTCAACGCGATGAAATCCGTAGTGAGTGGACACGCATTCTTAGGCATTAATCCCCAAGGTCAGGTCGCGATCACCAAGACGATGGGGAATCAGTACGGGCACGTGGTACTTCGTGGCGGTGGTGGCAAACCAAACTACGACTCAGTCAGCATTGCACTCTGTGAGCAAGCACTTGAGAAAGCGAAATTGCCAACAAACATCGTGGTCGACTGTTCACACGCGAATTCAAACAAGGATCATAATGTACAGCCACTGGTTCTTGATGACATCGCGCACCAGATCAAAGACGGAAATCGCTCAATTTGCGGCGTCATGATTGAGTCAAACATCAACGAAGGCAATCAGAGCATTCCGGATGACCTGTCGCAGTTGAAGTATGGCGTCTCGGTAACCGACGCATGCATTAGTTGGGAATCTACAGAAAAGTCATTAAAGAAGATGGCAGATACCCTGTCTGGCCATCTCAACAACCGCAGAAGTTAATCAAAGAGCCGGGCTCGCGCCCGGCATTAAGAATTCAACATCTGACGTGTGTGCCGCCTGCATCATCTTGAGCGCGGTCTGCCTCACAGGCTTACCGCCAAAAATGACATCATGAAGCGCGCTCAAAATGGGCATCGAGATGTCGTCTTTACTACACTGCTCGTAGACTAGTCGGAGCGTATTTACCCCTTCAGCAACCTGACCAAGGACCGCTTCAGCCTCTTCAAGCGAAGATCCATCCGCCAGAGCTCGCCCAACACGGAAGTTTCGTGACAGTGGCGACACGCTAGTCACATATAAATCTCCGACGCCAGCAAGGCCCAAGAAGCTGAGGGGATTACCGCCCATATGGGACGATAATCGAGACATCTCAGCGAGCGCACGTGTGATCAAAAGCGCCTTGGTGTTTTGGCCAACATCGAGGCCATCGGCGAGGCCTGCGGCGATGGCATAGATATTCTTCAACGCACCACCAAGCTCGACGCTGATTAAATCCTCGGAGCTGTAGAGCCGAAAGTATTTGGTCGCAAACGCATCACGGGCTAACTGTCGAACCGCTGAAGACTCGCTCGCAACGACTGATGCAGTCAGGTGACGTTGCCTAATTTCGTGCGCTAAATTTGGTCCTGATAACACACCAACTGGGTGATTAGGCAAGCGCTCACTCAGCACCTGACTCATCAATTTAAATCCGTCCGCTCGAATACCTTTGGTGGTGGACAGGAGCGCTACACCAGGATCAATAACATGTGCCAATTCCTGACCAATCGCATCCATCGACCTCGAGGGTACCGATAACAGAACGAGATCTGCGCCCGATACGACGGCTGATAAACGACTGGAAGCAACGATTGACGCGTGAAGCTCAAGATCAGGGTGATACTGTGGATTACGGTGCAATGTATTGATTGCATTGACCATTTCTTCACGACGCGCGTACATTCTGACGTCGCACTCATTATGAGCAGCGATGTCTGCGAGAACGGTACCGAAGCTTCCCGCTCCGATGATAGCTACCTGCATGCGGAATCCCTAGGAACTACAGCTGAGATAATACGGGGCGGTCTGATCGGGAGGGGTTCGCCCCAGCTCGATGGCGGCCTGACAGGGCTCATTGAGTCCTCGATGGATCGCCTGACGGATTGACTGAACCAACGATTCATCTCCTTGTTCCGTTCGCTGAATGACTTGATCAAGTAACCAATGACTCAACATCCAGACCGGCGCTTTTTGGCGCGCTTCTGCAACACAAGATGGATCTACCATTTCAGACCATCTCACACGAATTTGATCAAGCTGCGCTTGCCCGTCAGACGGCACAGATAGACCGCTGAACGAATCATCAAATAACGACGCAAACAATTCCGGATAAAACATACCGGAACCCGACCAGTATTCTTTTACACTACTAACGAGTTCTGGAAGCTCCTCATGAGTCGGATCAATTGCAAGCCGGCTCGCCATTTCTACCCGGTAATACTCTCGATATTTGTCTGGAAATTCATTTAACAAAGCACGCAAAGTTTCCACGGAGACAAACGGGGTTAAGGTCTCCGCCAAACATCCTAAATTCCAATGCATGACTCGAGGCTGTTGACCATAGGCGTATCGACCATGTTGATCCGTGTGGTTAATCACATAATCATCACGATACGCCATCAAGAAACCATAGGGCCCATAATCCAAGGTTTCACCTGACAAGGCAGTATTGTCTGTGTTCATCACACCATGAACGAACCCAACCGCCATCCATTGAGCAACAAGCTTCGCAGAGCGATCGATGTAGCGCGCAAACACTTCTTCGAATCGACTGGATACTCCATCCAAATCTCGATCCAACTGCTGAATCGCAAAATCGATCAATTCGCCAAGCGCTTGATGTGAGTTGTGATGATAGAAATGCTCAAAATGACCGATCCTCAAATGGTTCTTCGCAAGACGAGTCAAAGTCGCACCTCGCTCGAGGGTTTCTCTTTGAACCGGAGTGTCAGACGCAATCAATGTCAACGCGCGTGTTGTCGATAGCCCAAGTGCGTGCATATATTCAGAGCCCAAGTACTCTCGAATTGCACTTCTGAGAACGGATCGTCCGTCACCAAACCGCGAATATGGTGTTTTTCCGGCACCTTTGAGATGCCATTCAAACCCAGCGCATTCACCAAGGTATAGCCCTCGCCCATCGCCCAATTGGCCCGCCCATTGGCCAAATTGATGACCACTGTAAACCTGCGCAATCGGATTCCATCCATCAAGCGGAGTTCCACCGGCAAAGGCCTCGAGCGTTTTTGGACTCTTGGTATCAAGTTGGAGTCCCATTGCTTCGAGTAAATTCTCGTTGATATCGATCCATCTCGGATTCGACAGAGCCGATGGTGACACCTTCGCGTAAAAGACGTCTTCGCCGAGGGCCATAAACGGAGAAGACCAACTAAGCGGCTGTCTCGCCATGCGATCCATCTAACAGAGATTCAGGGGCTTGCTCACAAGGCAATTGACGACCGATGAATTCTTCGATTTCGGGAAGCAAGAATGAGTCATCTTCACAGGCAAAACTGATGGAAGTCCCTTCTGTTCCAGCGCGACCGGTTCGTCCGATTCGATGCACATAATCTTCCGGATCTTCAGGTAGTGTGTAATTGATCACATGGCCGACACCATCAATATGGATCCCTCGCCCTGCGACATCAGTTGCAACCAAGATTCGTGTTTTACCCTCTTTAAAGCGATCCAGGGTTTGGATTCTCTTCCGTTGTGGCACCTCACCACTTAACAGTGCTGCATCGATCTCGTCTTTAACCAGGCGATCAACAAGATCTCTACACAGATCACGACGATTCGCGAACACCATGACTTTATGAAGATCACGCGTGTGAATAACATTCTTGAGTAGTTGGTATTTCGTCTCTGCCGTGGTGATGTAAACGATCTGCTCGACTGTCTCCGTCGTGACATGTTCTGGCTCAATTTCGATTCGCGTTGGCTCAAAAGTCCAACGCTCAGATAATTCGACAATTTGCGGAGTAAAAGTCGCCGAAAACAGAAGAGTTTGACGTAGTTCTTTCCTCGGACAAGCACGAACGATTCGACGCACATCTGGCATAAAACCCATATCCAGCATGCGATCAGCTTCGTCCAGTACCAAGACTTCAATTTTACGTAAATTGATTTCATTTTGACCAAGGAAATCGATTAATCGGCCAGGCGTTGCGACCATAATATCGCAGGGCGATTGCCGCAGATCGTCACGCTGTTTTTGATAATCCATGCCGCCAACAATCGAAACCACCGACAACCGTGTGTATTTACACAGGTTTTCCGCATCTTTCGCTATCTGGACGACAAGTTCTCGCGTCGGTGCAAGAATCAGCGCACGAGGAGTACCCGTTCGCCGCTTGCCATCGATGGGCTCTCTTAGAAACGTATCGATTATTGAAATGAGGAAAGCAGCCGTTTTACCTGTTCCGGTCTGCGCCTTTGCAACGATATCCTCACCATCCAGAACTACCGGCAACGATTCGCTTTGGATTGGACTTGCATACCGAAATCCAAGATCTGCAATTGCATGCACCAAGGCTTTTGGTAACCCGAGGTCGTGAAATCGTGTTTTACCCTCTTCTGGTTCAACACTGAAGGATTCCACATCCCAGGAAGTATTCGTGTCAGTCATGATCCCTCGCAACTTGTGGTCGAAACGACAAGTTTACACGAGGGATCAATCACGGTGTGAATTAACGTTCGATTGCGAGCGCCACTCCCTGACCACCTCCGATACACAATGTTGCGAGACCTTTGTTCGCATCTCGCTTGATCATTTCGTGAATCAAACTCACAAATACGCGACATCCAGACGCTCCGATTGGGTGACCGATTGCGATTGCTCCACCATTCACGTTGACTTTCGACGTATCCCAACCGAGGCCCTTATTAACCCCAATTGCTTGAGCTGCGAAAGCTTCATTAGCCTCTACAAGATCTAGCTCCTCATGCGTCCACCCTGCTTTTTCAAGACATTGCTGAGTCGCCGGGATCGGGCCTGTTCCCATGATCTCCGGATCAACCCCCGCAGACGCATAGGCTTTGACTTTGGCAAGAATTGGGAGGCCCAGCGCTTCGGCTTTCTCGACTGTCATCAACATGACGGCGGCAGCGCCATCGTTGATGCCTGACGCGTTCCCAGCAGTCACCGTACCCTCTTTATCAAAGGCTGGTCGTAATTTGCCGAGAGCCTCAGCTGTTACTCCATCCCGAATAAACTCATCAACTTTAAACTCAATCGGATCCTTCTTGCGCTGCGGTACCAACACTGGGACGATTTCATCGTCGAACCGACCTTCTGAGCGCGCTTTCGACGCTTTGGACTGAGACGCAGCGGCAAATTCATCTTGCTCTTCACGCGAAATATCGAACTTCTTCGCCACATTCTCTGCAGTTATCCCCATGTGATAACCGCCAAAGGTATCGGTCAGTCCATCTTTCAGCATGGTATCGACAAGCGATGCATTTCCCATACGGAAACCATCACGAGAACCAAGCAGCACGTGACTGGATTGACTCATGTTCTCCTGTCCACCCGCGATGACGACTTCAGCGTCACCTAAAAGAATTGCCTGTACACCCAGGCTCACTGCCTTAAGACCCGAACCACAGACTTTATTAATAGTCATCGCTGGACAAGTTTCTGGTAGACCACCGTTAATCGTTGCCTTACGTGCTGGGTTTTGTCCTTGACCTGCTGTCAGAACTTGCCCAAGAATCACCTCAGAGACCTGATCCGCAGATAAACCGGTATCGGCAAGTAATTGACGGATTACAGTTGCCCCTAATTCGTCTGCTGATACCGATGCAAGTGATCCAGCAAAACTCCCAACAGCCGTTCGTTTGGCGGCAACAATCGCAACTTGTGACATAGAATTTATTCCTCAATGAATTGAAACGCAGGAAGTTCTTTTAGCAGGCTTTGGCCCCAACGGGTATTCACCAAACGGCGATCAAGTATCGTCACCTGGCCCGTATCTGTTTCAGAGCGTATCAAACGACCGACCGCTTGCCGCAATCGAATCGTTGCAGCCGGCAGCGATAATTCATTAAAGGGGTCACGACCCTGACTTTTGAGGTATTCCGCCAACGTTGCTTCTCGAGGATCATCAGGCGGCTGAAATGGCAATCGTGTAATGACTACTTCATTGGCTAAATCACCAGGCAAATCAAGCCCTTCTGCCATACTCTGCAAACCAAATATAATTGACATCTTCCCTTCGTTGCGCCGCTTTTCATGCGCTTGAAGAAGAAGCGCCAGGGGCTTTTGACCCTGAACCAAGGTGACCTTTCGGACAGCTTCTTCCAATAACTCTTCGACCTGGAAACACAAACGCCAACTCGTGAATAGCACGAGAATTCCGATATTTTCCTCAATGCGTGTATCCAGATATCGCGCAATGCGTTCCGCATGGGATTGATCTTCACGAGGGTCACCTGAGAACTTCGAGATCACCAAGCGCCCTTGCGATTGATAATGGAATGCGCCATCCACAATTAACCCAGACTTGATGGGAATACCCAAGGTACCCGCTGGAATCTCAAATTCGCCGCGATGCGCAAGCGTTGCAGAGGTCAGGACGCATGCCCCGATCTTTCCCCAAAGAGCATCTGCTAACGCATCAGCAGGCTCCATAGGGCTGACCCAAAACTCAAGATCGGTTGGATCGTCAGGTGTTGCATACCGGACATCCTGACCAACGCGTAACCAGCGCGCATCACCACTCTGCGTCGCATCATTGGAAAATGCAGCGATGAGCTCTGGAATTGCCTCGAGACGTCCTAATGCCATTGAAATTTGTTCAGACAATAACTCGGCATCTGTTTCAGACATCAGGTCTGGGTCACTTTGAGATACGAGTGATTTCAGCCAATCACGCACTTTTTGGATACGTGACAGCGTTGTTGTCACCGATTCAAACCCATCGGTCGTCGCTGGGAAGCATTCGGATAATTGCAGCCTGTAGCGGGAACCCCCATTTTGGAACGCGAAAGCGGTATCCGGTAGGTTCTCGAGCTTTTCGAGACAGCTTTTTCCCCAGTTTGCCAAGATGTGTCCAAACCCCTCGAGCGGCTCTGGCAGACGGCTGAGATCGTTTGCGATTCGATGATCGGCTGGAGGCATTCCCTGCAAGGTTGAAATCACACGCTCAATGGTCTTGATTGCACCTAAACTTTGGGCAATTCGACAATGTGCCGTAAATTGATCTGAGGCGACACTGGCTAACTGATGTGCTTCGTCAACAATCAGTATCAGTCGCTCTAACGGAGGCAAGATCACTCCGCCACCGAGCTTTAAGTCAGACATGAGCAAGTCATGGTTAATGACAAGCAAGTCCGCATCCAACCAAGAATCGCGCTCATTGAAATAGGGGCAGACTTTGAAATGTCGGCAACTGCGGCCTTGGCATCGCCGGTGATCGGTCGTGATTGCAGTCTTCACTGAATCCGAGATCACTTGAGGAATTTGGTCCATATCTCCCACCCATCGACCTTCGGCCCAAGCCTTTGCCAAATCGGAGACAACATCTTTGTCATCAGAATCGAGGACCAGTGTCAGTTCATCCGGATAGACGGCCTGACCATCGGTGAGGGTCTCGAGCGCAGCCTCCAGACGAACTGGACACAAATAGCGACGACGACCTTTAGCCAGGGCGAAGCTGAACATCAGTCCTGTTGAATCAATCAGCTCAGGAATGTCTTTTTCGATTAATTGCGTCTGAAGGGAAACCGTCGCTGTTGAAATGACTAGCGGCATTTCGCGCTCCATTGCATCAGGAAGCGCGCCGATCAGATAGGCGAGCGTTTTTCCAGTACCGGTACCCGCCTCAATAAAGCCAATCGGTGCAGAGTCGCGATCGCCGATTCTTGATAGAATACGTGCCACTTCAGCAATCATCTGTTTTTGACCAAGCCGAGGCTTCAACTGCTTGGCCTCAAGAAAGTCGCTATACAGTAACTGAATGCTCTGTTTGGTACTCGCTGAAATTGCTGTCACTAAACTATCTTTGTTGTCCGAAAAGCTGAGTGTAGGGGATTTTAATGAAGACGTCTGATATCGCGAAACAAGCGGTTCGCCTGGG
This sequence comes from gamma proteobacterium HIMB30, assembly GCA_000227525.2. Taxonomy (GTDB): domain Bacteria; phylum Pseudomonadota; class Gammaproteobacteria; order Pseudomonadales; family Litorivicinaceae; genus HIMB30. Next base: position 20,160 of record AGIG01000035.1, read on the forward strand.
TGGTCAAAAGGCACTCGAATTTTTTACCAATAGGGATCAACTCACGATTGATGTCAAAGGACCTCAAGACTACGTCAGCGAGGCAGATCGCACAGTTGAAGCGATCATGATCGATTTTCTACAAAGACACTTTCCAGACGATGGATTTCTTGGAGAAGAATCCAGCGAAATCAAACAGACGAAACAGTGGGTCATTGACCCCATCGACGGAACAACGAACTTTATTCGCGGACTCCCCTATTTTTGCACCACTTTGGCGCTGGTTGAGAATGAACGAGTCATTGGCGGCTGGATTTTTGATCCCACACGAGATGAGCTTTATGAGGCTCATCTCGGAGACGGCGCGTACTGTAATGGTCAGCGTCTTCAACCGAATTGGCGACATAGTTTTTCGACTGGGCTGGTGGGTATCTGCCACAGTTCGAGGCTCACAGCTCAGGAACTCGCGGGTCGCATTACAGGAGCCCTCGAACGAGGTGCCATCTTGAGACAACCCGGTGCAGCGGCACTGATGCTGTGTGATCTGGCTGCTGGACGACTTGATGTGTTATTTGACCAGCATCTCAAACCCTGGGACTCAATTGCGGGCTTACTGATTGCTCATGAGGCTGGTGCAATCGTCAGCGACTATCTCGCACACTCAGACTGGCGAACAAGTCCACAGATCACGTTTGCGTCAGGCCCGGCAATCTATTCTGAAGTACTCGAGCTTTGGCCAGAAGCGACCAACATTCCGCTATTAGCGCACACCTCGAATTAGAAACCGACTGGCAGGAAGACAATCGAGGCAGCTCCACGGGCAACAGCGTTTAACGTTCGCTGATCTTTGTTCGCAAGCGCTGTCGATAATGCGTCCTGTAAGCCGATCATTTCCCCCATCAATTGAGAGTAGGATGCATTTAATATCTGATCTTGGATTCCGTCAGCATAAAGATAGGGCTTCCCATCCCTGTTTCGCTTTGTTCGGAGCAAATAGGCTGCAGTTTCTATGTTGCGGGCAGAGTTATAAATAAACTGCGCGGTCGGCAGATCATCCAGCAAGAGAAATTCGCGGCGATGATCAAAAGCGTGATTCACCATCGATTGCAGACCGGCAACAAACGCGTAAACCCTGTCACCTGTAAAATCAGGATGAAACGCCATACGCACCAGTTGATCAGGCTTCTGACGATCAAACTCTTGTAAATTGAGGCGTGCTGCTTTGAGCTGTTCGACCCGAACTTCGATTGTTGTATTCGTGGGTAACTGAACGGGATTCCGGCGGTAGAGCTTCACCAACAAAAGACCCAAGCTTTGATCAAGCTCGGATCTGACAGCTTCGACAAAAAAAGCAGTGTCACTTTTGGCGAGATTTTTTACCTCCGGCGGTGCCTTAATCGGCACCGCACATGCAGTCAGCACCAGGCTGATCAACAGCCCAATCGATACCTTCGTTAGACAGAGAGCTCTGTTAATAATGCGTTCACCCGTTTGAGGTAACCAGGCGCATCATCCAGCTTGCCTTCGGCTCCGAGTTGCGCGTGGTCAAAGACCAACCGAGCCAGCTCGTTAAAGCGGCCCGCATCCGTCTCAGATTCTAACCGCATTAGAAGCCCATGGTCAGTGTTGATCTCAAGAATCGGCTTAGAAACGGGCATTGCCTGTCCAGCAGCCTCCATGATTTGACGCATTTGTGGCCCCATATCGTGCTCAGTCAACACCAAAACAGCCGCAGAGTCTGTCAAACGCACCGATGGCTTCACATCTTCCACTTCATTGGAGAGCGCTTCTTTCATGCGCTTGAGCAGTTCCTTATGCGCTTTGGACTCCTTTTTCTGCTCTTTTTTCTCGTCCTTGCCCTCACCCGGAAGCTCCAAGCCATCACGTGTCACGTCGACAAACTTGTGCTCCTGATATTCCTGGAGATGACCCATCAGCCACTCATCGATACGATCAGACAGCAAGAGCACTTCAATGCCCCGCTTCTTAAAAGCTTCAAGATAAGGCGATCCAAGCGCGTTGGTGTGCGACTCGGACACCAGATAGTAAATCTCCTTCTGCCCCTCAACCATGCGGCTGATATAGTCCTCTACCCCAACTTCCTGCTTTTCGGTATTGGTCTGAGTTGACGCAAATCGCAACAGTTTTGTGATGCGCTCTTTGTTTTGATGATCTTCGGCAGGCCCCTCTTTTAAACACTCACCGAAGGTTTCCCAGAAATTCTGATACTTCTCGGTATCATCTTTCGCCAATTTCGCGAGCATATCCAATGCTCGACGCGTCACTGCAGACTTCATGGCTTCGACACGTGCGTCTTTTTGTAAGATTTCTCGGGAGACGTTGAGACTCAAATCGGATGAGTCAACCACACCACGGATAAATCGCAAATACAGCGGCAAGAACTCTTCAGCGCGATCCATGATAAATACACGCTGTACGTACAGCTTCAAACCACGTGGGCTTTCACGATTCCAAAGATCAAAAGGCGCTCGTGCAGGCACGTATAGAAGCCCTGTGTATTCGCTTTTACCCTCAACTTTGTGGTGACTCCAAGTCATTGGGTCCTCAAAGTCGTGCGCGACGTGCTTGTAGAATTCGTTGTATTCCTCGTCAGTTATTTCAGTACGAGGACGTGTCCACAGCGCGGTCGCCTGATTAACCTGATCCCATTCAGATTTCGCTTCTGAATCATCGTCTTTTTCAACTTCATTCTTCAGATAGACAGGAATCGAGACGTGGTCTGAATACTTAGTGACCAAATGCCGAATTCGATACGCTTCACCAAATTCACCCGCATCCTCTTTGAGCGTTAAACGAATTTCAGTACCGCGATCGGCTTTATCGATCCCCTTAATCGTGTACTGACCGTCACCATCTGACGACCATTCAATCGCGTCACTCGATTCATTACCCGCGCGTCGAGTTCTAACAACAACCCGGTCGGCAACGATAAACGCCGAATAAAAGCCAACGCCGAATTGGCCAATAAGATTCGCATCTTGTTTTGAGTCGCCAGATAAATTCTTGATGAATTCAGCAGTCCCTGACTTCGCAATGGTCCCGAGATTCTGAATCACGTCCTCGCGAGTCATACCGATACCGTTATCAGCGATCACGAGCTCTTTTGTTTCCGGATCAATTGAAATACGGACGGCCATTTCCGAATCCGACTCCATCAGATCCGGCGCATCAAGCGCTAAGAACCGAAGCTTGTCGCAGGCATCGTTCGCATTTGAAATCAGTTCTCGAAGAAAGATTTCGCGATTTGAATACAGAGAATGCACCATCAGGTGCAGTAGTTGTTTGACTTCCGTCTGGAATCCTAAGGTTTCTTCGTTTGCAGTCATCGTCCTAATCACTGTTTCGTTGATGAATGAATGGGTGGTTAGATTGGGATCTTTTTTTAAATTCCAAGCACAAAAAAGCCCCGCAAAATGCTCTGCGAGGCTTCCTTTTGAATCACTATGAATTCAGCAGATTCGATCTCACCAACCGGTCGCTTGCTTAAGCGTTGATCCGATTTCGGCAAGATTTCGAGTCACTGTCACACCTGCAGCCTCGAGTGCGGCAAATTTTTCAGCAGCGGTCCCTTTGCCACCTGAAATGATCGCACCGGCATGTCCCATTCGCTTACCCGCAGGAGCGGTCACGCCCGCGATATAGCTAACGACAGGTTTTGTTACATGATTCTTGATGAATTCGGCAGCTTCTTCTTCCGCGGTTCCACCAATTTCACCGATCATGACGATCGCCTCGGTCTCAGGATCTTCCTGGAATCGCGCTAAAACATCAATGAAGTTTGTTCCCGGAATTGGGTCACCACCAATACCCACACAAGTCGATTGACCGAAGCCCATGTCCGTCGTTTGCTTCACAGCCTCATAGGTCAGCGTTCCAGAGCGTGACACAATACCGACCCGCCCTTTTTTATGGATATGGCCCGGCATAATTCCGATTTTGCACTCATCTGGCGTAATAATACCCGGACAGTTAGGACCGATCAGAACGACTCCCGCGCTGTCACAAGCGACTTTACACTTCAGCATGTCAAGGGTTGGGACCCCTTCCGTAATGCAGACAATGATTTGGATGCCCGCACCAATGGCTTCCATAATGGAATCCATCACAAATGGCGCTGGAACATAGATCACCGATGCATCAGCACCGGTCGCCTCAACAGCATCAGCAACTGTATTGAACACAGGAAGTCCAAGATGCTCAGTTCCTCCCTTACCTGGAGTCACCCCTCCAACCATTTGAGTCCCATACGCAATCGCTTGCTCCGAGTGAAATGTCCCGTTTTTTCCGGTGAACCCCTGACAAATCACTTTGGTGTCTTGGTTGATCAGAATGCTCATGCTGCACCTCCTGCTGCGGCGACCACTTTTTGGGCAGCATTGGTCAGACTTTCACCGGCGATGATATTCAGTTGAGACTGACTCAGGATTTCAGCACCTTTATCAGCGTTATTTCCTTCAAGACGCACAACCACAGGAACTTCAACACCCACTTCTTCAACAGCGCCAATAATTCCTTCAGCGATCATGTCGCAGCGAACGATTCCTCCGAAAATATTGACGAATACCGCTTTCACATTTGAATCTGACAAGATGATCTTGAACGCTTCTCCAACCCGCTCTTTTGTCGCGCCACCACCGACATCAAGAAAATTCGCTGGGTCGCCACCATGAAGTTTGACTGTGTCCATGGTCCCCATCGCGAGACCGGCTCCGTTCACCATGCAACCGATGTTTCCATCCAGAGCGACATAGTTCAGTTCCCACTTCGCCGCCTGTGCTTCGCGCTCATCTTCCTGCGACGGATCGTGCATCGCGTCGAGTTCAGGGTGTCGATACATGGCATTCGAATCAACAACCACTTTCGCGTCCAGGCAATGTAAGTTGCCCTCTTCGGTGATGACTAATGGGTTCACTTCAATCAACGCAACGTCTTTTTCCTCAAAAAGGTTTGCTAAGCCCATGAAAATTTTTGTGAATTGCTTCATTTGCGTTGGATTCAACCCAAGCTTGAAGCCGATTTGTCGCGCTTGATTTGGCTGTGGCCCTACCAGCGGATCAATCGCTGCTTTCAAGATTTTCTCTGGAGTTTCTTCTGCAACCTTTTCGATCTCAACGCCACCTTCAGTCGATGCCATAAACACGATGCGACGGGTTGAACGATCAACAACGGCCCCGAGGTACAGTTCGTTTGCGATATCGGTACAGGATTCGATCAAAATCTTAGAAACGGGTTGTCCGCTCGCGTCTGTTTGGTAGGTGACAAGACGACTACCAATGTGGCGCTCACAGAATTCACGTATTTCCGCTTCTGTTTTGACGAGCTTCACTCCACCCGCTTTCCCGCGGCCACCTGCGTGAACTTGGGCTTTAACCACCCACATGTCACCACCAATTTGTTTTGCTGCGGCAAGAACTTCTTCCGTGGTATCGCACGCTACGCCATCAGATACTGGCAAACCGTACTCGCGGAACAAAGCTTTACCCTGATATTCGTGAAGATTCATATCCTTAAAGTCACTTATTTCTCAGGTCAATAGAAAACCGACTCGTGATCGGTCACATAGCAAAATAGGACATCAGGCGTACCGATACCCTATTCACGATCAAGCGCGCTTACGCTTATTCGCAATATGGATGGCGTGCCCGTGCACCGCCAAAGCCGCCTCATGAAGCGCTTCTGATACAGTCGGATGTGCAAACATCGTCATTGCGATATCTTCGGCAGACGACCCAAATTCCATGGCGATCACTGCCTGCGCAACCATATCACCAGCTGTTGGTCCGACGATATGAACACCAAGAATGCGGTCTGTCTCCTTGTCCGCAATCATTTTCACCATGCCTGCGGTCTCATTCGCAGCCATCGCGCGTCCGGATGCCGCAAATGGGAATATACCAACATTATAGTTGATGCCCTCTTGCTTAAGTTGCTGTTCGGTTTTACCCACCCAAGAGACTTCCGGGTGCGTATAAATGACTGAAGGCACTGTGTCGTAGTTCACTTGCGCATGCTTGCCGGCGATTCGTTCAGCGACCATTACGCCTTCCTCTGATCCCTTATGCGCAAGCATCGGCCCTCTGACGACATCGCCAATCGCGTAAACTCCGGGCACTGCGGTTTCACAGACGTCGTTGACTTCAATAAAGCCTCGTTCGTCTTGCGTGACACCGCAACCATCAGCGAGCAGGCCTTCAGTGAATGGCTTACGACCAACTGCCACAATCAATTTATCAAAGGAATCGGTCTGCGTACCGTCCTTCGTTTCGAAGGTAACAGTGACCTTCTTACCCTTCACTTCCGTCCCCTTGACAAGGGTGCTGGTCAAGATATTCAGTCCCTGCTTCGAGAAAATTTTTCGAGATTCTCTCGCGATCTGTTGATCAGCAACTGCCAGAAAATCGTCCAACGCTTCAAAAACTGTCACTTCCGAGCCGAGACGGTTCCAAACGGAACCCAACTCGAGCCCGATCACACCGCCTCCGATAACCCCCAATTTCTTTGGAACACTGGTGAATTCGAGTGCTCCTGTTGAATCAACGATCAAGTCGTCAGTCAAGGGCGCCGGTGGAATATTCACAGGTACCGAGCCGGTCGCGATGATCACGTTGGTCGCATCCAAAACTTCAGTTTTTCCATCATGACCTGTGAACTCAACCTGTTTATTCGGCAGGAGTTTCCCTGTCCCTGCAAGGTGAGTAACGCCATTGGTTTTAAACAGTCCGCCAATACCACCCGTCAGATTACCTACGATTGTATCCTTACGCTTGAGCATCGCAGCGACGTCAAGCTTTGGCTTACCGACGCTCACGCCATGCAACTCAAGGTCATGAGATGCTTCTTCGTATTTGTATGATGATTCCAGCAACGCTTTCGAAGGAATACAGCCAACGTTCAGACAAGTGCCACCTAAGGAAGGCTTCCCGTCCTTACCAATCCATTTCTCGATACAGACTGTTTTAAATCCTAATTGCGCCGCGCGAATGGCAGCAACGTATCCGCCAGGACCTGCACCGATAACGACAACGTCGTACTGTTGACTCATAAATTCCTCCGATTACACGTCTAGCAACATACGCGCTGGATCTTCCAGCATGTCTTTAATTGCGACTAAAAATTGAACAGCGTCTTTTCCATCGATCATTCGATGATCGTATGAGAGCGCAAGGTACATCATTGGTTGGATCACGACTTGGCCATTGACAGCCATCGGACGCTCTTGAATTTTATGCATGCCGAGAATTGCTGTTTGTGGTGGATTCAAAATTGGTGTCGACAACAATGAGCCAAACACACCACCATTGGTAATTGTGAAAGTTCCACCAGTCATATCTTCGATCGCAAGCTTGCCATCTTTCGCAGCAACTGCGTAATTTTTAATGCCGCCCTCAACTTCAGCGATCGACATTTTGTCGCAATCACGAAGTACGGGAACAACCAGACCCCGCTCAGTCGACACCGCGACACCAACATCGTAATACCCGTGATAAACGATATCGTTGCCATCAATTGACGCATTCACCGCTGGGAAACGTTTCAACGCTTCAGCAGCCGCCTTCACGAAGAACCCCATGAAGCCAAGCCGCGTGCCATTGTGTGTCTTTTCAAATAAATCTTTGTATTGCTTCCGCAGATCCATTAATGGACCCATGTTGACTTCGTTGAAGGTGGTCAGCATTGCAGCGTTGTGTTGCGCATCCAGCAAACGCTTGGCAATCGTTGCACGTAGACGTGTCATTGGAACACGCTTCTCAACCCGCTCACCTGTCAACGCTGGAACAGCTGGTTTCTGCGGAGCCGGCTTGGTTGGGGCTGTCGCCTTTGGCGCAGTGATCGCGTTTTGAACATCTTCCTTTAAGATGCGACCGTCCTTGCCTGTCCCTGTCACAGAAGCCAAATCAATATGATTTTCCTCCGCGAGTTTTTTCGCTGCAGGATTTGCTGCTAAAGCTGCTTGTGTTTGTTCGTCGGCAGATGCCGATGGCGCCTTTGCGTCCCTGTCCGAGGGGCTCGCTACCGCACCGGCTTCAATTTTTCCGATCAACTCCTGTGACAACACAATATCGCCTTCTTGTTTTGTCACTTCAGTCAGGACACCATCTTCTGCAGCGACGACTTCCAATACGGTCTTATCAGTTTCAATATCAACGATCAGTTCATCACGGCTTACCGCCTCACCAACCTGCTTGTGCCAGGTTGCGATAGAGCCTTCCTCAACTGATTCTGGGAATTGTGGAGCTTTAATTTCGATTGCCATCATATTTCCTTAACGAGTCACTTTCGGTGACGATTACCCTTCAAGAGCGTCCTGTATCAATGCTTGTTGTTGAGCGACATGCAATGCCATGTATCCCGCAGCGGGTGTCGCGGCAGCAGCACGCCCTGCGAAACGCAGGAATTTATTTGGCAAATGCCGCCACATTGCATTCAACATCGATTGTTGACTTTGGAACCATGCACCCTGATTCATCGGTTCTTCTTGGCACCAAACCATCTCTTCCATGTTCACGTAGGGCGCGAGTGCCTCGACCAAATCATCCTCAGGGAACGGATAGAGCTGTTCAATGCGCAAGATGACGCGATCATCGATCCCTTTTTCCGCTCGATAGGCCTCTAAGTCGTAGTACACCTTGCCTGAGCAAAGAATCACTTTCTTGATCTGCTTCGGATCAAGACCAGCGGTATCCTGAATGACTGTCTGGAACTTGCCATTAGCGAGCTCTTCAAGCGTTGACACTGCTTCTTTCTTGCGAAGGAGTGACTTGGGACTCATCACAATCAATGGTTTACGTAGCGGACGAATTGCCTGCCGACGCAGCATGTGGAAGACCTGAGCAGGAGTCGAAGGAACACACACCTGAACGTTGTTCTCTGCGCACAATTGGAGAAAACGCTCTAGACGCGCTGAGCTATGCTCCGGTCCCTGTCCTTCATAACCATGAGGTAACAACATTGTCAGGCCACACAGTCGACTCCACTTCACTTCACCTGAGGTGATGAATTGATCGATCACAACTTGTGCCCCATTGGCAAAATCACCAAATTGCGCTTCCCAAATCGCCAAGCGACGAGGCTCTGTCGTTGCGTATCCATATTCAAATGCGAGTACAGCTTCTTCCGATAAGAATGAATCGAATAACTCAAAACGTGGTTGCTCATCAGCGAGATGTTGAAGTGGCGTGTAGGACTCACCGGTTTTTTGATCGTGCAAGGTCGCTTGGCGATGGGAGAAGGTTCCACGACCCACATCCTGACCGGTAAAGCGAACACCGACATTCTGATCAAGCAGCGTGGCATAAGCCAACGTCTCAGCAAAGCCCCAATTACATGGCAACGCGCCGGCCGCCATTTTCCGACGGTCTTCATAGGTCTTCTCGACCTGCTTTTGCATGGAGAACCCGGTCGGAACTGTATTAATCTGCTGACCAAGCTCCTGAAGTCGCTTCATTGGAAAGCTGGTGTCATGGTCTGCTGTCCACTCATGACCCAAATATGGCTTCCAATCGACAAACAACTGACTGTCAGGCTCTCGAACCAGAGCCTTAACCACAGGTTCACCTGCTTCGAGAGCCGAGCGGTAGGCGTCTTCCATCTGTTTTACACTGGCATCCGATAGAACACCCTCAGACACCAACTGCGCAGCATAACGCGCACGTGTGGTCTTCTGTTGCTTAATCTGTGCGTACATCAACGGCTGTGTCGCACTCGGTTCGTCCGCTTCGTTGTGCCCGCGGCGACGATAACAAATCAGATCGATGACGATGTCTTTTTTGAATTCGTAGCGATAATCCATTGCCAGGTGAGTGACAAAATTTACCGCCTCAATATCATCGGCATTGACGTGAAATATCGGACTCTGGACCATTTTTGCAACGTCAGTGCAATACTCGGTTGACCGAGAATCTTCGCGTCGTGACGTTGTGAAGCCAACCTGGTTATTCACAATGATGTGAACCGTACCACCGGTCTTGTACCCGCGAGTTTGAGACATCTGAAATGTCTCCATCACGACACCCTGACCAGCAAAGGCTGCATCACCGTGCACCGAAATCGGCACAACACGATCTCCGGATGGATCACCTCGACGATCTTGGCGCGCTCGGACACTGCCTTCAACGACCGGAGACACGATTTCAAGATGCGATGGATTGAACGCCATCGCAAGGTGTACTTCACCACCAGGTGTCGAAATATTCGAGCTGAAGCCTTGGTGATACTTCACATCACCGTGATTTTCGAATGTCGCCTTGCCATCAAATTCATCAAATAAATCTTGCGGACTTTTTCCAAGAGTGTTGACTAACAAATTCAAACGTCCGCGGTGTGCCATTCCGATGACAACTTCTTTCGCGCCATGCGATCCAGCGCGCTGAATCAGCTCATCAACACAAGGCACTAATGATTCGCCACCTTCAAGACCAAATCGCTTGGTTCCCGGATAACGTGACTGCAGATATTTTTCGAGGCCTTCAGCTGCTGTAAGACGTTCAAGAAGATGCATCTTGATTTCCGCTGGATACTTTGGCTTGCCCATCACCCCTTCAAGCCGATTCTGTAACCACAGACGCTCTTCAGTATCAACAATGTGCATATATTCGGCACCAATCGAGCTGCAGTAGGTGGTCTCGAGCGCGCCAATGATGTCCTTGAGCTTTCCTTCAGACATGCCGAAATTTTGCATACCGATTTGGAAGACTGTGTCTAAATCCGCTGCCGATAGATCGTGAAAACCCAGATCCAAATCAGGAACCCGTTCACGATCCATGATGCCGAGAGGATCAAGCGCAGCACGTTGATGGCCACGAATTCGATACGCATTAATAAGACGCTGGACTTGAACTTGTTTACGATCGAAATCGGATGAGACTGACCCAGTACCGGCTGAGATCGAACGATTTCGATCTTTTCCAAGGAGTAAAAACTGTTCTTGAATCGTGGAATGTGGAACGTCTCCCGTAATCGCACCCTCAACGCGAGGAAGTGAATCGAAATATTGCCGCCATTCATTGGGTACGCTGTTGGGATCTGAAAGATAGGCTTCGTAAAGTTCGTCGAGATAATGCAGATTGCCACCCGCGAGATGCGAGGACTTCAGGCTTTGCTCCATTGAGCCTTCAGACATTGATGTGCTCCTTTACACCAAGGCACTTGTCAACGACGTTTTGGAGTGGCCTCGTAGGCCATGCATTTCCATTTCGGCGTATGCCCCGGTCTTTGTCATTCGACCTTAAAAACCAACAAACTCAGGGGATGACAACTGAGCCTGTAAAACGGCACCTTCTGGATCGCAGAAGATGCCGCTATTGTGCGCCCTCAAAGCACACAAGCCAACCTAGACTTAGGTTGCCCGTGACAACAACATGTCGCGTATGTGACCAATCGCTTTGGTCGGATTCAAGCCTTTCGGACACACAGACACGCAATTCATAATCCCACGACAACGGAATACGCTGAATGGGTCATCGAGATCTGCCAATCGTTCCTCGGTCGCCTCATCTCGGGTATCGGCCAAAAATCGATAGGCCTGTAACAGCCCCGAAGGGCCAACAAACTTTTCAGGGTTCCACCAGAACGAGGGACAACTGGTCGAGCAACACGCGCACAGAATACATTCATACAGACCATCGAGCTTCGCGCGGTCCTCTGGTGACTGGAGTCGTTCCCGACCTCCAGCCGGCGTCGAATTCTGCAAATATGGCTTAATACGCTGATATTGCTTGTAAAATACACCCATATCGACCACGAGATCACGAACGACAGGAAGCCCGGGTAATGGGCGAACCACCAACTTGCCTCGAGAAACTACCTCAGAGACAGGCGTGATACACGCCAGGCCGTTTTTACCGTTCATGTTGACACCATCCGATCCACAAACACCTTCACGGCATGAGCGACGATAGGACAATGATTGATCCTTTTCCTTGATCAGATTGAGCACATCCAAAACCATGAGGTCTTTTCCTTCCGGAAGCGACACTTCAACATCTTGCATGTAGGGCTCACGGTCCGTTTCAGGGTTATAGCGATACACACTGACTAACATTTGATACCCCCTAGTACGTACGAACTTTTGGCTCAAACGTGTCAACTGTCTTTGGTTTGAAGTTGACATCACGCTTGGTTAATTTCTTTGTCTCCGGATGATACATCGAATGGCACAACCAGTTCTTGTCATCGCGCTCGGGATAATCATTTCGAGAATGCGCGCCGCGACTTTCTGTCCGTTCATCGGCGGCAATTGCCGTGGCTTCGGCGACTTCGAATAGATTCTGTAGTTCAAGCGCTTCCATCCGGGCGGTGTTGAAAGCTTTTGACTTATCTGAAATCGCAATATTCGCGACTCGATCCCGCATCGTATTCAATTCATCACGGCCTTTTTTCATGTATTCGCCATCTCGGAATACACCAAAATAATTTTGCATGCAGGTTTGCAGTTCTCGCTTCAAAACCGCAGTGTCTTCGCCATTGTCATTTGAATCCAACGCATTTAAGCGACCCATCGCACGATCAACGTCGTCTTCTGATGCCAACCGGTAATCAATCCCTTGTTGCAATTGTTCTTCAATGAAGATGCCGGCTGCGCGACCGAACACGACCAGATCAAGTAATGAATTACCACCCAGACGATTTGCACCGTGTACTGAAACACATGCTGCTTCACCACAAGCGTAGAGCCCGGGAATCACCTGATCTTTTCCTTTGATTTGCGTAATCGCCTGGCCATTCACATTGGTTGGAATGCCACCCATCATATAATGACAAGTTGGAACAACCGGAATCGGCGCGTTCACTGGATCCACGTGTGCGAAGGTCTTGGACAATTCAGTGATCCCAGGGAGACGTGAGTGCAGGATGTCTTTCCCGAGATGATCGAGCTTCAAATAGACGTGATCACCATTTTCACCACAACCACGGCCCTCAAGGATTTCTGTCATCATTGAGCGTGCAACAACATCGCGCCCTGCCAAATCTTTTGCATTCGGAGCATAACGCTCCATGAAACGCTCGCCATCTTTGTTGATGAGATATCCACCTTCGCCACGACAGCCTTCGGTCACAAGCGTACCTGCGCCGTAAATACCTGTTGGATGGAATTGCCACATCTCAATATCTTGAACCGCATAACCTGCGCGCAGCGCCATACCGATCCCGTCACCGGTATTGATGTGGGCGTTGGTCGTTGATGCATAAATACGACCTGCACCACCTGTGGCCAATACTGTGGCTTTCGATTCAACGAAAACAACCTCGCCAGTCTCGATCTCGATCGCAATCACGCCGACGACGACACCGTCTTGGTTACGGACCAAATCAACGGCAAACCATTCGTTCAAGAAGGTTGTATTGTTCTTCAGATTCGCCTGGTACAGCGTGTGCAACAATGCGTGACCTGTTCGGTCCGCCGCGGCGCACGTTCGAGCCGCCTGACCGCCTGCACCATAATCCTTCGACTGCCCACCAAATGGACGCTGATAAATACGTCCATTTTCAAAGCGCGAAAACGGCAAACCCATGTGCTCCAGTTCAAAAACCGCCTCCGGTCCGACTGAGCACATGTACTCGATTGCATCCTGGTCTCCGATGTAATCAGACCCTTTTACGGTGTCATACATATGCCAGCGCCAATCGTCATTGGGGTCCGCACTCGCGATCGCGCAAGTAATGCCGCCTTGAGCAGAAACCGTATGCGATCGGGTCGGGAAGACTTTTGTCAGGCATGCGGTTTTGAAGCCCGACTGAGCCATCTGTAATGAGGCACGCATCCCAGCGCCACCGCCACCAATCACAACCGCATCAAACGATAATTTACGAAGTCCTGTCATGGTTTAAAATCCCCAGAGAATACTGATGCCCCAAACGACATAGACGAATAATGATATCGCTACGCTCCCCAAAAACGCGACGCGAACACCACCTTTTTTCATATAGTCTGTCGCCACTGTCCACAACCCAATCCAGGCGTGTCCAGCAAGTGCAAGAACCGTCAAGAGCGTAAAAATACGAACCCATGTCTGACCCATGAAGCCCTGCCATTGAGCAAAGGTTAATTCGCCACCGTTCACTGCAAGCCAAATAACCATCACGACTGTGTAGGCTGCTAAAATCAGTGCGCTAAATCGTTGTACAACCCAATCAGCGACTCCACTCCGACCGTAATTCAAAACATTCGTTACCATACCCATACTCCCGCGAGCACCATCAGCACGACAGCCGAAGCCATTGAGACTTTTGCAAAGATCGGACCAGACTCGAGCGTTTCCCCATAGCCCATATCCATGAACAAATGTTTCACTCCGGCCACAAAATGGTAAGCGAGCGCTGCCAGAACACCCCAGATAATGAATGCGAAAAAACCATTGTCGAGCAGTGCCAGCGCATCAGCAAAACCAGCTTCGTCGTCTAATGACATACCCAGTAACGCCATCAAAATGAAGCTACCGAAGAACAAAACAACGCCAGACACTCTGTGTAGGATGGAGGCGATTGCCGTTATCGGAAAGCGGAAGGTTGTCAGATCTAAGTTGACCGGACGGTCACTCGACATAGCCATTTCTTGAAGATCCTCTTTCATACCGGTGATCAGTGAGGGCACGAGTATAATCGGGTCTTTATAACGTTACAAAGGGTAACGCATGCTCCTTTATGACTAAATCAACTATGGCGAATTGACACTTTCATCACCCTGATTATAGTGGGCGACGCTTCCGCACGTTGTGTGCGCCGCACAAAGACTTGAGGAATTCGAGCTAACTCGCGGATTTACAAACAAAGGAACCGAAAAACCATGGCTGAACAAAACGCCACACTAACCCTCCCAACGGGTGAAGTTGTCGAGCTACCGGTGCTCAAAGGATCATATGGGCCAGATGTCATCGATGTTTCTGGATTGTTAAAGGCAGGATTTTTTACATACGACCCAGGATTCATGTCGACCGCTGCGACTGAATCAACAATTACATACATCGATGGTGGCGAAGGTGTCTTACTGCATCGCGGCTATTCAATCGAAGACCTTGCCGAAAATTCCAATTATTTAGAAACCTGCTATCTCTTGTGGTACGGCGAGCTCCCTTCGAAAGCGCAAAAGCAGGAATTCATGACAAGCATCACACGTCATACGATGCTTCATGAGTCTCTCGCACACTTCTTTGATGGCTTCCATCATAACGCGCACCCGATGGCGATGATGTGTGGCGCCGTGGGCGCTCTATCTGCGTTTTATCATGACGTGATGGACATCCGTTCAGAGCATCACCGCGAAATCGCTGCACACCGACTCGTCGCGAAAATGCCAACACTCGCAGCCATGTGCTACAAGCACTCAATCGGCCAGCCGTTTATGTATCCGCGCAACGATCTGTCTTATGCCGCTAACTTTCTCTACATGATGTTTGGAACCCCCTGTGAGGACTACACAGTGAGCCCCGCGGTCGAAAAAGCGATGGATCGGATTTTCCTATTACATGCAGACCACGAACAGAATGCATCGACATCGACAGTGCGTCTTGCCGGCTCAACTGGAGCGAATCCATTTGCCTGCGTGTCTGCTGGTATCGCTGCACTCTGGGGTCCAGCGCATGGTGGCGCGAACGAAGCAGTATTGAGAATGCTTGACGAGATTGGTTCTGTGGAAAACATTCCAATGTTCATCGACAAAGCGAAGGACCCAGACGATCCTTTCAAATTGATGGGCTTTGGTCATCGCGTTTATAAGAATTTCGATCCGCGCGCGAAAGTCATGAAAGCATCGTGCGATGAAGTCTTGGCTGAACTCGGTGTGAAAGATCCGCGCTTGGCAGTCGCAATGGAGCTCGAGCGCATAGCATTATCAGATCCATATTTCGCTGAACGCAAGTTATTCCCGAACGTTGACTTTTATTCGGGAATCATTCTGAGTGCGATTGGCATTCCAACAAGCATGTTTACAGTGATTTTCGCTGTATCGCGCACGATTGGATGGATCTCTCACTGGCACGAGATGATTTCGAGTCCTTACAAGATCGGTCGTCCACGCCAGCTATACACAGGAGAGCCGCCTCGCCCCTATCAGGCGACATAAGCGATCAAAGGCCCCGGAGAGTCCGGGGTTTTTTTTGAGTCAAGGACGACCGCAAATGACAATACCCTGCTCTCTAGCTGATCTACAGTTGCTCTCATACATCGCAATCACCGGCTCATATCGTGGCGTATCGAGAATGACGGGCTTGGCACATACCACAGATTCAAGACGCATCAACCGTCTAGAGACTCAACTCGGTATCCCTGTTATTCAGCCAGATACTCATCCAATGATGCTCACCCCATGGGCGGCGCGGCTAATCCAGTCATGTGATCTTCAGATTGCCCAGATTCGTGACACCATCACGGAAGCGCAGCTCGACTTCGATCAGACGCGGACCATCGCGATCGATGAAACACTTCTCGACCTCGCACCCCACTTATTTTCTGTCATTGAGGCATTCAAGCGCGTGCACACCGATGTTGTCGTCGCGCCAAGGGCACAGAGCAAATCTAGTATTCGATACCAGACAAGTCTTTCCAGAATTGACCATTCATTATCAGCTCACCATCGTCTGGAATGGGCTGTGTTCGCCCATCGCGGCTTACGATATGACATCCAACGACTTCCATTATTTCGATCTGTTAATTCACCGATGATTGAATCACTTCAGGTGGCAGCCTTCAGTTCAGTCGAAGAGGTCGCGACATGCAACCATGTTCTCCAATTGGCATTGCATCGCCAGGGGTTAGGACTATTACCATTAGGTCTTGCAGAAATGACCACAGAACTCGTTGAAGTCACAGTCGAACACGAGCGAATTCTTGACAACAAACTACTGACGCTGGCATCAGAATTCCGTATTTTTCCTGCGCATCTATCCTTATTTGAGCAACTCGCATCGCATTGTCGAACGCATTAGGCAAATGCGGTTTTAAAACTATTCAGTCTCGCTGCAAGTTGATCTGAGTCATAGGGAACCGATTCACCGACTCCCCATACCGGATTCGGCCACGCGTCATCGTCGATAAAGCGCGCAATACAGTGAATGTGAAGTTGTCGAACCTGATTGCCAAGTGCGGCAATGTTTAATTTATGCGGCGACAGTTGATCCCGCATTACCCGTGCAACGTGGTCGATTTCAAGCCAAACGGTACGACGAAGCTCAGGACTCAAATCAATCAGCTCAACCGCATGTGGCACTCTGGGGATAATCAACAACCAAGGCCAACGCTGATCATCAACCAAACGTAGATCACAGACGTCGAGCGAGACCAGTGGATAACTGGTTTGCTTCAGTTGAGAGTCAATTTCGAAGGTGGCTGCATCCATGCCAATACCCTTAATCCTTTCTTAATGAATGTCCATCGAGCCAACGTTGCTCGTCATCCGGCCCAATCTCTTTTTTCCAAATCGGCACGCGTATTTTGAGTTGATCGATTGCTTCAGACACTGCGCCGAGCGAATCCTTCCGATGCGCACTGCTCGCTGCAATAACAACACTAGCCTCACCCACCCTAACAAGACCGCGCGAGTGAATCATCACCAGTTTCACTGGATAGTTCGTGCACAACTCTTGGCACAATTCCCCCAACGCTTTCAGCGCCAATTCCGGATGGACATCATAGTCGACAGCTGCGGCCGACAAACCTTCGTTATGGTTACGAACAACCCCAGAGAATTGGGCTATCGCTCCATGAGCAGGATCTTGAACCCAGCGATCGAGACCCTCGATTTGACAGGGTCCATCGATCAATCCACACACGTAGTGCTCACCATCATTGCGGGCAAATAAGTCCACCTTAACCTCCAGCCACGGGTGGCAGAAGACTGACTTCGCTTCCTGAGACGGTCGCATGATCTTTGAGTAGCTCGTCACCTTCAGCAAAAACAGAACGCGTGAGGACCGTATTTAAATCCGCGCGGCCCCTTGCTACGAGGCTACTCGAGACTGCAGCGCGAATCGAGGCAACGCTCACATCGTCAACATCGACAACCAAGCTGTCTCCGAGAGCCCGGAACGCACCCAAACAATGAACCGTAATTGACGTCACAGTCGCCCTTTGCGCCCTTGTTTTTCGATCATTACGATGGCTTTTGGTAAGCCCTCGATGAAAATGCCGAAACATTCTTTAACTGCCTGCAAACTACCAGGCAAGGTGATCACTAGCGCCCGACCGATTAATCCGCCGCCCATGCGTGAAAGCCAAGCGGTTTTGGTGTAGACGGCACTCTCAGAACGCAACCACTCACCAAACCCTGGTAGTTCAGGATTCAGATGATCAGCCAGCGCCAGCGGCGTCACGTCCCGTGGTCCGGGCCCCGTGCCACCGGTGCATAAAATCACATGCGGATCATGAGTTTCGGAAATCTTTAAAATCGTCGCTTGAATTAAATCAAAATCATCCGGAATCACCTGATACTCACAGATCTCAGCGCCCTGCGCCTTCAGCGACTCAACGAGGTACTGACCCGACTCATCATCATATGTCCCTTCCGACGCCCGATCACTCATCACGACAACCGCGACTTTTCTCTCAGCCAGAGGTGTGGTTGAGGGTAACCGCTCTAGAACCCATTCGGGAATCAGTGCGTCAGGATTAATCCAAACGCCGGACTTTCCACCTGTTTTTGTTAACAGCTCAAGATCACTGATGCGAAGTACCGGATCCGTACCCTTGCACAGATCCCAAATACACAACAACGCAGCATTCGCGCCCGCTAGTGCTTCCATTTCGACGCCAGTTTTCGCATGAGCTGCCGCTTCACAATAAACTCGAACAGATTGCGCATCGTGATTTAACTCAAATGAAACCAGCACCTGGTCGAGTGGTAGTGGATGACACATCGGCAGAAGATTCGCGCATTGCTTGGCTCCATTCACTCCGGCGATTTCTGCCATGGGAAAGCAATCGCCTTTAGGGAGCGTTTTATCGCGGACTTTCACAAATGCGTTGGGTCCGAGGTGGATGGTCCCAGCAGCGACGGCTCGACGGGTCGTATGCCGCTTACCACCGACATCGATCATCGAGAAATTCGAAATAAGCTCACTCGCAGACAAATTAACCCCCTATCGATGCAAAATGAGGAGTCGCGCCCGTATTTCGCTCATGCAGTCCATGACCTGCGACCTTGAGATCCAGTAACTCGCAAATGGTTTCTTTCAGTAATTCCTTATCCGAATCCTTTTGCAACAGGGGACGTAAATCGTGTCCGCCGTCACCGAATAAACACAGGTGTAAGCCTCCTTTGGCCGACACGCGGAGTCGGTTGCACGTCGTGCAGAAATCTTTCGAATAGGGTGCGATTAAGCCAACGCTGCCGATATGGTTCGGATGCTTCCACACGCGAGCAGGTCCACCGAGCGCATCACGTGGCGCTTCGACCCACCCGTTCGCCACAAGCTTTTTCACAAGGACATCGCCCGAGAGATGGTGTTTTTCAAAATAGTCGCCGTTCTCACCAGTTTCCATCAATTCGATGAATCGCAAATTAACGCCTTCGGCCGCCCAATGAATAAACGCATCCAGCTCTGTGTGATTTAAGTCTTTCAGTAATACGGCGTTGACTTTGACTGGCGAAAATCCAATGTCTTGGCACAATTTCAGGCCACTCATGACCTCTTCGAACCGATTTTTACCGGTAATCAATTCGAATCGTTCTGGCGTCAGCCCATCAATTGAGACGTTGATCGCATTCACTCCGGCGTCAAAAAAACTTTGCGCACGCTCTGGCAGTTTATAACCATTCGTAGTCATGGCTACGGTCTCGATTCCAGGCGTTTGCGAGACAACGCGAGCAATATCGAGGAAATCTTTTCTCAGTGTTGGCTCACCACCAGTCAGCCTGACTTTTCGTGTACCGAGCTCGGCGAAACCGGCAATCAGGCGACGTATTTCATCAACACCCAAAAACCCGTCTGCCTCACCTTTGTACCCGTCAGGGAGACAATAAGTGCATTTAAAATTACACACATCAGTAATTGATAATCGGAGGTATGGAAAGCTTCTACCAAACCGATCGATTAAGATTTTTTCCACTATGGCCCGCCTTGGTCAACGTCGACTCATTATTTAGAGCGAAGGATCGCATAACGCGTTATATACGTCAAAATATATCGGGTAGGCCGCGGGGGTTTGATGGATAAAAATTGACCAACTCACCGGCTTGTATCGATCCCACGTGTTCGCTTAAGACAATCCAACCATTCATCTCAAGCAGTGGCATCGTTTGAAACGACTCCTGCCCCTCAAGCGCTCGGACAAGGGCACCACCCTTCCCCCGGAGGCATTGGGCTTTCAAAAAGACAGCCAATCCTTGTGGTTTTTCAATCTCGTTTTCCAGCCTTAATCGAACCGGCGTCTCAAGTGGTTTCTGTTGCATCACTGACAACGCGTAATGCACATAAAACCGACAATTTACAACTGTCGACACCGGATTTCCGGGCAATCCAAAATACAGGGTACCGTTTGGTAAAATCGCGAATAACAATGGTTTACCCGGTTTTTGCGTGACTTTATGGAAAACAATTTCAGCACCAACGGCCTCAAGCGCCGGCTTCACAAAGTCGTAACTGCCCATCGAAACCGCGCCGGACGACACAACAAGGTCTAGCGACGCCTCCATGACGCGATTTAAGAAGCCCACCATCTCATCGAGGGTGTCGCCGACATGCTCATTCACGACAACCTCACAGCCAAATGAGCGCATCATGGCCGTCATGAATGGACGATTTGAATCATAAATTTGACCAGAACCCGGCGGCCCTGATTTGACATCAACAAGCTCTTCACCGGTTGAGCAAAGACCCACCCGTGGTTTTGTATGGATGACAGCCTCCACAACACCACTCGAGGCAAGCGCCTGGACGTGTTCAGGAATAATCCGGCGTCCGGGCTTCAGAATCTCTGACGTCTCGGCGATGTCAGAACCTTTTGGTCGGATCCATGCGCCAGGCTCAGGTAGACGATTGATGATCACCGTTCCGTCATCATCCAGGGTCAGGTCTTCAATCATCACGATCGCTTCTGCCCACGACGGAACCGGTGCCCCAGTCATAATCCGTGCAGCATCACCATCGATTCCATTGGCGACTTCCACAGAATCACCCGCTCGCAGCTCACCAGCAAGCTTGACCGGACTCCCTGCTTTTGCAACCGAAAGACCTGAAGCTGATAACACAACGCCGTCACGTGCCGAATTATTGAATGGAGGAATTGATAATTTGGCCACTGCGGGCTCAGCCAGTATCCGTCCAACGGCATCCTCCAATGGAACTAATGCGGTCGAAATTAATCGCCGCGAAGCACGCTCCTCAATCTCTCCATATGCTTCTTCCATTGAAATAAATTGCTGCATGATCCCTCTCTAAAAATCGACATTGACTGGCGTTGGCTCGGTGAGCTCCAGCTGATATCCAGCTTCAACCCAGCCATCGGTTCCTCGCGGCGCCCAAAATATCTGACTAAACCCCGCATTAGCAAGGTGCTGAACCGCGTTCCATCCCATCCAGCAATCACTCACACAATAAATTAAAATTGGATAATCAAAGTCACCATTTGTCGCGTCACTTGTCTCGTCGAGGAAGTACTTCAACATATCTGGCGACGGCCGACCAAAGCCGACATTTGGCAACCAGATGCTACCGGGAATATTGTAACGAGGTTCGTAGTCTGACCACGATCCATCAAGCTCGTCATAACGAACTCCCGAAATCGACAGTACATCGATCAGCGCAACGCGACCTGAGTCGATCAAGTCTTTCACGCCAGCGGTATCGAGAACGGTCCCTCCGGGAACATGGTCGGGGACCGGGTCCGTGTAGTGGTGAATTCTTAGACCCGTATCAGGATCGAAATACGACTCCTGAGCCATCGCGGTCGGAGCGACCGCGATGCATAAGACAATCAATAATGTGATTGTCCGCTCAATGATCGGCATTACTTTTGGCTTGCGTAAAACGCCGAGATATCTGCGATATCTTGATCAGATAAGGCGGCAGCCATACCGTACATGATCGCAGCCTGATATCCCTTGCGCTCTTGGGTTTTATACGCCTTGAGTGCGCCCTCGAGATAGGCAGCGTTCTGTCCCGCAAGACTTGGGTAGTTCGGCACCATTGCCTTACCGTTCATGCCATGACATCCCGCACATGCGGCTACTTTATTTTTCCCGGCAGCTGCATCACCTGCAGCCATTACGCCGGCACTCAACGACCCAGCAACGAGAGCCACAATCACTTTCTTCATAAATCACTCCTTATCAAACACGATACACCGATGAAATTTTTGGCATATACTTATGCCACCTAATTATTAGTGGCCATGATAGCGTATTTTTGAGTTTAACAAATCGTTCATGACGGTAAACTCAACATTTGATGCCACGTCACAAAATCGGGGCCGAGACATTCAAGGAGACAACCATGCAAATCGGAAGAGCCATCCAGACCACCTGCCTAGTCATTGGAATTAGCATGAACAATGTTTGGGCCCAGAGCACCCTCAACCACAACGATCTGGCGGCCGACTTCTACGAGGCCGACGGAGATGTCGCGGTCATCTTGCTGCATGGCACCCTCGCACACAACCGGATGGAAATCATCACAACCATCGCAACGTTAATCGCAGACGACTACGGCTATCCTGTATTGACCCCCAATCTCTCGTTGAATGATGAAAATCGGATGGGAGATAAGGTTCAAACCTCGACCAAAGGTTACGCTGCACTGACCGCCTGTGACATCAATCACACGCACCGATACCAAGACGCAATCACGGAGCTAGCCAACTGGGTGGATTACCTAAAGCAGCAAGGATTTGAGAAGATCGTCGTGACTGGACATTCCCGCGGTGGCCGACAGGTCTCAGCATATCTAGCGGGGGCGTCCGATGAACCATCAGTCGTTGGCGGTGTTTTAATCGCCTCCGGTTTATCTCGGAATGAGCGAAGTATCGCCAACTATAAAAAAGATACAGGGCTCGACCTACCGGAACTTCTTGCGCAATTCGCGAAACTTCCACAGGACCAATATGTCGATGTTCCGAAATTTATTTATTGCGACAACCCCAAAGTGACCGCTGGTGCCTTCATCGCTGAGTACGAGGATAATCCGGCACATAGCGCACCCTTTAACGTCCAAAAAGTGACCAATATTCCCGTGCTCGTGATTGGAGGCTCAGAAGACACTGTCGTCCCCGATATCGAATCTGACTTTGAGAGCCTCGCTGACCAAGAGAATTTAACCGTCGAAGTCATTGATGGCGCAGATCATTTTTTCCGTGATCTGTACGCTGATGACGTAGCCACAATGATTGTGGATTTAATTGAGAGCATCTAATGTTCAGAGTCGTCATCGCAACTCTATTGCTGCTACCTGCGTTCTTCGTGAAAGCGAACGCTGGTTCTTCTCTTGAGGAGCCAGTGTTCTCGAGCAAAGATCCCCGAGCATGGGTGGTGATGGTCACCCAGCCCGGATGTTCTTTTTGCGTGCGCCTCGAGACTGAAATCCTTCAACCGTTACGCGCCTCAAACCTATTCAAAGAGAAGGTGCGATTTACAGCGGTTGACATTGGGGCCGCGATTCCAATGACAGATTTTGATGGAACACGAACGACGACGATCGAATTTGCAAATCGTTATCAAGGATTCGGAACCCCAACACTACTGTTTCTCAGTTCTGACGGCAAAGTACTCGCTGCGCCGAAGTTTGGCGTTCCTGATATCATCGATTTCTATGCCTACGAAATCGAAGAGACAATTCGAAGTCTCCCCGCCGTCAACTGAAGTGGTAATACACCACACGCTCGACCGCCCAGTAAGCACCCAGTCCTCCGATCAGTAGCGATCCTGGAATCACAACCGATCGACGATACACGTATTGATCAGTAAACCAGATCGTGATCGCGAGGTAGGCCCCAATCAGCAAGGCAACCTGACCAAATTCCACTCCCACGTTGAACCAAAGTAAAGCTGCCAAATAGAGATCTGCAGGCAATCCGAATTCAGTCAAAATCGATGCAAAACCTAGCCCATGCAGAAGCCCAAACGCAAAAATCACAGGAAGTCGGAAGCGACTCAGTCGATCACTTACCAAGTTCTCAAATGCAACATAGGCGATTGACAGAGCGATCAACGGCTCGACCACCTGAGGCGGGAGATGAATCAACCCAAACACGCCGAGTGACAGTGTCAGCGAGTGCGCAATCGTAAACATCGTCACCTGAAGCAGTAATGGTTTGAGTCGCATCGACATCAAAAAAATACCGAGGATGAAAAGAATGTGATCAAGCCCTTTGGGCACGATATGTAGGAAGCCGGCCGACAGATATAGCGAAGACACAGACCAAAATGTTGGCTTGCTAAACACTTGCGTCAAGGAAAACGGCTCGGTGGGCCGATCATCTTTGATCCACTGGTGACCAGACCAGTGGTACTCACCGGCCTCTTCATTCACCTGACGCACTCGTACTGCCTGATCTCCAAACCGCAGCGGGTAGTACCATCGAAGCGATATCGATTCCTTTGGGATGACACCAACCAAATAAATCACACTGGCTCGAGGCACCTTGGTATACCCCGGTGGTGCGATTGTGATCTCGCCGATCTCGAGAGGAATCGACGCGCCATCAACAACCAGCTCGACGCCATCCAATAACTCCCCATGAAATGCCACAAACTGCTCACGAAGATCCCCGGCCTCAAGCACTCTCAATTTATCGTATGCATCCGCATTGGGCGCTTCTTGCGTGTTTCTGTAACGACCGTTAATTCCAGTCAGTAGCGCCTCAATGCTGGTGCGAATTTCGATCGTAACCCGTGCATCAGAGAATACGCTGATTTCAACCAAAGCAGGCTTCACAACATCCGCAGAAACTGGTAAACATAAGCTTATAACTGTGAAGAATAACGAAAGTTTTTGAAGGATCTTTTGCAAACGCGTTACACTCGGCCGACCGGGTTCGTGGAGCGGATGCTAGCACAGCATTTTTACCCTTCAAGGAATTCATTTATCAGACTGCAAGGACAAGCATGAATACACTCAATCGTCGTCAATTTATGAAGCTGATGGCGGCTGCAGCTGCAGCTGGTTCAATCCCAGCGATTTACAGCTCACGCGCGCTCGCGAGTAAGTCAGCACCCACAGGATTCTATGACAAGCCCATGGAGGGCGATGCACGGATACTCCACGTCACGGATGTTCACGGTCAGTTACTTCCCGTGTATTTCCGCGAACCCAACGTCAATCTCGGTGTTGGTGACGCCTATGGACGTTTCCCACATATTGTTGGGCAACAATTCCTTGAGGCAAATCGCTTTGAACCTGGCTCGCCGGAAGAGTACGCCTTTACGTACTTAAATTTTGCCAAGCATGCCGAGCAATTAGGACGAACAGGCGGATTCGCTCATGTAAAAACACTTCTTGATCGCTTGCGTGATCAGGCTGGAGGATCGTCTAACACGCTGACAGTCGATGGTGGTGACTTATGGCAAGGTTCAGCGACATCGCTTTGGACTCGTGGCGTTGACATGGTTGAGGCCTCGAATATTCTTGGGATCGACGTCATGGTTGGCCATTGGGAATTTACCTATCGTGAAGACGAAGTGCTTTCCAACGTCGCCTTATTTAAAGGTGACTTCATTGGCCAAAACGTCCGTGTGTTGGAAGATTCCTTATTTGGTGATGAATACCCTGCTCTGGTCGAGCGATTCGATGGACGTGGACTCTATGACGAGGATACTGGCCACGCGTTCCAGCCATACGTCATCAAAGAAGTGAACGGCGCACGAATTGCTGTGGTTGGGCAGGCTTTCCCAAGAACTGCCAACGCGAATCCGAAAGAATTTTTCCCAGACTGGTCATTCGGTCTACGAGAAGACGATATGGCCGAACTCGTTGAGCAAATCCGAGGTGATGAATCTCCTGATGCAGTGGTCTTGGTCTCACACAACGGGATGGATGTTGATATTAAGATGGCTGAGCGTGTACCAGGTCTCAACGCAGTATTTGGCGGCCATACGCACGACGGATGTCCATTACCGGTCAAAGTGAAGAATCCGGCTGGACATGACTGCTGGGTTACCAACGCCGGATCGAACGGGAAATTTGTCGGTTGTATGGACTTTAAATTTGGTGACGGACAACTCGAAGGCTTGTCTTATCAAATGTTCCCAGTGATCAGTGATTGGCTTGATGCGGATAAAGAAATGGAATCCTTTATTACCCAAATGCGTCAAACAAAGTACTCAGACAAAATTATTCAAAGCCGTCGCAAAGATGCGTTCTTCACACCTCAATGGGTCGGCAAGACTTACGATGAAATTTTGACCGAGAAACTCGCAAAGGCTGATCGTCTTTTGTATCGCCGTGGGAATTTCATGGGCACCTGGGATCAGGTCATCTGTAACGCTTTGCGTTGGGAATATGATGCCGACGTCGCCATGTCCGCCGGTGTTCGCTGGGGTACAACCACGTTGGAGGGCGACTGGATCACAATGGACGATGTGATGAGTCAGGTCGCGACCACCTATTCGGAAACCTATGTTTCTGAGATGACCGGCGAGCAGTTACTGTCCACCCTCGAAGCGGTCGCTGATAATCTCTTCGATCCTGATCCGTATCTACAATCAGGTGGCGATATGGTTCGTATCGGTGGTATGGATTACACCATTGCACCCAAGAAAGGTCTTGGTGAGCGAATCACCGATGCCCGTTTAGATAATGGCGACGCCATTGATCCCGCGAAGACATACAAAGTGACTGGCTGGGCGACGGTCAATAACACCCCTGATGGACGCCTGATCTGGGATATTATCCGTGACTACATCAAAGCCAATAAAGATGCTGATGACGTATTGAGGCTTGCGAAGATTAATCATCCGAAGGTGATCGGTATGAACGAGAATCCGGGGATGGCTGACTACCCGGGCGAATCTGGCTAATAGGTCACTACCGCCATTAGCCGCACGAGTCTGACTGGTGCGGCTATTTTTTTGCCTGCCGAACGGTCGTCAAGGAAGTCCATCAAATCAAAATTCACGCAAAAAAAACGCGGCACAGAGGCCGCGTTTTCCACTTCGACACACGTTCACTTCGGAACGCGCATCTGCCAGGTTTCTGACTCAATCTTGGCTTGCTTACGCGTCGCCTCAACCAAGTCCATTGCCTGATGCGCTAACTTACGTGCTCCTGCATCGTCACCTTCTTTCAGTGCTTTCTGTGCAGCCTTAATCGCTTTAACAGTCACTGTCCACTGATATCCGGTGTCTTTCGCAAGTTGCTTGTAGGCAGCAGTTGCAGCCTCGATGTGTTCAGCAGTCGTACCGTTCCCGGCAACCGCGAGCGGTGCCGAGAGCGCTAAACCGAGAACCAATGCTTTCATTCCCTGATTCATAACTAATCCTTACTTCCGAGCCGCAGGGCCATTAAATTCCAATCCATTAGACATATACGTCACGAAGTATTCGAGATTCCGATACTCCTCGCCCTGTGCCTTGTATGGATTCGCCCGGATGTTGTTATGACAGCCAGCAAAACGACGGTGCAAGGTACCCATTGCCTGCCACTTCGAACGGAACACAGGCCAGCTGGTCGCGTGACCAAACGCAGGAGACGTCGTGTCGGCCCTGTACATCATACCCGCCGTATGCATGTGGCAATCCGCACACGCGAAGTTCAGCTGTCCACGCTTGGTGTAGAAGTGCTCCTTACCATTCTCGTATGCCGCCAGTGCGCGAGGGTCATCCGCTGGTATTTCCACGTTAACCATCTGCCCACGAGAATTGTAAGACATGTATGCGGTGACGTCGGCCATCGCGCCCTTCTTATACTTCAGTGGCTTCTCACCGTTCGCTTCCAAGCACTCATTGACAGCGAGCTCCATGGTCATCACCATACCGCGCTCTTTGTTCCAATGAGGGTACTCCGAACGGACTGCACCGTCCTCACCAAAACAGTCCTTCAACGACTTGCCGTTGGCAAATGTTTTGTTGTAGATCTCCTCACCGCGCTCGATTGCGAGCTCATATGGAGGAAATTCTTCGATGGATTCCCACTGCTCACGAGCTGCTGGGAGGATTGAGTATACTCCGTTTTTAAAATCGTCAACCGGTGTATCTGGAAAGCGATTCTCATAAAACTTCTGGAACGCTGCACGATCCTCAGCGGGACCAGCGACTGACGCCGCTGCCACCGAGGCCCCAAGCAAACCAAAAGCAACGTTACGAATTATTGTTTTCATTGCCCTGTCTCCAAACAGTTACTTAACTTTAGTTTCGGCTGAGTCCGTCGCGCCGTTGCTATCTTTCCATGAAATCTTCAGCGTATCGCCCTTAGCACCCGCGTACGCAAACGCGAGGTATGGATCTTTTGAGATGGAGGTATTGAACGCAGCAGCAAACACAACCTTACCGTTCGCTTCCGCAGTCACGTCCTGGATCCAGTGCTCGGGAATCTTCTTACCGCTCTTGTCCTTGCGAAGACCAGTCTCCATAGGATGCTTCATCAAAGACTTCACATCGACCATGCCTTTGCGCTCTTTTGCTTTGATTCGAATTGATGACATGTTGATCTCCTATTAGCCGCCGCAGCCGCCGATTGTTACTTTCACTTCCTTAGACGCCGTGTAGAGCTTGCCGCCAGATTTAACGACAGCCGTCACGTTGGTTGTCTTACCCATCCGGCAACGTGTCTTCACAAGGCCCTTCGTACCCGCCGGAATTTCGGCAGTAATAGCCAACGGTGACGGATTCTCGGTGATCAGAATCGCGATCGACTCGGCTTCCATGTCTGTCTGAACCTCGAGAGGAACAACTGCGCCATTTTCCGCGATATCAGGTGCTTTCAACTTCACCTGATCGCTCGGGGTGGTCGCATTCGCGCCATAAGCGTTTTGCAGTGCATCCGCACCTGCCTTCTGCTTGAATGCCTTTTCTGAGTATGCTGCAAACGCAACACGTGGAAGTGCTACCAATGCTGTAGCGGCGGCTGTAACAGCTCCCGCAACTTTAAGTACGCCACGACGATCCATCGTAACTCTCCTTTTTGTTTTCTACAGTGTGTAAAGATAATCTACAACGAGGTTGATTTCTTGCTCAGTCAAAATCTTATTTCGACCAAAAGGCGGCATCGCCGTCATAGGGTTCCGCTTCGTGGGGTCCTTGATGTACTCGACCAAGGCTTTCCGTTCAGGGAACCGGGCTTTCATGGCCACCATTGGTGGCCCGACGTTACCCGTCTGCTGACCACCTTCAAACATGTGGCAGGTCAAACAATTCCCTTTTTTTCGATCCCAGGCGATTTGCTTACCCTTTTCAATCGTGTCTGCCGACGCGACCGGTGTAAGCAGTGATGCAGCCAATATAGCTGTCAGGAGTTGCCCTTTCATTATTGTTTCCTCTCCTCTTGAGTTTTAAACCGAGCCTACTGGCTCGATTCAACCATAAACGCAACCGCGTTACTTACTTCTTCATCCGAAAGCGACATATTGCCACCTTTTGCAGGCATTACGCCATACTTACTTCTTCATCCGAAAGCGACATATTGCCACCTTTTGCAGGCATTACGCCATTAGGACCTTGGTAGCCATTGATCGCATTGCTTGACATGCTGGCCATCCCCGTCTGAATCCGATCAACCCAGGCCGACGCGTCGCCAACTTTCGGTGCGCCGGCAACACCCATTCCGTGGCACGCCTGGCACGCTTTGTCGTAGACCGACTTGCCCGCCGTTGCTGCGTCGGACATCGCGACCTCAACAGCTTTCACGGCCGGTTCCGAATCGCCATAGTGGTTCGCTGCAACACCAGAATCCTCTTTGAAGTGACCGGTTGGGGTCACGCCGTTGATCGTTGTCACGATCGTGAAGTTTGCTGGATCCGCGCAGTTTTCCATGCAACGCGTGTTTTGCACGTCAGGCCGGTTGTCGATGTAGAAATTCGGCTCGTTTGGCATCTTGACTGCCGCAAAAGACTCTCGATCCGCCACAAAATCATCATCAACGATATCGTTGAGATACAAAACATATGCTGAAATCGCATAGGTTTCATCGTCAGTCAGAGACTGCGGCGCAGGGTATGGCATCGCTCTGTGGATGTAGTCCCAAAGCGTAGATGCATACGGCCAATAAGAACCGACGGTTTTTTCTGGGTGCAACGTATCAAGAGTACCCTCACCACCCGCGAGAATCGGCCAGCGCCCCTCGCCCTCACCAAACAAACCATGACAACTTGCGCACTTCGCCTCATACAATGGCTCACCCTCGGCGACAGATCCTCGACCTGGAGGGAGTCCCATCCCATCGGGACGAATATCGATGTCCCAGCCCGCAATCATTTCAGGTGTGGCAGTCGATCCAATTCCAAGAGGACCTGCTTGAACTGCACCAGCCAAAACGATGGCTGCCGCAGCTACTGCAAGATTAGGTAATTTGAACATTGAATACTTCCCCGCTTTCCGTAACGTTCCATGTGTGGATTGAGTTCTTGTGATAGATCGACCAACCACCACGCTCATCACGCAGCTGTTTCAAAGTCGGTTGCACGTATCCCGTTTCATCAATTGCACGCGACTGCAACAACCAAGGCTCGCCATTCCATTGTGTCTTCAAGGAGAACTGCGTAAGAGCCTTTGGTATCACCAATTCACCAAGCTCTGTACGCTGCCAATTGACGCCGCCATCCAATGACACATCAACCGCCTTAATCTTTCCGCGACCAGACCAAGCAAGTCCTCGGATTTCAACAAACCCACGTTGCATCAGTGGCTTCTCTGGGCAAGGAGATGTGACCACTGAGTTACATTCCTGCTCATAAGTGAAGCGACGCGAACGACCGTCTGGCATCAAGTCCGTGTACTTGGATGTTTCCTCACGGTGGTGCCATGGCTGATCGCCAATTTCAAGGCGACGCAACCACTTCACAGAGGTATTACCCTCCCAACCCGGATTGAGCATCCGTAATGGGTAACCCTGCTCTGGACGTAACGCCTCACCGTTCTGACCCCACGCAATGATGGTGTCATCGAGTGCTTTCTCTAACGGAATCGAACGCGACATTCCTGCTGCGTCAGCGCCCTCAGCCAAGATCCACTTACCTTCTGGCTTGACACCAACTTCCTCGAGAAGCGTCGACAGCTTCACTCCGGTCCACTCACAGCACGACAGCATCCCGTGTGTGAACTGTAACGCTTCCATCTGAGCACCACGCCACTCCATACCACCGTTAGCAGGGCACTCAATGAAGCGAATTTGTGATACCGAAGGGAAACGACGCAGGTCATCCATTGTCAGAACCAATGGACGCTCAACCAAACCATGAATGATCAAACGATGTTGGTCCGGATTCACGTTCGGAATACCACCGTGATAGCGCTCGAAGACCACTCCACTCGGAGTAATGATTCCTTCGAGATCCTGTAGTGGTGTCATCGAGATCGACGAAGCCGCGTCAGCTGTCAACCAAGGCACTGTGCGCCGCTGGAGGTCTTCGAATTCAGACGGATCACCGTAAGGCTTGGCAACAACACCACGACCCAAGTAGCTCTGCCATTCCGGAAGATTTGGTGGAAGATTTGCAGATGCGTTGGCTTTCGGGATCATTTGTACGCTCGAAAGTCCGGCTACTGCCGCGATTCCGCCCTTGAGAAAATTACGGCGGTCCATGCCTCTCATACCCTTCGCTTCGGTCGCAATTGCTTCCATCAGCTTTGGTAGAGACGGTTCATACAGCTTCGTCATATTACCCTTCCAAAGAGTTCTATCGTTATTACGAAAAAGAATATTAAAAAAATTTGCGCTCAGTGCCAAGCGTCCTAACCGAAAGTCTGACGCCTATGTTGCTGTGCGCAAATTCCATTGATCCACTCCGGTTGAAAAAACTACCAGATCGACTGTTGCGTTGAACTATCCATTAGGAGGACGTTTTTATTGCGGCGCGTAAAGGTCAGCGAAAGAGACTTGAGGGAGGCTGTCACCCGAATCCTGGGGTACGCATTGCAAGGTATACTTCATATCGAATGATGCGGCCATTTCGAAAGCCGCATCGTTACACTCGGCGAGGGTATCGAACTGCATTCCCGTCTCGACCGGATCGAAACTTCCAGGCAGAAAATACACAAGAACATAAATCAGTTTCACTGGCCGCCCCTCTCACATTATTTTTATTCGTCGCCGCACTCTAACGATCATCCACTGGAATGGAAAGGTGTGACAGGCCCAGTTGACCCAAGCATTCTCACCAATCGCTGTTGACTGACGAATGCTTTTACATTCAAAACATCAAGGAATCGAAGCACCATTGGCTGTTTGGTTTTACTGATCACTGCCTCAAGCGGTATCCGGTGGCGAAAATCCGCCAGATAATCGCAAAGAAAATCATCGCGAAGATCGCTAGCGAGAGGAGAGAGATTGCGATCGATACGTCTGACACCCCAAAGAATGCCCAACGAAAACCGGAGATCACGTACATTGCGGGATTAAATAAGCTCACTGTTTGCCAGAGCGATGGCAGCATATCGATCGAATAAAAACTGCCGCCCAGAAAAACCAGAGGCGTAATGATCAATGTCGGAACGACATTCAACTGCTCAAAATCTTTAGCCCACAAGCCGAGGATAAAACCAAGCAGGGAAAAACACAGCGCCGTCGCAAATAAGAACCCAATCATGAGAAGTGGGTGCTCGATCTCCAGCGGAACAAACAGGAATGAGACCGCCAATATGATGCAACCGACACCGGCCGACTTAGTCGCGGCGGCACCGACGTAACCGATCACCATTTCAAACGATGAAATAGGCGCGGATAAATGTTCATAGATGGTTCCTAAGAATTTCGGGAAATAGATCCCGAACGATGCGTTGGCTACAGACTGGGTCATTACCGTTAACATAATGAGTCCCGGTACGATAAACGCACCGTAAGAAATCCCATCAATAGGAGTCATCCGGTTTCCGATTGCTGATCCAAAGACAACAAAATAAAGAACAGTCGAAATGACCGGTGATGCAAACGACTGAAGCGGTGTCCGATAAGTGCGTGACATCTCGAACCGATAAATCGCTTTGATCGCGTAAAAATTGATCATCATCGCTCAGCGACCAATTCGATAAAAATATCCTCTAACGAGCTCTGCTCGGTATGGACATCGCTAAAACCAATCCCCTCGGCCTTTAACGCCCCAAGTACCTCCGGGATTCCACTTTTTTCAGTTGCCATGTCATAGGAGTAACTCAGTTGACGTCCGTCATTCTGCAGCCTGACGCCAAGGCTCGCGAGTCCTTGTGGTACCTCTATGAGTGAGTCTGATAGCTCGATCAACAGCTCCTTTTTGCCCAATCGATTCATCAGCACATGTTTATCCTCGACCAACAAAATTTGCCCTTCATTGATCACCGCGACTCGATCAGCAATCTCTTCAGCCTCTTCGATATAATGCGTTGTCAGGATCACAGTGACGCCCTCGGCCTGCAGATCTTTCACAAGCCGCCACATATCACGCCTTAGATCAACATCAACACCTGCCGTGGGCTCATCAAGAAATAGAATTTTCGGTGCATGACTTAAGGCCTTCGCAATTAAAACCCGTCGTTTCATCCCTCCAGATAATTCCCGGATGGGTGAATCTCGCTTCTCCCACAGTGATAATCGTGACAGCAAACCCTCAACATAGTCATTGTTGGGTGCCTGGCCAAAAAGCCCTCTCGACAACGAGACAGTACCCATCACAGTCTCAAAGGGTTCAAGGGTCAGCTCCTGTGGTACCAAGCCGATCAATGATCGTGCCTCGCGATAATCCAATTGAATATCGAAGCCATCGACAGTCACACGGCCGTCACTGATTGTTGTTAATCCACAGATAATCGAGATCAGCGATGTTTTTCCTGCTCCATTCGGACCAAGCAACGCAATAATTTCTCCGCGCATGAATTCAACAGATAGATCCTTCAACGCCAGTTTTCCATCGCCGTATCTTTTCGTTAAATTCTTGATTTGAACAACAGCGCTCACAGAGAAGCCTTCGATGACGCAAGAACTCCGAGTGGCGATATATCACAAAAACAAAAAATCGAGCGCTCCAACTGAGGCGCTCTATTTGTCATCGGTATCATCGTCACCCCAGACCAAAAGTCGTTCACGTAAAACCCAATAAATCACCAAAGGAACGAGCAGTACAAAGGTCGTGACACTGCTCAAACGCCCGGGAAATATTGGATAAATGAATTGATAAACCAACGCAGCCCACAGACCGGTGACAGCAATATATTCAAGAATTCTAGATTTGTTCATCAATGATCTCAGCGCGTGTTGTCCATCCAGGAAGATCGAAAAAGAATGATTCTCTAAGTCTGATTTAATGCTCAATGCTGATTTTGCAACAGGTTTGCGAACTTTGGTAAATCGCCTGATCGCGTGGGAAGCAGTATGCGTCACTCCTGAGATCGACAGGTTTTGTTATCAGTGGCTATTGAGGTTTCAAACAGATGACTGTTGATCCGAACTCGGCTGGCTGTTTGAAGTGACTGAGATGGTGGAGCTAGGCGGGGGTTCCGCTAGTCGACACTGAAACCCTCTAAACCCCTGTAAATCTACCTTACAGCCATTTCAAACTCCATACAATACTGTTATGACGAGACGTAATCGAAATGACAATCTCACCATCAACCGAAATAAGTCAAAGAACTGGCTGGTGAATTTTAGGGTACCGGAGAGCCACCGCCATCTACACCCTTTCAGAGGGCGACAAGTATACCAATGCTCAACTGGTACATCCGATTACAAACTCGCTTGTAAGTTTCGAGATGACTTCTTTACCCAGCACGATCTGTTTCAACCAGAGTTGACCACCCCTCCCAACGAACTGTATTGGAGGACTTTTAGTGGGTCAGAGCCAGTGAGTACTGAGGAATATGAGCGGCTGATTGAGGTGTCTGAAGATACCATTGGTGTCGGAAGCCATTTACCCGAGACCTACGCGAGCCGCCTTAACGGCCACCGGAATCATTTGGCGTTAGTGCGAAACCCATCAACTGAGATTGAACATCGCTATCCCCTCAATATTGCGGCACTACATTCCTCTTATCTCGACTATCGAGGAAGTGATCTTTCAGCAAAAACGGTTAGCCGAAGTATGCGAGCGATCAAAGCATTCAACACGTTTGTAGGTGATGACGATTTTGACTTCACTAAGGTGAACAAGAAACTTGTCTTCAGATTTATCCAGCAACTTGAAACAAATAAGCTCAGTAGCGTGACGATCAAAGGATATGTCTCTGCGCTCGGATTAGTTTTCGATTTCTCGCAACGAATGGGCTACGTGGTCGATGACAAGATTAATCCTTTCAAGGGTCAGCAGATTCGGTCGATTAAGACCTCCCCTTCTCGTAACACCATGCCACTGAACTACGCGGTCGAGTTATTTAATGAAGCGACTGATAAACAACTGGTCCTTCTCATCGCTATCGGCCACTACACTGGAGTACGTCTCTCAGAAGCGTATTCAGGCATTATCGAGGTCAAGGGAGATCAGGTCTCCTTAAGAGTCGCTGATGATGGAGGAAAGACGAAGGCGGCGACACGTCAAATACCCGTCCACGATCACCTCTGGGAGATTCTCCAAGGCACAGGGATGCTTGATTTAAAGTCAGGCAAGATACGGTGGACTGCACCTAATTCGGATGCGCTCGGTAAACGCTTCGGTCATTTTAAGCGACGGTACTTTGAAAGTATTGACGTTGATGACAAGCCGTACGTGTTTCATTCCTTTCGACACGCATTCTCTACGTACCTTGTGAACAGTTTCAGTGAATTGAAGGCGTCTGAGCTAACTGGGCACGATAAAAGCTCTTCGAGCGCAACAGAGTTGGGACGAACTTATTACAAGGGACTGGACTGGGAAGAAAAGAAGGTGATGATTCAATCGTTGCCTTTACTAAACAGTCATACTTGATTGGGGTCGACGCAGAGTTTGGGGACTCTGCGTCGCCCACTCCCAACGGTAAGCAATATATGCGCACAATGTGCACCCTGCGGGCTTACCTTAGGGGTACCCCTAATGGGGATCAGGATGCCTGTGTTTCACGCCAATGTTTCACACTCCGGCTTACCGTTGGTGTAGCGAAGGGTATGCCAATGTTGTGTTACGGACATAAAAAAACCGACGGGAGTGTCGGTAGGTCTATTATGGGTTTACCCCGGTGGGCCTCAAGCCCATTATGGTAACGGATCTGGGTTTCGTCCAATTGTCCTTTGTTTGATTTTGATAGGCTCAGGCTATGATGAGTATCCCAGCAGGTTCCCAGATTGTGACTGCATACTTAAAACTTTTAAGACTGGGAATGAGGCCACTCATCGGGACACAACGATTGACAAAATCAAATACCTTGGCGACTTTCCGCCGATTTTGTTGACGACTTATTTGCAGCTCCCGGCAAACTAATGATCAACTCTATCTTGATCTTCCACGCCAAAAATTTTTTGCACTCTTTCAGATGAATAACACAAGGGATGTCCATAATTATCAATGCCCGCATTTAAGCAATCTCTTATGAATTCTTCATCGTCCAGTAGGACCGTTGGGGCATTCAAAAATAACTGATCCTTTATGTCTTCGGGATTGTCATCGATCCGCGTCCAGACGCCAATTATAAAGTCACCGGAAGCTTGTAATTTTGAAAGAGTCATTAACGACCAAACAAACATAAAAATTGATAAGCCATCGCTCGGAAAATACTCCAAAAGAAATTCTTTATCTAATCCGCTTTCGTGTTCATAACCTTCATACCGAAAATCCGGATGCGGCAACGAAACGCCATATAGATTTGCTTTTTCAATTAAAGAAAAGATGAACTCAAGCGCACAAGGATCTGCATCTGAATCTTGAAGTTGAAAAATTAACTCCGGTTTCATTGCCAGAAGAATTATCCATTCTTCTTCACAGAAATTTGCAAATTTGTCAATGCGAACCCAAGTGGTCAGCTCATCATCCAAAGCAGGGCAAACAGGCCCACCGACATCAACTACCCAGTTCGCAAATCTCTCCGGCGGGACGGCTATCTTGAAGTGCTCCTTCCGCTCTTTAGTTAAATTCGGAATGTTCATCCTGTAAATCTCGAATTCTTCCCCTTTGCCCTATGGTCGTTAAGGGCAGCTTCTTGTCAGGTGCATGCACTGCACAGATGTCGCCCTAAACCGAATCGCATTAACCGAAGAATGCCTTCCACTTATCTCTGCTCGCTCGGTTGCCTACGCTACTCTCAGTGTTCAGAAATCGCTCCTTCGGGTTAGTCACGCAAAGGCCGTAAAACACCAGTGCTTCCATATCATCCACGTGCTCTTTAACCGTCGTCCCCTGCAAAACAGATTGGAAATCGCGAAGATCATAAAACCCTATTTCAAAGTCATCCAAACGCTCAAAACCTTGACCACTG
The DNA here is from genome assembly GCA_000227525.2 of gamma proteobacterium HIMB30. GTDB lineage: Bacteria > Pseudomonadota > Gammaproteobacteria > Pseudomonadales > Litorivicinaceae > HIMB30. The sequence goes on from AGIG01000035.1 coordinate 57,577, forward strand.
CGTTTCGATCGCTCAATTACGTACTTCTGCCACTTCACTGGGTGATGCCACTTGTTGACCGCCGTCAGCTTTGAAACATGAGCATCAAATCGTTGTTTTATGTTTCTGTCTGTCAGGCCAATGTAAATGACGGAGAACTCATCGCGTATCACATATATTCCTACTGATTCAGGAGTAAGGCTCAGTTCATTGTCATCGAAGAGCCGCAAATCAAACGAAGCATTCCTATCAACTGGCCTCGTTTCGCCGTCGACTCTTTCGTACTGACCGTCCCATTCTTTTCGATCCTCATTTGGCGAGTAGGACCAAACGTCAGTGAATGGAACAAATGTCGTTCTCAGCTTTTCAGCGACTGATTCTGCACTAGTCATTACCATCCACCTTCTGATGCTTCGCGATTTCCCACTTAAGATTCTCTAACCATATTGATACCTCGTCAGCGCTTTCCATCAACTTGCCTTCACTACACAAATCCGCAGGAATATGTTTGCTCCGTAACAGGGTGAGATCCATCAGGTACTCCCGAAGTAGTTCATGCGGCAAAAGATCAGCCTCCAACAACTCCTGCATAAACTCGTCTGCAGCATCAAGGCCAGCTTGTAGATCGTGTTGCGCGACTCACATTTTTTAATCCATCGTCATCTCATCATCATCTTCATCCCACACATCACTAAACAACACTTGAAGAAAATCACCATCATCATCTTTTTCGAAATACTGCATCTCGGCATCACACATTGAGAAGCTGAGATCGTAGCCAAATTCGTAGGTCTCTCCATCATAGGAAATGGAATAAACCTCAAGCTCAGCTCCCTCACTTAGATTTGAGTCTTGGAGGTAAACTTCATCACGCAAAATCTCTGGATCAAGATCAAGAGAACGAGTTAAGACACGAATATCTGACCATTTGAAATCATCTTTAACGTCGAGGTTGCACTCGATCCATCCAGCTCTGTAGCGATCATACTCAAATACTATTGCAGCGACTGACGAGTCTGGGTCGACCGCGTTATGCTCAACGGTGCAAGATTCGACGATGATGGTGTCGTCAGTGATATCTTGCTCGTCATAGTCGTATGCATAGTCGATTGATTCAACCTCAACGTCATCAAGAGTTGCAGTAAGCTCAAACTCAGGATGATCGATACAAATACCGTAAGACAAATTTTGCGTCGAATCCGCTCTTTCTTGGATGTATTCCCAAGGGGTTAATCCGTCTCGATCCTTCGCTTTAAATTTGTCATTGGTATCTGACTCCAAGTAATAGGCATATGATTGAACTCCGGGAGAGCAAAATCGTAATCTCAGTTTCTTCATAAAAGCACCTCAGTCAGCGATATCAGACATCAGATAATTCGTCAGCGTTAAATTCTTAATCCTCATCCTCATCCTCATCCTCATCCTCATCCTCATCCTCATCCTCATCGTCGAACGGATCGTTGCCTAAAACCAAGTGTGAATACCACAAGTCAAACAGGTCGACGTCACTGGGATCAACAGAGTCCTCACCATCATGGAAAAATAACTCACATTCATCGTATTCATCATTGATAGTGCACACAGAGCTATCCACTCCATCTTCGATAAATCGAGTTAGTCGCAACCTGATCCAATAGCCGTCCTCGACTGGTCCAGTCTCCCCGAATCTGAAGAGTTTTTCTTCGATAACAGCATCCTCAGATGGCTCAAAATTTATTTTTTGATCTACGCATGATATCTCGTAGATTTCAGCCGGACATCGCACCTGCCAGATTTGTGTGCGGGGTAAATAGTCTGCCAACCAGTCCGTGAAATGCTCAAGTTGCGACGGGTCGTCTCCGGCTTCGTAATTCTTAACCTGCAGTTTATTCAGCTCGTAACTCTCGTCGAATTGGATTGCCGACCCTGCAGATTGCAATTCATTGAGTCCTGAATACCTTACCCTTAACTCTTCATAGTCTAATTCAGGGTCATGGAGCTCGCTAAATCTCTGATTAATCAACTCAGGGACAATATGATCGCCCGAGTCATAAGTATCGCCTGAGATTTCAAAAATTCCGGTCACCGGGAAAAATCTAAAAATCTCGACTGAAGTGAATCCTCCGTCGATAGGGTCAGCTTGATCGACAAAAAAACCACGATACTCCTCCCAAATATGACTGATTTCCCGGCAAGGATAATTTTTTAAAATATCGATCAGTTGCATCTAGGTATCTCCAACGTCACAAAATCTGAAGGATTGGATAGGAATTTTTCCAGTGACAGTGGTCGAAATACTTCATCACTGCGATCAATGGCGATACAACCGGAATCGAATCTCGATGGAAAAATGATAGTAAGCGGATGCTTTTCGTCACAACGCAGGGGGATTGAAAAAAGACGAGATTGGGCAACCGCTCGACCGCTCTCATGGAATTCAGCAAATATTAATTGAGGAATCCCGTCATAACCTTTCGGCATCCCCGTGTAGCCGTCGATAACTCTCGGTCTACAGCCGTTTGCATCAGCCAGTTCATAACACCAATCCAGCAAACGCCGAGAAAGTGAATGGTGGGGCTCACTCAATCCCTCAAAAAATTCAGCGGCGGATTGTGGCAATCCCTGTAAGGTAGTCACTCTGGTTCTCCCTCGGGATCACTCCTTTGATTAGATCGTCCGACTACCTTGTCATTTACGTTTACTGCCCGAACATAATGAATAACGGAAGTCATTTCAAGGATTAAAAAAATGGCCACAAGACATCGAAGTACCTTTGACCCGAATAATTCCGCCCCATATGAACTCAGTCGATCACGCATCGAAAACTTCGTGCGCTGCCCTGCTTGCTTCCATCTACAACAAGTAAAAGCTGTGCCATTTCCGGGAATCCCCGGATTCAATATCAACGAAGCGACCGATATTCTTCTAAAGCGTGACTTCGACAAATACAGAGGCTCTCAGACCTCACATCCTTTCCTTCAGGAGATTGGTATGGGGCACTTAGTACCATACCAGCACGATGACTTCGAAAAGTGGACACAGAGCCTCCATTTCGGTGCTGAGGGGCGTATGAATACTGTGCACGAGGAGAGCAATATCAAACTCGGTGGCGGACTCGATGATATCTGGCTCAATACCGAAACAGGAAAGCTTCATATCGTTGATTACAAGAGCACTTCACAGAAGACTCAAGGTAAACAGATCACGCTCGATGATCAGTGGAAGGCCGGATACAAACGCCAAATGGACATGTACGTCTGGGTAATGCGACGCAAAGGTTTTGAAGTGAGTTCTACGGGTTACTTCCTGTACTGCGATGGCGACCGCTTTGGTGACTACGAATTTCTCAATACCGAAGATGCCGTGATGCATTTCAAGATGAGTCTCATTCCCTACGAGGTGTCAACAGACTGGATTGAGCCCACGCTGATGAAGATCAAAGAATGTTTGACTCGAGAACAGACGCCCGCGCATTCTGACTCGTGTGAGTTTGGGGTATTTTTGAGGGCTTTGAGTACCACTTAGCAACCAATCCCGCAAAACCATCAGCTACTGAAGGCCTGTCAAATTCCCAAAAACATAAAATCACGGGGGGAGTTGCGTATAGATCTAGTGGGTACCGGGGTGGCCCTTGCGTGGGGATGGGGTGGAGGAATATTTCTGCGAACGAAGTCCCATACAAACTCCATGCAAGTCGGAGCTTTATTGGAATAACATACTGATTTAATTCGTTTTATCTTGTATGGTGGAGCTAGGCGGGATCGAACCGCCGACCTCTACAATGCCATTGTAGCGCTCTCCCAGCTGAGCTATAGCCCCATCCCAAAAGCACGCGAAGATTAGTTCGCATCCTTTTCTATGTCAATGGAGCGGATTGCTTCCTGATAGCTTTTCTCGAGGCGCTTCAACCCTTTTTTGGACACGCCGCCCATGACATTCAGCCCGGCCCTAACACGCGCTCGAGTCCGATCGGGGCCCAGAAGCACGGCAAGATCAAACGCACTGATTGCTTGGCGCGTACCACTGAACACCATAAACACAACCGGCATCACATCTTTAAGTTTTAGGTCAAGGGAGTCTGCCACCCAGCGGATTTCTGTCTCCACAACCTCTCGAGTCCAAATAGACGTGTCCTCAAAGCGCCAAATGAGATACTGCAATAGAGTTGCCAATACATCTGTTTCAAGACCGAGATCAGTCAGCATCTCTTCTGTGATTGGAACATCCTTAATCCACAACGGATTGAGCCATTGGCTCGCTTCTGAAAACACATCGATTCGGGATTGCAAATGCGGAAGCGCCTGGTCGAAAAAGGAATCGCTGCACATCCACGCCATCAAACGATCTCGATACTCAACGTCGTTGAGCGTATTTTTGAGCCATTGGCCGTTGAGCCAAGTCAACTTGTCGAGATCAAATATCGGACCACCCAGCGACACGCGATCAATATCAAATGCACTCACCATCTCGTCAAGACTGAATTGCTCGCGTTCATCTGGCATCGACCACCCCATCCGACCGAGATAGTTCAGAACAGCCTCGGGCAAAAATCCTTGGTCTCGATAGTAGAGAATCGACGTTGGATTTTTACGTTTGCTCAATTTGGATTGATCGGGATTGCGTAACAACGGGAGATGGCATAATTCCGGCATTTCCCAGCCAAAATATTGATAAAGCAACTGATGCTTCGGTGCTGATGGGATCCATTCTTCACCACGAATCACATGGGTGATTGCCATCAAGTGATCATCAACCACATTGGCGAGATGGTAGGTGGGAAGACCATCGGCCTTCATCAACACCTGCATATCCACTTGAGACCACGGAATCTGAATATTACCCCGTAATCGATCATGCACGACACAGTCGCCCTCTGTCGGGATTCGCATCCGGATCACGTGCGCTTGACCTTCAGCTAACCGCTGCGAGACCTCATCTGCGGTTAATCGCATGCAACGCCCGTCATACCGGGGTGTTTGTTTCGCCGCCATCTGCTCAGCTCGCATCGTGTCGAGCTCTTCTGCCGAACAAAAACAGTGAAACGCATGCCCTGCATCAACCAGCAATTGGCAGTGAGTCTCATAATGTTTTCGACGTTCGCTTTGTCGATATGGGCCGAAATCACCACCGACATCAGGCCCTTCATCCCACTCGAGGCCTGTCCAGTGCAGGGCATCTAAAATCGCTTGTTCTGATTCTGCGGTTGAGCGCTTCTGATCGGTGTCTTCGATACGTAAAACAAATTGTCCACCATGCTGTTTTGCGAACGCATAATTAAACAAAGCAATGTAGGCAGTACCGACATGCGGGTCACCCGTCGGAGAGGGCGCGATACGAGTACGAACAGTCATTAGATCCTCCAGCAAGCGCGGAAGTATAACGCCAGCTGGAGGCTTTGAGGATTAGATTGTGATTTGCTCGAGGCGGCCACCACCGTTTAAGAACGCCTCAACCCACTTCGGCTGACGTCCGCGGCCGGTCCAGGTGTTTTCACGATTATTTGGATCTCGATATTTCGGCGCAACGGTTCCGCGCTTGGTTGTATTTTTTGAGCCTGAAATTAATTTCAATTCCTCCGCTGATAATCCATATTCAGCTGCGATTGATTTAATTTT
>AGIG01000034.1 GCA_000227525.2 gamma proteobacterium HIMB30
ATTAAAGAAATGATTGCGACGCTTCGTGAGCAGCGCAAATCATGGAAAGAGTCTGCGCGAGCTGCAGCCAAGCAAGGTGACCGGGTAACGATCGATTTTGAAGGCTTTATCGACGGCGAGGCGTTCGAAGGCGGCAAGGGTGACAGCCACGCATTAGTGCTTGGTTCTGGATCGATGATACCTGGCTTCGAAGACGGCATCGTTGGCATGAAAAGGGGCGAGTCTAAAGAGATTGAAGTGACGTTCCCAGAGGACTATCACGCCGAGAATCTGAAAGGGAAGCCCGCAGTGTTTAAGATCGACATGTCGAAACTCGAGCGCGGCGAACTACCGACGGTAGACGAAGAGTTTATTAAAGCCTTTGGGGTTGAGTCCGGTGACGAGAAGGAATTTAAAGCCGAACTCAAAGAGCAGATGGGGCGAGAGCTTTCGCTGACGCTAAAAAATATGAACAAAACCAATGTGTTCGACGTTTTACTTGATAAGAACGCCGATGCGCCCGTGCCAAACGCAGCGATCCAGTCGGAGATTCAAGCACTCAAGCAACAGGCTGTTGAGCGATTCGGAGGTGGCCAACAATTCGATCCGAACCAGTTGCCGGATGAACTCTTCAAAGAGCAGGCTGAGCGGCGCGTTCGACTTGGAATCCTTCTTGGCGCAACAGTTAAAAAGCTCGAATTACAAGCAGATGCGGATCGTGTGCGCGCTTTGATTGATGAGATGGCTGCTGCTTATGATGATCCAGAGCAGGTGGTGAATTTCTATTATTCTAATGACGACAACCTCAAACAGGTTGAGGCATTGGCTGTGGAAGAACAGGTTGCAGAGGTGCTCCTTGAATCTGCCAAAGTGAAGACTATTGATATGTCATACGCCGACGTCATGAAGAGCCGTCAGGCTTAACCGGATAGAGGAAAACAGATGGCAGGTTTAGTCCCGATCGTTGTCGAACAGAGCTCTCGTGGCGAGCGTTCATATGACATTTACTCACGGCTTCTTAAAGAGCGTGTCATATTTATGGTCGGGCAGGTTGAAGACCATATGGCCAACTTGATTGTTGCCCAGTTGTTGTTTTTAGAATCAGAAAATCCCGATAAAGACATCCATTTGTACATCAACTCCCCAGGTGGATCGGTTACTGCGGGAATGGCGATTTACGACACGATGCAATTTATCAAGCCTGATGTTTCGACTTTGTGTATTGGGCAAGCAGCCAGTATGGGTGCCTTTTTGTTGGCAGGCGGTGCAAAAGGAAAACGTTTTGCGCTTCCAAATTCCCGGATGATGATTCATCAACCGCTTGGTGGATATTCTGGACAAGCATCCGATATTGATATTCACGCGAAGGAAATATTGAAGATTCGAGAGAAATTGAACTCGAAGCTTGCACATCACACTGGGCAGACAATCAAGCAAATCGCGAAAGATACCGATCGGGATCGCTTCATGGATGCTGCAGAAGCGAAGTCCTACGGTCTGATTGATGACGTATTGGAACATCGAGCAGATTCGACCAAAGACTCTTGATTTTCCGTTCGTGACAGCGCAGTGTTGACGTAACGGAATAGGTGGATAAATGACAGATACAACAGACCAATCTTCTGACAATAACGGCAAGGTGCTGTATTGCTCGTTTTGCGGTAAGAGCCAGCATGAAGTTCGTAAACTCATCGCAGGTCCAAGCGTTTTTATCTGTGATGAGTGCGTCGATCTATGCAACGACATCATTCGCGAAGAGGTGCAGGAGTCAGACGACACCGAGACCTCAGACGGCCTACCCGTCCCACAAGTGATCAAAACGACACTCGATGACTACGTCATTGGGCAGGATCGTGCAAAGCGCGTATTGGCTGTTGCTGTCTACAACCACTATAAGCGGTTACGGCACGGTGAACGTGGGGAACGTGACGTAGAGCTTGGCAAGTCCAACATTCTATTGATCGGTCCCACCGGTTCAGGCAAGACATTGTTAGCTGAAACCCTAGCGCGATTATTAAATGTTCCGTTCACTATGGCTGATGCAACGACGTTAACCGAAGCGGGTTATGTTGGTGAAGACGTTGAAAATATTATTCAGAAACTTCTGCAGAAGTGTGATTACGACGTAGAAAAAGCACAGCAAGGAATTGTCTATATTGATGAGATCGACAAGATCTCACGGAAATCAGACAACCCGTCAATTACTCGGGATGTGTCAGGAGAGGGCGTGCAACAAGCACTCTTGAAACTGATCGAAGGCACAGTCGCGTCAGTTCCACCTCAAGGTGGTCGCAAGCACCCACAGCAAGAATTCCTTCAAGTTGATACATCGAACATACTGTTCATTTGTGGTGGCGCCTTTGCAGGCCTCGACAAGGTGATTCGAGATCGCAGTGAGAAGGGTGGCATTGGATTTGGTGCAGAGGTGCGCTCAAAGGACGAATCCAAATCGGTTGGCGAGGCGTTTGCTGAAGTCGAGCCAGAAGATCTGGTGAAATATGGATTGATCCCTGAGTTTGTCGGGAGACTTCCTGTAGTTGCAACCCTTGGTGAGCTCGATGAGGATGCATTGATACAGATTTTGTCCGAGCCAAAGAACGCATTAGTCAAACAGTACAAAGAATTGTTTGAAATGGAAGGTGTGGAGCTCGACGTTCGTGCAGACGCACTGCGAGCTGTTGCAAGAAAGGCGATGGAGCGGAAAACCGGCGCGAGGGGTTTGCGCTCAATTCTTGAAACTATCCTGTTGCACCCCATGTTTGAAATACCATCGGATAACGATGTGTCAAAAATAGTGATTGATGAAGGTGTCGTCACGGGCGACAGCGAACCGCTGAAAATCTACGCGGGAGCACCTGACGAGAAACGTTCGGCAAACGCAGCCGATTAATTTAGGAAGCACAGAATGAGTACCCAGCAGCTGGACCTTCCACTACTCCCGCTGAGGGATGTGGTCGTGTATCCCCATATGGTTCTTCCCCTATTTGTAGGCCGAGAGAAATCTATCAAGGCTCTACAAAGCGCGATGGACGGCGGCAAAGAGATTTTGTTAGTTGCCCAGAAAATTGCAAGCGAAGATGAGCCGAGACCAGGTGAGCTGTACGAAGTCGGTACGGTCGCTTCAATTTTACAGCTCCTGAAATTACCTGATGGGACAGTTAAAGTTCTGATCGAAGGTGGTCAGCGCGCTCAAGTATCGAGCTTTGATCTCGATGGTGATCATTACCGAGCCAACGCTGAGATTGTCGAGTCCGTTCCTCTCAAAGAACATCATCAGGAAGCACTTCTACGGGTTCTGATGGATCAGTTTGATAAGTACGTTAAGGCATCAAAAAAGATTCCAGCGGAAGTATTAGCATCGTTGCAGAGCATTGAAGAGCCTGGACGGCTTTGCGATACGATGGCGGCCCACCTAACGCTGCCTTTGAAAGAAAAGCAGGCGCTACTTGCGCATTCAGATGTCAAGGAACGACTCGAGTATCTAGTCGCGCTAATGGAATCTGAGCTGGATCTTCTGCAGGTTGAAAAGCGCATTCGTGGTCGCGTGAAAGAGCAGATGGAGAAAAGCCAGCGCGAGTACTACTTGAACGAGCAAATGAAAGCCATTCAGAAGGAAATGAATGATTTGGACGAGGCACCGAACGAAGTCGATGCCATACAGGCGCGAATTGAAGAATCTGGTCTCTCCAAGGAAGGTAAAGAGAAAGCGGAAGGTGAGCTTCAGAAGCTGAAGATGATGTCACCGATGTCAGCTGAGGCCACAGTTGTCAGAGCCTACTTAGACTGGCTATTGGGTTGTCCGTGGACAAAGCGGTCACGAGTTCGTCATGATCTTCTTAAAGCACGGGACATCCTCGAAGCCGACCATTATGGTCTCGAAGAGGTCAAAGAACGGATTCTCGAGTATCTGGCAGTCCAGATGCGAATGAAGAAGTCAAAAAGTCCAGTTCTTTGCCTGGTCGGACCACCAGGTGTTGGTAAGACATCCCTCGGTGAATCAATTGCCCGCGCGACGAACCGAGAGTTCGTTCGCATGGCATTAGGTGGCGTTCGCGATGAGTCTGAGATCCGAGGCCATCGGAGAACATACATTGGATCGATGCCTGGCAAGATCATTCAAAAGCTATCAAAGGCGGGGGTTAAAAACCCTCTATTCTTGTTAGATGAGATCGACAAAATGGGCATGGATCATCGTGGCGATCCGGCTTCAGCACTGCTAGAAGTGCTTGATCCTGAGCAAAATCATACATTTAACGACCATTATCTCGAAGTTGATTTCGATCTCTCAGAGGTGATGTTTGTATGTACCTCAAACTCAATGAATATGCCCGCCCCATTGTTGGACCGAATGGAAATTATCCGGATCCCCGGCTACACCGAAGACGAGAAGCTGAACATTGCGAGAAAGTACCTGGTGCCAAAACAGATTAAAAACAATGGCCTTGGCGCGAATGAGATTGAAGTACCAGATGCAACGCTGACTGATTTGATTCGGTACTACACCAAAGAAGCTGGTGTTCGTGGTCTTGATCGAGAAGTTTCTAAACTGGCTCGTAAAGTGGTACGGAAACGGATCGAGGATGGCCATAAAAAGATCGGTGGAAATGATGAGGAAACGGTCGTCGTCACGCCCGATGTGCTAGAAAATTATTCGGGTGTACGTAAGTTCACATATGGTCTCAAGGAAACTGAGGATCGGATTGGCCAAGTTACCGGACTTGCGTGGACGAGTGTTGGTGGCGAATTGTTAACCATTGAAGCCGTGTCGATGCCTGGTAAAGGTAAACAGATTCGCACGGGCTCGCTTGGTGATGTGATGCAGGAATCGATCCAAGCAGCAATGACTGTTGCTCGAAGCCGTGCCATCGCGCTGGGTATTGACCCCAATTTCCATGAAAAAACAGATTTACATATTCATGTACCGGAAGGAGCGACTCCTAAAGATGGTCCGAGCGCCGGAATCGGAATGTGTACGGCGCTAGTGTCCGTATTGGCTAATGTGCCTGTGAAGGCGGACGTTGCGATGACTGGAGAAATCACTCTCCGCGGGCAGGTGTTACAGATTGGTGGGCTGAAGGAAAAATTGCTTGCGGCACATCGCGGCGGCATCAAAACAGTCATCATCCCGGAAGAAAATGTGCCTGACCTTAAGGAAATCCCAGATAACGTCAAAGCAGATTTGGATATCAAACCGGTCGCTTGGATTGATCAAGTATTTGATGTCGCTCTGACTTATCTTCCCGAACCGTTTGTCGCGCAGGATGGGGCGAATGGTTCAGACGGAGAACATGCAACAGAAAAAAATACGCAAAGAGCGCATTAACCGGTTGTTTCGACGGGTTTCGCTTGGTATAAAAGAATCACGCGAAGAAGGGGTAGCCACAAAACAAGAGTGTCGGACGGGCTACTATATTAAAAAAACCAATAGGGGTACGATGAGTGAATAAGTCAGAATTAATCGATGCGATTGCCGCAGACGCAGGTTTATCTAAAGCAGATGCAGGCAAAGCGCTGGATGCGACGTTGTCAGCGGTCACTGGCGCTTTAAAAGGGGGCGACAGCGTATCTTTGGTAGGGTTCGGTACATTTCAGGTAAAAGACCGTGCAGCACGTTCGGGCCGTAACCCACAAACAGGTGCAACAATTCAAATCGCAGCAGCCAAAGTTCCTGGCTTCAAAGCAGGAAAGGCGCTGAAAGACGCCGTGAACTAATCAACGAGCGTTACTACAATCAAGGGGCCTCTGGCCCCTTTTTTGAATCTATAGGTCACAGAACAACATGCTTCAAAATATTCGAGATAACTCTAGCGGTATCATTGCGAAAATCATCGTCGGCTTGATCGCCGTGACTTTTGTCGTCACCGGGGTCAATTTTTTCAACGGAGGTGATGGGGATAACGTGATTGCGGAAGTCGACGGAGTTGAAATCACTGAACGGCGATTTGTGGAAAAGCTCGAACAGGAACGTAGACAACTTCTCAGCATCCTGGGGGATCCAACTGCGGTCAACGAGGATCTATTAAGGCAGAGCGTACTCAACGCATTAATCGAAGAAGCTGCTGCAACACGCTATTCGCAAAAACTGTCTTTCGGTGTGACCGATCAGTTGGTGGATCAAGTGCTCGTGGAAATTCCTCAATTCCAGACAGATGGACGTTTTGATGCGCGCTTATTCGATCAAGCCGTCGGACGAATGGGAATGTCACGACTCGGGTTCCGCGAAGAGTTAAAGCGTAATCTCATCGAATATCAGGTGAAGGGGGCGATTGAAACGTCAATGATCGTCACGCCATCAGAGCTCGATCGACTGAATCGACTACAAAACCACACACGTTCGGGCGAGTTGGTTGTCATCGATATCGATCCGTTTGTCTCTCAAATGTCCGTCAGTGATGATGAAGTACTCTCGCACTATGAAACAAATAAGAATTCATTTGTGACCGAAGACTCTGTTGCTCTCGAGTACGTATTGTTGAGTGCAGACAATTTTCAAGAGCAAGTTGTTATCACTGATGAAGACATTCGGGCAGCCTATGATGCCGAGGTCGCCTCAGCCACAAGTGATTTGGAACGTCGCGCTCGGCATATCCTGATTTCGAGCGCTGATGACGCACTCGCCAAGGCCAATGAATTGAAACAGCAGCTTGATGGTGGAGCTGCATTTGCTGATCTCGCAAAACAACATTCGGACGATATCGCGAGTCGCGATACAGGCGGTGATCTCGGGTTTGCTCCCAAGGGAACCTTTGATCCTGCATTCGAGAAGGCGCTCGATGAGCTGTCTGTTAATACCGTCTCTCAGCCGATTGAAACCCAATTCGGCTATCACCTGATTGAACTGTTGGAGACGAGAGCCCGGCCGATCGACTCATTTGAACAACGGTCGATGCGTTTGCGCGTTGAGTTGGAAGAACGAGAAGCTGACCGCCTTCTTGCGACATCGCTTGAGGAATTCTCCAATATTGCTTTCAGTGGGACATTGGAGGAGCTCAACAGTATTTATGATGTACAGATTGAATCGACCGAGCCATTTAGTCGTTCGACGGCTCAGGGCTTGATGGCGAAAGAAGGCGTTCAACGTCGGGCGTTTAATGACACGCTCTACAGTGGTGAGCTGAACGCTGAGGTCTTTGAGGTCGAGCCCGGGGTCTGGATGACTTTCCGCGTGAAGTCGTTCGATCCAAAAACGGTCAGGCCAATTGATGACGTGAGGGAAGACGTTGTTGCTATCCTGAAGCAACAAAAAGCATCTGAAGCAGCCCGAAACCTTGCCGAAGAGATTCAAAATCATTGGCAAGATGGACTTGCGGGACTGCCAACCAAAGCAAGTGATCTCAATACACAGAAGTTTATGGATATTGGTCGTGACGGGGATGATTCAATTGATCGCGAGGTTCTTTCGGTTGCATTTGCAGCATCTGCTCCGAATGAAGGCCGTCCATCAACGTTCATCGCACCGACAACTGACGCATTTGTTGTTGCACGAGTTGATCAAATTAACTTGGACGCAACAATCGAAAACGGAACCGATCTTTCTTCTGCCTTAAGCCAACTCCGAACGAGTCAGGAGGGTAGTGAATTTTGGTCTGTCGTTACAACCGTTGCAGAGGTTGAAAAGCGGTAATGGAATTGTTAGCCGACTATGGTCTGTTCTTATTACAAACGGTCACCATCGTTTTAGCTGTGATCGCCGTCATTATCGTCAGTTCGAAAATTTCAGGAGGCGGCGATGAGCAAAAAGGGGCGATCAAAATCACCGACTTATCGAAAAAATTTGCTGATCAGTCAAAATATGTCAAAACAGTGCTTGATGACGCGTTAGCACAGGAAAAACTGTCTTTAATCGATCGGATCAAGAAGCGCCTCAATAAATCGTCGCAGACAACATCAGAAACGCCATCGAAAAAAGAAAAAATAGCCATCGTGATTGAGTTCAAGGGCGACATGAAAGCGTCACAAGTTGCAAACTTGCGTCAAGAAGTGACAGCAATCCTGGCGATGGAACGCAAGCCAGATCAGGTTGTGATTAAGCTGACATCACCTGGTGGTCTCGTGCACACCTATGGATTGGCGAGCTCTCAGTTATCGCGCTTACGTGAAGCACAGATCCCCGTGAGCGCCTGTGTCGATACCGTTGCAGCGAGCGGAGGATACATGATGGCGGTATGCGCTGAGCGAATTATCGCAGCGCCCTTTGCCGTTTTAGGCTCAATCGGTGTGGTCGCACAAATCCCAAATATTCATCGATTTTTGAAGAATCGCGATGTCGATGTTGAATTACACACTGCAGGAGCAAACAAACGAACATTGACAATGCTCGGCGAAAATACCCCGGAGGGCAGACGGAAATTTAGAGAAGATCTGGAACAAACCCATCTCCTTTTTAAGGCATGGATCGCGGAACGGAGACCGAATCTCGATCTTGATGCGGTGGCTGACGGATCGATTTTTTATGGGACAGATGCACTCATCAAAGGTTTGTGCGATGAGATCGCGACTTCTGATGATGTGTTATTGGGGTTGAGTGCGGATCATCATTTGTTTGCGTTGAAGTGGGTTGAAAAGAAATCACTGGCTGCACGACTCAGTCGAGATGCATCTGGCGCAATCGTTGATCAAGTGGATCAATACATCAATCGATCAAATCAGGACTACACGCGCCTGTGACCCATAAAATCGTCACGCTCTATACCGACGGCGCCTGCAAAGGAAACCCAGGCCCAGGTGGATGGGGGGTGGTTTTAGAATATGGGGAACATCGGAAAGAATTGTTTGGTGGTGAAGCCGATACCACAAATAATCGGATGGAGCTGACGGCAGCCATTGAGGGTTTAGCTGCCTTAAAGAGTCAATGCACGGTGAATTTGTACACTGACTCGGTGTATGTGAGAGATGGAATCACGAAATGGCTCGCCAACTGGAAAGCGAATGGTTGGAAAACAGCCTCAAAAAAACCAGTTTCAAATCAGGACCTCTGGCAACAATTGGATGAAGTGAGCGGTCAACACCAAGTGTATTGGCATTGGGTCAAGGGCCATTCAGGACATCCAGGTAACGAACGAGCTGACGAATTGGCCAATCTGGGGGTAGGCGCACCATGCGACAAATAATTCTTGATACCGAAACCACTGGCCTCGATCCAAAAGATGGACACCGCGTCATCGAAATCGGTTGCATCGAATTGGTCAATCGTCGACTGACCGACCGGACATTTCATGTATACATCAATCCTGAGCGTGAGATTGATCAAGAAGCCATCGACGTGCACGGGATCACAAACGAGTTTCTTGCTGATAAACCAAATTTCGCAGGGATTGCTGACGAATTTGTGGAGTTCATCCGCGGTGCAGAACTGATTGCACACAATGCATCCTTCGATATCAATTTCCTTGATTCAGAATTATCGCGGATCCCGGAAGCGCCAACGATTTTTGCGTTAATGCATGGCGGAGCAGCCATTGATACGTTGGCTATGGCAAAAGAGAAAAGGCCGGGTAAACGTAATTCACTGGATGCGCTATGTCGCGATTATAAAATCGATGCCTCTGAGCGAACGTTGCATGGCGCATTGCTTGACGCCGAATTACTGACTCGCGTCTACCTGGCAATGACACGAGAGCAGAGCAGAATGTTTGGAGGAACCGATAATCAATCACAAGGTTCTCGGTTTGAACCAATTCAACGGTTAACAAGTGTTGATCGGGTGCCACGTGTTTCACAACCCACAGATTCTGAATTAGCCAATCACCAATCATTTCTCAACACCTTGAGAGAGACAAAGACCCAATTACTTTGGGACTCGAGTGACACATGAATTGGCTTGGTGATCATGATCAAGAGTGGTTACCTGGTCTCAACGAAGGGGCGAATCACCGAGTTCTAATAACAACAGCCGATCGACGTGTAGCGGTCGATGAGAACGGCGCTCCTTTATTTGTATCTCTGAATAGTCCACTCATATCGGATCAAGAACCTTATCTTGCTGGCACATTAAACCGGTTGACCTACTATGGTGTCCGTGCGCCTGAAATGGCTGAGTTAAGTTATGAGCCGTTAAGACCTGTGTTAATCCAACTCAATAGCGAAGACTTCATACCAGTCAACGCAGTCATGCAGGTGCTCGATTTTTTTGAAGAACATCGATTTTGTGGCCGTTGTGGCAATCAAATGAGCGCTTCAAAATCTGATCGAGGCCGATATTGTGAGCCTTGTGGATTTACACAGTATCCCCGCATTTCCCCCTGTGTCATCGTTTTAATTACACGAGGAGATGAGATTCTACTAGCGCGGGCGCCACGATTTGTTGATGGCATGTATTCTACGCTTGCGGGTTTTGTCGAGGCCGGAGAGTCAGCTGAACATGCCTGTCATCGGGAGATCGGAGAGGAGGTTGGGGTGCGTATCAAATCTCCGGTTTATCAGGGCAGCCAGAGTTGGCCATTTAAGCATTCATTGATGCTCGGCTATCGCGCTGAGTGGCTTTCAGGGGATATTGTGATTGACGGGATTGAAATTGTTGATGCGCAGTGGTTCAACATTAATCATTTACCCAAACTTCCACCGCATGCGTCAATTTCGCGAGGAATGATTGACGCCTACATCAAAGAGCGTCTCAGTTAACAGGAACAACGAGCCATTGACCGGGTCGAATGAGGTTCGACGTCGTGTTGAGTTTTCTAAGATCTTTCACAGTGGTGCGGAAACGTCGAGCGATTTTCCACAACGAATCGCCACTTCTCACCTTGTATCGAATCGTTTCGCCATAGGCATTACCGAGCTCCAAGTTGACCAATTGCTTGGATATATTTTCACTCGTACTGGGCACACGAATCGTTCGCCCAGCAACGATACGCGAATTTGACATTCCATTAAGCATCATCAACTCGGGAACAGTTGCCCCAATTCGTGCTGCGATTTCACTTAAGGTATCGCCAGATCGTACTTTGTAGGGACGTGTTCTCACGTAATCGCGGACTGAGACACTGACAAGTCGGGTCGAGAATCCCTGGACTGCTGACTTAGGGAGCACCAATTGATAGGGCTCCTGAGCCGGTGTAATCCAGGACCGAATACATGGGTTGTACCGACGGATCTCTTCTAACGATAGGCCACTTAATTCTTGCACCAATGACACTTCCATCGGAGCTTCAAGCGCCAATGTTTTAAATCCAATCTCAGGCTCGATGTTTGGAAGCTCAATGCCCTGTGCCTTTGCGTCGAGAATCAAATCCCGGGTGACCAGCAGACGCGGTACATAGCGGCGAGTCTCTCGAGGCAGCTTGAGAGACCAAAAGTCTGTTGGCTTACCCGCACGCCGATTACGCTTGATTGCACGCTCAATGCGACCAGGACCCGCATTATAAGCCGCAATCGCAAGCAACCAATCTCCAAATTTGGCATGCATTTGTTCTAAGTAATCGAGCGCCGCGCGTGTCGAGTGGATCACATCCCTTCGTTGATCACAGGTTTGACCGAGTTTCAGTTTAAGGACCCTTGCCGTTCCCGGCATGATTTGCCACATCCCAACTGCGCCCATCCGCGAGACAGCCCACGGACTATATGCAGATTCGACATAGGGCAATAGGGCGATTTCCGATGGGAGATTACGGCGTTTAACTTCCCCCCAGACATAGGGAAGATAAAGATCCGCTTTGACTAGAAATTCAGCAAAAAAACCGGGGCTGTGGGTTAAACGACGACGATGTAAATCTGCGTATTTCGTATTTTTGAGATCTTGAAGATCGAATCGACCGATAATTTCAGCCCAGATAGTTCCTTCAATTGCGGCAAGATCTGGGGACGGTTCAACTGCCGGTTCTTCGTCTTTAGACGTTTCAACCACATTTGGACTATCAACAGCTTCTCCAAGTTCACGAACGATCGCTAACGGATCGTACATGGATTCGTCGGTTAAAACCGGCTCAGGGTCGGTGGGCGTGTCCTCAACTGCATCGGGCTCAGCTTCGCTCAACGCGCCATCGACTGAAGCGGATTCAGCCGATGGTTCCGTGCTTTCTACGCGATCTTCGGTGATGCGTGTTTCACTCACGGTTCCATTTGTGGTTTGCACGGTCTGACAGCCAATCAATATGGCAAAGGATGAGATCAGTGCTCCTTTTAAGACATCATTCAGTTGCATTAAAAATTGTCTTTTTGCAAACGGCGAGTAGCGAATTCTGAAGAATCTTTCGCACGGAGAAATGGATTAGTGAGCCGCTCCATAGCCAACGTAGTCGGCACTGTTGCGCACTGTTTTGAGCGAAGCTCTTCAACTTTTGCTAAACGCTTTTGAATCTCTAGATTCTCAGGTTCGGCAGTCGTCGCATATTTTAGGTTGGCTAGTGTGTACTCATGAGCACAGTAGATTGCGGTATTGCCGGGTAGCTGATCGAGCTTCTGAAGACTTTCGAACATATTCTCCGCAGTCCCTTCGAATAATCGACCACATCCTGCGACAAACAATGTATCCCCAGTAAACGCAACTGGCGTTTCAAATAAATCTGAATCAGAGAAAAATGCGATGTGATCGAGTGTATGCCCTGGGACTTCGATTGCTCGAAATAACGCGCCAAGCACTTCGATCATATCCCCTTCAACGACCGGACGAGAGGGTCCCTTGAGCGCTTTCTTCGAACCGATGATTTGCAGTTCACGATAACGAGCACATAGATCTTCGACACCGCCTTGATGATCACCATGCCAGTGCGTTAGCAATATCCCAACGAGCGACAGCTGATGCGCTTCGAGGAATTCAATGACCGGTAACGCATCACCAGGATCAACTACCCATGCGTTCCTATCATCTGCGATGCCCCAGATGTAATTATCGCTGAATGCGTGGATTCGATGGATTCTTAGCATCAGGCGTTATCCGAATCCGCCATTGCTGTGATGTTAAATCCATTATCGACATAAATTGTTTGCCCCGTGATTCCAGCAGCCAGATCAGACGCTAAAAACGCAGCTGTATTGCCAACTTCTTCAATTGTTGTATTGCGGCGGAGGGGTGTCCGTGAAGCGTTGTAATTCAGCATCGAACGGAAGTCTTTAATCCCACTGGCTGCAAGGGTCCGAATCGGCCCTGCCGAAATCGCATTCACGCGATGTCCTTTTGGCCCCATCGATGTTGCTAGGAAACGCACTCCGGCTTCCAAAGACGCTTTTGCAAGCCCCATGACATTGTAGTTTGGCATGGTCTGAACAGCCCCTAAATATGACAGCGTAATAATGCTGCCATTACGCCCTTCAAGCATCGGTTGCGCCGCTTTCGAAAGCGCGATCAGACTATAAGACGAAATGTCATGAGCGATCTGAAATCCTTCGCGCGTTGTAACGTCGACAAAACTTCCACTGAGTTGATCACCGGGTGCGAATCCAACCGCGTGAACCACAATATCAATCCCGTCCCAATGCTTAGCTAAACCCTCAAAGACAGCGTCGATCTCGTCGTCACTTCCGACATCGCATGGAAAACAGAGCTCTGAACCCGTACCCCAGCCCTCTGCAAACCCCAACACACGACTTTTCAGCTTTTCATTCTGATAGGTGAATGCCAAGTCAGCGCCTTCACGATGCATTGCTTCAGCAATGCCGTACGCAATTGATAACTTACTCGCGACTCCGACGATCAACGCGCGCTTACCAGAGAGCATTCCCATTACAAATCCCTTTTTCGTGTGTTGAAGCTTATTTCGAGAATGGTACCATGAACCGATGGCAGTTCAGAGCGTGTTTCGACTTAGTTCCCAAGAAAAACAGCGAGCGTGGGATCGCTGGATGAGTGGGCGTCTTGGGCATCGAATTCAGGTCGAGGAGCGAAGGCTCGCTCGGTCTGAGTTGCGCCGGTTATTCGGTCAAGTTGTTGTTCAAGTTGGCGGGTCCGCTGGCTTCCCTCTGATTGCAGACTCGCTGGCACCTGTTCGTTTTCATGTGATTTTAGGTGGCGATCTACCCAAGGATTCGCATTGTCCCGTGATTGTAGCTAAGGATAATCTATTACCATTTCCGACTGATTCAGTGGATATTCTTGTGCTTCAGCATTCGCTGGATATCAGTGCGCATCCGCACCAGGTGTTGCGCGAGGCGGAGCGAATTCTTCGTCCGGGAGGGCGGCTTCTTCTGTTTGGCTTCAATCCGACATCGAGCTGGGGACTCAGGCGCATGCTGAGCACGCCACTCGGAAGCCTCTTACCTTGGCAAGCCCGCTTTATGCGCCGATCACAAATTGAAGATTGGTGTCGTCTCCTCAACCTTGCGCCAGAAATATCGAAGCATGCAGTGTATGGCCTACCGTTTGTGAAGAAGGGCGTCAGACAGTTGTTCAAACTGTTTGAACACCGTATGGCAGTAAATGAATGGCCAACAGGGGCGATCTACTGCGTGCGCGCAAAGAAAGAAAGAAACGCATACATCCCTGGAAAGCCGAGTCCACTTGGTCGCTTGGCTTCTGTTGGAAAAACGTTTAAGCCTGCGGTGGGGCTGCGTCGTAAGCCAATATTGCGCGTAGTGCCGAAACAGGATGACGCATCGCGCGACCTGACAGGCGTTTAACCTGAGAGCGACACGAATACCCCGTCGCTAAGATTTCGTCACCATTATCACCTGTGGACTCCACTTTAGCTTGCCAACTCTGGGCATAGATCGTCTTCGAAGTCGCGAGGTTGGCTTTTTCGTGGCCGTAGGTTCCCGCCATTCCACAACACCCGACAGATGCAATCTCCAGTGACTGGCCAGCCATTGCAAAAATTGATTGCCATAGCGTCAGCGAATCCTTCGCATTTGTGGCCTCTGTGCAATGGGCAAACAAACGAAAACGTTTAACAGGTAGTTTCGTTGTAATCGCGCCTTCATCGAGGCGTGCGGCCAAAAATTCCTGAACCAACTGGACCGAAGGGACATCAATCGCTGCCTCTTTATATTCAGATCGGTAGGTCATCGTCATTGACGGATCGACGCCAACCATGGGGACGCCCAGCGCTTCAATCTGCCGTAATTTTTTGGCATTCGACTCACCTAGTCGCTTGAACCAACCCAAAAATCCGTGAACATGAAGCGGCTTCCCATTCGGATGAAATGGCATCAATGAAGGCTCCAAACCAAGTATTTTCAAAAGCTCGAAAAGATCGACGATGACAGGCGTTTCGAAATAACTCGTAAAAGCATCCTGAACGACAACAACCTGACGATTGAAGCGATCACGATCTTGACGCTTCAGCTCGCCAAGCCGGTTGAGGTCAGTGACCTGAAATCCAGCTTCCGCAATTGCACGGTGAGGATCAATTCCTGATAGAGAAGGGGAGTCGACAAGACCCAAGCGAGCAAATAACCATTGCCCTAGGCGAGATTCCACAACACCGTTATACAGCCGAGGAATTTGTGCAACAACGGGTAATAGGTATTCAAGCGTACCGACGATCCAATCTTTCAACGGTCGCGAGTAGCGCGTGTAATAAGCGCTCAAAAACTGACTTCTAAATGTCGGAACACTGACTTTGATCGGGCATTGTCCAGTGCATGATTTACAGGCCAGGCAGGTTGACATCGCCTCAAATACTTCGTGATTGAAATCATACCTGGAACTCGATTGACTCAATGTTCTGATAACTCGAGTTGGCATCCCCAGTATGTACTGAGCCACTGTCGGTGTTGGGATTGATTGAACACCTTGATCTGACATCCGAGTGACCCATTCTCGCATCAATCCAGCACGTCCTTTTGGGGTGTATCGTCGATCACGAGTCGCTTTCCAGCTAGGGCACATGCGGTCATCAAGATCGTAATTATGACAAGCGCCGTTACCGTTACAGAGAAGTGCTGTACTCGCTGACGATTGCAGGCCCGATGTGATTCGACGATCGTTCGCCCCGCGCGTAGGAACCTCATCAATTTTTAAGAGCATTGAATCGGCGGTGGGGCCTGCGATCTTACCGGGGTTTAAGCGATTCATCGGATCGAACAGCGCTTTGACTTGGCAGATCACAGGGTACAGTGTTCCAAAGAAAACAGGCGCATATTCCGAGCGCACACCTTTACCGTGTTCACCCCATAGAAGACCATGATATTTCTTCGTTAAATCAACAACTTGATCGGTAATCTTGCGAACCATCTCCATGCTTTCAGGAGTCTTCAGATCGAGCAGTGGGCGGACATGTAACACACCAGCATCAACGTGCCCGAACATGCCATAATCCAAGTCATGATCGTCGAGCAGATCACGAAACTCGCCAATGTACGGAGCAAGATTTTCAGGCGGAACACAGGTGTCTTCGACAAACGCTACCGGCTTTTTGACACCTTCAACTCCACCAAGCAGTCCAACAGCACGCTTTCGCATTGCCCAGACCTGAGAAACTTGGCTTCGTCCTCGAGCAATGGCGTGCGCAAATGACCGACCACCGCTCTGAGCAACTGTTTCAATATAGCGACTAAACTGATCGACCTTATTGGCAAGAGACGCTGAATCAAAATCAGTAAATTCAACCAGGTTCGTGCCTTGCAAAATTTTATCTGACGCGGGGAAAAACTCGGCGACGCTATCCCATATGAAATCGTTCATCGCGAGATTCAGTACTTTCGAGTCCACCGTCTCGATTGATGTTGCGCCATGAGTCATCAGTTCTCGCGCATCGAATAACGCATCCATAAAGGATTCATATTGGACAGCGACCAGGGCAACTTCTGTTGGCAGCGGTTCTAAATTAATGACCGCTTCACTGATAAAGGCCAATGTTCCCTCAGAACCACACAACACAGCATTCAGATCAATGCGTCCATCATCGGTTCTCAAATGCTTCAAATCGTATCCAGTCAGGCATCGATTGAGTTCAGGGAAGCCGTCTGTAATCTGCTCCTTGTTCGAATCATGAATCTCCCGCAGCGCATTTCCAATTCGAGATTCCGCGGAGTCCGTCGGCAACGCATCCAATTCTGAATCGCTCAAGACTTGCGTCTCAAATTCTTCGCCAGTGAGCAAAACAGCCTTCAATTGAATCACATGATCCCGCGTCTTACCGTATTTCACCGACCCCTGGCCACTGGCATCTGTATTGATCATGCCACCGATTGTCGCGCGGTTTGATGTCGATAAATCTGGCGCAAAAAATAGGCCATGCTGTCGAATCTCAGCATTTAAATGATCTTTGACAGCTCCGCATTGAACCCGAGCCCAACGCTCCTCAATATTCACCTCGAGGATGGCATTCATATGTTTGCTGGTGTCGACAACCACGCCTGCACCCAGGCTTTGTGCATTCGTGCCTGTCCCGCCTCCGCGAGGATACAGGGTGACATCATATTCATGTGCTGCTCGAGTGATCCGAATCAGATCCTGGTGGTTCTTCGGATAGACAACAACTTGCGGAAATACCTGATAAATACTGTTATCGGTTGAGAGAACGGCGCGTGTCGCATCATCAAACTGGATTTCACCCTCAAATCCGAGAGCATGCAGGGCTCGCGCGTAGTTTTGAGTGGTTTCGGTAACGGGTTCACGGTGGTCCAGACGCGGAATCATCGCAAAAGGCTCTCTAAGATCGACAACTAAAGTCTAAGTGTGTCATAAACTCGGGTTAGAAACTACGGTGAGGCACGCTCCGGATGGGTTTTTGGGAACAAAAAACATTGTCAGAAATGACAGACTCAGAATGGGAATCGTTGTGCGATGGATGCGGGCTATGCTGCCTCCATAAACTCGAAGACGTTGAAACACTTCAAGTCGAATTTACGTGCGTCAAATGTCGGTATCTCGGTGCAAATCGTCAATGTGAAGTTTACGATCAACGTGTTGACATTGTTGATGACTGTTTAAATGTTCGCGATCTGGACCCCGAGCATTATCGATGGCTTCCAGAGAGCTGCGCCTACCGAAGACTCGAAGAGGGTAGACCACTGCCGAAGTGGCATCCGCTGCTTGCTGGAAATGATCGCGCAATGGAGAAAGGCGGATATGCTGTCGGTGACTGGGCAATCTCAGATCACTTAGTGACTGCCGACGTCGACTTTATCGTCCGCATTAAAGCGAGCGAGAGCTGATGTGTCATTTGGTTAAGAACGATCGGATGCACTGAATCTGTTCGTGACTATTCAAAAATGGCGCGTGTCCTGTGTTCGCAATGTCGAGTTTCTCCACAAAAAGTGCGCTGTCGATCATTCGGTCGAGAATTGACGCAGTCAAAATATCCGACTCCATGCCACGAATCACCAACATACGTGAAGTGATTGAAGAAAACATCGTCCATGCCAGCGCTGGATTTTGCACCCCACCAAAACGCGCCAAAATTTGCGGATCGTAATGTTGCGTCAAACGTCCATCATCGAGGCGTCGCAAGGAATGAACCACCAGTCGGTCCCACTCATCGTTTGATAGATCGCCAAATGACGCATAAATGGTCTCGAAATACGCTCGCGCTTCATCTAGATCAGCAAAGTAATGCGTTTCTGAGGCATATTCACGAATACGCTCTATTGCATCCTCTGGTACTTCAGGTCCGATATCGTTGATTACCAATCGATCAATCAGGTGCCGCGTCGTTGGATTCGAGGCCATCATCATTCCCAGCGCACCGCCCATGCTTGTACCAATCCAATGAGCACGACCAGAAATATTCAAATGTTTCAGTAAATCGACTGCAAGTATCTGATAAAAGGGAAATTCATACTGATCTGCAGCCATCCATTCACTATTGCCACGACCTGGCGTATCCGGGCAGATCACACAAAAATCGTCAGCGAGTGCATGGGCAAGCGTGAAAAAATCAGACCCATTCCTTGCGAAGCCATGCCAGCATATCACAGCCTGATTTGACCGACTCCCAAGTGTTCGCACGAACACCTGAACACCTTGAACTCGAATCAGTTGTTCTTGAAATCCATAAGCGAATGGAAGAGGGGGTTTGTCAACTGTACTCGCAGAGATAGGCGGTCGGTTCAGTAACCTCAACGCTAAAGATTTGATCTCGCGGTACATGAAACTCCTCTCCATCAGAATAAAGCACTGGCTCTGGATCCGATTGACGTTGTACTACAAGAGCACCACTGATCACCACCATCCGTTCATCATCCGATGTCGAAAATTCATATGAGCCTGGACTCATCAAGCCAATCGAACTTCTGCCATTGGAATTATCAAAGCTAAACGAAAGTACTTGATCATCAAAATAACTGTTTACTTGCATGAGTAGGGACTCCCTGCGTGAGGTTTAAAACAAATGAAACACTCTATTTAACATAATAATTATTATGCGCGATTTTGATCGGGATCGACACCGATAATGGTAAAGGTGCCAGCACTCGATCTAAGCTCCAATAAATCATGATATGCGTCAGACTCGTACCAGTCTGTCATTGCTGTCGCCGTTGGGAACCAAAATAATGCGATCTGTGAGAAATCGCCGAGCCCGTTTTCGTCATCGAGAGTCATCGGCTTTTCTGCACGAAATCGAATTTCTCCACCATACGGTTCGAGGGTTGCAGGAACTTGTTCTCGGTAATGATTAAAATCCGCCAGGTTATTCACCCGGATTAATGCGATCATACGGACCATTCTAGGGATTCCTTTTTTTGTTATGGCTTATTCTGAATCGGCGAAAAACGCACACCATCATCTAACCAAGCTCGGACCAAAAAAGCTATCTGAATTTATCGAATCCGTTGGGCCCATCGATATTCCAGCCCGGTATGGTGATGACTTGTTGCTTGGACTCAGCCGGATTGTTGTTGGTCAACAATTATCGAATCAAGCGGCACGATCAATTTGGGATCGACTTGTGACTCAATATCCGGAGCGTTCCAAATTAATCGACGCACTCAAAAATCCAGAAACGCCAAACACAGGATTGTCAGCTTCGAAAAAACGAACATTGAGTGACTTGATCCATCGCGGCGATCATTGGATTCAAACAATTGCCACTCACTCTGAAGCTCAGCGCCGCGAGGTCTTACTTGAGGTCTGGGGCCTTGGTCCGTGGTCGGTTGCGATGTGGGAATTATTTGTTCTACGCAACCCGAATCAATGGAGTGACAAAGATCTTATTCTTCGCCGCTTAAGTGTTGATTTTGCTGCTGAATTGGGTGAAGACGCGAGAGACTTTGTGGCGCGAGCATCCCCTTATCGCTCCTACTTCGCTCTGTATTGCTGGCGATTTCATGATCAAAATCGACATTGAATTCCATCTGTCATCAATAGAGTATCGATAATCATCGATGCCTTTCATTGATACTATCGAGTTACGCCGACAATGAAATTTCCGTATAACTCTTAATCGGGACCAATAAGGCATCGGGATTTTGGCGATATTTAACGAAATTCGACTGACTAATATTAAGGGTGATGTATTCGGTGGTGTCACTGCAGCCGTGATCGCCCTGCCAATGGCACTCGCCTTTGGTGTTGCATCTGGAGCAGGCCCTGAGGCGGGTCTCTATGGCGCGATTTTGGTCGGACTATTCGCCGCCCTCTTCGGCGCCACCCCGACACTCATTTCTGAGCCGACAGGTCCCATGACGGTGGTGATGACAGCAGTTGTCGCTAGTCTCATCGCTTCTGATCCAGACCAAGGCCTCGCTATGGCCTTTACTGTGGTCATTTTGGCCGGTTGCCTACAGATTTTCTTTGGAATTCTGCGTGTTGGTCACTTTGTCACCATGATGCCTTATACGGTGGTTTCGGGATTCATGACCGGCATTGGTATTATTCTGATTGTCCTGCAAATCGGTCCATTTCTAGGGCAGCCACCGCCAGCGGGCGGCGTTATTGGAACGTTATCTGCCCTCCCGTCCCTGCTTCAGAACATCTCAATCGAGGAAACGTGTCTGGCACTTGGCACGTTTTTAATCATCGCTTTGATTCCATCAAGTTATCGGCGATTTGTGCCGCCGCAATTACTCGCACTCGTTGTTGGTTCGGTGGTCGCCTCACTCTTCCTTGCCGGTGAAGTTCGTGTCATTGGTGCCATCCCGGACGGTCTTCCTGAATTTCAGCTACCCGTCTTCGAAATGAGGCATTGGCAAATTATGATGGCTAATGCGTTAGTTCTCGCCATGCTGGGATCAATCGATGCCCTGCTCACCTCAGTGATAGCGGACAGCATGACAAAGCGTGAGTCTGACGCCAACAAAGAGCTTGTTGGACAAGGTATCGGGAATATCGCATCCGGTCTTTTCGGAGGCATTCCTGGTGCCGGTGCCACAATGGGTACTGTCGTCAATATCCAATCAGGCGGTCGGTCAGCGCTGTCTGGGTTGTCACGCGTTGCTGTTTTATTAGTCGTTCTGTTGTGGATTAGTGATCTCACCGCCATGATTCCGCTCGCGGTCTTGTCAGGGATTGCGTTCAAAGTCGGCCTCGACATCATTGACTGGCGTTTCTTATCTCGAGCACATATTGTCTCTTCGAAAGCCGCCTTGATTATGTACGGTGTCATTTTGCTGACCGTCTTTGTTGATCTGATCATCGCGGTTGCTGTCGGTGTGTTTATTGCCAACCTACTAACGATTGAACGATTAACAGCAGCCCACGCTGACTCAGTGAAAGCAATTCGTGATCCGAATGCCGAAGAACTCTCACGTGATGAGCAAACGATCCTGAAGGAGACCAACGGAAGTATTTTGATTTTTGCCTTGGGAGGCACGCTATTTTTCGGTCTCGCCAAAGCAATTTCTCGGCAACGCGCAGTCTTATCCGATCATCAAGCGTTAATCATTGATTTTACTGATGTTCCATCAATCGGGGTATCATCTTCGATGGCAATTGAGGACATGATCAAAGACGATTTAAAAGCGAAAAAGCCTGTCTTTATTACTGGCGCCAACGCTGCAGTCATCGATCGCTTACAGCGCCTTGGTTTATTACAGGAATTACCGGCCGATGCCTTGGTAAAAGACCGAAGCACCGCTCTGCAAATGGCCACTCAGATGCTTAAAACTCAGGAGTCCTCAGCGTGAATACCCCCTCAATCGGACTTCGAACGTATGTCTATTGCGATTCGCTACAACCGCAGCTAGCAGCTTATATGGCAACGGTCTCTCAAGGTTTTCTACCCATACCCGGAGATGCATGTCTATGGGTTGAGGTTTCACCCGGAATGGCTGTTCATCAGCTGACTGATGTCGCACTGAAAGCCACTCGAGTGCATCTTGCACAACAGGTCGTTGAGCGGGCATATGGATCAATGGTCATTCACCAACGAGACCAGAGCGACGTCCGCGAGGCAGGAAATATTCTATTGGCGCGGATGGGTGCACAGGTCTCGGATCGAACACATCCGTCGATTGCCTGGCAAGAGACAATTCGCGGAATGACGCCTGATCATACCGTTTTGATCAATCGACAAGATCGGCGTGGCTCGATGATTCTTCCTGGGCAAAGTATGTTTATTCTAGAAACCGAACCTGCTGGATATATTATCTATGCGGCCAACCAGGCCGAAAAAGCAGCCAATATCACGCTAGTTGATGTCCGTGCGGTCGGTGCATTTGGACGTTTGACGATCGCCGGATCGGAGGCTGATATCGATGCGGCAGCCGACGCCGCGATTGCCGCAATCCACAACCCCATGGGAACTTAGAGTGTTAGACGAGATCATCAGCCATATCGAAGCACACAGGGCCTTTGACCATGCGGAGGCAAGTGCCAAAGCACAAACCCTCGCCTTTATCCGAGCGTATCCCGATTGCCTTCATCGATCATGCCTACAAGGTCATCTGACCGCATCGGCGTGGATCTTATCCTCGGATTTACAGGCAGCCGTTCTGTTGCATCATAAAAAGCTCGATCGGTGGTTCCAGCCTGGAGGCCATGTTGATGGAAACCCGAATTTGCTGGAATCAGCCTTACGAGAGGCCGCAGAGGAAACTGGGCTCCAGGTCTCTGACTTCAATTTTGCCTCACGGACGATTTTTGATATTGATGCACACACCATTCCTGCAAGGCCAAATGAGCCAAAACATACGCATTTTGATATTAGATACGCATTCACGGTGGATTATCAGGAATTGCCTGGCAATGCGGAGTCTCACGACGTTCGATTCGTGAGTCTCGATCAAGTGCGGCTATTCAACAATACGTCGTCAGTGGTCCGTTTGGTGAGAAAAACAACCGATCAGTTGATGACAACATCTGGCCATCGAGCTCTCATTTCTTGAGTGATGCGTTGCTTTTCACGCATTGAGAAGTCCAGAAAAGAACTCGCCACAAGTGACAGCTTCCGGTCCGACGGATGAATGATGTTCCACTGACGTGCGATTGGAAATTGCTCAGCTCTCACAATGCCGAGTGGTCCCTCAGGCCCTTCAATCGTCATCGAATGTAACGATAATACGGATAAGCCGAGATTCGCGATGACCGCATGTTTAATCGCTTCGTTGCTTCCAAGTTCCATACGGATATTTGGCCGTAAACCCTGTGATTCAAAGACCCGTAATGTCGCATCGCGAATCCCGGATCCCGGTTCACGCATGATCCAAGGATATTGACTGAGTTCTCTCAGACTGACCTGCTTTTGGGAGTGAAAAAGTTCATGGCTTTTTGGCGCAATCACAACCAGCGGATTCGGTGCAAATGGATACAGTTCGATACCCTGAATTTCCTCTGCAGCCTGGCCCATGATATACAAATCGTCGACATTCTCTGACAGTCGCTCTGAGATTCGATCGCGGTTTGAGACCTTTAAAGATAACTCAATACCTGGATATTCTTCACTGAATCGACCCAGCAACTCAGGTGCTAAGTACTTGGCTGTTGTCACAACGCCCAATTTTAGTTTTCCGCGCTTGAGGCCTTTGAGCTCTGATAATGCCACTTCCAGATCGCTCAATGAGCTGAAAATCTCACGAACCGATCGATAGACAATTTGACCGGCGGCCGTGGCCTCAATTTGACGACCATTCTGTTGAAGTAACGGTACGCCAATCGCATCGGTCAACTTTTTGGTTTGCATCGAGACTGTTGGTTGGGTCAAATACAGCTCTTCGGCAGCCCGGGTGTGACTGCCAAGCCGAACAACTGCCTCAAAAATCTGCAATTGCCGCATTGTCGTATGACGGACAATGAACTCAGGAACATCTAGATGTGCAAGCGCGTCAAGATCAAGTCCGGACATTCACTAACCCGCCATTGTTATCTTCAATCGCTTACGAGTGTAGATTAATCAGGCCATACTCGCGAGCGACGCATTGGACTGGCTGACTGGATGTCCGATTTTGGCTTTTGCGCCGTTGCACGTCTTGTCACTTTTGCTTGTGTTGACGCCTTCGGTTTGGCATTTGCTGGGGCCTTGTTTGAAGTACGTTGGCGTGTTGGTTGAACGGCTTTGACTTTCTCGATCGATGCTGCCAGTTTCGATGAAGTGGGCTTTGACTCAGGCATAACTACCTCTTTGATTGAATTTCTTTGATGAGATTAGTGATTTCCAGTGAAGCAGCGATCGCTCCTTTTCCTGACTGGTTGACATCTCGCCCATCCAGAATCGCATTGCGATAGACCACTCGGCGTTGAATTGTTGTCTCTAACGCTGAGATTTCGAGCGATTCCAACACCTCTTTTGTTTCTCGAGATAGACGAGAGCGAGATTCCATTTGATTCAATACCAAAAATGCCTGAAGTTTCTTGTTGTCCTGTTGCGCCCGTTGAATCTCTTCGGCAACAGCAAGCGTTGCCCATAAATCCAACGGAGAAGGTAAAACAGGAATCAAGACCACATCAGCCACTCTGAGCACTGCCAGCGTATCTGGATGATGAATCGCCGGTGGACAGTCAAAAACCGCATGTTTGGCATAACGATCTTGTTCAGAAAAAGACTCGACTACTAAATTGCTGTTTGATTCACGAATTGATGACCAATGCAGAGATGATCGTTGCGGATCCGCATCGTACAGAGTCATCCGGCGTGATTGTGATTGAAAAGAAGCGACGTTAATCGCGAGTGTGGTCTTGCCAACCCCGCCTTTATTGGAGGCAAACGCCAACCTCAATTCGATTCCTCTTCGAGGTATCCACCGATCGCATCAAGGGTATTGGCAAATTCTCGCTGTAACTCGGACACGGCATCACTTCCCTCATCGGGATGAATTGTGACGTTCAAATGACTACGCCCAAATGCCATATCAGGGTAAAAACCACATGCCTCAGATGCTTCCGCAGCAGCGTCTAAAAAATCTCGCAAGGCATCATAATCTTCGAACTGATAACGACGCTCCATACGCGGGGGACGTTTTCGCTCTTTCCAGCCCATGAACTCTACCTATCCAATGAAGTCGCTTATGACTGTATCAAATGCGACCACGGAAAAAACCAAAAAGTCAGCCTGGTGGTCGCATCGCGACCACCACATGACACATTTAAGATGCAGCTGCCGTCGGTAGAACAGGCTCTACTTCACGGTGTGGACGCGCGATAATGTGCGCCGCTACAAGGCCATCACCGACTCGTTCACAAGCATCTGCGCCAGCGCGGACTGCGGCATTGACAGCACCAGTCTCGCCTCTGACCATGACTGTGACGTAACCTCCACCGACGAACTCCCGACCGATCAAACGGACTTCCGCTGCCTTTGTCATTGCGTCGGCAGCTTCAATTGCGGGGACAAGACCGCGCGTTTCGATCATTCCTAAAGCGATACCATAATTTTCAGTTGACATGATAGTTCTCCAAATTAGCTAATAACTATGCGTTTATTTAGTTGTTGCTTCCAATACCGGCTCAACCTCTTTGTGCGGGCGCGCAATAATGTGCGCAGCCACGAGGCCATCACCGACCCGTTCACACGCATCTGCTCCGGCACGAACAGCTGCATTGACGGCACCAGTCTCACCACGAACCATCACGGTTACGTAGCCGCCGCCGACGAATTCTCTCGAGATGAGTCGGACTTCAGCCGCCTTTGTCATTGCGTCTGCCGCCTCGATGGCGGGGACTAAGCCACGCGTCTCGATCATACCCAGTGCGATCCCGTAGTTTTCATTTGCCATCGTTCTCTCCTACTCCTTCGTTATTGAGACCAGTCCGCGCGCTCAGTTTGGCGCGCTCGCTGGAGGCCACTGATCAATCACGCCACAAACAGCGAGATCTGTCAGAACTTCGTAATCACCGGTTGCAAACCGTGCTGCAGTACCGGTTGTTAAAAAAACCCAATCTCCAGGCTTAGCGCCTACCGTGTCGGTGGCCGCTTGCTGCAGTCCGCTTTCGCTTTCAACGAGCCGAAACATTGTGTGCTTCAGGCCATCGATTCGACACGAACAAACAATCGATCCAACCACACGACAAATCATCATGAAGCCGTACCTTCTTCAGTGGGCGGCCAATGGTCGATGATTCCAACAATTGTCAAATCACTCGGATAACCTTTACTGCCAGCCGCTTCACGGGCAGCACTACTACCGACGCAAATCACCCAATCGCCAGGCTTCGCGCCAACTGCATCAACGGCGACCTGAGAACTCGTACCATCCCGAACGACTTGCAAATGCTTATGTTCCATTTCCGCAATTCGGTTTGTTGCAACAAGTGGCCGTTCAACCTGACAAATTTTCATGCCTTCCTCTCTATCCCAGTCATTGGGACTGATGAATCAATGATTTCGATAGGGCTTTCTGATTGGCAATCTCTCACAACTTTTAAGATGTGAATCGATCCACCATCTGCGTGTTGAGGGAACCGCTTGATCGTTGCCTCAGTGATCTGCTGACAGCGGTTCATCGCGCGCTCACGTGCTCCAGGGATCGAACCGTGATAGTCAAATCGGACGATAATTGGCGCCGGTAAACCACGACTGATGTTGAGCGACTTGAATATTTTTAATCCGACATCGATATCAGACGCGCCTTCCTCGATCGTCTTTAAATACGCGAAATACATGAGATTGCGGATTTGGATCTCCTCGAATCCCACACCGACTCCGATGAATCGCTCGGCATGTCCGATATCCGCATAAGTTCCGTCGAACTCAGCTTTTACTAATTCGATTTGTGACAAATTGTTTTCGATCAATGCACCGACGAAACGCTTCAGTCCAGATCGTGTTGTTGGACATTCACGTGCAACTGCCTGTTGAATCTGTTCACGCGCCCGATCTCTCGGTTCATTTTGGGTCTGCTCGAACAGTTCAATCGACGACAGATGCGAGTCAAGACTGATGTCTCCGTTCTCATCTGGTACGTGGACACGAATGGAATCAGTGGCTGTGTCAACACCAATCAGTAGTAAGTCTACTGAGGCCCCGCAGCAATGCGTATGTTCAATCGCTTCACGGAACGCATATAACGCATCACGACCAGCAAGAGCGGCTTGATCATCCTTGGAGCCATGCGCTGCACATCCTTCGCACTGTCCATCGATGGTACTGAAGTGATAGACCACTCCTTTTAGATAGCGAGAACCAGAAATCGATGTCGATAAACCTGCTCGCTCGCGCAGCAATTCAACTTCGGTCCATTTTTGAACGTTATCATCGATGTCAAAAACAGCACCTGCATAGGACTTGCGACGCACTTTGTTTGGCGGCAGACGTAACACCGACCGAATGACGTGTGCGAGACGCCCGTCAGCACAAGGCGTCAGATCAACTGCGTGTAAACCGCATTCTTCCAGTAATTCATCAAAGTCTGAATCGGAATGCATCGCCAACGGCGAGGTTGCAATCGAGTGATCACAAAAACGGCGATAGGTCTCAAACACGCAATAGGCGTAGAGCGCTTTGATATCCAGCTGATTGGTCCAGGCAGCATTTAATAAATCAAACGGTAGCTCGAAACCCAGTTCCCGATCAGCAATCTCTTGAGCTTGACTCGCAAAATCGATCTCAAACTGAATAGCGACTAATTGTCGAAGGACTGGCTCGATCCGATCAAATGAATCCTTTACGCTGCGCTCATAAGATATGAGTTGTGCATTATCCTGCACATCGGTTATTGCATGAATCCCACGTTGCTTTTCAACGACAGCAGACACCACAGAGGCTCTTGCTCCAGGGCGACCCAGAGGCGCCCGGTTCAATTTGCTCGATTGTGCTGATTTTGAACGTTGCAACATCGTGCTCTCCATGACTGCCCGCTTTTAGCCGCGGGCGCCCCCTGAATACGTGATTAACGCGCCATCTGACGTGTTTCCACTCGAGCCTGTCACGCGACTTGACTCACGCTCGGGCTTTGATTGAGTTTCACGGACCCGCATCTGACCGTCGCCACGTCGTGTCTGATTCCTCGAAATCGCCGAACGCCCTTCCGTTCCAGTCACTGCACTGTTGCGATCCCAATCATCACCTGTGATCGTCAACCCAAGACTCCGGCCTTCTCCGGTAATCTGTCGATCTGCTCCGATAACCGAGTCTGGCGCTACCGTCGTGACGTTCGCTCGCGCTACCGGCTGAAAGTTTGCTTCATCTGATCCCGTGATCTTGCCTTCTGCACGACCAAAGGACCCAGTGATGCGACGAGCATTGTCACGTTGCTCAAGCATCGCCTGCCGAGCAGGAGTGCCAATACTGAAATTTCGCGTTTCACTGCGTGCCTGTGGCATCCCAAATGCCTCATGGAGTTGATCTTCGCCATGATAGGGAGTCCCTGAAATTGGGTGATCGGCGCCACGTGCATCGCCGGTGACGCCATTGGCGACACCTGGCTGAATTCCACTGATCGCGCTGCCAGCCATTCGACGCGCGCTTTCTACTGCTCCCGCCCCATCGCAAAATTCAAACTGTGTATCGCGACCAACATATGGCGTCCCTGTGAGATGCTGACAGGTCCCTGGCTCATCACCAGTCACTGCCTGACTCCTTTGCGGAATCGATCCACTGATACGATTTGTCGCGAGTCGGTTTCCGCCAAATCGCTGACGAGTTCCTGATTGCGTAGACCGACTGGTCAAATCATTTGCCACGTAGTTATCGCCAGTTACTTGATTCCCGACCGATCGGGTATCACCAGTCACATGCCGATTGGTCGACAACAATGCGCCAGTCAGACGATCTGGATTTCTCAATGTCTCACCGTGGTGACGCGAAGACTGAGTGGCCGCCAGACCCTGACTTAAATATTGAGAGCCCGTCATTGAAACCATCGAGGACGATTCGGTCCCAGTCACCCTGGCATGATTTCGCTCACCTCCGGAGACTGGTAAGCCGTCGGTGGTTTGATCCGACGTACTTGGTCCATCGTGTCGCCGTATTCCTGCGTGACAGACTGAGAACTGTCCTGCGGCCATATACTCAGTACCAGTGACCGTTTGACACATGCCTGTGCGGTTACCCGTCAGTTGCTCCCCAGCCCCCAGTTCATTACCAGAGATCGTATTTCCACCGAGAGCGTCCGACAGACGGGTCGCTTGGCAACGCGAGCTCTTAGGTTGTAAGCAAGCATTCTCAAACGCTTCACCGGACAAATAATCAGTTCCGGTAATCGCCTGGCATACCCCTTGGTCTGAGCCAGTCATCACAGGGTCATGTTGAACTGAAGTACCGGAGACTTCGTTTCCGCCTTCGGTCATCGTCGAAGCAACTTTCCATGAGGCGTCACGCGCGCCCCGGACGGGCCGAGGCGAGCTTGATTGCTTCAGATTCTTGGCGCCAAACCGGCTTTTTTCCTCACGCAGCGCTCGGGCTGCTGCGCGGCCACTGACACTGCCGCCGAAACCATCCTGATTTCCGGTCAATGCGCGTTTACCATAGCTTGACAATGCTTCACGACGCGCCTTTGCGGTTGTCCGCCCGGGTGAATTCTCGACAACGCTTGGTCGTCCACTCCGAGTGCTCGTACGTAACGCAGGTTGTTGGGCTGAGGCCTCACAATCACAGTTCTGGTTGACCATCGTCGATGCTCGCGTCCGATCAGTCATTGGTAAAGCCGCTTTCCCAGTCTGCGACATCAGCCGTCTCCGCTCTTTGGCAGACAAGGTCGCTGGTACCGATTCTGACGAAGCCTGAACATCATTGCTATTGACGGCTTGCGGTTGAAGCGCAGATTTACCGCCTTGAGAAAGCGCTTGCCTTCTCGCGAGTGCAAGTTGTTTGCCTGTCATTGAATCACTCATCTCTGATGCCTCTTTCATCGCACGACCACCTTGGGTGCGTTAGCGAGTTGTCCCTTCGTAAACAACGAAACACAATCCCTGACTTTGGGTGTATGCGTCATAGCCAATCAAGCGGACGTGATGATCTGGATATGCTCGACGACATGCCTCAAGCTCGCCCGCAATCGTGTTCAAATCCTTTTCGCCAAACATTGGTAATTTCCACATCGTCCAATACGAATTTGCGCACTGCGATGGATGCTCATGTTCAATTGACGGAGTCCAACCTTGACGAATCAGGTATTCAATTTGGTCATACACTTCGTCTTGGCTGAAGCGTGGTAAGAATCCAAAAGTCTCCAGTGTTTGCGCGGTTTGGAAATCACCTATTTCTGTTTTATTCGCCATCTCTAATTCCTCATTAATTCAATCTAATCAATACGTTAAATGGATTTCTAAACATCGAGTTTATCGACCGTATCGAATTCAAACTTAATTTCTTTCCAGGTTTCGAGTGCGATCGCGAGCTCTGGGCTGCTTTGTGCCGCCGACATCAAAATATCGCGCGATTCGCGCTCAAGATGACGTCCTTCGTTACGAGCTTTCACGCAGGCTTCAAGAGCAACACGGTTGGCTGCCGCGCCAGCAGCATTCCCCCAGGGATGACCCTGAGTTCCGCCACCGAATTGCAATACCGAATCATCACCAAAGATAGTGACCAGGGCTGGCATGTGCCAGACGTGGATACCACCGGAAGCAACCGCGAAGACCCCTGGCATTGAGCCCCAATCTTGATCGAAGAACACACCACGCGAGCGGTCCTCAGGAACAAATGATTCACGAAGCTGATCAACATAACCGAGGGTTGAATTTCGATCGCCTTCGAGCTTGCCCACGACAGTTCCGGTGTGCAGGTGATCTCCACCGGACAAACGAAGACACTTGGCCAACACCCTGAAATGGATGCCGTGTTTTGGATGTCGGTCGATAACAGCGTGCATTGCACGGTGGATATGAAGCAACATTCCATTGTCGCGACACCAGTTTGCGAGGCCGGTGTTTGCTGTAAAGCCACCAGTAATAAAGTCATGCATGATAATCGGCTGGTTCAGCTCTTTTGCGAACTCAGCGCGCTTGTACATTTCTTCGGGTGTTGCTGCGGTGACGTTCAGATAGTGACCTTTCCGCTCCCCTGTCTCTTGCTCTGCTTTTTGGATCGCCTCAGCAACGAATTCGAATCGATCTCTCCAACGCATGAACGGTTGTGAATTGACATTTTCGTCATCCTTGGTCAGATCAAGGCCACCACGTAAACACTCATACACTGCTCGGCCATAGTTCTTCGCGGACAGTCCAAGCTTCGGCTTGATCGTACATCCAAGCATTGGTCGTCCATACTTGTTCAGACGATCACGCTCCACCTGGATACCGCCTGGCGGACCACCACAGGTTTTAATGTAAGCAATCGGGAATCGAATATCTTCGAGTCGTAAATGGCGTAGTGCCTTGAATCCAAAGACGTTACCAACCAGTGAGGTCAGTACGTTGACGATGGAACCTTCTTCGAATAAATCGATTGGATACGCGATGAATGCATAAAACGACTCATCGTCGCCTGGCACGTCTTCAATACGATACGCGCGACCTTTGTAAAACTCGAGATCGGTAAGCAGTTCTGACCAAACGGTACTCCAGGTCCCTGTCGATGATTCGGCAGCAACCGCAGCTGCAACTTCCTCTTTCGGAACGCCTGGTTGACCAGTACACTTAAAACATGCCAACAGATCTGTGTCCAAAGGGACATAGTCCGGTGTCCAATACATGTCGCGATATTCTTTAACGCCTGCATCATATGCTTTTGAGGCCATGACTCACTCCTGTGCTTCTCGTCCAGAGGAAACCCGCATGTCTCTCCCTGTGTTGGACCGAGAATAGGAATGATGGAACAACTAATCCAATAAATGTTTTCTCTCTATCGCATTGATAATCATCTATGGATGATGAGAATCGATGATCTGATCACCGTGAATCCGAAGTCCCTCTCGTTGCAAGAGTGTCTTTTTCGCTTCTAATCCCCAAAAAAAGCCACCGAGTCGATAGTCTCGACGCACAATTCGGTGACAGGGAACAATGATCGCGCAAGGATTTTGACCGCATGCTGATGCAGCCGCTCGTGTTGCTCGCACATTGCCTGCTCGCTTTGCTAGCTCTGAGTAACTAATCACTTCACCAAAAGGCACTAGGCGCATTGCTTCCCAGACCTTCAGTTGGAAGTCAGATCCTTCCAATTTGACAGGGATTCCCAAACCATCGCGTCGACCTTCAATGCAGTCAATGACAGGCCGCAATACATCGTCGGAAATGCGCCCATTTGATTGTTTGGATTGGGCCTGCTCAACTCGAACGAGTTCGTGGTTGTCAAACATGAGCTTGATGAGACCGAAACTTGTATCAATAACGAT
Source organism: gamma proteobacterium HIMB30 (assembly GCA_000227525.2). Lineage (GTDB taxonomy): Bacteria > Pseudomonadota > Gammaproteobacteria > Pseudomonadales > Litorivicinaceae > HIMB30. The sequence goes on from AGIG01000034.1 coordinate 32,437, forward strand.
CTGAGTCATTCGTTGGCCCCTGGAGCAAATGAGCAGATCGCGCCCGATGCGCCAGACATTGAACCAAATGCCATTGGATCTGGTGCACGATAGGGATCTGGCGGAACACCCAGCGACCAATCAAGTCCAACAACAGCCACTGCGAACACCAACGCAATCATAATTCCTGAACGACGACTCATCACACGCCCTGCCTGGCCTGTTGCCAGAGTTGATCTCGTAATCGCACTCCGATAACACTGCCGAAAAAACCTGCGAACAACCAGGCCCATCCGTGAAGCGATCCGGAAGCGATACCACTGAATAAGGCACCAACATTACAGCCGAAAGCCAGTCGTGATGAAACACCCAACAATAGGCCAAAGAGTGCTGCCACCAAGTAATACCAGATCGCTACCGACTGGTTGAAGGGTTGACTGGATGAATCTTTCCATGCGGCAAGCGCAGCGCCACCGATCAAGCCCAAGCTGGTCAATGAAGTGGTATCAGTCAATATCGATGTACTGAGAGCATTTGCATTAATCGGATGGATCCAAAATTGCGCGCTACTGGGATCCCAGCCAAGACTCTGTGCGCCTTTCGCGACCCAGAGACCAAGACCATACACAACGCCCCACGGTTGGCCTGCAACCAAAACATGAATGGTCGCGAGAGCAGCCAGGATCGCTGCGGCAATCAATAATTTGCGATTCCACAGGGAACCCACGCTGAATCGTGACGCGATGATTCCCAGCACGAATAGCCCAGCGAGGGTCAAAGCGATACTGCCGCCGACACCAAAAGACTCAGTCAGATTGACCGGGATATGCGGGGTCATTTCGATCGCAGTCGGCACGAGTAATGTTCCTAGAAAACTTCCCACGCAAAACAGCGGCAAAGCAGTCAATGCGATTGCATTCCCTGAACCGGCATTGACTAGGGTTCCAGACCCGCATCCCAAAATCATTTGCATCGAGAGGCCAAAAACGAATGCAGCAGCAACCATGGTTAACGATACTGGTGCAATCGCTCCGATGAGAGAACCAGGGGCAAACGCAATGATCGGTTGGATCGCGATCGCTGTCAGCCCGATCGCGACAAGTTGTGCCATGAAGCCCTGTGCATTCCGGTCACGAATTAGTCGCCGCCAGGGACCCGCGAAGCCAAAGCCGAATCGTTCGAGGCTAAAGCCGATGAGTAGACCCACCAGGAGAAGTAAAGAAAAACGAACGCCCACCGAGATAGCGAGCGTTAATACCAATGCAATAACAAGGAGAATTTGTGTGATCAAAAAATTAATTCACCAGACTGTTAAACCATTTTTTGGTTTTCAAGATTGCGAACTGTACAGAAGTCGGCACATTTTCCATCGGTTGATTGAGTGCTGACCATTCAGCCATTGATTCTGCATAGAGTTTCACACCATCAACCCGAGCCACTTCGCTTAATACAAACCAATTGGTCGCTGCCCAATGCCCCGTATTGCAGTAAGAGATCGTCCCAGGTTGATTCAAACCATTGGCACTCACAATTGCATCAATTTCATCAGCGTGCTTCAGAAGCGGTGTGTTCTTATCAAAAAAAGCCTCAAAAGCAAATTGTTCTGCGCCCGGAAGAATGCCTGGACGTGCCGCCGCATCATGCCATGCAGTTCCAGCATAGAAATTATCCAGGCGCGCGTCGAGAAGTCGTGCATTACCGTCTCCAGCGACCTGTTTTGCAACCTCTGCGGTGTCCGCATACCACGCTGAATTCAAGACGAGCGTTGTGTTGACCGGTGAGACTTTGCTTTCTCCAGATGCCAGCTCAAAACCGTCCTTTTGATAGGCGCCAAAGCCTCCGTTTAAAATCGCGAGCGACTCAAATCCGACACTTTTCAGGGTCCAGTAAACGCGTGCCGCGGCACCAAAATCTGTGGTTGTTACTCCGTCATGGACAATCACCACGGCATCTTCAACTTGGATGCCTCGTGAGCCAAGTGCCTTCGCAAGCTTTTTCAGATCGGGCAATTGCCCTGGGTTGGTCTTAGGCCCTCTGAATTCACCATATGACAGATACACTGATCCCGGAATATGCTGCTTTAGGTAGGCTTTCTCATCACTGCGTATTTCAAGCACCTTCACGCTGTTGTCTTCGATCAAATCGGTCAACGTGAAGCTATCAATTACCGGTGTCAATGTTGACGCGTGCGATGTCACCGCAAACGCCATCGTGATGGTTCCTAGTAGGGATCCCCATGCCTTCATGTCAATGTCCTCTCGTGTCGATGTGAGGATCATAGGCCGGCAGCGTTAGATCTCAAAAGAATAAGTTTTTCAATGCTTATAACTTTATGTTTTATCGAGAGCGCTGCGTTGGACACACATGTCGACCGAAGCGATATCCGCGACGCTGAACGTGTTTTGTTTTGCGACCGGACACCCGCTCACGCCACATTTTAAAGCTCGATAATTTCATTTCATGTCGCATGAGCTCAATCACATCAGGCTCACTCAATCCATACGATGCTTCGATTGCTTCAAAGGGAGTTCGATCTTCCCAGGCCATTTCGATCACGCGACTGATTTCATCTGGGGTCAGTGCATGTTTTTTCGAAGCCATCGTACCCCCTCTTGTGTTGATGAAGAAAAATCACTCGCGCACCCTGAGTCAAAGCTTGGGCGTAACGCATTGCATTGTGCTTTCCCCAACTCAACGCCCCATTGATCATACGAGTTGACATTCCAGAGAACACCCTGAGTAAACACTTTGTGTTCGTATGCCGCGATCAAGGCACCGAGTGTCTCAGGAGTTAATTGTGTCATCATGATGGTTGAACTCGGGCGATTACCAGGAAAGGAACGGTGCGGTGCTAATCGCCCAGCTTGCGCTGCCGACATCCCTTGCTCCACCATCTCTTGGTAGGCCTGCTCATGGGACTTGCCGAATGCCAATGACTCAGATTGAGCTAAACAATTGGCATTGAGTAAAACGTGAGACTCAGAATCCGTGTTGGACGGATTCGCGCTCAAGATGAAGTCGATCGGACAAATGAGCGTGCCTTGATGCAATAGTTGGAAAAACGCGTGTTGCCCGTTGGTTCCAGGCTCACCCCAGATCACGGGACAGGTGTCGTATGCAACTGCTTGCCCTTCTCGATCGATCCGTTTCCCATTCGATTCCATTTCCATCTGTTGGAGATAGGCTGGAAGTCGATGCAATCGTTGCTCATATGGGAGGACTGCCAGTGTTTGTAGGCCAAAACCATTGCGGTACCAAACACCAAGCAAAGCCATGATGACTGGGATGTTTGACGATAATGGCGACTCTCGAAAATGCAGGTCCATCTCTCGAGCACCATGAAGGAGCCGGTCAAACACGCCAGGTCCCAATGCAATCATCAAAGACAAACCGATCGTCGACCAAACAGAATAACGCCCGCCAACCCAGTCCCAAAATCCAAACATTCGCTCTTTAGGGATTCCAAATGCGCTGACTGCATCCGTATTCGTCGATAAGGCGGCAAAATGAGACGCGATCGCCCCGTGACCCAAGGCTTCAGAAATCCACTGCTGTGCTTTGCTCGCATTATGCATTGTTTCCTGAGTTGTAAATGTCTTTGAAGCAATCAAGAAAAGGGTTGTTTCGGGGTCTATAGCCGCAACTGTATCGTGGAAATGGGCCCCGTCGACATTCGACACGTAGTGTGGTCGAGGTCCGTCGATCAAAGGTTTGAGTGCCTCGCTGATCATTAGGGGCCCAAGATCCGATCCACCAATACCGATATTCACGACATCGGTGAACTTCTTTCCCGTTGCACCAACGAGACTTCCATCGCGAATTTGGTCAGCGAAAGTGTAAGCTCGATCACGCGCTTGAAGCACGTCAGAAATAATCGATACCCCATTCACATGAAATGCATCATTCGCTTGAGCTCGTAATGCAGGATGAAGAACTGGTCGATCTTCAGTGACATTCACTTTTTCGCCACCAAATAATTGGTCGCGCTTAGCAACAAAATCACAATTAACCAAAATATCGAATAATGCCTCGAATACAGCCTGGTCAATCCAATGTTTCGAATAATCAAGGCGAAGCCCCGCACCCATCGTGACAAATCGCGATCCGCGCTCAGAATCATGTTCGAAAAGATCTTTAAGTGATTGATTCCATTGATTAGCAAGGGCGTTTATCTGGTCTTTCAAAATCTGCCTCAATGAATGATTGGAGTCCCTGATTCAGACGAACTATCGTCTTCTTCGACTTGCTCCAGTTCATCCTCATACTCTTCATCGAACATGCCGGCTTGCTCAAGATTTGCAACGAGTCCTTCAGGCATCTGCTGATTAAACTCTTCGATCAGATCACGCACGACAGTCTGCAATGCCTCAACCGCAATTTGATGATTTTCGCGAATTGCATCATCTTCAATATCCATTTGACCATGCCAATACAGACAAGCCGCCATCGCATCGTGTGCTTCATTCGCCACCTGATCATAAAAACCCTGATGCACTCCATCCTGCGATTCAGCCCGATAGATCGTGATACTGAGATCAGCATTCTCACTCCACGGCTCAAGAGTTGCTTGACGCAGAATCATTCGAACGAGATACAGTTTCTGTCGATTCTCAAGAATACAAATCGCGTCATCGAGACGCACTGGAACGCCATCTTCTCGCTCAGCAAGCGAGACATAGGCAGCCATGACCGGTGCGCTAAGCCAGGGCGTTTCATCATCCTCACCAACCAATTGGTCCGCTAATAAACAATGCAAACACTCCAAATCCGGCGACTTCAAAGCATATTCCGCTTGATAGATGGTGAGATCATCGGTCTGCCCGGCATGACGGAAATCCTGATTAAACAGAGTCACCGCATGCTCGGTGTGGGGAGCATCATCAAAGAGTTCGAGCGCTTGCAATCTTGCATCCTTCTAGACGTGACACCATAGTCTTGCAAACATTGGAACAAGAACAAAGGGCATCGTAAAAAAAACGCTGGCGAATTTGTGTTCCGGCATACACTTCAGACCAGCGTAACGCTCGGGCGAATAATAAAAGGATTAGGATTCAAGCCATGTTTAGATTTTTTATTGACCGGAAATGGTGGCCTTGGAGTATCGGCGGCACCATCACAATCGTGTTGGCCGTGTGGTACAGCGTTCAACTCGATGTGCAAATCAACGAGTGGTTCGGCCGCTTCTACGATGCACTTCAGCTAGCTTTATCTGAGCCAGGAGCTCTGAGCATTGAAGAGTTCAACGGCTATATGTTCGAGTTTTTCAGCATTGCCGGGATTTACATTGTGGTCAACGTGATCTTTAACGGATTCCTGGTCAATCACTGGACCTTTCGGTGGCGTCGCAGTATGGCCGAGTATTACCAGGACAACTGGGGAAAGGCTCGGTTGATCGAAGGTGCGAGTCAACGAGTTCAGGAAGACACGCTCAAGTTTGCGCGAATCACTGAAGACCTCGGGGTGGGACTGCTCGAAACAATTTTGATGTTGTTCGCATTCATTCCCATCCTGTACGGACTCTCGAAAAACGTGACCGAACTTCCGATCATTGGTCCTGTCGATCACGGCCTCGTTTGGGTGGTCATTTTAACAGCGATTGGAGGTACGGTGATTCTCGGCTTAGTGGGCTCAAAGCTTCCTGGGATCGAATATGATATCCAAAAAAATGAGGCTGCCTACCGCAAAGAGCTGGTTATTGGGGAGGACGACACTGGACGCGCGCAAACTGAGCAGGTCAATTTCCTGTTTGACGACGTACGAAAAATCCACTTCAAAGCGTATCTGCATTATTTCTATTTCAACATGGCGAAATGGAGTTATTTGCAGGGCATGGTGATCGTTCCTTACTTCGCGCTGGGTCCGACAATTGTGACTGGAGCGATCACGCTTGGAGTCGTCAGCCAGACTGTCCGAGCGATGGGTAAAGTCGCGGAGAGCCTGCAATACATCATCCGGAGTTGGTTGAAAATTGTTGAATTGGTCTCTGTGTATAAACGTTTACGGGAATTTGAAAGACGCATTCACGAAGCAGAATCTGGCGCGTTACGCACATAGTGCCGAGGAAAACCGCCCTGTCATGCGTTTGAAACAAATGCACGGATAGGATACCCAAGCAGAATTCGAAGGAAAACGATGACGCAACTCGCATTAGTAACTGGAAGTACCAGCGGAATCGGCCTCGGAATCGCGATAGCCCTCGCTGAAGCCGGTTATCGTCTGGTTCTGAATGGCTTTGGCGAATCTGAGGTGATTGATCAAGCAGTCGCTGACGTCGCAGCAGTCAGTGCATCTTCACCCATTTATGTCGGAACCGATCTGACCCAACCTCAAGCGATTGAAACCGCACTCGCTGAAGTTATCGCATCGGAAGGACCGATCAGTGTCCTGGTAAATAATGCAGGGATGCAATTCACCGCACCGGTTGATGCATTTCCGACTGAAAAATGGGATCAGATCATCGCTTTGAATTTGAGTGCTGCTTTTCACACGACTCGTTTATGCCTTCCTGGAATGAAAGCACAAAATTTTGGGCGTATTATCAATATTGCGAGTGTCCATGGCTTGGTTGCTTCAATCAATAAACCCGCTTATGTCGCTGCTAAGCATGGATTAATCGGTCTCACCAAAGCGACGGCGCTTGAAACAGCTGAAATTGATATTACATGCAATGCCATTTGTCCCGGTTGGACACATACCCCTCTCATCCAAGAACAAATTGAAAAGCGCGCGATGGAACTTAACATCACCTCAGAAGCAGGCGGGCGTGCTTTGTTGACAGAAAAACAGCCTTCAAAACAGTTTGTTACAACGGATCAGTTGGGAGCGCTGACCCGTTTTCTATGCACGGATGCAGCATCACAAATTACTGGCGCAAGTCTGCCAGTTGATGGCGGTTGGACCGCACAATAACGTAGGGAAAATATTCATGTGTAATGAAATCAGTTGTTATCAATCCGATCGACCAGCACTCAATGTCGATCCAGACAGCCGCCGTTTGTTTCTCAAAGGTGTCGCATCACTGCCACTCGCTTACGTGCTCACCGATGTCGAATTGGCGAAAGCGGCTGCCCATGGCGGTCAAACGATGTCGATTCAGACCGATCTCGCGGGTGAAGTGACCGGATATCTTGCTGAACCTGAGGATAAAAACGCACCAACAGTGATATTGATTCACGAGTGGTGGGGCCTGAATGATCATATCAAAGCGGTTGCACAGGAATTTAAAGAGAAAGGGTTCCGGGCATTGGCGGTGGATTTATTCAAAGGATCGGTCGCCTCAGATCGTGACGGCGCGATGGCGCAAATCAAAGCACTGAATCCAGATGAGGCGACTGAGACCATGAACGCATGGGTCGACTGGGCCAAGAACCGAGGCAATGGCAAAGTTGGCACTTGCGGTTGGTGTTTCGGTGGCGGCTGGAGCCTGCAAACTGCGCTATCGGCGAGTCCTGACGCAAGTGTCATTTACTATGGACGCGTCGGTGGATCGGCTGACGATCTCAAAGATCTAACAACACCAATGCTTGGGCATTTCGGAACACTCGATAAAAGTATCAATCCCAAAATGGTTGGTGCTTTCCAGCAAACACTTCGCGAGGTTGGCAAGGATCAATTGCTCACCACACACTGGTATACAGCCAATCATGCATTTGCCAACCCTACTGGGGGCCGCTATGACGAAGATGATGCGGCGTTGGCCTTTGCACGAACGCTGACATTCCTCGAATCTCATCTTCGCGGTTAATCGTCTCGGCTCTGTCCTCCGGGATAGAGCTACAGCAGATTCCAGATGACCCAAATCACTCCACTGAGCGCACTTAGGGAGAGTGCGCTCAATGTCAACATCATCCCCAAAACACGCAGTCGGTAGGTCCCGAATTGTGGCTCCGTCACTATGAGTGATCGCGCATGGAGAACACGCCCAACGACAAAAATCATCCCTAATAGTGCGACCCACCAGAGGTAGCTATCGACTAACTCAAGAATCAGCAAACTGACCAAAAAGATTGGCGTTACTTCGGTGAAATTCGCGTGGGCGCGAACAGCTCTCTCAAGCTCAGGCGCACCGTCGGTATTCAAGGGAATTTGGGATCTTCGACGTGACTTAATGACTAACGAGGTAAGTATCACCTGTATGACAATCAAGAGACTGCTGATCAATAAGGTAACAACGGGAATTGCCATTCAAATCCACTCCAACCAGTGACAGAGATAGGTCGCGATCACCATCACAGTAACCAACTCAAGCGGCGATCGCTTCAATACGACGCAAGTCAATAAACTTAATACCGCAAGCCCAGTGGTCACTTCTGAATACACAGCCTCAGTGAAGACGGGATTGATCAGAATCGCAAACAATAAGCCAACGACGGCCGCGTTGACAAATACCAACCGCCTTTTCCAGTGCGTTAATCGGTCTCCGAATATCAACGCGATTGACAACAACATCGCGCCTGGAACAAAAATTGCCAATACACCAACCATGGCTGCCACCAAGGGAGATTGGTTGATCGTGACAGCGCCTAAATACGAGGCGATGGTGAAAAGCGGGCCCGGCATTGCCTGAGCAAATCCATAACCCGCGAGAAATACACTCGAGTCCATTGGCGGAACGAACTCTGATTCAAGTAACGGCAGGACAACGTGGCCTCCACCAAATACCAATGCACCGCTGATGTAGTGTCCCGCAATCAGATCAACCCAAACGTTGCCATTGGTTACCGAGAGAGCGACAACGATCCCCAACACCCAAACAACACCAACACCGACTGAGGCGAGCAAATGATTCCGCTGAATTCCAATCGACGGATTGCTCTTGGTATCCGGATCGGATGCAAGCACGTATCCAGCGACCAAAGCAGTTGCGATCAAGCTGACTTGCATAAGTGCAGTTGGTACCGAATAAAACGCGATCGCTGTGATAAGCGCGATAATTTTTGTCTCGCGATCGACGCATAATTGTTTCCACATGCCAAGGACTGCTTGCGTTACGATTCCGACCGCGACAATCTTCATGGCGGTGATGAACCATGCACCACTAATGGTCCCACCACCATTTAAGATCCAAAGCCCTGCACACAGCATGAGAACCGCACTCGGCAGTGTAAAACCAAGCCATGCAGCCGATGCACCCCTCCACCCGGCAAAGCGATAACCGAGCCCCATACCAACCTGTGACGACGCAGGTCCCGGTATCAGCTGGCATAACGCAACGAGCGATGCGTAGTCACTCTCACTGATCCGGCGTTCTTTCTCGACGAATTGCTGGCGAAAAATACCAATGTGAGCAATCGGCCCCCCGAATGACGTACAACCAAGCCACAGGAACTGCAAAAAGATCGCCAGTGGATTCGATTTCAAAACAACTCCCTTGAGCGAAACAGGAATCTCACAAGATCCAAGTTACCTTGCTGCTAACTTCGTCGTATACAGTGCATCAATCTGAGACTGATACAGACCAATCACCTGTTGACGCTTGATCTTGTGCGTTGGTGTCAGTAGTCCGTTTTCCATTGTGCAGGGCTCACTCATCACAACTGCTTTACGGATTTGTAAAACCGGTGATTTATCTTGGTTATACCGCTTCAGTACGTCGCGAAGTACCTGCTCATAAGAAGTCTTCTCAACGCCATCAGCAAAACAAATGATTGCAGATAACCAAGGACGCGCATCGCCAACCACCACCACTTGATCAATTTCTGAGAACAGATTCAGCTCTTGCTCAATAGGACCAGGAGCGATGTTATCGCCACCGGAATTCACAATAAGATCCTTCAGTCGTCCAACGATTCGGATATGTCTATCAGAGTCAATTTCTGCCAAATCACCTGTATGCAACCAGCCATCAATCAGCGCAGCAGACGTCGATTCGGGATCATTCCAATAACCTGTCATCACATTGGCTCCTCGCACGAGCAGCTCACCTGCTTCACTGAGACGAACTTCAACACCGGGCAGATTTGGACCCACAGTATCTGCTCGCTCATCACCCGGCCGATTCACACTGATCACTGGCGATGCCTCAGTCTGCCCATATCCTTGTAATATACCAACGCCAAGCCCCTGAAAAATTCAGATATTTTGGGGTTGAGCGCAGCGCCTCCGGAGACAAAATATCGTAATTGACCACCAAACCGCTTGCGAACTTTCTGCCGAACAAGACGCTCACAGAGTGTATTCAGGATTGTTTCGAATCCTGACAATTTCGACTTCTGGCCCAACCGAATGGTGGTCTCGAAAAGACGACGTTTCAGCGGGCTTTCCTTCGCGATTTGGCTCGTAATCCGACTGTGTAAAAGCTCATATAATCTTGGTACAGCCGTCATCAATGTGGGACTGACATCAGCCATCATCGACGCGAGTTTATCGAGTTTCTCGCAGTAAAAAATCTCACCGCCAAGATATAGAGGAAGATAAAGGCCAGCCATGTGCTCATAAGCATGTGCGAGTGGCAAAAATGACAGAAATCGATGCGGTTCTGCCAAATTTGCGTCTTCGAGAACTCTGAGAATACTGGTTACATTCGCCTGGAGGTTGTTCTGCGTCAGAGACACTAACTTGGGCAATCCATTAGTCCCTGAGGTCGCAATCAAGGCATACAGTGCATCTGGGTCGCGGTGACCGTCGACAGCGAACTCGCGCTCGACAATCTGTGCAAACATCGGTTTTTCATCGTCTGTCGTGACATATGTATTGAATTGAATATTCGAGGTCAGCGTGCTTAATCGATCGTATAATGGTCCATTAGACACCACTCCTGCGACAGCACCTGATTTTTCGATCAAATACTGAATTTCATGATCCTGGTGAGTTGTGTATGCAGGCACCGAAACAAGGCCATAGATACAACTCGCGATGGCTGTAACCGCCCATTCGGGGCGGTTTTCCATCAGAATTAAAAGACGATCACCGGCATTGAGCCCGTCGACCTTCCACTGGGCACATAAACGCATTGCAGCTTCGACAACTTCCCCGCGCGAATACGCAATCCAAGTGTCATTCTGCAAGCGGTAGAGGCAAGGCAATTCCGGTGCGGCCTTCGCGAGCTCCAAAAATGGACTGATTAACATCTTAACCTTCCGATTAATCACGTCTGTGGTCAGCACCAGATAATGCCTGAAATACTGATGACTGTGGAGCATTCATCGCTGAATCAGTCGGTTGCTCTAGTCGACCATGGATCAATCCATGTTAACCATTGATGGGCTTGTGTCGGTGTTTCAACACGAAACTGTGATTTGCGCTCAGAGGGGGCAAGCGTTAGTCATGAGATGTAGGTGTGATACCATCATTCACGCCCCCAAAGACATGGTGCAAGTGGCGGGACTTGAACCCGCGACCTCTCCCTTACCAAGGGAGTGCTCTACCAACTGAGCCACACCTGCATGGGTGCGGGATTATTAAGGTCTGGACGCATCAAGTCAACATGCAACGCAAGATTCCACTCACCGACATTGCACAATTTCTCGCAATAAAAGACGCTTACGACTGCGTGATTGATGTTCGTGCCCCATCGGAATTTGCCATTGATCATATTCCTGGCGCAATTAATCTCCCTGTTCTCAGTGACGATGAACGCGCTGAAGTCGGAACAATCTACAAACAGATCGATCCGTTTACTGCAAAAAAACGGGGGGCGGTCCTCACCAATCGAAATATCGCAGCACATATCGAAAAATTGAACGCGCACGCCAAGGATTGGCGTCCACTGGTCTATTGTTGGCGAGGTGGCCAACGCTCAGGGTCAATGGCACTGGTGATGAATGAGATCGGGTGGCCAGTCTCGATCATTTCCGGAGGCTATAAAGCCTACCGGCGGCATATTCAGGAGCAGCTCAATCGCATTCTTCCTCAAATTCAACTGATTGTTCTTGCCGGACCGACAGGTTGCGGTAAAACCAAGCTGCTCAAACGACTCGAAGAACATGGCCATCAGATCCTTGATCTTGAAGCGCTCGCGGGACATCGCGGTTCACTCCTCGGACAAGAGCCGGACGAATCACAACCATCGCAAAAGTTGTTCGAGTCGCGTCTTTTTGAAGCGCTGTCGCAACTTGATTTGTTGAAACCCATCTTGATCGAATCAGAATCGTCGAAAATTGGCGAGGTCCATGTACCACAGGCACTTTTCCAAAATCTCATCACCTCGCAGGTAATCGCTTTCACTTGTGATCGATCGAAGCGGGCAGCCTTCTTGCTCGAGCAATATCAACATCTCACTCAACACCCAGAAATCACGCAGCAACTGATTCAGCGATTAGAGTTTCGACATGGTAAGAAGCAGATTGCGCAGTGGGTCAAACTGATCGAAGAACGGTGCTGGGATCAGCTTGCTGAAAGCCTTCTTGAGCAACACTACGACCCAGCATACGACCGATCACAAAAACGACTAAAAGTGACCGCTCATTGCGAACTTGAACGGCCAGGACAGCTAGAATCACTGACCATCTTTGATCAGATCGCCGATTAGGTGGATATTCCACTCAGATTGAGCATGTCAGAAGTACCACAAGACGACTGTCATTCAGTCGTCTTGCATCATCTTTTTGTCTCGCTAGAAGCGACTCTCGATCTCTGACAGCACAGCCGGATCTTCGATTGTTGAAGGGGCTGTGTAAGGTTCTCCATCGGCGATCTTTCATAGCGTCGCACGAAGAATCTTACCTGAGCGAGTTTTTGGTAACCGGTCAACGATGAGCGCTTTGTTGAAGCAAGCGACCGCACCAATCGATGCACGAACAGACGCAATCAGCTCTTTCTCAACCTCATCATGTGATTGACTCGCGCCATCTTTGAGAACCACAAGACCTAGCGGTAATTGGCCTTTGAGTTCATCTGCAACACCAATCACAGCGCACTCAGCAACTGCCGTATGTGCGGCAACAATTTCTTCCATTTCTCCGGTGGATAACCGATGACCGGCCACATTAATCACGTCATCGGTGCGACCCATAATAAACACGTAGCCATCCTGATCGATGAACCCACCATCTCCAGTCAAGTAGTATCCGGGATATGGATTCAAATAACTCTCTTCAAATCGCGTTTGATTGCCCCACACGGTCGGGAGACAGCTCGGCGGCAATGGTCGTTTTATGACAACACTGCCCTGCTCTCCAGCTGCGACCTGCTTACCTTCTGGATCAAGAATTTCGACTTGAAAGCCGGGCGTTGGTTTTGTTGCAGACCCTGCTTTTGGCGCAAATGACTCGAGACCGCGTGGGTTGGATGCAATTGCCCAGCCTGTTTCGGTTTGCCACCAGTGATCAACGATCGGCAAGCCTGAGATCTCATCGAGCCAGTAATATGTTGGTGGATCAAGGCGTTCACCCGCCAGATACAGCGCTTTGAGTGAGCTAAGGTCATATTTTTTATACAGTTCTGCTTGCGGATCCTCTTTACGTACTGCACGGAAAGCTGTCGGCGCCGAGAACAGGACTTTGACTTTATATTCTTCAACAACACGCCAAAAAGCGCCCGCGTCCGGCGTACGAACAGGCTTTCCTTCATACAAAACCGTTGAACAACCAAATAACAGGGGCGCGTACACGATGTAAGAGTGACCGACAACCCAACCGACATCGCTGGCAGCCCAAAATACCTCACCAGGCTTCATGTCATAGACAGTATCCATCGAATAGGTCATCGCAACCGCATGGCCACCATTATCACGAACAACACCTTTTGGTTTCCCTGTTGTTCCTGAGGTATACAGAATGTAGAGCGGATGCGTAGAACTCACTGGTACACAATCAATTGGCTGAGCGCTCGCCATCAGATCCGACCAAATGATGTCGCGTCCGTCGACGGGTGCAAACTGTGCCTGTGGTCTTTCAAAAACGACAACGGAGGCCGGTTTTTTATCGGACAACTCGATCGCTTCATTAACGATCGGCATGTATTCAATGACTTTCTTGACCTCAATACCGCAAGTCGCGGTCACGATGACCTTGGGCGCTGCGTCGGAGAGTCGCACAGCCAATTCATTGGCTGCAAACCCACCAAAAACGACCGAATGGATCGCGCCGATTCGAGCACAGGCGAACATAGCCACGAGAGCCTCTGGTACCATGGGCATATAGATCACAACGCGATCGCCCGTAGTCACACCGAGTGACGCAAGACCACCAGCAAATCGCTCAACCTCATCCTTTAATTCAGCATAAGTAATCGCTCTTTTTGTATCGGTTACCGGTGAGTCATAGTAGATGGCGACTTGATCACCACGACCAGCTTCAACATGACGATCAATGGCGTTATAGCAGGTGTTGAGCGTGCCATCGGGATACCACCGTTCTATCCCGTTCATGTCATCAGCCAAGCCGACCTGTGGCTTTTGAACCCAATCGATAAGATCTGCTTTTTCGAGCCAGAATCCCTCGGGGTCTTGGATGGACTGATCGTATTCTTTTTGATAGCTCATGAAACGTCCTTATTACGTACGAACTGTTATCTGGCTTTAATGTGAATCAATTTGACTGAAAAGTCTTTACGACGTTTCGGTGGTAAGCGTGCCGACACATTGCGGTGAAAGGCCGATCGCGCTCCATTGTTTGATTACCTTGCGAGCAATTGCAGAAGGTGCGGCAATCATCAAAGGACCGCAAGTCTGCGGGTCAAAGAGTACGGGATTTGGAGCGCCATAACCGATTGCTCCGGCGTATGAGCGGTTATCCAAATAGGCAGTCGACTGAATCCCTTGCGCAACGCATGCGTCAACTGAGGCAAACGAATGAATTTGCTCTGCCCATTGCACAGTGATCTCACTTTCATGGAGCATCTCTTTTAGATGTCCAGCGACGCCATACCCTGTCACATCGGTCATGGCATGCACACCCTCGCGGATTGCGATCTGACTTGCATCAAATAATGAACACAATGCGCTAACGAGCCATTGGTCAATTGACGATCCGACTTCACGCGCTGATGCAAGCGCTGCGAACAGAATCCCAGACCCAATTGGTCCTGTCAGCCAGATTTCATCACCGATCTTTGCGCCCACTTTTTTCATAGGCGTTTGACACTCGCCTTCGATGGCAACCGCTATCATCGGTTGCTCGAGTGCCAGACTATGACCGCCAATGATGTCAACTTCATAGCGCATGGCCGCATCCTGAAGTCCTGCTACTGCATAGCTCAATTCTTGTGCTTCAAGCCGTTTCGAGAGCGCTCTTTCGACTGCAACAACAGTCAAAGCAGTCGTTGGACGGGCACCCATTGCCCAAATATCACTCACTGCATGTCGCATGGTCAGCATGCCGACGAGATATGGGTCGTTGATCAGATAGCTTAGAGCGTCGACCGAGCGAATGCGAGACGCTCCTTGGTGTACGGTGATCGCACCGTCTTCAAACTGACTGCCGAAGATTGAGATCAATGTTCCGCCGGGAAGCTTCGCTGCACACCCTTCGCAACGCATTTCATCTTGAGAGTTCATGGCGTTGAATTTAAATCGCGCCATAAAATTCCGATCAATACGATCCTTCAACTGAAACAGTGATTGACCTTGATACGACAATACGCCTTTGATCCCAATCGCTTCACCGTCGCCTAAATTCAAAAGCGTCAGCCATTTCTTTTGCGGTCGAAATGGAGACGCAGATCTCCCCTGAATCAAACGCCACAGGGACTCTGCGAGATACTGCCCTGCTCTCACAGCCATCACGCCAGAGCGTCCACGTTGAGAAGTCAGATTGATGATGTCACCCGCTGCATAGAGACCGTCGCAGCCGACGACTCGCAAATTGGAATCGACGGTCAGAAATTGATCGGCGGATGCAAGCTCTGACGCTTTAATCCATTGTGGTGGTGTCACTGGGGTTGCGATACAAACAACATGCGCTTTGAGTGAAACGCCAGTCGACAGCGTCACCGATACATCCGTCGCTTCAGTGACCTCGACCTCTTCGAGCAGCGTAATCGTTCTAATCGCTAACGCTTTTCGAATCCGTGTCGCTCCTGCTTTCAAGGCCTGATCACGGTCGATCGGATGTTTCGAGACCAGCGTTATACTGACCTCCGCTCCGAAGCGTGCTCTGAAAGAAAACGCAAGCTCAATCCCGGCGGCACCGCCTCCGACAATCACCAGAGACCGATGAGCCTCGCTCAATACACTATCAATACGGGGCAGATCAGCGAGCAGGTTTCGAATTGGTTTCACATAATGACAATCAGGATGAGACACGGGAAAGCTTTTCGCTGGTGCTGCGCCGGTATTGAGAACTGCGTAGTCATAGTGAACTGACAGTGTCTTAGGATCGAATGACGCCTGGTGACTGATATGAAGTGTCTTGGTCTCTGCATCGATACGCTCGAGAGATCCTCGAATCAAATGTGCACCAGCCTGTTTACACAAGGCCGCAATATCAATGAAGAGATCGTCCAAAGAATACTGGCCAGCTAGATAACCCGGGAGCATTCCTGAATATGGAGCCGTGGAATCTGGATGAATGACGACCAACCGCACATGATCAAGTGGCTCCATTGCAAAACGTCGGATCAGCGAAATATTGGAATGGCCAGCTCCGACTAATACCAGGCTAGATTCGGCCAGAGAGGCGGAACTACGCACCAATCACTCGAGTCGGTGAACGCATCGTGACAAACTCTTCAGCTGCAGTCGGATGGATTCCAATTGTACGGTCAAAATCCGCTTTGGTTGCTCCAGCCTTTAACGCGACAGCAAAGCCCTGCAGGATTTCTCCCGCATCTGGTGACAGAAGGTGTAAACCCATGATCTTGTCGCTTGACGCGTCGACAATGAGTTTAAAAAGACTCTGTTCTTGACGACCGCTCAATGCATGCTTCATCGGCTTAAAACGACTCACGTAGACGTTCGCACGCAAACCGGCCGCGACAACCGCTTCTTCAGTCATGCCCAACGTGCCGATATTGGGCTGACAAAAAATCGTGGTTGGAATCAACTCATAATCGACAGTTGCAGATCCAACTCCATCGAATAAGTGCTTTGCAAGCGCCATTCCTTCAGCCAGTGCGACAGGCGTTAATGCAACACTGCCGGTTACATCACCGACTGCATAAATCGACGGGTCTTTGGTTTGAAAGTTATCAAATACTTCAATCGTTCCGTCAGTTCGAGTCGTCACCTGGGTATGATTAAGGCCAAGACCCATGGTATTTGGGATTCGCCCGACAGCCATCAGGATTTCGTCGACAACCAGCCCATCATCGTCGTCTCCGGAGTGATTCACATGAATTCCGTCACTTTCTTGCTGAAAGCCGAATAATTGATGATTCAGACGGACATCAATTCCTTTCGCAGCCATTTCTACCATCAATTGATCAACTATTTCGCGATCAAATTCTTTGAGAAGGTTCGGACCACGGTAGGATAAGGTGGTGTCGACACCAAGACCTGCAAAAATTCCCGCAAATTCAACTGCAATATAGCCACCACCGACCACCAAAATACGTTTCGGCAGCACATCCAAATCAAAAATTTCATTACTCGTCTTGGTCAGTTCAATACCCGGCATTTCAGGTTGGCGGGGCCACCCTCCTGTGGCAATCAGAATCCGCCTGGTCGATAGCGTGCGATCACCAACTGCGACTGTATTGGAATCAACAATCACACCTCGACCATGAATCAACTCCGCTCCAGAGTTATCAAGTAATTGATCGTATATCCCATTTAAACGACTGATTTCATGAATTTTATTGTCTCTGAGTCGAGTCCAGTCAAATCCTTCGGTCGAGTGATTCCATCCATAGCCCGCAGCATCCTGGAATGATTCAGAAAAACTCGATCCGTAAACATAGAGTTTCTTAGGTACGCACCCCACATTCACGCAGGTGCCACCAAGATATCGATCCTCGACGACCGCGACTTTTGCACCAAAACCTGCTGACATTCGTGCTGCGCGCACGCCACCGCTACCGGCGCCAATTACAACTAAATCGTATTGACTCATATTCCCCTCATTTCATCAGGACGATCGTTTTTCCCAACTGATCGCCATGCTGCATGTTTTGATATGCCTCGATGATTTCATCTGGCATAACGATTTGCTCTACGCCATGGTGAACTTTGCCACGCTCAACGGCTGGCCATACGATGGTTTCGAGCTCGGCCAACAGTCGTCGCTTGACTCGATCATGTTGAGTACGAAGGGTGCGTCCGAATACCGTCACATTCTTGGAGAGAAAATCAACCAGGTTGCAGTCGGTCGATACGCCCCCGAGTAGACCAAAAATTGCAATACGAGCACCATTTGCAGCAACGCTTAAGTCTTTATTGAGATAGCCCGCTCCTACTGGATCCAAGATCACATCGAACTGTACGCCAAGTCCTCTAAAATAGGCCGCCCAGTCTTGTGTTCTTAACACGCCGGCTTCAGCACCTCTCGCGAGACAATAGTCCAATTTTGTCTGTGATCCACAGGTAATGTAGGGAATCGCACCCAAAAGTCGCGCAAGTTGAATGGCAGCAATTCCGACACCTGATGCGCCAGCATGAATCAGGACTTTATCTTTTGGGACCATTGCTGCTTGATCCCACAGGTTAAGTAGCGCGGTGCACCAGGTCTCGCAGAGGCCAGCCGCCAACGAAAGCTCAAGGCCATTGGGAACAGACACGACAACCGATGGCGAGCAGACGACGTATTCCGCGATGCCACCGCCTGGAAGTAGTGCGCAAACTTTGCGTCCTAACCACGCCTCATCGACCCCTTCACCGATCTGATCGATAATCCCAGAACATTCCAATCCAAGAGTGGGTATTTCGACTTTACCAGGATAACGTCCTTTAATTTGCAGGAGATCAGCGCGATTCAATCCAGCCGCTTCGACCTGTATCCGAATTTGACCTTTTTCGACTTTTGGCGAAGGCAACTCTTGCCATTGAGCCTCGGCCTTCGCATTATTGACTCCTAAGACGCGCATGAATTTTGTGCACCTATAACTAAAAGCTTGCGTTTAAAGGGGACATTGACGCACATGAACTCTCCAAATCAAAGTTTAGGACCTCTGAAGCAGATCAAAGCTGTACTCCACTCAGAAGTCGGTCCAGGAATTTTGCTCGTTATTATGGCAGTTTTAGCGATGACGATCATGAATTCACCGTTGGCATCGCATTATGAAAACGTCTTCAGTACGAAAGTCGTGTTCGGTGTTGGTCCTATTGTGATTGATAAGCCATTTCTGCTCTGGGTCAACGATGGCTTAATGGCCATTTTCTTTTTCTTGATTGGGCTCGAGATCAAGCGCGAACTCATGGTCGGACATCTGTCTGACATCCGCCAGGCACTGTTACCGTTGGGGGCAGCGGTCGGAGGAATGGCCGCTCCTGCAATTATTTATCTGATTGTCACGCAGGGCGTCGAGGGCGCTGCCAATGGTTGGGCAATTCCTGCTGCGACCGATATTGCATTCGCAATTGGGGTTCTTGCACTCCTCGGACCACGGGTGCCTGTTCCGCTGAAAGTCTTCCTGTTAACGCTTGCTGTCGCAGATGATTTGGGTGCGATCGTGATTATTGCTCTGTTCTACACCGAACAACTGAGCATTGGCTCATTGGGTGTTGCATTTGCTGCACTCGGTGTATTGATTCTGATGAATTACTCAAACGTCGGTAATAAATCAGCCTATTTGTTTGTTGGCTTTATTATGTGGGTAGCCGTTCTGAAATCGGGTGTCCACGCAACCCTCGCCGGTGTAGCACTTGGTTTTTGTATCCCGTACACAATTCCCAAACAAGAATCTTCACCTGTTGTTAGGCTCGAACATGAGCTTCACGGATTCTCGAGTTATATCGTCTTACCGTTATTTGCATTCGCTAACGCTGGAGTTGCTATCGGAGAGCAAGGCTTGGCCATTTTGGGCCACCAAGTCCCAATGGGTATCGCGGCAGGATTGTTTTTCGGTAAGCCACTTGGGGTGATGCTCTGCTGCTTCCTGATCCTTAAATTTGGCATTGCACAGATGCCACGCCATGTGAACTGGGGTCAATTGTTCGGCGTATCACTGTTGTGCGGTATTGGTTTCACCATGTCATTGTTCATTGGTTCACTGGCATTCGGCGGCATGGATAATCCGCTGGCGGGACTCGATCGCCTTGGTATTTTGACTGGATCGATTTTATCGGCTGTGGTCGGCTTCTTCGTGCTGAAGAGGGCTTTACCCGAACGGTCATTTTGTGTTCTTGGGTCGAAGCCGTTGCGGTAAAAAAAGCCGGGCTTAGGCCCGGCAGAATCGATTGATATGACTTAAAAAAATCCGTTAACTAGTCATCAGTTGTTGGGCTTGACCAATCCAATCATCGCGCGTGATGCGGCCGGTGAACTTAACGACGTTTGCTTCAAGCTCTGCAATCTCGGCAGGCGTCAACGCGGCGATCTGCGAATACGACGTAATTCCGGCGTCGCGTAGCTTCTTTTCAAGACCTGGGCCAACGCCTGAAATCAACTTCAAGTCGTCATGTGATGTCGGCGTCTGTGCAATCGCCTTGGTCTTCGAAGCACGCTTTGGCTGAGCTGATTTTTTTTTCGCGCTGCCTGCTGCAACGGAAGGAAACATCAACTCAATCGCCTCTGCTGAGGTCATCTCAACAAAGTCAAAATTGATCATCGCTTGGTTCAGTGCTAGTGAATCATCAATCATTTGATCGAATATCGCATTCGATTGAGAGATCACAGCTTCTGCCTGCTTTAAAGCATACATGGTCAAAGAAGTGTCAATTTGGTACATAGTTGCTCCCACTGAGTGTGTTAGTGCAGTGCACAATAATATCAATATACTCATTTTATTTTGCATTGCAACAAAATCATGCTGTTGACCACAGATCAAACTCCGTCAAAATAAAGACAACCAACAATCAGGAGGAGCGATGGGATCTGGACAGCCCGTGATGGGAATGGATTCGGTGACCACCGGTCGGTGTCAACAGTGTGCTCTCCATGCCTTATGTCTGCCCGGAATCGTCGGTTGCTTGAATTCAACCTTAGGCTCTCTAGTTGCTGACGACATCACGGTTCCAAAAGGCCAAACCCTGTATTGTCACGGCGATACAGCCAGTAATTTGTATGTCGTCAAAAGTGGTGGGTTCAAAATTATGAGGCCACTGTGTGGTCATGACGCTCATATTTCAGGCTTTCGGATGCCAGGGGATCTTGTCGGTGCTTGCGGCCTAACGGGAGGTCATTATGCATTTACAGCCCAAGCCTTGAGTCGAACCACGGTCTGTCGACTGCCTTTCGATCGCCTGCGAGAAGCGCAACTCAGGCAACCTGTGCTTGCACAAGGTCTGTTACAAGCGATCGCTCACCAGGCTGCTCAAGCGCAACGTCAGATCACACGAACTAATCTGCCAGCACTTGCGCGCTTTGGGTTACTGATTCTAGACATCAGTACCCATCACAAAAAGCGAAATCTATCCGGTACTGAATTTGAGCTACCCATGCCACGAACCGATATTGCTGATTTTCTCGCACTGGCTCCTGAGACAATTAGTCGTTTAATCAGCTCTCTGACTGAGAAAAAGATTTTGATGTTTAAAGGCAAGACCGTTCGTATACTCGACCATCATGCACTCGAACATGCTTGCGAGGCACTCAACTGAATAACAATCAAGGATTCGTAGGGCTTCTGGTGACGATGTTTTCCGGAGCAACCAACGACAATCTCGTCAAAACTGCCTTTATCGTCGCGATCACTGCCTTATCTTGGGACGTTTTCACGCTCAATCCTGTGGTGCTCGCCAATATTGCGGCGCTGTGCTTTATCTTGCCTTTTATTGTGCTCGCCGGATTTGCAGCGCACCAAGCCAATGTCCAGGCACCCAAGCGTTGGCTGATGATTTTAAAGACCATCGAGCTTGTCCTCGCGTTGATTTCAGCAATCGCCATTTATTTCGAACTTGGGTGGTTATTACTCTTGTGTATTGCTGGATTTGGAGTTCAGTCAGCTCTAATCGGACCACTCAAATACGCATTGATTCCTCAATTGACTGAGCAAGCAGACCTGCTCAATAAAAACGCTTGGATGGAATCAGCAACTTTTGTCGCTATTCTGATTGGTACTTTGATCGCCTCGGATTGGATCCTTCACTCAACAAACCATCTAATCACTCTGATCTTACTGATGGCTTGTACCGGATTGATGGGCGTTTTTTTCCTTCCCCACTTCGATGGGAGAGCCGACCACAATCAGCGTTCCATTCAATATTTGGTACATCAACAGCGTCAGGATCGACAGTCTATGTCTGCAATCTGGTGCATTAGTGGATTTTGGGGTGTCGGATCGGTGTGGCTCACACACCTACCTATGCTCGCGGTCGACACCTGGCAGCTATCACCTCAATCAATTGGCACCTTACTTAGTTACTTCGTTCTCGGGGTGACGCTCGGGGCATGCCTCGGGGTATTGCTCAAAGAGCGCCATCTCACCACGAGAGTGATCGCTGGAGCCAGCACCATGGTTTTCGGCACACTCATTTTGCAGGTCAGTGATTTTCAAACCGCCACAATTGGACTCGTGCTGACAAGCGCAGGCGGCGGATTCCTTGTATTACCGCTCTATACATTACTGCAAGATGACACGATGGTCGTCGCTAACCGTATTGCTGTGAATAACATCGCAAATGCAATGATGATCGTGGCAACTGCCGTGATCTCTCTGCTGGTGGTCGGGCTGCTGAAACTGGATTTACTCCTTTGGCTCTTGGTTTTGAGCCTCAGCCAACTGTTCCTCTGCCTTTACCATCGCAGCAATTTGAGCCTCAGCTAAAGCCTCTGGTGCTGGCGGCATCTGCAAAAAATAGCCCTGCTTTTCAATTGCGTCCAAGACATCCGCCGCTTCAACTCGGGCGAGTTTTTTGTCCTGCGTCAGGGGTAAGACCATGACTGATTCCGTCTGTCCAAACGTCGAAAGCAAATCATCCGGGACCTGTCGCAGTCCCTCTTTTTGATCGACGT
This sequence comes from gamma proteobacterium HIMB30, assembly GCA_000227525.2. Classification (GTDB taxonomy): domain Bacteria; phylum Pseudomonadota; class Gammaproteobacteria; order Pseudomonadales; family Litorivicinaceae; genus HIMB30. The sequence goes on from AGIG01000034.1 coordinate 55,344, forward strand.
AAAGATACATTTCTTCTTTTTTATTGCCTTTAAAAATCTCAACTATCCGCAAAATACATCCTCCAAGAGCGGTTTTCGCCAACCCGATGGCATCCATTGCCTTCCATCGAGAGACGCGACCAACTGACGCTTTTTCACAAGCATTTCTGGGGCAATTCCCAAACTTTTAGCGATCGCTTCGACTTTGGTTTGTCGTTCTTTTAGCGCATCTTTCAGCCGCTTCGATAATGGTGGCGGTGGCGGCGCGATCGTCCCTGCTTCGAGGGATTCGTCCAATACGCGTTGCAACTGGCTACCGAATCGGTCGGCTTGTTTATCTGTTAAACCATGTTGGCTGACTAATTGGTGATGCCGTCCGACGCGTCCGGCGGCTGCGAGCGAAAATAACGATTGATCACCCAGAACATGTTTTCGAGGTTTATCGACGCGACGTGCTGCGTCTTCACGCCATTGCACCAAGTGGACCAATCTCGACATCCCTTCTGGACTCAAGCGCCAGGCATTACCAAATTTATGCACCTGCGTTTCCAGATCACCATCAACTAGAGTGGTGGCATTTCGCTCCCGAATCGAGCGCATTTCTTCGTGCATCCAGTCAAGTCGCCCAGCCTCTTCGAGTTGCTGACACAAAATCTCATAAATTGGTTCCAAGACTAAGACATCTTCTTTGGCATATTGACACTGTGCTTCTGATAATGGACGTTTTGTCCAATCAGACCGTGTTTCTTCCTTTGATAATTCTTTCCCCAAAACTTCGGCAACCAAACCCGATAGACTGAGGGAAATTTTGTCATTCAGCAGTGCATAGGCAACCTGTGTATCAAATACAGGTGATGGAATTGAGCCAGTCAATCGAAATAACACTTCATAGTCTTCTTGCGCCGCATGCAAAATGGAGACCGTGGTTCCAGTCAACGCATGACCCAGAGCTTTCAGGTCGAGATCGGCCTGAGGATCGATCAAGAATGCATCACCATCCACTGCGATCTGGATCAAGCCAGGCCTCGGATGAAAGGTCGATATACGCACAAATTCGGTATCCAGACCGATGGTTGTAGCATTCTCAACTGCAGTGATCAGCGTATCCAACTGTGATTGTTGGTCGATCCAGTCCGCAACACTCAAAATTTGATCTCAGTCCGCGATGTCAGCGCCTGGGATAACGTAGACACATCAATATGATCGAGCTCACCACCAACCGGCACTCCTTGCGCGAGACGTGTCACTCGTGTTGGTCCACTGATGCTGGCCACGATTTGATGTGTAGTGGCCTCACCTTCAACTGTGGATGCAAGAGCAATCAGACATTCAACCGGCTTCTCGTTGTGAATCCGTTGAACCAATTCGGACAGACCAATTTCTTTCGGTCCAAGCCCCTCAAGGGGGCTCAAAAGTCCGGAAAGGCAATGATAACGCCCCTTAAACAAGCCTGATTGTTCAATGGTCAAGATATCTCCGGGGGAAGAAACGACACATAACAATGATGGATCACGAGACACGTCCTGGCAGATCGGACAAGGTTGGGTCTCTGTCAAATTACTGCAGATTTCACAGTGTTCGATGTGTTCCAGTGCCTGACTCAGCATTTCCGCGAGATGTAAACCGCGCTCTCGATCTCGCTCGAGTAGATGGAGTGCCATTCGTGACGCCGACCGTGGTCCAACCCCCGGTAAACAGCGGAGCGCTTTTTCAAGACGCGTTAATAGCGGGGAGACACTCATGAAAATGGGAATTTGAATCCAGGGGGCAGATTCAGACCTTGAGTAAAAGATCCCATCGACTCCTGTTTCATGGTCTCGAGCTTTTGGTTTGCATCATTAATTGCAGATGCAACAAGCTCACCGACAATCTGCGGCTCATCACTCAATACATTTGGATTGATCACGACAGACTTACAATCTCCTTGACCATTTAAAGTCACTGTCACTAATCCTGCGCCTGATTCTCCCGTGACCTCTTTGTCAGACATCGCGGCTTGCGCTTCTTTCATCTGCTCAGCAACTTTCTGAGCTTGCTTCATCATCTCCTGAAGCGGTCCGTCAAACATGAGTGCCTCCATCTCTTGGCTCAATAGACTCAATGCGCACTGTTGCATCAAACTGCTCAGTCAATGCGCTCACAAATGGATCTTCAGTAAATTGTTTTTTTGCAAGTGCCAACCGCTCTTGACTCAGGCGCAACCGATACTGTTCTGGCGTCTCCGCTAAATCGTCTCGGACCTCGACCACCAACACCACAGATTGTCCCACTTGTGACGCAAACGCCTCAGCGATGCGTCGTTGATGCATGTCATTGATCAGACTGTGAGTATGCGGGTTCGTGGCTAGAATAATTTCATTTGCTGATACGGAGATCAATACGGTTTGCGCAAGCAGCGACGCGGTCATCCCATTCAAACCAAGTAGGCGACTCTCATAAACCCAGGCATCCGGAGATAACGAAAGCCCCAAGGGCTCCTCGGTTACTTCATTTGCGGTATCTTCGGACTGCTCTTCGCTAGTCCGTGTCGCATCGACAAGCACGCGAGCATCAACCGTGATCGCGTGCTCATCCATTTCATCCTGCATCCGATGGTCTGTTTCCGAGCCAAGTTCAATCACAGCCCCTTCAACAATCGGATCTGTTACCTCATGATGCCCTTTTTCCGACAGATCATGCGAAGTCTCAGGTGGCGGTATCGATGCGGTATCCAAGCCATCGGTCACAATGGAAAGATTGGGCTCAGGCTCAGGCTCAGGGTTTGATTCAGAATCCGGTGTCGAGTAATTAGCCTCAGTTTCAGAAAGATACTCGCCTGCACGCGCGGGACGGAATGCGATCATGCGTAGAATCAGCATTTCAAAGGCAGAGCGCGCGTCAGAGGCCATCGGTAAATCGCGATATCCTGTCAATGCAAACTGATATGCCAACTGAAGAAATTCTGGCGACATTTGAGTGGCCAGCTCTCTCACGGCCTTCTGCTCACTCGGTGAAAGATGATTGATGGCATCATGATTAATCTGGGTCACCGCCACCTGATGAAGCATTGATTGGATACCGCTGACCAATGCCATCCAATCTGGTGTTTCACGAGAGAGTTGCTCAATGCGCTTGAGTGCCTCGATTGCATCCCCTTTTGCAATATCGGCAAGTAGCAGCGGAATTTCTGAAATTCCCTGCGCTCCAAGCATCTCTATGACGTTCGCCGAGGTGACCGAACCCTGTCCATGTGCGATCGCTTGATCAAGCAGCGTCATTGCGTCTCGAACAGAACCACGACCCGCTTTTGCAAGATGCCAGAGCGCATCGTTCTGATACGTAATCTGTTCTTCGGTTAATACGTGTTCAAGATGAGATTGAACCAGATCGGGGCTCAAATCCCGAAGATGGAACTGTAGACAACGCGACAACACCGTTGGCAACAATTTCTGAGGGTCTGTCGTTGCCAACAAAAACACAACGTGCTCGGGAGGCTCTTCGAGCGTTTTCAATAACGCATTAAAGGAATGCGTCGTCAGCATGTGCACTTCGTCAATCAGATACACTTTGTAGCGCCCTTGACTGGGTGCGTAGCTTACATTTTCAAGAAGCTCGCGCGTGTCATCGACCTTTGTGCGACTGGCGGCATCGACCTCCAACAGATCAACAAAACGATTTTCCGAGATCGCCCGACAGTTGAAGCATACGCCACATGGAGTCGCTGAAATACCCTGCTCGCAGTTTAGGCAGCGAGCCAGAATCCGAGCGATGGTTGTCTTACCGACGCCACGAGTGCCTGTGAAAAGATACGCATGATGCAAACGACCCGAATCGAGGGCATGTGTCAGTGCTTTTCGCACATGCTCCTGACCGATTAACTGATCGAATGTGGTCGGGCGCCATTTTCTGGCTAAGACCTGCTGACTCATGCATGCCTCTTTTGATTGGAAGCAACTCCTGCCAGCCACACCCCGGCACACCAAACATCCGCTGCCGCTGCTCCCTTCCGGGCCTGACGGGGTTCACAAATATCCAATTGCGAGGGGACCGACAAGAGTCACCATTGAATCCCGACTATTCGGGGGCCCTCTATTGTCAGGGTAACCATGCCTCAGATGCAAGTTTGATTGCCATGAGACTGCACATGAACACCACCAAAGGCCGAATCAAAATAATTCCACGCCCGAGCATGACGCGAGTTCCCAATAAAGCACCAAGAATTTGCGCCGGTATCATGACGGCCACAGCAGACCAAATCACCAAATCACTGGTTGCGAACATCAAAAATGCGGCCAAATTGGTCATGGCGTTGAAAAGTTTGGCATGGATCGTTGCATCCCGAAGCCCAAGACCGAGCATCGATATCATAAATAATGCAAATAACGATCCTGTACCGGGCCCAAAAAAACCATCATAAAACCCAATGAAAGCGATACCCATCATTGCGAGAACGCCAAATGATGGTGGGTGATCCATTGCCGTCTGTGGTAGGCGGACAAAACCAAAATATAAGGCCGCAGCAAACAGCAAAATGGGAACAATTCGATCTAGCCAATCGGCATCCGAGACTGCTCGCAAACTCCATGCCCCGATAAGCGCCATCACGAAAGCCAGCAAAGCAAAGGGCCATAGCGATGCGATCTTGATGTGACCGGAAGTCATAAGTCTCGACGCGGCGGTTAAAGTACCAGCGAAGGCCTGACATTTGTTGGTGGCTAAAGCTTGAGCAGGTGTCAGACCGACTAAAAGAAACGCTGGGATCGTGATCAATCCACCGCCACCTGCGAGGGTATCAACAAATCCAGCGACAAAAGCAACAGTGGCTAAAAGAAGAAGCCAATCAGCCTCAATGATCAAATACGATGCCTAATCGCTGGCCGACTTCAAGATAAGCGTCCAGAACGCCACCCAGTTTCTGTCGAAAACGATCTTTATCTTTCTTTTCGCCGGTCGCCTGATCCCATAGACGGCATCCATCGGGACTGAATTCATCACCAAGCACGATCTCGCCATGAAAACGACCGAATTCGAGCTTAAAGTCGACAAGGTGTAAACCTGCCTCATCGAACATTGCTTTCAAGACGTGATTGGCTTTGAGCGTCAATTCATGCATCCGAGCCATTTCTTCGCGGGTTGCCCAGCCAAACGCTTCAACATGATGCTCGGTGATCATTGGATCGTGTAATGCATCATTTTTGAGAAATAATTCAAAAAGCGGTGGATCAAAATCAAGACCTTCCTCCACTCCCAGACGACGGACTAACGATCCTGCCGATTTGTTCCTCACCACACATTCAACCGGGATCATATCGAGCCGCTTGACGAGTGCATCTGTAGCGCTCAGTCGGTCGACAAAATGCGTTGGAATCCCCGCATCAGACAATCGAGCCATGATAAATGCATTGAACTGGTTATTAATCGCCCCTTTGTCAGACAGTTGCTCGATGATCTCGCCGTCAAATGCCGAGGTATCATCGCGAAACTGCAACACCAGAAGGTCTGGATCATCTGTTAGATATGCAGATTTCGCCTTTCCTTGATACAACAATTCCAATGCGTTCATGGTCTTCCTATCTCTATCCAATTAAATCCATCGGACTGGGACGCAATCAAACGCTGAACGTCTTGATGCGCTAATACATGATCCAATGCCTGTTTCACTCGGGAGGTATCGTTATTGGTTTCGCTAATATGGCACGCTACAACAGTTTTGAGTCGATCACTAACAATTCGTTGCAAAAGCTCAGATGCCTGAGCGTTATTCAAATGCCCAAAATCACCACTGACGCGCGTTTTTAAAAAGGCAGGATAAGGGCCTTTCTGAAGTAATTCGAGATCATGATTAAACTCCACCGAAATCGCATCAAGATCCTGGTAGCCTTCGATAACGCGCGGCGACAGACTGCCTAAATCACTCAGAATCCCAAGACGCATGCCATTACAGTGAAAAACAAACTGGAGCGGCTCTCGTGCATCGTGCGGGACTGTCACCGGGCTAATATCAATATCACCGATAGAGAATAAGCCACTGATATTAATGGGATTATTGAATCGATCAGTGCCGACTTCGATCCAGGTTCCACGAGACGCATAGACTGGGATCGAGTGCTTATTAGCAAGTGCTTCAACGCCACTCACATGATCACTGTGCTCGTGAGTGACTAGGATACCGTCTAAGTCTTCGGGATCGAGGCCCAATCGTTTCAGACGGGCAAACGCCTCTTTGTAGTGAAACCCGCAATCAACCAGCACGATAGTGGTTTGCGATGCGACGATTGAACCATTCCCTCGACTTCCGCTACCAAGCGATGCAAATCGCACTAGTACAGACGCTCCCTGAATTCACGTATGAGTTCGTTGGCGCCACCGATCGACGCTGCAGCGCCTGTCGGTACCACCTTCACGACCAGTCCTTCGTCGGTCGGCTGCATTTGCACTTGATACGATCCAACTGGATCTTCGATAGTGGTCGCAATCGCTCGGTTCAAAGCACTCATTGTTGCCAAGCGACGTTCTGTTGCTTTGCGGACGTAGCGAATATTGAGTAGACCTTTTTCAAGATCTCCTCCATCGATGGCTCCGCCCAAATCGCGGACTGCGTCGACCGTCACGCCGAATACGCGCGGGATATCGGCTTGCACCACCAGCTCATCCATTCCCTCGATTCGTCGAGAAGTCATTCGATTCCCAACCTCGAGCAAAGAAAGGGCTCGCGAGACTGCCTTCCCTTCATCCTCTCGACGCTCAAGATGGTATTTCAATTCATCGAGAATACGACCAGTCAACACGTCATCAAAGCTTCCACTCGACGGCTCTAATCGGACTTCACTTGTACCGACGCGCAATCCAGCTTCCAGAGAGAAACGAAGCCCAACCCGGCCAACCTCGGGCGCAAAATGGCGAATAATTCGACTACCAGAATGCGTGTTGACCCCTTGGAATACGCTCGACTCAACGCGCTGCGTACCATCCGTTTGCGCTGATTCGACAACCGTTAATTTATTTTCAGTAATGAATCGCTCAAGCTCTGGCCAAACAGCAGACGGCGCCTCTGGGATAGACAGCCAATGCAAATCACCAAGTTGATAGCGGCGGATCGTCGGCAAAGTGAGCGTGCGCAATGCGGCTTCCGCGCGTGGCGCTTCAAATGATCCACCATACAATCCAGCCGTGGGCTCGTCGACGCCAGGAATTCGAAGTGATTCATTCACGCGATCATCAGACAGTCCGTCCGGCACCTTCAGCTTCGGTTCGACGTAGGCGGCTTGGTAATCCAGCTGACGATCGCGGATAGCGGCTTGCTGGTTTGAACCGGAACATCCTACTAATGCACTAATACAAACAATGAAAAGAATACGTCTCACAGATGAATACCTGCCTGGCTGCAGGCTTCGCGAACCACGATTTCCCCCTCCGAGGTCAACGGCACAAGGGGTAATCGGCAGTCTGGACGCATAAGCCCCATCTCAGCTAACGCCCACTTACTCGGAATTGGGTTGGGTTCGACGAATAATTTCGAATGGAGCCCCAACAGCTGATTGTTGAGTGCTTCAGCCTCTGCTCGATGACCGGCCATCGCATGGTCAACCATCTGAGACATCAGGCGCGGCGCGACATTCGCAGTCACAGAGATGTCACCATCACCACCTAACAGACACAGCTCCATGGCCGTCGGATCATCTCCTGAATAGACAGCAAATCCGTCTGGACGATTCTTAAGAACGTACTTCGCTCGCTCTAAATTACCCGTCGCATCCTTGATCCCCGCGATATTCGATACTTCAGCCAATTCGAGTGTCGTATCGTCGGCAATATCTGTCACTGTCCGTCCAGGGACGTTGTACAAAATAATCGGCAAATGCGTACTGCCTGCAACAGCCTTGAAATGTGCAAGCAAACCACTCTGCGGCGGCTTGTTGTAGTACGGAGCAACAGACAAAATTGCATCCGCACCGGCTTCAGTCGCTGCTTCTGTCAACTGGCAAGCTTCTGCTGTTGAATTAGAGCCCGCACCCGCGATGACTGGAATACGACCGGCAACGTACTCCACGGTCGCCTTGATGACATCACGATCTTCTGAGTGAGATAGCGTCGCAGATTCACCAGTTGTGCCGACAGCAACAATGGCATGTGTGCCCTCGCTCACATGAAACTCAACCAATCGTCTCAGCGCGTCGTAATCCACGGCTCCTGCTGTATTAAACGGAGTAACAAGCGCAACGATACTGCCTCGAATCATGTGGAAAAAACCTTCGCTGTGAATAAGCCCTCTATGGTACAGACCGAGCGATTCTTACGGCAAGGTTGCAAACCAGAAAAAAATCGCCACACACCTCTTTACGCCACATTTGGAGGACTTATGAGCATTGAATTGAATACCCTGATCCCGGAATTTGCACCGCTTCAGGCCACTTCCGATACAGAAATTGTGCCGAGCAGTTTGACAGGACAATTTTCAGTTCTTTATTTCTATCCGAAAGATAGTACACCTGGTTGCACGACGGAAAGCCAGGATTTCTCGAGCCTGCACGGTGATTTCGCTGCATTGAACTGCCAAATTTTTGGTGTCTCTCGCGACTCACTAAAAAGTCACGAAAACTTTAAAGCCAAGTACGATATGCCGTTCGAGCTGATCTCAGACCCTGATGAAGATCTGTGTAACGCATTCGATGTGATGAAAATGAAAAATATGTACGGCAAGCAGGTTCGCGGCGTCGAACGCTCAACATTCTTGATCGATCCAAACGGGACATTGATCGCTGAGTGGCGAAAGGTCAAAGTCCCTGGCCATGCGGACGAAGTGTTGCAGACCCTGAAAGATTTGTCTTAGCGATCCTTCAATTCAATAATGAACTCGTGCGGTTGGCCTTCTGTCACAGCGGTCAACCGATGTCCAGCGCGTTGACAGAATGCCGGAATATCGCGCAGCGAAATTGGATCTGTAGTCAGTAGCTGGATCACGTTTTCAGGGGAGTCATCGTTGATTGCCACTTTGAGCTTCAACAACGGTAGCGGGCATTTCAAGTCGGTGCAGTCGAGTGTTCGCATAATCCTTCCTATATACTGCGTAGTATAGTCAAACTGGACCACTCGATGCGAAAGCTTCTTTTTCTCTGCCTGTTGATCGGCTCGATCAATGCAGAACGCTCGCAGGCTTTGTCAGCAGATGATCTGGCGACCCGCGAAGGCGAAATCGTTTTCGGCCAAGCCTGGCTGAAATCAACACGCAGCCGATTGGGCGAACGGATTGATCCATTTTGCATTGACCTATTCGAGACCTGGCTAACTCGGCTCAAGAACCAATTTGACTTGGGCACAATGCCAATGACCGCTTTATGCCTGAATAGTCAGGAATTCAACGCATTTGCCGCGCCTGGAGGTATCGTTGGCATGAATCGCGGTGTTTACCTCGATTTGAAGAGCGAATCAGAGGTCATGGCCGTTCTTGCTCACGAACTCGCACACTTAGCCCAACGTCATCATTATCGAGGACTCCGCAATTCAGAACGACTATCGACTGGCACCCTGGCGACGCTGGCTGGTGTTGTCGCAGCAATTGCCACAAGACAAGGGCAAGCAGCGCAATCATTAATCATGGGTGGTCAGGCCGCTAATGCGACCTCAGCCCTTGCCTATTCACGAGAATATGAGCGTGAAGCGGATCGCATTGGCGTCACCGCATTACAAGGCGCTGGATATCCCCCTGCTGCAATGTCTCGAGTACTTCAGGTATTGGCTGAAAAACAATCGCAAGCAACTCGTGATCTTGCATTTTTAAGTACGCATCCGCTCGGTATCGAAAGACAGTCAGATCTTGACGCGCGAATCGCGCAAATGTCGTTTTCAGATGCGAGAACGCCTGTGCTCTCAGCTCATGATTTTACGATGTTTCGCTGTATTCAGACCGAAAATCTACAAATCAGCGTTCACACCAACCCAACAACAGACTGTCAACCAATACACAGGATTTTGGAACATTATCGCAATGAAAAGTTTCAGGAAGCTCTGTCTTTGTTTGATGCGCTACCAAAGACGGTTCGAAATACCTTCAGTGGACTTGATATTGAGATCGCTCTGACAATCCAATCGGGTGATTTCGACCGCGCAGCGGAAGCTATTGATACGATCGCGCTATTTTTTCCATCCTGGCTTCAGCCAAGTATCGCCCGCGTCGATCTCACAATCGCGCGAGGCGTACCCGAGCTACCCCGTGAACTGAGGGATCACATGGTCCAACGTCCCGAACGCCTTGATTTATGGAGAGCACTCGCACGCTACGCACAGGCTTTTAAGAAAGATCACCTCCTGTTCGAAGCGCGCGGTTGGGATGCGCTGTTAAACGGTAAACTCGAAGCCTCTAAAACACAGCTCTCACGTGCACGGGACGCTTGGCCAAAAACACTCAATCAACGCCCCCTCCAATTGCTTGAAAAAGCAATTAAGCAGACAGCGTCGCTTTGAAATCGAGCATCCGCGTGAGGGGTTGCATCGCTTTTTTTCCAAGATCCGCATCAATATGGATCTCGCACCTCTGGTCCCATGTATCGAGGAGTTGATTGAGACCTGATAATCGATTCATTGCCATCCATGGGCAATGCGCACAGCTTTGACAGGTGCCGCCAGCACCGCGGGTTGGCGCTTCAAGCAACAACTTATCAGGGACTTGTTGCTGCATCTTGTAGAAAATTCCTTTATCCGTAGCGACGATGAAGGTCGGATTTGGCAGACGAACAGCCGCTTCTATTAATTGTGAAGTTGACCCAACCGCATCGGCACGCTCAATCATTTCATCTGGTGATTCTGGATGGACTAATAGACCGGCCTCAGGATGCAAGGTCATTAATGCGTCCAGGTCATGCAAGCGAAATTCCTCGTGCACAACACACGCTGAATCCCACAACAACATGTCCGCACCCGTTTGCTTCTGCACGTAGCGACCTAAATACCGATCGGGGGCCCAGATGATTGACTCGCCACGCGTTGTAAGCGCATCAACGACCTCAACTGCAATCGATGACGTGACAACCCAATCAGCGCGGGCTTTCACGGCAGCCGAGGTATTTGCATAGACGACCACAGTCCGATCGGAATGTTGGTCACAGAACTCGCTAAATGTCTCTTCAGGACAACCAAGATCCAAACTGCAGGTCGCCTCGAGTGTCGGCATAAAAATTCGCTTCTCAGGACTCAGAATTTTCGCTGTCTCACCCATAAATGACACACCAGCGACGATCAAGGTCGTAGCGGTATCTGCTGCCCCAAAACGGGCCATCTCTAAAGAATCAGCAACGATGCCACCCGTTTCTTCTGCCAATCGCTGGATGTCTGGATGGACGTAATAGTGCGCGATCAAACGAGCACCTGAGGCGATCAGTTTTTGCTTCACATCATCGTACAACTCCAGTTCTCGACTCGAAGTATCATTGGCGTCCTGTAGTGCCTTATCGAGATACGCCCTAACCTCAGCACGGGTCGCAATGTAATCATCCATCTGTACGGTCATGTTTTCTTCCGGCGGGACAAACGTGGTGAGAAATCATCCGGCTTATCTTTAAGCCAGTCAACGAAAGCATTGATGTCTGGGTGAGTCCGCAATAATTCAATAGAATGAAAATGAACCGCCAGATCCCGTTCCCTGATAGTCCGATGCACATGTCGGTGACATGCTTTACACAAATGGGCAATCAAGCTGTTGAGCTCAGTCTTTGAATACTTCGCTCGGATCACGCCAAACCGATGTGTACGCTTTGGGATGAGATGATGGCGCGTCAGAGACACTTGTCGACCACACAACTCACATGGCATGGCACGACAAATTTTTAAAACAATAAAATTGATTAATATGAGTCAAAAGCCGCATAATCTTTTTATTCCTATAAAAAATGAGAATTAAATTTCTATGAAAAATCTATCAGCAAAAGATAAAGAAATTCTCGAAATCCTCCAAATTGATGCCGATATCACTAATGCAGAGCTCGCGAAACAAATCGGCCTCTCGCAATCCGCCGCACTGGGTCGAGTCAAAAATCTCAAACACGATGGCCTAATCCATGGGATTTACGCAAAACTCGACGCCAACCAACTCGGTTACTCATTGCATGTATTTGTGTACATTAAACTCTCGAATCAAGCCAAAGAAACGCTGTCATATCTTGAGGGTGCAGTAAAGATGAATTCGAGGGTGCAGGATTGTTTCAGAATGACTGGAGACTATGATTACGCGCTTCGTTTATTGCTGCAAGAAACGGCAGATTTGGAATACTTTCTCACCCACGAACTGAGTCGGATCCCGCATATCGCATCAATTCGAACTGAGGTGGCGATGAAATGTATCAAACAAGATACCAGCCTAGCTCTCTAATCCATGTCTTTCGCACACCGAAATCCAATATAGACAACAGCTGTATTTCTCGGTTTTGTCGCACGGTCGTTTCGATGCATCCGAAAAGACTCATACCACCAACTCCCTCCAGCGGTCACTTTCTGATCACCCTCACCCCCATCAACCCATTCCCAAACATTGGCGCCCATGTCATAGAGGCCATTGACTCCGCGCTTGGTTGAACCAACGGGTGCTGGACCGATGCCACGGTCCAGTTGATCGCTGTAACTCACTGGAGGGCGATATTCACATTCAGATAAGCAGTTAGCGCCGATCGGCGAATCACCAGTCGGATACGGATATTCTGTCCCGGCAACAAAACCAGAGTCTGGTGCACCTCTGTGCTCGACATACGCAGCTTCACGCCATTCAGCCTCAGATGGTAGACGCGCTCCACGCCACTTGCAGTATGCAGTCGCCTCATCATATGTCAGGTGGACTGCAGGCAGCCCGGTATCGGACTCGACCCCAAATGGAGTTTTCCAAATCCACCCAGGCTTTTGTTCCCAACCCCAGGCATACACCTCGCCCCCACCTGCGCGCTCGGCCTGACTGATAAATCCTGTTGCCGACGCAAAACGCTGAAATTCAGCGATTGAAATCTCGGTTCGATCAATCAGAAATCCATGAATCGCCTGCATATCGGAAGACGCGTCACAGGTCACTGAACACATCGCCAATATCATGATTGAAAAGCGCATCCGCTTCCTCTCCCGCACACCAGTCAAAGTTTTGATAAGGTTAGATGAATCAATGACAAGGGCCACCATGCGTTCATCAGCAATCCACATTCCACCAATCCGTATTGAGCGTGGAGCAGCTGACTCAATCCAGTCAATTGTCTCTGAAACCGGATTCCATCATGTTCTCATCGTCACCGGTACGATGCGGGATAAGATTCAAACGATTTATCATGCAATCGCTCAGTGTACAGAGGTGGTGGCAACCATCGAGATCCATGATGAGCCATCTCTTCCAGTCCTCGAACAACAGTTGGCGGCAATCCATCATCTGACAATCGATGGAATCATCGCGATTGGCGGTGGATCAGTGCTGGATATGGCCAAAGCTCTTTCAGGCCTCATGTCTGTTAAAGAGCCTATTACAAACTATCTGGAAGTCGTCGGACTTGGACTTCCGCTTGATAGCGAGCCCATCCCATGGATTGCCATTCCAACGACAGCTGGAACGGGGTCTGAAGTCACCAAAAATGCTGTCATCGACATCCCGGATGCTCAACGGAAAGTGAGTTTGCGAGACCCCAGACTCCTACCCAAACTGGCGCTGATTGACCCGGCGCTCACTGATCAGACCCCCAAAGATGTCACACTGGCTTGTGGTCTTGATGCGGTTACACAATGTATCGAGCCTTACCTCTCCAAGAAACGCACGCCAATCACTGATGCGCTGGTCAGACCTGTGATTCCACGCGCATTAAAGGCTCTGGCGAATCTGATGGATGCAGAATCGCCTGATGACCGAGATATGATGGCATTGGCAAGCGTGACTGGCGGTATTGCCCTCGCCAATAGTGGACTGGGAATCGTTCATGGTTTTGCTGGGCCTCTCGGCTCTGTGACGGGTGCTGCACACGGCGCAATCTGCGCGGCTTTGCTCGCTCACGGTCTCCAGTCCCATCAACTGTATGTGCAAGATCCTGATCTCGTCCGTCGCATACAAAATATCCAGCAATGGATTTCCGATGCGCTCGGTGGCGACTCTCGGGATGCATTCAATACGCTGGATACTTGGGTTAAAGCGCAGGGAATTTTAGGGCTACGATCGCTCGGGCTCGAGCCAACGCAAATTCCCGATGTCGCACTCGCGTCTCAGTCATCCTCATCGATGAAAGCTAACCCGGTTGATCTTGAGACTGACATCCTGGCTGGGATCCTTGAAGATGCGCTGTGAGTGACCGATATACTGTAAACGGTGACTGGATATGGTGAATTATGGGTTCTGAATTTAAATGGATTTTAGGGTCAATTGGAGCCGTCGTCTTGTTTGGTGCTGGCCTATTAATTTATGGAATTGTAGACTCGCAGTCCCGCGTTGCTGACAGAAAGGTAACCATTGATGCCGGCGAAGGCGCTGTCGTAAAGATCGACAGATGGGAATGTGTTAAAGGCCAGGACCAACGTGGTATCCAATATGAATACTCGAGAAATAGGCGCAATGGAGCGACTGGCCCAGCTTCTCGTGCTTGCAAAAAGGACCCTTGACTTGTGAAGTACACCGTCTATCTCTCAGGAGAAATCCACACCGCCTGGCGTCAAGAGATTATCGATGCCACACGAGATCTGGATATCCAATTCACTGCACCTGTGACAGACCATCCAGCGTCTGACGCGGCTGGTGATTTTTTAGGTCCTGTCGAACCGGGTTTTTGGCGAGATCAGCAATCAAGCGGCGTCAATGCAATCCGAACACGTCATGACATTGATCGAGCCGATCTTGTAGTCGTCCGATTTGGTGATAAATACAAACAATGGAATGCTGCATTCGATGCTGGCTACTGTGCAGCTCGAGGTATTCCATATATCACCTTGCACGATGAAGACATCGTGCATCCACTGAAAGAAGTTGATCAAGCAGCATACGCTTGGTGCAAAACAACCGAACAAGTCGTTCAACTACTTCGCTACGTTCTCACCCAAGCGTAATCGGTGGAATCTCTCGCTTGGTATCAATATGCTGCAATCGGCCTCATTTTTGTTTGGTCCGGATTTGTACGTAGCGGACTTGGTTTTGGCGGAGCCGTATTGGCTCTGCCGTTCTTGTTGCTGATTGTTAATGATCCTCTCGTTTTCTTACCGCTCATTGCCGCACACCTGATCTTTTTCTCAACCCTGATAATGATTCAGAGTACTCAAAAACAGGGTGCTACCCAGTCCAATACAATTAACTGGCATTATCTGCGACGCAGCATGGGGATCATGATTGTCCCCAAGATTGCGGGTGTGATTGGTTTATTAACTCTGCCGCCAGTCATCATGAGTACGATCATCTTTTTAATTGTCATCGCCTACGCCATCGGTTACATCATCAATCGACCAATCAAAATCAAAACCAAATTCCAGGAATATGGATTTTTAGGCCTCGGTGCCTATGTTTCAGGAACGTCTCTCACTGGAGCACCGCTGATTGTCCCGGTTGTTGCATCCCATGTTGAAAAACACGAACTTCGAAATACCCTGTTCGTTTTATGGTGGATATTAACGCTGATTAAACTTGCGTCGTTTGTCGTTGCCGGAATCGACTTGCAATTGGTCCATCATCTGTGGCTTCTTCCCTGCGCCTTCGTCGGTCATCTCCTAGGCAACCGAATGCACAACTATCTCATCGAACAAGAGACGCCCACATTTTTCAGAGTGTTGGGTATTGCTCTGGTCATTGTGAGCCTAACCGGCCTCGTTAAACCGCTGTTGTTTGGCTAGATGAATTAGGGCATATCTGCCAATGTGAGACTCGATGAGTTTTGCCATAGATTCAGATCAAAGTCTCTTGCGAATCCATCAATTGATGCAAGCTCATCATCACTCAAAGCCAGGTTATCCGTCGCACCGATCAACTCGATCAGCTGCGCTTCCGTTCGTACCCCGACCAAAGCGGAGGCAACTGTTGGTTGTCTTAAAACCCAGCTTATCGCCAGCTGAGAGAGCGTCTGATTTCGGTTGCTAGCGATCTGATGCAAACCCTCCAGAGCAGCTCGGACCTCATCGGTGATTAACCGCGAATCAAATGAACCTGGGTGCGCTGCGCGCGCCTCTTTGGGGATTTGACTTCGATATTTTTCACTCAAAAGACCCTGGGCTAAGGGCGAGAAAACGATGGCGCCGATACCCTCACTGTCCAATGTATCCAGTAAACCCTCTGACTCAACCCAGCGATTAAACATTGAATAGCTCGGCTGATGAATCAAACAGGGTACGCCCATCGCATTGAGTATGTCATTCGCTTTGACAGTCAGTTCTGGACCATACGAGGAAATTCCGACATACAGCGCTTTTCCTTGCTTAACTGCTGTCGCTAAAGCTCCCATGGTCTCTTCCAGTGGTGTCTCGGGGTCAACACGATGTGAATAAAAAATATCAACGTAGTCCAAACCCATCCGTGACAAACTTTGATCAAGACTCGACAACAAATACTTGCGGCTACCCCCATCTCCATAGGGCCCAGGCCACATGTCATAGCCCGCCTTTGTTGAGATAATCAACTCGTCTCTAAATGGCTTGAAATCGCGACCGAGAATCTCACCGAACTGAATTTCTGCCGAGCCGTAAGGCGGACCGTAGTTGTTTGCTAAATCAAAATGAGTGATGCCATGGTCAAAAGCTGTACGTAGGATTTTCTGTATCGATCCGAGTGGGGTTTCAAAGCCAAAATTCTGCCAGAGTCCGAGTGATAGAAGTGGGAGCTTTAGACCACTGCGACCGACATTTCGATATTGCATCGAGCGATACCGCTCATTCGCAGGCTCATATGTTGTCATCACATTCATTCCATCACCCTCCTTTCAAATCGATCAGCGATAACGTCTGACCATTCCGCGATACGTAACGATCGAGACAGATCAGTAATCACACCGTCCTCGATATCACAGCAAAATGCGTCAACCATCCGCTCATATTGATTGCCCTCAAAATGCGTTTCTTCGGTGATTCCCGACGGACCCATCGTCCAAATAACTGATTGGGACTGCGGGTTAAATGGCCGAGGAATCACCCAGCACTTCTCTGCTGTTTGCACAACGACCTGCTGGAAACGTGTTCGACGCATAGAAACATCAAAATGTAATCGAATGCTCTGGTCGAACCACAAGCTCCCGGTCGATTGAATATCAACGCCGTTTGCAAAATTCTGATAGCCATGCGCGTCGTTTAGAGCGTTTGCGCCCAACCAGTCAGCAACCCACAACGCGTAGCAGCCGATATCCAGCCGGGCGCCACCACCTGTTTCTGGACGGTTTCGAATATTGCTTGCGTCTCGATTTTCATAGTGGAACTGAACAGAGATATCAATGGGTTGTTTTTCATTAATCTGCGAACGTAACCAATGCCATTGTGGATGAGATGCAACCATGAAGGCTTCCCATACAAGCATCTGATGGTGTTGTGCAGATTCGGCAAGTTTCGTGACCTGATGGGCTGTCAGTCCGAGTGGTTTTTCGCAAAGTACCGGTTTCTGAGCGATGAGCGAAGCGGCCGTCATCTCATGATGCAAATGGTTCGGTAATGCAATGTAGGTCGCATCAACGTCTTCACTTTGTACTGCGTCAAAATAGTCCCGTACGACGCGGCCATTAAATGATTCCGGTGCGGCGCCTCGAGCAGTTCCAATCACAGTCACTTCATGACCAGACGCCTGAATCGCCGGAATCATGACTTCTCGAGCAATCTTGCCGTAACCAAGGACTGCAAAGCGCATGTCTACGGCCTGACCACATATCGTTGCAGGGACCGAGTCGTTAACGCACGCTGAAGGCCATACAGTCCTGCCTCAGAATCCAGAAGTATCTTGATTGGGATGTTAGATAGGTAATCCGTAAAACGACCCTTGGCTCGAAAGCGATCAAGAAAGATATCGCGAGGAAAATGTTCTCCTAACTTTGGAATGACACCGCCTGCAATGACACAACCACCGGTCGCACCCAGTGTCAGACAACCATCTGATGCGACAACACCAAAGAAAGCTGAGAATAATTCGAGCGAGCGGCGAACCAGCGGATCATCTTTCCACGACTCAATCATGACTTGAGGAGAACACGCACGCGCCGAGACGCCTTCTGACGCACACAATGTGCGATAGATGAGTAGAAGTCCGGGACCGCTGATCAGACGCTCGGCTGATACATGTGAATACTCTTTTCGCAATACGGTCAGTAAACGCCACTCATCCTCAGTTTGCGAAGACATCGTCACATGACCACCTTCAGTCGAAAGTGGCGTCCATTCATTGTTGGCGTCCACAATGACGCCACCAACCCCCAAACCTGTTCCAGGACCAATGACAAATATTGGGGCGAATTGATCTTCCTGGCCTTGCTGGATGGTTTCAAAAGAGTCTTGGCCGACGGACACAGACGCAAGTGATTGTGCGGTGAAGTCGTTAATCACTAAAAGTTCATCAAGCGATAATTCTACAATCAATTCACGTTTGCTAAATGACCAAGTGTTGTTGGTGACATCAATCAAGTCGCGACCAGTCGGGCATGCAACAGCGATTGCTAACGACCGATTCACGAGTTGATGCTCCTGCAGGTATTGCGAATAAGCTTCAGAAAAATGCTGAAATTCAGCGCACTGATAAATCCGAATCCGATCAAGACGGCCATCTTGATCAATCGTGGCAAATCGAGCGTGGGTTCCACCAATATCTGCGACAACAGCACTGCCATTCATTTGAAGAAACCTCGCAGATCCAAGCTCAAGCACTCAGCTCATTAAGTGGATTAGTATCTTGCAGTTGATCCAGGACATCCCAACATGCACCCAACGTGTGATAATCCACTTTGCCCATTGGCGACTTCAGGTTGTCAACTGGCTGTCCCCGGCGGTCGCGAATTCTGAACCAGGCGCCATAAGAATGATCGACCAAATACTCCCAAGAAAACTCCCAAATTCGTTCATACCACTGTAAATACGACGAATTCCCTGTCACTGAATACAGTCGAAAAGCGGCTGCAAAAGCTTCAGCGTGTACCCAAAAATACTTATGGTCATCGGCGAAACGACCGTCGGGGGCGAATCCATAAACGATTCCGCCGTATTCATGATCCCAACCATGTTCCATTGCTCGATTGAACAGGTCACAAGCCCTCTGTACGTACCACTCATTAGGCTCAATCGCGTTCAGTTGTAACAATAATTTGGCCCATTCCACTTGATGGCCAGGCTGGAATCCCCACGGCCGGAATAAATCATCAGGCTTATCGATGTTGTAATCCCAGTCAATCGACCAATCAGCACGATAGTGCTCCCAGATGAGTCCGTCTGCCATCGCCGCAAAATCAACCGCAAATCGTTGCGCGAGACCCTGAGCCCGAGCGAGGAATTGTTTGTTTTTTGTTGCTTCAAAGGCCGCTATGAAGGCTTCACACAAATGCATGTTTGCATTTTGACCACGATAATCCGACAAAACGGATAAGTCCGAGGACCGCTCATCAGCAAACACACCAAGTTCTGACTCATAAAACTGATCGATCAACAATTGATCGACCGCATTCAGCTTCGCTAAGCACTCGGTTTCACCAATTTGATAGCCTTTCGCTTGAGCGAGCAATACAAACGCATGACCATATGCGTGCGAAGTTTCGTCACGATATGTACCGAGCTGCCAGACGTAATGTCCCGTCGTCGGTAGCCGATGCGACTGTTCAAGGAAACTCAATCCATGTTGAGCCCAACGGCGATAGTGTTCACCAAGACCCCGTCGATACGCTTCTGCGTAATTAAAAATAAATCGAGTCGACGAAACTAAATGGCGAGATGTGTGATCGAAAACACTGCCATCATCTTGAAAATTATGAAAAAAACCTCCTTTCTCATCCAATACGACCGGCTCATAAAATTGCAGAATTGAGTGAACATGATTGTGAAGGAAATCCTGGGTCGCAAAATCCATCATGCACTCCAAAGATTCGGCGATTGCAGTTGCCCTGTCTTTGCTGATTCGAGGACTGCAAGCGCCGTGGCCAGTGAATTATAGCCAGAAACGCCGTCACACCATGGTGCTCGACCATCATTGACTGACTCGGCAAAATCAGCGATGACTCCTTCGTAGAGATTCCGATGAACGACATCGATTTCTCGGGACCCCTGTGCGTCATTCAGTGTGACCCGACCTACAGGTGCTTGACTCATTACCTGCTGACCAAACAACGATCCCTGCGTTCCATGAAATTCGATGCCATGACCCGCAAAAGGCGTGACAAAGCTCTCATGCGTGGACACCAAGCGATCCCCAGCGTATCGCCAGATCGACATGCATTCATCTTCAACGCCCTGACCCAGTGACTTCTCACTGGTCATCGATTGAACTTGTTCTGGGTAGCCACCCATGGTGACAGACAATACGTCGGCGTTATGAACTGCGATATCAACGACCACGCCACCACCCTGTTCGGGTGCATTGATTCGCCATCCCTGAAGATGTGGCGGTAAATGGACCGCATGAAACACGCGAGCAGACAGAATCTCACCGATTGCCCCTTCACCAATCAACTCACGTATCCGCTGGTGGGTAGCTGCATATCTCAGGTGATGGTTCGTTCCCAAATGAACCCCAGCTTTACGACAGATCTGCAGCATCGATCGGGCTTCGTCCAAATCAAGAGTCAGCGGTTTTTCGCAAAGCACATGCAGGCCCATCGAGGCGCAAATTTCGACCTGTCTCAGATGTAAATGATTGATCGAAGACACATACACAGCATCAAGTGAAAAGGGTTCAAACTCCTCTGGTCGAGTAATGACTTCAGGAATCCGGTGGTTCGAGGCAAACTCATGTGCATGCTCACCGCTTCCCGAACACAGCACTTCGATGGCTCCACCCTGAGCACGAATCGCATCGATCATCCACTCAGAGGCAATCGTACTTGCGCCAATCACTCCCCATTTCATGACACTACCCTCTTCAGCCTTTCACCCGAGTGCTGGTCAAACAGATGGATACGATCAAGATTTAACAGAAATTCGGCTTCACCTCCCTCCTGAATCTTTGAGTCTCCGCGCACCCGGCATGTCACTGATTGACCACAGACCTGAATCACAACAAAGGTGTCTGATCCGGCGGGCTCAACCACGTCAACAGGCGAAGAAAATCGCAATGTATTGGTTTGACGTTGATCACTGGTTTCGATATCCGTCAAATCTTCAGGCCGCACACCGATGACGTACTTACCACCAGTGCATTGATAGCCGTCGAGTGCGACCGCATGCGTATCACCATTTGAGGTCTCGATTTCAAAGCAGATCTGACCGTTGACATCAGCTGCTTCAATTTCGATTAAATTCATCGAGGGCGATCCCATAAATGACGCGACGAACAAGTTTTGAGGGTGATAGTAAATTTCTTCGGGACGACCCAATTGCTGTATCACGCCACCGTTCATGACTGCAATCCGAGTGGCAAGCGTCATTGCTTCAATCTGGTCATGAGTCACATAGACAACCGTGGTTTTGAGGCGCTGATGCAGGAGTTTAATCTCCGTCCGCATGTCCACTCTCAGTTTTGCATCCAGATTCGACAACGGTTCATCAAACAGAAACACCAAGGGGTTGCGAACCAGCGCTCTACCCATCGCCACACGTTGACGCTGCCCGCCTGAGAGTGCTGACGGTTTACGA
Organism: gamma proteobacterium HIMB30; assembly: GCA_000227525.2. Lineage (GTDB taxonomy): Bacteria > Pseudomonadota > Gammaproteobacteria > Pseudomonadales > Litorivicinaceae > HIMB30. The sequence goes on from AGIG01000034.1 coordinate 77,028, forward strand.
TCTAACAAATGACCAATCTGCAAGATCTCCGCAACTTGATCGCACTGTTGATTTCGCTCGTCTCTTGGAACTCCCCTCATCTCAAGGCCAAAAGTGATGTTTTCTCGGACCGACATACTCGGATAGAGCGCATATGATTGGAAAACCATTGCTATGTCGCGCTCCGATGGTGCGACATGAGTGACGTCCTTCTCGTCGATATGAATTGCACCCTGGGTGACGTCCTCGAGGCCTGCAATCATATTTAGAAGCGTCGATTTCCCGCAGCCTGATGGACCAACTAAAACAAGGAATTCACCTTTTTCAATACTGATGTTGATGGATTCCAAAACAGGCTGGGACTCATATATTTTCGAAATGTTCTGTAATTGTAAAAAGCTCATCTTTAACCCTTAACAGATCCAGCCATCAAACCTCTGACGAAGTACCGACCAGAGACGATGTAGACAATCAATGTCGGTAGCGCTGCCAAAATTGCCCCTGCGAAATGCACGTTGTATTCCTTCACTCCGGTGGAAGAGCTCACCAAATTGTTGAGCGCTACCGTGATTGGCTGGGAATCAAAGTCTGTAAATGACGCGCCGAACAGAAAATCATTCCAAATATTCGTAAACTGCCAAATGATGCAAACCACGATAATTGGTCCACTCGATGGCAGGAGAATACGGGCAAAAATCATAAAAAATCCCGCACCATCGAGTTGTGCTGCGCGAATTAATTCCGTTGGAAACGCTTCGTAATAGTTGCGAAAAAATAGCGTACTAAATCCAATTCCGTAGACAACATGCACTAAAACCAACCCGGGTGTTGATCCAGCGATTCCCAAGATCCCCAATGTTTTAGCCATTGGAATCAAAACGATTTGAAAGGGAATAAAACACGAGAACAAGAGCAAGCCAAAAACCCACCGGTGCCCCCTAAACTGCCATTTTGACAGCACGTACCCATTGATCGCCCCGATGAGTGTGGAAATGAGCACCGCAGGGATCACCATCGCGATCGAATTGATGAAATAAGGCTTCAATCCAGTCGGCGACACACCAATTTGCGCCGTCGACCAGGCGCTTTCCCATGGGGCTAACGTGAAGTTATCTGGTAGCGCGAGCATTGCGCCAGAGCGAATCTCATCAAGTTCCTTAAATGAATTCACAAGCATCACGTATAAAGGCACGAGATAAAAGATCGAAAAGACCAATAGTATGAGGTATAGCGCTGAGCGCATTGCAGACCCTGGTAAAGAAGCACGCATCATGATTTCTTGCTTCCTTTGAGTTCAGAATAGAGATAGGGAACGATGATCGCAGCGATGGTCATGAGCATGACCATGGCGGATGTGGCGCCAACACCCATCTGATTCCGAGTAAACGTATAGCTGTACATAAAGGTGGCTGGCAGTTCTGTCGCTCGCCCCGGGCCACCGTTGGTCAACGCAATCACAAGGTCATAGGACTTGATCGCCATGTGTGCCAAGACAACAAACGCACTCAGGAAGATCGGTCGCAACATCGGAATGATGATCCGGCGATATAACTGCACTGATGATGCTCCATCAACCCGTGCAGCCTTCATGATTTCCCCGTCGATCCCACGCAGACCCGCCAGAAACATTGCCATGACGAAGCCGCTTGTTTGCCAAACCCCAGCGATTACGATGCAGTAAATTGCCATCGTTCGATCTTTGATCCAGCGAAATTCGAAGTCGGTATATCCCCAAGATTGAACGATTTGCTCAACACCAATCCCAGGATCCAGAAACCACTTCCAAGCGGTTCCAGTCACAATAAAACTCAGAGCCATCGGATACAGGTAAATCGGTCTCAAGACACCTTCACCACGAATTTTTTGATCCAGAAATATTGCCAGCATTAATCCCAACACCAGACAAATTCCAATGTACAGCCCGCCAAAAATTCCTAAATTTGTGATTGCGATCTTCCAGTGTCTCAATGCAAATAACTTTTCATAATTTGCAAAACCAACCAGCTCGTTGGATGGAAACATTCGAGAATCAGTGAACGACAAATATCCTGTGTAGAGGATAAACCCGTAAACAAAAAACAGGACCAAGGCAAAACTTGGAGACAACACAAGCTTTGGCAACTGCTGTTGCCACCATTTTTGGCTCATGAATAATCCTTTGAAAAACAGAGGCCAGGGATAACAATCCCTAGCCTTGTCATTTACTTCGCTGCGTCGACAGCTGCGACCAGCTCAGACACTGCATCAGCTGACGAGTACTCACCGTTGAAGTGAGCGGTAATCACGTCATACATTGCATTCTTCACTGATGCCGGAGCGGCATGGCCGTGAGCCAATGAACCAAGCAACGTATTATTCGCGTTGGCTGATGCGAGATCACGCATCCCCTTCTTACCACATGCATCAAAGTCCGCATCTGACACGTCGGTACGCGCAGGTACAGATCCTTTTACCACGTTAAACGCACTTTGGAATGAAGGCGCCATGATTGATGATGCCAACTGGTTCTGCGCATCGCGACGATCCGAGCCAACCTTGAACATCATGAACTGATCAGAGTTGAAGGTGACTGCGCCTGAAGTTCCTGGGAAGCGGAAGCACATAAAATCATCACCAGGCTTCTGTCCGGCGTTCAAGAACTCACCTTTCGCCCAATCACCCATGATCTGCATACCGGCTTTCTTCTCAATGACCATCGCTGATGCGAGGTTCCAGTCGCGACCAGAGAAGTTGTCATCGACATAAGAACGCAAGATCGCCATCCGATCGAATACTGTTTTCATGGTATCGCTACCGAGTGCATCTGCATCCAGGTCCACGAGCGCCTTCCGATAGAACCCGACGCCACCTGTGGCCAAAACAACGCTATCGAATATGGTCGCTTCCTGCCACGCCTGTCCACCATGCGCCAGCGGGGTATAGCCTGCTTTTTTGATCGCTTCTAAGGTTGCAACTAATTCATCAAAGTTAATTGGCGCGCTGAGACCGAGCTCATCGAAGATTGCCTTATTCGCCCACACCCAGTTTGTCGAATGCACGTTGACTGGCGCAGAAATCCACTTGCCGTCGTGCTTGGCAAAGTTCTGAAGTGCAGCTGGAACAACCGCATCCCATCCTTCTTTTGCAGCAACAGCGTTCAAATCAGCTGCGGCTCCTTGCTTACCCCAATCCAAGATATCGTAGCCAAGCATCTGTGCTGCTGTCGGCGCGTTATTGGATGTCACACGTGCACGGAGTACGGTCATGGCGCTTTCGCCACCACCACCAGCGACTGGCATATCAGCCCAAGAAACACCTTTAGACGACAAGTCATCTTTCAATACGTTGAGCGCGGCGGCCTCACCACCTGAAGTCCACCAATGCAATACTTCAACTTCTCCAGCAGCAGATACTGCCCCCGAAGCTGCGACACCCAATGCCAAAGCTAGAGCTCTGATTTTCATAAAATTACCTCGTTTGTTTATTGTTATCGTGCTACTAAAAACACTGGTTTCACACTATGATATCGATTACATAAAATCAAGGCTTCAAGTAAAAATTAATTTTTTGCAGTGCAATATCAGTTATTTAGGGTTGCCTCTTCAAAGTGCAATCGATTACATTTGGGACATGAAAAACATAACAATTAAAGATGTTGCTCAACTGGCCGGGGTTTCGACGGCGACGGTATCAAGAGCTCTCAACCGCGATCCGTCTGTGAAGGCAGAGACGCAACAGATGATTGAGGATGCGTGCACAAGACTCGGCTACTCATCGGATCGCGCTGCAAGACGATTGCGCACGGGCGAGACACGGGTCATTGCATTCTTAATGCACCGCGAAGATCCTTCAGACAAATTTCTTCGGCAATTACTGTTGGGACTCACAGACCGGCTGATCTTGGACGATTATCACTTGATCATTATCCCGGAACAGGAAATTTCCGAACTCGGCTCGATTGAATATTTAAGCAAAAGCCGAACCTGCGATGGCGTAATCTTAACGCACACCAAGCAATCCGATATGCGCGTGCAATGGCTCATTAATCAACAGTTTCCGTTTATTACACACGGACAAACAGCGCTAATGAACCCTCACGCATATGTGGATTACGATCACGAAACTTTCCTCGATGAGTCTGTTGCCCTGTTACGAGACGAAGGCGCAACAAAAATCGCGATCCTTCTTCCTCCGAATGATCGGTTTGATTCGCAAGTGATGATGACAAAGGTTAGATCAATGGACGAATCCATCATTGCATCAGAAATCACTGCAATCGATAACTTCCCTCCGGATATGACCTCCGCTGATTTGACGGCATGGGCAATTCAAACCGGCAAACAATTCGACGGCATCGTTTGTTATACGGATAACTTTGTGAATGGCTTAACGAATGGGTTCCACGAGATCAAACGAGAAGTCGGCTATACCGTTCACATTGCAACAGGCGTCCACGGAATGACCCGCTCACATCTGACGACAGACGTTCATACATTTCATCAGGATTTGTACGAAGACGGAAAACTGCTCGCAGAGGGGATCATTGCCCAGTTGAGAGACTCCTCTCAACAACCAATGCAAATATTATCGAAAGCGAAAGTCAATCATCCAAGTCTAGAGGTATTGTTATGACTGTGAATTACGAAGAACAGATACAGAAATGCAAAGCCGAACTCAAAGCCAAAATTCCTGACCTGTCAGAGCGATTTCAAGCGGAAACCTCACGATTAAAAGCAGAGGTCGAGCAAGTGCAGCATGAGATGAAGACGCGTCATGCAGTTGTTGAGATCGACTTCCGTGAAATCCAACAAGGATCGGTTGATGACGATACGATCAGTCGATTAAAACGCCGAGGCGTGGTCGTCATCCGCAATGTATTTGATCCTCAAGTGGTCGAAGGCTGGAATAACGAACTCCATCGGTATATCAACGACAATCATTATTTCGAAAAACAGCAAGAAAAGGCTGGATTGGATAGTTACTTCGGTAGTCTGGCGTCTTCAAAGCCACAAATTTTCGGGGTCTACTGGTCACGCGCTCAAATGGAAGCTCGACAGTCGACCGAATTAGCTGAAGTCAGGCAGTGGCTTAATCAATTATGGAGACATCCGAATCCGAACCATCCAGAATTCGATGCCTCGGTTGAATGTCTTTACGCCGACCGAATCCGACAGCGAGAACCGGGAGATGCATCGCTCGGCTTAAGCCCTCACGTCGATGGTGGCTCGATTGAGCGCTGGATTGATCCCAGTTTTTATGAAGTCTACAAAGATGTGTACTTTGGCAACCTCAAGGCCTTTGATCCATTTAATGCGCATGGGCGAGTGCATACGCGCGAAATACCATCACCTGCAGTTTGTCGCATGTTTAGGACCTACCAAGGATGGACAGCACTCACGCGTCAGGGCCCAGGCGATGGCACACTTAATGTCGTACCGATCACGCGCGCAATGGCCTGGGTGTTACTCCGCGCGCTTCAAGATGACGTTGATGACACAGATCTTTGTGGCGCGCGGGCCGGTCGAGCACTTGGGATCACTGAAAACCATCATCAAATGCTGCTTGACGCTTATGTCCCGATACCAACAGTTGAGCCTGGCGATACGGTTTGGTGGCATCCTGATGTGATACACGGTGTTGAAGATCAACATCAAGGATCAGAGTATTCCAACGTGATGTACATTGGCGCTGCGCCACGATGCTCAAAAAATGCACAATTTCTTGAACTTTTGAGGCCCGCATTTGAGCAAGGGCAGAGTTCGCCAGACTTCGCACCCGAAGACTATGAAACCGATTTCAGCGGTCGATTTACCATTGATCAACTCAGCGCCCTGGGTCGAGTACAAATGGGTTACGACCCATGATCACACATGTTGTACTTCTCCAACCAATGGCAGATGTACCGTTTCAAACGATCGATGATTTATTTCGGGATATCGAATCGCTGCGCGATGAAATTCCAGGGTTTCTCTCAATGGAGCGTGGCGAGAATCTCAAACTCGAGCCCTATCACCATGGATTTTCCATTGGATTCATTGCGCGATTTGAGAATCGCGAATCCTTGGATACCTATCAAAATCATCCCGACCACAAAGAGACAGGTCGCTCACTAATCGCATGTTGCGAGGGTGGAACACGTGGAATTTTAGTCTTCGATTACGAACATGCATCATTGGAACCCCTTTAATCCGCCAACAGGGGTCACCCTAATCCATTCCGCGAATCACAACCTAGTTGCTTGGATTATTCCGCTCGGCGCGAGACTGATGCAGTTATTTCTACAACACAACGACCAATGGAGGCCATTAGTGCTTGGGTTCACAGATCCTAAGTTCTATGAGCACGACACAGAATCGATTGGAGCAATTTGTGGCCGATACGCTAATCGGCTGGAAGATGGGCGTATCCGTCATTGTGACCAGTGGTTTGAGCTCGATCGGAATCACCCGTTGGGTCATTGTATTCATGGTGGGAAGGAAGGTACCGGACAGCAAGCTTGGACATTACGCGGCGAAGGCTCATCCTGTGTCCGGGCATTCTGTGTGCTCCCTGATGCGCACATGGGATTTCCCGGGCATTGCTCGATCGAGGCCCGCTATTGGATCGAAGACACCGCGTTGCACTTTACAATCGATGCTGACGTCTCGAAACCATGTCCTTTGAATTTTGTTCAACATGCCTATTTCGCATGGGATCGGCCCAATCAATATCGGTTACAGATCCATGCATCTGAAGCGATCCTAACGGATCACAGAGAACTCCCGCTGGCGCAAGTTGATGTCACTGAAACAGACACTGTCTTCAATCAGATGAAGCCGGTCATCATCGATAACCAAAACAACCTCCCCGCAATCGATCGCGCATTTGTCATCGATCGCAAGACGCCTAGCGGTTCCCAGATGGCAGCAGCGACACTTGAAACAAGTGATATTCGGTTAGATGTTTCAACGACCGAACCAATGATTCATGTCTATACTGGTCAGGGGATTCAGCACAATCAACACCATGTGATCGGACAAGAGCACCAGCCACTGCGTTCGATCTGTTTGGAGTCAGAGAATTTCCCAAACGGCCCAGCATTAGAGAAGGACGTCTGGTACGGGCAGGATCGTCCATATCACCAGCACACGACTTGGACTTTCGAGATCCTTTGCTAAGAATCAACGACTGGATAGATTGGTTCATTCCACGGATGATTCGGGTTATCCATCATCAGTTCGACGAATACCGGAATCAACGATCCAAGGATTTCTGCACCGTCTCGAACTTGTGCGCGGTTAATTGCTCCGGACCACGTGCTGCCACCATGAATAATTTGGTTGCGTAGAACATAGAGGCGATCGAATAACTCATTCAAAACACGCTCTGTATTTTTTTCAGCCAACGCGAGCTTGGCTTTTTTCACAGAAGATTCCAGTCGCTCAGACCAGTCTTCATGACCTTCGATACCGTTTTGATGATTCCAAAACGGACCAAAGACAAATTGGTTTTCCAAAACCAAACGAATCTCGTGCGGAAATCGAGTCCATACCAGATGATACACATGATCATCTTGATCAAATGACAAAAGCGTACTCAAAAAGCTTTTAAAGCGGCCTTTCTCAGACACATGGTAAGCAATACCAATATCCTGCGAATAGGCTGAATTAAAAGCGATCCACAGAAAAACAAAGGCAGCATCGGGGTCATCTTGCTCTTGTGCCGCCCGTTGCAACCAACTAATCGATCGATGCACTCGGAGGCCCAAACTGTCGCTAAACCCTTCGCGACAATTGCGTTGCTTTTCTTTTAAACGATTGGCTTCAGGCTCTGTAATCACGGCCACCCCTTATATTTTGATACCGAGAGTCTACCTTGTTGTCGCGCATTGCGAGAGCGTCTGCATCATTGTGAATTGATACACGCTCGGAATGATGCATTGAGGCTTTGATCTGGGAAGTTTGATATGTCTCGGGTCCCGAGGACGTGTTGTACCACTCCCAACATCGTGTGTTTCGATCCGATATTTCGGGATGGTCCGAACGGCATACGTTTTCTCACAGGCCACTCGAAATTTGAGAGGGGTGTACGGATTGCCATCATGATCATAATGAAACGTACGACAGGCGGCAGTCGCATTCGACGACACACCGACTCCGAGCATCAAGATCAAAATTGCCAACCGCATCATCGTCTAATCGGAGTCATACAGAATTTATTGAACGTTTCACGATGACTTGTTGATTTGGCGATGCATCGCATAGCCACTCGTGAACACCACAGTTGTGACAAGAATCGACCACATTGATCCGGTGGCCAGCCCAGTAATTGCCTGCCCCGTGTTACATCCCAGTGCCAAAATACCACCGACACCCATCAACACTGCACCCAAGAAATAGCATGCATGGTCAGACGCTGACTCGAAGCTCTGTAATCGAAACTCTCCACACACGATTGATGAGACAAATGAGCCAAGTAATACACCGAGCACTAACGTGACGTTAAACGAGGGCTCGAGACCTGACGCCAATTGTAAGTAGGTGATTGCTTCGCCAACCGGTACCACAAAACTCAATGACATCGGCGCCATCGGATCAAAATCATCCGAACCAAGAACTGACGTCGTGGACCATGCACCGGCAACAAGAAAACCAATCAGAAGGCCACCGACCAGGTTACGATTCAATCCATGACGCAGCGCAAAAAAACCGATGATCACGGTTGCAAGCGCAATCAGAGGCCATTCCAGTCCTTCCATTGATAACAAAACAGATTCCGTCGGCAACTCGAGCACATTCATCTGTTGAAATTGAACACGGATTTCAGCAATTAATCCCTTAAAGGTGGCATACCCTGATACGCCAATCACCAAGAGCCCGAACCACGCACGGAGATTTCCTGTGGCTGCAAGCACCAATAAACGCGCTGGACAACCTCGAGTCAGCATCATCCCAATGCCGAAGGCTATCGCACCGATCAGTGTTGTCCACCATGAGAGCGCTTCAGGAAAATAGACAGTCTGGCTTGAATCTAGGTGTCCGTCGAAAATCATCCATTGAGTCATCGGTAGGGCCACCAATAACGCACCGAGCCAACCGGTCAGAGTCGCGCTACCCTTCCCTTCAGCGAGATCTGATATTCCGCGACGCACACAAAATGCGGTCGTTTGAGCAAACAAGCCATATAAACATCCAACAATCAGGCCTGTCACGACGTACAAGGTGCGAACGTCAAACTCTTCCATTAGGTCTCCTCAACTCATGGAAGGATGCTACCACTTGGACTCTGATAGCGCCAAAGACCGCTATATCAATTAAATAATCTGAAAATTTAGAGTGCCAACTAAATTCTCAAGATCCGCCGACACACCGGATCGACAAGCCTAAAATATTCAAAAAACCATCACTATCTTACCAAGCCATTGGTGACGACTTGGCGTATCATTAGAGACACACGAGGAGAGTCCGTTGAAACTGAAACTTGGCCTTATTGGGAATGCAATCGCCAAATCAAGAGCGCCTGAACTTCACGTATTCCTGGGAAAACTTCACGGTTTTGAGGTCAAGTACGATCTGTTTGATCTCTTTCAGAGCACCTCCGACAGCTTTTCCACGACCTTTGATCATCTTCAACATCTTGGCTACCACGGGTGCAATGTCACCTATCCTTTTAAACAAATTGCCATGCGATCAGTACACGTGTGCGAACCATCGTCTCAGCTGGTCGGCGCGACAAATACGGTCAAGTTTTCATCAGCGACACAGGCCATCAATACAGACTACTCGGGTTTCATTCGCGCACTCACGTCAAAGCTACCCAAAGCTGAACTTGGTTCGTCTTTAATTTTGGGCGCCGGTGGTGTTGGCCGTGCTGTTGCGTTTGGGCTCGCTTCGCTCTCCTCGGGCCCTTGTCACATATTTGATGCATCTGCTGACAAGGCTAAAGAGTTAGTCGACGCGCTTCTGGAATCAGGACATGACGCCGTGTTCGTTACTGACGCAAATTTGGCCGCCGTGAGCCAAAGAGTCACAGGGATTTTGAACTGTAGCCCAATCGGCCATTATCAGTCACCTGGAATACCCATCAATCCAGACTGTATCGGCAGTCAGACGTGGGCCTTTGATGCGGTGTATACACCGATCGACACTGAGTTTCTCAAGGCTTGCCGAGAAGCCAACCTTCAAATCGTATCCGGCTTCGAGTTGTTTTTTTATCAGGGCTTGGATTCCTTCGAATTTTGGACAGCAACAAAGGTCGATGAACACGATGTTAAAAAGGCCTTCCTCCGCGATCATGATGTTGATCCCGGTTGTTTAATGATTCGCTAGGAACTCTTGCACCTCGACCAAAGACGGCACTGAACTAGACGCACCTTCCTTGGTCACTGATAAAGCTGCTGCTGCCATCGCAAACACAACTGACTCACGAAAGCTCACGCCATTGACTATCGAAGCTGCAAGTGCCCCATTGAAACAGTCACCTGCCGCAACCGTATCAATCGTGTCGACTTGAAACGCTGGCAGCCAATTACCGTCGGTACCATTTTCACTGTATGCGACTCCCTGCTCACCCATGGTAATAATCACTGCCTTGAACCCTCCTCGTTTGACAAGTGCGATTGCGCCCTGGACCGCTTCTTTAGAGTTAAGGATTCTTCGGTTCAATAAGCGCTCAGCCTCGTGCTGATTCGGAGTCAAAATATCGACCACTGGGAAGATCTCATCTATGGCTTCTTCTGGAATCGGGGCAGGATCGAGGATCGTCAATGCATCGGCATTTGACAGTCTCTTCAGTATCTCCACTGTCACATCAAACGGCGTCTCTAACTGACACAATCCGACTGTCGTTCCGTCAAACGCAAGATCTGAAATATGTGAAGTGGTCCACGAGAGATTTGCGCCACCTGATACGGTGATTGAGTTGTGACCGTCTCGATCCACGTGGATCAGCGCCATCCCCGTTGGCCTCGTTGGATCGCGACGGATACCGGAGGTCGCCACACCTAGAGCTGCCAGCTCCGACTCCAAAAATGAACCGAAGTGATCGGTGCCAACCGCACCAATGAATTGAACCAAGGAATGACTCAAACGACTCGCCGCGACAGCCTGATTGAGGCCCTTACCTCCGAGACCAATTCGATAATCAGATCCCTGTTTGGTCTCACCTAACTTCGGTAAACTCCGCACATCGATTGATATGTCGACGTTGGCTGAACCGAAGACTACGACTGCCACTGCGCGTCTCTTAGCATCTGAATTCTTCCGCGGTAGTACTCTGTACCCTCTTCAATTTGTTGAAGAATAGACTCAAGTGCCCAGTACTTCTGGAAAATGTCTTCAGGCACAGCTCTCGAGAATGATGATTGGATCGTCCCCAATCGTTGGTGATAGGCCTTGGCAAGCTTCGGATAGCCCATCCCCTCTGTTGCAGCGGCGAGGACCAAAAAACGAGTCAACTCACTCGCCAGCTCCACATGCATCTCGCTCTCGTCTTGTAGCCAGCGATAGAGATCAGGATGAAAGTTATTAAATACCCCACAAAAGCCTCTGGCTCCTGACTTCATCGCCACATATGCGATCGCAGCATTCGCATTACTGATGACGAGGTTCGAGTCTTTCGTAAGCTCTAGGCGGCGCCGGACTGTATTGATGTCGCAGGACACATCCTTGAGGATCACAAACCTCGGGTTTTGCGCGAAGTAGGTGATCTCATCGTCTGATAGCAAACGTCGATATGGCGCAGGACACTCGTAAAGTCCGAGTTGTAAATCAGGTGGCAGCTCTCGCATCAATGTCTCGACAGTATCGAACAGATGTTGAGAACCTAAATTCTCTGGGTCGAGCCGATTTGTGACAAAAACGAGGCAATCAATCCCTGTTGCAGCGATTCGAGTGAGTTCAGTGATCTGTTCGTCTAGCGTCACTCCAATATGGCCCGACGCAATCACGGGAACACGATCGTCGACGATATCGACCGTAAAGCGCGCAAGCGCCTCACGCTCGTCCAGATCTAAGTGGAGCATTTCCGATGACTGACAAACCGCAAACAAAGACTCACTGCCCTGCTCCAAATACCACTCAGTGAGTTTTTTTTGACTTTCCCAATCGATGCCCCCGCGATCATCAAAAGCTGTCAGCATGACCGGAATAATCCCTTCTACAGCATTCGGCACTTTGACGATTCCTTCTATCTGATTTGGAGCTTCGAATTTAAAGTCCGAGATCCTAGATATAGCCTCAACCGAAAATGATCTAGTGATCCAAACTGATCCATGTGCCTCCTCGCTCATTTGAGGCGACGGCGGCCTCAATAAATCTAACACCCTTCACACCATCGGAGATCAGCGGGTGAGCAACTAGATCAGCCGGAATTGCCCGCCTGTCTCGCCTTGCGGCAACAGATACAGAAAATTCGGTGTAAAGATTAGCCCATGCCTCAATAAGACCCTCCGGAAAACCACGTCCAGTCCGCACTAGTCTCTCTACGGAAGGACTCACGCCATGCCCATTACCTCGTGTAATGACCTGGTCAGGTTTCCCAAAAATATTGAGCTTCAGCCGCTCACAATTCTCCATATCCCACTCGAGCCCCCCAAGTTCGCCAAAAACTCTCAAACGCAGACCACCTCGGTTCCCCGAGGCCAGGCGAGAAGTGATTAAAGTTCCTGGTACCTGGTCGGCGAATTCGAGCGTCATAAATGCGGTATCTTCAAGTCGTTTTGGAGCACCGCACACATGAAAGTCAGCCTTGAGACGCTCGAGATCTAATCCAGAAACAAATTGAGCGAGATGAATCGCGTGAGTCCCTATATCGCCGACACAGCTCGTTGGGCCTGAACGTGCCGGATCCAAGCGCCACTTGATGTGCGGATTTTCCTCTATGCCTTCGGGAACCATCCAGTCCTGTAGAAATTCAACATGGATTTGGTTGATTTGGCCAAGGACCCCAGAAGCAACAATTTCTCTGGCCTGCCTAACCATTGGATAACAAGACATCACGTAGCTAACTGCAAATACGACTCCCGAGTCTTGCGCCCGTTGTTCAAGATCAAGAGCGTCAGCCAAAGTATTGGTCAGGGGTTTGTCGCAAATTACGTCGATACCTGCAGCGATAAACGCGGCGGCAACGTCCCGATGGAGGTGATTAGGAGTCGTCACCATCACCGCGTCAATACCTTCATTTTTAGACGACTCTATCTCAGCCATTAACTGAAAATCGCCATAACATCGGTCCGCGTTAATATTAAAATCTCGACCCCGTTCTTTCGATTTTTTTTCGTCCGAAGATAATGCCCCAGCGACGACGGTCCAGCGACCGCTCATTGAGGCGGCAAGGGACTGTGTTTGCGCAATACGCCCACCGCCAACAATACCGAGACGCAGCGGTCTTGATAATCTTGGATATTCATTATCAGGATTGATTTCTTTTGGTAGCAGCACTACACGATTCCTTTATCAGCGTGGAGGTGAGGCACCCTCAGGCAATAACTCGATCGCCAGAAATACGGAGGGCGTGATTGTCTCGTATTGATGCCAGGGGTACTCGCCATTTTGATCGTACATCGGACGATGAGTATTCCCTGGAGCCATGAGTTCTTCGAAATAGAGAGACGCCAGATTCTTCTCAAGACACTGCTGCATCTTACCGAGTCCCACCACCTGGGTATGAACCTCTCTATATCCGGGAACTGGACAAAAGCTATGGTCTTTATGCAGTCCAACATTCAAGGGCACGGTTGCCGAGTAGTAAAACGTAAATCCTTGCTGGCCGACCCATTCCTTTCGAGACATGTAGTGACCCACGTTTCGAAGCCGCTCCTCTTTACGGACTTGGTAGGCACTTGGCCAGAGCTCTCCTACCTGATCACATAATTCTTTTTCTGATAAATCAGGTCGTAAGTTTCTAATCAAAATCGCCTGATTCACATTGACGAGATTGGTTCCCATTACATAGTTAGACTGAAATTCAACGAGTTGTTGTTTTTCAATTGTGATCGGATTGACAGAGAGATTCACCACGATTGTTTTCGAACTCACCGGCACACTTTGCTCGTCTTCGACAAGCTCAAGTGAAAAGAACGGCTCACCGATATCTATTTTTGTAATGCTCATACGACAAAACCTTCATCGACCGGCATCGGATCTGGCCGAGTGACTGTGCTTAAGATCTCTTGATTGGTCCGATTTCTTGCAGACTCTTCGATGGCAATCAATGCCTCCAAAACATGAAACGCGAGCTGGCCGTTGGCTCTGGGCTCTCTTTTTTCATCTCTCGCCTGAGCCAAGTCTCTCAAACCCAGTCCCCTATAGTTCGCGTTATATCCATAGCGATTCTCCGCAACGTGCCATTGTTCTGGTCGGTCGGTCGGTCTTGGCTGGAACTCCCAGCGACTGTCTTTACGCCGACGGAACCATACAGGACCATCGAAATTATTCGCACCGTGAACCGGATCCAAATCTGGAATACAGATCGATCCCTCTGAGCCATATATCTCGAGCCGAGGAATCTCACTTTCCCAAACATCAAAGCTCATGGTCATGCTACCCATGACTCCACAATCAAACTCGATCAAAGACAGGGAGTGCGTATCGATTTCGACATCAATTGTTTCCCCATACCTGGACCCGTTCTCAATTAGACGAGTGTTTGCGCTGCGATTACTCATCCCGCAGACTCTGGTTATAGATCCGAATAAGAACACAAGAACAGTCAAATAGTAGGGGCCTAAATCCAACAAAGGTCCGCCACCTTCCTTATAGTAAAAGTCTGGGTTTGGATGATGTCTTTCTACTCCATGCGTCCCGACATGTGCAGTAAATCCAGAAGGCTCACCAATGACGCCCGAATCGATCAGCCTCCTCACAGTCTGCCATCGCCCTCCCATAAAAGTATCAGGAGCATTCCCGATCAGTAGATGGCGCGCAGACGCAAGATCGAGCAGCTGTTGTCCTTCATCCAATGACGTTGCGAATGGCTTTTCTGAGTACACGTGTTTACCGGCTTCAAGGGCTGCCTTCGAGATATCGAAATGAGCTGCTGGAATCGTGAGGTTTAGGACACATTCAATTTCACCATCAGCAAGCAACTCTTCGGGTTTCAGGACCTTTGGTACGTTGAATCGTTTCGCTTTATCCGAAGCCTCCTCCATATCAAGACTCGCACATGCCACAACATCGAGCTCTTCAAACTTCATACAATTGCTGAGGTATATATCACTAATCCGACCTGTACCTATTAGCCCGACTTTCATCTCATCAAGTTCTCTATCAATAGCCAAGTGACCGCGGTGCCCAAAGCACGATATCCGGGAATACGATCATGATCACCAAGGCGGCTACAAGGACCCCTAAAAATGGCCAGATCTCACGAATCATCTCCTTAAGAGGTATCTGACTCACAGCACTGATTACGAATAAAAGGATTCCATACGGAGGGGTGATCAATCCGATCATCGAATTCACAACGATGAGAACGCCGAAGTGGATTAAATCAATTCCCAACGCGTTACAGGTCGGAATGAAGAGCGGTACGATGACGAGGATGATCACTGTCGCGTCAAGGATACAACCAAGTAACAGAACCAGAAGATTGACGAACAGGAGAAAAGTCAAAGGACTGATATCCGATCCAGACATGATCTCGGAGATCATCATCGGAACATTTTCTTGGATCACTACATACATCAATATCATTGACGCACCGATCACTAAACCGACGGCAGCGGCGGATTTCGCGCTCTCGATGAAAACCTCATAGAGCGTCATAAACTTCAATGTGCGATAGAGGAAAGCTGAGACTAAGAGTGCGTAGAACGCAGCAATAGCAGCAGCCTCTGTCGGTGTTGTCACTCCCGTGTAAATGCAAGTCAGCAAGATCACTGGCATCAGTAATGCAGGCGCAGCATTTAACGTAATCTGCGGAAGTTGGATAATTGGAACTGCTTCCTCTTTCCCGAAGTCACGTTTGTGCGCTATCCAGGCATTCATTCCCATCAACACACCGGCCATGATGAGCCCCGGAACGATACCACCAAGGAACAGTGATGCGATCGAGGTATCCGAAACGAGTGCGTAAAGAACAAGGGGTATCGAAGGGGGAATGATAGGTCCTATAGTCGCCGTCGCGGCGGTAATCGCGGCTGCGTAGCCGCGACTGTATTTGCCGCTTTTAACCATCATATCGATGATCAACTTCCCAATACCCGCTGCGTCTGCTACCGCTGATCCGGACATTCCTGAAAATATTAAACTCGCCACGACATTAACGTGACCTAGACCGCCTCTAAACCGGCCGACCAAGGCGATGCAAAAGCGAAGCAGACGGTCCGAGATCGATCCCGCATTCATTATATTTGCAGACACAATGAATAGTGGGACCGCTAGCAGAAGGAATCCATCGAACAGCCTTTGAACCATGGTTTCCCCGGCAATCGCCAAGTCTTGCCCGGCCAAACCGAGATAAACAAGAACGCCAATGATGATCGCATACGCAACCGGCATACCAATCGCGGCCGTACCAAACAGGGTCAGTAATCCAAAGACTAATTCAAAACTCATATATCGGCCCCGGTTTTGTCTCGATCCGTAATGAATTTTCGATTCAAGCCGACACTCTTTGTGATCACATAACCATATCTCACCACTATTACGACCATCAGCATCACATATGGAGCAAACAGCCACTTGATCGCTATTTTGTCGCCAGTTATTGGGATCCTGAGAGTCTGAATCTTCTTAAGATCCATGAGACGACTCCCAAAAATCGCATCCCACATCGGACCAAACGACCATACCATTGCACCCACAACCGTGAGCGCCACCATTATCTTGCAGATAAAGCTCCATCTAGGGCTCATCGCTTGAGTAAAAACATCGAAGACCACGTGATCACGCTCACGGACGACAAACGAACACCCAAGAAAAATTAGCCAAACCCACAACAGCGAAATCAAATTAACCGTCCAACCGATGGGTTCAATCGAGGCGAGCCAAAACGCAATGTTTTCGACTGGGATAAAAACCGCGAGCTTTGGGGCATAACGAGCAAAGATTTGGGCAAGAAAGGTGATGAAAATAATGGCCAGCGTAGCGGCCAGAATAAAATTAACGAAACGGTTGGACCATAATTTCAATTCTTCGATCATTGATCCAACCGCCTCTACGATAAGAACGCTTAGTTGCCTAACGCGTTGATCTTATCAAGAACACCTGCTGGCCAGCTAGCCGCAGCTTCACTTCCAACATATTGAGCCTGAACGTGCTCGCGGAACGCTTTTAGGTCTGGAGTGTAGATCTCCACGCCTTGGCTACGGATAAAGTCGGCAAGGTTGTTTTCTTTGTCCAACTGCTTGAGTCGACCATAGGCAGCCGCTGCATCAGCCGCTCGTTGCACTGCCATTTGCTGATCAGCCGTTAGTCCGTCCCATGTTTTCTTCGAGAAAGCGATGTAGTTCAGATCAACAAGGTGTGATGTCAACGAAATTTGCTTCGTCACCTCGTAGAACTTCTTATCAACCACTGTTGGTAACGGATTATCCTGCCCATCCACAGCACCTGAAGCGAGAGCCGTATAAACCTCATTGAATGCCAGTGGAGTCGGCGACGCACCAAGCGCTTTTCCGAGGAATTGCCACGCGTCTGTGCCAGGCATACGAAGGTTGACACCCGCCAAATCTGCAGGAGTCATCACATTTTTCTCTGAGCGAGGGAAACGGAGATTGACGTGTCTCCGACCAAGATACATCACCGACAAGAGCTTGACTCCCAGTTCGTCTTCAACCGTTTTCTTGAACGGATCCATCAGTGGGTCATTGAAGACACGAACTTGATGCGCGGCATCCTGATGCACGTAGCCTGTTGCAAAAATCGAGAATTCTGGGAAAAACTGCGCCAGTTCCTGTGCAGACGCGATTGACATGGTCAAATTCCCACGACTGATCGCCTCAAGCTCAGTACCTTGAGCGAACAATGAACCACTATAGCCCGCCTTGAAGTTTGCAAAACTAGAAACCATTGGCGCGAAGACTTCCCGCATCGCGACCGATCTCATATCGGTCTCCGTACCCGATGTTGCGAGCGTAAATGTCATCGATGGAACATTGTTCGCGGCATGAGAGCCAAATGAAGCAGCCATCAGAACCCCGGCTGTAGCCAGTGCCGCCCCTACCTTATGGATTTTCATTTTTCTTAACATTTGTATCCTCCTCGGATCATTTTGGCGCATCCATTTGCACCGGATTCACAGTTCCTTATTCACTGCCGTTTATTACTTCAGTTAGCGGGAGCTCATCTTCGATCTCAGTCGATTCATGGCCTCCGTCTAATTGAACTAATTGATGGGTAACCGCTGCACGCTGAATGGCATCGATTACCTCTAAACTCTTGGTCCCTTCAGCACCAGAGACTAAAGGTTCTTCCTCTCCCAAAATTACTCGTCGAAAGTGGATGATTTGGTTAATCAGAGGATCTGAGTTTACAGTTGGTGCCCGTTCAGACCCCATAGGGTTCCACCAATCAAACCCGCCCTCATGTCTCCAAACATGAAGATCTGGAAGCGAAATAGAGCCCTCGCTTCCACCAATGAAATAGGTACTTTGTTGCGTTGATGGATACGCAGGGTTTTCGTCTGACGTAAATTCCCAACTCCACGGCGATACGATGCTGTCAGACACAGAAACGGTTCCAATCGCCCCGCTGGCAAAACGTAAAATTGCAGACGCTAGATCTTCGTTTTCGTAGCCTCTCCTCGCGCTTGCGAACTGTGCCTGAACGGCGACGACCTCACCACAGAAATGCCGCATCAAATCGATATCATGTATCAAATTGACGGATACCGGACCCGCGCCCTTCTTCTTACGCCAAGACGCATTATCAAAGTAATAGTCTGGTTTATAGAACCAACAGGTTGAATTGATCGCTCGTATGTCACCAACCTCACCGGATTTGATGAGGTCGTGAGCGCGTTTGATAATTGGATTGAATCGACGGTGATGTCCGACCAGTAATGGAACGCCTACCTGAGCCGCGTCTTGTGTCAGTTGCCGCGCCGCCGCAAGATCATCAGAAATCGGCTTCTCGATGAGCGCTGGAATACCAGCCTCGACACAGCGCTGTGAGTGCATCACGTGAAGTTTGGTAGGAGACGCGATAATCACTCCGTCAGGCTTTGCGAGCTCGAGCATTTGAGCAATATCCGTAAAGATAGAAACCGATGGATCGACAGCACTCCGAGACGCGCTATTCTCAGGCTCGACAACCGCTGTCAGCTCCACCTGCGGAGAAACCCGGATGGCCTCAGCGTGCCGTTGCCCGATAAGTCCAAACCCTACGATCGCGAGTTTTGTCGATTGATCAGAGTGTATCAATCTCATGTTTTCCTAATCGCTTTATATTTATACGGCGAAATTACCATCATGTATTTTCAAAATCATCATATATTTTACCAAATCTCATAGATTGATATATGATCATGAGTCTTGGATTGCGATTCGATGAATAAGAAAGGCAATAACGCGTGAATAGTGATGAGCTTGGTTTTCTTGGCGGGCTACGCAGTAAAACTGTGACCCAGTCGACCTACGATCGGATCAAACTTGATATTGTTTTTGGCGAGCTATTACCGGGACAAAAGCTCACGCTTCAATCCATGAAGAGCCAGTACTCCGCGAGCGTTTCAATCCTCCGCGAGACTCTCAACCGTCTCGCGAGCGATGGATTCGTTACAGCTTCTCCACAAAGGGGTTTCTTCGTAACCCCCGTATCCAAACAGGACCTAATCGAAATTGGGGGACTCCGCACGCTACTCGAATGTCACGCGATCAAAGAATCGATACAAAACGGGGATCATGACTGGGAAGGTCGGGTCGTATCTGCATACCACAAACTGAAAATTGAAGAGGCCAAGATGTTATCTGGAGATGAGTCCGATAAAGGCACGTGGAAGCAACGGGACTGGGAATTCCATTTGGCAACGATCAGCGCTTGCAACTCGACCAATCTTCTCTCTTTGCATGCGATCATCTTCGCTAAATACCTCAGATACCAATTCCTCGTATTAACCCATAGAGGAGACGCCGCCGCGTTGGAACACAAGCAGTTGTGCGAAGCAGCGTTACAAAGAGACTCACAGGAAGCAGAACGCATCCTCACTCAACATATTACTGGCGGAGTCAATCATGCACTGGATGCAATGTGGCCTCATCCGCAATTAATTGCCGAGTCGTGAAATGCGATATTCGATCGCTACCGTTTGCCTCTCAGGAACACTCGAGACCAAGATAGGGGCGATTTCCAAGGCCGGATTTGGTTGCATCGAGATTTTCGAGAATGATCTAGTTACAAGTAGGAATTCACCAGAAACAATCGCTACGATGATTTGTGATGCTGGGCTAGAAACAATTGTCTATCAACCATTCCGTGACTTTGAGGGGCTGGCTGGGAAACTTAGGGCTAAGGCATTCGATCGGGCTGAACGTAAGTTTGATCTAATGACTAGGCTTGACACCGACCTGCTAATGGTTTGCTCCAGCGTCCACCCCGCGGCGAGACCTGGAATATCTCGAATCGCCGATGATTTGCATGAGTTGGCGGATCGGGCCGCTCAACGAAACATGCGCGTCGCGTACGAGGCCCTTGGTTGGTCGCACGTAATTTCAGACTACAGAGATTCGTGGGAGGCGGTGAGACAAGCCAACCATCCCGCGCTCGGACTCTGCCTCGATACCTTCCACATCTACAGCAGACAGACTGAGATAGACAGCGTAGCGAACATACCCGGCGAGAAAATATTTCTTGTACAGATAGCCGACGCACCGAGGCTCAGCATGGACCCACTGTCGTGGTCACGTCATCACCGGTGCTTCCCCGGGCAAGGCCAGCTTGATCTCGACCAATTCATGGAAAGACTCAGACAGACCGGCTACGACGGCCCTCTTTCTCTGGAGATCTTTAACGATCAGTTCAGAGCCGGTAACGCAGACAGCGTGGCTTTAGATGGCCACCGGTCACTGGTCTATCTCAACCAATCCTCGAGTGAATTAACAAGCTCCCAACCAGCCGAACTCGAATCTGCACAGGAGCCAGGTGGTGTTGAGTTTATTGAGTTTGCGGTAGGCGATACCGAGTATCCAAGGTTATCTGAGACCCTTGGAGCGCTCGGTTTCACGCTCTCTGCAATCCACAAAGCCAAACATGTCGAGCGATGGACACAGGGAAACGTCAATCTTGTCTTTAACCGAGAAGACGGGTCGTTCGCAAACCGGTACTACGATCTCCACGGATTGTCAGTGTGTGCCTATGGGCTTTCAGTCAATGGGCCTGCGACGATGGTGACAAGGGCCAACCAATTGGGGTACCCGGTTTCGTACGGGGACCCCAATACAGACACTCACGGTCTCCCTGCCATCATGGGCCCCGAGGGTGCTCAGTTGTACTTTGTTGATCCG
Organism: gamma proteobacterium HIMB30; assembly: GCA_000227525.2. GTDB lineage: Bacteria > Pseudomonadota > Gammaproteobacteria > Pseudomonadales > Litorivicinaceae > HIMB30. The sequence goes on from AGIG01000034.1 coordinate 98,407, forward strand.
AACGAACAAAGTCCGCATTGGGACAGGGAGTTCATCGATAATGATATTGAAACCCGGAACCCATGGATCGACACAATCGATCACATTGCAGTGACAATGGATCATGAGCAATCACTTCAGGCCGCACTGCTTCATAAAGCCCTATTTAACCTCAATCCAACGGCGCCGTTGAATGTACTTGATCCCTCTGGTCTGGTGCGGTCTCAGGTGTTCGAGAGTACCCAGAGAAACGTGGCGTTTACGATCAATAGTACGGGTGCCCGACGCACTGTTGCGTCGCAGACGCTCGAGAAATATGCAGGCTCTGGCGTCAACCATATCGCGTTTCGAACCAAAAATATCTTCGAAATCGCGGAGCGTATGCAGAATCTGTCTATTGAAATCATGGACGTAACAGAAAACTATTACGACGACCTCTCCGCTCGATTTGATTTATCGACCGATGAGATACAACGTTTGAAACAACTACACATTTTGTATGATAAGGATGATTTTGGTTCATTTTTTCAGATATTTACCAAACTTATCTACGGAAGATTCTGCTTTGAGATTGTGCAACGCAACGGATACCGAGGCTATGGATTCCCTAACGCCCAGCTTCGGCTGACTATGCAGGCGGCCGACATAGATCTCCAAAATGTTTGATGTATTAGGCGTCGTGGCGCCAATTTTCCTACTGATATCGCTCGGTTTCCTCTCGGTCCGCCTTAGGTGGCTTTCAACTGAGGACTATTCATCGCTTACATCGTTCGTTATGAAGATTTCGTTTCCCTGCCTACTTCTCACGAAACTCAGCTCTATCGACCTCACCCAACATTTTCGTGGGGATATCCTTTTAATTTTTGGGATTTGTTCGATCTGTCTGGCCGTCGGATCGATTCAATTTTTCCGTCGGATTCTTGGTCGCGAAGACACTCTGGCTACTCTCCAGGGCGGTATTGGAGTCTCTCTGAGTAATAATGGTTTCATTGGCTACCCAGTACTGTTTATGGCTTTTGCAAGCCCGCCGATGACGACCTACGCAACCGTTCTACTGGTCGAGAACCTCATCATGCTTCCACTGATCATTTTTCTGCTCGATCGCGTATCACCGTCGCGACAGGCCTCTATAAGCCAGAACAAAATTGTAGTCATAGCCCAGATTGTAGTGAATCCAATACTTATCGCTGTCATAGCCGGCATGCTCATTAGCGCAATGCAAATAAACATACCTGAACATGTCACCCTATCGCTTTCCCTGCTGGGGACAGCTGCTGCACCTTTAGCGCTCTTCGCTATAGGGATGGCGCTAGTTAAGGTACCGTCGATTCAGGAGATAACCGATATTGCCTGGACGAGCCTGGGGAAACTGGTTTTGCATCCTGCGCTTGTTGCGATCAGCTGTTTTTTGTTCGTTGATAATTTCCATGACCCCGATATCTACGCCGTCATCCTTCTCGCAAGCTCACCAATGGCATCCCTGTATCCTGTTTTTGGGGCCAACTATGGAGCTCCCTCTTTGACTGCCAGCACCTTGACTACCACTACATTTCTCTCTCTGTTTACGATCAGCTGCTGGATCGCATTCCTGGGAATTTAGGTGTCGTATCAAACTCCGAAAAGCTAAAAGTCAGGCTCCCAGAATATAAAAACACAGAAAAATTCTCGCTTAAATACCGCCTCACGAAGTCAACCGGATCCACATACTGATCCATACTTCTATCGTGAGCGTTGGAATGAAAAAGTGAATCACAACCTCAAAAAGCAATGCTCGATTGCTTCAAACCCTAAAATGGTAACAGGATCTGGGTTGTCACGGGGTAGAACATGAATAGCATTCGCGATACTTATGCGATGTTTTTTAACAAAGCTCATATCCCTGCGAGAGCCTTCCCCTTCTTTGACGGGACCGCCACATTCACACCAACTCGTTTCACAATTTAAAAATTGCTGCTTACTCTCCCGAGCCAAGCCCGGGAGAATCAAATTTTGCTCAGGTCTTTCGAACGACACCCTAAGATCCCCAGTACAACCGCATGGGGTTATCGATCAGAAGCTTTTTTTGTAGCTCATCGGTCCCAGCGATCAAGGGGATCACATCCACCAACGCTCCATCGTCAGGTACGTGAGACTTCATATTTGGATGAGGCCAATCTGTGCCCCACAAGACCCTGTCCGGGAAAGACTCAACCAATGCCCTCGCAAATGGAATCACATCGGAATAGTCCGGAGCCTGCTGAGTCAGTCGTTCTGGGCAGCTCACCTTCGCCCAGATATTTGGGTTCTGTTCCAGTAATCTCATGAACGCCAAAAACTCATCACTGTCGACCCCAAGACTGACATCGGGGCGACCCATGTGATCGATAACAACAACCTGGTCACTGGCAAGAGACTCAAGAAAAGGCCTGAGGTCCTCGAGATCTGGACTCTCAAAATAGACAACGATATGCCATCCCAAAGCTTTTACCCGGTTGGCTAGATCCATGAAGACCTCTTTAGGGGTAGAGTCGACCAGTCGCTTGACGAAGTTAAAGCGCACACCCTTCACTCCCACTTCATCTAAAATTTTCAGTTCGTCATCAGTGACATCTGGAGACAGCACGGAAACACCGCGCGCGAGCTCACCGGCCACCTCGAGCGCATCGATGAGCGCTGTGTTATCTGAACCATGACAGCTCGCCTGAACGATCACGTTTCTAGAAAACCCGAGATGATCTCTGAGCTCAAATAATTTCTCCTTGGGCGCATCACAAGGGGTGTATTTTCGTTTGGGATGATAAGGAAAGCGGTCTGTGGGTCCAAACACATGACAATGCGCGTCGACCGCACCTTGAGGCGGAACATATGACGGCTTCTTGGGGTTCGGATGAAACGGCAGATAATCAGGATCCATAGTCATAGTGTTCTCACTTCTCCAAGGGGTAAACAGCGCCTTCAAATAATTTTCTGGCGGATCGTAATAAGGCGGCACTTCGCAACTCATCACCGTCCATGTAGGCAACAACTGTCATTTCTCCCGTCGGGTGCTCTACCGCTAATGTTTTCTGATCGCCATCGGGGACCCGCGCTAGCGGATAGGCCACTGTCCCAGGGGTAATCACTGCGGTCGCAACGCTTACCGCCCCCAACACCCCGATCGATGCATGGCAACGATGAGGAATAAAGGTACGGGTAGAGATACACCCTCCATTTTGTGGCTCACTAACGAGGCTCATTTTCGGTACAGATTTTTCGGCCACGTCCCCTAGATTCATCAACGGACCGGCCTGCAATCGAATAGACTCAAGCCGATCCTTCAACCCAGAATTTCCGTCTAGCTCCGCTCGCGATTCTGTGCCAGAGAGACCAAAATCAGATGCGTTCAAGATGACGACAGGCATCCCGTTATCGATCAGGGTAACGTCAACACCGTCAATACAATCCTTCAAGTTTCCGCTCGGATACAAGGCCCCGCAGGTTGAGCCTGCTGTCTCTTTGAATTCGCAGGTCACTGGGGCTGATGTTCCCGGGACGCCATCGATAGCGGAATTGCCTTTATAGGTAACTTTTCCATTGGGAGTTTGGATCTGTAAGACAGCGATTTGATCAGTATTTTCCATAAATACAGAAACCTGTGTGACGTCACCCTCAGCTGGTACAAGCCCCTGCTCAATTGCAAAGGGCCCAACAGCTGCGAGAATATTTCCGCAGTTCTGTGAGTCGGCAACAATAGCCTGATCGACAAAAACTTGGAGGAATAAATAATCCACATCACAGTCAGGGTGAGACGACTTTTTGACGATTCCAACCTTTGAAGTCAGAGGATCAGCACCGCCCATGCCATCGATCTGTCTGCAGTCCGGAGACCCCATGATTTCAAGCAAAAGATGATCTCTTTCAACAGGATCCGATGGCAAATCAGTGGCAAGAAAAATACCACCTTTAGAGGTTCCTCCACGCATCCAGACACAGGGGATACCCTCAGACATATTTCAGACCTTTTTCGGCGAGCCTGGGTCTCATATTGTAGATATCCAAACCAAGCTCGCCGTTCGCCAACCTCGTTCGCTTATCTTCTTCTTTAGCTTCGCGATCCAAGGCGGCCGCGAGAACCGACTCGGCTTCTGAGTACCGAACAACGCAGACGCCATCATCATCCGCTATGACAACATCACCTGGATTGACAATCTCCTCGGCGCAAACGATTTGTACATTGACGGAACCTAATGTTTCTTTAATAGTTCCCTGCGCAAATACGTGCTTTGACCAGACTGGGAAGTTGATTTCTCGAAGAATCTTCGTGTCTCGTACCCCGCCCTCGACAATCAATCCCACTACACCCCGAGCCTGCGCCGAAGTGGCCAATAGATCACCGAAAAAACCGTGATTCGATGGTGAAGTTGGGGCAAATATAAGAATATCGCCGGGCTGACACTGCTCGATCGCGACATGCATCATCCAATTATCCCCGGCTGCACCCGAGATCGTGATCGCGTTACCCGCAACCGCGATATCTTGCTGTATCGGACGCATGTAGTCGGCTAGCAACCCCCTGCGGCCCTGAGCCTCGTGAACTGTCGCTACTCCCAAACGCGCCAAACCCTCTCTTATCTCTGGGCTTACCCGATCGATTTTTTGAACCACTACATTCTGCGACATATCAACTCTCCAATTTCAGTCGACTGAAAACTTTCTTAGCATTACCGGAGAATATTTGCTGTTTCTCATCAGTTGTAAGCTTGGTGTTGTTATCGATGTACCGCTTGGTATCGTCAAAGTAGTGCCCTGTCTCCGGATCAATCCCTCGCACCGCACCAATCATTTCAGATGCGAATAAAATGTTCTTCGCAGGGATGATATCTAACAACAAATCGACACCTCGTTGATGATACACACAGGTATCGAAATAGATGTTCTGAAGTGCCGACTCTTCCAAAGGCGCATATCCTTGATCTTGAAGAATTCCCCGGAAACGTCCCCAATGGTAGGGAACCGCTCCACCACCATGAGGAATGATTATCTTCAGTGATGGAAAATCTTTGAAAACATTCGACATCACCAATTGCTGAAATGCAGTTGTATCAGCTCCAAGATAGTGTGAGCCCGTGGTATGAAAGCAGTCATTACAGGCTGCGCTGACATGAATCATGGCAGGAATATCAAGCTCACACATCACCTCATAAATCGGATAAAACGATCTGTCTGCTAAGGACTGATCCTGCCAGTATCCTCCAGAAGGATCAGGATTCAGATTGATCCCTAAGAACCCCAACTCTTCAACCGTTCTACGAATCTCAGGGACCGACTTCTCCGGTGCGACACCGGGTGACTGCGGGAGCTGTGCCACTGGTGCAAAATTCTGTGGAAATAAGTCACAGACGCGTTTGATAATGTCGTTCTGGTGTTGCGTCCAATACAGGCTGGTCCACTCGTTACCAACGTGATGACCCATCCAGCTCGCACGAGGAGAAAAGATGGTCAAATCAGTTCCGCGATCCTGCTGAAGTCTGAGCTGATTTTTGACGATCGACTCCCGAATCTCGTAGTCGGTTACATCAACCGATCCCTTCTCACCTTTAAACAAAGTATTGTTCACGAGAGCCTCTCTCTGCGCGTCTCTGTAAGCGCCTACGCCCGGCGGTGTGGTTGTGTAATGTCCGTGGCAATCAATTATCATTACTGTCTCCTCAATTCGTGTGTCCGCATGTCGAATGATTCGTCCTCACGACTAACGCGATGTCCATTTAGCCATCAAAAAAATGTGTCGATCAGCATCACAATCTCAGCGCGAGTTAGCTCAGCCTTTCGTTTAGTAACTGACTTAGTGCCATCAGATCCTCTGTTTCAGGCTCGAGCATCAAGTCACCAATTCGCTGCTGCCACTCGATCGTCGAACGAGTCATATCTGCCGACAAACCAGTCTCTTGAATCGTCGCAACCACCTCACGCATCTCAGCTGCGCGACGAATCCCGTGCTTACTCATCCGTTCGAGGTTATATCCTCCACGCCGCAACCAATCGAGGCCGTCAAAGCCCTTCGTCAGCGAGGAGACGATCTCGGGCTGGACACCCAAGCGATGTGCGGTCAAAAAACATTCAGCGCTCAAGGCCTCGACACCCTTGACCATAATTGAACGAGTCATTTTCAGTGCAGACGCCTGACCGACATCCGGACCACACACCGAAGCGTTGTAACCAAAGTGATTTAGAAAATTAACGCAATCCTCGGCAGAAGGACCCGATACGAGAAGTGGCGTGTCTAATCTTGAGGGATTCACTGGACTCATAATCGCCACATCAGTTAACACACCACCCGCGCCTGCAACCATCTGAGCATTAGATCTTTTGGTGCCTGGAGAGCAGGAGTTCATTTCAAGGTAAGTAAATTTGGATCGAATACTTGAACACACTTGCTCACATACGACAGCCGCTTGGTCCGCGGTTACCAAGCTAACAACCCAATCAATATCTATGAGGGCGTCCTCCAACGACGATGCCGGCTGAAACCCAGCGCTCTGAACTCGCTCACGAAAACCGAATGCGTTTGATGAAAGCTTCAAATCCCAGGCGACTGGGCTTTGGGACTTGAACCCTCCAGAGAGAGCCTCTCCAGCCTCGCCAAACCCAACAAAACAAATATTCTGATCAATAGACCAATCAGGTGAGGCTGTCATACAACCTCTCTATCAATCGCATCGAGATCAACGCGTCTTCACCCGAACAAACCGGCACCTTCTTATCATGAATCACGCATTCGAAATCGAGTAACTCCGCAATCACAGCACTGACCGCCGAGTCGGATTTTATTTTTTTAACCCCAAGCCGTGATTCCCAGGACGCGTCTTTATCTCCGTAGCTCCAAAAGGCCAGGTCAGGGATCGATAGCGTACCTTCAGAACCTCCAATCCAGAGACAAGACTGGCCGGTTTTTGAATATTTATCGGTTTCCCCTGCCGTCAGGAGCCAATTCGCTTGCGAAACGACCTCGTCAGACGCATTCACCGTACAAATTACGTCGTTTTCAAACTTCAGCAGACCACCCAAGGACGACGGGACAGAACCACCACGTAACAGGCTCGTTGTGACGCCTGAAATTTCAATCACTTCACCCAACAGATAGCGCAGAACGTCAAGGTCATCGATCAAATCATTCAGAATCGAAAGATGACCTTGCCGGCTTTCCCAATGAATATCACCTAACTTTGCTTCTGACTTCGGAAACCAAGACGTCGATTGCGCCGTTATAACGGTACCAATACCACCGCTTGTGATAAGTTCTTTCGCTGCGATGACCGAAGGATGAAATCGCCTATGGTTCCCAACTAAAAGCGGGACCATTACCTTCTTGGCCTCCGCGACCAAATCCTGCGAGGCGTCCAATGATGTTCCCTTCGAGGGAACAACTAACATCGGTATCTGACATTCAATCGCAGCTCGCGAAGCTGCAATAGTCTCGCGCGCGGTGGTGCACACGATCACCCCATCGATCTTGTGATTGTTTAATGCATCCCTGAGACTCTCGTATAGAGGGAGATTCATCTCTGACGCGCCCTCGTCTCCCGCCGGCGTAGGATCAACGAGTGCGACAAAGTGAAAGTGCTCGGAGGCTTCCCTAAAAATCAACCTCGATTTGAGGCCGCCCCCTAAAAATACAAAGTGAGTTTTCCTACGAACCATGATTTCGATCCGCAACTACGGTGTCATTTTTCGTTCAATTTCATGCATGACTTTCATCGCTGGCAAACACTGCTGCAATGAGCTGTTAGGTTCCCTATCCTCAAGAATCGCTGAAACGAACTCACGATTAATCAGCTCGATACCATTCAATGAGACATCGACACCGGAGACATCAATCTGATTATTATGACCATCGAACAAATCGTCATAACTCGCGATATAAGTTCCCTTGTCACAGATATATCTAAAGTACGATCCAAGCGGACCGTGATTATTGAACGACAACGACAGAGTACAAAGCTTTCCTGACCCAGTTTTCATCAAGATCGCCATATCCATCGCGATTCCAAGATCAGGGTGGACTGGACCTTGGATCGCATGAACTTCAGTTACATCCTCGCCTGTCTGATAGCGGAATAAATCAATGGAATGACACGCATGATGCCACAACAAGTGATCGGTCCAGGAGCGCGGCTCTCCCTTGGCGTTCATGTTCGTCCGACGGAAAAAATAAGTTTGAATATCCATCTGCTGTATCGATAACTCACCGGCTAATATTTGATTATGAATCCACTGGTGAGATGGATTAAATCGCCGGACATGTCCTGCCATTGCCACCAATCCTGTCTGTTTCTGCTTTTCCACCAAAGCCTCAGAATCTGCCAAAGTGTCCGCCATCGGTATCTCAATAAGGACATGCTTGCCAGCAGTCATTGCTTTAAGACCCTGTTCGGCGTGGATCTGAGTCGGTGTTGCCAAGATCACAGCGTCCAACTCTGCCAACTCGAGCATCTCGTCATAGCTATCAAACCGATATGGAATAGAGTATTTGTCGGCCACTGCGTTTGCTTTCTCAAGCGTGGTCGCCATCGCTGCCACAACCTGAACATTTTCGATCTGTGACAAGGCGTCCAGGTGCTTCGATCCGAATGCTCCATTCGCTCCAGCAACGCCAATGCGGGCACTATTCATTGTTCATTTCTCCGTTTTTTATTCTCAAGGATAATGGCTCCATAGGCGGTCGCAGATACAGGGACATGATAGAGACGAAATACCTCTGTGACGTTATCGCCGAGTGCACCCCGCATCACATTCCACATAATCATTTCAACGCCCTCACAGCCCGCTTCGCGGATAAAATCTGTGTGAGACAAACGCGTATTTGCTAGAGGATCCCGGGTCAAATTGTCGAGAAATTGTTGATCGAATTCAGGATTCACTACGCCAACTCGCTCACCACCAAGTTGATGCGACAAACCACCAGTTCCCCAAATCCCGACAGTGATGTCGTCTGGATAAGATGCAACAGCCTTACCAATAGCCTTGCCAAATTTGTAGCATCGCAGTGCTGTGGGGAGCGGGTGCTGAATCACGTTGATGCAAATGGGTACCACAGCTGTCGGCCATTCTGAGGGCTGCCCATAAGCCACTGAAAGTGGGACCGTGAATCCGTGGTCTAAATCCATACTGGCGTTCACTGCGAGATCAAACTCATCAATCATCGCTGACTCGATCAGATGCCATGCTAATTCAGGATGTCCTTGCATCGCAGGGACCTGTCGTCGGCCCCAACCCTCATCGGCGGGTTTGAACGACTCCCCGACACCAACCGTGAACGTCGAGTAGCTATCGAGTGAAAATTCTGTCGCGTGGTCGTTATAGACAATGATGTTCACGTCTGGGACGTTGGCTCGATGCCACTCCCTCAAAGGCTCTAATCCTAGAAACAAATTTTTCCAATAAGCCTCTTGTGTTTTGCCATTATCAATGGCGACACCCAGCCCGGGTACGTGTGATGTGCCCATTCCCGCGATAAGGTTAGCCATTATTCCATTCCTCAACCGACCGGTTACCGTGAATCGGACGCCCACCTTCGTGCATCATTTGTTGAAACTCGTCAAATGTGAGCCTCGGGTCTGCCATCTGTCCGTACATCACCTGCGGTGGTTGTCTGTCAAACGACACAAGTTTGAAGGCGTAGTACACATTCGCTCCAAGCTTCAAAAGATCGAGATACCGACGCTCTAAAACGGCCAACTTTTGCTCATCTGTCATCTGAAAGGTGTCCAGATATGCCCGCTCGTCCTTGGAAAACTCATCGCGACAGACTTCTTTGTTGAGACTCATCAAAAACATATTCACGTGATAGCCCTTCCGGTATGAGCGGCTATCAAGGAGATAGGTACCCGGTATGTCGTCGTAGTCTCTTTCCATAAAAAATTTTTTAATTTGAGATGCCTGAAATTCTTAGCGAGTTAGCCAATCGAAAATTGGATGCTCTGGAAACCTGAATGCAAAAAATCTTTTCGAGCCGGTGAACGATATTGAAATGAGATTTACCAACCGGACACTCACTCAACACAAAAGCATGCTATTGATTATTGCCAGTCTTCCTACTTTCTACTCCCCGCTACCCAATTCACAGCATAGTCAGAATTTCTGGTTGCAATAAGACCAATAATTAGAAATCATTGTTGCAAATGTGCAACACTGAAGATCTTCGAAATTTTGTCCACATAGTTCGTGCAGGAAACATTTCAAATGCCGCCGCGCAGATGGGTGTGCCTAAGTCAAAGCTATCCAGAAGCTTGAGACGGCTTGAAGATAACCTCAGCTGCAGTCTCTTCATCCGAAATACCCGCGCTATGCATCTCACTCAAGATGGAGAATCTCTTTACCAGGACATCGAACCGGCGTTACAAACGTTGGAAAGTAGCTTGGACAGGTTGGCCTCGCAAGCATCTGGCCCAGTAGGACTACTTCGAGTAAGCATCCCGCTTGCTCTAGGACGAGAGATTTTAATCCCTGAACTACCTCGATTCAGAGATAAGTTTCCTAACGTCCAGTTGGATATTCGGTTGACTCCTCAGGGAACGAATCCAGTGCGAGACGGCATCGATTTAAGCATCGAGGTCGGAAAACTCAAATCGTCAGAGTTAGTCGCACAGCGGTTTATTACTGTCGAGCAGGTGTTGATTTGCAACCCACAATTTAATCCAAGCCAACCCTATAAGAGCCTTTGGATGGATCGGCGTCATAGGCCCAATAGTACAGTGGTTATTGACTCCCCTGCCGACAATTTCGCTTCCAACCCGATATGGCAGGAGGCGCAGATTGTTGACGATCCACTCAGTATTCGAGAATTTATCGCAAGGAGGGCCAGTCAGGATATCGGCTTGATTCCTGATCTTTACGCGAGACCCTGGATCAACGATGGACGGCTAACTCAAATTGTCATCGACAGTAACTTTACCACCAAAACACCGCTCTATTTCGTTTCGAACCGAACCAGCTTGCGCCAACCGAAAAATCAGGCATTTATTGAGTTTGCACAAGAATGTGTGACCAATTATCTAAAGTAGTCAAACTGAAAACTTTTTCGCACAGTCGATTGAAAACTCAAACTCCAAACAACGTTAGATATATGCCCAAAACGGCAAAAGCCGACAGAAAGATGTGTTTAAACTGCGCTTCACTCAACAGTTTTCGAATTTGCATGCCAAGCCAGACGCCGAAAGCGACTGGAATACACATAGCGACCGACAGAACAGAGAGCTCTTGGGTGGCTCGATTCAGCCACCAGAGCGAGCCACCCATGGCGATGGTCGAAATGAAAAAGACGACGCCCATCGCGCACAATAAATCATCTTTCGATAGTTGTAGCGAACGGAGATACATAACTCCGGGAACTGTCATTGAGCCAGTCATGCCGGTCAGTACTGAATTCAACAAGCCAAGAACGAGAGCAAGCGCAGAATTATTCTTCATTTGCATCACAGGATTGAAACCCTTCAACGAAGCAAGACTGTAGACCAGAATCAATAACCCGAGTAGACGCTCGAATGGAAATTCAGGTACGACCACGACCATCCAAAGGCCTAATGGAACCAGTAGCACTGCTCCAAAGAGAAATACCCAGGATTTCTGAAGCACATCGCGGAGCGAGCCCGTGCTAAAAATTTGAATAATATTGGTGAAAAAAGTGGGCACCAAAATCAACATCATGGCTGTCGGGATATCAGAAATCAGGGCACCCAGACCAATCCCGATGGTGGGCAAGCCAAACCCCACGACTCCTTTAACGAGTCCCGCCAACACAAAAATCAGGATGATTTGAATCAGAAAGGGAGAGAGTGTGATATCAACCACATCAATTGCCAAAGGCAACCACGGCGAGCATTAGTAGCAAATACAGACCAGCCATTGCCATTGACGCCACGATGAACCAATGCAGTATCTTGGCGATTAAATGCTTCATAAACGGATTCGGTTCCTTGAATGCCAGCGGTTCGGCCACACACTTTGACCAGTAACGGTTTAAATTATCGAACAACAAGGATCATGATGGATTTTTCAAAAGAATCAATCTTTACCGAGGCGCGGTCACACAAGAAATTTGATGGACAGCCACTCACAACAGATCAGCTTCGATCGATTTATGAACTAGCAAAGTATGCGCCCACTGCCAATAATTCATGCCCACTTCGCATCGTGTTTGTGAATACAGCAGACTCAATGACTCGGTTGGCGGAGTGTGCAATGGATTTTAATCAGGAGCGCACGCGGTCTGCTGGATCGGCGGCCATCCTTGCGTACGATGTTGCGTTTTATGAACAATTCACGACCTTGGCGCCACATATGAAACAACCGCCGTCACATGCAGAATGGAATGAAGAACGGCTAACCCGTTTCGCGCTCGCTAACTCAAATATGCAAGCCGGTTTCTTCATCGCTGCAGCTCGCGCACTCGGCTTCGACTGTGGACCGATGGGCGGATTTCATTCGGCTGAGGTCGAAGCAGATTTCTTCGACAGCCCAACATGGAAGTTCAATTGCGTCATTCTTCTCGGTAACGGTGACGCTGATGCCTTACATCCGAGAGCAGCTCGCTTGTCATTCGAAGAAGCTTGTCGAGTCAGGTAGCACTCTCGAAGCGTCGCACCACCGCCTCAAACGATTCATGCGTCTCTAGACCAAGTCGAGAGGCCCTTTCCGATTCGAAGTGCGAGGGCCATCCTGCGACAATTCGCTGAATCATGGGGTCATGATCATATGTCAATAGATCCGATGCATCTGAACCGCCAACTCGTTCAAGTGCCTCGATCATCTCGCGCACCTCGAGTCGCATCCCCGGTAGATTGAGCCCGAGCGGGGTACCCCACTCCGCATCAGAAATACCCATGACTGCGATCAAACCGCCCACGGCTTGCTCCGGACTATTCAGAGCAATCGCTGTATCAATTGGCACAGGTACGTTCGACGCGACGCCGGATAGTGGCTCACGGATCATGCCTGAGAGAAATCCACTGGCGGCTTGATTCGGTTTTCCTGGTCTGACAGAGACCGTCATTAAACGCAGTGTACGAATCGATATCTCGTTTCGTCGCGCAAGATCGGCATACAACGTCTCGAGCATCAGTTTTTGGGCGCCATAACTGTTTTGCGGATTCGGTCTCACATCATCGGTAATGACTCGAGGTAGAGGACAGTCTTGAGTACCACCATAGATCGCCAGTGAACTTGAAAAAATCAGTAGTGGGCGATGGCTGGCTGAAGCTAAGGTCTGACCGAGTGCGATCCCAGTCTCTAGATTCACTGAGAGTCCGAGATTCAAATCTTGTTCGCATTCTCCACTGACGGCGCTCGCCAGATGAAATACCACGTCACTTGACTGAAATCTCTCGGGTTGGGATTGAAGCAGACTCAATAGATCTCCTTCAATGACGTCCACTCCCAACTCACGCATCCAAGGGGGTATCAAACGATCCACGACGCACAGTGACGACAGTTCACAGTCAGTCCCGTTGACCGTAAAGCGGTTCATCGAAAGCAAGGAGCGAACGACACGTTGACCCAAAAATCCACCCCCACCGGTTACAACAATTCTGGCCACGTAATGCTCCTTTTCATTATGATAAGTGAATGATCTTGGCTAACAATGAACTACAGTAACTTTCAAGATCAACACAATTATAAGGAGTCCCCATGCAAACGCTGGTCATTGGTCTTGGATCGATGGGCTTTGGTGCCGCTGTGTCTTGTGTTCGAGCAGGCTTTCAAACCATAGGTTTCGACATTAATCCAGATGCGCTCGATCGTTTTCAGGCCGAAGGTGGCCACCCGGTCCAGTCGCTCGATGCCTGTACCGGTATCGACTGTGTTTTGATCTTTGTTGTCAACGCTGCCCAAGCCGAGTCGGTGCTTTTTGAATCTAACCTACTATCCAAACTCAATCCGGACGCACTGGTAATTAACTGTGTCACGCTTGCGCCATCTAAGGCGATTGAGATCGCAAAGAACGTTAAAGGCAATGGATTCCGGTACATCGATGCCCCGGTCAGTGGTGGCGCCGCAAAAGCCCTCGAAGGCCGAATGTCAATCATGGCCTCCGGAGCGCCAGACGCGATGCGCGATGCAAAACCCGTCTTTGACGCTATTTCCGAGCATGTTTTTGAGCTCGGTGATGATCCAGGTTATGGATCGCGAATGAAATTAGTTAACCAATTGCTGGCTGGAGTTCATATCGCTGCAGCCGCTGAAGCGATGAACTTGGCTGCGTCATTGGATATGGATTTGCACCAAGTCATCGATGTGATCAGCAAATGTGCAGGCTCATCCTGGATGTTCGAGAACCGCGCACCGCATATTGCTGACGGGGATTACACCCCGCTTTCCAGCGTCAATATCTTTGTTAAAGACCTTGGTATCGTGACAGACGAGGCCTCAGGAAACCAGGTCGCTACCCCGCTCTCTGAGGCAGCGTTGTCTTTGTACCAAAAGGCATCGGAATTGGGTCTCGGTAGCGAAGATGACAGTGCTGTCGTAAAAATCTTGGCTCAACAATCAAAGGTCACGCTCCCAGGATCAAACACATGAAACTTGGATGTGTGGCAGACGATTACACGGGTGCGACCGACCTGGCAGGTCTTCTGAGACGGAGCGGTGCCTCAGTCAAACTGCATTTTGGATTACCAAAGACGCCGTCAGACGGTCTTGCCGATATCGAAATCGTCGCGCTCAAATGCAGAACGGAACCAGTTGATCAAGCGATCAGTGATTGCGCGGATGCGGCACACTGGCTTCTGGCTGGTGGCGCCAATCAACTGTATTGGAAATACTGCTCCACTTTTGACTCCACCGCAGAGGGTAATATCGGACCCGTTGCTGAAGCCTTAATGGCGGTTACTGGACAAACGCAAGCGCTTTACTGCCCGGCGTTTCCAGAAAACGGACGGGCAGTTTTTATGGGTCATTTATTCGTTGCCGATCAACTGTTGAATGAGTCGAGCATGAAAGATCACCCGCTTACGCCGATGGACGATGCCAACCTGGCGCGGGTATTGGCCCCACAGGTTAAAGGATCTGTTGGCATTTGGAATCGAGTTGATCAGAAACAGGGAATGCCAATTCCCGATGCAATACACATTATCGGCGATGCAGTCGAATTTGCTGATCTTGAGTTTTTGATCGAAAACACACCCCGTAATGTCTTACTCACCGGTGGTAGCGCACTCGCGATGCCCCTTCCGAATCATTTAGGGATTGCGTCTACCCATCAGGTGGGTGACCCCAAACCAGACTCCCGTGCGCTGATATTGAGCGGAAGCTGTTCACAGATGACACAGCAGCAAGTGGCAGAGTATGCAGTAAATCATCCGAGTTATCAGTTACACCCAGAGAATCTTGGCGAGGCCACGATCCAGGATTGCGTCAACTGGCTTCAGTCGCTGCAATCAACGGAAACTCCGTTGGTGTTTGCGACAGCGAGTCCAGAGGCAGTCAAAGCGGCCCAATCAGCCCTAGGAGTGACCGAAGCCGGAGCGATCATCGAGCGTGCGATGGCACAAATTGCACAGAAGGCATTCGAAATGGGCGTCCGACGGTTTGTTGTCGCCGGTGGTGAAACTTCTGGTGCAGTCACTCAGGCGCTCCAAGTGTCTGAGGTCATGATCGGTCGCGAAATCTGTCCAGGTGTGCCTTGGGTATTCAGCGGATCCGATTCGAATTTGGTTGGGCTGGCCTTAAAGAGTGGGAATTTCGGGTCCCCTTCATTTTTTAGTGATGCGTTAGCGCTTCTCGAGGACTAGTCATGGATCTACGTGAGCAATTATGCGACTTCGGCTTGAGCCTTTACAGCAGAGGGTTCACTCATGGAAGCACAGGAAATCTCTCGGTTCGCCTACCCGATGGCAATCTATTGGTGACTCCGACGGGCAGCTCTTTGGGACGTCTTACGCCCGAAGGTCTCAGTGTCATCAAGCCAAACGGGGAACTAATTTCCGGACCAAAACCCACCAAAGAAGTTCCACTGCATCAAGCGCTCTATTCGACACGCGGAGAGCGCGCTGGTGCTGTGGTTCATCTACACAGTTGCTATGCAACGGCACTTTCTTTACTGCCCGATCAAAACGAAAAGGACTGGCTTCCTCACTTGACACCCTACGGAATCATGCAACTCGGGCAGGTACGCCTTTTGCCTTATTTTATTCCGGGTAGTCCTGAGATTGGGTCTGCGATCAAAGGACTTGCTGGTAAGCACTCCGCTATTATGCTCGCCAATCACGGGCCCGTCGTATCAGCAAAAACACTCGAGGCGGCCGTTTATGCATCTGAAGAACTTGAGGCAACATCGAAGCTTGCCTATCTGACACGCGCTCTAGAACCCAATGCATTGAGCCCTGAACAAGTGAATGAACTCGTCTCGACATACAACGTGGAGTGGAACTGATGCCTCAATTTTCTGCCAATCTCGGTTTCCTATGGCCTGATGACTCACTGGCCGATGCCATTCGTGCAGCAAAGTCTGCTGGCTTTCATGCTGTCGAATGTCATTTTCCTTTTGATGAGCCGATCGACGCAGTACAACAGTCACTCGAGGAGACAGGCTTCACAATGCTCGGTCTCAATACGATACGAGGGCCATTGAATGCCGGCATGGCAGCATTACCAGATTCAGTCCCTGAAGCGAGGGTAGCAATCGATCAGGCGTTTGATTATGGTTCTCAAATTCAGGCGCTCAACGTCCACGTCATGGCTGGAAAGACCGCTGGCGAAAGGGCTGAAAAGGTGTATCTGGATAATCTCAAATATGCCTCAGATGTCGCAGCGAAAAATAACATGTCTGTCTTAATAGAACCTCTCAACCCCTATGATATGCCTGGATATTTTCTACGTGATACAGCGCATGCGTGTGATCTGATCAGCACCCTTCAGTTAACCAACGTAAAACTGATGTTTGATTGTTACCATATCGGCCGGACAGAGGGCGATGTGATCTCACGCTTTAAGGAATGCTTTCCCTACATTGGTCATATTCAATTTGCGTCGGTACCGGATCGTGGACCACCTGACCGAGGGATTGTTGATTACGATGCGGTCTTTGCTGCCATTGATGCAGGCGGGTGGAAAAGACCACTGGGTGCAGAGTATAAAGTTGAAAGCCTCACTGAAGACTCTCTCGATTGGCTCAATTCCTACATCTAATAACTGACTAAAGAGAACACTATGAAAATCGCACTCCTCGATGACTATTATGATCGTGCCAGAGATTACGCCGACTGGGATTCAGTTGAATTTGCCAGCATTGATTTCATTGATCACCATATCGCCGATGAGGATGCATTGATTGAACGACTACGTCCATACGATGCTGTGGGCTTAATGCGTGAGAGAACGCCTTTTCCTGAGTCAATTATCAATGCTCTCCCGAATCTTAAGCTGATTGTGACCTCTGGAAAGCAAAATGCGGCGATTGATGTGAGAGCCGCCTCCAAACGGAATATCGTGGTCTGCGGCACACCGTCTCCGGGACACGCAACTGCCGAGCTGGCTTTTCTACTTATTATGGCGCTTTGCAGGAAGCTTTTACCTCTCGTAAATGGGTTGCAGATTGATCAGCAATGGCAGCCAGTCATGGGAAATGATTTACGCGGTAAAACACTTGGGATACTCGGTCTAGGCCGCTTAGGCTCTCAGGTCGCTTCCTTAGGCCAGGCGATTGGGATGCGTGTAGTTGCTTGGAGCACAAACCTCGATCGAGAGACTTGTGTCGAAAAAGGTGTCGAATATGTCTCTAAAGATGCCCTTTTCGAGGAGTCAGACTTCGTCTCGATTCATCTCCGGCTGTCTGAACGAAGTCGAGATCTTGTGACACTAACAGAGTTACAAGCGCTTGGTTCAAAAGGTTATCTGGTGAACACATCGCGTGCAGAAATTATTCATCATCAGGATTTACTGACTGCACTTGATGATGGATTAATCGCTGGAATCGCAACAGATGTTTTAACATCGGAGCCAGCTTCGGCCGATGACCCGATCGTCGATCATCCGCGCTCGCTCGTCACACCACACATCGGGTATTGCACCGAAGAGACATTTCGCGTGTTCTACAGCGAGATGCTGAATGCCTTCACAGCATTTAATGACGGAAATCCTATCAATGTGATTGAACCTAAAGCCTGATTTGTCAGGCTTTAGCCATTTGAGCTTCGCGAATCAGAGCCGCCAAGCGAAAAAATCCATGTGCCATTTTTGTATATGGCAACGTTAAAAAAAATGCAGCAATACTAGCGAGATGTATGTTTAGCATGGCGCCAGCGGCAGCAGTTCCGCCGAGCCAGTACAACAAAAGGCCCGAGGTAGATACAAGCCATAGGATTAAAATGAATCCGTATTCGCCAGATCGTCGATCAGAAACGCCAAGTTTCGGGTCAGATTTTGTTTTGAGATAGAGAAGCTTTGAAGTACCCAAGGTCAAGAGAATTCCACCGGACACCCCAAATATTTTGGGTAGCGAAAGAAAAGGATAAGGCGCCTCAAGCCCAAAACCATAGTGCATGACGGTCGCGACAGAAGTTGACGCAAAACACAGAAGAAAACCATACATCGTGGCATGATGCGCCCACTTCCGTGTCTGACTATAACGATCATCATTCTCGTAATTACAGCCCTGCCCCATACCACCGTCAAGATTCTTCATCGTCCCAGCTGCGTGAAATGCCGCCGATAGGTCTCTCCCCTGAATCCAGTCACCTCCGACAGTATTCCAATATCGATAAAGACCTATAAAAAGGATCAATAACGGGCCAAGAAACAGCGGTGTAAATACAGCAACTAGGCTATTGTGGGAAACCAGACTGTAGAAATTCTCATCTGAAATCCATGGAATATTGCCAATCAACCCAAACATGATCGCCGCCACCACTGTGATCAAAGCAATAATCCAGCCATTACTTTGAATTTTCTCAGCAGCAACGGAACCTGGAACATGAGACTCCCAACTTTCTGCTCGAACATTCGCCAGAGCCTTCGGTATGTTCAGATCGAACTCGTGTGGACAGGTAAATTGGCAGCTGTGATAACACGCTTGGCAGTTGTGACAGAGGTTGGCCATATGAATAATATTTTCATCATCGAAACTCCGGTATCGCGTCATCGCCTGAAATGACGCACAAAAACCTTCGCAGTAGCGACACGCGTTACAAATTGCTAGCTGACGATTCGCTTCTTCAAGCGCTTTGGCTTGCATACTCAGCGGCCTCCTTCCCGGCAATACGGCCGAATACCGTTCCAATTGTCATACCAAATCCTGCCAAATAGCCCTGTCCTAGGATGCTTCCAGCCATGATTTCGCCTGCTGCCCAAACGTTTGTGGCGCGCTCATTGGAAAAAGAAACGCGAGCATCATGATCGACCCTAAACCCGAGATATGTGAAAGTCACACCGGGTCTCAATTCATAACCATAAAATGGCGGCGTATCGATTGGCCGAGCCCAGTTTGTTTTAGCTGGCTCCAGATCTTTTGTTGCTAATCCATCAAGCTCTGTCGGATGGAACTCCCCTTCCTGACAAGCTGCATTGAATTCCGCTGTCGTCTTCGCAACTGTTTCGATCGGAAGACCGAGCTTCTCAGCTAACTCAGGAATTGAATCGGCTTTGGTCGCAGTAAAAACGGTCGGCATAAAGAGATTGTAGGATTTTTGATCGATAATCGCATAGCCCACTTGATCGGGTTGCGCCGCAACCAACCGGCCCCAAATCGCGTAGCGCTTTGGCCAGACATCTTCACCCTCGTCATAAAAACGCTCACCGTTTTTGTTCAGAACAATAGAAAACGGCACGCAGTCAACTCGAGTCACAATCCCTCCATCATACTCCGGCGCACGACCATCAATAGCGACCGCATGGCATTGAGTTGGATCGCCAACCTGGTCGGCCCCTTTGTCTAGAAGGTTCTTGAGCACTCCTCCAGTGTTATACGGAGTACCACGAATCAGGAAGTTTTTAGCCGCATCACCCCATGCACGAGTTAACCATTCTTTATCGGATTCAAAGCCACCAGAAGCCAAAACGACACTCCGTCCGCGAATGTAGGATTGAATCCCTTTGATATCGACAAGGACACCATCGAACAATCGATCTTCAACAATGACATCCAAGACGGTCGCCAAATAATGAACATCAACACCGAGGTCTTCCAAACGGTTGTAGTAGGCATTCACGAGCGCCTTCCCACCACCAAGGAAAAAAGCATTCGTGCGGGATAACGACAGGGTTCCGGAGAGCGATTCTTGAAAATACACTCCTTGGCTTTGCATCCAATCGTAACATTCTTCAGAGCTTTGGATTGCCAGCCTGGCAAGTGGTTCGTCGGTATTCCCTTGGGTGACCTTGAGTAAGTCCTCGAAGAATTCGTCCTCAAGATACTGGTCAGTTAACATACCCTTCGGTGCATCATGCATACACCGAAAATTGCGTGTATGGCGTGAGTTTCCTCCTCGGTATGAACGACGGGCTCTTTCGAGAAGTAGTACTTTCGCTCCAGACTCGGCCGCTCTGATAGCCGCGCATAGTGCCGCATTTCCACCACCAACAACGATAACATCGTAGGAGACAGGGCCCTCCCCTGGGCGAATCAATCCGAGTTCCGGTTCAATTTTCGGTATTTCGATAGGCATCTGTTGCACGCTCATGAAACTGTTTTAATCGATAACGCTGGGCATTGGTAAGGTGCTCACCCATGACCTTTTCAGCCAACGTGACATCTCGCGCCCTGAGCGCATCAAGTAGTGAACGATGTTCTTCGATCGCTGTTTCAGCACGCTCAGGAAACTCCATGGTCGATGGACCCAAAATGAGCATTGCCTTTTGAACCGACTCAAGGGCTTTCCACAGGTACCGGTTTTTCGCGCTGTTTAGGATAGCGACATGAAAGGTGTGATTAATTAACGCCATTTCTCTTGCATCATGTCGAACCTTTTCCATTCTCGACTGAATAACTTCGAGCTCTTGTAGTTCGACCTCTGTAATGACCCGTGCACTCATCTGCGCAGCTGTTCGCTCCAGGACTTCACGTATCTGATACAGTTCAATCACTTCGGCATACGATAGGTCTCTTATGACCATTCCAAACCTGGGTTCTGAGGTCACCAATCCATCCGACTCTAGCCGTCGCAATGCTTCCCGCACCGGAGTACGGCTGACACCCAGTGCTTCGGCAATCGCTTGTTCACGCAAGTAATCGCCAGGCTTCAATTGTCCTCTCTGGATTTGCGTCAACAGCTGCTGGTAACAACCAATTGCTTGGTTTTCCTTCACTTCTGTCATAATCTATACGGTATACTTTTGAATACAGAAATGTCAACGCCAAGGATTTTCTTTGAGACACCAGGTTTCCACCATTGCACTCTGCCTCTTGTGCGGCCTGATACTCAACTCGATTGGCGCTCCTCTTCCGTTTTTATTCGGGTCGCTGGCCGGCTGCCTTATTGGCGCGCTATTGGGAATGAATCTCAAAGGAATTCCTATCTGCTCGACCATAAGTCGAACGGTCCTTGGTGTCGCCATTGGAACATCGTTGAGTTGGGCCCTGGTGCTCGCGATTCCCAACTATTTAGCGACACTTATTCTCATACCGATCTATGTGGTGCTGATTGGCCTTTGTGGCATCCCTTACTTCTATCGAATCTTTGGGTACGATCTTCCAACCTCCTTCTACGCGTCTATGCCGGGCGGACTCCAGGACATGGTCATCTTCGGAATAGAAGCTGGCGCCAATCCTCGTGCACTCTCTCTGATTCATGCGACACGCGTCTTGGTCTTGGTCACAGCCGCTCCACTTGCACTAGTTTATTTTTTTGACCTTGATCTCAACCGTCCGCTAGGCGAACCTCTCGTTGCACTGCCAGCGTCCGAACTTGCGATGCTCTTCGGCATTGGGATATTGGGATGGCAAGTCTGCAAGCGGATCGGAATGTTTGGGGCATCGGTATTAGGGCCCTTATTATTCTCAGCGCCCCTTGCGTTAGCCGGGATCCTAACGCACCGGCCGCCGCAGGAGGCAATTCTCGTCTCCCAATTCTTCATTGGTCTTGGTATTGGTGTTCACTATCGAGGAATCACGGTGGCTGAGCTTAAGCGCGATATTTTAGCTGCGCTGGGATATATCTTCATTCTAGCGACCATTGCTATTGGAACGATGATCATCGCCTCCGAATTCAGTACGCTGAGAGATGCTGATGTATTTCTCGCTTTTTGGCCTGCCGGACAGGCTGAGCTTGCCGTTTTATCACTCGCTGCAGGAAGTAACCTTGGTGTGATTGTTTTACATCACCTCGTGAGGATTATTCTAGTCATCATGGGGGCGCCGATTATTAGCTCAAAAGCACTTAATATCAGCGCTCCAAGACACCGGTGATCTTGGATAAATAGCGATACACCAAAATTTAGACCACCCAGATTGACGCACCAATCAAGAAAACTTGTCTGTCACAAGGTCAAGCGGCAACGCATAGAAACACTCGGGTCAATCGATGTTTCGATGATCAAGAAACATATCCACTAAGATTTGTGCCAACGGACTCAGCTCGCGCCCTCGGCGTCTGATCAAGCCCACGACGCGTTTAACTTCTGGTTCAATTAAGGGGACGCTCACCAACAGCGGATGATCTTCCGAAGGCATCGCCATCGAGGGCACGGATGCAATGCCCAATCCAGCTTCAACCAGACCAATCATTGTGGTCCCGTGCTGGGTTTCAAAAATACTGTGCGGTTTATCGGGAGCGGAGGCCAGCGCTTGATCAATAATCAAGCGATTACCGGACCCTTTATCAGCTGCGATGTAGTCGTATTTCGCTAATTCACTCCAGCGAATCTGTCGTTGTTTTGCGAGAGGATGATCACGGCGGCAAGCCGCAACAAAGTGCTCGGTCACCAGTTCTGTAAACTCAACTTCTTTATCCTGAGCCCCAACAAAATTGATCCCAAAATCGGCGTCACCTCGAGCAACATCAAGCAAAATATCATTAGCACTCGAATCGATGAGCTTCACCTTGACCATTGGATGCAGCGTATGAAATTTTTGAATAACTCGTGAGGCGAAGTAGTTTACCGCCGATGGCACACATCCGATGATAACTTCACCCTGGCTGACCGGTGTTGTCCCTTTCACTCCTAAAATCGTCGTATCAAGGTCCGCCAAGATCCGATCAATATTTCGATGAAAATCGCGCCCCGTCGCTGTCAGCATCACCTGCCTGGTTGTTCTTTCGACAAGCTGTGATTCGAGTGCTTTTTCAAGTTTATCAATGCGACGACTGAACGCCGGTTGTGAAATATGAATCTGCTCTGCGGCGGCGCTGAACGAGCCAAGTTGAGCCAGCGCGGAAAAAGCGACTAAGTCGTCAATATCGATCTTTGCCATCGAATTAATTCATGTAACGCATAAGTGGATAAGATTAATGCATTTTAATTTGCTTTCCTACTAAGTAATCATGCGCTCGGGCAAGTCGTATGGTGACGACTCCTTAATAATAAGTATCAGGAGACTGAAATGATTAAAATTCGGACTAAATTCTTAGGCGTGATCGCAGGAGCAATCCTCTCTCAATCAGCCTTTGCTGAGGTCAACTTCGCGGGTAAAACAATTGAATGGACGATTCCATTTTCGGAAACTGGTGGCTCTGCCAAATGGGCAAACTTCTTTGCACCACTCCTATCTGATGCATTGCCAGGTAACCCAACGGTCGTCGTCAAATTTATGCCGGGCGCTGGATCAACGAAGGGCGCAAACTGGTTCCAAAGACAAAAGCATACGGACGGTACAGTCATGTTCGGTTCTTCAGGATCGACACAGTTTCCGTACCTACTGGGCGATCCCCGTGTGAAATATGAATATTCAGACTGGGTCCCCGTCATGGCATCCGGTACTGGAGGAGTTGCGTACTTAAATGCTGAGGCTGGCGCGAAGTTTGATGGTTCAGCCAATAACCTTAAGGGTATGAAGTTCGTTTACGGAAACCAAGGTGCAACTCGTCTTGATTTGGTTCCCGCGATGGCGTGGGACATGCTCGGACTCGACGTCAAGCACGTGATGGGTATTAAAGGTCGGGGTGACGGTCGTAAAATGTTCGAGTCAGGTGAAGCGAATATCGACTATCAAACATCTGCTGGATACTTGAAAGGGTCTAAAAAATTCGTCGACGATGGCAAAGCAGTTGCAATGATGACTTGGGGCGCTTTAGACGATAAGGGAGACATTGTTCGCGATCCAACTTTCCCAGATATTCCAACTTTCAAAGAAGTCTGCGAAAAAACAGACGGCTGTGATACCTCGAGTAAGCAATTCCGCGTATGGAAAGCCTTCTTCGTTTCCGGCTTCCCAGTCCAGAAACTCGCTTTCCTACCCGCGGGAACGCCTAAAGAAGTGAGTGATACCTATGCTGCTGCATTTGAGAAAATCCGTAGTCGTCCAGATTTCGAGAAGCTCGCTGCAAAGCGTCTGGGTAAATACCCAATGTTTGTTGGTGCTGAATCTCAGGATGCACTAAAAACTGCGACCACACTTGATTTCAACGCAAAGGCCTACGCCACGCACTATCTAAAAGAGCGCTTCGGCGTAACGCTTCG
Organism: gamma proteobacterium HIMB30; assembly: GCA_000227525.2. GTDB lineage: Bacteria > Pseudomonadota > Gammaproteobacteria > Pseudomonadales > Litorivicinaceae > HIMB30. The sequence goes on from AGIG01000034.1 coordinate 122,947, forward strand.
GAAGTAAGCCGAAGTATTGGATAACCGCTGGCTTCGGCCAGCGGTGATCTGATCGTTTTATGGATATCATCAACGTAGCCCTCGACTCCCTTGTGAGTGCGATGATCCTTATTCTCACCCCGGAAGTCTTCTTATTCCTCGGCATGGGTGTGGTTCTGGGCTTATCCGTCGGAATTTTCCCCGGTCTCGGTGGCATCGCAGGCTTATCGCTGATGCTCCCCTTTATCTTTGGGCTTGATCCGATTATTGGGCTCGCATTAATGATTGGCTTGATTGCCGTTGTACCAACTTCGGACACCTTTGCGTCAGTGTTGATGGGTATCCCTGGCTCTTCGTCGAGCCAGGCGACCGTACTCGATGGGTTTCCGATGTCGAAACAGGGACATGCTGCTCGAGCGTTATCTGCGGCTTTTGCGTCATCTCTTTTCGGCGGGCTAGTTGGTGCATTATTTCTAACCCTATTTATCCTTGTTGCTAGGCCGATTGTTTTAGAGTTTCAATCGCCCGAACTATTAATGGTTTCAATTTTCGGTCTGTCGATGGTCGGAATCTTAGCCGGCAAGATCCCATTAAAAGGCGTTGCAGCCGCGGGACTCGGCATCATGGTGGCATCAATTGGTGAGGGGCCTTTCAACGGGGAGCTCCGTTTAGTCTCCTACGAAGTCCCTTACTTACTCGACGGATTCAAGCTTGTGATTGTTGGCTTGGGAATATTTGCAATTCCAGAAATTGTGGCACTACTTCGTAAAGGCGGAAGTATTAGCGAAAGATCACCACTCGGTTCTGGCTGGCTGATCGGCATCAAGGATTGGTGGACCAATCGTTGGTTATCAATCCGCTGTTCTATTATTGGCGTTCTTGTCGGTGTCATTCCCGGTTTGGGCGGATCTGTCGTTGATTGGATTGCGTATGGGCATTCAATTCAAACGACAACCGATAAATCGAAATTCGGAAAAGGAGAAATCCGCGGCGTCATCGCCCCTGAAAGTGCAAATAACGCTAAAGAAGGTGGCGGCTTAGTACCAACGCTGTTATTCGGAATACCAGGCTCCGGATCGATGGCAATTTTCATTGGAGCACTTGCTCTTCTTGGCTCAGGTGAACTCGAAGTTGGGCAATCGATGCTCACCGATAATCTTGACTACACGTATGGGATCGTTTGGCTTTTGGCTATCGCCAATGTGATCGGCACCGCCCTCTGTATTGTCCTAGCACCACAAATAGCACGTCTGACATCGATCCCATTTGTATTGGTCGCACCCTTCGTCTTTATGATCATTACATTTGCCGCATTTCAATCCGGACAAGATGTTCTCGATTTAGCCGCACTGTTTTGTATTGGTATCTTGGGCATCCTGATGAAGCGGTTCGACTGGTCTCGTCCGGCTTTCTTGATTGGATTCGTACTCGCAAATCCAGTGGAAAATTTTTCAAATAATGCCTATCAAATAGCGGGTATCCGGTTCGACGACAGCTTGGCAAAAGGCTTGGATTATTTATTTGGGCCGATTGTTATAACAATCGCGGTAATCACGATCATTTCAATTGTCGTTGGTGTTCGCCAAGCGAAATTTATTCAGCCAGAAGGTGAACTCGCCACGGGAACCAAACGAGCACCTTTCAAATTTATTTTGACGCTCATCGCATTTACGGGAATTTTTCTATTCAATATTGGATCTATCCCAGACTACGCTTGGACGGATGCAGTATTTCCCTTCGCCATCGGATGTACGGTATTGGTGATACTGCTTTATTTAATGATCCAGATGATGCTAAAGCCCGAATCAGATCCGCTGTTCGTTGATGGGGAAATCCAATCCACTCAAGACCATGAGCGTCCGTTGTGGAGCACGATCGGTTGGTTTATTGCACTTCTTTTAGGGACAGTTATTGCTGGTTTCATCATTTCGCTAAGCGTGTTTCTGACGTGCTTCTTTCGATTAAGAGCGGAACTGACATGGCCGCGAACCCTCTTTATGTCCGCTTGTGGTATTTGTTTTATGGTGTTCATGGGATGGATGCTCAATCGAGAATTCCCAGGCGGACTTCTACAATATTACGTCGCGCTTCCCTGGCCATTACGCTGAGAAATAAATCATGAGTCAACAAACTTCATTCCCATTTGTATTCATGAGAGGTGGAACTTCACGCGGTCCATACATGCGCCGAACCGACCTCCCTCTCGATTTGGACGAATTAAGCAAAGTACTGATTTCATTAGTGGGCTCAGGTCAAAGCCTGAACATTGATGGAATCGGTGGTGGAAATGCGGTGACCACCAAAGTCGCCATGCTCAGCCAGTCCGATGATCCATGGGCTGATGTGGACTATTTTTTCGCCCAGGTCGGCGTTGATGATCAAACCGTCGATTACAAACCAACGTGTGGAAACATTTTATCCGGAGTTGGACCAGCTGCAATTGAAATGGGGTTAGTACAGGCATCTGATGGAGTAACTGAAATAAACATCAAAGCAGTCAATACAGGTGCCAGAGTGATTGCAAAAGTACAGACTCCAGATCGCAACGTCAGTTATTTCGGTGATGCCACGATCGACGGTGTTCCCGGCACATCATCTCCTATTGAATTGCTCTTTTTGGACGTAGCCGGCTCCTCGACTGGAAAACTATTTCCGACGGGCGCTATGACAGACAGAATTGGCGGGATCGACGTCACTTGTATGGACTTGGCGATGCCAATGGTCATTGCGAGGGCTGATAGTTTTGGTCTGACGGGCAACGAATCCGTTGACCAATTGAACGGAAATACAGAATTCTTTAGTACGATGGAGCAGATACGTATTGAGGCTGGAAACTTAATGGGTATGGGAGACGTCACTCAATCGGTGACACCCAAGTTTGGCCTTCTGGCCGCTCATCAAACAACCGGACACATTATTTGTCGATATTTTATGCCCTGGAAAACCCATCCATCGCTAGCAGTCACAGGTAGTCAATGCCTGGCATCTTGTGCTTTAGCTCCAGGAACCGTCGCTGACGACCTGATGGATGCCCCAAAAGAGCGGCCATCTCGAATCACTCTTCACCATCCTATGGGGACAATGGACGTACTCGTTGATTATGAAATCACTGCTGATGGCACTTTTATTCATCACTCAGCGGGACTCATACGAACGGCAAGAAAGCTCGCCTCGGGCGAGGTGTTCGCGCATATTCCAGCCAAGGAATAGCTCAAATCAGTTCGAGAATTTAGTGTTGTACCGACCGAGTCACAGCGCTGAAATCAAGCATCGTGTGAACTCCTTTGTACCCAGCTCGCCACCTAAATCTGGGGTTCGCTGGCTTTGGTTCTTGAGAACTGAATCAATCGCTTCGATCATTAGCACTGCAGTTTCAATAGCTTTTTCATTATTTTTCGATCGACCAATCCATTCGAACATCATGGCAACTGAAAGCATCAATGAGCATGGATTTGCTCGATTTTGACCCGCGATGTCAGGCGCTGATCCGTGCTGTGCCTGTGCCATGCATAATCCTTTCTCGGCGTTCGCATTAATTGATCCAGCAAGTCCTAGTGAACCCGATAGCTCAGAAGCCAAATCAGACAAAATATCCCCGTAAAAATTGGTAGTTACGACGATGTCATATTTCTCAGGTTGTCTGACTAGCAATGCAGCAAACGCATCAACGATGAGTTCTTCCGTCTCGATATCTGGAAATTCTCGAGCGACTTCACGAAAACACTCTAAAAATAATCCATCAGTCATTAGAAAGGAGTTAGCTTTGTGGACTGCAGCGATTTTTTTTCCACGACTGGCCGCTGCCAGAAAGGCTTGTTTGCAGATTCGCATGCAACAGCGACGAGTAATTTTTCGGATTGAAAGTGCCATATCGGGATCAGGCATCATTTCACCAACACCTTGATACATATTGCGATCGGGATAAAAACCCTCAGTATTTTCGCGGTAGATCACTAAGTCCATATCGGACGCTTTATTAGGCAAAAATGGACGACTTATCGCAGGTCGAATATTTGCATACAAATCAAGGCCAATCCGAAACCCACCAGACACATTCCGCCCGCCCTCTGCCACCGGAGGATAATCCAAATGTGATTGCGGACCGAGGATCACTCCTTCGAAATCACGAATCGCAGATTCCAGTAACGTATCGCGTAGCGTGGTGCCATATCTCTCAAGCGATGAAAAACCGACGTCATCCTCATGAAACTCCACTTCGAGTCCGACTTTCTCGGCCGCAGTCATCGCAAACTCCGTAGTCGACTGCGAGATCTCTGGCCCAATCCCATCACACGGTAAAACCAATAGTTTCATCGAAGACACCTCACTACGAACACACATAATCCATAACGATAGCATACATATGAATACTAAAAATTAGCTTGGTCGATGTGCATCGCATTTAAATAACTAAAACAAGTTTGAGTCCGATACCTCCGAGCACGCAATAAACGAGTTTTTCGAAGATGGACTCAGAAATCTTTCCACCAATCATTTGACCGATCCACATACCTAAAAACAGGGGCAGTAACCCGAGAACCGAAAACATGAGGACGTTGAAATCAACCAGATTTTGTCGGTAGAAAAAAATAGCCTGCAGACCACCCATTACAGCGAATATTGTGCTGACCTGAAAAATGAAAGACCGTCGAGGTAATCGCTGAGACGCTAGATATGTCAGAGTAACGGGTGCTGTAATTCCAACTGTACCGGCAAGAAAGCCTGTCGCCACCCCCGCCGGAAAAGCGACTTGTTTGGCTTTCGTTGCGCTAAGTGTCCGATCGATCTTCAATGATCGACTGATCAGGAAAACAAAGATCATGAGTCCCAACATCTGTGGGAGTAAGGTGGAGGCCTGGTATTTACTAAGAATCGACACGCCAATCGCAATACCTGGAAGCATGCCTGCCATAAGATAAACCAGTTGCCATTGACGCTCGCTCGAGCCTCTGAATTGCCACATCTGCCAAAGGTTTGGAATCAATGTTGGTATAGCGACGATGACCAATGCCGTGACGACATCAAATAACGCGGTCACAACAGGGATGACGATCAGGGGTGTCCCGAATCCTAGAACGCCCTTTACACATCCTGCAACAAAGAATGCAATGCCAATCAGAGCCAGGTTGATATCTGTCAACTGCTCAAGTCCCATCAATCGCTTCCCCGTGAGACCACATAGTCACCGTTGGCTAGTCGATCGATCAACACATCCAGATCTCCTCCCCGACACCTCGCTTCATGATGCCCGTTTCCGAGGCAATCGCTCTCGAGTGACTTAATCCTCTGCGGGTGTTAAATCGGCAGTGCGATCCAATTGATAAAGCGGCGCAAACTGCCAACGACTCCAAATCAGAACCGTCGCTGCAATACCGGCCCCAAGAACACCCGTCACCACAGGCCCAAACATTGCGGCAAATGATCCACCTCGGAAGTCACCTGCCTCGTTACTTGTCTGAATAAAGAGCATGTTGACGGCTGAGACACGACCCCTTAAATGGTCCGGTGTCGCCCTGTGGACCATTGCCAGACGAAGATTCATGCTGATCATGTCCGATGCGCCGTACACGAAGAGTGCTAACAAACTGAGCCAATAACTGTTAGAGATTGCAAAAACTAGGATGGATAAAGCGAATACAGTGAGCGCGATGAACAAACGTTGACCTGCTTGTCTCATTGGTGGTCTTGAAGCCAATATCAATCCAACAGAAATACTGCCTAATGCTGGAGCCGCTCTCATGATCCCTAATGATTCCGCACCAACCTGTAAAACATCGATGGCATAGATTGGCAACAGAACCATGACCGAACCGAAACCCACCATCAACATATCGACGGTCAATCCGCCAAGAATCACTGGCTGATTTTTTACAAATCGTAGGCCATCAAAGAAAGATCTTAGGGTTCGATCAGTTGAGTGAGCAACTTTAAATGTGGGCACCAGATACAGATTCACAAAGGCGACTGCGATCAAACTCGCGACCACAAAGTAAGTCGACCGATCCAACCACGCAATCAGCAATCCACCAACAGCCGGACCGAAAATCATGGCGGTGTTCCAGGCAGTGGTTGACACAGCCACTGCACGATCCAATACGCTCTCGTGAACAATATTTGGAACGATCGCCTGCGAGGCGGGCCCCTGAAACGCCCTCCCTGTTCCGTGAATCACAATTAATCCATAAATCGCCCACAGATCGGGATCCGGAACTGTCATCAAAAATCCAATGCCAATGACAGCGAGACCTTCAACGAATCCACAGACACGGAGCACCCAAATCCTTGGGACATAATCGATCACAATCCCAGAGACGAAGAAAAATGCATACACCGGAATAATTTGAGCGAGACCGACAAAAGCGAGACTCCACGCATCACCGGTCAATTCATAGAGATGCCAGCCGAGAGTCATGACCAGCATGGTATTGGCAACACCCATCAACGAACGGCTGATCAAATACCCCATAAAGGGCGTATCAAATAACCGTGGAGGCGTCATCGAATCCGCCTTGCAAACACTCCAGCTCTCACGGCTGGACTAGGGCTTGAGACGTCTTCAAAGCGCTCATCAATGATGTCAAACGACGCCTCCAAGGCAGACGCCAATTCACCGGCCCTTAATAGAAAATCAGGATTACTCGGCTTGCCATAGACTTCGTTGCCCACTCCAAATGTCTCGTAGAGAAGGTAACCGCCGGACGCAACCAATTGAAAAAGTTCTGCAAAATGTGGTCGATACAAATAATTTGAAACGAGCACCAAATCGTATACATGGTCAGCGAGTGGCCATCGTTGACCTTCCAGATCCGTGCAAAGAAACTGAACCTCAGACTCTTGATACAGCGATGCGAGTTCCGGGTTTCGATCGACTGCGGTCACCGAAAACCCGAGGTCAGCCATCGCAAAAGCATGCCGACCAGATCCGGCGGCCACATCGATCGCTCGACTGGGAGCTACGGCATCGAGATGCCGGAGGATCCAAGGTGATGGATTCATAAGAACCACCAGACCAATAAGCCGCCAACGATAAATCCCTCGATCCAGCAGGCCATCATGACCATGAGCGGCCGTTCATGAACGAACTGTTTGAGGAATTCGGTTAGCATTTTCGGATCCAAACACAAGGCGCGAAATTATCGCACCAATGTGTCAGTTGACCAAGATAGTTAACGTGCGGCGATTGCTCGCTTTGTCGCTTTTCGTTTTGGCGGTGCAAACCCGTCACGCTTCTGTTGCGATTGCTTTGCACTTGAAGGACTGCTGGACTTGGTACTGGTCGCGCCCTGCTTTCCGTGGCGAGGCTTTCCTGGTTTCGATCCACGTGACGGACGTTCCGCGGTCCATTCACGACGCTCAGAACGCTCACCATCACGCTTCGGACGCGACTGACGCGAATCAGTGCGACCACCAGCACTCGAATGATCTTGGTTCCACTCACGACGCTCGGAACGGTCATTGTCGCGACGACGCGATTGCGACGCACTGGCTGAACGGTCAGAGCGAGAATCATTTCTTTGGCCAGAACGCCTTGCTCCGGAGGACTTACCATGCTTCCGAGGCTGCGGTCTGCCTTTCGGCTTCCTCACTGGGAATGGAATTTCTGGTTCGAATCCGTCGGCAACTTCAAATTCCACCTCAACCTTCAGTAGATGCTGGATATCACGCATCAACCTATGCTCGGTCGCACACACAAACGAAATCGCCTCACCCTTTTCACCAGCACGACCCGTGCGGCCGATGCGATGCACGTAATCTTCAGCCACCATCGGGAGCTCAAAATTAATGACATATGGGAGTTTCTGGATATCGATGCCACGAGCAGCAACATCAGTCGCTACCAGAATCCGAGCTGCACCGCGTTTAAACTTCTGTAAAGCTTTGGTACGTTGCGCCTGACTCTTATTACCATGCATCGCAACAGATGGCAGTCCGTCATCGGTCAAAGCGCGCGCGAGCTTGTCCGCACCAAATTTTGTTTTGGTGAAAACCAATACCTGATGCATGTTGTTTAACCCAATGAGCTGCGTTAACAGCTCACGCTTATTATGTTGATCAACATGCACAAAGGTCTGCTCAACAGATGAAGACACGGTATTTTCTTTGGAAACCGCGACTTCAACAGGGTTTGTTAAATACTTCGACGCGAGGTTTTTAATTCCCTTGTTATAAGTAGCCGAGAAAAGAAGTGTCTGGCGATTTGAGTGGCACTTCGAAATGATCAATTCGATATCACCAACGAATCCCATGTCCAACATCCGATCCGCCTCGTCCAGAATCAGTGTTTGAACCTGCGACAAATCAATTGACCCTTGATTCAGATGATCAATGAGGCGACCCGGTGTTGCAATGACTAAATCAAGACCACCCCGTAGAGCCTTCATCTGCCCACCATAACTGACTCCACCAAAAATGCTTGTGTGCTTCAGTCCAAGCTTTTTCCCGTATTTGCGCACACTGTCAGCAACCTGCGCCGCAAGCTCGCGTGTCGGTGCCAAAACCAATGCACGTGGCGCATGCTGGGACTTTCCTGCGTAGAGTTTCTGAAGAACAGGTAAGGCAAAGGCTGCGGTTTTACCGGTTCCTGTCTGAGCACCAGCGAGCACATCATTCCCTTCTAGAATCGCTGGAATGGCGTTAGCTTGTACTGGAGTCGCGGCGTCATACCCCGCGTTAGAGACGAGTTCGGGCAACAGCCCTAAGTCTTGGAAGCGCATCTGGTGTCCAAATTGTCTGACGTCTGTGCGTCGTGGGCAGGCTCCGTCCTACGATCCATCGAAGGGATCACTCAACGCGAACCTGCGATACGCTGAGAGCGGCGGACAGTACAGACTGTTGGCGACCGATGCAAGAACTATTGAAAATTAAACAACTTGCAGTCGCGACTGGTAGGGCTTCTCCTTGACTGGCAAGTGAACAATCGCCGACAAAAGGCCAGTCCCGACACCGACCCACCAAACCACATCGTAAGACCCAAAACGATCATAGAAATCGCCACCAAGCCATACTCCAACGAAACTTCCGATTTGATGAGAAAGGAACACGAGCCCATAAAGTGTACCCATGTACTTGAGACCATAAATATATGCGACAAGACCCGAAGTTAATGGCACTGTAGCGAGCCACAATGATCCGATGAGTGACGAAAAGATAAGCACTGTGACCGGTGTCATGGGTGTCAAAATAAACCACGAGAACAACAACGTTCGAGCCATGTAAATCCCGGCAAGAAGCAGACGCTTCGAGTATTTACCCCCCAAAGCCCCCGCAGTGATTGTTCCGATAATATTGAATACACCGATCACAGCGATGGAAACCGCCCCAAGATCAGCCGTATCTTTGACTCCAAGTTTCGCGAGGATCCCGTTTGGATCAATGGTGGCGCAAGCTTCAGTGACGAATGCTGGAAAGTGCGCCGTGATAAATGCCAATTGAAATCCGCAGCTAAAGAAACCGATAAAAATCAATACATAACTAGGATCTCTTATAGCAATATTTACAATTCTGGCGAGCGATTGCTCGATCTCATTCTTTGATGCTTTGGCGGGTGCCTTCAAAAAAGGCAGGCTTAACAGCGCAAGCAGGATCAAGCCCGAGTAAAACAAAAATACATTTTGCCAAGGCATCGAATTCAACAAATATTGAGTCAGTGGGGGCCCAACAATCTGGCCGGCGCTGCCGGCTGCAGTGGTGATTCCTAAGGCCAGTGAACGATGCTCATCCGAAGCAGCTCTTCCGACAACTCCAAGTACAACGCCAAAACCAGTACCGGCAATACCGACACCTACCAAAATCTCTAACATCTGATGACTACTTGCAGTGGTCGCGATAGAGCTCAATGACAGGCCGAGCGCATAAATAACCACTCCCACAAGTATGGCTTTACGGTCGCCCAATTTTTCAGCGAACGCGCCAAATAGGGGCGTAGCAATACCCCAGGCTAAATTCTGAATCGCAATGGCGAGCGAGAACTCCGTTCGAAACCAACCAAGATCGTTAGCAATCGGAATTTGAAATACGCCAAAACTTGCTCTGATCGCAAAACTAATCAAAAGAACCAACGATGCGGCGATCAGGATTGGTGTAAATACTTGGCGAGACATCATGTATTCGTGGCCTTGATTTGTCGTAAACGTTTGACTAGCTGCAACATGCTTCCAAAACTCTCATCGCTCGTATTCCGAACCCACTCAAACAAAACCATCTCGATCGTCACAATCATCGCTCCAGCAGCTTGCATCCGAGCCAGAGCCGCAATTTTGTCAATCGAATCTCGAGAAGCCACAAGATCAGTAACGACAAACACCTGCTTTTGTGCCTCCAATAGATCCATCACAGTCTGAAATACACAGACATGAGACTCCATCCCACAAACAATCACCTGCTGTTGAGGCGCGATAACTTGGACCGAATGCTCTTTAATTGCCGAAAATGCAGTCTTATCCACACGCATCGCCGTCTTCGGGACCTCAAAAACGGTGTTGCCGAGTTTGGCGGCACAATGTTCTGTGACCACCACAGCAGCCTGCTGATCGCTCAACCAGGCCATCAATCGCTCGCACATTGAGGCAACCAGATTACCGAATTCAACTTCGGGTACTAATCGTTCCTGCATATCAATGAACAATACAGACGCCCGGTGCCGATCGATTACTGCCATGATTGTCTCCTTGTGCGCGCATTAAGGCATGCAAACTCAGAATCCACAAGACGTCCATCTTTTATGGTTTAATCGCGCAAATGATTTGACGAACCTTATGCTTCATATTTTTCTCAACACCCTGCCATTCTTTGCGTTAATAGCACTCGGCTACGGTGCAGCCAAAACCGCAATTTTTTCGAAAAACGCAACCGTCCACTTGACGAAATTCGTCTTTTATTTCGCGCTCTCAGCGATGCTTTTTAAGTTCTCATCAAACCTTTCACTGAAAGAAATCCTTGAGTGGGACTTCATGGCCGCCTATTTGATTGGGTCGATGGCGCTTTATGTGATGACCGCACTGATCGCAAGGCTCCGAGGAACCTCATTCGATATCTCGGTGATCGAAGCACAATGCTCGGTCATTGGAAATATGGGCTGGATGGGTCTGGCAATGATTCCGATTTTGCTCGGTGAGCAATCGATCAGCTATGTGATTATGGTGCTCATCATCGACCTCATCGTATTTGGTCCCTTGATCGTTATCCTGCTTGTTGCGCATCGTGAAGGACAGATCAGCCTGAAAGTATTCCAGACAATTGGATTGGGTTTAATGAAGAATCCATTGGTGCTTTCAATTTCAACAGGACTTCTTTGGGCAGCATTTGAAATCCCCGTTCCTGAACTCCTGAATCGCTTCATGACGATTCTCGGGGGCGCATCCACACCAGGCGCACTTTTTGCGATTGGCGCTTCGATGGCGTTCGCAGCCAAAGGGCAAATCGCAATCCCGCTCTATTTATCAGCGAACAAATTGATCATCCATCCATTGCTGGTCGGTATCGCATCATTACTCGTTTTCCAGATTGATCCATTCGCAAGCGCCGTCATGATTGCATGCGCAGCCATGCCTGTAGCCGGAAACGTGTATATGATTGCAACGCATTATGGCTTGCCAGGTGAGCGTATTTCGATTGCGATTTTGATCTCAACAACCGTAAGTATCGTCACCATCTCTCTAATTATCAGCTTGGTAACGCAGTTTTACACCTGAAATCAGAGCGATCTCGCGCTCACTATACCCCGCTCGTTTAAGGACCAACTACTCACTTGCAGCGCTCGATTTAATTGGCTTTCGTGTCGCCAAATACACGCCGGCACTGGCGATGATAAAGCCGATCATATCGAGAGTCGTTAGCCCCTCATTTAATAATATCCATCCAATGATTGCGGCCACGGGTGGTACTAAAAAGAAGAGTGCTGATGTTTGGCTCGCCGAATTATGATTAATCAAATACATCAAAATCGAAAATGCACCAAAACTGACAGCAATCACCAACCATCCCATCGATATCCCAAAAGACAAGGTCAATTTAATCGTAGGATCCTCAATCCACCACATCACGCATCCATGAAATACAGCGGCAGATAGAGCCTGAAATGCGTTATTCGTAGCAAGTGGCAGCGTCTGTGAAAACTTCCTTTGCCAAATCGTACCTGCGGTAATTGCAATCAGAGCAATCACATTGGCGATCAACCCATCAATTGCAAACTCAGATCCAAAGTCCACACCAAGAACGATCGCAGCACCACCGAATCCGAAGCTGAGTCCAATCCAATTTTTAAAAGAAATCTGCTCGCCCAATAGAAATCCGGCAAGAATCGCCGTCAGTATAGGCTGGATGCAGACGATCAGCGCCGATACTCCCGCTGGTATTCCGACACTGAATGAGTACCAGCAACCGCCTAAATACAACCCATGGAACAATAATCCGGTGATCACCGAATGCCTGAGATCACGACGATTGATTTTTGAAAACTCAGCGAGAACCCAGGCAACGCCGAAAAAGCCGACAGCGACAATTGCAAACCGAAAAGCGAGAGCCGCAAAAGGAGTCGCGTCTTGAGTCGCGACCGAACCCGTCGCAAAAGCAGATGCCCAAAGAACGACAAAAGTTAATGGAAATACATATGAAACCAGCATAGGTCCCCTTCAAGGGCATCAGACGAACGGTTTTTTCCAATCACACGGAGTTTTCGGCCTCGGGTATTGGATCTGATAATAATGATCGCATCGCAAGCAATCCTAAGACGGGACCCGGCAAAAGTAACCACACCACGTAGGTATCCAATCGATCGACCCAACTGGTAAGAATCATAATGGAGCCAATCGAAAGAAAAAATCCAAGACTGTTTTGAATTGCCAACGCGCTGCCAACCATATCCGCGGGACATGATTTCGAGGAAATCGCCGAAAATTGTGCCGAATCAGCAATCACAAAGAACCCCCACACAAGTAACGCACACATCGCCACTCCTGGCACCGCCTCAATCAGTGGGTACATCAAGCATACAGATCCTGAAATCAATAACGACACGAAAGCGACACGCCCACTACCCCATTTCTGGCTCTTGATACCGCCCCACACGGCACCGAGCAATCCAACGCCGATCACTGCAAACGACCACAACGACACATCGATTGAGCTGCTCTCCGTCATCGCCGAAGCAACCAGCCAAGGGACCATCGTCCAGAAAGCATACAATTCCCACATGTGTCCAAAGTAGCCAAACGCAGACGCACGAAAACGTTTGATTTTAAAACTTTGAAAAACAGAACCCCACTGGATTGTCCCGGTTTGTTTGACTCCAAATGGGCCTTCGCCAATGAAGAGAACAGCCAAGCCTCCAACCATCGCAAGGGTTGAGACAAGGGTCAGTGTGACACGCCAATCGGCAGATAATAATAACCCACTGAAAAGATGCGGAGACGCCGTACCGAGGGTCAACATACCAACCATCATCCCAAGTCCAACACCGGGGAGATTTGAAGACCAACTGACGATCAGTTTCATTCCAATTGGATAAATTCCGGCCAAGCTGATGCCAACGATGAATCGGTAGACCAGCCCTTCAGTCAGTCCAGTGGCTTGATAGGCAAATAGTAGATTTGCCACACATCCAAGGATCGAGGCGCAGAGAAAGATATGGGAAGGTGCGAAACGGTCAGCAACGTTTGATATCGCAAGACCCAAAGTTCCCATAATGAAACCGGCCTGAACAGCACCTGTCAGTAGTCCAATGTCCGATGGGATAAGACCCCATCGCGAGGTCAGATCAACTGAGACACCGTTCACACTGAACCAAAGCGTACAGCCCAAAAACTGGGCGATCACAATGAGAATGATGGGCAAACGCATCAAGCATCCTTGCTCGTTAACTAAACGAGCACCATACCTTTAACCTTAGGTCTCTGGCTACCGGCTGAATCTAATTTGGATGTTCGCTTGGGAGGCAATTACGCCGACAGGACGTCGGCGTAATCCTTAAATCGCGAGGTAATCGTGACGCAGCTGCTCGTTCTCGAGCACTTCTTCCGCTGAGCCATCAAAGACCACTGAACCGGTATCCATAATTACAGATCGGTCCGCAAGCTTCAAAGCAGCAACAGCATTCTGCTCGACGATAATTGTCGTGATTCCAAGAGACTTAATATCCCGCAAGGTACGTTCGATCTCTTGTACGATCACAGGAGCTAGCCCTTCATACGGCTCATCAAGTAGCAATAATTTGACATCGCGAGCAAGCGCACGACCAACAGCAAGCATCTGCTGCTCACCGCCTGACAAAGTCACGCCCTCTTGATTCCGACGTTCTTTGAGACGAGGGAATAGATCGTAAATACGATCGATCCCCCAACCAATCGGCTCTTCAATCTGAGCCAAAATCAAGTTCTCTTCGACTGAGAGCCCTGGGATGATCCGGCGATCTTCAGGAACCAAAGAGACTCCGCGTTGTGACGCTTCATACGCTTTCATCGTATGCAAAGCCTCATGATCCAACCAGATCTCGCCACGCCGTACCTCAGGGTCATCGCATCGCGCGATGGCTCGAAGCGTTGAGGTCTTACCCGCCCCGTTTCGTCCAAGCAATGCCAAGATTTCGCCTTCGTGAATATTAAAGCTTACACCCTGGACGATATAGGATTCAGCATAATACGCATGAATGTCTTTCACCGAGCAAAACGCGGTCGGTGTTCCAAGGTTTGTTGTCTGCACAATCTCGGTCGGACCGTTATACACCTGTTGCTCCGTCATACTTCCGCGCCTCCTAGATACGCTTCCTTGACCCGAGGATCGCCTTTAATTTCCTCCGGCAAACCCTCGACAATGACATGCCCTTGCGCAAGGACACTGATCCTCTCAGCAAGCGAAAACACCACGTGCATATCGTGCTCGATAATCGCCATGGTAAGACCACGTCCAGCGATCGTTTTTAAGAGATCAATCGTATTGTTGGTATCAGCTCGTGCCATACCAGCCGTTGGTTCGTCGAGAAGCAATAATTTAGGCTCCTGTGACAGACACATCGCAAGTTCAAGCCGGCGTTTGTCACCACGAGATAGGGAACCGGCGATCACATCCCGCTTCTCCCAAAGATTGACGTCATCCAAGAAATGATGCGCCTTGTCTAAAATATCAGCCTGCTGATCGCCCCGTGACCATAGATTGAGCTTAAACGCGCCATCACGGTGAGCGAGTAACGGAATCATCATATTTTCAAGAAGCGTTAGGTCGGTGTAAATCTCTGGTGTTTGGAACACTCGCGAGATCCCCAACTGATTAATCTGGTGTGGCTGCACACCAAGCATACTCTGGCCATTAAACATGATTGAGCCGGTATCTGGACTCAGTTTTCCAATAATGTTATTAAGCAACGTAGATTTACCGGCACCATTCGGTCCAATGATTGCGTGAACGGTTCCTTCTTTGACGGTCAAGTTCACATCATCCAACGCTTTAAGTCCGCCAAAGGAAAGGTTAACGCCGGAAATCTCAAGAATATTTGACATAAAACTCTCCCTTACTCCGCACCATCTTTTTGGGTCTTATCAAAGAAACGACGCTTGATTCGCTCGATCCCTTCCATAATTCCGCCAGGCAAGAAAATCACTACCAGCATGAACAACAGACCAAGCGTTAGGTGCCATCCCTTCCCAACAAACAACGAGACCACACTCGCGATGAAGGTTCCTAGCGTATCGGGTAAAAATGAAAAGAGATCCACGAGAACTGACTTATCAATCGCAGAGAAAATATTTTCTGCATACTTGATGACCGCAGCACCAACGACTGGCCCTACCAAAGTGCCTATACCGCCGAGAATTGTCATCAAAACAACTTCTCCCGAAGCAGTCCATTGCATCCGCTCGGCACCAGCCAGAGGGTCCACCGCCGCCATCAAACAACCGGCTAGACCGGCATACATGCCTGAGATTACGAAGGCTGCCAACTTGTAAGGACGTGTGTTCAATCCGGTATACATCATCCGCGTTTGATTCGTTTTGATACCGCGAAGCATCGAGCCAAACGATGAGCGAGTGATTCGAATCGAAATATAAAACCCAACTATTAAGAAAAACGCACAAAAATAAAAGCCGAAAAGTCCATCCCAAGCTCCCATTTCGATGCCGAAGACATTTGTCGGAGGAATACCCGCACCAGCTTCCGCAGCACCATCGAGAACCCGAGGGTCAGCCGTTGTCAGCTGTAGCCCTGTCTCACCGTTTGTGATTGGCGTCAAAACCGAGTACGCCAAGTTGTATGACATCTGTGCAAGGGCCAGCGTCAAAATGGAAAAATAGATCCCGGTTCTTCGGAGACAAATGAAGCCGATAACTAACGAGAAAATCCCTGCGACCAGAGTCCCAAAAATGATTGCCGGGATGACGTTCATTGTCATCAACTTGAATATCCAGACTGTGGCGTATGATCCAACACCGATGAAGGCTGCGTGGCCAAACGAAAGATAGCCGGTTTGCCCGAATAGGATGTTAAATCCAATTGCGAACAACCCAAAGATTGCAAACTTTTGCATCAAGTCTGGATAGGCTGCCCCGAACGGCTGTAGCCAGATCGGCATCGCCAGCACGACTGCTGTGAACGCTAAAAAGAGAGTTAAGTCCGAGCGTGGAGTAATTGTTGATTTCGCCATAATTTAATCCTCCATGACTCCTTTTCGTCCCATCAAACCACGAGGACGAACTAACAAAACAATCATCGCGATCAGATAAATAATAATCTGGTCAATGCCAGGGAAAATTGATTTTACTTCCGTCATCGAAGCCAACGACTGCAAAATACCGAGCAAGAATCCCGCTGCGACTGCGCCCGGTAATGATCCCATACCCCCAACGACGACCACGACGAATGACAAGACAAGGAAGTCCATCCCCATGTGGTAATCGGGCGGTAATATCGGGGTGTACATCAGACCCGCTAGCCCGGAAACAACTGCAGCGATACCGAAGACTGTGCTGAACCGTTTGGTAATGTTAATGCCGAGTAATTGTACAGTTTCCCGATCTGCCATCCCGGCGCGAACGACCATCCCGAACGTCGTAAACTGCAAGAAAGAGAAAACAGCAACAATAATTCCCATCGAGAAAATAAAATAAACGAGTCGCCACGCGGGATACGCGAGGTCCATGCCTAACAATGCCCCTAAATTGACCGTACCGGTGAACAAATCAGGCGCAGATTGCGGAATCGGGTTGGCTCCATACATTGCTTTGATAATTTCCTGCAAAACAATCGCCAATCCGAAGGTAACGAGAATTTGATCAGCATGCGGACGCTTATAAAAATGCCGAATCAACCCTCGTTCCATCGCAAGACCGATCCCAAGCATGACTGGAACAGCCACTAACAATGAGATAGGAACAGACCAATCGATGATTAAAGTGCCGGTATCACCCAGCCACATTTCGAGGTAAGGAACATCCTTGTAAGCCTCGAAGAACGTCACCGATTCATCACGCACTTTTGCCGATGCTGTGATCAGCTTATTCACTGTCACTGCACAGAAGGCACCGAGCATGAACAGCGCGCCGTGGGCAAAATTCACGACTCCAAGTGTTCCGAAAATTAGTGTAAGGCCCAATGCAATCAGTGCGTAAGCACCGCCTTTGTCCAGACCATTCAATATCTGTAGAAGAATAGCGTCCACTTCAATTCTCTCTAGTAATTCGTAAGAAAACGGGGAAGAGTGATCCCGTCCCCGTCTTTAGTCGATGGTAATTAAACCTTGTATGGTCCCAAATCACCTGCATACAGATCAGGTGAGTAGGTGACTTTGTCACGATCGACAATGTCAACGACCGACAACAGGTCAAACTGACTTGATGGGTTCTGGTTACCACGTACAACAAGTACGTTCTTGAATACCTGGTGATCAGCACCACGGTACAACGATGGTCCGTTGCCCATTCCGTCAAATTCATGATCCTCAAGGGCCTTGATGACCTGAACAGGATCAAATGTACCCGCGCGCTCTACGGCATCCGCGTAAAGAAGCGTCTGACAGTAGCATGTGTGCGCAGCCTGTGATGGTGGGAAACCATACTCTTGGCCAAATGACTTCGTGAACGCCTGAGAACCTGCATCCTGCAAACTCCAGTTCCAACCAGTCGAACCAATAATTCCCTTGATGTTCTCACCAGCACCCTGTGCCATCAGACGAGAGAATAGCGGTACGACGATCTGGAAGTCCTTACCGTTCACCTGCTTATCAAGAAGACCGAACTGAATTGCTTGAGTCAGCGAGTTCACCATGTCCTTACCGTAGTGGTTCAAGACGAGTACGTCGGCACCAGAGTTTAGGACAGGTGTGATGTACTGAGAGAAGTCACCCGCACCAAGTGGCGTACGGACAGCGTTCACTGTTCCCCACTTCGCTTGCGCCGCAGTCGCGTCTTGAATCGACTTCTCTTGCGACCATCCCCATGTGTAGTCCGCAGTCAAGTGATACACCTGACGATCGCTACCGTACTCTGCTTGAAGTACTGGTGCGAGCGCAGCACCTGACATGTGCGCATTGAAGAAGTGACGGAAACCATAACGACGACGATCCTTACCAGTCGTATCGTTCGAATGGGTGAGACCCGCCATGAAAATCGTGCCCATCTCCTGAGCAAGTGCCTGAACAGCAATCGCAACACCTGATGAAGAGCCACCCGAGAACATGATTACGCCATCTTTCTCGATCATCCGCTTGGCCGAAGCACGTGCAGCGTCTGACTTAGTCTGAGTGTCACCAGTAACGAAGTCGACTTTCTTGCCGAGGATACCGTTACCTTTCAGGTTCATCGGCTTCATTGTCTGCATCATGCCGCCGTCACCTTCACCATTGAGGTGCTTCACAGCAAGCTTGAATGCACGTAATTCGTCCGCGCCCTCATCAGCGTATGCGCCTGTCTGGGGAACGTTAAAGCCGAGTGTAACGGTCGCTTTGTTCGTAGGATCATTACGGAAACCATGGCCACCAGCATAGGCGCCTTGAATCCACAACGCTGGTGCGCTTAACGCTGCACCCGCTGCCAGTGATCCTTTCAAAAACGAACGGCGAGAAACCGAGGTTTTCTTGTCAGTCATAATCAATCTCCAAAAATTATTGTTATCTGTCTTGTCGAGACAGAGCCAGCATATTGGAGATAATTGAAAGAGGTTTCAATTGGAAATCAGGAATTTGCGACGATTGGATAACATTATTTTGGCATACCAAAATCGTGTTTAGACTAATGATTAAACTAAGGTCATCGCCTAATAACTTTATTAATTTGTACTAAAATGGAAGATCGTTCCGTTGAGCCGACCAGAACCTTTCCCGAGCACTAGTTTCTGAGGCATAAAAAGAAGGGCGCGCCACAGATGGATCAGGGTCGTAATCTCTTGGCCCCAACGGGAGGATAAAGCTATTAGCCGTTTCCCACGCAGAATCAAATGCCTTCGCGCGACAAGTTCCTTAAAGCACAACACGGGGTTCGGGAGCGTAGACAACCGCGTAACAACTCTTGTCAAAATATGTTATCTACTCTAATTGAATTGTCGTTCCCAACAGCATTGTGGCCAATGCTTTGGTCATCCCTTCTATTTCGGATGCATCCCTGCGCTATTCAAACTTGGTTTGATTTTAAACCAACCGTGCCACACTCTCCTTCACTCGCCGCAGGGGAATTGATGATTCGATTGACGCGACCCCTTCAATCTTCGTGAGTTTACGAGTGAGGAAACGCTCAAACTCGTGTAAGTCGCTGACAGCAATTCGCAACAGATAATCAAAACCACCCGTCATCAACCAGCAGTCGACTACCTCCTGATAACGCGCGACCGCCTGCTCGAAAGTGACCAACCGATCATCTATCTGCTTATCAAGGCGAACTGAGACGAAGATGCTGAATCCAAAACCCAACTTTTCTTCAGAGATCAGCGCGGTGTAACCACGAATATACCCATCAGCCTCAAGCTTTTTAACTCGACGAGCGCATGGCGTTGGCGACAAGCCCACCTCATCAGCCAATTCCAACTGCGACAGTCGACCGTCCCGTTGAAGACGCTTCAAAATATTCTTATCAATCCCGTCGAGCACAGTACTTAACTCCATTTATTAACTAAATTTTAGTTTAAATCACCAATAAATGAGAAAAAATACCATTAATTCGCTGAAAAAAACTCAAATGAGGATTTTATACTCCAGTTAACGACAGAAGGAGTTGAGTAATGAATCAATCCATCGAGCACTGGATCTCCGGTCAGATTGATGACGACATGCGTCAAGAGTGGATCGATGCACTCCGATCGATCGTCCGAGAAGAAGGTAAGCAATCCGCGCAACTGCTTCTGGAAGCGCTAGGCGATGAAGCTCGCGTACTCGGGATTAATCATACCAAAGCCCCTTACTCTGCCTACCGGAATACCATCGCTCTCGAAGATCAGCCAGCGTATCCCGGGAATCTTGAGCTCGAGGAACAAATAACCTCAATTATGCGTTGGAACGCCCTTGCTATGGTTGTACGTGCCAATCAGACCTATGGCGAATTGGGCGGACATATTGCATCTTACGCGTCTTGCGCGGAGATCTTTGAACTCGGATTTAACCATTTTTTTCGTGCCCGTACCGACACCTTTGACGGTGATTTAGTCTACTTCCAACCTCACTCGGCACCTGGAGTCTACGCCCGTGCATTTTTGGAGGGACGCCTGACTGAGGACGATCTCGGTCGTTACAGACAAGAAGTACCAGGGGACGGACTTTGCTCATACCCTCACCCTTGGCTGATGAAAGATTTCTGGCAAGTACCAACTGGCTCGATGGGGATTGGCCCAATCTCCGCGATCTATCAAGCGCGCTTTTTGCGCTACCTCGAACACCGGCAATTAGCCGAGAGCCAAGAGCGCCATGTGTGGGGAGTGTTTGGTGATGGTGAAATGGACGAGCCTGAATCTCTTGCGGCATTAACCCTGGCAGCCCGGGAAAATCTCGATAATCTGACATTTATCGTCAACTGTAATCTGCAACGGCTCGACGGCCCAGTCCGTGGCAACGGGCAAATCATCCAAGAGCTTGAGTCCTTATTTATCGGGGCTGGCTGGAATGTCATCAAAGTGCTGTGGGGGTCAGAATGGGATACGTTATTCGCCCTCGATCATGACCATGTCTTGTTGAAACGATTCTCAGAAACGCCAGATGGGGAGTATCAGAATCTCGGATCCAAAGATGGCGACTATAATCGACATAAGTTCTTCGAGCAGGATCCTAAAACTGCAGCCCTGGCAAAACACATGACCGATGCCGAAATCAATGCCCTGAAACGCGGAGGCCACGATTTCAAGAAGCTTTACGCCGCATTTGCTGCTGCCAAAGCGCATCAGGGTCAACCCACAGTGATACTTGCCAAAACCAAAAAAGGGTTTGGGATGGGCGGCGCAGGCGAATCAAAAATGACTGCTCATCAAGCAAAAAAGCTCGACATTGAGAGTCTGCTCGAATTTCGCGATCGCTTTGATTTACCACTCAATAATGATCAGGTGCGACGACTTGAATTCGTCAAACCATCAAAGGACTCTGCGGCAATACAATACTTACTAGAACGCCGTCATCAATTGGGCGGTTTCTTACCAAAGCGGTATTCAACCACTGCGAATCAACTACCAAGCCGCCCCCCGATGACTGCCTATGCGAAGTCTGCAATCGAAGCAAACGGTAAAGAGATGTCAACCACCATGGCATTAGTGCGGATTATCGGTGGTCTTTTACGTAATAAAGAGTTTGGAAAACGTCTTGTCCCAATTGTGGCCGATGAAGCCCGCACCTTTGGCATGCAAACCCTCTTCCATCAAATAGGGATTTATTCGCCCCATGGCCAAATCTACGAACCCGAGGATGCGGGCTCTGTCGTGTCATACAAAGAAGCAAAGGATGGGCAACTGCTTGAAGAGGGCATCTCCGAAGCTGGCGCTATTAGTTCATGGACGGCCGCAGCAACTGCCTATTCCGCTCACAACATTGAATTGCTGCCGATCTATATCTTTTACTCGATGTTCGGCTTTCAACGAATTGGGGACCTTATCTGGGCCGCAGCAGATCAACGAGCGCGCGGATTTTTGTTCGGCGCAACAGCCGGGCGAACCACCCTCTCCGGCGAAGGACTCCAGCATCAAGATGGCTCGAGCCATTTGATCGCCGCAACCATTCCCAATTGCAGGGCCTATGACCCCTGCTTTGCTCATGAACTGGCGGTCATTGTGGAATATGGAATTCAACGCATGTACGACCAACAACGGGATGAATTTTTTTACATCACGTTAATGAACGAGAACTACTCGCATCCATCACGTTCCGATGGGATTGATGACGACATTATTCGCGGTATGTATCTTTATGAGTCACTCGGTGACGTCGCATTGCCTCGCGTGCGTCTACTCGGGTCAGGAACCATTCTCAAGCAGGTCATTGAGGCGGCACGTCTGCTAACCGAGCACTTCAAAGTCCGTTGTGAGATTTATTCAGTCACTTCATTTAGCGAGCTCGCTCGCGACGCACAAACAATTGAACGAGCGCGCCGACTGACTGCCGACGCAGAGGAATCCCAAATCTCGAAATATTTAAAGGGCAGCGATCCAATTGTATGCGCAACTGATTATGTGCGGTCGGTACCCTCGCAGGTAAGCCCCTATCTGAGTGCCCCGTTCCAGATTCTCGGCACTGATGGATTCGGACGTTCCGCCAATCGTCAGGCGTTACGAGATTTCTTCGAGGTCAGTGCGGCACATATCGCATTGACCGCAATCACTTCATTAATTGATACAGGCGCGCTCCCAACCGAGTCGCGGCAGCAAGCAATTGAAGCGTTCGGGATTCAAATGCCTGTATCGAAATCGGCTCCCTGGAACCAATAGTCTCCACAGGAGATTAAGGAGCCGCGTCTGCCACAAGCGGGCGCGGCTTTTTATTTGACTAATCAACTCGCTTTTGATTTACTGAATTCTGAATTCAGAACTCAAAAAATGTATGCAAATCAATAAAACAGATCTTGTGGATCAAGTGTACGACTCCATCCGCAAACAAATTCTTTCTGGAGTTCTCAATCCAGAATCACCGCTTCGACAGGAAGAGCTCGCTGAACAACTGGGCGTTAGTCGGCAACCCATTAGCCATGCGCTGGTGTTGCTCGAACGCGAAGGATTGATCTCTGATTACGGCCGAAAAGGCAAAATGGTCGCGCCAATCGTGCCCGAACAACTCCGCGATCTCTATCAAGTTCGAGGCGCAATTGACGGCCTGGCGGCCTATTTGTGCGCGATGCGTATTGATAATGAGCTTAAAGAGCTTCTTCATACACTCATCGAGCAAGGAGAAACAGCAACTCAAACTGGTTCGATCCAGTCACTGGCCTTTGCCGACATCGCTTTCCACCGCGCTCTTTATGAGCGATCGGGCAACCCCGAAATCACGCGACTTGCGGATCAATCATGGAGCCATATGGTTCGCTCGATGCATCAAGTGCTCGAGAATCAAACCATACGGACTGGGATCTGGGACGACCATCGTGCGATCGCTGATGCGATTATCGCTGGAGACCCAGAACTTGCCCGCGAACGGGCCACTAACCATGCAAGCTCAGCAGGTCAAATGACGTATCAACGTTTGACCGATTCATAACAACAAAACGAGGAGATATCCATGAAACTAACGGAACAACAACTCGAACAATTCGATCGCGAGGGTTATCTGTTTTTGCCCAATCTGTTCTCGGCTGAAGAAGCTGCATTCCTGAAAGGCGAGGCGGAAGCCATTTATCAGATGGATCGAAAAGAAGTGTGGCGAGAAACCAGTGGTGTCGCACGGACAGCCTTCGCAGCACACACTTATAACGAGGGATTTCGACGTCTCGGATCGCATCCACGCCTGATCGACCCAGTTGAGCAACTTCTTGATGGCAAGGTGTATATGCACCAATACAAAGTCAACGCCAAGGCACCGTTCGATGGTGCTGTGTGGCAGTGGCACCAAGACTATGGAACCTGGAAGCGTGATGATGAAATGCCAGAGCCAAGGGCCATGAATATCAGTGTTTTCCTCGATGATGTGACGGCAGCCAATGGTCCCCTTCTCTTCATTCCGGGTAGCCACAAACAGGGTGTTGTTAAGGCAGGACATGACCTCGAAACCACGAGCTACCCACTGTGGACGTTGGATCGAGAGACGGTCACCGAACTTGCTGAGCAAGGTGGTTGTGTTGCACCAACTGGATCAGCTGGAAGCGTACTCTTGTTCTCTTCATTACTGGTCCATGCGAGCCCACCCAATATCTCACCGTTTGGTCGGACGATTGTGTATCTTTCGCTCTGTGAAACCAGTAATCACATCCGCGCGTTCAACCGCGAAGAGTGGATAGCGCACCGTGACTTTACCCCGATCCAAGCGCTGGACGATGACTGTCTTCAAGAACTACTGCACGAACCAGCCTAAGGAAAGTATCCGCAATGTATATTTACGATGACCTTGTCCAGCGAGCCGAACGACCAGTCCAAGTCGGATTAATCGGAGCCGGAAAATTCGGATCCATGTTCCTGAGCCAGGTGCCAACTACGGTTGGACTTGAAGTCAAAGCCATCGCTGATCTGGATCCGGACCGCGCGAGACAAGCCTGTCGTAATGTGGGTTGGAGCGAAGAGCTCATCAAAAAGACAGAGTTCTTTGACAGCACCCAAACCATGATTGACGCAGGCGGAATTGATGTGTTGGTTGAATCCACCGGCAATCCACTCGCTGGGATTGCGCACGCAAAAATGGCGATCACGAGCAAAACACACATCGTGATGGTCAACGTCGAGGCAGACGTACTCGCCGGTGGAATTCTTGCCAAAGAAGCCCGGGAGGCAGGCATCGTTTATTCGATGGCTTACGGCGACCAACCCGCACTAACTATTGAACTGGTTGAGTGGGCGCGGGCGACTGGCTTTAACGTGGTTGCAGCCGGCAAAGGCACCAAGTATTTACCGGAGTACCACTACTCGACTCCCGATACCATTTGGGACCACTATGGTCTCACCCCGGAACAGGCCGCGCAGGCGGGGATGAACAGCCAAATGTTCAACAGCTTCCTCGATGGAACCAAGTCCGCATTGGAAATGGCTGCAATCTCAAATGGCACAGGTCTCAAGGCACCCGATGACGGCTTATTATTCCCGCCTGCAGGGATGGATGATCTGGCACACATCCTTCGCCCCCGATCCGTGGGTGGACAACTCGATGACAGTGGCATGGTCGAGGTCGTCACCTCAGTTGAGCGTGATGGTCGACCGGTCTACAGAGACCTCCGCTGGGGCGTTTATGTCGTCATCGAAGCACCCAACGATTATGCTTCAGCCTGCTTTAAGCAGTATGGGATGAATACCGACTCAACCGGTCGCTATTCTGCGATGTACAAACCTTTCCATTTAATTGGTCTTGAACTCAACATATCGATCCTCTCAGCCGCGCTTTTGAATAAACCAACCGGCTCGACCTTGGACTTCAACAGCGACGTCGTGGCAACCGCCAAACGCGATCTAAAGGCCGGTGAAATGCTCGATGGCGAAGGTGGATTTACTGTCTATGGCAAGCTGATGCCTGCAAGCAAATCACTGGCTGTTGGCGGCTTACCGATCGGTCTTGCTCACCGCGTGAAACTCAAGAACAACGTCAATAAAGACCAGCCCATTGCGTGGGCGGATGTCGATATTGACATGACGACTCAAGCCGTTTCTACCCGAAAAGCGATGGAAGAGCTCTACCGCTAGTCTGGAATCTCAAGGCTCAACAGCGGTGCATGCTGTTGGGCCCCATAGACATCAGTCTCGCCAAATGCACCAGACGAACGCATCCGCTTGATGGTCACTTTGATGGCAAGCGCAGGCTCAAACTCAACCACGGCGATCACATCGCTGACTGAAATACCAAATAAGCCTGCAAACGCTTCCGCCGACAACACTTTTGAACGAACAACATGCTCGAAATCATCATGATTGGCAAACAACACATCAAAAGTGAGTTCAAACGGGCCTGCATTCTTTGACCGAATAACTGTTGCCAGATCTGATAATTTCATCGGACTTCCCCCAGATTCTGAATCCGCATCGGAAAAGGACTCACTGGATCATCAACGATCATCAGATGATAAACGCTGAATTCATAAACCACACCGTGCGAGATATCAGATGGCGAATATGGGAAAGCGAGATTCCCCGCAGTCGACTGTCGACCCGGATAGCCAAAATGAAGCAACGTGGAACGAGCAAAGGAACACACGGTATCAGCCAGTGATTGGGTTTTTGCGACCACCTCAATTACCAAACCAACTTCATGCGGACGCTGATCGATTAAAGGCTCCAAATCACCCATGACGCCATTTTGTCCATACACACGGAAGAGTAACTGAGCCTCACTCGGATCAATTGACTCAAAGTTCGCAAACACGCGATCGCGAACGGCCTTCAAAACGACATCCAACTGTTGAATCAAATCAGGAGCGCGAATCCCAGCGATCGAAATTGTTCTAAACCCCACGGGCTGGGCACCTTCGAGCTTGATTGTATAGTCTGTACCCTTCTGTAACTGAGTTCCTGTCACGCGCACTCGTCGCTCATCCATTTGCTCGAAGTGACACGTGGAGAGATCCAATACGCCACCGGGACCTGGCAGGTATCGAGGATCAGTCTTTTCATACAGCGTATGCGCCGCCACTGACGTGACTGTGCATTTTCGCTCGGGACTCAGCGCTTCAAGTGTGAAACCAGACTCATCGATCACACCGATCATGCAGTCGGATCCACTTCCGGGGGTTGCAGCAATTGCGGCGCATTCGAGAATTTTCCCGAGATGTAGGGATAAGGCCTCAGAGAAACCAGCTCGAATCGGAACGGCGGCGAAAACCGCTGGATCGTAACAGCGACCTGTGACAATGATCTGCGCACCTTGGTCAAGCGCCTCAATAATGGGTTCAACGCCCATTTGAGCGACAATATGGGAGGATTTCTCAATCGCATCCTGCGTCAACGGAGGTACCGGATCAAGCTCTGTAATACGACCTGAATGAAGTGCTGATATCAGGGAGTCACGATTCTGATCCGAAGCAATGTCCGCGACGCGAGCACAGCGCCCGAGATCACAAAGCACTTCGTCAACGATCTCCAAGCACCAGGCAAGATGAGGCTCTGCACCCGCTCCACCGGCAGTTCCGATGAGTATAGGGATGTCTAGATCGAGACCTGCTTCGATCATCAGCAACAGATCGCGCTTGACTGCATCGCGATTCGTGAATGATTCACCTGACCCCAGATAATAGGGCCCAGGGTCTGTCGATCCAGCATCTACAGCAATCACGTCCGGATGACGAGCCAAGCCGGCTCGAAACGATGACTCAGGAAACCCGTAGCCAAGAATAGCTGTCGGAGACAGGATGGTGACGTGACGTGACACGCTCAAGTCTCTCATTGGATCAGCGCGATCCGAGAGTCAGGCATTACTTCTCAAGCGGACAAGTCGAAAAGCCGATCAAAGAATACAGCCCACAACGCTCAAAAAGACCAGTCGCCAATGGAATAATTCCGATCAAACCCCAACTGCCGACTGCACCGACCATCACCAGCCCGATTAGAAATGAGCCAAATAAAATTCGCGCCCACTTATCTGCACCACCTACGTTTGTCTTCATACGCATTCTCCTTTGAAAAAATTATCAAACCATAGTGCTCTGAAAGATTCTTTGAGATAGGTCAATTATCTTCCCGATTGAGCGAAGCACGACTCAAAGGCCTTGGCCATCGCTAGAATCATCTGCGGATAATAATCTTTATTCACCATAGCGCTATCTCCGAGTGGATCGAGCTCAGCCGTCATTACATCGAGTCCCTCGGCCAAAGAATCCAAAACTGCTGGCGAAAACTGTGGCTCTCGATACACGCACCTCGCATCCGAATGCGCAAGATAGTCTCTGATTTCTCTGACAACCTTCGCACTCGGAGCCATCTCAGGGTTCAGCGTCAGAACCGCCGGTGATCTCAAATCAAATCGTTTTTCAAAATACTGAAATGCGTCATGAAATACGACATATGACTGATTGCGATAAGGTTTAAGTTGAGTCTCCACTTCGCGAGAAATCTGCTCCAACCGAATTTGAAATTGTTCAAAATTCGTCTGATAAACCGGATGACCTTGAGGGTCAGCCTTCGATAACACGCCGACAAGATATTCAGCGACGGCTATCGCGTTATTGGGGTCAAGCCAAAGATGCAGGTCATCACTGTGGGCATCGTGATCATGCCCGTGGTGATGTGAGTGTGAATGCGACGTTATCGACTCTTTTTCTAAAACACCTATTTTGCGTGTTTCCCAAAGTCGAATTCCGGGCGCATCGGTCAATCGAATCACTTGAGCGTCATTGAATGACCGTAACGGCTTTTCCAAAAACGACTCCAACCCAGGATCTACCAAAATGACAAAATCTGCCTGTTGTAGCATTCGTGCGTGCGACGGTTTAAGAGAAAAATGATGAGGTGATGCAGAACCTTTTAATAACAGATCGGCCTGCGCCCTTTCACCCACAACAGCAACGACAATGGCTTGAATGGGCGCAATCGACGAGACGATGCGTAAACCATCAGCGTAAGCCTGCGATGAGAACATCAGGATGGCAGATAACAACGCCACCCAACTCAGGTTGTTGCGCAATGAAACTCTCCTCGCGATAAAAGTGTTATGATATAACATTACGGCAGTTCCAATAAAGCAGGACCGTGCTTACATGTCAGAACAAGCACTCATCCAACTCACCAACGCAGGCTATCAAGCCACTGATAAATGGCTGGTGCGCGATGTATCATTCACCGTCAATCAAGGTGAGATTGTGACGCTGATTGGGCCAAACGGTTCAGGGAAATCAACCACAGCAAAAATGGCTCTCGGTATTTTGAAACCGACCATCGGCCAAGCATTTCGAGTACCGGGACTTAAAGTCGCCTACGTCCCGCAAAAACTGACCATTGACTGGACCCTTCCACTCGACGTTGAGCACTTTTTCCGCCTCACAAGCAAACCATCCAATGAGGCACAATATCGTGCGATCGAAGCGACAGGAATCGCGCATCTACTGAACCAAGAACTTCGTTCCCTGTCGGGCGGCGAATTTCAGCGAGTTTTAATCGCGCGAGCGATTGCTCGTGAGCCTAATTTACTGGTGCTTGATGAGCCCGTTCAGGGGGTCGATTTTTCAGGGGAAAATGAACTGTACCAACTGATCGGAACGATACGCGATGATTTAAATTGCGGAATCCTCATGATCTCACACGACCTACACGTGGTGATGGCAAAAACTGATCAAGTGATCTGTCTTAATGGCCATGTCTGCTGTTCAGGCTCGCCCATCACAGTGTCTCAGACGGACGAATTTCAGGCACTTTTTGGTGTCCGCGGACATGCGGATATTGCGCTTTATCAACACCATCATGATCATCATCATGGGGCCGATGGATCGATCACCGACAATCATCATGCTGGATGTAGCCATGATTGATGACTTTTTCGTTCGTGCACTCTTTGCAGGCGCGGGTCTCGCAGTGATGGCCGGGCCACTGGGATGCTTTGTCATCTGGAAACGCATGGCATATTTCGGTGACACGCTCTCTCATGGAGCGCTGCTCGGAGTTGCAATCGGCCTCTTATTTGAGCTCCATCTTGAACTCTCGGTATTTCTCGTCTGCACTCTCATCGCGATCACACTTTTTATGATGCAACGACGGAGCAGTATCTCATCCGATGCGCTCTTAGGGATCTTGGCTCATGCATCTCTAGCGATTGGCCTCGTTGTACTCTCTCTGATGACGTGGATTCGAGTTGATCTGCTGGGTCTCTTATTTGGCGATATCCTCGCTGTCACGCATCGTGATCTCGCCATCATCGCGGGCACGCTTGGCATCAGCAGCATCATTCTAGCGATCATCTGGAGATCATTGTTTGCTGCGACTGTTAGCCGAGACCTGGCTGAAGCGGAAGGACTAAATCCACAACGGGCAGAAATTATTTTTATGCTACTGATCGCATCAGTCATCGCCGTCGCGATAAAAATCGTCGGGGTCCTGTTGATCACGTCATTATTGATTATTCCAGCGGCCACAGCGCGTCGTATTTCGACATCGCCTGGGCAAATGATGTTGGCCTCATCCACGATTGGTTTTTCCGCAGTCATCCTTGGACTCACGGGATCGCTTAATCTCGACACTCCATCAGGTCCCAGTATTGTTGTTGCGGCGGTAATACTCTTTCTGGTTTCAATGACACCACTGGCGCACCAGATCCGGATCCGTTTAGCCGGGAGCTCGACATGAGTGAGATTAAGCTGACAAAAAATCAAGGTCTCGTTCTTAAGGTGCTCGAATCACACCAAAGCCCCCTCACTGCGTACACGATTCTTGAACGACTCAACGATTCAGGTCTACGAGCACCGCCACAGGTCTACCGTGCACTCGACAAACTGATCGATTTGGGGCTGATCCACAAACTAGAAAGCATCAACAGCTTCATCGCATGCCAACACCGGCATTGCACATCACATCAGATAACGAGCTTTGCAATTTGTGAGTCATGCCAATGCGTCTCCGAAATCGTCAACGCTGAGTTTGAACAAACGCTGCATGGTCTGGCGGAGAACGCGGGATTGATACCGAGACACTCAACAATCGAAATTCACGGGCTGTGTACCGCCTGCAGAAATACTCGGATTGATGGTCAAATTCTGGATTAGACGATCTTCGCTTCGATCAATGCCATCGATGTTTGGATCGTATCCTTCGCCAACCAATTTGTGTCCTCGCCCTCTCCATATTCAATCAGTATCCGCATGTAATTCTTCCAATGCCTGACCAACCGGAACGAGATGACTTGAAGATCTCCTGGTGACTTTTCTGGCAGAGCGACCGCGAGCACGCCCGATAATTTGCTC
This sequence comes from gamma proteobacterium HIMB30, assembly GCA_000227525.2. Lineage (GTDB taxonomy): Bacteria > Pseudomonadota > Gammaproteobacteria > Pseudomonadales > Litorivicinaceae > HIMB30. Next base: position 153,879 of record AGIG01000034.1, read on the forward strand.
TCGATTCTCTGCATTAATTGTTGGTCCCACACAATCAAATCAGGATCACTCATAACGCCGGCTTCTCCGTAAAGTACCCACCGGTTCTGCTTCAGTTCCTGCGTAAACACCTCAATAAATAGTTGGACAGCCGACTCGAGTGAACCGCCCTTAATCAGGAGCGCCGACATTTGATCGAATAACTCAGACACTCCCGACAAAAACGGTTCACCTAACGCCTTGATGATGTCATTCACGCCATCAAAGTAGCGATAGACAGTCGCGATGTTGCAGCCAGCCCGCCTCGAGATTTCTCGGGTGGACATACCAGCAAACCCCCTCTCTTCAAGGAGCTCACAAGACACCTTTAGGATCAGCTCGTATTTCTCTAATGCCCTTTTTTGGACCGGAATACTCCGCTGCGTGGGTTCCATCAATGATTCGTTCATTCTTTAATTATTACCGATAATGCGAAATGAAACCCTCTTATTTTGAGTCAAGCATGTCATTTGAGGATTAAAAATAATCAACAATTGACATAAAGCAATCAATACTTATAAATTAATCATCGAGAAAACAATAAGTAAGGCAAATAATGACTGGAGGTCAGTGTGCGTTTGTCAAAAGCCCTCGACTATTTCGGCTCAATCAAAGCATTAGCCAACGCCTTGGAGCTCAATCCATCCACGGTGCAGGCTTGGAAAAAATCTGGTTTAGTCCCAGGGAAATGGGAGGCTGTTATTAGCGAATTAATGCGGCAATCTCACCCCCAAAAAATTAAACAAAAAGACATCTCTGTTGATTCGATCATCGCCCAGCACGGCTCTGTGAAGGCTGTCGCTCAGCTTCTCAAAGTCACGCCCAACACAGTCTATCGTTGGCGAGATTCTGGACGGATCCCAAGCGAATCCATCGAGAAGCTCGTTGGTTAGCTGAGTCGAAGAGGCCTAAACCATGCCAACCTTTACAGACGAGAACTCAGCTCTCGGAGACTTGAATAGTCGGGTCAAAATTCCTTGTTGTTTACCTGCAATCCTCGGGATGTTGATATCACTAGGCGCCTACCTCTTCGCGAGAGACGCGAGTGGTTACGGATTGTGGCTACCTGTCGTTCTATTGTTCGGAATTATTTTGACAACACTGTGTTACTGGTCAGAAAAGGAAGAGCAAATGCTTATCGAGGGCGACGATCCTTGTTTGTCCTCAACGGCTACCGAAACAATCAAACCAGACCTGACCTTGTGGCTTAAAATGCAAGGGATCTACCTGGTTTCAGTTGCCACCATTTTCGGTGTGTTAAGTGTCATTGGTGACCCGGTATTCGCGATGTACTTAGATCTGAAAGGGTCATTCCTCGATCCATGAGAGTCAGAATGGAAGCTCCCTGCTTCGGCGTTCTGTGCTGTTTAGTTGGTTGCGCCAATGTCTCGAGTTCTTTCAATTCCAGCGAGCAGCAACACGAGTCGGTTCAAGCACCCAGCACCTCAGTCAAAATGGCGCTTGATCATCAGGAGCCTCAGCAGAACGAAAACTTCAAATGCTTCTACGTTCCGGTCAGCACATCCACCGACGAACAATTAGGTGTAACGCTCCACTCGAAGGAGTGCCCCGAGCGGATACAGTATGATTTTACAAAAGGTAATTGGCAGATCGCGGAATAAAAGAATCTTCAAGTCTTCACAAACTACGACATGTTCCCAGCACACGGCGAGAGCGTCGGCATGCTTGTCTGGGATTCAGATTTGATCACTCGGCAGTTTAGTGAATGGGATCGGACTACCGAGCACAACAAACCGTAATAACCCGTAAGGTACCCCCAACACCACAAAAAAGATCAAAATATCGAGGTCATCGCCGAGACCTAAAAGGACGACCATCAATCCGATCATTGAAATTGCAAATAGAATCGTTAAAAACCAATCCACAACGAGTAACGCGCGACGCATCACAAATATCCTCTGCGGTCCCATCAACCAGAAAGCGGCGATTATTACCCAATACAGCTGCAGCCGGCAATCTTGCGGCGAATAGCGTCGAACTCACTGAAGCATTGACCGAAATGACAGCGCATGATCGGGATCCGTCATACGCTGCCAATGGATCAGAACGTCTCAGGTATGTTCCAGGATCACGTTTTTCAAATCGACCGGAGCGAAAATTTCAACCCAATATCCGTCCGGATCTTTGATAAATGCGATTCCTTTCATCGAGCCATCATTGGGTCGCTTCACGAACTCAACACCCATCGATTCAAAACGATCACAAGCCGCATTGACATCGGGAACCGAGACACAGATATGACCGAAACCCTTGGGGTCGCTGTTACCGTTATGATAGCCATCGAAGTCGTCATCGGTTTCAGTACCATGATTATGGGTCAGCTCTAATAAGCCCGATTGCCGAGCTAACCATCCAATACGCTCCGCACGATCCGACGGCATCTCGTCAGTCAGTCCAGCTTCAAAGCCCAAAAAGTACAGACTGAAGCCCATACTATCGAAGGTAAATGTTTCGATTAATGTGGCACCAAGAATCTCGCGATAAAAATGAAGAGAACGCTGTGGGTCTTTCACGCGCAACATGGAATGATTTAATTTAAATCCGGATGTCGACATAGTTGTTGTCCTTTAGATACCCTGTGGTTGGATTGTTACAAAGCAATCGATTGGGTTGGTAGTACATCGATACTACGACTGGCCCAACTCGACCGGCCCTGACTCATACATTACGTTGACTCGAATCACGTACTTAGGCGCCCCATCATGGAGAACATCGCCAGCGTGGAGCACTGATCGATCGTGAATTCCATGTCGGAAAAATAACGCTCTTCCACAACATGGTTTCACTCGACGAACGACCGTCTGACCGTCCAATAAAAGGGTATCGCCACCCTCAACACCCTCTTGTTCACCATTTAAGTACAACAGCATCGACAACATCGAACGACCAGTTTTCCAATACTCGAGACTCTGTGTTTTCTTATTCACAGCAAACCCTGGCCAATCGCCGTCCAGGTGTGGCTTGAATTCTTGGCCGACCGTGTAGCGATAAGTGTTAAAGCGGTGACTCAATGCACCCATACTTTGCCGACCCTCAATGATCGATGGAATGAAGGCTTCGATGCGGGAAAACAATACCTCAGCATCTCGTGGATGAGCCATCCAATGAACAGTTGTGTTCTGGCGCATCCCGGGCGGAGTTTGAATACCAGGTGCCGCTTGCCTAAATCCCAAGGCCTCGGTCAAGGCAATCAAGCACTCACTTTCTGCTCGCGAGATCACGCCATCCACCTGAAACGCCAACTTGTGATCAAAGCTAAGGTCTAGATAACTATGCGCACCACGTATCCCCCGATCTAACACGCTTTGATTGGCACGAAATATCGGTGTGTGTTCTTCAAAACCACCATCAGGCAATGAACCCAGATCTGTGGCAACAACCTCAACGCTCATCTATCAGTCCTCACAAAAAAGCCCAGCGCGCGACGCGCACCGGGCTCTCTGTCAACGAGTCATCCTTAGATGGTTCTCGCCGCCATTTCTTTAGCGATGTAATCAGCTTGTCTAATCGCAAGCGTCACAATTGTGAGCGTTGGATTTTCCGCAGCACCGGTCGTGAACTGAGAGCCATCCGATACAAACAGGTTCGGAATGTCATGCGTCTGACCCCACTTATTCACAACACCGTCTCGCGCTTTCGCCGACATCCGGTTGGTTCCCAAGTTATGGGTCGACGGATACGGCGGCGTTGGGAATACTCTTGTCGCCCCAACTGCGTCGTAGAGATCCGAGCCTTGCTTCCATGCATGATTCCGCATCGCGATATCATTTGGGTGATCATCAAAGTGGACATTCGGTGCAGGCAAACCAAACTGATCTTTAACATCATGATTCAGTGTGATTCGGTTTGTTTCTTGAGGCATATCCTCACCGACAATCCACATACCAGCCATATTTTCATACGAATCTAACGCGGATGTGAACTCACGACCCCATGCACCTGGATTCAAAAATGCCGCCATAAATGGCAACCCTAACGCGAGTGTTTCGAGCTCGTAGCCACCCACAAAACCTCGCGACGGATCATGTCGAGCCTCGTCGGTGACGATTCCCGCCATTGTTGTCCCGCGCCAAAAACGAACCGGCTTGTCAAAGGTCGCATACACTGATGCGGTTACATGACGCATATAGTTTCGACCGACCTGACCAGAGCTATTTGCAAGACCGTCGGGGAACATTGACGTCGCTGAGTTTAGGAGAAGTCGAGGACTCTCGATCGAGTTACCCGCCACGGCAACGACTCGAGCCTTCTGAAGCTGCTGATTGCCATCTTTATCAGCATAAAGAACACCAGTTACCTTTCCAGATTTATCGTGTTCGATCTTCAACGCTTGAGCGTTCGTCCGCACCTCCAGGTTCCCAGTCGCTTCGCCTTGCGGGATATCCGTGTATGCAGCAGACCATTTTGCTCCAAATTTACATCCCTGGAAGCAAAAACCGACCTGTTGACAACTCGTCCGACCATCACGAGGTTCGCTATTAATCGCCATCCGACCCGTGTGAACATTTTTATAGCCGAGCTTTTTCGCGCCAGCCTCAAAAACTTTAAAGTTATTATTCCCTGGAAGGCCAGGAATCCCATTGGTTCTCGTTACACCGAGCTTCTTTTCCGCTTTATCGTAGTATGGCTCGAGCTCTGATAGACCGATTGGCCAATCAAGCAAATTCGCGCCTTGAACGTCACCATAAACAGTTTGAGTTTTGAACTCATGCTCCTGAAAACGGAGTGACGCACCTGCCCAATGCACCGTTGATCCGCCAACCGCTTTCACAATCCACGACGGCAAACCAGAAAAATCCTTTGCTACACGCCAGTCTCCTGATGTCGTCCGGGCATCCAACCAACTAATCTGACCAAAGCTACCCCACTCATCGTTTTGGTAGTCTTGCGGTAAATGACGGCCGCCAGCCTCCAGACACACCACCTTGACGCCCTTTTGAGCAAGCTCATTAGACAAGACGCCACCACCTGCGCCAGAACCAATTACGACAACAACACCATCATTGTTCAAATCAAATTTCGCACTCATTATCTTTTTCTCCAAATCTTCCGATGATTAGATCCACGTGATGTCATCAAAGCCACGATTGATGTATCCACCCTTCGTGTAGGATTCACCTTCGTAACCAAACAATGGCCATACGTCTTTGTTGTTATAGAGACCGGTAATGAGGTTCCCCCGCATCGTTTGGAAAAATGAGCTTTGCTCCATCGAACGCAGAATTTCAACACGCTCAAGCTCCCAAGGAACCGAGAGATAGTCAGCATATCCTCTGCCTTGTGCTGCCGCGTCTAAGGCCGATACACCGGCTGCGATCTTGTCTTTAGAATCAGCTGAATCAAATCCTTTGACCGCGGCGGCATAATATTCATCCGCAACATGATTGTGTGGGTATATATCCCGAGCCATCTGAATCAGCGTTGCCATTTCTCTTGGCGCGACGTGTTTCGTCTCCATTGCCCAAGCAGCTGTACTGCCAGCAACGAAACCAGTACCAACCGCTAGGCCAGCACCGACGACCATGCACCGCTTGAGAAGCTCTCGGCGGCTAATCCCTTTCGATGAAGTGATTGTTTCCATTACTACCTTTCCTCGTTGTTATTGTAGAAATCGCTTCCGCTTTTAGACGACGAACCGATCAAATGCCCGGAACGACGCGATAACTACGAATAATATGTGACACTTGGGATACCAAATGGTAGTAGCGGAGTACTACATCTGAAAATATTGGATAATAAATTCGTGTGATTTTTTAATATGTTAGTGAAAATTTTGAGATGCTCGAGAGCTCGTCATCGAGTGATGACGATCAACGATGGCCTACCAAAACGTTAACTGGCTTGGCGCTGCCGCAGATCTTCCATTCGCGTTGCGAGCCGATTATCCATGTAGATCAAGCATGCCGACCGCAACAACGACGTGAAGTTTTGAGGCGCTCCCTGAAGCTCCATCACTTCTCGATGTAACTTCGAGATAAAACCGGGTGTGGTAAACCCCTGTGACTCAGCGACCTCATCGAGTATCGACCAATAAAGGCCCTCGAGACGAATGCTTGTTACCTGGCCATCGAGCCGGATACTTCTCGAAACGTAAGAATAGTTGTCAGGATCTTGCCCAGCAAAAATCTGACACATAGCAACCCTCCTGGTGCGTGCTTGTTATTTTTATATTGTTCAAGCTTTGAGAATACACGGTCACCGAAGAATCACAAGTAGTTTGGGATACCAAGATGATAAAAATCACGATTAAGACGAAATTTGGGGCATGTTTGCACCACTTTGGTATTCCTTGGTGATATTTTGATCACTCGGTTTCGAGCGCAAAATCCACCAGACTTTGCGCATGAAGCGCTGTTGTATCAAGCACAGGTAGTTGCGTATGATCTTGGTCAATCAATAATCCGATTTCAGTACACCCAAGAATTACGCCGCTCGCTCCTTGGCGAGATAAGTCTTTGATAACCCTCAGAAACACATCACGTGAGCTGTCATTGATCTCACCATGACAAAGCTCTTCATAAATGATTCGATGAACCGCCTGCCGTTGCTCCTCATTCGGGATGATCACATCGATTCCGAAGTGTCTGTGGAGTCGATCGGATAAAAATGATTTTTCCATTGTAAATCGGGTGCCTAACAAACCGAGACACAAGTGATCATTTCGTGAGGCGAATGCGCCAAGCGCATCACCAATATGTAAGCAAGGGACATTGATCCCGTCACAGACTTGATCGAATACGATATGCATCGTGTTTGTACAAATTGCGATGCAATCAGCTCTTGCCATGATGAGTTGGTTCGCTGCGTCTCCTAAAATGACGGCGGCGCCATCCCAATTGCCGTCAGACTGGCACTGTTCGATCTCAGCGAAATCCACACTCACCATGACGATTTTCGCTGAATGAAAACCGCCCAATTCGCGATTAACCGAACGATTGATTAGCGAATAATAGGTTTGTGTGCTTTCCCAACTCATCCCGCCGATGAGGCCGATTGTTTTCATAAACCGAACCAACCGCCTAATTCACCAAGATAGAGAACCAGGAGTACGAAAGAGATTCCTTTCCAAACCCACAAATTCTGACGAAGCTCTTCTGCTTCTTTTTCAAGCACAACTAGATCAGTATCGTCTTGCTCTTGCTTCATATTTGCTTTCCTTCCGCAATATCATGGCTGAGATGGTGCCAGATTTGTCGAACAAACACCCGATCTTGAATTCTAACCCGTGATGGTTTCATACTTCTTACCGTGTTTTGGATCATCTGAGTGAGTGACATGGGCAAACTCAAACAATTCATCTTAACCGTTGTGTACACAGTAATTTGCGGTTCAGTATCGAGCGCTCTGGCTCAACCGCCTTTTACGTTCAAATGCTTTGAAGCCGGATCGGGTCGCGATTTTCGATTTGAAGTACCCGCTAGTGGAAAAGGTGAGCTCGTCCTTTTACCTGGATTCCCCGTCAAATCCAGAGATCGTCTTCCTGTTAATGGATTTGCATCGAAAAACTCGTTCCGTTTCGGAAACGAGATCGAGGGTGGGCTGTTTCGAAACGGCGTATTCTATTATCACAAACACAATAGTTCGACTGGCACCAAGATCGTCAATGGCGCCTGTAAATTGATTTAATCGTGCTAAAGAATACGGCACCAACCTTTTTGGCCGAGCAATTGATCGAATCCTCTCAGCTCGCGGTAGTGGCACTGAGCGGCTTCATAGTCGAGGATGGCATAACCACAAAAAGTTAACACTGCGGCGATACAGAACATCGTAATGACTGTTTGCTTATGATATCGAATCCAACTCATCAAATGATCTCGTCAACGGTCTTTTGTTTATCGACGATTGATGGGAAAACTATAGTGAATGAGGCATTTATTGCTAATCGCATTTCAGAATCACCATCCAGTTGATCCGACAACGGCAGTGAATCAGTGAAACATCTGTGACAAAAATCTTTAGCCGCTCGTGGTCTGGAATCTCGCAGGGAGACCGCTTCCCGAACTCACGGTCGTCGACGTTAAGGGATTCCCAGTCGACAGCGCAAATCGTCTGACATCGGATGCGTCGTCAATTTCGTCCCTGCTTGGCGCACCAAGCCGGGCAACCGATCAGAAAGTATTTCCTCTAACTGACGCGCAATCTCAAACAAAGCATCCAGGTCGACATCGCACCGATATCCATCGAAAATCAACGCATGGACCAAGTCCTCAGTACAGACATTACCGGTCGCTCCAGGAGCATAGGGACAACCCCCAATACCACCGATCGACGCATCCAAATGACGGATACCTGCATCGATTCCAGCCAACGCGTTTGCGATGCCCAACCCCCGTGTGTTGTGAAGATGCAAGGTAACTTCAATCTCAGGAAATTCATCAATGATCGCCTGACACAGGCCAAAGATCTGATGAGGGGTCGCTGTGCCCACAGTATCTGCAAGAGTTAGTGAGTCGATGCCAACATCCAGATAACGTTTCGCCCATTCCAGCACCATCGATGGATCAACCGAGCCAACAAAAGGACATCCGAAAGCCGTGGCCAGAGTCCCGTTAACCTTCAATGATCCTCGGTTTGCACAAATCTCCCGAAACTGATTCAACGAATCATCACAAGTCATTCGAAGATTCGCCATGTTGTGTGCATTACTGACCGACATCACAATGTTTACTTCATCGAGATCGACAGCGAGAGCTCGCTCGAGACCTCGGATGTTTGGAATTAGTGCGCTGTAGACCACACCTGGAACACGCTCTATTGCATCCAGAACGGCCTCAGCATCAGCTAACAAGGGGACAGCTTTCGGTGACACAAACGAAGTGACTTCGATTTTCGACAAGCCAGTTTTTGATAACTGATTCAGCAAACGGATTTTATCGGCAGTCTCCACAAACTGACCCGCGCTCTGAAGACCATCACGCATGCCAACTTCTTGAATACGGATCACATCACTTGGCACATCACGCATCAGAGCTCTCCGCACACCTTTTTAATCATATCTGCATCAAGACCGAGCTCTTCCAAGATTTCCGCATTATGTGCCCCCAGTTGAGGACCAAGCCAACGTGTTTCACCAGGAGTCTTAGACAATTTGGGAACCGCTGAAGGCATGAACAGATCAAGACCCGACTGCAGCGGATGATGCTCAATTGCGCCGCGCGCTTTGAGTTGCTCGTCTTCGAAGACCTCAGCAACCGAATTGATCCCAGATGCAGGCACAGACGCAGCCTCAAGAATGTCGAGAGCCTCGGTCAAAGTGACCGACGCGGACCAGCTACCCAAGATTTCATCAAGCTCATCAGACGCCGCAGCCCGGCCGTCGTTATGTTTGAATCGCGAGTCATCTGCCACATCAGGTCGACCGATGGCCTGCATGAGCCTTTGAAAAATACTGTCTCCGTTTGCGGCCAAGACCAAGTAACGCCCATCCCTCGTCATATAAGTATTGGATGGTGCGATACCGGGAAGACTTGAGCCCGTTCGCTCACGCACAGTACCGTCTGCCCCATACTCAGGAATCAAGCTTTCAGTCACCGCAAGAACAGACTCAATCAGAGACACATCCACCACTTGGCCTTCACCCGTTTGTTCCGCATGACGCAATGCCATTAAGGTCCCGACGACGCCATACAGTGAAGCCAGCGTATCGCCAATACTGACGCCTGTTCGAACCGGAGCGCGATCCGCATAGCCAATGAGATACCGTAATCCACCGATCGCTTCGGCGATCGCAGCAAAACCTGGCTTCCCTGCATACGGCCCTGACTGCCCGTAACCAGAAACTCGAAGCATGACAAGCTTTGGATTCAAATCCGATAACCTGTCCCAACCCAGATTCCACTTCTCAAGCGTACCAGGTCTAAAATTCTCAACGAGGACGTCGGCGTCCTTAACCAGATCACACAAAACGGCCTGAGCATCCGCATCTTTTAGGTTGAGCGTTAGGGATTTTTTGTTACGACTCTGCGAATACCACCAAAGTGACGTATCACCGTCCATTTTTCGCCATTTGCGCAACGGATCACCGATTCCTGGCGGTTCAATTTTGATCACTTCCGCCCCAAACTGGGCCAGTAAGGCACCCGCATAGGGTCCAGCAATCAATGAACCCATTTCAATCACACGAACACCCTTCAAGGGTCCTGTTATTGGATCAGGCATACCCAACCTCTCTACCCTGATTCCCGATTTGAGGAGGAATACTGGGCTGATATTTCGTAGTACTCATTAAAACCGACACGCTCTCTTAATTCCCCAAAATCCATTAAATCCAGAGCGCTTTGATTCCTCATAGCACGCAGCGAATCCGTCATCGCCTTCATTGCTGCGGCTAACAAAGTCAACGGATATGCAGCAAGTGAATAACCAATGGCCTGTAATGCCTCAAGCGGCAGCTCGGGAGTCAAACCGCCTTCGACGATATTCGCCATCTTCGGACCCGGCAGCGACCGACAAATCTCTGTCATCTCAGATTCCGTTTGAGGAGCCTCGATAAACAAAATGTCAGCTCCCAATTCAGCAAACCGAGCAGATCGCTCAATCGCTTCAGCAAGACCATGCTCATGCCGCGAATCGGTTCTCGCTAGAATGAGAGTTTCTGGACCACCTGTAGCCATGAGTTCATTGCGAGCATCCACAGCAGCGCGAATCCGATCAAACGCTTCATCTCTTGAAACAACCGCTTTTCCCGGGGTGTGGCCGCATCGCTTTGGCGCCACTTGATCCTCAATCATCACAGCTGCGGCACCCGCTCGGGCCAAGCCAATGACGGTTCGCCGGACGTTCATGGCGTTACCGTATCCAGTGTCACCGTCTGCGATCAGCGGGATTTGGATCGCGGACGCGATGTACCCGGCATGATCGACGACTTCGCCGTAACTCATCAAACCCAAATCTGGCGCACCCAATTTTGTCGCTGAAGCCGCAAATCCAGACATGAAGGTCAGAGGATAGCCCTCTTGTTCTATCAATTTTGCGGACAATGCATCAAAGCAACACGGCATTAAATGACATCTGTCTTCAGCTAATAAGGTGCGCAGATCCTTGGCTGTACTCATCTTGTTACCACTTGAACGGAATGTAGAGAGCCAGATCTGGAACAATGTAGAGCACAAATACACAGACCAGCATCATAATCAAGAACGGCCAAACGCCAGACGCAACTTCGCCCAGAGAGACTTTCGCAACCGATTGAATCACGTAGAGGTTCAAGCCAACTGGAGGCGTAATCAGCGCGCATTCAACCATGATCACCATGTATATTCCGAACCAGATTGGATCAAATCCGAGTCCCATTGCTGCTGGTAGCAAAACTGGAGTCATGATCAAAATCATCGACAATGTTTCGAAAACCAGTCCCATCACCAACAACACAGCCGACACGATTAAGATAAAAATAATCGGTCCATCGATATTCATCGCAATAAATGCAGAAATGTCCTGAGGTACACGATAGAGAGCGAGCGCTTTACCAAACACTTTCGCCGCCGCGATGATGATCAAAATCGCTGTTGTAGTGACAGCACTCTCTTTGACTGCTTCCCAAAAACTTTGCCATGTCAATCGACGAAGCCAAAACGCTGTAATGATCACCGCTGCAACGAATCCAACGGCAGACGCCTCCGTAGGCGTAAATGCACCGGAATAGAGTCCACCAACAATCAAGACCGCAAGGGTCACCGAGGGCAAAGCGCGTTTCGTCGATTCTTTTCGTTCCAACCATGATGCTTTAGGCATCTGCTTGTACTGATCTGAAAATCTGGCATAGATCATGGAAAAGCCAACAAAAAAGGTAACCAAAAGCAGACCCGGTCCAATACCTGCCAGGAATAATGCGATGACGGATTCCTCAGCCACAAAGCCAAACACAATCATCGGAATCGATGGAGGAATCAAAATACCGAGCGTCCCACCAGCCGCAAGTAACCCATAGACAAAACGGCGGTCGTATCCGCGATTAACCATCTCGGGTATCGCAACTGTACCGATGGTGGCGGCAGTCGCCACCGAGGAGCCCGAGATTGCCGCAAACAGCCCACAGCTTAGAATGGTTGCCACGGCCAATCCGCCCGGCCAATGGCCAACCCAAGCTTGCACTGCACTGAACAGATCACGCCCCACCCCGCCCTTCAGCAACACATTCGACATCAACAGGAACAGCGGCACCGCCAGCAAAATGAACCCGTCTAATGTCGAGAGAATCGCTTGTGGTGCCATCAAAGGAGAAAATCCGCCAAGGAACAACATACCAAGGCCGATGCCCCCCAGAGCGAACGCAACTGGAACACCAATTAAAAGAAGACTGAAGAGGCAAACGACAATGACAAGTATCGTCATTCGTGACTACCTCCAAGACTCACGATGTCATTCCCCCACAACGCTTTCAATTCGCAAGCGGCTTGGGCAAATAACAATAAAAATCCTAGTGGAACTGGGAGTTCTGCAACCCAGGTCGGCAGGTTGAGAAGAGAGCCGGTGGTTCTTCCCCGAACCCAACTCTCATAAAAAATATCCCAACCCCAAAAAACGATCACAATCGAGAAAACCAGAATAGCCATCAGTGACAATGCCACACAGACTTTTTGTGCGCTTCGCGGCAATAAGCTGGTTAACGCATTCACAGTGATGTGTTGCCGAAGCGTCAGAACCCAGGCCATTGCAAGCAAACATCCCCAGATCAGACACAACTGGCTGACCTCAGCGGCCCAAGTTGTTGGTTTGATGAAGAAATATCGAGCGACGACCTCGTAAGTTAGAAATAGACCTGTCACGGCCAAAAGTGTCGCTCCAAACAATCCTGCCCAAACAGATAGTTGGTTAATCAATCGCATGATCACGTTCACCGAATGTAACGCGACCCTCGTAAGAGGGCCGCCCTTTGGGACGAAATTATTGGCTCGCCGCGTCTAAAATCGTTTTACCCAAATCACCAGTCGCTTGGAGATACGAATCGTAAACAGGCTGAGACACCGCCTTCCACGCTTCAAGTTCTTGATCTGTCAGCTCGACAACGGTCATTCCATTGGCCTTTGCTGCTGCGTAGGCGTCAGCCTCGATCTGAGTCATCGCGTCGCGAACACTTTCCTGCGCGACGTTGGCTGCTGCTCGGATATGCCCTTGAATCTCCGATGACAAACCGTTCCACCAATCGGTGTTAACGACCACAACAAATTCAATGTCCGCATGGTTGGTCACAGTAATTGTATCCATCACTTCCCAAAGCTTCCGTGACTTCACACCGGAGACACCCGTCATACCGATATCGACCGTACCGCGTTGATAGGCCAGATACTGCTCTGATCCAGAAATCAGGGTCGGTGCTCCGCCTGCTGCTGTTACGAAATCACCGAGCGTTTTCCCGAAAACACGCGCCTTCTTTCCTTTCATGTCCGCAGGCGTTCGTATTGGCCCACCCTTCGATAAAAGGACTGCTCCACCATATGCCTGCCAGTAAAGTATCTGCCCACCGGTCTTTGCAACTTCCTTTTCAATGGTCGTTCTCACAACGCTACCTTCGGCAACTGCAGCTCGCACTTTCGCTTCTGAGTTCAACAAAAACGGCATGTAAAAGACATCAACCACCGGTGCATCACCAACGTATCGAGTCAAGGATGCAACACCCGCCTCAATTGCCCCAGAACCGACTGCCGCCGGAACCTCTTTATCCTTATAAAGCTGCGCGCTGTCATAGATCTCGACATCGATAGCGCCATTAGTTCGAGTTTCGACCTCTTTCTCGAAGACGAGTAAATTTTGTCCAAGATGGCTTTTGAGTGGTAATTGAAGAGATATCCTCATCTTGTCTGCGGCTTGAGCTGTTCCAGCGACTAGTGTCAAACCGAGTGCTGCCACGGCTATTTTTTTCAACATGATTTAATCCTCATTATTGTTATCGATTGTGTTTGGTTGCCCTGCAGGACGAAATTTCGCCATACGAGTCCCAGTGGTTATACCTGTCTACCGAAGAGATTTGCAATACCAAAATCCTACTTTTAGAAAATTTATTTGATTTACTTTGGAAAAAGTCGATATAAGGTATACCAAATAACAACTATCACGGATGGGTATGACAGATTCGCTCAGCCTCAAGGCAAGGAAAAAAACTGAAGAATTCATCTTGCAGGGCATTTTGAAAGCCGGCGATAAGATCACAGAACGCGATCTAGCCGAGCGGCTTAGCATGTCCAGGGCGCCTGTTCGCGAAGCGATTCGGGAGCTTATCGGGGTTGGGCTTCTAGAACAAATCAGCGCCAGACAAATTATTGTCCGTCAATTACTGTTGTCCGAGGTGAAAGAAATCTTCTCAATCCGAGCGATGCTGGAAGGCAAAGCTGCAGCCTCAGCCGCTGAACGATTTCAGACGGTAGATCTCATTAAGCTTGAAACACTTCATGAAGACATGAAGCGAGTTGCAGGTAGCGACGACCTTTCAGATTACTTTGATCTGAATATTCAGTTCCATAAGGTCATTCACACAGTCGCAGAATCCCCTCGCCTGATGAACTTAATCGATCAAGTGATGCGCGAATCACTGGTATTCAGAAGTCGAAGCCTGGCTGATTACGAGAATATTCAGAAATCAATCGAAGAGCATGAACAGCTGGTCAAGGCATTCAAGGCACATGACGATGAATTGGCTTCAATCTTAATGGCCCGTCACATCGAGGGCGGATTTAACCGACTCGAACTCTTGTAGCTCAATCCAACGTTATTCCGACGATTTCGTTATGGAAATCAACTTCAATCAATGATTGTTGGAAAAACGTTGTGCCGAGAATGGCATCGATATTTGCGGTGTCCATTAACTGACGGAGTGCACCGGTCGCGATACCAAATGTTTCAGTTAATGACTGATCTCCCACAAGGAGCGAGCAGGCAACTGTCTCGACTTCAAACGCTCCGAGCATCGGATGGAAATCATGCTGTTTTCCCAGTGCCTGTCCGAACACAGCCGTGTCATCACTCCTGAGGTAAGACAACCCAGCACCAGTGTCCAGAATACAGCTCAACCGTTCCTCGCCAATCTGGCAATGAACCGTGGGTGAGCCCATGACAAATGCAGTCTCATCACCGTCAATTGATACGTCGAGCCGAGCGAGCGTATTATTTGCGACGTCAAAGCCCAACACAGCGTCGGAAAACGCATCAACGCCAACCAATCCAACAGCAGCAAATGGAAGACTTTCCTGTATCTCAGTCCAGGTATAACTACCAAACCTCGAATTTAACTGCACCACTGAGCCCAGCACGCGCACCGGAATATCTGGCCCTAACGATACCGGAGACCCCGTATCAATGATAAGGCACCCCTCGTTGAAATCAGCGCAAAGAATGCCTCCACGCACAACGACTTCGATTGACTCTGGCACAAATCATCCCCCTTGCGTTTGAGGCCTCAGTGTACTGCGATTTGATCAATTAATAATAGCTTCGGCGGTCTGCAGAAATACTGGAGGATGATTCACTTTCGGCAGCCTCAGAAACAGCCTCTTCACCAGATTCTGTAGACGGCACCGAGGTGTCAACTGATTCTGAACCGCCTATGCTCACCATCGTTGAATCACTGCTGGCAGCCTCGGAAAAACTTTCACCTGATGACACGCTACCTGAATCAGATCCAGTATCCGAGCTGTCAATCGCAGGCCCACCACTTCTCCAATTCACACGATCGATTTTCTTGGGAACCATTTCTTTACCGCGAGCACGGATCAGAGCCAAAACCCGCCTCATACCACCATGATGACTGCGCTTGAGCGCGTCTTCGATTAACTGAACTTCGGCACTGGAAAGTGTTAATGCTTGAATCCAGCTGAACTTACGCGACGTCTGTATCTCAATAACAGCGGTGGAAACACCCGCTGATCGCATCGCAGGAAATGTCACTTCAGTCGATTGGCTTTTGTCGAACGCATTCGTCAGTTTGAGCCTGTTCAAACCAAGCCGAGGCCTGACTTGAATAACCGTATTCCGTCGAATCGGCCCCAAATCAGTCCCGTTGAGCTCCACCAAATAAGTGCTCAGTAAGCCTTGGAGATTCCTGACAGTACTGGATTGATCTGCCGAACTATCAATAAACGCCAAGACGGCGTCGCCTTGGCTTTGAGACAACGCGTCGAGGACTGACGCTTGTGAGTCGAGTCTCTGCGCACTATCAGCGTTTAATCCGGTCGACAGGATGATAGAAACAATTACTAATCCAACCTTTATTTTCAGCACGGCCTAATGCTCTCTCACTCGAACACAGTTTCTATCGGCTAAAAACGCTCGCCCTATAGGACGTCGTGACCTTTTAACAGCGATTGGCCGGAGCATCCTTGGATCATTAATCGAGTAAGCGCGCCCCTCGGCTCGCACGAATCATCAAGGTTGACAAGGATTCACTCGATCATTACCCGGCGAATTTATCAGAAAAATCAGTTTATCAGCGCTGCCGAACCGGTAGCGAGATCCCTAATCAATCGTATTCTATCGATTTCATCTTGTGATTCAGAACCTACGCGACTTTCGATCAGTTGATCAACTTCCGTAGCCATCCCTTCGCTGATCAGCGCCCGGCACTGTGCAAAAAGACTAATATCCAGACAATTCAGATCACGCTCAAATTCAAGCTTTGTTAATACTGACATTTTTATTCTCCGTCAAAAAAACAGCACTAATAGTCAATGCAAGAAAAATGCCAATAATTTTGAGAGGCAGGTATAACCCAACCACAACTGGCAGGAGCGATAATCCAGTATTACTCTAGGCACACGTTTCTAGGCCCACGTTCTGATTTCGAGATTTCTAAAGGTATTCAATTGACGCACGCCACCATTTATCACAACCCCAACTGCAGTAAATCAAGAGATGCGCTGCGCTTTTTGCAAGATTCAGGCATCAATCCAAAAATCATTTTGTACTTAAAAAATGGATGGACCGCTCAGACTTTGCAAGCATTAAAGGCATCTTCGGGCCTCGACTGGCGACAAATGCTAAGGCCAGACGCTCAATCTGAACTGCACAACGCATTGATCAACAATGACTTCGAAACAATTGTTCAACATATCATCGAGCGACCAGCCGCTGTTGAAAGACCTTTCGTTGTGACGAACAAGGGGACCCGATTATGCCGGCCGATCAATACAATCTTGGAGATCATCGATTGGCGTCCCAAAACACCATGGCTGACTGAAAAAGGAGTTCAGGTAATTTAATCTCACGACAAAACCATGATCACGATGACCGTGCCTGCAATGATCAGCCAATTCACCCACCAAGCTTTCGTTGGTTTGTTATCGTTACCCTGCATGGATCACACCCTCTACTGCCTCAGAACACGGTAAACCCTTTGCGGGATTGGGTCCAATAGCGGGAAAACCAAAATCCAATAAAAAAGGCTGAGTGGTGACTCAGCCTTTCCTGGTTTCGACTCGCCCATTTCAAGGATACGCTCAATTGCAAGCGGTCAATCGGCCTCTGTTATCCGTTTGCCTGTCAAAACAGACGCCCTCAGCGGGACTCTTACGGATCGCCCAGAATTCGCTTGCCGGTTTCTCATGATGAGAAACATTTACGAAACTAGTGTTTACTATCGCAGATTTCTCTACGCATTCAACAATTCAATGGTCGAGCCCCGGTGTTGCATCTGCGTAAAAACCAGCGAGGTGAACGAGACAACAACGGTTCGAATCACCACTCACGAGACCTAGGCAAATGCCAAGAGCTGTCTCTCTTCAGGAATATTCAGAAACTTCGAGTACCATGTCGATTAGCTGATGGATTCGTTTATTATTCCCGGCAATCGCCACTCTATTTTGATCCGATTCTGCGTTCAGCTTTTCAATGTGGGCTGTATTTTCGGCGACGGTTTCAACCAAACCGTCACAAATCTCATTTAACTCATCGATCATTTCATTCGATACCGAATATTCTTCATCGAGTACTTCCTGCATCACACGATCATGATGAAGGTCTGTTGATGCGGCAGCTAATACAATCTCATCGGTAAAACCAGCAGAGCTACTATTCACAGCGATCATTTGTTTATTAATCTCGACAAGGGATTGATTAATTCGGATAAGACCACGGTTGATTTCTATCCTCGCTTTCAGATGCTCAATGAGTAGTTTGAGGGTCGCGAATTTTGCATGAATTTTCTTTTCCTCTTCTTCGGTCTCGATATGATTGAGCTCGTGCAAACAAATGGCCAGATGTGACTCCAGTCCTTTGGTTGCAAGATCACGGAGCGCGACACCATTAGCCGTGGTATTGGCCAGAATATGAAAATGATTTTCTTCAACTTTTGAGCGATGTAGTCCTGCCTTCGCCGTGTTTTCGCTCACTCTAGCGGATAGCTCATAAATGAGATTCTGGATCCTTTTTAACTTTTCAATTTTGACCTCGGTACCCATAAATTCTCCTGTGTCTTAATCTCTGACTTAAAAACTCAGCTAATCGACATTTGATCCCACAATATTTCCAGCCAATAAAAATTCTAGTGGTGTGATGGGTTGCACCATGTACTGATCGAGATTCAACAGTGTTCCTAACTCGTTTGCGATCTCCTGGCCTTCGGAAAGTGCGGTATGGGTATCAACTTCCTTTTGCTGATATCGAATACCCAGCTCGAAAAATCGGGAGGCAAACTCAAGGGGAATATAGATTGTCACAGGACCGTTTACCGTCGCCATTGTCTGAAAGCAAGTCTCGTTGTCAGCCGTTGGCATGGGGGGTGGAGCTTCTCCTCCAGCGGTTGCGATCATTACCTCTTCTTCATGGCTGGCGATCGCCTTCATCGCCGCCCGAAAGATAATATCAAGCCCTGTTTTAGACCGGAGCGCGATACGAATTCGGAGCGCTCTAAGCTCTCTCGAGTCTCCCGACGACGATACCGCTTTCTCGAAACCATTCTTTGCGGTGTCTCGCTCTTTTGCTTTCCCACCACCAAGCCAGTTCAACAGACCCATCGTTTGACCCCAGTTAATACTTTGAAACTTTTTCTAAGATCACATCGTGTCTAAGATCGGGGACATCGAGCCACGTCGATCCCGGAGAATCTCGCTTAACCATCGCCTGCAACAGCGCACTCGTTCCCACCCAAACAATCTCGCTTAAATCAGCAGCCTGTCTTTTCAGTCCTTGAACGGCCACTGTTAACGCATACGGATCATTGACCAAAATAAAGTTAGGCGCATCACTGAGCTTCAAAACATCAGGGTTATTTTTCGTTCGGCTAAAGATTGGCATCCGGATCACCCGCTGACTTGCAGCGATGAGACGTTTCGCAACACCACCTGCCTCTTCAATTTCCTCGAGCACGATACAGAGCTCGTTATCCTCGGCATCCTCTGTGATCAATTTCGATAGCTCGACAGAGCTCCCTGGAGCAGTTGGCGTCAAAATTTCTCGTGGACTGACTTGATCAATGCCAACAAATCTGATGATCTCAGAAAAAGCAAGCGCTGTGTCGTCATCGAGCGCCGCATACTTCAGTCGATTCTTCCTTAACTTCAATGCATTAATCAGTGATTCAAATTGCTCTAGCGCTTCAGGCGCGTAGGGATTAGCGGCAACTACCCGCAATGGACGACTGTCCTTCACATCGTCCCAATCTGCGAATTCTCTCAAGACAGCACGTTGCCGAGCATCATTCGTTAGCTCAAGCGTACTCAGCGGACATACATCAACTTCGACCCAATATCGCTTACCATCCTTGCTCAAGGCGTCAGCCAATGGATTAGCCGTATCGCCCCATGTTGCGTTGGTCACAATCAGATTAGCGTTACTGATTCCCATACTTTAATCCTGTATCTAACCATTCAGACACTACACTGATCGATTATTAAAAGCACCTACAAACCTTGGAGCGATCAATCGAGACACGCTGAGAAAACCGGACTGAGAACGACTGAACACCCCTCACGACACTGCCAAAAACACTGCAGATACCGCTTGGTAGTAGTGCAATACTACCCCAAGGTCATAATTGTTGGGCAGAGTGAGAGACTGACCAGGCGAGGTTTTCATGAATCAACCACGTGTTTCCAGTATCAATATTATATCGGTTGATTTGCCGTTACGACAGCCTATCGTTTCTGCGGTCGGGCGCTATGACAAATGGCCATTCATTATTACTGAAATAACTCTCGACAACGGCATCGTTGGCAATAGTTATATTTGTCCTTACCTCGTCAACTTCACAGACCCCATCGAGCGGGTAATCCAAGAGCTTTTCAAACTCTTCGAAAATCAACCACTCGCTCCCTCGGCGTTCTATGAAATCGGGATGAACAAATTAAGTTTACTCGGCCGCTCTGGAATCGCGATGTACTCGCTCGCGGCCCTCGATATCGCGTTTTGGGATGCGAGTGCTAAGGTTGCAGACCGGCCATTGTGTGAACATCTAGGCGGCACCCTCGGCGATGTAAAAGCATACAACTCCGGTGGGCTTTGGCTACATACACCAGAACAACTGGCTCAGGAAGCAAGCGAGCTTAGGGGTGAGGGTAACTTTTCTTCCCTTAAAATCCGTTTGGGTCGAAAGACATTGGATCAAGACTTAAAAGCTATTGAGGCAGTCAGATCCCAAATGAACCCTGATGACGATCTCTTGTGCGACTTCAATCAGGTCCTGGGCTTTACTGAAGCGCGTCGACGCCTGCAAGGCTTGGATGACCAAGGTCTTTACTGGTTTGAGGAGCCCATTCCTTACCATGAATTCAGAAACTACAACGAACTCCGCCAACATCTTTCGACAACACTCATTTTCGGTGAGAACTTTCATGGAATCGATCACGCCACTCTGAGTCTCGAACTCAAATCAAGTGATGCGATCATGCCAGATCTGATGCGAATCGGCGGGGTGTCTGGATGGCTCAAAACCGCAGCACTCGCAGAGGCCTACAGAAAGCCTTTATCGTCCCACCTCTATCACGAAGCCTCTGCGCATTTGATGCGAGTAACACCCACTGCGGATTATTTAGAGTGGATGAATTGGGTTGACCCGTTATTAATAGAGCCTTACCGAATCAAAGATGGACGCCTCATTATCCCGGAGCGTCCAAGCGTTGGGCTTGAATTCAATCGAAACGTGATCGAAAAATATCGGGTGCGTTAAAGGGACAGTTGAGAAGAGACCGATGCTGGTGCTCAGAGTCCTCTTGGATCCTCATTAACCAAATACTACAAAATCATAATATTTGGAGTATCAACTAAGGGCAGACCCAGTGGTCTCTCGGATTATCAATTCCGCTGACACAAGTGTATCGGTCTTAGGTAATTCCGGGTGCTTGATGCGATCAATAAGAGTTTTTGCGAGCGTCTTACCCAACAATCGTGGGCAAATTCCCATGGTTGATAATGGCGGATCTGCGATAGCGGCGTCCGTAATGTCATCAAATCCAAAAACCGAAACGTCTCGACCAATCTGAAGGTTCAACCGTCTAATCGCCACACAAGCTCCAAGCGCAACCATATCGCCGTTACATATGAGCCCAGTAATGTCTGGTCGTGCCTTCAGTAAGTCGATTGCGCTATTTAATCCTTGGATTTTTGAATCAGGACAGTCCCATACGAGTGTCTCAGTAATCCCATTATCAGTCAGGGCATTCCTGTACCCCTCTATTCTTTCTGATCTCACTTGAGCGGAATCAATGCCCCCAAAGTAAGCTATTCGACTATGACCTTGGGAAATCAAATACTCTGTCGCGTTATAGGTAGCCGCCGAGTTTTGAATACCAACATGATCGAACGGCGAGTCTATCGGCGATCGTAGGAATGTTACTGTGGGGATTTGTGAGCGACTCAACATATCCATCGCGTGCATGGACGCGTCATTTGTGGGTACCCAAATCAGTCCGGCGCGACCATGACTCACGAAAGCCTCAAGATTTTCGAATTCCCGCTCGATTTCAAGCTCACTATCCAGAATCGAGACAAAGTATCCCAAGTCATTCAGATAACCGCTCACACCACTAATGACTTCGGCGTTAAATGGGTTGATGATCTGATGAATAACCATCCCTATTTCGTTGGTCACACCTGATCGCATGGATGCGGCTCTTGCATCCTTGATGTAGTTCAATCTTTCTGCAACATGCAATACTTTTTCAGTCGTTGTCTTGGATATTCGACCTTTGCCACGCAACACCTGACTTGCTGTTGTAACAGACACCCCAGCAGCAGCAGCGACAGTTTTCAAATTTGCCTTTTTCATCTCGATTAGGTGTAACGTTTTTTCATCATTCGATCAACAAAAAAGCCATAAACGACAGCCAAATATCCTATTGGCATCGAACGATTCCGAATAATTATTGACATTTGATACAACGTTATACCAATCTTGGAATGTTGGAATACCAATGTTTATCAAAAATAAGTAAGAGTCCATTTGGACCAAAAAAGAGGATTGAATTAATGAAGATCAAACACTCAGTTATCGGTTTGACCGTGGGGTGCGCTATCTCCCTAAGTGTAAATGCAGAGGTTTTGTTCTGGTCAACACAGGCAAAGCCAGCGCAGGAAACTCAGGCAATGCGCGAGCAAGTATTGTCGTCATCAGCTACCAAGGTAAGCTACCAGGCTAATGATGGCGGGCCATGGCTGACTCGTTTGCAGGCTGAATTGAAAGCCGGTTCAGGCGAAATCGGTGTCTTAGGCGCGTTGCATGGCGATTTTGCTGCGATGAACCCCGACGATTTAGTTGATCTAGATTCACTTGGGCTTGGAGCTGCAAGCGCCACTTTTAACGACCTAGCAAAGCTGGGTACAAGTTCTGCGCAATACATCCCATGGATGCAAGCAAGCTATGTGATGGCTGCGAATAAAAAAGCACTCAAATATCTACCTGAAGGTGCTGACGTCGATTCGTTAACTTATGACCAGTTAATCGCTTGGGCGAGTAACGTTCAGAAAGAGACGGGATCGGCAAAATTTGGGTTTCCAGCCGGACCCAAAGGGTTAAAGCATCGATTTTTCCAGGGCTATTTGTACCCGTCTTACACCGATGGTGTTGTACGTACATTTGCTTCCGACAAAGCGGTCAAGGCTTGGGAAAAATTTCGTGAACTTTGGGCAGTCACCAACCCAGCGTCAACTAATTATTCGTTTCTCCAAGAACAGCTTCTTAGCGAAGAGGTCTGGATCGCGTTCGATCATACTTCGCGGTTAGCGAATGCCTTTAACGAGAGACCAAATGACTTTGTGGCATTCCCAGCGCCAGCCGGCCCTGAAGGAAGAGGTTTCATGCCCGTTATTGCTGGAATCGCAATTCCACGGACCGCACCAAATATGAACGAAGCCAAAAATGTCGTAAAACACATGCTGGACCCTAAAACACAACTAGCAACACTGAGGGCAACCAATTTCTTCCCAGTAGTGGATGTTGATCTTCCGTCTGATCTACCGCCTGCGGTCCAAGCTGCGGGCGGAGCTATCGCGAAGATGAGCGGCTCACCTGACGCAAACCCAGGCCTTCTTCCTGCAGGATTGGGAAGTAAAGGCGGCGATTTTAATCGCATCTTTGTGGACAGCTTCGAAAGAATCGTGCTGGCTAATCAAGATATAAGAGCAGTGCTCAATGATCAAAAGCCGAAATTACAGGCGATCATGAATGAAACCGGTGCACCTTGCTGGGCACCAGACGCTCCATCTAACGGTGCCTGTCCAGTAGAGTAATCCAAAGGATGTGGTCCGGATCTCGGGACCACATCCACCCTAGAACCGGAAATAGTACGTGTGGAATCAAGCTAAAAAGTTACCTTATTTGCTGATCGCGCCATCTGCCGCGTTCCTCATGATCTTTTTTCTGTATCCGTTTGCTTCAGTGATTACTCAAGCCTTCGAGCACTCGTCAACGGATGGGTATTCACTGACAAATTTCCAAGAAGTGTTCAGTCACTGGAAGTTCTCGATATCCCTTGAGAACACGCTGCTACTCACAGCAGCAGTCGTTCCGATTCAATTAGCTTTGGCTCTGTTGATGGCGACTATGGTTAATAGCATGAGAAAAGGTCGTGACTTAATTCTCTATATTTGGACCATTCCATTAGGTATTTCCGACCTAGCAGCCGGCATCATTTGGCTAGTCATTTTTGAACAGACGGGCTTCCTGAATTCATTAATGCTAAATTTGGGACTGATCGAACGACCGGTTGCCCTTCTAACCTATCAAAATCCGATGATGATATTCGTTGCGATTGCGCTTGCAGAGATATGGCGAGCCACAGCGATCATGCTAGTAATTCTTGTCGCTGGTATTGGACTTATCCCGAGAGAATATTATGAGGCTGCTAGCGTCTTTAGGGCTTCTAAATGGCAACAATTTATACGAATAACGTTGCCGCTACTAAAGCCTTCGTTACAAACGGCCCTAATACTCCGAGTAATCCTTGCATTTGAGGTATTTGCGGTCGTTGCTGCCCTCGGAGGAACCCTTTTCCCAGTACTGATGGGAGAAACATATATCTATCAATTTGATCTATTAAATAGTGGGGCCGCAGCTGCAATTGCGTTAGTGATCTTAGGCCTTTCGATCGCATTCACACTAATCGTTTTGCGTATTCTAAAAGTACCTAAAGGGGTAACGATGTGATGACGCATAGCGTAGCCTCAGGCAAATCTATACGCTTCCTGTATATCGCCTCGATAGTCCTTCTTTGCGCCTGGGTCTTAGGCCCTCTGTATTTGTTGGCAGTGAATGCGCTGTCGTCGCCCGACACTATTAACCAGTTCCCAATGAACCTCATTCCCGAATTCGACCTGGAAAGCTTAATATTCTTTGCAAACTTTTACGGCATGCTCGATGCACTAATTAACTCGATCACAGTAGCCCTGTTCACCATGTGCTTTTCCATCTGTCTCGGTGCGCCGGCAGGGTATGCGCTGGCGAGATTTGATTTCGTGGGAAAAGAGTTGTTTCGAGTCATAATTCTCATGACTCGAGCATTTCCACTTCCTTTGTTGGCACTTCCCTTAGCTGTTTTCTTCATAGAAACAGGCTTAGACGATACCGCATTCGGGTTATCTTTAGTTCACACGACTCTTGCTCTACCATTTGCGATTCTAATCACTTTTTCTTTATTTTCTGGCGTCCCGCGTGAGCTTGAAGAAGCCGCATGGACATTGGGCTGCAATCGCTTCGCGGCGTTTAGATTCGTTATTCTCCCTCTCATCCTTCCAGGAATTACTGCGTCGGCTATATTCGCTTTTGTGATTTCATGGAATGAGGTTTTCGCATCTGCGGTTCTGACAATTCAGAATCGTACGCTCACAGCATTTCTGCTTCAAAATCTTGATACAGCCCCGCTCCATCTGAAATTTGCTGGTGGATTTATTCTGGTCGTACCAGCAATTGTTTTCATATTCGCTGTCCGAAAATACCTATTTGCCATGTGGGGCATTTCAAACAGATAAAAACGGAAAACTTATGGCAATCATCGAAATCAAAAATATCGCTAAAACATTCGGAACCTATGAGGCCTTAAAGGACATCAATTTAACTGTTGAAGATCAGGAATTTATGGTTTTACTTGGTGCATCTGGATGCGGGAAAACAACTCTTTTGAGAATTATTGCAGGTCTCGAATCCCCTACTCAGGGCGAAGTTTGGATTGGCGATCGGAGAATTGATCACCTACCGGCGCGTGAGAGAGGGATCAGCATGGTATTTCAGAATTATGCAATCTTTCCTCACATGACCGTAGCCGAAAACATCGGATTTGGTTTGAAGATGTCGAAAATACCTGCAGACGAACTTAAACGACGTGTTGAAAAAAATGCTGAACTGATGCACATCGAGCATCTACTCAAGCGATATTCAGGTGAATTATCAGGGGGTCAGCGACAGCGAGTAGCGGTGGCAAGAGCACTCGCCATGGAACCTGACGTCATTTTGATGGATGAACCTCTATCAAATTTAGATGCACTTCTCAGACTAGAAATGCGGGCAGAGTTGAAAGGTGTTCTGCAACAAAGCAATACAACCGCAATTTATGTTACTCACGATCAAGTCGAGGCGATGAGCCTTGCCGATCGAGTGAGTGTTATGAATGCTGGCGAGATAGTGCAAGCTGATAAACCCATGGAGCTATACCGTAATCCAGCGACTCAGTTTGTCGCAAGCTTTATAGGGAGCCCGCCGATGAATTTTTTAATTGCCTCTAACACTAGTAACGGTTTCTGGGTAATCGAAAACGAGACCTTATCCGGTCCGTCCATTGCTGAACAATCAATCCTATTGGCAATTCGTCCAGAAGACGTAAGGTTGTCTGATTCCGGCTTACCTGCCGTCGTTCGTTTGGTTGAACCTCTCGGTCCTCACTTACTTGTAACTACGGACGTAGGATCCAACCAATTTAGAGCAATTCTTGACTCAGATAGCCAGATACAAGAAGGACAAAAAATCTTTTTGAAACCGAATGTCGAGCGAATTCGATGGTTTCACCCTGAAACATACCGCGCAGTTTTTTAAAAGAGTACATACGATGACAAAAATGATGGCGGATCAAGCTATAGAAACAATAAAGGCCAACGATAAGGGCCGTTATACGGTCCCAACGCATGGACTATATCCATTTCAATGGAACTGGGATAGTTGCCTAACCGCTTTAGGCTTTTCACACTTTGATATGGAACGGGCCTGGATTGAAATTGAGACTTTGTTGGAGCATCAGTGGGACGATGGCATGGTGCCACACATCATCTTTCACGAAGGTAACGAGGGATACTTTCCAGGACCAACAGTTTGGAATACAGGTCGTCCAGTACCAACAAGCGGAATCACACAACCTCCAGTCGCCGGCTATTGTTTGCGAAAAATTTATGAACGGACTTCCGATCGAGCGCACTATCACGATCGGCTCAAGCTATTGGTCAAAAAAATTTATAAATGGCATTCATGGTTTTTCGAAAACCGAGATCCAGAAAACACTGGCCTTGTGGCAATAATTCATCCATGGGAATCCGGTCGTGACAACTCGATTGATTGGGATCTCGCGCTTGACGATGTGCCTCAAGACGGTGTCGCACCATTTATAAGGCGAGATACGCAACACGCCGATCCCGAACATAGGCCGACCGAAAATCAATATCAGCGATACATCTGGTTGGTTCAGCATTTCGCTTCCCTTGATTGGCAAAACTCGGTCCTGCACGACTCTTCACCCTTCAAAATCGTGGATCCCGGCTTCAATGCGATGCTAATCCGATCCATTCAGGATCTCGCATTTCTAGCAACTGAAATCCAAGAGCAACAGATTGCAGAAGAATCTCTGGTTATGGCTGGAAAAGCCATAAAGGCGCTTGAGAGTCTTTGGGATGACGGATTAGATCAATATGTTTGTTACGACCGCAGCCGCAGTTGCTTGGTCAGAAATGCTTCAATCGGCGGGCTGATACCAGTTCTTGTAAACATCCCCAATCATCGAAAAGAAAGAATCGCACAGTCAATCACTAATCATGACTGCAAATTCGGTATACCGAGCCAAAATCCTCAAAGTATCGAGTTCGAAAGGTATCGTTACTGGCGTGGTCCCGTTTGGCTCATTATCAACTACATGATCAGCGAAGGACTGAAAGATCAGCCTTCCGTTAGGAATTCAATCATTGAGCAGAGCTTAGAGCTTATCGAACAGAGTGGTTTTGCCGAATACTACGATCCTATTGATGGAAAGCCATGTGGCGGCCAGACATTCTCATGGACTGCGGCGATGGTTTTAGAATTTCTCGGAGAATCAGTAAATGAACAGGCATCGCCATCCGGAGAACTACAACCAACTGACTGATATTTCGACCAAATGCTTGCTACCGATCATGCCTAGGAACGCGGTCACGGAGGCTAATGATTAAGGTCCGAAAAACATGTACTAGGTATTCTGCAGCGGCCGCTTCTCAGTGGAACTTGTGACAACAGAGCGAGCCTGCCTGATACCCTCCTCAATCAAGCAAGAACCATCAGTCGGATCACTAGCTTCTGAGGCTCCATGAGAACAAAAGCTGATACAACGCACAGACAAGAATCAAACCGAACCCAATCAGAATTCCAGTATGCTGAGTCACCAGCCCAATTACAGCCGGACCCAACATAATACCGCCATAGCCGAAGGTAGCCACGCTCGCCAAACCCTGTCCAGGGGTCACAAACGAGTCATTCGCTGCACGCGCACACCCCAAGGGAAATACAGGTGCTAACCCTAAGCCAAGCAATAAAAATCCGACTAATACGATGCTGTAATCCGGACCTATTAAAATAATACTGATACCGATCGTCGCGAGCCATCCACCAACACCACAGACGCGAGCTGCTCCATAACGGTCCACGAAACCATCTGCCAGCATTCGGCCGAGAAACATCGCAAAACTAAAAAGCATAAAACTACCTAACGCCATCGCTTCAGTCAGAGCGAATCGCTCGGTCACAAAAATGGCTGCCCAGTCAGCGACAGCACCTTCAGCCAACGCTGCACCGAACATCAATAACCCGACGAACAATAAATTTTTCTTGGGCCATGCAAACATCGGCGCACTTTCACTGACTGTCGACCCAATCCAATCGACTCGCGACGCTTTCAATGCAAGAAGGCCCATCATTCCGCTGATCATCAGAAAATGATGCATCACCGTGAAGTCGACCTGAACGGCCAAGAACCCAATCAAGCCACCAATACCGGCGAAAAGACTCCAGTAGGCATGGAGTGACGACATTATCGATTTGGATCCTTGTCGTTCAACTTCGGCGCCCCAACCGTTCATCGCAACATCGAGGGCGCCAAGTGAAGCACCAAATATTGCGACACAGACGGTGAGCTCCCATACGGAACCGGCAAACGAAATCAGTATCAGTGAAATCAAAGTCGCCCAAGTCAGATAACGCGTCACTCTGACCGCGCCGCAGCGATCGATCGCTCGTCCAGATAACGGAAACGAAGCGACACTCGCCATAGCGAGTACCAGCAACACACCACCCAACTCAACAGCTTCCATACCGAACTGATTTTTCAGTGACGGAATCCGTGACGCCCAGGAACCGAAACTGGCGCCCGCAATCGCAAACGTGATGACCACGGATCGATTCGCTTTTGCCCAAATTTCTTTCAAATTATCCAGATTTTTTCCTCACTGATTTCATCTCTTTCGATCAGTCAAAATTGCTAAGAAAGCCCAAAGAGTTGTGTCTAGCACACCGATCTATTCAGAACCAATCTGGTGAATGATTGAGTCAAGAGAGGCAATCAAACGACGACCAAAGGCGTCATCAACCACGGCAGAATGCGGAGATCCAAAGTCTCCCGCATCATTATCAAAATACTCACCAGTTCGCTTCGAATCGCTCGGGTCGGTCACCAGACGGACCAAGATATCAGCACCAATATTGAGATCTTTACCTTCAATACCGAACCCCTCTTTAACCATTTTTGTCGCCAACAGGGACCCCGGATTGACAGAGATCACACTCGGTCCATTGGTGAGTTCATTCGCTACATATCGCGACCAAGCGGTCATCGCGAGCTTACTTTGAGCATAGGCTTCCATGTCACCCATTGCCCTAAATTGCTCCAACGCATCGAGATCGACAGGCGCCTGTGCTGCCGATGAGACATTCAGAATAACGCCTTGGGTATCAATAATTGGCAACAGCTTGCGAGTGATCAGGTAGGGAGCAATCGTATTCACCTCAAAGCGAATGTCCCGATTCGTTAGTGTTTGCGTTACAGGTGCTTTTAATACCCCGGCGTTATTCACAACCGCATATAAACACTCGTGTTGCTGCAGAATTTGCCGACACATTCCTCGGACATCTGATAGGTTCGCGAGGTCGGCTAGCCATGGCTCGATCTGCCCAACCGTGGTTTCGGTCAATGATTCGAGTTTCTGTTGGTCACGGCCATGAGCCAAGATCCGATAACCAAGTACTGCTAATTTTTGAGTGGCGAGTTGCCCAATGCCGTCTGTCGCACCCGTGATTAGGATCGTCTTCATGTGTTATCACTCCGTAAACACGATTTGCTCAATTTCTTGTCTCATTTCGATAACGATAGGACCTCTTCGAGCGACGTTCTCATCGTACCAAGAGTATTGCAAGACCAAGAAACACAAGTCCAAGACGCTCCAAAAACCTAAACCTGCTAATCAAACCATAGGAACAAACAGTGATACCAGCCGCTATTTTCAATGTAAAAATCAATGCAAATACGAAATCGTTCAAAGTCACGATTTCAGGATGAATGATCATCCCGACAGGAATGATATAAAGACCGATCCCAATGGCCATGGCGGACATTGCGACCTTTAACCAGTTCTCTTCAACCATACCGGCAGCAATAAACACACCTCCACAGACTGGTGGGGTAATGGTTGATAAGAGTGCATACCAAAAAACAAATAAGTGAACAATCAGCGGATCAAGTCCTTGATCGATCAACGCAGGTCCAGCAACCGAAACACAAATCACATACGCTGCTGTCGTCGGAACCTCCATCCCAAGGAAGAGACACGCAATTGCTGTCAGCACGAGAGTTAAGTAAAGACTATCTCCCGAAAGGGACAAGATCAGAGAGGTGATCTTCACTCCCAGACCAGTCATCGCTAACACCCCAATGATGAGAGAAGCACACAAGATAATTGATGCGATCATTGAAATCTGGCGGCCCGAGATGATCATCGCCTGACCCAAGCGCTCAAAGCCTCGATTGAGATCAATTCGAGCATCCGAACCGCTGAACAATAAGCACACGGCAACGACCGCTGCCAACGCTGCGGCATACTGCGGGGTATAACCGCTAAACATCAGCCAAAGGAGAACAACAAAGGGTATCGCAAAGAATCCAACAGTAATCAGTAGTTCAAATCGATTCGGCTGATCCGAGATATCGACTGGCTTTAGGTCAAATAAATCAGCGTAGCGATTCACGCCAATCCATACCGTAAAAAAGTAAAGCAAAGCGGGTATCGAGGCGGCAAGAATGATATCGGTATACGGTATACCAGTTAACTCGACCATAATGAACGCTCCCGCACCCATCAGGGGAGGCATGATTTGCCCTCCTGTCGACGCCACGGCCTCGATCGCACCCGCGACCCGTTTCGGATAACCCAAGCGCTGCATCGTCGGTAACGTAACCATTCCCGTGGAGGCCACATTGGCAGATGCAGATCCAGAAATTGAACCAAAAAGCGCAGACGAGATGACAGAGACTTTGGCTGCACCACCTTTTAAGTGTCCAGACGAAGCGATGGCTAGATTCATGAAGCCCCGTCCGGCCTCACCCGCGTTCAACACGGCACCGAAGATCAAAAATATAGAAATAATTGAAACTGATACACCGGTTAGCGAGCCCCATAAGCCCCCCTCTGTGATGATCAACGTGCCCAGAAAACTCCCCACTGGGATCCCACCATGACCGAAATCGCCGGGGATCAAATGACCGAAAAATCCATACAACAAAAACAAGGCGGTCACAATCGGCAACGGTAATCCGACGGTTCGCCTTGCCATTTCTAGAACTGTGACGATGAGGACAGTTGCAATCGCATACTGCGTAGATCCCTCTAGAAAACCGTATTGATCCGACAATGCAGACTCATAAAAGACTAAGTAGATACAGGCGGATGCGGCTAGACAAAACCATATCCCGTCTCGAATTGATCGCGTGGGCGACGCGTAAGTAATCAGGAAAATCCATGGCAGTGCGACCAACAAGTGCAATGGTCGCGAAATTAAACTCGGAGTCAGGC
This sequence comes from gamma proteobacterium HIMB30, assembly GCA_000227525.2. Lineage (GTDB taxonomy): Bacteria > Pseudomonadota > Gammaproteobacteria > Pseudomonadales > Litorivicinaceae > HIMB30. The sequence goes on from AGIG01000034.1 coordinate 185,622, forward strand.
CTGAGAAAATCAGATACACATGAAAGATCACGGATAACAACCCGACAACAATCCAGAATTGATGTTGAGATCCCTGATCTTTCATGGGTCATCGCGCTCAGCTCCCTGAGCGCTTTCAACTCGGTTTAGTGATGACCAGCGAGAGTCGCCCCAACCTCCTGATAATAGCGCTTCGCCCCGGGATGAATTTCAGTCAATACATTGGCAAGCATGTCGAGGTCGACACCATTCCACCACTTCGCCGCACTACCCAAAGACTTCTTACTTTCCCAGTAGGCTTTTGTCAGCGTGTACGCAACATCATCACTCATGTCTGTGGTTGTGAAGGCTACAACTGGGAGTGATGTTGTCTGAATATCGCCTGTTTGGCCGGCGTAGGTGCCCGCTGGAATCGTCAATCGTGTGCGCTTCGATGCTTTAATTTGGTCATCAGTCAATGACAATACAGTGACGCCAGCGGATGCAGCAGCCTCTATCACGTTTGGAGCTGGGTACGAGCCGGCCGTTACAAATCCGTCGATTTGACCATTCTTGAGTGCAGGCACAGCATTCGACAGCTCAACTTCAGCGAGATCCACTTTCCCTTCGAGACCAAATAATTTTAAGTATTTCGCACCCTCTTTCGCACCAAACGAGCCCTTACCCAATAAAATCGTTTTTCCTTCCATACCCGCGAAGTCTTTAACCCCACTCTTATCAGACATCACAAAATGCATGGTTAACGAAGGGATTGGGAATAAGGCCCGTATTTCATCAAAGCGGGGGTGACTTTTATCTTTGAACATCGCTTTGCCCCCGCGCGCGAGCTTGACCAAAACTGGCGGGGTTGTGAAAACGTAGTTATTCGTACGCCCCTTCACTTCCATGACGTTTTGGACTGATCCTTGGCTTTCTTCCAAAGTCATAGTGATGGTTGAGTTAGTCCCGTTTTTGACCGCTTCCGATAATTCAACACCCATTTGATAGTATGACGATGTTGATTTGGCCGACTTATAGGTGATGCGAGTTTCCGCGTGTCCGATGGTCGCGGACATTAATAAACTGATTGCCGATGATATTCCGATCAATGATTTAAGCTTCATGCCGTTTCTCCTTTTTTGTTATGCGCTTGATTACCTCAAAAGAGCCAAGTGTTTTCAACAAAATATTTGAGTCCTTTTCGGTAGAAAGGAGAGATATGCGATTGCATCGACGAGGCTAAAAACCTTTAGACCATGTACGGACAGCAATACTCAAAGCAATATTAGTTTGAGTTACGAACATGTAGCTAAAATACGATATTCAATGCACTTGAACCCTGTTACTCTCGCGCTTTGAATGATCTTAAGACATCGCCATCGCAAACAAAAAGTTCCAATAATATGAAGCCGCATGACCACATTTCTCCCGAACCTGAAATGATCCAAAGCTTGCACGCCATTGGACTACTCGATAATCCCGAATACGCTCAATTTTCGGCTCTGACGGGTGGTGTGTCGTCGGACATTTGGAAAGTTGACACCGACCGCCAGACGTATTGCGTAAAACGAGCCCTCGCCAAACTCAAGGTTCAAGCGGACTGGTTTGCACCCGTCGAAAGAAATAAATACGAAGTGTGTTGGTACCGATTTGCCAATCAATATGTACCAGGATCCGCTCCGAAAATATTGGCTCATGATGAGCGTATGATGCTTTTTGCCATGGAATTTTTAGAGCCGAGCACATATAAGCTCTGGAAAACTGAGTTACTCGAAGGCCGCGTTGACCCAATTTATGCGGGTTGGATGGGTGGTACTCTCGGAAAGATTCACGCAAAAGCCGCAAATGATCCGTCGGTTAAGGATCTATTCCCGCCCAATGAAATTTTTCATGCCATTCGGCTTGAGCCATACCTCGAGGCAACTGCGCTCGAGCACCCTGACCTAAAAGACACACTATTTTCCCTGAGTAAACGGACCCGTGAAACAAGCCTCACCCTCATCCATGGAGACGTCAGTCCAAAGAACATCCTACTTGGACCCAAGGGTGTGGTTATCTTAGATGCAGAGTGTGCCTGCCTTGGGGACCCTGCGTTTGATCTCGCCTTCTGCCTCAATCATTTTCTCCTCAAGTGCATTTGGGACCCAACTAATCGTGGCGCACTGCTATCGTGTTTCGAGGCAATGGTGGTGAGTTATTTAGATCAAATCACTTGGGAAGACCCCAACCACCTTGAGTTCCGGACGGCCACATTACTTCCGGGACTATTCTTAGCGCGGGTTGATGGAAAGTCGCCAGTGGAATACATCACGAAAGAGGTCGATAAAAATAAAATTAGACGATGCGCTCGATCACTTCTCTCTAACCCTGCGAGCAAGCTCATAGATGTCGCGCAGGCATGGAAAAAGGAACTCTAAATGGGATCAGCAATCACCAAAGTCATTGCGCGTCGGGTATGGGATTCCCGCGGCCGACCAACCGTAGAATCCGAAATACATCTAGAAGGTGGTGCAATTGGCCGAGCAATAGCACCCGCCGGAGCCTCAACTGGCAGTGGGGAAGCAGTCGATAAGCGTGATGGCGGAAAGATTCTTGGAGGCTTCGATGTGATGCAAAGCGTCAATGCGGTCAATAAAGAAATCGCTAAATCGCTTATCGGTATGGATGCCCATGACCAAGAATCTGCAGACAGAGCGATGATTGAACTCGATGGTACGCCCAATAAAGGACGTCTAGGAGGTAACGCCATTATTTCAACATCAATGGCTCTAGCGCACGCGGCGGCAGCAGACGTTAACCAACCGCTCTGGGCTTACCTTGGCAACGAATCCACGATCTCCAGTCTGCCGCTTCCCGAAATTCAGATTTTTGGTGGTGGAGCGCACGCGGGGCGGCGTGTCGACGTGCAAGATTTTATGGTGATAGCTGTTGGTGCTGAAACTTATGAACAGGCTCTCGAGTGGACTGCTGAGGTTTACCTGTCTGCCGGGGAAATTATGAAAAAAGCGGGCTTATATCAGGGTGTCGCCGATGAAGGAGGTTACTGGCCGGCATTTAGTTCAAATCATCAAGCTCTTGATTTCCTAGTTCGTGCAATCGAAGGCGCTGGATTTGTTCCAGGTAACGACGTCGCCATTTCCTTAGATATCGCAGCTACAGATTTTGGAAGAAATGGACGTTACCAACTTTCGACTGATAACAAACTCATCGATTCGGACGGACTATCAGAGATGTTACTCAAATGGATCGAGCGCTACCCGATTGTCGCGATCGAAGATCCCTTGGGTGAGGACGATCCAGAAGCGATGGCTGCGTTCACCCGAGCCGCGGGTAATAATATCGAGGTGATTGCCGATGATTTTATCTGTACGACAGGGGCACGCATCGAGGAAGCACAAAGGATCGGTGCATGCAACACAGCACTCATCAAACCAAACCAAGCAGGAACCCTCACTGAAACAAAAATTGCACTCGACGCAGCCCGAGCCGCAGGATGGGAATCGATTGTTTCAGCACGCTCTGGCGAAACAGAAGACGTGACAATTGTCCATTTAGCGGTCGGTTGGGGTGTCAAACAATTGAAGGTTGGCTCGTTTGCGCGTTCCGAACGGATGGCAAAATGGAACGAAGGTCTGCGTATTGCCGAAAATTTAGGCCGACAAGGCGGTACCATTCCGCATAGAAATCAATTTCCCTGGGGATCATCATCGCCTTAAATGGCTTGTGCGGCCTAGTCCGACCGCCTCAACAAAAAGTTTGCTTAATCCAATGTGCATTCGATCGTAGCCAAGCCTTCGATTCCTCGTAGGTTGGTTGTAACGAACCAACTAAACGCCAAAAGTGGGGCGAGTGGTCAAAATGCGCAAGATGACACAACTCATGAATCACCAAATAATCAATCACCGAGTCTGGCGCCATGATGATCCGCCAGTCATAGGCGATCTCATGACGCGAGTTACATCGACCCCACATTGCACGATACTGCCTGAGTTGAATCTTTGACGGCTCTACACCTAAACAATCTGCAAAATATTGCGTTCGGTTAGTCAACAATGTTTCCGCCTCTCTGATAAACCAGGCTTTCAACACCTTCCTAAGATCATGCGCACCCATCTTTTTGGATTGGACACGCAGGCGATCTGCCTCTAAAACAACCAAATTAGAACCCAGGCTCAGCTCAAGAGAGACCGTCCGCCCGCGATACTGCCAACAGGATCCATGCTCAAACCGGGGAATTGGAGTCACTGCCCGCTTCTCATTCAGCAATAACTTGGACTGGATCCAATCGACTTTCGTTCTGACAAAGTCAGCAATTTGAGTATCCGTCAGCTCCAAAGGGCACGAAATGCGAATATGAGAATCTCTGGTTACCCTCAACTCAATTGATCGACGGCGAGACGACCGTCGGACAGAGACCGGATAATCAAGATCGAGTGTGGATTCGATCACTTGATGCTGAGCGATGCTCGATTTAGAACGCCACATCACTAGCGCTTCAGACGCGCGAGGAACTGATCAAAAACTCGCGCAAATTGCTGGGTATCTTTTGCAGAGAACGGTGCCGGACCGCCTTGAATCAACCCAGCTTCACGCATCGCTTCCCGTTCATTTCTACGTCTTAAATACGATTTGACCGACTCTTTGTCGTACCAAGTCCCTCGCGGATTGACGGCCAACCCGCCACGATCGACCACTTCAGCTGCCAATGGCACGTCCTGCGTGACCACAAGATCGCCCGCCTCCATCCGTTCCAGAATTACATGATCTGCCACATCGAATCCCTGCGCGACTTGTACCACCGTGACGTTCGGATGGGGTGGGTTTTGTAGAAAACCGTTTGCAACTAAAAATACGGGAAGATTGAGACGATCTGACGCGCGGAATACCAATGCCTTAATCGGTTTTGGACAAGCGTCTGCATCAACCCATATCGTGAGTGGACTGGTTTTGTTTTCCAATGGAGACCTCGACATGCAACCACACTCAGATGGTCTCTAAATTTCGATCACTTGTCACCGACGACCAAGCGATGCCTCTGCTATTTCGATACTTTCGATTAATCGAGAGACGCTAACATCATCGACATCAAGGTGCGTTATCATCCGAATCCGTTGATTCCCAACTGCCATCACTTTCACGTTGTGTGAGGCAAGAAGCACTTTTAACTCAATTGCGTCAAGCCCACACTCAGGTGATACCTCGGCCAATACAATATTTGTTTCCACAGGCAACACTCGCGAAAAGAGTCGGCACCCCTGGAGTGCAGCCTCGATGCGCTTCGCGCGCGAATGATCTTCAGCCAAACGCTCAACATGGTGATCCAGCGCGTATAAGCACATCGCTGTTAACACGCCAGTCTGCCGCATCGCACCACCAAACATGCGTTTGAAGTGCCACGCCTCACGAATGAAGTCTCGTGACCCTGCAAGAACAGCCCCGACCGGGCAACCGAGCCCTTTGGTAAACGCAACCCAAGCGCTGTCATGCCCGGCTGCGTAGTCAGAGACTGCTACCCCTGTAGCGACCGATGCATTTAACACCCGTGCCCCATCCATGTGAACCGATAACCCGAGCTCTTGCGCTGTGTGAGCAACTGACTGAATTTGATCAAGCGGCCAAACAGCCCCTCCACCCAAATTCGATGTCTGTTCTGTGACAACCAAACGTGACCGTGGCGCAAACGATGATGGCGGACGGCACAGATTGGTCACCGCATCAGCTGAAAACAGTCCTCGCTCGGTATCGATGACCGAAACCATCGTGCCCGAGAGCTTTGCCAATCCACCACACTCGGCAAAAATAATGTGGCTTTCCCTCGCACAAATGATTTCATCCCCGGGCTTGGTATGAACCGCGATCGCGATCTGATTACACATGCTCCCCGATGGAAGAAATACAGCATCTTCCATACCAAATATGTCTGCGACACGCTCGCGGAGCTGGTTGGTTGTCGGGCATTGATGGTGTCGCTCGTCGCCTGTCTGCACAGACAGCACAGACTCCAACATTGCCTTCGATGGAAGGGTTTGGGTGTCCGAATAAAAATCTGCAGGACTCGAATTACTCGTTTGCAACCTAACTGTCCCCGATGGCTTCGGCCACCGCTTGGGCGCACGCTAAATCTTGCAGCCCAACTCCTGTCCCGTCGAATACAGTCACTTGCTCCTCGTCTGTGCGCCCTGAAGCAGTCCCTCGGATCAACGCCCCAATCGTTGTAATCACAACATCCGAACTCAGATGCTGAAATTCGCCGATTGTCCGTGACTGCACAATTTCGTCTGTAAATCGTAGAGCTCGGGATGTCAGCGCCGGATCAAGTTCTTGTTTTCCTTTGGTGTCAGTACCCATGGCAGCGATGTGTGTGCCGAGACTCACCCAATCCCCAGGAAACAGTGCTTCAAAGCAAGACGTGATGGTAATGATCACCTGTGACGAACGAACAACCTCTTCAAGCTCTGCCTCACGACAGGCGGCACCATATTTCTCTGCGATTTGATGATGCTTGGACAGGTCACGACCGGACCGATTCCAGATCAATATTTCACGGAATGATCGAACCCGAAGCGCAGCCTCGAGTTGAAACGCTGACTGATGCCCAGTACCAACCAAACCAAAGGTTGTTGGAGCAGCAATCGCCAGACGATCAATCGAAACCGCTGCTGCGGCTGCCGTCCTCAACGCCGTAATGGTATTTCCTGCCAAAATCGCTTTACATTGACCGGTGTCTGGATCAAACAAAAAGATCGACGATTGATGGTTTGCAATGCCCTTAGCGCCGTTATTTGGCCAGTAACCACCCGCCTTAAGGCCTAACGCTCCGGACGCTGGATCAAAGCCTGACTTAAACCCATACAGAGCGTCCTGATACCCTAAGGATTCGCGGACAACCGGAAAGTTCCAGGCCTCAGATTCCATGCTGGCAAACACATCCTGCACTGCAGAAAATGCGTTCTCTGGGTTCAGAACAGCCGCAATCTGCTGCTCTGAAATCGATCGTATCGTCACTTCAATCCTACCTAGTCAATGAGCCTGCAAATTAATACGCTTTTCCACGAGCGGATACAGGCCAAACGACCTCGACCACACCGTTTCGGACTCCGACATACCAATCATGCACATTGCAGGTTGGATCACAGTGACCTGGAACCAAGCGCAACTTATCGTTGACACTCAATACACCGGCTGTGTCCTCAATCACGCCATGCTCGTCTGAGCATTTGACATACTTGACATCATCACGGCCGAAGATCACTGGCAATCCGCTATCGACTGACTGAGCCTTGAGGCCAGCATCGCAGATGGCTTTATCAGCTTTTGCATGACTCATCACTGATGTCAGGATGAACAATGCATTCTCCCACTCTCCACGGTCGATTCGCTCGCCGTTTTCGTCAAGGATTCGACCATAATCAGCGTCCATGAACGCATATGAGCCGCATTGCAGCTCGTTATAGACGCCCGATGCTCCTTCAAAGTAGTAGGAGCCAGTTCCACCACCACCGACGATATCGCATTCAAGTCCTTGATCAGCAAGCGCAGCAACTGCATCTTTCACCATTCCGATGGATACATCGACTTTCGCTTTACGGTCGGCATACAAGTCAAGGTGTTGCATCGCGCCTTGATACGCTTGGATTCCTGCAAACTTCAATCCATCGGCAGCGTCAATAGCGACCGCAATATCAACAACGGCTTGGGTTGTGGTCACGCCACACCGGCCTGCTCCGCAATCGATCTCAACCAAACATTCAATTTTTGTCCCTGCTTCGGTCGCAGCGGCTGACAATTCAGCAACATTAGCCAGGTCATCAACGCACACAATGGTACGAGCACCCAACATCGGGATACGCGCCAATCGTGCAAGCTTCGCTGGATCACGGACTTGATTTGATACCAAGACGTCCTTAATGCCACCACGGGCGAAGACTTCAGCTTCACTCACCTTCTGGCAACAAACGCCACACGCACCACCCAGTTTCTCTTGAAGTAAAGCAACATCGACAGACTTATGCATCTTCCCGTGGACTCGATGGCGCATCCCGTGTGTTTTTGCGAAATCACCCATCTTTTTAATGTTCCGCTCGAGCGCGTCTAGGTCCACTACCAAACAAGGCGTCTGTACTTCACTCTCATTCATCCCAACGCGCGCTGGGATGTCGTAACCTACTTCCAAATTATTCCAATTCAATGCACTGTTCATAATTCTCTCACTTCATCCAAGGCAGCCGGTCTAAATCGACATTCCCGCCTGTTACTATGACTCCGATCCGTCGACCCCGAAATACATCCTGATTTTTTAAGATGACAGCCAAAGGCACTGCACAACTTGGCTCCATCACAATTTTTAAGCGTTGCCACGTTAGCTTCATTGCTTCAATGATTTCTTCCTCCGTTGCGGTCATCACATCGGCTACATAATGCGAAACAAAGTGCCAGGTGTTTTCCTTCAAAGGCACTTTCAAACCGTCGGCAATCGTGACCGGTGCATCGTCGGCGATGATATGGCCCGATCGGAACGATCGCGCCGCATCGTCAGCCTGCAACGGCTCGGCTGCAAAGATCTCAATATCCGGGGCAAGGTGACTCACGGTCAAACAGGTACCCGAGATCATTCCTCCGCCACCAATTGGCGCAACAATCGAATCCAAACCATCAACTGCCTCCAACATTTCTGCAGAACATGTCGCTTGGCCTGCGATGACTCGAGGATCGTTATACGGGTGCACAAACTCAGCGCCCGTATTTGCCTGTACTTCTGCGAAAACCGCTTCGCGACTGGACGTTGAGGGCTCACATTCCGTGATGATGCCGCCGTATCCCAGTACCGCATCTTTCTTCGCTTGCGGTGCGGTCTTTGGCATCACAACGTGACAAGGTATACCGCGGCGACCCGCTGCATAGGACAGACTCAGCGCGTGATTACCGGATGAATGCGTTGCGACGCCATGGATCGCATCCTCATCCGTTAATCCAAACACCGCGTTGCATGCTCCTCGAACTTTAAACGCACCAGCCTTCTGGAAATTCTCACATTTGAAGAAGAGCTCTGCGCCAATCCGCTCATTCAAGTACGTTGAAGTCAAAATTGGCGTGTTGTGCACGTATGGCGCGATACGTGATCTCGCTTGCATCACATGGTCAATCGTCAGATCCGGTGCGCCAATCACCGTTTCCATGCCAACGCATTTGACCGCATCCAGTGTTTTTTCTATCGGTGCATTCATCAGGCAACATCCTCGCATGCTGAGTCGTCAGCCGCCGAGGCATCGACAGAATGACCACTGAACGCTGAGCGATACCATTCTTGAGCTGCAGCGACACCACTACCACCTGTAATCGGATATCCAAGATCAAGCATTGCCATCTCAATGACTGCAAGCCCACTCAACGCCTGCGCTTCCGACAAAGCGCCAAGATGACCGATGCGGAACGCCTGCCCAGCGAGCTGACCGAGGCCGACTCCAAACGACATGCTGTACCGATCATAGGCATGAGCGACTAACCGGTCACCGTCGAATCCGTCAGGTACCATGATTGTGGTCACCGTATCAGAGGCGAATTGAAGATCCTGACAACACAAATCCATGCCCCAGGCTGCTGTTGCTTGTCGCACACCTTCGGCCATCTTGAAATGGCGGCTGAACACCTGGTCCAAGCCTTCGTTAAGCAACAACTCAAGAGAGTGACTCAACCCTGCTAGAAGTTGCATTGGTGGCGTGTAGGGGAAGCCACCCGCATCCGTCATTGCACCCATAATTTCGCAATCAAAGAAAAACCGTGGGAGTCCCGCGTTTTGCCCCGCCTCTCTCGCTTTCTGACTAAGTGCGACGATCGACAATCCCGCTGGCAACATCAGCCCTTTCTGAGAGCCAGTCACTGCGGCATCGATTCCCCACTCGTCCATTTGAAAGTCCATCGATGCGATCGAACTGACACCATCGACAAAAAACAAGGCATCGCTGCCCGCATGATCAATAGCTTCCCGAATACTCGCTAAATCACTGCGAACGCCAGTAGCTGTTTCATTGTGTGTTGCAAGTACTGCCTTGATCTGCCGTCCAGTATCAGCCCTCAGAATTGCTTCAATTTGAGTTGGATCTGCTGGACCACGCCAATCACAGTCGATGACATCCACGATCAGCCCAAAGTTTTGACACATCCGGATCCATTTATCGGAAAATACCCCATGCCGGCATGCCAGCACACGATCACCACGAGACAAGGTGTTTGAAATCGTCGCTTCCCAACCGCCGGTTCCGGTTCCTGGGAAAATAAAGATCTTTCCCGTTGTGGTTCCGACAATCTGCTTCAGCCCGTCGAACAACTGTGGGAGTGAAGCCGCAAACGCAGGCGAACGGTGATCGACTGTCGGCAAATCAATCGCTCGCCGGATCGAATCAGGCAAGTTGGTTGGCCCTGGAATGAACACAGGATTCGAAAGACTCATTCGGATTTCCTCTTATTCTTTGGTCGCATAACTTTACGGTACTAAAAGATCCTCGTATATTTATTCGAAAAATGATTTCAAAAAAATTGAAAAAATAAATTGTTATAAATTTCAATAGTTTAAATTTTCCATTTTTTTTCAAATTAAAATAATGAAAAAAATAATCGGGTGATACAGCAATCAAAATTTGTGATCTTCCAGCGGAGGCAGCCATCGTGACGACCGACAGTATCAAGAAACCTCGCGGCAGACCTCGCGGTGCCGCAAATGAAAATGCACCCTCCAAGGCTCTCGATAAAGGGTTGAGTGCGCTCCGGAAAATTGCTGAGACCGACGGGACATCCCTCAACGATCTGTCGATCGATCTCGATATGCCTTTAGGGACCCTTCATCGGCTCCTTTTAACACTCGAGTCGCATGGGTTTGTCAGACAGTCCAAATCAGACGCAACTTGGTCGATTGGAATCGAAGCATTTCGTGTTGGTAGCGCCTTTCCTCGCGCAGCCAAGCTTCTAAGTATCGCCAGACCAATCCTCAAAGATCTCTCAAACTTGACTGGTGAGACCGCAAATCTTGGTGTGATGGATATTGGAGAAGTGATCTTTATTGCTCAACACGAAACCCATCATGCCATCCGTGCATTTTTTCGGCCCGGATCAAGAAGTTCATGGCACTCCTCGGGCATCGGCAAAGCCATTGCTGCCTACATCGCAATCACCGATCAAAATACGCTGTTTGACAAAGCACCGTTCGAACAATTTACCCAACACACGCTGGTCCAAAAGAAAGAGCTTCTCGAGGAATTTAACCGGATCCGGGCGTTAGGCTATGCAGTCGATAAGGAAGAGCGGTTTATTGGGATGCGTTGTATTGGTGCACCTGTGTTTAACTCAGCAAATCAAGTTGTTGCAGGAATCTCTATTTCTGGGCCGGTTGCGCGAATGGACGATCAGTCAATTGCAGACCTAGGGAAAGCAACAGCGAAGTGCGGACAAGACATCTCGAGGCTACTCGGTGCCACCGTGGTCAATTAGCGATTACCTGTAGTGTTGTTAAAGCGACAACCACATACCTCAATGTTTTTGCGAAAGTCACGACCAACAAGAAACGCCACAAAGGCTCTCTCATGACACCTGCACAGAAAGTCAGAGGGTCCCCAACGATCGGAATCCAACTGCCTAACAAGGTGAGCCAACCATATCGCTGATACCAGTTGGTGATTCGTCGCATTCTTGGCGTATCAGAAAAGAAGCGCTGCCCGATCGTCTGCCCGAAAAAACGGCCAAGCACCCAATTGACCACGGCGCCAAGCGTATTCCCAAAAGAGGCAATTATTACGAGACCCAAAACCTCTTCAGGCATCAATAACATTGACCCAACAAGAACCGACTCGGACTGTGCTGGAATCAGCGTCGCTGACAGTACGGACGCGGCAAATAACGAGAAGTAAATTTCCAAACAATCGATCCCACTTACGAGCGATCTAGTCTAATCGGTCCTGCAAAGTGCGCGCGAGCGTCTGGGTGAGGTATCAGAAATCCAGCAATTCTGAACGATACTGATATCGAGCAATCATGAGATCGATCGCACCAATCACAGAGACCATTGCTAAAAACCCAATCGTTCCAATGACAGCGTCCATCCGAAGTTCTCCAAAAAATTGACAGTATCAGAGGTTCAGCAATTAACAGGCCAACTTATGACGATTGAAATTAAATCAATCCAGTATTATCAAAGACTGAAGGCAAAAGGTAAAAACGATCATGACCAAACGTGCGCTTCTTCTTCTCACCTCTCATACGAGCCTTGGCAACACCGGTCGAGGCACGGGATTTTACTATGACGAGATGGCGGCCCCCTACTGGACGATTCGCGATTTAGGCTGGGACATCACGCTTTCCTCAGTAGCGGGCGGGCCAGGACTTCCTGATCCAAAAACTCTCGTGGAACCCGATAAACGGCCTCCAAACGTTGCTCGATTTATGGACGATCCGCTCGCGATGGATGCGCTGCAGACGACTGCGAAAGCGGCTGAGATTCAAGGCTCTGATTACGACTGTGTGTTCTTACCTGGCGGTCATGGTGCGATGTGGGACTTTGATTCCAACCTGATTGGCGACATCGTCACCGACGCTTGGGCTACTGGCGCGATTGTTGGCGCGGTCTGTCATGGTCCGTCAGGACTTCTACAAGCCAAAGAAGTGAATGGTGATCCGCTTGTTCACAACAAACGAGTCAACAGTTTCACCAATCGTGAAACCGAACAGATTGAGCTCATCGGGGTGGAACCATTTCTTCTGGAGACACGTTTACGAGACGCCGGGGCGTTATTTGAATGCAGTGATAACTTTACATCTCATGCGGTGAAAGATGGTCGACTTATCACAGGACAAAATCCGCAATCCACTGAGGCCGTGTGTCGGCTACTGAAAGAATCACTCGAGGAATCGTAATGCTCACATCGTTACACGCACTAATCTGGGCTTGGATTGGTGCAATCATCATGTTCACTGTGACCGTATCTCCGACGGTCTTTGCCACGCTCGAAGGTCCCCAAGCGAGTGCGTTTTTGAGGGCCTACTTTCCACGATTGTTCAAGTACGAGATCTTGGTCGGCCTTGCAATCATCGGCATCAGCATCGCTCTGTCCACCGGTGGTGAAACCTATCAATATGGGATCAATGTCGGATTGGTGGTGACAGTTCTAGCCTACTTAAACCTCCGAGTGATCATGCCCAAAGTCAATCAAGTCGCTGATGAGCTAGCCGATAATCCGAGTCCACAGATCAAGAAGCAATTCGGATTGTTGCACGGGTTATCGGTTGGGCTCTTTGGAATTAATGCAATCTCGATGATCGCTTTGTTCTTCTTTGCGAGCTAATCGTTCGAGCCGCTGTTCAATGAATCCTTAGAGGCCCTATACTAGTTGCCTCAGTTCGGCGAGCTATCGTCTTCTGATAGAGCGTCCCTGGATGGGACGAAGTTCAAAGCTATTACAATAAAATGGAGTAACCAAATGAAAATTTCGCTTCTCAAGGGTGCGATCGCGGCTGGCCTCGCGAGCGTCGTGGCATTCAGCCCGCTCACCCAAGCCGGTGGTCACGGTAAGCAAATCGATAGTATTCATTTCCTGATACCAGGCGGTGCTGGTGGCGGATGGGATGGAACGGCACGCGGTACAGGGGACGTATTGACTCGTTCAGGTCTGGTTGGCAGTGCTTCCTACGAAAACATGTCAGGCGGTGGTGGCGGTAAAGCCATCGGATATCTGATCGAAAACGCAAAGTCGAATACAGGGACTTTGATGGTGAACTCAACCCCGATTGTGATCCGTTCACTGACAAAAGTATTCCCACAGAGCTTCCGCGATCTGACTCCAATTGCAGGGACAATTGGCGATTACGCTGCTCTCGTTGTAAAAGCCGACAGTGACGTTAAATCATTTAAAGACCTTGTTGCGATCTATAAGAAAGATCCAAACGATCTAGCTATTGCTGGTGGATCTGTTGCAGGTGGTATGGATCACCTCGTTGCTGCACTGGCAATGAAATCAGCCGGAGCGGATCCTTTGTCAGTGAAGTACCTTCCGTTCGATGCGGGTGGAGAAGCGATGGCTTCGCTACTATCCGGAGAAGCTGACGCCCTATCAACCGGTTTGTCAGAAGCTGTTGGCCTCGCTGAACAAGGCGAAGTTCGCATTCTTGTCACGACAGCGCCTAAAGCCATCGACGGAATCCCATCACTGAAAAGTGAAGGATATGACGCAGAGTTTGTGAACTGGCGTGGATTCTTCGCTGCTCCCGGAATCTCTGCGGACCAGAAGGCTAAGTACGTCAAGGTCCTTGGTGACATGTACAACACCAAAGAGTGGGAAGAGGTGCGCGCTCAGAATAAGTGGGTGAATATCTACAACCCAGGTGACGACTTTGTTCAATTCCTCGAGAAGCAAGAATCAGAAATTGGTGGTCTGATGAAGGAACTTGGATTCCTCTAAAACCATGGCCCGTATCGATCGCTACATCGCAGTCGCACTACTCGCGTTTTCGATCGGATACGGGTATCTCGCCTGGACGCATCCGCTTCTCCCTTTTGAGGCGCGGATGCCGTTCAAACCCAACACCATGCCCCTCGGATTAGCCGGACTCGGAATTGTATTCTCCTCTTTACTGTTGCTTTTACCCAGTAACGATACGCTCGAGAAAGATGCCGAGGGATGGCGAGGCTTCGCATGGAAAAATACAGCATTATTGATCGGCCTAGCGATCGGTTACGCATTGCTTTTACGGCCGATAGGATTCATTGCCTCAACGACCCTGTTTATCGTTTTATCGTCACGAGTGCTTGGTGAAACCAACTTCATTAGATCGATCAGCACGGGTCTAATATCCAGTGGCATCATCTGGTACTTGGTTGACGATGTCCTCGGAATCTACCTGGTTGCACTACCAGCGATCATCGGAGGCACGCCATGATTGACGGTCTTCTACTGGGGCTCGGCGCAGCCATCAGCCCATTCAATTTGATCATGGTATTCATCGGATGCTTCCTGGGTACTTTCATCGGCATGCTTCCCGGACTTGGCCCCATGTCGATCATTGCCATCATGATCCCAATCGCGATCCAGATTGGAGACCCGGCATCGGCATTGATTTTACTGTCCGGCGTCTACTACGGCGCGATCTTCGGTGGTTCAACCTCATCCATCCTGATCAATGCACCCGGCGTTGCTGGTACTGTCGCGTCATCATTTGATGGCTATCCGATGGCACGCGCGGGGCAAGCAGGTAAAGCGCTGACAACCGCCGCTATCTGCTCATTTGCAGGGGGCACCATCGGCGCAATCCTTCTCATGATCTTTGCCCCAGTTTTATCAACGGTCGCAAAACTATTCTGGTCCGCTGAGTATTTTGCGCTCATGGTGCTTGGTCTTACAGCAATCGCGGCCTTCGCTGGTCAAGGGAAGATCATCAAAGCGTTGTGCATGACCATCTTTGGCGTCATGTTAGCGACCGTCGGCGAGTCCGCCCTGCACAATGCTGCGCGCTTTACGATGGGCATTATGGATCTCCAGAGTGGTATCTATTTCGTCACACTCGTCATGGGTCTCTTTGCCCTCCCCGAAGCTCTGTTCTTGGTTCTTGATGAGAAACGAAGCAAGGCGATGGCCAACAACAACAAGATTGAGAATTTACGTATTTCCAAAGAAGAAGCCAAAGAGATTGCACCCGTTGTTGCGCGCCAGTCACTACTCGGTTTCTTCGTGGGTGTGTTGCCGGGAGCCGGCGCCACTATGGCGTCGTTCCTGGGTTACGGAATCGAAAGAAACCTCGCTCCTGCCGAAGAGCGTGAGAAATTTGGAAAGGGATCGATCCGAGGTCTGGCGGCTCCAGAAACAGCGAATAATGCTGCCTGCACAGGGTCATTCGTTCCGATGCTCACGCTTGGAATCCCAGGTTCGGGGACTACCGCAATCCTTCTTGGTGCTTTGGTGGCTTTAAGTATCACGCCGGGTCCACGTCTGATGGAAGATCAGCCAGAAGTATTCTGGGCAGTAATTATTTCGATGTATTTAGGGAATATCGTTCTGTTGATACTCAACTTGCCACTCATTCCCTACATCGCCAAACTACTTACGGTACCGCGGCATTACCTGATTCCATTTGTCATTTTCTTTTCGCTAATTGGAGCATACATCGGTCAAAATAATGCGACCGAGCTTTTGATCATGATTGGTCTTGGTTGCATGGCTACCGTGTTGAGGTTTGGTGGCTTCCCTTTACCTCCATTGATCATCGGGTTCATTCTTGGTGGGATGCTCGAGGATAACCTTGGGCGCGCCATGCGCAAGGCAGGCGGTTTAGAATTTATGTGGGAACGACCAATGACTCTTGGAATTCTCTTCCTGGCTCTGGCGCTCCTTGTCTACCCGATACTGAAAGACAGGAAAAAAGCAGTCCGTGAATAACAAACCACTCAAAGGGTTCAGAATCATGGACGTTACCAACGTTCTCTCTGGTCCTTTTTGTGGTTATCAACTAGGACTCCTCGGTGCAGAGATTATCAAAGTCGAAGCACCTGATGGTGATCTTGCGCGTCAATTAGGCGCCAATGCACACTGGAACAATGAGCGGATGGGGATTTCCTTTCTCGCTCAAAATGCAGGGAAACGGTCGATTGCCATTAATCTGAAAACCGATGATGGCAAACAAATCTTCAAAGATCTTCTCAAATCCTCTGACGCAGTCATTGAAAATTTTAGGCCGGGAGTGATGGATCGTTTAGGCCTCGGATTTGAGGCATGTCGATCAATCAAAGACCCCATCATCTACTGTGCCATATCAGGATTCGGTCAAGAAGGTCCTCTCAAGGACAACCCCGCTTACGACCAAATCATTCAGGGTATGAGCGGAGTCATGGATATCACCGGAGATACCATGACACCGCCCTACCGTGTCGGGTACCCAATCGCTGACACCATCGGCGGTCTCACAGCCGCTCTAGCAGTCTCAGCCGCGCTCCATCAAAAAACATCTCAATATATTGATGTGTCAATGCTCGAAAGTGTTCTAACCACAATGGGTTGGGCGGTATCAAATCTCCTCATGAACCATAATGAGCCGACCCGCGTCGGCAATGAAAATATGACCTCCGCTCCCAGTGGTGCCTTTAAGACTCAAGATGGACTAATTAACATTGCTGCGAATCAAGACCGGCAATGGGAGCAACTTGTTACCGTTCTCGAAGCGCCAGAGCTCAATGAAAATCCGCTATATCAATCGCGCGAATTACGTAAAGAAAACCGCTACACGCTTAAATCTGACATCGAAAAGATCTTGATGAATCGATCAACCACTGAGTGGCTTGATCGATTAAGCACGGCCAACATTCCTGCTGGGTCAGTCTTGAGCGTTAAAGAATCGCTCGAACTTCAGCAGGTCCGCGAACGTGAATTCACACTGGCGCTCGACCAAACCCACCCCGTAGAACGCATCGATGTAGTAACCAACGGCTTTCTTTTGAATCAAAAACGACTCAAACCAGCATCTCGTGTGGAGACGCTCGGTGAGTCGACTGACTCGATTCTTCAAGAATTGGGGTACGATTCCAATCGCATTCAGGAATTAAAAAATGAAGGATCCATTCGATGAATGATGTAGCTGATTGGTGGACAACAAAGATAATTCGGATGGAACCCGGGCAAATCGAATTCAGAAACCAACCAATCGAAGCGTTAATTCAATCTCATTCCTTTACGCAAATGATATGGCTTATGACCATGGGCGAAACTCCGTCAACTGCACAAACACGCCTTCTTGATGCGGCATTGGTCGCGTCAGTTGATCACGGCCCTCAGGCGCCGTCGATCGCGGCCAGTCGGATGGCAATGACTTGCGGTGTTGGAATCAATAATGCCATTGCTTCCGGTGTCAACATGCTTGGCGACGTTCATGGTGGTGCTGGCGAACAGGCCCTGGAGCTTTATCAGTCGATCCTTGGTGAAAGTTCAGATCAATCTCTTGAGAACGCAATTGATCATGCACTAGATCAATCCATTCAAAAGACAGCCTTTGTTCCAGGTTTCGGACATCGTTTCCATAAACCGGAAGATCCAAGAGCACGCCCATTGATGGAATTACTTCGACAGTGTGCGCAAGATGACCCTTCGATTGATCCTCGTTTCGCGGATATCGCAGAAGGAGTACAAGATGCAATTGAACGTCGCAAAGGGAAGCGAATTGCGATGAATATCGACGGAGCAACTGCTGCGATTTATGGTGCTCTGGGCGTTCCAGCAACCTTAGCGCGCGGCCTGTTTTGTCTATCAAGAAGCGTTGGTCTTACGGCGCATGCTTACGAACAATCGCTGTCTAACGAGCGCAACAAAGGGCCTACCCCACCAAGTTACCGATGGACACATGATCCTAATTAAGTATCGATCAAGGGACCGATAAGCCATGTCAGATCCGCTAGGATTAATTTATGCAATTGTGATTTGCGGCCTCGGCGGTTTCATAGGGCAATACGTGTACCAGTTCTTCAGACCGAAGCTCGGTATGATTTGGTCAGGCGGCGTTGCCGCACTGATCGCATTTTTTGTGATGGTCATGATCGCGGCCCTGACACAGGCACTCTTCGGATATCCTCCCATATCATGAGTCTCATCCGACACGATCTTAAGTAAGGCTTCAAAAAGGGCGCACCAGACGGTGACGCCCGCAGCACTCCTTGACTGCTTCTTCTTGTTCTCGTTTTTCTTATTATCTCGCACCTCATCCTGAGGCAGATAACATCAGTAAACAGCAGTTATGCAAGTTTTACAACTGATCCCCAGGTTCATTCAGCGACCCACGCGAACCTTCAAGCGATAGGGATCAGGCACGCTCAAGTGCTGCTCCTCATACCAATTAATCTTTATCAGCGGCCCCAGGTCATAAAATGCTTTCGAAATCTCGTGCTGGACTGCTCGCGCATCGTCGTCAACGTGGGCATATTGAAGGTCAATCAAACCACCCGACTGAAAGATCAGATCTAGCTCGACCACACCACGAGAGAGTATGTTTGCAGCTTTCAGTCGTTCGGCTAAAAACGCATAAATATCGTCAATAATGCGTTGCCGAGCCACTGCCTTATCAAGTGTTTTAAATTGCTGAATCTGGATTGAGAGGATCTCATCTCGATCTGTCGGACACCGAAATGACTTTGCGATCAGAGAACCCATCAATCGATCTCGAAAACCATCTTGAATGTATCGACCGGACCAATTCGCCAGCGCGCGCTGATCTTCAAACTCACGTCCAATGGCCTGGCTCGCAAGAAATAGCATGTACCGGTTAGAGAGGTCCTTGATTGAATCGTTTGTCAAATCAGTATCGACAGCAAACTGGACGCAATCGACGTCGCGATAAATGACTTCAAGACGATCAATCAACTCTTGAGAGGCCATCACCCATGAGTTGGAGATCAAGGCAACCGCAACCAACGTTATTCTTTTCATAGCTCGATCATACGGCAAAACGTGATGACTGGTCGCTACTGTTTCAACTGGCTTTGCGCACTCTCAGGGCCCTTATCAAAACAAGGTGTATGCTCGATATCCGTGATCCAATGGAGGGCTGACGATGCGAAGATATGCTTCTTCGGCACCAGCATCGCTGACTGATTCAAGAATCCGGTCCGAATATTGAACCGCTGCCTGTTCTCATCACATGCGTAAAGCTGTGTACCACAGTGACCACAGAATGCTTGGATTCGTCGGTTACCGCTCTCAGCGACCTTGATGTACTCACTCGGGGTCCCTGTAATTTGAAAATCCGCTACATCACTGACTGCCACTGCACGATAGGGTCCACCGCCTATCGTCTGACAGTCAGTACAATGACAAGCCATAACCATATCCGGATCCACTTGGGCGGTGATGGCAATCGTGCCGCAGTGGCAATGTCCATCAATCGTTATTTTTTCAGCCATAGTTCACTCCTGATTCCACTCAAGCAGCACTGTATCTCGGTAAATCAAAATACAGAAGCTCGCCTTCAATACCACTGACCGTTAGTCGAGATTCGTCTTCGAGATACATCATGTCACCTGCCCATAATTCGCGATCATTCATCGTGCAGGAACCCTCGACGACCTGAAAGAATTGGCAACGTGACCCATCACTTGGAATTTCAGTCAGCGCCTCGCCTAAGGTCACGCGGTATAACGAGACGTCTTGATTAATCGATAGCGAATTATTTCGACCGTCCGGAGAGACCAGAAGCGTCAAGTGATTCGCTGTATGCATTTGAGAAATCGATCGCTGTTCATAACTGGGAGCGATGTCATTCGCTTTCGGCAAAATCCAAATTTGAAAAAAGTGTGTTTCGCCATCTGCTGCATTGAACTCCGAATGAAGAACACCCGTTCCTGCAGACATTCGCTGCACATCCCCGGCGGGTATGGTTTCTACATTTCCCATTGAATCTTTGTGCGCCAAAGCCCCGGTTTTCACATAAGAAATAATTTCCATATTTTGATGCCCATGGGTATCGAAACCACTTCCCACCGCAATACGATCTTCATTGATGACTCGAAGCACTGAAACACCCATAAAACGCGGGTCATACCAAGATCCAAACGAAAATGTGTGCTTTGACTTAAGCCAGCCAAAATCAGCCACCCCCCGACTGTCCGACTTCCGAATCTCAATCATTTCGACACCACTATTTTTTGTATCCCAATATCAGTCATGTTACTCCGAGTCACTTTTTTTGTTTGTCACATCATTCAATTGTTGCGCCGCACATAATTAGACGTTAGTATAGTTACCAATTGTAACAACCTCTCAAAAGGAGATTCATAATGTCAACTATGCAAGCCACAAGCTTCGTGTTTCATACAACCTGCAATGTGTGCAATCAGCTCAGAAAAGCGATCGTTGCTCCATTGCTAACACTCTACAAAGGAATCGTGATTTCACGGCAGTTGCATGCCAACTATCAAGTTGCTGAACAACTCGCCGGGCGTGGTGATTTCAAAGGGATGTCGGTTGCTGAAGTCGCTAACTTTATCAACCAAAAAACACTTTAACCCTTACAACTGATTGGGCGGAAAACTCCGCCCAATGCTACGACTGGCTGAACTGATCAAGCTCCGCTTTTTTCGCTTCAGCCATCTCGGTCAATTCTGAGTATTTACGAATATCGCCACTCCGCTGCGCTTGCATCGCCTGCTCGAGCAGCGCCTTATATTCTTGATCCAACCTTTTCTTCGGATCTGTTTTTAAAAAACCAAACATCAACACCTCCGTCACCTCTCTTTGTGATGGCGCCGGATGCGTGGTTTTAAACCCTCATCGCCTAGACAACAGACCCCGCGGCATACCCGGACGACCAGGCCCACTGAAAGTTATATCCGCCAAGATGACCTGTCACATCAACAACCTCCCCGATGAAATAAAGACCCCGATGCTCGGAGCACTCCATTGTTTTCGATGAAATATGACGCGTATCGACCCCGCGTAACGTGACCTCAGCGGTCCGGTATCCTTCGGTCCCTGACGGTTTTAATGTCCACGCAGTGAGACTCGATCCAATCTTCCGAAGAACTGCGTCTGGAATCTCGGCTAATGGCGTTGTTTGATAACTGGACCACAACAGTGCTTCGAGTTCGTTAACCAATGTCTTTGGCAATAATTGTGTCAGTACCGTTCGCACCAGCGATTTACCGTGATGGCCTTTTGCGTCTAATAAATACTCACTGGCATCACAATCGGGCATCAAGTTGATTGTTATCGGCTGACCTGGCGACCAATAGCTCGAGACTTGCAACGATACAGGCCCCGACAGGCCTCGATGGGTAAACAATAATCCCTCACGGAAACTCTGCCCCGACGCCGCCATCACAACATCAGTCGATAAACCAGCGAGACGCTCGCAAAGTGATTTCCATTGATCGCTGAAAGTGAATGGGACAAGCGCCGCCGATCGATCGAGCACATCTAAACCGAATTGCTCGGCAAGCTCGTAACCAAATCCTGTCGCGCCCATCGTCGGGATCGACAGTCCACCCGTCGCGACCACCAAACTGTGACAGGTAAATTCACCGAGCGATGTTTGCAGGGAATATTCATCGCTCAATTGCTCGACCGAGGTGATCTGACAGTGCGTGAGAATCTCAACCCCAACTTCTTCACATTCGGTGAGCAGCATCTCAAGAATCTGCTTCGACGACTTGTCACAAAACAATTGTCCGAGCGTCTTCTCGTGGTATGCGATCCCGTGCTTCTCAACTAACGCGACGAAATCCCACTGAGTGTATGAACTTAATGCTGATTTCACGAAATGCGGATTGGACGAAATGTAATTCTCGGGATCAATGTGCAGATTGGTGAAATTGCAACTCCCGCCACCGGACATCAGAATTTTTTTACCAACCTTATTGCTGCTGTCGAGCACGAGTACTTTTCGCCCACGTTGACCTGCCGTCAGGGCACAAAAAAGACCGGCTGCACCTCCGCCAATGACAATACAATCAACACCCGTTTTCTTTGCCAACGATTCGCACCACCTCAGATTCAATCAAGCGTTTACAATAGCAGATGATTTCGATTACTTAGGTGCCGAAAAGAGCTTTCATACTCAAACTCTGTCGCGACGATCTCATCATAAATCAGGATTTGCCAACTCATCGATCTCAACGTTTAATCAGATACAAGTCTCTCGAGTTGAGTCAACAACACATTATATGAAGGCTCTATGATTAAAGAATTATTTGTGATCATCATGGTGTTAACTGATGGTGAATCAGTTGTGTCGATTAATCATGCAACCGCCCATCAAAACCTCAATGTCTTTGAGACACTGAGAGAATGCGAAACCGAACTACCGAGTTTTGTGACATCGACATATCCCGAGTTCAGCCCACGCCCGAATCTCATTGATCATCAGGTGGTTGTGACTGGCAATGCAACATCCCCACTGGGCGATCGATTTGCTTCCTGGAGGTGTGCGACAATGTTTATCGAAGGCTAGACTGGTTCCACGAAAACATTGAATCCGTCGAGTGGTTGGACTCGATCAAAGCGTCGACTAAAACAACTTCATTTGTTTGTCTGGCTCCCTCGCTCGAGCGAACGCATCCGAGAACACCTTTCCAAGAATCCCATAGCACAGCGGCAGTACCGCGTAGTTCCAGGCGACCGCTTGTTCTTTGACGGGTAGCTTCAGTGTTAATAGGACGCCAATCAAAAAAGCTAAAAGGCCACCATAAAGAGCACCTAAACCAATCGAGCGCGCGTGTATCGAGCGATCCTGATCGACCATAAAGGAGTAAATAATTGAGAAAAGAAGCACAAAAAATAGGCTCTTCGGATCGATTAAGACCACAGTCTCATGGGTAACAGTAAAACCCTCAGTCCACGTGAATGAAAGCAATCCCGCAGTCAAAAGGACTCCTGTGTATGTACGGATATAGCGGCGCTTCCTCACCGATTCATCTCGCTCTACTTTTTATTTTTCTTTAACTTAACCCAACGGCCCGATAAGTTCACGGGGATTCATCCAAAAATAGACAACTGACTTGGAGGCGTTCTTGCCACAACGGTCTAATTACCCACGCATCGTAACGTTTGAACAATCTGCGGAGAGACGCGAGATTTAAGAATAAGATCACCACCCCGTTCTTTCACCACATAGTTGTCTGTCAATCGGTCATTTCTTTGCATGTTAACCAAGGTATTGCGACAAGCCTCGACTGATTCAAAGTGGTACCGCGAGCAAAACGTGGAACAAACTTATTAATACTGACGTTGTCTTCAATCAAGAACGTGGACGTCAAAATAATCCAAAACATGTCACCGGCCCTTTAGTTAATTTTGCTTTGGCGCAAGGATATTTTCTGGCGCACGTGCGGCTTCAGACTGACCTCTCGCGAGCGCGAGCGAGTACTCAGCAAAACCAGAGATGTCGACCCGAGGATATGGGATAGTTATTTTCGACTCATCAAAAATAGCTTTGATCTGTTCGAGAAGTTCCATCTGAGCAACCAATACGTTGTCTGTGGCAACCCACACACGAGCGAGGAGATTCACGCCGTATTCACCAAAGCTCTCGACACCCACCACAACATCGGTCTTATCGATCACCAATGATGAGGAATCAAATAGCTTAACCAGTAACCGCTTTGCCTCGGCAACTTCATCCTCGTAAGCAATTGAGACCTGCAGATCTATTCGACGCGTGGGGAATTTTGAGAAATTGATAATGTTATTTGATAAACAGCTATTGTTCGGAATGGTAACCATCTTGTTATCAATCGTCCTCAGCGTCGTCGTCAAAAGACCAACACTCTCAACCTTCCCCGCGACCCCATTTATTTCTACATGATCCTTCTTCTTAAAGACCTTATTGCCGGCCAACAAAATCCCTGCCGCTAGGTTGCTCAAAGAGTTCTGAAGCGCAAGACCAATAGCAAGACCGGCCGCACCGATCGCTGCCACAAGGGAATGCGTCTGGATTCCTAACGAGCTCAGGGCGCTGATTATCACCACGATGTAAAGAACGACTTTCGCTGTGGTTATCGCAAACTCAGTAACGAGAGGCTCTAGCCGCAGCTTCTCTGAAAGAACCTCGACACGACTCGCCATCCAGCGAAGAGTAAGCCAAGCACACAATCCGAGGATAAGTAGAGATCCGAGAGATTTACCGGCGTTGAAGAATCCAGAAAAAGTAACTTGGGTTACTAAACTTTCCATTGTTTTAATCTCAAAATCCATCTACATCAATGATCACACAAATCACGATTTGAGGACATCAATGATCCAGCGGCGATAACGAATTCGCATGACCTGCATGAATTAAAGGGCTACTTTCAAAATTGGCATCACTTATGCTGGTTTCTAGGCAGACGCCCATCCGGTGTCAAAAAAAAGACGGTTCAATCTGGGCTGAGCGGGAATCGCCAGAATTGGATGAACGGGTCTCAATAAAACAAGAGTAATTTAATGAAACATCAAACTTAACCCCCCGAGATGCTGAGGCTCTCGGGGATTAAGTTGATCTAATAATTCATCCCAATAAGGCGAACAGCATCTGTCGTAGAGGAAGTCTTTCATGGTCAGTTTTGAAGTGAGTAATTAACCAATCCGCGTGACCTTTGACAATAGCGAGCGGAGTAGAGCGACTGGGCACAACTGAGAAGACGTGTAAACTAAGGTAACCGAATACGTAATAGGTTTGGGAGAATGGGTTGGACCAGGACCATCTAAAAGAACTAATTTCGGATCATGCCAGTCATCCGAGAAATAAGTATCAACTAGAACAAGCAACCTGTACCTGCCGCGGAAAAAACCCATTATGCGGTGACGAAGTCACTATTCAGATCAGACTCTCCAGCTGCTCGTCGAAGATCGAGCAAATTACCTACTTAGGTCGTGGCTGCCCCATATCACAAGCGTCTGCATCGATCGTTACCGAAGTGTGCTCAGGGCTTTCGCCGTCTGACGCCTCTGCTCTGGCTTCCCATTTGAGAAATGTCATCACCACCGATGATCAAACGCAAATCGATGACCATTTGGCGTCTGCATGGTCTCAGGTCGAAGCGCTCGCAGCGATCCAAGTTAACCCTTCACGCGTGAAATGCGTGATGCTCGCCTGGCACACCTTGACACATGCGTTGAAAGAACCCGGGAAATCCGACACCGTGTTTTAAGCAGAAAGATCAAGTAATTTTCGAGAAGTCGTCTCTCGAATCGTTCGATTCGGTTGGTCCTTAAGAAGGCCTCCAACTCCCATCATTTGAATATGCCCAGGGTCTAGTTTGAGACCGGCCATCAAGCGATCCAGCACCAAATCAAGTCCATTGAAAGCCGGTGATCTAACACAACCCGGCATACCAATGACAACCATTGTGTCTAAATGACCCACCATCATGAGATTTCCAGGGTCGACCGGCATTCCAAAATATGAAACATGTCCACCAAGCGAAGTCAGGGCAGCTGGGACAACGTCTTGACGATCACAAATGGCTGAGGCACCCAAAACCATGACCAGATTAACTTCTCGTAAAGACGCGCGATGAATTTGTTCTGCAATCTGCGCTACATCATGCTCGACAAGCGAGTGAGGTAATTCAGTGAGACCGTAGAAAGCAATTCGATCGCGCTGTGTTTCATATCCTTTTTTCTGTACTTTGGTTGTGATCGTCTCGTTGTAGGATTGAATCAATTCAACTCTAAGATCGGTCAACCACGGCATCACCGATACGGTCATTGACTGAAGAAATCGCTCAGCCTCGTCAACAAACTTGTCACGAACATAGAACGGAATGATTTTCAAAGTCGCAACGTGATCGCCCGCTTGCACAGGCGTATTAGGAAGGACCGTCGCCAAGGTAATTTCTTCGGTTATTGAGTTGAAAGTATCGATCTGCCCTCGCTCAAAATGAATCAGCCCATCGCAGATTGAGTAGATATTGAAACGCCCTCCATTTGCACGCTCCGCACGACAGTTTGTCCAGTTCATTTGTCTGATCAGTCGCTCGGCAACGATGTCTTCAATGACATCGAAGGCTTCGGCAATCACAATTTCAACGGAATCAACACCAGCTTCGATCAAATCCCGAATATCAAGCTCAGATAAGATGGAGGCCTTAGGTATCCGCCTTGATTTTCCCAAATGGGAATGTGCGAGCTTATGTCCCGCGGCATTTTGAACCTGACAGCGACTGAATTTCATTGCTTACTCCGATATGTTGAAATCAGCTCTGCAAGGATCGATACCGTAATCTCAGATGGCCCTTTCGCCCCGATCGACAGACCAACCGGTGACTGGAGCCGGTCAATTTCGAGATCTGTGAGGCCATTCTCAAGTAATCTCAGCCGACGCGAATTCGCCGATTTACTACCACCTAACGCACCAACATAAAAAGCGGATGACTTCAGCGCCAACATCAACGCGGGGTCATCGAACTTTGGATCATGCGTCAGTGCAATGATTGCAGTTTCACTATCAATCCCGATGTCCGTTAACGCATCATCAGGCCACTGATTGATAATCGTGCATGTCGGAAAACGCTCTGCATTCGCCCAAACTTCGCGGGGATCGACGATTAACACATCAAATTCTAGAGACTGAAGGCCACTGACCAGAGCTTGTGCAATGTGAACACCACCAATGATTATCGCTCGACGTTGTGGGCGAAACGTTTGTAGAAAAATTGAATGATTGATATCGAGCCCTGTTTTTCGCCCGAAATCCACGTGATTCGCTTGCAGCCACTCAGATTCACCAATCGGCCGATCGAGGTTTGTCATATCCAGTTCACGCATTAACGTCGACACATTGCGATCACGTATCGATTGATATGCATCACCAATCCAATGCTGTTTCGAACCAACCGATGGTTCGATCAAAACTTGAATCTGGCCACCGCACGCAAGTCCGATCGACAGTACGTCATCATCAGATACACCAAATTCAACGAGACATACTTCACCCGTACGCATAGAGGTCAGAGCGCGTTCGACAACCGCATTCTCAACACAGCCACCCGAAACTGAACCTAAAAATTGACCGTTATCGTCCACTAACATGAACGCCCCAACCTCTCTCGGCGCCGAACCCCAAGTTGAAATGACAGTTGCCGACGCAAACGGCTGACTGTCGTCCAACCAAGCCGAACCGATCTTTAACAGATCTCTATCACGATAAACGGCACCGTCCATCACGAGGCTACGTATCCAGCGATTGCATCGGACGCGCCTTGCCGGTGCACCGAAGCGTTAAACGAGATAATCATACGGTCTCGCTGACCAACGTATGGCATCGCCTGATGTGGTAACCAGGACGGAAAAACCAGTAGGCGACCAGGAGTAGGATCGAAATCGACTGTGGCATTCTGGAGGTATGCATTTCCATAGTCCATGTAAGCGCCACCCAGTCGCTCAAACAGGGGGCTGTAAAACCGTGTGATACCGTTCATTTGGTGATAGGTCGTATTCGTTACACGATCTTGACTGGGATCGACATCAACGACATAGACCGCTGACCACGAACAATTACCGTGCGTATGGATGTCGTGATGAGCACCGTTATTCGAAATCTGAAACCAAATGCCATTGATCTGAATTTGTAAATCCACGGACTCTTGCGGCCAAACCCCGTGGTTGGCTTTTTTTGCTGTATCGCGTACCGCTCCTGCTGCGAATTCAAGAAATTGATTCCACTCACTCAACTTGACCCGATGCAATAAATCATCACGACTGGCATAAAAAGTATCACTCTCCGAATACTCCGGATCTGTCGCTCGCATCGCCATAAAAATACGCTGGAACAGCGGGTTAATATCAGTCGCATCACTGTACTGATGAACCCCGATCAACGATGGCCATAGCTCAAGCGCTTCCATAAACCGTTTCCACTGCCTCGGGGTATGTCAGTTTACGATCGAGTCTTTTTTCTAAAATTTCCAAGTCTTCCAGCGTATCGATATCAACGATAAATCGATCATTTTCAGTAGGCCAAGCAAAGCATTGTTCTTGATGATTGTTCCACCAATTACGGCACATTGGCTCAGCATTATCTTGGTACTCATCCGTTATCGCATAATCAAAAATCACTGGGTTGCCAAGGTCTTGTTGGACAACCGGTCTCACCATCCGGATCCCTTCAGGACGCTTTTTATAAGCTCCAATCAAATCCGTATAATCAGCTGTTCCAAGCAATGGCATATCACTTGGCGTGACCATTACCGCATCAAACTTTCCATGAAGGGCGTCAATACCAGCACTGACCGAGTGCTTCTGTGACAAATCTGACTCCGCTGACAGATCAATAACTGTAATGGGAAAATCTTCAATTAAGGGACGAATGAGGTCCGCGTAATGCCCAAGAACAACAACAAGTTGATCGACCCCTGCACCAGATAACGCAATGAGTTGACGTCGAATCAGGGGCACTCCAGCAATTTCCAGCAGACATTTGGGGCGATAACCCATTCGAGACCCCTGGCCCGCAGCAAGAACAACTGCACCCAGACTCAACCGTCCGTAAAGACCTCCACCTCCTTTCAGTATGCAACCCATTAGGCGACCTGCTCAGTCATATCAGCGATGACTAATTGAGGTTTTCGTCTTTCTTTAACCAGACCAGCTAAAATCGAGACCACGATTTCGTCTGTCGTTT
This sequence comes from gamma proteobacterium HIMB30, assembly GCA_000227525.2. GTDB lineage: Bacteria > Pseudomonadota > Gammaproteobacteria > Pseudomonadales > Litorivicinaceae > HIMB30. The sequence continues at coordinate 214,689 of AGIG01000034.1, forward strand.
CCGCACTAATTTCAAGACCAGCGGGAGACACAATACGATTGATGTCGGATTCACCGATTCCATCAGTTAATAATTGCTCTTTGAGTTTTAGCGCTTTTTTTTCACTCGCGACGAAAAATACAATGCCATGAGTGTGTTGCAATGCACGTTTCAGAGAGTCTTTATCTTGTTTACCCTGTGTCGCGACGACACTTGTTCGATAAGAACCATCGACGTCTGTACCGGGTTCATAACGTGTTGTTGGTATCGAAACCAGCGGGCCAATGAACTCAAGCTTTTCCGCGACTGGCGTTGACCCAATAACCAGGATTGACTCGTTGTGAAGTCGCGGCTCAACGAGCAGTTCGAGACTGCCGCCAGAATGGCACGCCATATGAACATCTCGAACTCCATTTTCGGTTACTGTTTCGCCGGTCGATGGACTAATCCTCACAATCAGTGGCTTTCCATCGATCAGTGCATCTGTCACTGCTTTCGTGATCACGGGCTGAGCACATCCACCACCGATCCAACCAAATATTTCACCATCTACAGAGATAACCGCCTTGTCCCCAGGCTTCCCAGACGATGGTGATTCGGCTTTCACAACTGTGGCGATCGCATATGGTTCTTTCTTCGCTTCGAACATATTCAGTGCGTCAATCCAATTCATCATTGATTTCATGCCGTTTGATCTTTCTTCACTCATTGCGACTACCTCATTTGACGCAGAGAACTCTCTAACTCGTTGAGATTTCCCGCGCTATACCAATTCTTTACAAATACCTTAGCCAACTGAATGCATTGACTCATTCCAGCAACTGTTTTGTTCGGATAGAACCAGTCGACATGACCGCCTCGTCCCCGAATTCTGCCCAAAACAGTCCTCAACTGATCTGGCTCATCCGTGTCAAAACCATCGGAAAAAACCCAAACACGTGTTCTTCGATTAACACTAACAGCATTGTCCTCAAAACAAATTTTCTTCAACGATGAGGCAATTTTAGTTCCACCTTGGAAGCCGGCTGTCACCGCATCAATTTTTTCTTGTATCTGTGGATTATCTCTCACTAATAGGTCTGTAATTTCTGCATAACGAACATGAAAGACAAAAACCCTCACTGGGAGGCATCGACTGAAAGCACGCGCGAGTCTCAAATAAAACCCCGCATATGATTCCATCGATCGAGACACATCAATGATCATGACCACTTGCGGAGTTTGCCGTCGATGGCTTTGCCACTTTGGAATCACCCCGTCGCCACCTAACCGAATAATGCTTTCGGTTGTTTTACGCAAATTAAGATCACGCCCGCGAGAAGAGATACGCCATCGCCTCGTCGGTACATTTAACAGCTGCGCGCGAACGAGGCGAGCAGTCCGCTCTAGCATCGTCAGATCTGACGGCAACCACTGAGACTGAAAATCTCGACCGAGTGGATCGACTACGCTGGCACCACCCGCTGATTTTTGAGTTGCGTTTTGTGATTGGTCTTGATCAGAGATCGCCGGGGAGTCCCCAACAACAGACGCCGAACCAGGACCCGCCTCAGTTGCCGATTGAGCTTGCTCAATTACTTCTCTCAGTTGCCTTGATCGTCGAGTGGTACCAGTCACTTTGACAGTTCCCTTGACTCTTTGAGGGAACCAGAACAAACGAAACAATTCAGGCCAGATTTTCCAATCTCTCAACGAGCTACAGGCAATCGGTCGCCACAGTTGTTCAACCCTCGTGGGGTCTACGCCGTTTCCAACTAAACCCAACACATCAATGAACAACTCCGCATCACGCGTTGTTGTCCGCATACCATTCTCACGTAGATATCGACAGAATTCGGCGATCCGGGAGACTGGCAGATTCCAATCATCCGAATAATCGCTGCAAGGTGTCATCACTGACATCTGACCTATCCCTCGCTGTCTTAAGAAGGCAACTCAACGAACCTCGAAGAGATACCGGATCTTCTGGTAGCGATTGCAACCCATACAATGTTAATGCTTTCAACCAATCAATCGATTCAGCAATTCCTGGCTTCTTCTCCAGATCCTCTTTACGGAGTGTATTTACAAACTGAGCCGCTTGTTCGATCAAACGAAGATCAGCCTCAGGTACTTTCAATCGAAGAATCTCGGTCTCGCGGGACACATCTGGATATTCAAGATAGTGGTAGAGACAACGCCTCCGTAGCGCATCCGAAAGATCGCGCGTCCCGTTACTGGTGAGTATCACAATCGGCACAACCGTTGATTTCACCGTACCTAACTCAGGTATAGAAATCTGGTAGTCAGACAACGCCTCAAGAAGATAGGCTTCAAACGCTTCATCAGAGCGATCAATTTCATCAATCAAAAGCACCGCGCCGTCACGCTCTTTCAAGGCTTTGAGGATGGGTTTCTGAATCAGAAAATCCTCGGAATAAATACTTGCCGAGTCCACCGTCTGAGCTGAAGACTCAGCCAACCGAATCTCAGTTAACTGTCGCCCATAATTCCACTCATACACCGCGTCATGATGATCGAGACCTTCAAAACACTGTAGGCGGATGAATGAGCGACTTACCATTTCCGAGATCGCCGTTGCTAAGGCAGTCTTACCAACCCCAGCATCCCCCTCGAGCAATAGCGGCCGCTCGAGCTTCATCGCGAGATGAATTGACCCCGCAAGCTGATTATCGCAAAGGTAACCGGCACGAAGTAAATCGGACCGAATCGTTTGAAGCGTTGAATCTAGCTGGTCACCCATCGGGCCCATTTACCCAACTGACTTCTTGCCGAATAAACCCCCAATCCAGCTTTTGAGAAGAGCCCAGAAAATAGCCAATCCATTCAATTCATTTGTCGACTCGGCAGACGGCGATTCATTCGCTTCTATCTCGCTACCAGAATTCTCTGTGGCATCGCCCAAGGCTTGGGCTTTGAGTATAAAGTTGTCAACGAACTGCTTGAGGATCACATCTGAGACTTGCACCATCATACGTCCTCCAAATTGAGCGAACTTACCATTCACAATCACGGTTGCAGCACCGACGAGAACCGACCCATCAGTCGTCTCTTCAATAGTCGCTTCCAGCTCCATCGAAGCTGAAGAGCCACCCTTGTCAGCACCTTTCCCTTTCAAAACAAGAGATTTATTGGCGGCATCCATGGATAAGATTTCGACTTCACCACCAAATTGCGCGGTTGCCGGGCCCACTTTGACTTTAACGGAGCCTTTATACGAGCTATCCCCAGTCTTCTCGCCCAAACTGGCACCTGGCATACACGACGCAACAGATTCGAGGTCGGAAAGAACGGCCCACGCATGTTGCGCGGGCACTCCAAGCTCATAACGTTTATCTAATTTAACTTCCAAGAAATTCTCCTAAAGCTGAACGCCTTCTTCCTTCAATTTTTTCCAAATTCGATATGCCGTGTGAGGCATATCGATGTGAGTCACGCCAAGGTGTGAAAAGGCATCGACTACCGCTGACGTAAACGTCGGAATTGACCCCACATGAGGAGATTCAGCAACACCTTTCGCACCAATCGGGTGATGCGGTGAAGGCGTGACCGTGTAATCAGTCTCCCAGGTCGGCGTTTCAACGGCCGTCGGCAAGAAATAATCCATCAAAGTATTACCCATCAAATTACCTTGCTCATCGAATGGCATCTGCTGACCCATCGCAACCGCAAAACCCTCAGTTAATCCACCGTGGATTTGACCATCGATGATCATTGGGTTGATTCGCGTACCGCAGTCGTCAAGCGCATAGAAACGACGGATTGACGACTCACCAGTTCCCTTGTCGATATCGACGACACAAAGGTAAATACCAAACGGATAAGTGAAGTTAGGTGGATCATAGTAATGAACGGCTTCAAGCCCGGGCTCCAGGCCCTCCGGTGGTTGGTTATAGGCAGCCCATGCAATATCCGCCATCGTCTTGAACTGTTCGTCGTTACCTCGGACCTTAAACCGATCGATTTCCCAGTCCAAATCTCCCTCGGCAACTTCTAAGAGATGCGCAGCAATTTTCTTCGCTTTCGCATGAATCTTTCGGGCAGCCATCGCGATCGCAGCACCAGCAACCGGTGTCGACCGAGACCCATATGTCCCAAGACCGTAAGGTGCTGTCGATGTATCACCTTCTTCAACCTGAATCACCTCACTCGGAATACCTAATTCGCTCGCGATGATTTGGGCATAGGTGGTCTGGTGACCCTGGCCTTGGGTAATCGTTCCCATCCGTGCGATCGCACTACCAGTTGGGTGGATACGGATCTCACACGAGTCAAACATGCCTACCCCAAGGATGTCGCATATTTTACTCGGTCCCGCCCCAACAATTTCAGTGAAAGTTACAAGACCGATACCCATGAGTGTCGGACAATTTGGATCGCTCCGTTTCTGCTCCTGCTCAGCGCGTAGCGCGTCGTAATCTACCGCATCCAGCACTTTCTCGAGCGCAGTATGATAGTCACCTGAATCGTATTCGAACCCAAAAGCACTGGTGTATGGGAACTGTTCCTTTCGGATAAAATTCTTTCGCCGAATTTCAGCTTTATCCATATCCAACTTTTGCGCGAGAACATCAACCATACGCTCGATTAGGTACACCGCCTCGGTGACGCGGAAAGAGCAACGGTAAGCGACACCACCGGGGGCTTTGTTCGTATACACCCCCTTCACACTGCAATGAGCAGCCGGGATGTCGTAACTGCCAGAACAGATGTGAAACAGACCAGCTGGAAACTTTGTAGGGTCGGCACAAGCGTCGAAAGCGCCATGATCCGCTACCACATCAACTTTCAGACCAAGAATTTTTCCGTCTTCTGTTGCTGCCAAATGACCATCCATGTGGTAATCGCGAGCGAATGCTGTCGTCGAGATATTCTCCATGCGGTCTTCCGACCACTTCACTGGTCGGCCCAAAACAATTGATGAAACGATCGCGCAAACATAGCCAGGATAAACCCCAACCTTGTTCCCGAATCCACCGCCAATATCTGGGCTAATAATCCGAACCTTCGATTCAGGAACACCACTTAACATGGAAACGACTGTCCGCACCACGTGAGGAGCCTGAGAAGTCATCCAAGTTGTCAGCTCACCTTTCACAGGGTCAAAACTTGCGACACAGCCACAGGTCTCGAGTGGACATGGGTGAACACGTGGGTAATGCATGTGTTGAGACACCGTTACCGGTGCATTAGCAAAAGCGTCATCAGCTGCAGACTTATCGCCGGCTTCCCATGTGAAAATATGATTATGATGATCCCTGGGACCATGCGCCCCCTCCGTTTTTCCAGCCAAATCTTCGCGCAATACTGGCGCATCCGGCTCTAAAGCTTTATACGGATCAATGACGACTGAGAGCTCTTCGTATTCGACTTCGACCGCCTCAACGGCATCTGCGGCAATATACCGGTCGTCGGCAATAACGATAGCCACTTCCTGCATCTGGAAATGCACTTTCTCATCAGCAAGAACCGCGGCCACATCACCTGCAAGGGTCGGCATCCAATGAAGATTCAAAGGCTTCAAGTCATCCGCCGTCAGTACAGCATGGACTCCTGGGATTGCCATCGCTGGGTCTTTATTGATTTTCTTAATTCGTCCGTGCGCGACGGGTGAACGAACGATATCCATGTGTAACATGCCAGGCAGTTTGATGTCGTCACAGTACTGGCCCTTACCTTGGATAAATCTCGCATCTTCTTTACGGAGACGAGAATCGCCCATCCCCTGCAGTTCAGCTTTCCGCTCTTCTGGTGTTTTAACTGGTGCGTTCATGTTTCCTCCAGATCAGGCTGTTGCTGATTCTTTTTGTTGTAATTTGACAGCTGCTGATTTCACCGCCTTCACGATGTTCTGATATCCAGTGCAGCGGCAAAGATTTCCACTCAAGCCGACACGGATCTCGTCTTCGGTTGGATTTGGATTATTTTGAAGGAATCGATACGAAGTCATCAGCATCCCCGGTGTGCAATATCCGCACTGTAGCCCGTGCTCTTCATAAAACGCTTCTTGCACGGCGTGAAGTATTCCCCCATCGGCAAGACCCTCAACAGTCTTCACTTCACAACCATCACACTGGACCGCGAGATGTGTACATGCCTTGACGCTTTCTCCATCAATATCCACTGTGCACGCTCCGCAGTGGCTTGTTTCACAGCCAATGTGCGCACCGGTTAGGTTCATCTGCTCTCTCAGAAAATGGACAAGTAAAGTTCGGCTATCCACCAGTTGCTCTATTTCTTGGCCGTTGAGGTTCATTTTTACAATTTGTTTTGCCATTTTTATTATCCTGTCTAACTTACTTTCGCCAGCGCTTCGTTAATCGCACGCTGAACCATTTGTCCTGCCATTGCCGTTTTGTACTCAGCGTCACCCCTGAGATCTTCCGCTGGATCACAAATTTCCATCGCTTTTGCCGCCGCTTGACGAATGAGATCATCATTGACGCTTTGTCCCATGAGGACGGATTCCGCATCGTGAGCCCTCAGCGCTGTCGGCCCAAGGTTTGTGAGGGTTATTCTGATGTGCGACACAGAACCGCCACTCAAAGCGACCACAACTGCGCAAGCAGCGGTTGCCCAGTCACCCGTCTTTCGCTTCAGCTTTTTGTAGGCATACCCGGCACCTTGAGGAAACGCTTTGACTGTGATTTCGGTCAAGATGTCTGTCTCCTCCAGGGCTGTCCAGTAGGTACCTAAAAAGAACTCACTCGCTGGTACTTGCCGGGTTCCGTTGGGGCCCGCGATTGTCATAATCGCATCACATGCCAATGCCAGTGCTGGATGATCATTCGCCGGATCTCCATGTGCGATATCTCCACCAATGGTTCCACGATTTCTTACTTGTGGGTCAGCGATAAGCTTAGCCGCTTCTGGGAGGAGCGGGACTTTCTCATTCAATACTGGATCTGCAATGACAGCGTTTTCGGACGTCATGGCGCCGATAATGATGTTATCACCAACCACTCGAACCCCCTTGAGTTCAGGGATGCGATTGATGTCAACAAGGTGCTCAGGCTCGGCGAAACGCAGTTTCATCATTGGCAACAAACTATGGCCGCCAGCCAAAATTTTTGCTTCCGAGCCGAGGCTAGACAAAAGACCCACCGCTTCCTCAACAGAAGATGGGCGATGATATTCAAAGCTAGGAGGTATCATGGGTGTCTCCGATTTTTATTTTCATTTGGAGACCATCGAGTACTGAACTTGCGCTGTTCTATTTAAAGCTTCCATGCTGAAATCTCGAAGATCTCAGACCGAGCTAGTATGCATGGCTGTATTGAAAAAACAAGATCGAAAAAATACATTACCGCTAATTGGCTAGCGGCTTGACGCTTAGGGACAAATCCAATGGATGATATTAAATTAACAAGAGTTGGTCGGTATAAAATCGCTTGGGATCGATGCGACGCCACTGCTGATCGAAATGGACCAGAACAAGCAGATACAGAAAAACTAAGGCGCCTCGCAGAACTTGGTAAACACTTCAAAAAAGCGAAAAAGAACGGAAGTCAGTGACTGATAACTGGGAGCGACCCTCCGGCTATTATTCCTGTCATCACAATTCACCCTCACGAAGTCGTCGTTGCTACGACTTCCGCGAGCACCAGACCTCTGCTAGCCTCAGCCGATGCGAAAATTAAAATTAGCGGCAACTTCCGTTTTTTTGATTGCGGCGCTCTACACGGAGCTCTATCTCAACGGTCTGTGTATTAGCGATACGCCTCTTTTGAAAGAAATGACCATCATGTATCTACTAATGGCTCTCTTTCATTCTCCTGTGTGGTTCGAAAAATCTGTATCTCGTGAATGATGCTGCACCGCAGCCCGCAACGTAATTTTTCATGAGAACAAGGTACGAATGCGGATGAATTAAGCAATTAAATCGAACGCCAATCACCGCATTCACCTGATGTCATTGCCTCAAAAATACCTGGCACCCTTCAAGTGAAAGCCCTCTCGATTCTGCATATTTCGCCCAGCTCCCAGGGGTCGATTTCCATTCGGGCATTGCCCACTGGCATACCTCTACAGTACTTGTGTCGTAGGTCATGGGAGGAGGACTACCAAGATCTACAGTAGAGTTACTCAACATCTCAGCGATCCGAGTGCGCGACGTCTCTACGAACTCAGCGCCACTCACTCCACCGCCCTTCTGATTCGAGCTGCAATCGGTTTGTACCCGTCCGAATAATTCAGCAACAATTGGTATCAGTTCTTGCTGGTAGCATTCTTGCGATTCTAAGTAGAATGGAAATGCCAGAAGGAACTGATCTAGCGCTCTACGAGCATCTGCGCTCAACATTGACGACACACACTTCTTGCGGGCTCTCACTGCATCGATATCGCCTGAATCATCCTTCCAATGAATTTGCAGATAAATTGCATCTCCATGATCGTCGATCACGTGACGACCACACTCATCAAAATTTTTATTCAAGACTCCTTTGATGAAATTGGTATCGATCAACAAGTGCAAACGTCGAGTCTCTCCGAGTAAGTTTCCGTCCCATTTAATTTTTAAGGATGATAAATAACCGTCGTAGTCTCTTATCGGCTTCCATGAAGGATTGAATCGCATACGCGCCCAAATCTCACCAGGTTTTATTTGAGGCCGATAGACGGGCCACGGAATTGTCTGCGAGACATTGATCTCATTCCAAATAGAGTCATCACCCTCAAAGTCAAAAGCTCTCAGAAATAGAGGGCTCTGATCTACGCCAATATTCGCTGACGATCCGCGCGACCCTTTTTGAACATCTGAAAATTGATAGCTTTTTAATTGACCGGTGATTTCATCAACTCCAGACGAAGAAAGTGCGTGAACGCTCGTAATAATGCAGCAAGACAAAATGGCTGCTAAAAAACGAATCATGAGGCAAATAAATATTTTCCAATATTCGAAATCGTCGAATCCTGGAAAATTTCCTTAGATGAGTGCTCGTGGGGAATATCAAGCGTGGCTTCGATCGCTGCGCACATAATCGAACGAAGATCGACTGTGGCCATCAAGTCTCGCCGTTCAAACAGCTTATCGTTATTCAAACCAGGCCATTCTGTGAGAACCGTCCCTTCTCGGAGCAGACCACCCGCCAGCAGCGTCGCTGTCCCGTATCCATGATCAGTTCCGTGTGAACCATTCATTTTCACAGTTCGACCAAATTCAGTAATTGTCATGATCACCGTTTGGTCCCAACGATCACCAAGTCCCTCTTTATATGCTTTAAATATGGAATCTAACTTCCTTAGGTTTGCCTGATGCGGTCCCCCTGAACTCCCTTGCTGTGCGTGGGTATCAAAACCACGGACATAAATGACAGAAGAAATAGGTCCGTTTTTCTGAGCCATGGCTTGACCTGCCGTAAAGGCAAGTGAAATTGGGTCGCGAGGCAAATCAATCGTCCCATCAGAGATCGATTTTTCAACCTTCATCAATGAATCTTTGAGTGATCCGGAAGATAATTTTGAGAGCACTTCGAGCGCTGATTGATTAATACTTTTGGCACCGTGAATCCTCGCGGGATAGACAGTTTCAATTTCACTATAACCTCGAGTCACCAGCGGTTGACTCAATGACAGCGTTCTACCGGGCATACCGATTTCAGCCAGTGCTCTTCCCAGCCATCCTGTGTCCGTCGAAAACGGGGTTTCTAACCCCCCCTGAATGACATTTTGACCTTCAAAGTGCGATCTCCTGATATAGGGGAATGCCGATGCATGAACGACCGAAGCTTCGCCGGCCCCCATCAACGAATAGAAATTCTCAAAACTGCTAGATATTCCAAAATCAGAATTAATTTCGAACATCGTTTGGTCGATTAAATCTGGCCGATGATCAAATAGCTTTTTGTCACCAATCGGCGGAACAGAGGCCAACCCATCCATTCCGCCTTCCAAAATAATGATACCGAGTCTTTTAGGGTAATTTTCAGTGCCTGCTATTGCCAATGTTGGCGCAAACCCTAGGCTGGCAGCCGACGTTGATATCCCGAGTAGTTTGAGTAATTCACGTCTCAGCATTTAAACCTCCAACATCTCTGGACTACAGAGCAGTATCACCCAGCCCGTCTCCGGCGTGGCTGAAACTATCGCCTCCTCGACAGAGGGACTGATACCAAGCGTGCTTGCAAGCTGTACAGGACGCATTTGAGGGTTCCCGTAATTTGCGATCATCGATGCAAGCTTTAATCGTCGCTCGATATGGGCTGGTGACATCCAGTCCTCACTCCTTTGCGAGAACCCGTTTGGCTGAAGATCGGATAACCAGAATCCTTGCCCAATCTCCCGAGTGATTTGACGGGCTTTCGCCTCATATCGTAATGATGACTCGGTGTGAACATCATCCCAACCTTGTATAACCGATGCCCCTGTAGAACGAACAGCCTGCAAGAACCATGTTAACGGCCATTGAAACTTCACAGTTTCATCAATGCGTTGCCACGTCCTAGTTAGTACCGCTTTATGGATCGCAATTAAGTCCCCGTCACTATCGACCCACGCTTTCTGAACCACTTCGATATCAGAGTTTGCCGGCGTGTCAGATATAAAATGCTGGCAAAGCTTCGTGGAAAGGTGTCTTATGGTGAGCGGATGGTTTGCTAGGAAATCAATTAATCGGGGTAGCGCTTTTTCATTGGTTCCGAACTGGCTACCCAGAGCCATTTCAAAAACTTTGATTTTTCCTTTTTCTGCCATGTGTTTCAGATGTGGGTGCGCGAAATCAGGTCGAGTCATACGTTTCACATCGTCACCTTCATTGGAAACATCCATGCCCCAACCAGCCAAGATTTTTGCAACTAATCGAATCTCGTCTTCTGTATATCCAAACTCAGGAGTTACCGTATGAAGTTCAAGCAATTCTCGCGCGAGATTATCGTTTAGGCCCGCTTGCCTTTTGTTCTGACGAGCCCACTTCACGTTGTCTGATTTTTCTCCAGAGCTCCTAATGTTATCGAGATAATTAGTCATCGCAGGAGATGTCGTAACATTCCACAACAAATCCCTAAAGGAGCCATCCAATTGAGTTTCGAGAGCCCTTTCCAGGTAATCCGCAATCAGCATACCGCGGTCTGTAATTCCCAATGACACGAAGAAATGGTTTGCCCAAAAATACAAAAGACGCTGCCTTATTTGGTCACTCGCATAAATAGCACGGTGAAAGAAGCGTGTTTCGTCATGGCGAGTTGGCAGATTTTCTTGAGCCCATAGTCTCAATCGCTGTCTAATTTCTGCCGCGTTGAGACTCGCGTTATTTTCGTGTTTGTTGATTTGTTTACGGTAGGCGAAACCCATTTCATACCGTTGACGAATATCAAAGGAATATTTCGCAGGCCACTCCTGAATGGAGCTAGGATCGGATAATGACGCAATCCCCAAAAATTCACGCGGTTGGTTTAACTGAGACTCAATCCACTGCACTGGGTTACTAGGCAGCTTTTCGTCAGGCCTGAATCCCAGACCCACCCGACGAGCGAATCGATGCAATTTGTCCATCACCACCCTCAAAGTTAATCGACAAAAACTTAAAGTTACAAAATCCAAGTCGTATTTCAAGATTTACAAACAGTTGTTTTGCTTTCGCTCTCAATAACGGCCAGGTACAGTCAACAAAAAAATGGGAAGATCAATTTGTTACCACTTGACGGCATCAAGGTATTGGACGCGACCCACGTGATTGCGGGCCCATTTGCCTCTTATCAACTCTGCTTAATGGGCGCTGAAACCATTCGAGTCGAACGGCTTGGCGGAAATGACTTTATCCGCAAACATGGCGGCTCAGACAATCTGACCAGCCGGGGATTGGGTGCATCGTTTTCTGCGCAGAATGCATTAAAAAAATGTCTACTGATTGATCTTAAAGACCCTCTAGGCCGCGATATATTTTTAAAATTGGCAGCCGAAAGCGATGTTGTCATCGAAAATTTCCGACCTGGAGTCATGAATCGCCTCGGTGTCGGTTATCACGATGTCAAAGCCATCAACCCAACCGTTATTTACTGCTCACTGACAGGATTTGGTCCTGAAGGTCCCCTGAAGGATTCGCCAGCTTACGATCACATTGTGCAGGGTATGTCGGGACTGATGGGGATGACCGGTACACCAGAATCAGGACCACAGCGTGTTGGCTTACCCATCACCGACTACATTTCGGGCTTAACCGCTTCAATGGCCATTACTGCAGCACTGCATCAACGATCGACCACTGGTGAAGGGCAACATTTGCAGGTGTCCATGCTGGCCTCCGTGATGGCGCTAATGGGGGTCTTCGCAATTGATCAGCAGACCACCGGTCAAGAGCGCGGTCTGCAAGGGAATCTTCCTTTCAGCGGAAGCCCATTCGCTGGACGATTTGAAACTGCGGACGGTTATTTGGTGATCACAGCCAACACCGTTGATCAGTCTCTCCGAATGCTTAAAGCCCTGCAGCTGAATCAATTCAAGTCACTGGCAGAGCGTGGTGCCCCCTATTCGGATAAGGAACGCGACTCGGTTTCGCAAGCGCTCAGCGATGTGTTTCAGACGAAACAGACTGAAGAGTGGGAACGATTATTGAAGGAAGCCTCAGTTCCGGCTGGATCTGTGATGGATCTTGGTACCCTGCTCCGCCATGAGCAAATCGCCGCACTGGGATGCATGGATGATCTGCCAATCCCTGGAGCCGAGAGCGATCTTAAAATTCCGGGTCTCGGATTTACATCGAATCAATGGAGTCGAGGGAAGTTAACTGAGCCGGAGCAAGCTGGACAGAGTACTCGTGCGGTGATGAAGGACTTGGGGTATGACGACATGCAAATTGCACAACTGATCGAACAGGGTGTCATTGCTGCAAATACCGATTAATTGAATCAATTCCCGGGTCGAGTCGATTCATTGGCTCCTGACTGATTCAGCACACCCTCAATAAATTCAGCCGACGATCCATAGTTGTCATAGCAGTTGGTGATGTTGCTAAGTCGACTATCCGTACTTATTTTCGGAAATCCAACCCGCGTCATCGCGGTCTTCAAACCATCGATCACTGCAGCGTAGGTTTCTTTGGCCTCTTCACGCACCCGGAGTATGGCAACACAATCTGCGATGCTTTCGTTCATCAGGTGCTCAAAGCTATTGCGCGGCGGATGTGGTTGATCGATATGACCGACTTGGTGGTGTGCGCATTCATGAAAATCCACAAATCTCTGAAAAGCGGGCGTCGCTTTGTCGTAGTTCATTCGGTAAATCACAGGGTTTCCATCGGAATCTCGATTTGCCATGCCAGCAGCAACTTGACCCTGTAGCCCTGACCGCGAAATGAAAGATACAAGCTCACCTTGGTTATTCGAGCAACTGGGCGGTGCTATTACCGAATGCGTGGCCTCAGCCATAGTTAATGAGCTTGACGTCATGATCACGAGAGCTAGACACATGACTTGGTAAGTTGGTTGTAACCGTCGCATCAAATCTTAAATCCACCTATCTCTTTCATGAGTTATCGGGTCTCACCCGAGGGAAATCCAGAGTTCGCACCGATACGGCCTTTACTTTTGTCTCTGAGTTGCCATTACTTATTTAAGTATTCCAAACAATGATACGGATAACTATTCCAATGATTCGTGGACTCATCGCCCCGGTGCTCTCGCCATTCAAAGACGACTTATCGTTTGATCAATCGAGATTCAATGATCTTGCCAAGGAATTATTAAGCTCAGGATGCTCAGGACTCGCCCCATTCGGAACCACAGGAGAAGCTCTTTCCATCAGTGCGGAAGAGCGGAGATTCGGTCTCGACCGCTTGATTGCCTCAGGCATTGATCCATCAGTTGTGATTCCAGGTACTGGTCTATGTAACCTGCCTGAATCCGTCGCACTATCACAACATGCGGTGGACTTAGGATGCGAAGGTGTCATGGTCTTACCGCCGTTCTATATCAAGGGTGTTTCTGACGACGGCTTACTCCGCTTCTACGATGAGTTCATCGATCGCGTTAATCGGCCGAACCTGAGAATTTATCTCTACCATATCCCTCAGGTTTCTGGTGTGGCCCTCACAATCAACTTGGTCAACACGTTGCGTCAACGCTATCCATCGGTGGTTGTTGGAATCAAAGACAGCTCTGGGGACTGGGACAACACCAACTCGCTGTTAGCGATGGATGACTTCATTGTCTATCCAGGATCTGAGCTTCCTCTAGTCGATGCAATGAAGCTCGGTGCACCGGGTTGCATCTCCGCGACAGCCAACCTGAACTCAACACCGATTGCAGAGGTCATTCGTGCTTGCGAGGACCGTAATTGGGACGACGCGACTCGATTACATCAGTCGGTCGTCCAAACGCGGAAGGTGTTTCAAGATTACGCACCGATTCCTGCACAGAAAGCATTGCTGTCTGAGATCACGAACATCGAATCCTGGCGAAATGTCAGACCACCACTTACTGCGTTGACCAAAGATAAAACGCAGCAGTTACGAGATGCTTTGAATCGCGTCGACTCAGATTAAGAGTGGATCTTGGTATGAATGAGAGCAGTATGATTGAAGCAAGCTCGACAACAAGGTCTCAGAGAGGGACACCCAATGCTTTCGCTTGAAAAAAAGATCATCGCTATTACTGGAATCGGATCACCTGATCACCCCAAAGGTAATGGACGCGCGATCGCTGAATTGTTCGCTGCGCAAGGTGGCGTCATCGAGGGCTTGGACATCCAAGAGAAAGAGGGCCAGAGGACGACCAGAGCCATCTCAAGTGCGGGCGGGCAGTGCAATCTGACCGTCGGCGATGTGACCGATGAGGCCACTGTCAACGCATGGATTGAAGCCATTATTGCAGAACATGGACGGCTCGATATCTTGGTCAATAATGTTGGCCAGTCCGAACGCCTGTCTCCAGAAAGCGTCGATAGTGCTATTTGGAAAGCTCAGATCGATCTGAATTTGAATAGCGCAATGATGACCTGTCGGGCCGCGATCCCGCACATGATCGAACAAGGTGGTGGAGTGATTTTAAATGTATCTTCCATTGCAGCCTCGCGATACCTCGGAAAACCACAGATCGCGTACAGTGCAGCCAAAGCCGCATTACAGCAATACACCAAAACGTCAGCCATCATCCTCGCCCAGCAGCATATCCGTATGAATTGTATCCAAGCTGGCTTAATGCACACCGCGATGGTGCAGCGAATGGCTAATAAGTATGCAGATGGCGATTACGAGGGCTTTGTTCAGAAAAGGCACGAGCAAGTACCAATGGGCCGAATGGGAACAGCGCAAGATGTCGCCCATGCTGCGTTATTTCTCGTCTCAGATGAGGCGAGCTACATCACAGGCACAGAGCTTGTGGTCGATGGTGGCGTGACCGCGAGTATTCCATCGTAGACAAGCCTCCAATTATCGCAGCTCCAATAGAGACGGTCCCAAAACATGATAATCGCGACCACCAGATTCTATCTGCACAAAAACCTTTTAAAAAATGTAACTCATGATTATATTTTTAACATCATCAGAACAATATTTAGGCAATATGCGCAGGTCTATTACATCAATCAGAACATAGGGTGATCTAACTTGATATGTACAGCGACACTATTAGAGGACTTGAGTGATTCGCACAATCTCATTGAATGTGATTTTCCAACACTAGCGCGCTCATCAACGAGAGATGTCGCATTTGTTATCAACCACGGGGAGTTGCTCCTAACAGATGACCGAATCCTGAACACAGGCTTAACTGCCACTCACAAATTGAAGCCCGGAGAACCTGTCTGGTTCGTCGAGACAATGACTAAAGGATCCAAGAGTCCTCAATTCAAAAATATCGGTGACATATCGTTGCTCGAGGTTAACGGAACAGATATCAGGCAAGCAGTCGAACAATCAGGCTTCTTATCAAAAGAAATCATCAGATACAGCATTGCCAGACTCTATGGGCGCACTCAATCACGAAGAAACTTTACCTTCGAAGATGCGCTTTACCAATCCAAGGACGAAATTGACCGAGTGTATTTCAAGCAAGGTGACATCATTTTTAACTGGGGAGATAAATCTGATGCGATCTTTTTCGTCGTTGATGGCCAAGTTTCAGTTCGAACTCTGAAAAACCGAAGCTTCGCACTATTGAACCCAGCAGACAGTTTCGGTGAGTACTCTCTGATCACAGGTAAACCGAGAACACTTAGAGCAACTGCGGAAACTGATTGTCAATTGTTCAGATTGAACTCTGAATGGGTACTCTCTCAGTTAGTTAAAGAACATCCCTTCGTTCGCTTGACCTTGCATCAGACGCTTTCAATGCTGTCGATTAAAAATCAGATGAAGCTGATCAAATCGAATGACGGTGTTTATAGGAATCCGTCAGAACGGCACGAAGCAGACGTTGAGTGAATTAATCCTCATCGCCCAAATATCCAATCAAGCCTTGGCTTGTAGACGTTAAATCCCCATTTTTGAATACAGCCTATGGTTTAGGCGCCCCCCCATTTTACGTGAGGTACTTCCTATGGCTATCAGCGCTCGCAAAGAAATTACCCTTCTAGACGGTGGCATCGGCCAGGAGATCCATCACCGCTCGACGCGCGGAGATCCGCACCCTCTTTGGTCGGTAATGGTGATGCGCGAAGCGCCTGATGTTGTCATCAGGGTCTATGAAGACTTTCTTAACGCGGGTGCGAAAGTTCTAACACTGAATACCTACACAGCGACGCCAATCCGTCTAAAGAACCAAGGAATGGAGTCCGAACTGAATCACATTCACCAAGAAGCCAGTGCGTTAGTCGATCAAGCGATTCAGCAGTCTAGGGTCGCTCGCGCTCGCATCTCAAAAATGGGATGCCTACCACCTCTAGCCGCCAGCTATGTTGCTGAAGCTGCACCAGACTATGCCAAAGCCCGTTCTGATTATGAGCGGTTAATTGAGGCCCAGATCGATTATGTGGACGGGTTTTTGGTTGAAACCATGTCGAACACGGTTGAGATGACAGCGGCACGGGATGCTTTGGTGACAGCAGGACAACCAGTCCGTATCGGGCTCACAGTCGAAGATGACGGAACGAATCGATTGCGTTCGGGCGAACCATTGTCTAAAGCGATCGAAGAGCTATCAAAGGGTCCTATCGAATCACTCCTGATCAATTGCAGCCAACCTGAGGTGGTGAATCGCGCGTTTGACGAACTGCGAAAACTCGGTTGTAGCTATGGCGCGTACGCTAACGGCTTTACAACCATCGCACCCCTGCGCCCCGGTGGAACGGTCAAAGAGCTTGAATACCGCGTGGATCTCGGACCCGAGAAATACACCGATTACGTGCTGAATTGGATCGAGTCCGGTGCAACCATCGTTGGCGGATGCTGTGAGATTTCACCTGCACACATCGAGCATATCCACCAAACATTCATCGATCGCGGCATCTCGGCAGTCAACTTCGATAAGACGCTCAATTCAGCGGTTTAGTGGCAAATATTGACGCGCATTAGTGCCCACGTTGACACACAAAGAAGGTCTGGTATTGTCAGTGTGTCAGTGGCTGAAATTAAAAGGAGGTGATCCAATGTCTAGTGAATTGTGTCAAATTTTGAGTGGTGTTGGTTGCCGTGTCGGAGCTCAGAGTAACTCCTAAGTTCCAGCGATAACCCACAGAAATGTGATCGCTCAAGATTACCATTTCGCGAAAGGAGCCTGAGGGCTCCTTTTTATGAGCCTTTCACGACCCTGCCTGCACAGATCAACCGATCAACCGATCAACGGCTAACTGATAACAAACACTCGCGTCAGCCTCAACGGCTGTCGCGAGATTATGTTTATCTGCTATTTATTTGGGGAATATTCCCGAGCGGTTAGAAACGCCCGATGTGTCACAAAAATCCCTGTGATCAGCGCAATGTGGCCGAGGATGTTGTAACCGATAAAAGTTAGCTCAGCGGTATAGATGCCGAATATTAAACACCACATACCAGCCAAGATAATCGACATCGTGTATTTCCACTCTCCGGGTGCACTTGATAGCGCATTCCAGGTGGGGTCGAGAAACTGAGAGATAGTCATCGTATGAACTCCTTCTTTGTTTCTCCTCCGTGAGTCGTCTTGTCCACGACTAAAGTATAAAGACGCGCATCCTTACCGTTAGATCGTTTTTATCTAAAGAATTGATATTTGGAATAAAAATATGGGCACAGTTCTAGATGATTAGAAATTCGCACCGTTTCTGACCCAAATGAGGTATCGGTATCAAAATAAACTGGTGCGTTGCAACGCGCGTCTACACCTATTTTTCACGACTTTATTGTGAGCAACCGATGAATCAGCAGGGGATCAACTGCTCTGGATTGCATTTTGACGATCACAACCGCGCGTCGATGCATGGCCATCACAACCTCTCGATCTCGTTGACTCGAGCGTCATGACGAGCAAACCTATCGAACGAAAAGTTGCCAGTTGAATCGTCACCTTCTTACCGACTCGGCTTACATCGCGATTCATACCCGAACACAAGTTTCGTTTTGCTGGGATTACCCCATTCTTTGGCCTTTTCTGTAGACGTTGAAAAGTTAAGCCGACGCTCAATCAACTTTTTTTCGTCAGTGCGTATTTCAGATAGGAATACTACGTCACCCTCGATCGAGCATTGCGAGGTCTTATCGCAAATAGTGATCCATTCGCTATTGGTTCTGCGCGAAACTGTTTGATTTGATCGATCAAGTCGGTACGTGATGGTCTCGCCTGTCGTATGCGGATATCCACCATAATCTCTTACCTTAGGGCATTGCATCTCGGAAATAGCAGCACCCTGTGCGTTCACTGATAAATTGGCGAAGACCGCGGTGCTGAAAATAATCAATACGTATCGAATCCACATTGTTACTACTTCCATCCCTGTTTCCAATGTTCGCTATTTTTCAAATCACGCCAGTTCACAGCGGTTTGTCGTTGATTGATCACCGCTTCCAACAGACACAAGACAACCGATCCGTCGTCATCGTATTTCACCTCAACAACCAAGAAATGTTTTTCTTTATTCTTGGGCGTGGCAGCGGTCCACTTACTATGCAGTAGTTTTCGAGGATTGATGGGGTTCATTGATTCTCTCGATACAGCACACGATCCACCGAGTCAGCATTCAACTGCGCTGACGGCCAGGCCGCCTCTCGAGGTTTCCTTGTACTTGTCTTGCATATCCCTTCCGGTTTCCTTCATCGTGTGAAGCACCTTGTCGAACGACACAAAATGCCGACCATCACCCATCAGAGCCAAATGAGCAGCGTTGATCGCCTTCACGGCCGCAATTGCGTTTCTCTCGATACAAGGTACCTGAACCAATCCACCGACAGGATCACAGGTCAAACCGAGATTATGCTCCAGTCCAATTTCAGCGGCATTTTCCACCTGTTCTGGCGTCCCACCGAGTACTTCGCAGAGTGCCCCTGCAGCCATTGCACAGGCAGAACCAACTTCCCCTTGGCATCCGACCTCAGCACCACTAATCGAGGCGTTTCTCTTGCACAGTGATCCAATTGCCGTCGCAACCAGGAAAAAATCACGTACGACACGCGCATCTTCTTGAGCCTGCTGATCCATAAACCACAACAGTACTGCAGGAATGATCCCAGCAGCACCGTTCGTTGGAGCGGTGACCATTCGTCCTCCCGCTGCATTTTCCTCGTTGACAGCCAATGCATATAAATTGACCCAATCCATTCCCTCAAAGCCGGTGGATATCAGATTCTTGCGTTGTCCCGAAACCAAACTTTGATGAAGCGCGGGAGCTCTACGCCTGACTTGCAATCCACCTGGCAGGAGTCCCTGTACAGACATACCCGTATCAACACAGTGACGCATCGCTCGATACAGCTTCATACACTGCTGTTTTACGGCATCTTGATCGCGGAGTGCTTTTTCGTTCTCAAGCATCACACAAGAAATCGACAGACCTTCACTCAAACAGAGAGCGAGCAGATCCTTGAATGATTCAAATGGATAGGGTTCTTCTTGGTTCGATGTTTGCGGCGTCTCCATTAATTCTGTGAGAGTTTGTACGAAGCCGCCACCGACAGAAAAATACAACTCGGAGTCTACCACCTCACCGTGTGAATCATAGGCTGTGAATCTTAGCGCATTCGGATGTTGGTCAAGGGTCTCATCGGTGAATCGAATATCTGACTCTCGTTGGAAAGATATTCGATTTTTGGAAGCCAGCAGTAATTGCCCCTGGTCAGCCAACAAAAGCGTGTCATTGATCTCCTCAGCTGTCACGGTATTTGCAGAGAATCCAGCCAACCCACAAATCACTGCTTCATCCGTCTTATGGCCTCTGCCTGTCGCGCTCAATGAGCCATAGAGGTCAACAGTCACTGACACAACACGCATCGGGTCGATCAGACTCAAAAACTTCTGAGCAGCCAGCATCGGTCCCATGGTATGGGAGCTTGAAGGCCCAATTCCTATCTTGAATAAGTCGAACAATCCAACGTACATAATCGCACCTCAGAACCACGAGTCATTTGTTCAGAACTTGCAGAACACGCGTTCGCTCAATTGTTCCAAACCCCGAATTACAGTGGCAATATTTACCTTAGTCGCCGATTTTATGTTTAATTGAACATGTAATCCTACACTCAGCCTCGAGCGCAACTGGTAATTTGAGTTACCAAACTCGGTCATCATCTTATGAGGAGCAAAGTATCATACTGATCGTGACCGTTTTGATCGTACTCTCTGTGTTGTTTAGGCCGAGTCTTTGGGTCTCTTACGTACTCAGAAAATACAATCGTTATCCAGAAACAAATTTTCCCGGGACTGGTGGAGAGCTCGCTCGCCATCTTTTGGATCGGTTTGATTTACAGGATGTCAAAGTTGTAGTGGCTGAGGCTGGAGATCACTACAACCCGGTCGACAGATCAGTCGCGTTAACCGAGGATAAGTACAGCGGTAAAACACTCGCCGCCATCGTGATTGCCGCTCACGAGTGTGGGCATGCCATTCAGCATGCGCGACGTGAGCCCCTGTTTCTATTGAGACATCGATTGGCTCAGTCAGCTCAGGGCGCACAAGTCGTCGGTTCTGCGTTACTCGCTGTCAGCCCATTGATTGGAGGCTTAGCCCTGTCACCGCACCTGAGCCCCTTATCACTCACAGGCGCTTTCATGGTCCTCGGTTACGGAGTTGTTGTGCAGCTGGCTACGTTGCCAGTTGAATTCGACGCGAGCTTCAAAAAGGCACTCCCACTGTTGAGCAAAGGCTATGTTTCAGAGCACCAGTTGGCTCCCTCAAAAACCATTTTGAGGGCAGCAGCTCTGAATTATGTGGCGGGTACACTGCTTCAGTTACTCAACTTCTGGCGCTGGATCACGGTTCTACGACGATGAATAAAATCCTTAACAGCATCAAACTCTACACAGCAGCCGACATCATCGAGGCACAACTCGTACAGAAGCTTCTCGCCTCAGAGGGGATTACGACGTCTTTGAAAAACGAAAATCTCCAATCTGGGGTGGGTGAGCTTCCATTCGTAGAAATGTGGCCAGAACTTTGGTTACTAAACCTTCGCGATCTGGATCGGGCACGGCAAGTGTTGAATGAGTTCGTCAACCGGAACGTCGCTTCGGACTGGGTTTGCACGATATGCAACGAGCGCAACCCGGGGAGTTTCGAGATCTGCTGGATGTGTGCTGAGACGTCAACTGATGATGAAGATAACCTGACGGCTTGACCCTGCACCGTGTTGAAAATTCAGCACAACCATTCCTAGCCCAACTTGGCTAGCAACTCTGAGACTCCGCTTCTCAGATCGAAAACCTAAGATTTAGTCAGTCGAGCGCTCAGCCCAGCCAGCGAAGATTTTTTCCAAAAACACGACCACGTAGTAGAGCGCGATGCCCAGCACCGCCAAAGCAATCAACACTGCAAACATGAGCGGGTAATCCGAGTTCGTCTTTCCGCTATCAAATAGCGCTCCCAATCCTCGACCATGTGGGGATACGATTTCCATCAGATTCGTCCCGATAAAGGCAAGCGTAACGGCCACCTTAAGCGCACCAAAGAACTCGGGAAGCGTCTTGGGAAGCGCAATTTTCCAGAAAATCGTCAGCTTGGATGCGCCAAGTGACCGCAATATATCGCGATACTCTGGTTCAAGGGTCGATAGCCCAATCGATACAGAGACTGCGATTGGGAAAAATGAAATCATAAAAGCGATTAACACTGTGTTCAGGTCATGCTGACCCACAAACATCAGGGCAACAATAGGAACTACAGTCGCTTTAGGTATCGCATTAAAACCAACCAGTAACGGATATAACCCCTCACGCATGATCTTCGAGAATCCCATGATCATGCCCAAGAAAACACCGACAACAATTGCAATCAAAAGTCCCACAACAGTCCGCCAGAGCGTGTCCCATCCGTAAGACAAGAACAATTCTTTGAACCGCCAAAATGCTGGCCACAGATCGGACGGTGACGCCATTTTATAGTTTGGCCAGTCATTGACCCAGACCAAGGCCTCCCAAAAAACCAAGAAAATGACAATCGCAAAACCTGGGATCAGATACTGCCGCATTTATACCTCCGCACCATTTCTCGCGATACGGATTTGTTCGCGCAGCTCGTTCAGAATACTAATCGATTGGTTGGTGTAGAGCTGGTCAAGAGACGGAGGCCCTTCTCTCGTCAAAGCGACCCTGTGCTGCACCGTCGCGGGTCGATCAGACAGCACAACCACCTCGTCGGCTAAGAATATGGATTCTCTGAGATCGTGAGTGATCAAGACGCCGGTGAACGGCTCTTCAGCCCTGAGCTTATGCATTGTGAGCCACAGATCCTCTCGAGTGAATGCGTCCAGCGCGCCAAATGGCTCATCCAAGATCAATACATCGGGGTTATGAATCAGAGCCCTGCATAGGGATGCACGCTGACGCATTCCGCCAGATAACTCCGACGGTCGTTTGTCCTCAAACCCTGAAAGGCCAACGAGATGCAGTAGATGCCTAGCCCGATCCTCCGCACCCTGCTTACTCAGATTTGTTGGGACAATCTCAAGAGGAAGAAGCACATTCTTCAGGATACTGCGCCACTCGAGTAATACCGGGTTCTGAAACGCCATACCCACCGTCGATCGCGGCGATACCACCTGCTCTCCGTGCAGCCAGACTGTGCCCTCATCCGGCCGCATGAGTCCAGCAATGAGTCTAGTCAAAGTCGACTTACCGCAACCGGAAGGGCCAACGACTGCTGTGAACCCATGCTGGGGCACTCCAAGGGTTAAGTTTTCAAGGACGGGCAGCGCTTGGCCATCTTTCCGGTACGCGTGCGTCACGTTCTCGATGGCGATGAGATTCTCTTGAGAGCTAGACAATTCAAGCATCCTTACTTTGAGTCACGCCCGCTGACCTAATAACAGCAAGCGGGCGCATTGATTAGGCGTCTAATTTAACTTAAAACCGCCAGAGGGCAAGAATGCATCTGTGAAATACAGGTCTGCTTTTGGCGTGGTCTTGTACTCGTAGGTATCACGCAGTTGCTCAATCGCTCCAGCAAACCGAGACTTGTCGATGTTACCCATCCCGTTTTGTTTAACGTAATCTGTCAGCACATTGGCGTCGATCGCTAGACCAAGGCGGCGCTCCTCGAGGCCTGCGTCGGCAGCCGGGTTTCTCTTAACCAGCGCTGCGACTGCAGCACCAGGGTTAGCGATCGCATCCTTCCAACCTGCGCCTACCGCCTTTAAGAAGGCCTTTACCGTATCAATATTCGCGTTCGCGTATTCTGTATTGACGATGATTGCGTTTCCGTAGAGCTTAAGGCCATGATCAGCCATCAGAATTGTCGAGATATCATCCTCTGGAGTACCGAGGCGGACGAGATTTAAGTACGAAGAAAATGAGAACCCAGTCACCGAGTCGACTTTCCCTTCTGCGAGCATCGGCTCACGAGTTGGGAATCCAACAGGCTCTACCGTAATCTTGCTCATATCAAGATTATTCGCCTTCGCAAAGGATGGGAACTGCGCCCATGCTCCATCAGGTGGCGGCGCACCCAGAGTCGAACCCTCAAGGTCTTTCGGCTCCGAAATCCCGAGCGACTTACGTCCCACGATAGCAAAAGGCGGCTTATCGTAAACCATCATAACCGCCGTAACCGGTGCGCCAGGGTTCTGATCGAGAAACTTAATCAACGAATTAATATCGGCAAAGCCAACTGGAAATGCACCTGTTGCAACCTTCGGGATCGCATCGAGTGATCCCTTGCCCGGCGAGATCTCAACGTCGAGTCCGGCCTTCGAGAAATGGCCATTATCAATCGCCAAAAAATAGGGCGCCGATGGACCCTCAAACTTCCAATCTAAAGCAAACTGAATCTTTGTTGCAGCCATCGCTGAGAGGCAAAAAATAGATGCAAACGAAGCCGCCAATAATTTCCGTATCATTTTCATGATTTACTCCTACTTATTTTGACCAACCGGTCACTTGGATAGCCCTCGGTACACGAAGCACCTCTAGTCTTAAACGGACTACCTTCCCAAATCTACTGTCCCGACTGTACCGATCTATTCCGATTCAATCCATAGCCTCTAGATCAGTCAAAACACTGCACTATTTTATTAATCGATTAACCGCGTTTCTTTGGAGCCTTCAGCCGCTGCTTACGTCGACAGCACCCACACTACCAAGATCTTTCGCTCTCAACATCCCGCGATCGACAATAAAATCAACGATCTCACGGAGTCCCTGCCCTGTCTTCATGTTGGTGAATACAAAAGGCTTCTCGCCACGCATTCTTGTCGTGTCACGATCCATGACTTCAAGTGACGCGCCTACCAACGACGCGACATCAATCTTGTTGATGACTAATAAATCGCTCTTCGTGATACCCGGTCCGCCTTTCCTAGGAATCTTGTCACCTGCACTGACATCGATCACATAGATAGTGAGGTCTGACAGTTCGGGAGAGAATGTGGCGCTCAGATTATCACCACCCGATTCTACGAGAACCAAATCAAGCTCCTGATGACGACTCTGCAGGTCATCAATCGCCGCCAGGTTCATCGACGCATCTTCGCGAATTGCAGTGTGAGGACATCCGCCCGTTTCAACACCCAAAATACGTGTCTGATCTAACGCATCGTGTTGTGACAAAAATTGGGCATCTTCATGTGTATAGATATCGTTCGTTACAACCGCCATGTCGTAATAATCACGCATCGCACGGCACAAATTGAGAGTCAGCGCAGTCTTACCTGATCCCACGGGCCCACCGATTCCCACTCGCAATGCTTGCATACATACCTCCTAAGAACGAAAAAGCCTGGAATATTGAGCCTCATGCTGAGCGCTCAAAATTGAAAGAAGTGGAACAGTGCTTGAGGAATCTATCGATAAAGATTCCAGAGCCTGGTCGACGCATTCAGATATCTGTGGTTTCAACTCAGCCAAAATATTTTGCAATGAGTTTTGGCCCAACGGAATCGCTTTAGCGGCGACGATCATTTGATTTTCAAGCCATGACCAGAGAATGCCAGAGATCAACCAGTCTTCCGGAAGCTCATACCTCGCAGCGACCCATCCGTACAAACAGATCAGTGAATATTCATTTGCATCTGGTACGTCGATCCCTTGATCAACTGCCCACTTCTTGAATGCTGCTCCGAGGAGCAAGTCCTCCTGGAGCAACTCATGTGTTTCGCGAGACGCGAGCATCTCAGCGTTAATCTCACGGAAAGTCGTGTCTGAAGTCGCTCGGTATGCCCGACTGGCATAGTGGCAATCGAGCGTTGTCAGCGAGAACTTCATCACACTCTCGCACCAACGAGAAAGCGTTTCCGAGTCACACACAAGACCCTTATCGATCGCAGCTTCGAGCCCTTGGCTAAAAGCAAATGCACCGATGGGTAGGCTCGGAGAGAACAGATGTAACGCGTGGACGAATGACCTCGACCTAGTCATGATGGTGACCACCTAAAGAGTGTTGACCGTAAGCACCCTTCTCCGGATTAAAAGACCCTTCAAAGTCCTTCACCTCAAGTCCCCAGTGACGACACAGATCTGCCAAGACATGGTCTGGCTGGAATCGAACAGAGCCTGGCTGAATCTCAACCGGAGTATGGCGATTCCCGAGGTGATAACAAATTTTAGCGAATAATATTGGGTCATTGGTCGAGGCCTTGGTCAACTTTTCAATGGCTGCTTTGACAAGGACCACTCGGCCGTCGGTTGCTTTCAAATAATCACCTTCCGAGAGAATCTGACCTCGATCCAGGAAAAGACCAGCCTCCTCGTCGGTCTCTGTTAACGTTTTAAAACGGCCACGCTTCCGGGAGTCGTAGTCAAGCAAGATGACCGCGTCATATTCCGCTGCTGCCTCGATTTTTTCGGTAAGCTCCAACACATTTACGTCCTCTAAAACAAATAATATCGTTGAGCCAACGGAAGTAAGCTCGCGGGTTCACAGACTAGAAGTTCACCATCAGCTCGAACCTCATAAGTTTCTGGGTCAACTTCAATTGTCGGCTGGAAGTCATTCAACACCATGTCAGCCTTGTTGACTGAACGGATATTTCGAACAGGCAGAAGCTGCCGATTCGTTTCTGTCATCCAGTTGTTATTTTTCTGTAAGGACAGTTCAGACACGAAGGTCGCGGACAGCCGGTCTGGACATGATCCCATCGCTCCAAACATTGTCCGGTAGTGCACGGGCTGGGGCGTTGGGATGGATGCATTTGGGTCGCCCATCGGGGCCGCCACAATAAACCCGCTTTTCAGGATGAGTGCTGGCTTCGTACCAAAAAATGCAGGCTTCCAAAGAACCAAGTCGGCCATCTTTCCGACTTCAATGGACCCCACTTCGTGAGCGATGCCATGCGCGATCGCCGGATTAATCGTGTATTTTGCGATGTACCGTCGCGCTCTAAAGTTGTCGTGCCAGTCCGGATCAGATTCCAACGACCCGAACTGATCCTTCATCTTGTGAGCGGTTTGCCACGTGCGAGTAATCACCTCACCAACACGTCCCATCGCCTGTGAGTCTGACGCAATCATACTGAACGCGCCTTTATCATGAAGGATATCCTCCGCCGCGATGGTCTCTTTTCGGATTCGACTGTCCGCGAATGCGACATCTTCAGGGATATTTGGCGACAGGTGGTGACAGACCATTAACATATCGAGGTGCTCATCGACCGTGTTGATGGTGTAGGGCCGCGTGGGGTTTGTAGAGGATGGGAGGATATTTGGTAACCCAGCGGCCTTGATGATGTCAGGTGCGTGACCACCGCCCGCGCCCTCGGTGTGGTAGGTATGGATCGTTCTCCCCGCGATCGCGCTCAGGGTTTCCTCAACGAAACCAGACTCATTCAAGGTGTCGGTATGAATCGCGACCTGTGTATCCGTCTCATCGGCAACGGTCAGGCACGTATCAATCGCCTGGGGTGTCGTGCCCCAGTCTTCATGAAGCTTAAGTCCACAGGCGCCGGCTTCGATCTGCTCAATCAGCGCTTGTCGGTTACTCGAGTTTCCCTTACCAAGAAAACCGAAATTCATCGGTTGACCCTCGACCGCACGCATCATCATTTCCATATTGAAGGGTCCTGGTGTGCAGGTCGTAGCATTGGTACCCGTCGCCGGACCCGTACCTCCCCCCATCATGGTCGTTATTCCGGACGCGAGTGCCTCATCAATCTGTTGGGGACAGATAAAATGAATATGAGAGTCGATACCACCGGCCGTTAAGATCTTCCCCTCACCAGCGATGATCTCAGTCCCGGGACCAATAACCACCGTAACTGACGGCTGGATATCAGGATTCCCCGCCTTCCCAATAGCGGCGATCCTTCCTGCTTTCACGCCGACATCAGCCTTGACGATGCCCCAGTAGTCGACAATCAGTGCATTGGTAATCACAAGATCCATGCACTCCTGACTTGACCGCTGGGACTGACCCATCCCGTCTCGGATGACCTTCCCTCCCCCAAACGTAACCTCGTCGCCGGGGACGGCTGAATCAGTCTCCGGAGTAACCCAAAGATTTGTATCACCAAGGCGAACCGTATCTCCGACCGTGGGCCCATAGAGATCAGCGTAGGCTTTTCTTGAGATTTTCATACCGACTCCTCTAGACGACCCATCACTAACCCCCTGAACCCGAATACGTTCCGATCACCGGCCAGCGCCACCAACTCAACCGTCCTCTCCTGACCAGGCTCGAACCGCACGGCGGTGCCGGCAGCGATATTTAGCCGGAACCCAAGCGCTTGCGGGCGATCGAACGATAAACAGGGATTCACCTCGTAAAAATGATAGTGGGAGCCGACCTGGATTGGCCGGTCACCAGTATTCGCGACGACCAATGTCGCGGTCTCACGGCCCTCATTCAGATTCACCTCACCAGACTGAATCCGCATTTCTCCTGGAATCATTTCTTCAATGCCTCCTGTATCGGCTCATGAACAGTGACTAACTTCGTCCCGTCTGGGAATGTCGCCTCGATCTGCACCTCATCCACCATCTCAGCCACTCCATCCATCACTTGGTCTTTGGTCAGTATCGTACGTCCCAGCTGCATCAGTTCAGCGACAGAACACCCATCACGCGCGCCTTCCATAATTTCCAAACTGATCAGGGCAACGACCTCCGGGTAGTTCAATCTCAGACCTCGGGCTAACCGACGCTCGGCAACTAAGCCGGCCGTGTACAGCAATAGCTTGTCTTTTTCTCTAGGGGTTAATTCCACTCATGTCCTCCAGATTCTTGGCGTTTCGACTTTTCTTGCCATGATTTGATCCCCGATCAAAGACCACAGCGAATCCAAGGCGTTCCTCGTGTCTTCTGCGCGATCAGACAACAAACGAATACTGATCAGTCCATCACGGATCGCAGTCACGCCAAACTTGCCGCGAAAGCCCTTTAGGATGTGTCGGCAATCAACGACCACTGCAGCCGTCTTTTCAGATCCCGTTGTCAATGCGAGTAACCCTGACGCGAAACTAGTCATGGCATTCAAACCGCTGACACTGGTTAAAGTCTCGGGTCCGATCCGCAAATGGTCTCGGTACAATAAATGGCGGTCTCGATAAACGCTCAGCCGCTGGGAAAGACAACCACTCGTGAAAGGGAGGGAGCCAGCTGACCGACCAAACACCGTATGCTCCCAACCGAAGTAAGTAGCCGATGAATCAACGAAAATCTGAGTCTCTAGATCACCGTGGGCACCATCAAAGACAATCGTATCCTGCGGTAAGTACGCACAAACCGCTTCTTCATCGACCTCGATCAATGTCCGGGTAGTCTGCATCGAGCCGTTTTGTCGGGCCCGATAGAGTTTCCCCGACGCCGGTGTCGTTATCAAAACCTTGGCCCGGGGATTGAGATAGAACCGGCAATCGAGATCATCACCCGACACCATCCCCCCCGGCGGGTGTAGCACGTAGCAATGTGCAAGGTCCTGATCATGAAACAATTTCTGCACCCGCAAAGGTCCGGCATGAGAAAGTTCGGCGAGCGCAGTCTTACCTGCGCTGGTCTGATGGAAACGACAACTTAGGCTGGCGGGCCAGGTATGATCCGATTCAAGGGACTGACACTGCTCCATCGGTTACTACTCCAGACACAAGACGCTGGACAGTCGGAGTCCGGCGGCAACTGGATCAATGATTGTCAGCTCTTCCCATTCGCTATTCAGCTCGGCATAGAGGGCTGTCATGCCCGCGCAACCCAATATGATCGCTACGTTTTCGCCATGCGTATCGACGATATCTCGGATGCAGTGATTGAGTATTTTCAGCGATTCTCTGGGATCCCTTTCGAGTTCAAGCACCGGTATCCCGCTAGCCAACACATCAAGACAGTTCGGCTCAAACCCTTGCCGCTGAATTGACTCCTTGATGACCGGGACAGAGACTTGGAGTGTGGTCAGAACGACAAACCGTTGCGAACGGAGCGATGCCCAATGATACGCCGATTGCCCAATCCCAATGACCGGTCGCCCCACCTGTTCAACGAGATCCCAAACACCGGTGTCATCAAAACAACCCACCACAAAAGCAGAATAGTCATCTGATAATTTTGCGACCATGGACAACATCGCCTCGGTGGCAAGCTCACCATCATCAGCGCCCTGAATTGCTTCCGGTGCGGCGTGATTGGTAATGAATTCGAAACTAGCTCCACCGGCGACAGTGATTCGATCCAGTGTGTCTCGACAGGTACTCGTCATCGATTCAGTGCTGTTTGGGTTGATGAAACAAATGACAGGAGACCCCATTACCGGTTGGCCCCCGTCTTGCGTCGGAGTGCCCAGAACAGAGCGAGTGACAAACCAATCACTAAAAAGCTCACCCCAGTGGTCACCGCTCCTAACGCGTAAATCGACGGGTTGGTGACGGTTGTCGTTAAACCCCTCAACTCTAACGGTAGCGTATTGACCGAACCCAAAGCCTGCGAAGAGCGAGCCAGCTCATCGTAGCTTAGTGTGAATCCGAACAACGCCACACCCACAAGAGCCGGTGCGATGAGAGGGAAAACGACACCCCAAAACGTTTGCCAAGGGGTCGCACCAAGATCCCGTGCAGCCTCTTCATAGCTGGGATTGAAGCGATTAAAGACCGCGAACATGATTAACAGTCCGAAAGGTAACGTCCAAGTGAGATGCGTCCCCAGACCTGAGGCAACCAGCCCCATTGAGGTCTGAAAATCATTAATGATCCACTGGATCTCAAAGGTCTGACCGAGCCACTTGATTGTTTCATCAAGCAACCGAAACTGTAACGCAATACCTAAACTAATCGCGATCGAGGGTATGATTAGGCTTGCGATGGTTAGATAAAACAGGACTCCAGAGCCTCGGAACTTCTTTCGGAAGGCGAGACCTGCACACAGACTCAGGACCACAGTGAAAATCATCACCAATATCCCGAGAAATAGGGAACGACGAAGTCCCCGGGAGATATCAACGACACCAAGTCCACGCCACAGCTCTTCGAACCAGTGAAGAGAGACGCCTCTCATCGGGAATGTCAGACCACCCTCAGGCCCCTGGAACGCCAGCAGAATAATGGACAGCACCGGCCCATAAAGAAAAACAACGAAGCACCCAAAGAAAATCGTCAAACACAGGGTCTGAGTCTTAGAAAACATCGTCAGAGCTCCTTACGCACGTTGACGATTCGCATCATGGCCGCGACCATCAGGAGCGTGATCGAGACTAAGACCACCGCGTTGGCGGCGGCCGCTGGGAACTGAAGATAGCTCATTTCGACATAGATAATTTTCCCGACAGAAGCGATCTGTTGGCCTCCGAGCACTCCGATTGTTATGAAATCACCGACGACGATCGTGATGACGAAGATCGAACCGATCATGATCCCGGAGCGGCTCAACGGGATAATGATGTTCGTAATAATCTGCCAGGCTGATGCACCCGAGTCCTTCGCGGCTTCGATCAGCGATCGATCAATCTTCGCCATCGAGTTGAAGATTGGGACGACCATAAACAGGGAGTAGAGATGAACAAAGCCGAGGGTCACCGAAAAACCGGAGTAGAGCAGCCACTCGATCGGTTCGTCGATGATACCCATGCTCATCAGGCCCGTGTTGACGATCCCGTTTCTCCCTAGCAACGGTATCCAAGAAATCATCCGGATGACGTTACTGGTCCAAAATGGAATCGTGCAAACCAAGAATAAAACTATCTGCATCTTTAAACTTTGAACACAGAATACGAGATAGAGAGCCACCCCAAATCCAATTCCCAGGGTTAGAAACCATGTCAGGAAGACATACTTAAAAGTCGATAGATAGGTTGCGAACGTGGTGCACAACCCTTCGTTCCAGTCAAAACATCCGTAAAATAATTCCTCATAATTCATGAGGATCAGATCGGGGATGAGAGAATACTCGGTGTAGTCCCAAAAGCTCACGACCACGACCAATAGCAGCGGCAACACAAAAAACAATGCAAGCACTAGAGCGAACGGTACCGCGAGGATACTGCTACTGTTCGGTTTCACCATACTCTCATCCGTCGTTAAGGGGATTAGCCTCGCTAACCCCCTGATCGAGCCCGCTTAGGAAGCGATAAACTCATTCCACTTTCTGACCATATAGCGGTTTTCGTCCATCACCGCGTTCCAACAGGCAACGCTGCCCATCCGATCCTCGTACGAGCCACCATCCCGCACCTCTCCGGCCGACGCGAGTTTCTGTCCGTTAGGAGACATGATGTCCTTCGCGGCAGGCTTACCGAGCATCCAGTAGTCCCACTCATAGGCTTCCATATTGGCCTGCGCCGTTGACAGCACCGCTGAGTAATAACCCTGCCGATTTAAGTAGGCACCCGCCCACCCTGAGAGGAACCAGTTGATGAACTCATACGCCAAATCCGCCTGATACCCTTTGATCGTAGACGGCAAAGCGAAACCGGCAGCCCAGGCCCTGTAGCCCTCTTTGAGCGGCTGGTAAACACAAGGGATTCCCTTGGTTCTGACCGCCGTGATCGCTGGTGACCACATCGACTGAATCACAACCTCACCCGACGCCATCAGATTGACGCTCTCATTAAAGTCAGACCAAAACGCCCGGAACTGGCCCGCCTTCTTCGCTTCGGTCATGATCTTCATCGTCAAGTCGATTTCTTTCTTGGTCATGTTCCCCTTATCGGGGTACTTGTACTCACCCATCGCCTCGACGACCATCGCCGCGTCCATGATCCCGATCGATGGGATGTTCAGGATCGAGGCCTTGCCCTTAAACTCGGGGTTCAACAGCTCCGACCAACTGTTGATTGGGCGACCGATCAGGTCGGGTCTAATTCCCAGCGTGTCAGCGTTATATACGGTCGGTATCAGTGTTACCCACTCAGTGGGTGTGCTGGAGAAGTTCTTCGAGTTCTCTCCATCCTTATAGAATACCTTCTTGGGAGCCGTGCCCTGGTCGCCAATTTTCTTACCCGCAACTTCACCCTTCGTGAAGGCGGTGACGATGTTGTCGAACTCTTTAATCTTGTTCGCATTCATACCGATCAGGTTCCCTGACGGTACTAACTTCTTCAAACTGAAATACTCCGTATCCACCAGATCAAAGCTGTTTGGCTGGGTCAGAATTCGCTTAGTTACCTCGTCAGTGGTTACTGGAATGTACTCGATGGTGATACCCAGATCTTCCTTGGCCTTCTCACCAATTTTAGTGTCCTGGTTCACCGCGGTTCCCAGATACCGCAACACCTTCTTCTCGTTTGACATAACATAAGGCGCAACACCACCAAACATGGATGCAGCTGCTAGCGTACCCGCGCCTTTAATAAAGGATCGTCTCGACAATCCAGCCATATTTTCTTGAGTTTTCTTAGACATAATGCCTCCGTAGCTCAGTTTTTGAGTAAAGTTTCCGTTTCCGGAATCCAGTGGGTATTGCACTCGTCTCCTATCGTTAAGCCCAAACTCAAAAAAGTCTTATCGTCCGTGTAGGCGTGCAAAGTCCCAAAATCAGTGGCTACAGAAACCTTCAGATACTGGCCAAGGTATTCAATTCTCTCGATCTTTGAGTTGGACTGTCCTTCGATTCCTATCTGTAACTCACTGTACTTCACGGAGACCAACCCGTGATCAGACTCGATCACGTTGTGGCCTCCTATGAATTCTGCGACGAATCTGTTCGCGGGGGTTTCATAAATATCGCGGGGCGACCCCACCTGCTGGATCTGCCCACCATCCATCACGATCACCACGTCCGAGAGGGCCATCGCCTCCTCCTGGCTGTGAGTGACGTGAACAAAGGGTATGCCGAGCGATTTCTGCATCGCCTTCAGCTCTGCCCTCATGTCAATACGTAAGAAAGGGTCCAGTGCCGACAAGGGTTCATCCAGCAATAATGCCTTTGGAGACGTTACCAACGCTCTGGCTAAGGCGACTCGCTGTTGTTGTCCGCCCGATAACTCAGAGGGTAAACGATTCGCAAATTCCTCAAGCTGAACCTTTCTCAGGTAATCGAGCGCTGTTGTATGTCTCTCGGTCTTACCCATCCCGCCGATCTTCAAAGCAAACGCGACGTTATCGAGCACACTGAGGTGCGGGAAGAGCGCATAATCCTGAAACATCATTGATGTTGGCCGTTTGGCTGGGGCGTGGTCCGTGACATTTTTTCCACCGACGATCACGTCCCCGGAGAATACAGTTTCGTGCCCAGCGATCGCTCTGAGTGTCGATGTCTTGCCACATCCCGACGGACCGAGCAAACAACAGTACTGGTCTGCCGTCAATTTGAACGATACGTTGGATACAGCCGTGACGTTGTCATATCGGATGCAGAGATCTATCACTTCGAGCGCGTTCATTTGTCCTCATTTTTTATTTTTCTATCTCAAGACTTGTGCCAAACCTTGGATTGCCTTTATAACCAAATACTTATACTTTTGTCCAAGAAAAAAACGCTCAGTGCACGCACCAGCAATTGCACCAATACGGTGCAAAATTGGGTGCTTTTCCGGCAAATGCACCGAAATTGTATGATTGCTGCGCTACATTGTTTCTGAAATTAAAGGAGCCTGAATGCATGGCGACAGTCATCGAATTAAATAATCCGCTTGTTTTGGACAGAATCACTCGACTCCGAGACAAGACCACCTCCAGCCGAGAATTTAGACAATTTGTCAAAGAAATCACGATCCTTTTAGCCGCTGAAGCGACAAATGATTTACCCGTAACTGAGGTTGAGGTCGAGACACCGTTGCAGATCACGACTGGTCAACTGATCTCGCAGCCTGGACCTTGTATCGTCTCGATCATGCGCGCAGGAAACATCATGGCGGAGACTCTACGGGATTTGATTAGCGACGCATCAATAGGATTCATCGGGCTCGCTCGTCAACCAGTGACGCTCGAGATCGATGACTACTACACCAATCTTCCGAACGATATAAGTGACAGATATTGCGTTGTAGTCGATCCGATGCTGGCTACCGGAAATAGCCTCAGCGTGGCTCTTCGAAAACTCATCGAAACAGGCGTAACTCAGATAACAGTGGTCAATATCCTCGCCTGTCCGGAAGGGATAGAGCGTATTACTTCTGAATATCCGGATATCAGGATCGTGGTCGCCAAAGTCGATGACAGGCTTAACGAGAAAGGTTACATCCTGCCCGGACTAGGGGACGCAGGCGATCGTATTTACGGGACCGACGACCGCTAAACGAGCTGAAACGACTCTGTCTGGATCTGTACGCTCGTGGGGAGTTCAATCTCGTCACAGTTATGACCATCTCCCCCACGGTCGATAATGACAAACTGTTGAGGCTCAAGTACCAGTAACGGGTGATGCCAGACATTTTGATGATAGTTCACGCCTTGCTTGCCGGTCGCCCAAAACGCACGAACCGCCTCTGGTTTTGGCTCCGTGGCGACGACTACCAACCACTGCTTGTTATCAACCGGATAGAAGGCCTGACTGCCCAGGGGGTGTTTCTCAAGCATCTTGATTTCTAAAGGGCGTGGTCGACCCAAGAAAAAGCTGAACTGCGCCCTTGCATTCTCGCCACCCAGCTGGACATCGGCCAGATCGTGAACACGCGTCGTGTATCCCGAGTTAATCTCAAAATGGTTCGATCCCTCAATCTGTATCACGTCTCCAAACGGTGCAAATGCTTCGCGCGTTAACCGCTGTGGTTGAATCTCTAACATCACTTCGCCTCACCGAACACTCGGACCCGTGACACCCCACCGTCCGGATAGATATTTAATTTCACGTGGGAAACTGCCCCCAATTTCTTGAGGTCAAAAGTGTGTATCGAGTCTGCAGTCAATTCACTGTATTCCAGGACCTCGTCCCAAAACATCGCCTGAGCCACCAATGCCTCCTCTTGTAGATGAGGAGACAGGGCAGCCTGCAGACTACATCCCGAGGGGTAGTTTCCCTTGAAGTGGGCTGTATCGATCTCCAGACGCCCAATGGTCCCGATCCTTCCTAACCTGATAATAATCCACTCATTACCGGGCACTCGGCGCCGGGCAGTCTCCCAACCATCACCCATATTCTTCCCTCTGCCGGGTGTCAGAATGAACTCAGGGTTTCCATAGTGTGCGTTAGAGTAAGTCACAACGCGGCCACCGAATCGCAGGGCCGACAACTCATTACTCGGCTGAGTGTTTTTATCTTCATTCCCGCTTCCATCGTCTGACTCGCCATAAACTTTAAGCCGCGCCACACCGCCATCGGGATATATGTTGAGCCTCACCCATCGGATCGGTTTTTCATGGAACTGTGACTCAAAAAAGTGTTGTTTGTCTCCGGTTAAGCTGACGGGTTCTAAGAGTTCCTGCCAATCATCATCCGAGGGAAGATCCTCACTCGATGAGCCATCAATCGAGGCACCGGGCGGGTAGTTACCGGTAAAATGTGCCGTGTTGATATCGAAACCAATGATCCGACCAGGTTTCGCCAGCCTGATCAGGCACCAGTCATTTCCCGTAGTTCTCCGCCGCCGCGATTCCCAGCCGTCCATGTATTGACCATGATCGTCAAACCAACCCTTGTAGAATTCAGGCTCAGAGTCAGAGAGCAGTCTCGATTTATCGGCAAAAAAATCATCGCTACAGTCTACCGCTTCCGCTCCAGCTTTTGCGCTCGCAAGGTTCTCACAATTCACTGCAAAAGCCGGGAGGTTGGTCTCAATTTTCATTAGCTATAGTCTCCAAACGCAATTTCGCAATCCGGTGGACCTGTTCGATTGCGGTCTTAAATTCTACCTCACGCGAATGAGTCACCCTGACACGAAATGCTTCCAATATATCTGTTCGGTGATAACCCTTCACCGCAAATATAAATGGAAATCCAAATTTTTCGATGTATGCGGTATTTAACGCCTGAAACTCGCTTAACTCTTCAGGCGTACACCGGTCAAGCCCTGCATCCGTTTGCTCTGAGCGGGACGACTCAGTTAGCTCAGCCAAACTCAGTCGGCCAGCCAAATCCGGGTGTGCACGAAGAAGGTCTAATTTTAGCTTATCGGATGCTGCGTTAACCACAGACCGCATCTGTTCCGCCATCGCCGCCGCGTCACTACCCGGTGTCAACGATGGATAGACCGCTTCAGCAACCCACGGCGAATGCTCATAGACAGAGCCGAATACGGTAATGAAATCCATGAGATCTAACTGCTCAGGATACGGAGATTGTCTCACGAGCTCCCCAAGTAAGGATGTGCCTTCGCCCAGTGCCTTGCAATATCAATTCGACGCGCAATCCAGACTCGGTCGTGAGTCAACACATAATCCAAAAATCGCTGAAGCGCAATGAATCGGGCCGGTCTACCGATCAGCCGACAGTGTAACCCTACGGACATCATTTTGGGTGCCGTCTCACCCTCTGAATACAGCACATCAAACGCATCTTTCAGGTACTGATAAAACTGCTCGGCGGTGTGGAACCCCTGGGCTGTCGCAAACCGCATATCGTTGGTGTCGAGGGTGTAGGGAACAACAAGGTGTGGGCGACTGGTCTCGACCCGACTCCAAAACGGAAGGTCATCCGAATAGTCATCAGCGTCGTATTCGAAATGGTCATACTGAGCAACCAGACCACGGGTGTGCTCGCTCGTTCGTCCTGTGTACCACCCAACAGGCTTCTCACCAGTCAGGCGCGCATGGATCTCGATCGCTTTTTCCATGTGTTCCCGCTCATCAGATTGAGAATATCCGTCGTAGTTGATCCAACGGTATCCGTGGCTCGCGATTTCGTGACCATCCTTTAGAAATGCCCCAACCACTTCCGGATGCCTCTCCATCGCCATGGCAACACCAAAAACCGTCAGAGGGACCTGACGCGAGCGGAATAGTTCGAGGATACGCCACACACCAGCGCGCGAACCATACTCATAGATGGACTCCATCGACATGTGACGACGGCCCTCAAACGGTTGGGCACCAATGATCTCGGAGAGAAATATTTCACTGGCTGCATCCCCGTGAAGGATCGAGTTCTCAGCACCCTCTTCGTAGTTCAAAACAAATTGAACTG
Organism: gamma proteobacterium HIMB30; assembly: GCA_000227525.2. GTDB lineage: Bacteria > Pseudomonadota > Gammaproteobacteria > Pseudomonadales > Litorivicinaceae > HIMB30. The sequence goes on from AGIG01000034.1 coordinate 252,625, forward strand.
CTAAACGTGCCTTGCCTGGCCAATTGGGATGAGGTGGGCTTCCCCCATAGCCTTTTAAATCGCGTGGATATTCCTGTTCCAAATTCTCTCTCCACTAATTTGTTAATATATTTAGCGACTCGATGTACTAATGTTAACTAATTGCGTCGGGACCCCCCGAAAAAAAGCACCGCCTAGAGGATAAACTATGGCTGACTACTGGATGGAATGGGCAAGCCTCCTCCTACGCTGGCTCCACGTAATCACGGCAATTGCGTGGATCGGTAGTTCGTTTTATTTCGTCTGGCTCGACCTCTCTCTTCGCAAAGCCGAACACTTACCCAAGGGCGTGCATGGTGAATCCTGGAGCGTCCATGGCGGCGGATTTTATCATGTTCAAAAATATCTCGTGGCCCCAGAAGCGATGCCGAAAGAGCTCCACTGGTTCAAGTACGAGAGCTATTTCACTTGGATCAGTGGTTTCTCGCTCCTGATCGTAACTTACTATTGGGGAGCACAGGTATTCCTAATCGACTTATCGGTGGCTGACCTATCGGTTCAGCAGGCAGTCGGGCTGTCGCTCGGGTCACTGGCGGTCGGTTGGATCATATACGATGGGCTTTGTAAGACACCGGCCGGCAAAGATCTGCGAGTACTCGGTCTCCTTGTTTACGTTGTAGTTTTACTAGCCGCTTACGGCTATAGCGAGATCTTCAGCTCACGCGCTGCATTACTGCATGTTGGGGCGATGGTTGCGACCTGGATGACCGGTAACGTTTTCTTCATCATTATCCCTAATCAGAAAAAAGTGGTCGCTTCGCTTAAGCAAGGTAAAACACCAGACCCGGCACTCGGCCTGCAGGCCAAACAGCGTTCTACCCACAATAACTATCTGACGCTACCTGTACTTTTTATGATGCTTTCCAATCATTATCCCATGACCTTTGTGGGCGAAGATTTATGGATTTTAGTCGCCCTAGTGGTCCTGATCGGCGCGATCATTCGCGACTATTTCAATGCCGGACACGCCGGTGCGAATGGGTTCCGCGTTAGATGGCAATGGCCGGTCGCCTCGGTACTCATTCTCACGTTAGCGTTTTGGGCTAAGCCTCCCAGTGTCGCTCTAGAAGCCAGTGACATGATTAACGATAATGAAGTGCAGGCGATCGTGACGACTCACTGTACAGGTTGCCATGCCGCACAACCGACGATGCCAGGTTTCTCTAGTCCGCCGAAAGGCGTCATTTTAGAAACGCTTGCCGATGTGGAAAAATATAAGCAACAAATATACGCGCAATCGATTGTGTCTCGAGCGATGCCGCCAGGCAACATGACCCAAATGAGTCAAGAGGAACGCGAAATACTAGGCGGGTGGCTCGAGAAACATTAGCATACTTCGAATTCATCATAGGTTAAGGTTTGAGATTGACCCTTCCTGAAAACCCGCCTCAAAAAAAGCGCGATCAATCCGGAGACGACTATGACAACGCTCTCAACACATGTGCTTAACACAGCCACAGGCACCCCAGCGGCGGGCCTCGAAATCACGCTAAAACGTATCGAGCCACACCCTAAGGAAATTGGCATTTTCACCACCAACGTTGATGGTCGCGTATCAGAAAAATTATTATCGGACGAAGATGCCCTGCTGGGAGTCTATGAAATCACCTTCCATGCCGGTGATTATTTAAAAGGCCTCGGATTAGCGCTTCCGGAATATCCTTTTCTCGACATGATTCCTATTCGATTTGGTATCTCTGAGAACGCGCATTATCACGTGCCATTACTATTGAGCCCTTACGGATTTTCTACCTATCGAGGTAGTTAACTATCTCCAGCTCAATCGAGTCATTCACCCCCTGGATACTATTGATCACTGCTTTCATAAATCGAGTTAATTGGAGAACGCATCATGACGATCAATTGTCATAACCCTGATTGAATCTCGTCGTGCCAGCGTAGTATTCCGGCTGTAAATGTGGCGACGACCCTGTTTTTTGAATCAGGCATCGCAAACATCAAGCTGAATAACTTGTCCCGCACGGTAGCTGCCCGCTCCCATATTTCAGAGCCAACGTAGTCGCTGGTAATATCAACCAAACAAAAATCCGCGTACTTACCGGGTTCCAATGAGCCAACAGTCTCTTCCTGGTGGATAGCCCTCGCACCACCAAGTGTGTGCCAATACATCAGCAGCAAGGGGTCCAATACCTGACCCCTTAGCTTTGCGACTTTATATGCCTCGGCCATCGTCACGAAAGGGTTTAATGAAAATCCGCCACCCACGTCGCTCCCCAAGGCCACATTGATCTCCTTCGACGTGTATCCATTAGCGTCGAAGAGTCCTGAGCCAAGGAACGTATTGCTCGTCGGACAATGGATGACAGACGCACCTGCTGCGGCCCATTTCTCGTACTCAATTTCCGTGTTGTGGATCCCATGAGCGAACAGTGACCGATCACTCAGTAAGCCAAATGATGCATACACATCGAGATAATCGGTGGCATTGGGAAACAACGCGGAAGTCGCCAAGATCTCGTCTTCTGTCTCGTTGATATGAGTTTGCATCAGTAAGCTTTGATCGGCTTCCAGAAGCTGGCCGCAGTAATCCAGCATCTTTTCCGAGCAAGAAAGCGCGAATCGAGGCGTGACTGCGTAACCAAATCTTTCGATCTCACGACAGCTCTCGATAGCTCTCTGATTGATCGCTTTAAAGGTAGCGAGATCCACCAATAATTGATCGGGAGCACCTTGATCCATGCCCGTGATACCAGAGACGAGATTCAAACCGATGTCACGATTTGAGACTTGTAAAGCTTCCAATGCCACGTCATGAATCGTGGAAAAAACAGCTGCAGAAGTCACCCCCTTCTCCAGAATCAGTGCCAAGAACCTAGCGGCTCGTCCATCCGCATATGATCTATCCCCATATCTGATTTCCTCGGGGAACGTGTACTTGTCCAACCAATCGAGGAGTGAGGCGCCGTATGAAGCAATGACTGGTAACTGCGGATAATGCACATGTGCGTCAACGAAACCAGGAATGATCAAATGCTGGGTATTAACGACTTGATAGTGGGAATACTCGTCAGGAACCTGAGAACCAATAGATAAGATTCGTCCCTCGCTTCCGACTACCATCACCCCGTCGTCGTCATAGAGATATTCGTTCTTTTCACCATCATCAAGCAGAGTAAAAAGCTTGCCTCTGATGACGAAAGGCTCATTTTGTTCTGAAACCACAAATCTCACCTTAGGGTCTTTATCTCGAAGTTCATGATCAGTGTCCTCGGAGTATGCTTCACTTTTTGATACCCTCTGCCGCTTGCCAAAGAAGAAATTCTGCGACAGCTGACACCGCTATCACTGAAGGTTCCTTGCCAGTGATGCCAACAATACCGACTGGACAGTTGATTCGATCCGGGTCGAGGCCGAGATTTTTCAATCGACTCTTGAATCGTGCTTTCTTTGACTTCGAACCGATCAATCCAATACAACCGACCACGTCTCGTTCGATGAGTGTACGACATATCTCAAAGTCCAGCTCATGGCTATAGGTCATCACGAGGTGATACGCCTTCGGTGGAATTGAGCCGATTAAACTCGAGAGGTCGGAATAAGCAGCACCTAATTCAACTCGGTCGTCGAAGGTCAACAAGGGATGAGGAATTGTCGACATAATACTGGCAATCGAGGATCCCACATGCCCAAGCCCATACAGAACCATTGGAAAATCTGTTTTTAAATTTGTTTCTGGTTCCTCAACGGCACTAAACTTCAGGTCGACAATCCCACCGCAACATTGGGCCAAGACAGGACCCAGCGGCAGACTAACTTGAGATTCTCGTCGTCCCTCGGCAATCATGCTCCGGGCCCGCTCGGTCGCGAGTAACTCCAGCTGACCGCCGCCAATCGAGCCAACTTGTGAATCGGAACTAACCCACATTCTTGTGCCCTCAGCACGAGGGGCGCTACCCAATACCCGGATAATTTCGACTAGGATCCAGTTTTCGCGCACTGGACACACCTGAGAATTTCCTGTGGGGTGGCCGGCGCGTTCAGTTGGGGCCAAAACTGATTGTCTGGACTCAAACCACTGATGGCGTGACAAATCGCGGAATGTACACTGATCGCCAGCATAAACGGCGGTTCTCCGACCGCTTTGGACTGATAAAGCATCTCTCGAGGGTTCGCGCCATCCCATAGCTCGATATTCATTTGTGGTCGGTCGATGGCGGTTGGGATCTTGTAGGTACTGAGGCCGTGCGTCATCAGTTCACCATGAGTCGAATAAACCAGCTCTTCTGACGTCAACCAACCCATGCCTTGAATATACCCGCCCTCAATCTGACCCAAATCAATGAGGGGGTTGAGGCTCTTACCGACGTCGTGAAGTATGTCGGCCCTTAAGACCCTAGAGACACCTGTCAATGTATCGATCTCTACCTCGGTCACTGCCGCCCCGTTCGCGAAATAATAAAATGGACGACCCTTGCCTGTCTCCGGATCCCAGCCAATATCCGGCGTCGCGTAGTGTCCAGTCGCGCTCAGCGGTACACGCGCAAACCAGGCACGTCTCGACAGGTCCGCGAAGGTCAGTTTGTGATCCTCGATTTCGACTGTACCATTCGAAAAATGAGCCTCAGCTGAGGTTTGGTAGGTCTCCCGCAGGAAAGCCTCTAACCTGTTTCTGATCTTTGTCGCAGCGACTAATGCCGCCATTCCATTAAGATCCGAGCCACTGGAAGCTGCTGTTGGCGACGTATTAGGAACCTTATCTGTTCTGGTGGAGGTAACCTGTATCGAATCGATTTCAATACCCAGATGTGCCGCCACGACTTGTCGAATCTTCGTGTGCAGGCCTTGACCCATCTCCGTGCCTCCATGATTGATAGAGACCGAACCATCCTTGTAGACGTTGAGTAGCGCGCCGGCCTGGTTCAGAAAACTCGCTGTAAACGAAATACCGAACTTCACAGGCGTGAGCGCGATTCCTCTTCTAAAACGCGTCATCTGCCCATTCTCAAGATCAATTGCTTTTCTCCGGTTCCGGTAATCAGAGGTTTCTGCCAATCTTTGAATCAATTCGGGCAAGACATCCTCGTTGACCAACATACCGTAGGGGGTCTCTCTGCCAGATACGCCATAAAGGTTGAGTAGACGGACATCTAGGGGATCTTTACCTGTGACTTTTGCGATGACATCCATACATCGCTCGATACCCACCATCCCCTGTGGACCACCAAAACCTCGAAACGCGGTGTTCGAGACCGTGTGTGTTTTATACCGATTCGAGGTGATTCGGATCGAGGGAATAAAATAGGCATTTTCGGCATGAAATAGAGCTCGATCATTCACTGACCGGCTGAGATCGGAACTCCAGCCACAACGCGAACTCAGCTCAATATCGGCCGCCAAAATCAGGCCATCTGCATCGTGGCCAACCTTATAATTGACCAAGAAATCATGCCGCTTGCCTGTGATACGCATGTCATCATCGCGGTCCAATCGAAGCTTGACCGGTAGACCGGTCAGGTGGGCACCAAGGGCAGCGAACATTGCGAAATGGGCGGCCTGACTCTCTTTGCCACCAAAGGCCCCACCCATGCGTCGAATCTCAACTGTCACGGTTGCCGCATTGATGTCTAGTAGATTGGCAATCAGGTCTTGCACTTCCGTCGGATGCTGAGTAGAGCTCACCACATGAATACCATCTGATGATGGGACCACTAGCGCTACTTGACCCTCCAGATAGACATGATCTTGGCCACCAATCGAAAGGCCACACTCGGTGACACACGGGCACTGGTTGAAAGACGAATCTGTGAAGTGGTTGCTTAAAACAAGTGGTTCATGAAGGACCTGCCCTACTTCAGCTGCCTCAGCGATGGTTGATACCACAGAGTTCAGCGGCTCTCCGTTGACGCGGTACATCCTCGCAATCCGACGCGCGACCTCTCGATCCTCAGATAACACCACACCAACCGGCTGATAGGAGTAGGTCGTCTCATTGATCGGTAGCAGTGGCTCATCGTGAACTACAGGGCCAGCGTTATTCTCACCCGGAATATCTGCACCGGAATAAAAAATGTGGCGACCGCCAGGGAAGTTCTCGAGATCACCCTCATCGGGAGCCTGAATGCGGAGCGTACGACTCGGTATGCGAGGGCCCAACACCAACGCCGCATGAAGGCATCCCTTCGGCTCTAGGATATCGTCGCAATAAATCGCCTGACCGGTCAGATGCTCCAGGTTGCTATCGTGAACTTCCGCAACACCAATCGGAAGAGTTTGACCGATTTTCCCCTGGCTATTCATTGAGAGCACTTCCACTCAAAAAATTATCGACCAAGTTTTTTGATACGGCGAGACGATACCACGCGTCGGCTCTATGGTCGGACAGGGGGCTGAAGTCCGAGGCCAAATCATCAGGATTCAGCGATTCCATGGTCTTTCTGGCGAGCATTGGCGTCCCGGCCATACCCCCGAAAGCAAAACGATAACGGCTCACACCACTAGCCAACTCCACCATCGCGGCTAAGACAATACTGATATCCTGGTCATGCCTCTTACTGATTTTTTCGACCACTAATCTCTTTATATCGCTCCGTCGAGGAACTAGAACTGAGACCAGGACTTCATCTGGACGCAGATCTTGGTTTCCGTACTCGATAAAGAAGTCCTCGATGGGAAGAATTCGCTCTGCGTGACGCGAACGTAGTTTCAGTGTCGCGCCCAAAGCGATTAACACTGGACTTGAGTCTCCAATTGGTGAGCCGTTGGCGATATTCCCACCTACAGTTCCACTACAACGAACTTGCGGTCCTCCAAACCTTTTTAACCACTTTCGAAGCTCGGGATATTCTGAGATCAAGACGTTCCCGAAATCTTCGATGGACACCGCAGCCCCAACCTCGACCTCATCTGGTCCGAGGTTCATGGATACGAGCTCTTGACAGAACTTAGTGAGAATCGTGTGTGCTGGCTTATCAAGTTTCTTGGTTACCCATAAGCCAAAATCGGTTGCACCAGCGACGAGGGTAGCAGATGGAAAGTGATCCCTAAGTTCCAGTAACTGCTGAAGCTCGCTGGGAGCGTCGATTCTTGAATCACCAGTGGAGATCGAGAAACCACCCATAGACAGGTCACCAAGAATCTGTTCCGCTTTCTGGATTTCGGCAGCGAAAGCTGAGTCGATAGGAAGATTTTGAGCGGCTCGCGCCGCCTCAATCAAACCACCGTAGCCGGTACAACGACAGAGGTTCCCTGCTAGAGCCTCCTCCGGCGTCTGGTCTTGCTCACTAATCTGCGCATAAAAGGTAGCCATCACAAAACCTGGCGTACAAAACCCGCACTGCGACAGATTCAAAGGGAGCATTTCCCTCTGCACCGTGGCTAAAGATCCAGTCCTGCTGAGAGTCTCGACCGAGATTAACCAGCCTCCATCCAAATAAGCCAATGGATAGATGCACGTATTAATTACCCTAAATTGTATAGCCCCGGACTCGTTGAGATGACCGACGACACAGGTGCAAGCGCCACAGTCGCCCTCATTACAACCCTCTTTCGTACCGGTCCGCATCGCTTCTGATCGCAACCAGCGCATGACCATGTCAGACGGACGCACATCATTCAATATTCTCAATTCACCATCGAAATAAAATCTGATGTGACTACGTAAGCCCTGTTGTATTTCCATAAGCCAATTCAGCCCGATCGAACACAAAACGAATTCTGCAGTACTACCACCGCCGAGATTACCTAAACTCTTCCCGCGACGGTAGATTAACGATGCCTAAGCACCCATGCATAAGCAATGTAAAAGTGACAAACGTATTCAAGGAACTTTCAAAAACAAGCTAGTACTTTTCGAAAACGATTGAGTCAAAAGCTAAATGCTAGCCGAGGAAATGCTAGGTTTGATGGATAGATATGGACCCCATTAGGATCGTGCAGGACGCGAACACAATATATAAGTTTCTGATTTTATGATTATAAATAGAATTCTAATCTAAAAAATACCGTCATTTATACCGTCAAAAATTCTTTAGCGATTGTCTCAACCCGCACACGGAATTATTGAAACTTAAATGGGACACTGACCTAGTACGTTCACTGTCACCGGTTGATTCAATCAACTTTCACCGGAAATCCAGAAGAAAAACTCGTGCCGGCCGCCTCCGCTAAAACAAGAGCTTCCATACCATCTGAACCTAAAACCAAGGGGATCGAAGAACTCTGAACACATGACACAAAATGCTCAATCTCTCTTCGATAAGCGTCCTGATATCGAGTCATAAAGAAGTTTTCAAGTGGGGTCTCCGCTATCCCACCCGCATCAGCCACCACCAAGGATGTTTCACGCATTGAATTGACGTTGAGTGTCGCGTTTGAGCAGTGAGCCTCTACCCGTTGATCGTATCCAACCGATGCCCTTCGACTGTTAATGATAGTTATCTGTTTATTAGTTTCAGTTGTCATCAACACACTCGCCGAATCGATATCTTTTCCTTCGGTTCTTGTTTTTTCATCGATTATGGCTCCTCCAGTCGCGTACACCGATACTATCTTTTCATCGACTAGCCAACGGGCCATGTCAAAATCATGAATCATCATGTCTTTGAATAGACCCCCGGACGCCCTCATGTAGGAATATGGAGGCGGACTCGGATCGCGGCTAATGATCAATAGCTGTTCCAGTGAGCCAACAGCTTCTTCCTCCAACTTCGCCTTTAAGGCCATGAAATGCGAATCGAAACGACGTTGGAACCCAAGCATTAAGCATCCTTGGTGTTCATCGACAACCTCGAGGACCTGCCTGGTCATATCTAGATCTGTAGAGATTGGCTTTTCACAAAAAACAGCTTTCCCTGCCTTTATCGCCCGCTTTATCTGATCTGCGTGTTGATCGGATGGGGTACAAATCAGAACACCATCAACTTCTGAATCATCGAGGATATCTTCGATGGGTGCAGAAATCGCTCCGTAAGCATCTACAACTAGTTGTGAAGCGTCAGCCACAGGATCAAAAACATATTTGAGCTGAGCGTCATTAACCATCGAGATTGCTCGTGCGTGAACACGACCAATCCGACCGGCACCAAGTAACGCTAATCTAACCATTTGACAGGCTCCGTAAAACTGATCTAGCTCCTTCGATAAGCCGTGACTCGACTGAAGAGAGTATCTGTACGCGGTCGAAAATCTCAGAGTTCTGGTCCAATAATCCGCGCAACTCCGAACCGAATAAAGATCTGAGTTCCGTACCGATATTGTATTTACATATATTTGATGACGCGGCCAATTTCGCGCGCTGCGAAACAGGGACACCGCTTCCCCCATGTATCACGAGCGGCGTATCAGTCAGACTCTGAATTTCTTGTATTACCTGCTCGTCAAGCTCAGTCTCTGAGTCAAGTTGAAGATGCACATTCCCAACAGAGATTGCCATTGCATCAATCCCTGTCTCTTTTGCAAACAGCGCGGCCTCTTCTGGGTCTGTTGTGGCAGATACTTCACCCTCAGCGTATCCGACGAAACCGATTTCGCCCTCCACCGAGATGCCTTTCTCATGAGCTAGCTCCACAACAGCACGCGTTGCCTTAATGTTCTCCTTTAATGGCAAGCGAGATCCATCGTACATCACACTGGAAAATCCAGATGCTATGGCCTGACGGCATTCATCGATGTTCGCACCATGATCGAGATGAACCACGACTGGCACGGACGCCTCTTCAGCCAGATAGCGCATCATCGGTCCAAGAACCCTTAGGGGTGTGTGCCTACGACAACTTGGACCGGCTTGAATAATAATAGGCTGATTCTCAAGCTCAGCCGCTTTAACGTAGGCACGCATATCTTCCCAACCGAGGCAAACAAGGCCAGCGATAGCGCGGTTATCCTTTTTTGCATCTGTTAAGACCTCGCCCAGACCTGCGATCATTTAAACTTGTTCCACATCGCTTTCATACCGGGTATCGTCTCGAGTTGCTCCGCATAAGCCGGCTGGAAGTACGGGGATAGACCACGTGTGGTGGCTCCACCCAAAATAGTGAAGTAGTACATTTCACACCCTGGGAAAACGCAACAAGGATGATACCCGTCATCAATCAAGAAAGTTGATCCATCAACTACATGAAAAGCTTCGCCAGGATCTGAATCCGAACGCTGAAGCAACTGCAATGCCCCGCCATTATTTGGCTTAAATCGGAAATTGTATGTCTCGTCGTGCTTCGTCTCACCCTCTCGATCCACTGAGTGTTTGTGGCTCGGAAAACCCGACCAACCACCTGCTCCCACAGTGAAAAGCTCAGATACAAGCAGTCGTCCAACCTGACCGTGCTGTTTCTGACCTAGAATATGCTTAATCTTACGGTGGGTTTTAGTGTCATCAGAGCCATACTGGACCATGTCTATCTCATGGCCCAGAACAGCGAACGGCGCGAGCGTTTCCTCATATTTTGCACCCGCTACGAAAACTTCGGCACTGTCAGAAATGCATTCAACTACGCACTCCAGAGCGGTGGGGACATAGACTCCTTCGGGCTCTCCGTCCCATACATCCTCTGTTCGCAGACCTATTTCGGCTATCTGGCAATTATTTATGCTCACAGACACACGGCCAGTCGCTGGAACGATGCATGACTCATAATCGGACAACGTATAGGAGTATTTTTGACCCTTTTGCAACTTCACTATATTGAAGTAATTGAGAGGAACACGGTCGTTTCCTACATCGACGATTGGCTCATTCTGATTATCGAACGGTGCAATATGCATCATAGTCTCCCAAGGCGTTGTTCAACAGATTCCTGATGTCGATCGACAAACAGGCTCAATTCTTCGAGTGTCGGCATCGCGGGCGCGCACCCGACTCTTGTAACAACAAGCGCAGCGCTAGCACTGCCATACATAATTGACTTAGCTAGACCTTCCTTTCTCGACAGACTAGCTAAAAAACTTCCCAAGAACGCATCTCCCGCACCAGTTGGTTTAATCGGTGTCACTGGGAATACGCCAGTCACTATTACATCTTGGCTGAAATATGCCTGGCTTCCACGCTCACCCATTTTGTAAACCACCAGTCTTCCTGCAGCAGCAAGCGACTTAGCAAATTCGCTGCCCGCATCAAAGTTACCCGCCATGTGTCCGAACTCTTCGTCATTGCCGATAACAATATCAACGAGAGCAACAGCCTCGTTATATACCTGCCTCGCATGATCGGCCGTTTCCCACGAATAGGGCCGATAATCGAGATCCATAACAGTCGTAAGACCGGCATCTCTGGCGCGAGCTAACGCTCTTACAACCGCATGTCTGGAAGGATTTTTGGTCAGACATGTTCCCGTCACCACCAGTGCCGCAAAGTCAGACATTGTTAACGTATCGATATCAGATTCATGCATTTGAAAATCGGCAGCATTGTTTCGGTAGATGACACTTTGATGGTCAACTACGGTCGACTCAACCACAGCCAGACTCGTTCGAAAGTCCCCGGACACACGCCTGACAAGCTGGCTATCAACACCGTAACGTCGCAATTGATTCTCTACATAGCGACCGACTGCATCATCAGACACGCATGTCACCAATGACGCCTTCTGTCCTAATTGACACAACGCCACAGCGATATTCGCGCTGGAACCACCAAGAGCGGATACAAACTCTACGACTTCTGCAGTTTTAGTATTCACCGGTGTCGGATAGATATCCAAACCAGCTCTGCCCAGCACGAGAAATGGCTTAGCAGGATCGAAGTCGAGATCGATCACTAAACACCTCGCCTTTGCTGTTGGCGACCTTCTTCAGTCTCAACGTGCGCATCAAGAACGCTCTGATGATTTGAGACAGAAGGTGTACCAACTTCCCACCATGCATGTCCTTCTGCGGTCCATCCCTCGTATGGATCTACGTCCATAACAATCACGTAACTGTTCTGAGATGCTTTGGCTCGAGCAAACGCTAACTCGAATTCCTCGGCGTTGTTAACTTTTTCAGAGTCCGCTCCCAAGCTCGCTGCATGACTAACAAAATCTACAGGCTTCAGCGCAGTCGCGGTTGGAGTATCCACAAAAAGGTTGTTGTAACTGGCATTTCCTTTTCCAGTCTGGAGTTTATTGATGACAGCGAATCCATCGTTGTTCAGTACTATTAAAATAAGCTTATGATCCGTGATGACAGCGGAATACAAATCGCTGTTCAGCAGTAGGTAGGAGCCATCACCGACAAAAACAATCGTATCCGCGTCTTGACGGTTTTGAAGTTGTGCAATGCGCGCACCGAGTCCACCCGAGATTTCATAGCCCATACAACTAAATCCGAACTCGACATCGACCGTGCCGATTCCAAGTGTTCTCCAATTTGCTGTGATCTCGGCAGGCAATCCACCGGCTGCAGCAACCACTCTGTCCTCTACATTGCACAGCTTGTTGACCACACCAATTGCCTGCGAATATCGATTGGGACCGGCGTTGGCATCGGTGTTCTTATTACGAATCGCGCCCCAATGTGCTTGCTCCTGAGTCAGTTTTTCAATCCACTGCCTTCCGGATGCAAAATCACCTAATAGATCACTTAATGCAGGTAGACTCGATTTGGCGCCTCCGATAACAGCGGTAGCCATATGTTTGTTGGCATCAAATCGTCCTGGATTGATGGATACAAGTTGCGCGCCTTTTGAAAAACAACTCCAAGAGCCCGTAGTGAAGTCTTGGAGCCGCGTCCCAACACAAATCACGACATCCGCTTCTGCTGCCATCGCATTGGCGCTATCAGATCCTGTGACCCCTATCGGTCCGGCGTTGAGTGAATGGTCCCACAGCAAATTCGCTCGTCCCGCGATGGTTTCCGCGACTGGTATCTGATGAAGCTCAGCAAAGTTAGTCAGCTCCTCGACCGCATCACCATACTGCACGCCCCCTCCCGCTATGATCAGCGGCCTACTCGCAGATTGGATTATCCGCGCCGCACTCGCAAGTTCACGTGGGTCAGCACAGACTTCGCGAATCACATGGGTCCGTTCTACAAAGAACTGCGATGGAAACTCGTAGGCCCAGCCTTGGACATCTTGAGGAAGAGCAATAAAGGCTGGTCCACAATCCGCAGGATCTAACATTGTTTGAATGGCCTGCGGTAATGATTGAATAATTTGTGCCGGATGCGAAATTCGATCCCAATACCTCGCCACGGATTTAAAGGAATCTGTGACGCCAAGGCTGGGATCTCCAAAATGCTCGACCTGCTGAAGCACTGGGTCAGGGAGTCGGGTAACGAAGTTGTCACCGCACAACATCAAGACAGGTAGTCGGTTCGCCATCGCGAGTGCGGCCGAAGTCACCAAGTTAGCTGTACCGGGCCCGGCCGAAGCCGTACAAAACATAAATCGTTTCCGTAACCAATACTTCGCGTAAGCGGCCGCAGCGAAGCCCATGCCCTGCTCATGCTGTCCTCGAAAAAGGGGCAAGGCATCTCGGGAGTCAAAAAGCGCTTCACCGAGACAAGTCACGTTGCCATGACCAAAAATCCCGAAACCACCGCCGCACAAGCGTAGGCGTGATCCATCAATCTCTATCCACTGGTTCTCGAGGTATTTGACGATGGCTTGAGCTACTGTGAGTTTTACGAATTCGGACATAACCTTCTTCAGTTACTATTGCTTTGCGATACTAAAGAATACAAACTTTGCAACCGGTTGCAAAGCAGAGAGCAATATGTGGGACAAGAGCAAAATAATTAGGGTCGGTGTAATCGGTGGTGGTTACATGGGAAAGGCCCACGCCGTGGCTGCAAGGGTTGCTTCTGCAAACGCAGAGTTAGGCGTCGAGATCCGGCTTGAAGGCGTCGCTGCTTCAACACCTGAGTCGGCCGCGCAGTACAAAGAAAAGTATGGATTTCGGCATGCCTTCGAGTCAGCAGAGTCCCTCCTTCAAAGCGATCAAATCGACGCTGCCATCATTGCCTCCCCACAAAGCACGCACCTTCGTTTCGTCGAATTGGCAGCAAAGACGGGTAAAGCGATATTGTGTGAAAAGCCTATGGGGCGAGATATCGCGGAGTCCCAATCGATCGTCAAACTGGCCAGCCATTTACCGAATTTAGTCGGATATAACTACATTCAGACCCCGGCAACGGCCCTCGCAAAAAAGTTGTTAGATGAGAAAACGATTGGCGAGATAATCTGGTACCGGGGCGAGCATCATGAGGATTTTCTTGTCAACGCCGATTGTAATGAGTGGCGAAAAGTAGGTGACGCCAATGGCACGCTCGGTGATTTGATGCCACATCCGATTCATAACGCTTTGACGCTAGCGGGACCCATAACGGCTGTCATTGCAGATATGAAACAACACTCCAATGTTAGAAAAGAAAAAGCGAATCCGGATGCTAACGACGATCAGGTGCAATGCATGTGTTCGTTCGCCAACGGAGCCAATGGTTTTATTTCGGCATCGCGCGTCGCACATGGAAAAAAGATGGGATTGACCTATGAGGTACATGGTACGAAGGGAGCGCTAAGATTTGATCAAGAAGACCAAAACAGTTTGCATCTGTACCGGGCAAACCAAGATGCCGGATTTCAACGCATTCTTGCAGCGCCCGGCCATGGTCAGTACGCAATGTTTTGCCAAGGACCGGGGCATGGAACTGGATATCAGGATCAGATCATCATCGAGCAAGTAGCTTTTTACCAGGCTATTCTTGGCATCAAGCCCGCCTCTCCATCCTTTAAGGATGGGCTTGAAGTAATGAAAGTTTGTACCGCTATCCGCCAGTCTTATCAAACACAATCTTGGAGCTTAGTGTGAGGATTTTTTATGTCAATCAAAATTGGTAATGCGCCCTGTTCTTGGGGAGTTGAATGGGCAGATGATCCCAGAAACCCAAGCTGGGAATCTGTCTTAATAGAATGTCGAGAGTCAGGCTATGATGGCATTGAACTGGGACCCATCGGCTTCATGCCAGAAGATCCCAGCGAGCTGGGTGACGCATTAGAAAAATATTCGCTAGAGCTGATAGGTGGTGTTGTTTTCCAACCATTCCACGATGCTGGCGCCAAAGCAGATGTTGTCGAAAAAGCTCGAAGGACTGCCGCTGCTCTGTCAGCACACGGCGCGAAACAAATGGTTTTGATTGATTCAATTTCAGAACAGCGCGCGCCATACGCTGGGAGACCGAACGAAGCGATCACGATGGCGCAGGCAGACTGGGCTTCGTTTGTCGACAGAATTCGTGATGTTGCCAAAATGGGGACTGACGAATATGGCTTGACGGTTAGTATCCATTCACATGCGGGTGGTTTTATGGATTTTAAGGCGGAGCTCGATGCACTGCTTCAAGAAATTGATGAGCAATATCTTAAAATATGCGTAGATACGGGACACCAAACATACGCAGGCTTCGATCCAATCGCTTTCATCGACAAAAACTTTGACCGAGTGTCCTACGTACACGCCAAAGACATAGATCCAGACGTCCAGTCAGCAGTGATTGAAAATCAAACTGGATTTTATGACGCTTGTGGCCAAGGCATTTTTTGTAACCTCGGCAAAGGATCAGTTGATTTCGTCACTGCCCGACAGCTGTTGCTCGAACGCGGCTATCACGGCTGGCTGACAGTCGAACAGGATTGTGACCCCACACTCGATATCTCACCATTGCAGGATGCAATTGCAAATCGCCAATTCCTGTCAGCAGTCGGTTTTTGAGGAGCGTACGGATGAACACACTGAAGTGGGGATTAATTGGCGGCGGCAAAGGCAGCCAAATCGGCCCAGCCCACCGTCTTGGCGCTCGCTTAGATGGATATTTTCAGTTCGCCGCCGGTGCGCTCGATCATCGTCCGGATGAAGGGAAGCAATTTGGCATAGGTCTGGGCCTCGATCCCAATAGAAGCTATGGGTCCTGGCAGGAGATGTTGGCTGGAGAAAGGGATCGAGATGACCGAGTCGATTTAGTCACTGTTGCGACTCCAAATAATTCACATTTTGAAATCACCAAAGCATTTCTAAGCGAAGGGTTCCACGTTCTATGCGAAAAGCCACTAACGATGACCGTTGAAGAATCGCTAGAACTTGCACACTTATCGGAGACAACCGGAACAATCTGTGCGGTTAATTATGGTTATTCGGGATATAGCCTGGTCCGTCATATGAAAGCGATGGTGAGCCGAGGTGATATCGGAAAAGTGAGAATGGTATTCGCAGAATTTGCTCATGGACATCACGCGGATGCAACAGACGCCGATAACCCTCGAATCCGATGGCGTTATGATCCGGCTCAAATCGGAGTTTCTGCCCAGTTTGCGGATTGTGGAATACATGCGCTGCATCTCGCAACTTTCATCACTGATCAACGAGTTAAGTCAGTATCAGCTGATACCGTCAGCCTTATCCCAAGTCGTCAGCTAGAAGACGATGCGATGGTTAATTTCAGGATGACTAACGGAATCGTAGGTCGGCTTTGGACTAGTGCTTGCGCGATTGGCCGTCAGCACGGACTTGCCATCCAAGTTTTTGGCGAAACGGGCGGCCTGAGATGGACACAAGAACAACCCAATCAACTTTATTACACCCCTGTTGGTGGTCGTACGACGATTATCGAGCGTGGAGAGGCAGATCTCTCCCCAGAAGCGGATAAATCAAGTCGTGTCACTATCGGACACGCTGAAGGGATGCCGTTAGCCTTTGCCAACATCTACGCGGAACTTCATTCAGTAATCACTGAAGACTTAGAGAACGGACAGTCTGCAGGGACATCGTTACTCCCCCTTGCGATCGACGGAGCCGAATCAATTAAGGCAATTTATGCCGTCGCTAAATCTGGGCAAGCTAACGGCGAATGGGTGGAAATCAACTAAGAGCGGGCAGCGTATCCCGCTCAACTATATGACAGGGCAGAAGTTTTTGATAAGTCTTTCTGGTGTTGAGCGTTAACATCCCTGTAAGGCAAATAACCGACTCTTCGATAATTTGATCCAACGGTTGGTGAATCGTCGTGAGGCGGATATTGTCCCAACCGGCCATTTCCATATCGTTGAAGCCAATAATGCCGATTTGCTGGGGGATACGAAAATTGGCTCGACGAAGCGCTGACATAGCTCCAATTGAAATCACATCGTCCGCACAGAAGTATGCTTGGCTAAGGCCCCGTAAAATCATTGAAGCCATCTCGTCAAACCCTGCCTCAAACGTATAATCCCCGGCAAAATGTACTCGAGTCTTTATCTTTGGATAATCACTTAAAACATCGAGAAATCCTTCCAAACGATCACGAGTTGAGGTTGCCTTTTCAGGACCACCCAAAAAACCGACATCGCTGTATCCGCTTGCAAGTAAGCGACGAGCAGCAATACGGCCAGCTTCAATATTGTCGATCCCGATCACGTTGATATCTTTACGATTGGTTGGTCGGCCAAAAGCATGAACAACTGATATCCCGGCTTCCGAAAAGCTATCAGCAAATCCCACTGGAAGTGTTGAACTTGCGACGACTACAGCATCAACCTGGTATTCGAGGAGAAGCTGAACACTTCGTTGAGGATCAGTTTCTTCTGTTAAGTTGACGATCAGTGGCCTTAATCCAACGGTTTGTAACTGTCGAGTGAACAAGTCAAAGACTTCGAGAAAAATCGGATTATGGAAGTTATTGGCGACGAGACCGACTAATCCGGTTTTCCTGGTTGTTAGCGAACGAGCTAATACATTTGGTCGGTATCCTAGTTCTTGAGCCGCTCGCTCAACTTTAGAGCGCGTTTTCAAAGACACTGAAGCACCCTCAGTAAATGCTCTGGAAACAGCGCTCCGAGATACACCAGCGAGGGCAGCCACCTCGCTGAGTGTAGCGCGCTTACTGCTATGCTGACTCATGCGAGCACCTCTCA
>AGIG01000033.1 GCA_000227525.2 gamma proteobacterium HIMB30
TCGAAGCTATTGGCATCATCAGCGTTTGCGATACCGTCCCCGTCAATATCGGGGTCAGCTCCATCCAAAATCCCGTCATCGTCTACATCCGGATCCTGTGGAGCACCATCAAGGTTGTCTGCGATTCCATCAAAATCGCAGTCGCTTAGAAATGGACACGCGTCAGCGTCAGTTCCTAACGGTGGTTGGCTGTTAGCAACACCGTCACCGTCTATGTCCAGCTCGGTCGGGTCTGCGTCATCTAGACCATCTCCATCTGTGTCAACCCCAGATGGGGCGAACCGAACGGTCCCCGCCCTATTCGAGCTAAAACCTGCCTCCACAATGACGGATAGAG
>AGIG01000032.1 GCA_000227525.2 gamma proteobacterium HIMB30
TAAGCGGATTAAATGGTTGATCTTACCTTTGCATGAGAGTGAGACAGACCGGCATCTCATCGGATTATCTGGTTGATGCTTCACCTACTGCTGGTGCATGTTTCCTTCGCTAATTCCAGCAAGAACCCCACACGCCTCAACTTCCCGGTCATCGTTGCAACTCGCTCTCAGTGAAACGAGTTGTTTCTCAAGCGCTTGCAGAGCGGTTATCTGCGACCGCACATGAGAGATGTGATCATCGAGCAAGGTGTTGACGGCGGTACAAGGCTGATGAGGGTCGTCCTGATAGCTCTGTAGTTCGTGAATCTCAGCCAGTGACAGGCCCAGGATTCTGCAGCGACGGATGAAGGCCAGCCCCTCACCATGCTTCTCGGTATAGACACGGTAACCGTTGTCCTGCCGATCAGGCGGCGGCAACAAGCCCTGCTGTTCATAGAAGCGGATCGTCTGTGTTTCGACCCCTACCAACTGCGCCAACTGACCAATGCGCATCAGCCTCCTCCCCAACGG
>AGIG01000031.1 GCA_000227525.2 gamma proteobacterium HIMB30
ACCCGTATTTCTCGTGATAGGCACTAAGCTCTCTAAAGCCTTCTTCCCATTTTTCAGCAAGTGCATCCCAAATAAAGCCCAAGCCATCTAAACGTCTCTTTCTTTCGTCTGAAAGCTTGTTCTTCCTGTAGTTTTGCCTCTGTGTGCCCACCCACACGTCTAATTTAAACCCTGTTATAGAGACAAACCTATGTGGGCCCTACTTTATGCTCCATCATGCGTTACCGCATATGAAAAAACTGACGAGGGCTCGCGTGATCAATATCTCAAAACGAACCGAATCGATGCATCGCAAGGCTTGGATCCCCTACGGTCCAACTAAAGCCGCACTGGAGGCGGCTACGATCGCGTGGGCGGAGTCATTGTCGAAAACAGGCGTGACCGTGAATACCTTGTCACCAGGGGGAGCGGTCAACACAAAATTCGGGACCGGTCAGATCTCTGGCCACGGCATTGATCCGAGCACGATACGACCGATGACGGTCTGGCTCGCGTCGGACGCGTCTGATGGGTTCAACGGGTGTAGGTTTGTCGCAGACAGGTGGGATCCAGCGCTTCCAAGCATCGAGGCTGCGCTTGGGTGCCAAGAGAGCCAGATTTTTCCTCGACCAGAAAGAGATTCACCACTCAAGAGAGCTTGGATGGATATTCTCTAACAAATGGCAGTAGGCTTTTCCCGAAAATAGTTGCCTGTCTGACTAACTATGTGCAACGAGCGAGGCAGTCTTAGGGCGCACATAATCGCTAACAAATTCGAGGAAGTTGTTCGCCCAAGAGCATATCAACAATTCTTGTACCCCCAAGCTCAGTCCGCATCTCGACTCTCGGTTTTGAATCTAATTCAATTACCTCTCCGATAACCACGGACTCGGCACCAGCCGGAATTGATTTCATGGCTCTCAGGACTTTATCAATTTCGTCTTTGGGTACGAAAAGGACCAGGGCCCCCTCATTTGCCAAATAGAGCGGGTCAAGTCCCAGGATTTCACATATGCCCCTAACCTCAGGCCTCAATTTGACTAATCGCTCATCTATCATAAGTCTAGCCTTAGAACTTAAAGCGATTTCATTAAGAACTGAAGAGAGCCCGCCTCTTGTGGCGTCCCTTGCGCAACGAACGTTCGGGCAAACCTCTAAGACCATATTCATTAAATGGTTCAACGGCTTACAGTCGGTCTGGAGGTCTGACCGCAAAGAAAATTGATCTCTAGCCGTCAGAACAGTGGCTCCGTGATCTCCTAAATATCCATTCACCACGATCAGATCACCTTGACGAACTTTACGTGCTGAAAGGTCCAAACCAGGCGGAATTACTCCGACCCCAGCTGTAGTAATAAACAATTTATCAGCCTTTCCTCGCTCTACTACTTTAGTGTCGCCAGTTACAATTTTTACGCCTGCTTCTGTTGCGGACTGACGCATCGACTTCACTATCTTCAGAAGCAATGCTTTCGAAAAACCTTCCTCGATAATGAAAGAAGCTGACAACCACAGCGGTTGGGCTCCACCAACCGTGAGATCGTTTACAGTGCCGCATACGGCGAGGTTGCCGATATCGCCTCCCGGAAACTCTAGTGGATCCACAACAAAACTATCGGTGGTGAAAGCTAACTTGGAGCCGACATTAGACAGAAGACTTGACTCTAAGCGGGCCTGATCATCCTCCCCACCTGAGTCAAAAAGAGGAAAAAAAATCTCCTCCAAAAGATCTTTCATGGCTTTACCCCCGCCTCCATGAGCCAGGGTTATTAAGTCATTCATCGATCGATCCGGTGTCAGCTGATATTGTTGCGTTCAATGATTTTTGGCTCATTGAAAGCCTCCATATTGGTGATACGCGGCACAAGCCCCTTCTGATGAAACCATGAGTGCGCCAAGAGGTGTCTCAGGGGTACAGTCCTTACAAAAGTGCGGACAATCGAATGGCTTAAGCTTTCCTATCATAACTTTTCCGCACGGATATTG
Source organism: gamma proteobacterium HIMB30 (assembly GCA_000227525.2). Taxonomy (GTDB): domain Bacteria; phylum Pseudomonadota; class Gammaproteobacteria; order Pseudomonadales; family Litorivicinaceae; genus HIMB30. The sequence continues at coordinate 1,966 of AGIG01000031.1, forward strand.
GTCTCGATAACCCTCTCGCGTAACGCTCGAGCCGTAACCAATACCAAACCGCTCCTCGGCATCAAACTCAGCAAATTGTTTACGAATCCGCAAACCACTTGACTCGATTTCACCTAGACCTCTCCACTCAAAAGAGGGCCTAGTCTCAAATACCTCATTCAGGGCCGATAAGCTGACAGGATTACCGTCACGTGTGACGACCCGCGAATACTGATTCTCCACCATCACACGGCCCTCAACGATTTGCCTAAGTAGCATCAATACCGATTGCATTAAATCAAGGGGCTCGAATCCGGCAACGACCACAGGCTTGCCGAACTCCTCCGCTATGAAGTCATAAGGCCTAGTTCCGATTACCATAGACACGTGTCCTGGACCAATAAATCCATCTATGGAAACGTCCGCTTGCTCCAAAATCGACCTAATAGGAGGCGGCACCGTTATGTGGTTACAGAAAACTGAGAAGTTTGCGATATCTTCTTTGGCCGCCTGTAATATTGATATGGCAGTGGCTGGCGCCGTAGTTTCGAACCCTAGCCCAAAAAAAACTACCTGTTTATCAGGATTCTTGCGAGCAATCTCTAACGAATCTGAGGGAGAGTAAACCATCCTCACATCGACGCCCGCTGCTTTGCATTGCTGGAGAGACCCGTTTCTTCCGGGCACCCGCATCGCGTCGCCGTAAGAGGTCAGAATTACACTGTCCCGTTCCGCCAACTCGAGAAATTCATCAACCCGTTGCATTGGAAGAACGCAAACCGGACAACCGGGCCCATGAACGAACTCGATACTGCGAGGCACAAGCTTATCAATGCCATGCCGGAAGATTGTATGAGTATGTCCGCCACAGATTTCCATAATCTGTAAAGGATTCGTTTCGTCAGCTCCCGCCTTCGTCGACAGCTCTTCGATATCAGCTCTGATGCGTTTAGCTAGACGCGCATCTCGAAACTCATCCACTAGCTGCACAGCTTAATGACCCTGAACCGCTTGATCCCCAGCAAGCATAGCGAACAATTCCTCTTGAGCATCACCCAACTCGTGCAGTGTTCGCAGAGTTTCTCGCGCCTCTTCCTCGTCTATCACGGCCATGCCGAACCCAACATGAATTAAAACCCATGCCCCAACTAAGTTTTGAAGCCCGCATCCAGCAACACATGTTAGATTCACGGTACGTTTGACGCCTGAAACATCTGCGATCCCCAGATTGGTCTCTTCGTCGGTTATTTCTATAACTTTTCCTGGTATCCCAAGACACATAGAGAACCCTCCAGATTTTCTCTAAACTCTGTCATAACCCGCGGTCCAACAGACTGCGCTACATGACTCTTGTACCGTCAAAAGAATCAAAACACTTTATAAGCAACCTCGCAACCTTGTAACGTCTTGGCACAGGTCACAGCGGCTTGACCCAACGAAATCCCCGCATCGTTTGATGGTATTGAGGAGTGTACTAATGTATCGAACTCGGACAACTCGGACAGCAGAAGCGTTCTAAGAAGAGTGTTTTGCATGCACCCGCCTGACAAAACTACGGAATCAAAATCTCTCGATTTTTTCATTTCTTTGACAGCTTGACCCAAGCCCAACGCTAAAGCAGCGTGAAATTTCCACGCCATCCTAGCCGGTGTCTCTCCGTTCAAACGATCTTCGTACCAAGCTTTAAATAGATTTGTCGGATCAAGGCCGCTTCCCAACGGATAGGGATCGGGCTCCGAATTACAGGTTCGAGCCAAACTCTCCAAACGTGTCGCCGCCTCGGCTTCAAAGCTCTGTGAGCCGCTGCATATTCCAAGAGCGGCCGCAAATGCGTCGAAGAGTCTACCCACCGATGATGTCATAGGTGCGAACTCTTTATGCCCCCTGACTTGTCGAACGGCCTGGACGGGATAATCAATCAAGAGCTCATCAGCCACGGAATCTAGCCCCGAATCATCAAGCCGAACCAGTAAGTTTCGCCAAGGCTGCAAGGCTGCAAGATCACCACCGAGAAGTGGCGCTGGACGCAAACACTTGAACCGCTCGAAATAACTATAATTTCCATAAACGATCTCCCCTCCCCAAGCCTCGCCATCTAGTCCATAACCGATCCCATCCAATAAAACCCCCGCCACCATAGAATCATCAAGCGGAATGTTGTTATCAATCAGACAAGAAGCGAAATGCGCGTGGTGATGCTGTACCTGAGTCAGAGGTAACTCTGAAGACGCTGCCTGGGCTGTGGTATAGAACGAGGGATGCAGGTCACACGAGACAGTCTCAGGCTGTACATCGAACAACGAACAGTAATCCGTCTTAGCATGATCGAAATTATCCCTATTAGATGGCTTCGCCAAGTCGCCTAGGTACTGACTTAAATATGCCTTTCCAGACTTGACTATGGTTATCGTGTTTTTAGTGTCGCAACCAAAAGCTAATACTTGAGGGCTTTGTTCAAAGCCTTCAGGGAGGCAGATTTCTCCTGGGGCTCGGCCCCTGCTTCTACGAAAAGATAGAGGCCCTTGAGGCGTATTTATCTCGACGCTATCGTCCAGGCGTCGAACGATTTCTCTATCGTGATGGATTACAGCATCGGTCAGGGAAACAAGAACTCGTCTTGCCTCATCTGTCGAAATAACCTGAGGAAAGCCAGACACGTTCCCCGAAGTAACTACCAGCGGCCCATCAAATTCCTCGACAAGCATATGATGCAACGCCGTGTAGGGAAGCATCCAGCCTAAGTAAAACTGATTAGGGGCTACGTTTGGTGCCAGGCCCCGGTCAGACCGGGGTATCAATACTATCGGCGCTGCAGGATCATTCAATAGCTCTAAATCGCCATTTGAGGGAAGTCCATATCTCCTTATGTCGGTTTCCTTACCCATTAATGCCATTGGCTTTGATGGCCGTTTTTTGAAATCCCTGAGCCTCTGAACAGCAGCTTGGTCTAACGCATCCACGAGGAGATGGTAGCCGCCCACTCCTTTAACACCTAGAATCCCACCTCTCTTAAGAATATTTACCGCATCAATAATGGGGTCTACCGTAGCGGTTGGCTCTAGCCAAAGTTTTGGTCCACAAGCTTCACAAGCCAGCGGCTGTGCATGAAACCTCCTGTCAAGGACATCTGAATATTGATGACTACAGAGATCACACATCGTAAATTCACTCATGGATGTATTTTCTCGATCATAGGGCGCAAAATGAATGATCGAAAACCGTGGTCCACAGTTTGTGCAGTTAGTCGCGTGATATCTATATCGAAAATTTTGTGTGTTAAATATCTCGGCTCGACATTCCGCGCAGGTAGCCAAGTCCGGCGTAACAGTGATATCCATGTCACTGCTACGCGAAGGAATAATCTGAAAGTTCTCAGCAATTATAGGTTCGCAATCACAGACTTCGATTGAGGCTACCCTTGCCATTGGAGGAGCTGAAGTCCTGAGTGCCTCGATGAAATCGCTCAATAACGCCCCCGTAGCATTTATCGATACGCCTCGGCTGTCATTGCAAACACTACCCAATATCTTAAAGCGATCAGCTAGGCGCCAGACGAAGGGTCGGTAACCTACTCCCTGTACTCGACCTCTGATTCTGATGGCTACGCTAGTGGTCACGAACTGTCACCTGATACATATCGCTTCGTCACCAGTCTCGCCATTATCCAACGACTATTCCGTCTATATCACGCCTGATCTCATCCTCGGGTAGATTAATACCGATGAATACGAGCTTCATACCTGTCTCCGCAAAAGGCTTCGACCAAGGCTCACTCGTAAATACATCATGAACCAGATTGATTAGTTGCGGTTCTGGGAATCCGGAGAAACATATGATGCCCTTTACTCTAAGCAGGCGCTCCGGATAACGCATAATCCAAAAAGATAAAGTGTCCCTGAATAAATCAGGATCCACCGATCCGGATGACTGAATAACAAACGTTGAATAATTGTGATGGTGGTGGGCTGAAAACTGCTGCGAAGTTTTTAGTATCTGGGTGGTATCGCTTACCTTGAAAATCTTTGTCAAATCGCTGACATCACCATCAAACCAAACCCTGGCATTGGGATTTACACGCCGAGCTAGCTGCTCCAATTTATCTCTTTTGCTAAGCTCAGCTGGCAGATCTCTGTTGATCACAATATGGTCTGCCATTGCTATTTGATTGGCCGCTTCAGGATAAAGCTGCAGCTGTTCCTCAATTTTCTTGGCGTAGCAAACGCAGACCACAGTTAAGTTAGGGGAAAGCTCGGCCAGACGATTATCGGTCTGGAAATTTCTGATAATTTCGCTTGGTGAAGCTACTCCCGAGGTCTCAATTATTCCGTGTCTGAACTGTAGTGTTGGTTCGGCTACCGCGTCGCAAATAGTATCGACTAGATCATCTCTAACCTCACAGCAAACACAACCGTTAGGTAGGCTGAACGTCGCTAGCTGTTTCCCTCCACCCGATATGATTTCACCGTCGATATCCACGTCACCAAACTCATTGACAAAAACGACCGTTCCTTCACCCACATCGGTTAGAAATTTATTGATAAGGGTCGTTTTACCGGAACCTAGAAATCCGGTAACGACGGTAATAGGTAGCATCTGCCCTCCAATGTCTTCAATTTTATACTTACACACCCTTTCTACTGATCATCTTTTGGAATACTGTATTTTGAAACTTAATCTATCAGAGGAAACGCTAAGCTATGAAACTTGCAACCGTGGGTAAAGGTGGATCGGGAAAAACGACAATCGCGGGCACCTTAACAAGAATATTTGCCGAACGTGGTAACAAAATCCTCGCGATTGATGGCGATCCAAATCCCAACCTAGCCCATACCTTGGGCCTAACTCGCTCGGAAGTGGAAAAGATCACTTACATACCCCCGTCGATAATGAAGCAAGGTGAACGCGTTAACGACGTCGTTCAAATGGTTCCCACGATACCAAGAGAGGAAATCATAAGCGAATACGGTGTCAAAGCGGCCCCATACGTTGATTTACTGGTAATGGGCCAACCGGCTCACGGATCAGCGGGATCTGGCTGCATGTGTGCCTCACACCGAGCGGTACGGGGACTGGTGGCAGAGCTCACGGCTTTTGGTGAACACACAGTGACCGATATGGAGGCTGGTCTCGAGCACCTTAAACGCGGAACCGCACGTCACGTCGATATGATGCTAATTGTAGCTGAGCCCTACTACCGCTCTCTCGAAGCAGCAATGCGGACCGCTGAGCTTTCGAGAGAACTAGAAATTCCTTTCATAAAGCTCGTAGCTAATAAAGTGAGAAACAGCAGTGACGAGGAGGCGATCAGAACATTTTGCGATCAGCACGGAATAGACGTTATCGGCGTCGTTCCCTTAGACGATAACCTCGTTGAAGCAGAGCGACTCGAGAAAGCACCGTATGATTTCAAGCCTGATTCGCCAGGGGTACAATCGATCAGAAAAATAGCCCAAGAAATTGATAGTCTCGGAGTTAATTAGTTGAAGATCGGAGATCTAGCGAAAAAGCTCGGTGTTTCAACGAAAACGATACGGTACTACGAAACTTTGGGACTTATCCCGGAGGCACAGCGGGCTGAGAATGGATATCGATCTTTTTCCACCTCAGCCATCGCGACAGCGCAACTTGTATCCACGCTAAGAAAATTAAAATTCTCGATCGATGACATTAAGGCACTGGATATCAACAATAACACTGGCCAACTACGACAGGTCCTTGAGCGGGTACTAGACAAGAAAAGAAGCGAGATTGCGTTAGATATTGCGATTCTTCAAGGACAACTGGATGAGTTAGATTCAAGGTACCTTTTATTATTACAATCACCGAAAAACGAGGGAACCGATTGTATTTGCGCATTCTTAAACATTAGTTGTAGATGCTAGATATTTCGACACAATAGTCTTGACATTACCCTTAGGGCAAACTGTTAGCTGGTAACCAACAAAAAGCTTGTTGGGAGAAAACGGATGCCTGATGGCGATAACATTTTAAGTGGTAACTCAGACAGGGCTAAAAAAGCTTCTCCGTTACCAACATTCCTTCTTGATGACTCCCCTATAAAAGAAGTCCACGCATTTTGGCTAGCTGGAATGAGTTGTGACGGATGCTCAATCGCAACCGTGGGGGCGAAAAATCCGACCGTTGAGCAGTTAGTTACCGGCTCGATTCCTGGTCTACCCAAGATCGTTCTGCATCATCCGGTGTTATCGGTGACCGCCGGCGATACCTTCATGAAGGCCTATCATGATGCGCGTGATGGGAAACTGGACGCCCCATACGTTGTTATCCAGGAAGGCTCAGTTGCAGATGAGCGAATAGCTGGAATGTTTGGAGGTTACTGGTCTGGTATGGGGTCTCGGGTTGCGGCTGACGGTAGTCACCAACCGATTCCCACCGCCCAATGGCTGAAAGATCTTGCGCCTGGGGCTGCCGCCGTCATCGCTGTAGGTACATGCGCAACGTGGGGCGGAATCCCCGCCGCTTCTGGCAACGTTACCAATGCAATGTCTGTGATGGATTTTTTAGGAAAGGACTACCTGTCCGCCCTAGGTCTCCCACCGATAAATGTTCCCGGGTGCGCACCGGTCGGCGACAACGTAACCGAAACAGTGGCATCAGTCCTCATGTTCTTGGCAGGTGTCGGCCCACTACCTGAGTTTGACGAACTTGGTCGTCCGGCCTGGATGTTCAAGTCGACCGTACACCGAGGTTGTGTGCGGGCGGGTAATTATGAAGAAGGCAAATTCGCGTCTGAATATGGTCAGAAAGAATGTCTGGTAGAACTAGGGTGCTGGGGACCAGTTGTCCAATGCAATATGGTGTCGAGAGGTGCTCTTGGCCACAACGGCGGTTGCATGAACACCGGAGGAATTTGCATCGGTTGCACGATGCCTGGGTTCCCTGATGCTTTCGCGCCATTCTACAAACGTGCCCCTGGCACAATGGTGTCGTCAAATTTGTCGAGAACCACCGGTTCCTTCGTTTCTTACCTGAGACAATTTACCCAACGAAGCAGGAACCTAGCGCCTCGATGGCGACAGGTTGATAAAGTACCGTCTGGATGGGCAAATGTCTCGGCCTCTAAGGGTTCGATGGACGCGGTTGTTGGATTTTTCTACGACAAAGTTAAGCAAATAGGAACAGAGTTTACTCCTGGCTCTAGCAGGCAGAAAGCACTCCAAAGGTCTGCCAGTACGTTTCTGAGCAGTGCTCAAGAGGCGCAGAGATCAGATACTGCGAAAGAGGTGTCTTGAGATGAATTTATGGTCTGCTGGCTTTCTCATTGGTGGCGCCGTGGTGGTTGTGGTTGCGGTACTTCTTCTGGCGATCCTCTACCAAGCTAAACGTATTTTAGATCTCGCTCGCACGGCGGCCACTGTCGTTGCAGAGATTGACAAGAACACTCAAACCATCTGGAATCTGACCGCGACAAAATCCGTCGCTGATCAAGTCTTAGATCACGCCACCGACATATCGGGGAATGCACAGACGCTAGCCACGGTCGTGAATCATAACAAGGAAGAAGAAAATGTTTGCTAGGGAGAGAAAAAAATGGATTTAGTTCTTGGCTCTGACCCGATTGCCAGTTGGATGTTTACCATCGCAATACTGCTGGTAGTGATCTTAGTCGTATCGGTCCTGCTCACGTTGATCCTCAAAACTGCGCGAGAAATTAACAGCGAAGTCGCTGTAGTCTGGAATAATGGGCAACGGGTCGCGAACAACACTATCCACATCGCGAGCCTATACCCCATAGGTAAATCGATCGAGAAGATTCTCAATAAGGCTCATGCAATCGCTGACAGTACGGGTCGCATCCATGAGCATGCGGCAACTTGCAATAGCTGTCCCAATTGCATCTGGACGCCGCGAGGTAATTAACATGATTGATTTCTTAATCATAACGACCTGTCTCGCAGTCTTAGCGTTGCTCGCCATTGTTGCGCTAGCTCTTATCAAGCTAAATAAGGTCCTCGAATCCATCGGCGGCTCGGGAGAAAGCTTCTTGGCCAAACTGCGCTTAGGCCTGAGAGCAATTGAGCGAGAAACCTCACACCTACCATCGGTCATGCCTGGCGTCATCGAAGATTTAAATCAGATCAATAACGGACTGTCGGCGGTAAAAGATACTGTCACCAAAACATATGGGTCAGTAATGGCACAGGAGAACTAAGATGAGCGCTCTAGGACTCAACGTCTGGTTGATAACCGTTTTATTGGTCGCGCTGGTTATAGTTCCGGTCGCTATTTCGCTACTATCTAAAACACTGAAGCACGCTAAATCGATAGAGCGATATTTATCAGATATGCTCAACGCGGGCGTGCCAATTGTGTCACACACGGCTGCAATACCCGCTGTCGACGACTTAATCGCGGTCGCAAAAAAGCTTAAAGCGAATGTAGAACCAATCGAATCTGGAACCGGCTCTCTAGCAGAGCTACTAGTGCAGCGAGCAAATGGGAGGAAACCATGATCGATTTTTTAATCGTAGCTTCCGTGGTCCTGACCGCGGCCATCGTTTTGGTACTAGCTTTCTATCTGATACAGATTTTTTTATGTCTAAAACGCGGTGCGGATAGCCTTGACTCCTTAGCTGGCGGTCTTGTTGCGATACGCGATAATACAGGGCCCCTCGATTCGTCTCTGTCAGAGGCCAATCGGCAACTTTCGGAGCTGCTGGAACCCCTTGCGACCACAAATTTGAATCTATTAGCGGTTATTAATTTCGCTACACAGAAACTGGAAAGCAAATAAGTATAAGGATAGTGAATATATGTGCTTCGAAAACCTTCCGATAGAGTTTGACGAAAATGGTAACGCGAGTCTAAAAGCAGGGGTTCGTAACCCTTACGAGTATCAAACTCGTACCGTTGAAGAGAGGGACGCAAAGCTACGGGAAATCGCTAGTAAGAATGGGCAATTAGCTGATGTTGATTTTGATCCCGTGACACGAGTAGCAGGGGCTCTTGCTTTTCACTCAACCGTTGACCTAAAACAAGGCCAGGTCCTCGAGGCCAACGCCATGGCTACACTTTTTAGGGGTTACGAAGTAATTCTTAGGGGTCGAGATCCCCGGGATGCTGCTTTCATTTCCTCTCGTGCGTGCGGTGTATGTGGTGGCGTTCACTCCACAGCGTCAGCTCTTTCAGTCGAAATGGCGCTAGGAATCAAACCCCCTCCTCTTGGTATCGTGGTACGTAACCTGCTCCTTAGCTGCGAATACCTATACGACAATCCGCTTCATCTATTTGTTCTTTCTGGACCAGACTTTTCAGAGACGTTAGTTAAAGCTACAAACCCTGAAATTTGGGAGCAGGCGCAAAAAGCATCTGCCAAGGGAAAAGCCACTCATGGCTATGAGAAAATTTCAGACATCATGGTGGATCTAAATCCACTCACCGGAAAACTTTATCTAGAGGCCCTTGAAATGACGAGGGTCGCGAGAGAGGCATACGTATTACTTGGAGGCAAATATCCTCACCCCGAGACCATCATTCCCGGCGGTGTTACCACCACCATTACCACAACTACTTTCAACGAATTTTACTTAAAAATCTCGGCATTTTTCGATTATTCTAAGAAATGTATAGCGATTTGGGACGACGTCTTCGACTTCTTTTATGAATGTGATCCGCGCTACAAAGACGTCGGCAGAATACCCGCAACGATGGTTGACTTTGGGCAATGGGATCACGAAGACTTCTACGATGCTACTTACGAAAATTGCAATGAATGGGGTGAAAAGCGCTGGTCAACCCCAGGGGTGGTTGTCGATGGGAAGCTCGTAACCACCCGTCTTACCGATATCAACGTCGGCCTAGAGGAATTTGTTGAGCATTCGTTCTATGAAAAATGGGACGACTATCCGTTCAAGACTGATCCACTCGGTAACCCTCTCAGCCCAAACCATCCGTGGAATAAAACAACAATTCCGAGGCCAGGAGCTCAAAACTGGAAAGAACGTTACAGTTGGTCTACTACTCCCACCTGGGATCGCAAAACATTTGAAGCGGGGGCATACGCCCGGGTATATATATCAGCTCTTGCCAAGAAGATCCCACCAAGTGAATACTTCGAATCTACCGGTCATAGCCTCAAACTTAATATTCCGAAAGGCGAAAATCTGCCTGAAGCGAGGCTCGAGTGGAAAGTACCTGAGGTTTGGAATGCGTTTGAGAGGAACCGAGCCAGAGCCTATGCTGTCTCGTTCAACTTGCTAGTTACCCTAGAAAACTTGGTACGTGCTTTCGATCTGCAAAAGCAAGGTGTAACCGAGGTAGCGACACCCTTCGAAATCCCTAAAAAGGGACACTCGATTGGGGTGGGCTTTTGGGGTGCGGGCCGCGGGTTCCTGTGTCACCATTGTGAGATCAAAGATGGACTGTTAGCCAACTATCAAATTGTTACACCGTCCACTGTAAATGCCTGCCCCGCTACTCCCTGGGGTGAGGGAGGCCCATACGAGAGAGCGGTTATAAACACACCGATCATAGAATCTGCCTTTTCCAATGAAGGAGATTTCCAGGGCATAGATATCCTACGAGCCCTTCGGTCGTTCGACCCCTGCATGCCTTGCACAACGCATGTGATGGTTGAAGGTTCAGATAAAGTCGTGACCAGAGAAGTTACTACGTGTGCCTGCGGTATTGACTGATATAAGAAATGTAACGATTGGGATAGTAGGATTCTCTGCGGTTGTAGATAAGTACCCATTGGGACCCAAACTGATGGAAGAGCTTACCGCTGCATTCGCAAACAGTGACGGTTACTCCGTGGAGAATTTTACTTGGAGCCCGGTTCATGTGGTCCAACGTTACCAAGGCGGAGAAATGCCAATTCCGGATAGGATTGTGCTAGTTGGTCTGGCCTCCAAAAGTCACAACCCTGGGAGAGTCTCGGCATATCGTTGGCTTGGAGGCGATCAGTCTCCTTTGCATCTTCAAGATCGAATTTATGAGGCAGTAACAGGTATCGTTGATCTAGAAAATACTCTAATGATAGGAAGTCATTTTGGGGTCTGGCCGAGTGAATGTTTTTCCGTTGAAATTGATTTGCAACCTGATACCTTCGGTACGATAGTAATGGCCGAAAACGAAGGGCTTGATAACGAGGATTTTTTAACTGAGAAGCTTGGTTTTTCTCCAGAGATCGCGAGAGCTGACTTGGTGTCCACCATCATCAAAACCGCAAAAGCTGATCTGGATGACATTGACGTTATGGACAAAGATGCTTCGTCGCTAGTTCCCGTCAAGCCGTTTACGAGCAATCACCCAATAAGCACAAGGTAGTCAAAATGGAACAAAAGCCGCACAACGCTTTGGATACTTTGGTTCTAAAAGAAGACGTCTTACAGATATGTTATTGGTACCAGGGCGAGGGGTTTGGAGACAAATTTACTGCCGAGAGCGTTATGCCGTTTTTGCAAACAGATACGCCAACGATTGATAGTGTGATGAAGGAACTGGTCCGCGAAGGTGCTCTCGATAGCGACGGCGAATCTTTCTTTTTTAACGACGGAGGGAAAAGAAAGGCTGGTGCTATGTTTTATGAGAGTTTCACAGAGTTTCAACTTGGGACACACGGAGAGTGCAACGCTGGATGCTGTGACGGTGACGAGGTCTGTGATCATGATCACCACTGAGACTTTCAAGCCAAATGACTAGAGATTCTGAAAACAGCTTAGGTGGCTACAGATCAAACGAGGAGTGGGACGACTTGATGGCGCAAGTCGCCAGTCTTATCTCGGGAATAGAATCGCTCAAAGACGAAAACACAAAGCACCAAATATATCAGATCCTAGATGGCATAGATGCTATTCATAGAGAGGCTCTTCATCGGCTAGTCCGATTGTTCAAAGAGGGTGTGCTCGAGCAAGTGATTACAGACCCCGCTATCAATACTTTGATGAGTATGTATGGTCTATTACCTCCCGAGAACCAAGATGGTCAAGAGGCTGCAGAATTGATTCCTCTCACCAATCTATCCTACGAATCTCAAGAAAGCTTGGACTTAGGCGGCACCGGTACTGTTAGGCCTCATTGGATACCTGTACCTGATGAGGCCGAACCAACAGAAGGGTCTGCGTACCTCTGTGATCTAGATGGAAAGAAAATATTAGTCATCCACCAAAACAAGAACGACTACGCTATTTCTAATGTGTGTTCTGAACATGAGGCGGCCATAGAAGATGGAGTCCTCGATCAGACATTGTGGCATTGCCCACATGGTCCAGCTTGCAGCTATGATATAAGAAACGGAAAGAGACTCGGTGGAGGGCTGTCGCTTCAATGTTTTCCAACCAAGCGCGACGAAACAACCGGCAAACGAATGGTTGGCTTCGGGATGCCGTTCGAACCTAAAACCCCTTCGTTCTAAGATCAAGTGACGATTCTAGTAGCCGGTGTCGGTAACGAGCTAAAAGGAGACGATGCTTTTGGCCTAGTAGCGTGCCGACATTTTCAAGCCCACAAAGAAAAACCTAGCAATTGTGTCTTCCAGGAGGTAGGGATTGGCGGAATTCATCTAGTTCAAGAGCTGATGCGAGGCTACGATGCCCTGATCCTATTTGATGCCTTTGACCGCGGTGGCGATCCTGGGCAAATTTGGCTCCTTGAACCCGAGCTTCCCGAGATCGATTTAATGAGCGACAGAGAAAAAAGGGACTTCTTCGCCGATGTTCATTACGCCACGCCGGTTAGAGCGCTTACGCTAGCTAAGTCGGTCGGGGCACTACCAAGTTTTGTTCGCATCATCGGTTGCCAGCCCTCTGATCCTGATAGTTTTGCGACCAATATGAGCAAAACCGTAGAGACTGCGGTATCAAAAGCGGTCCACCTGGCGATTGAAACTATTGAAAAATTCGAGGAGCGGTCAGGTCTCAGTCGTCGAGATTAGGGGAACAAACGTTTTCTCAGTGCTACTAACCTTCACTTCTCTCATTGGGATTCCATAGAGTCTTTCTAGGTTTTCAGCATTTAAAGTGGAATCCACCTCTCCCCACTCTGACTCTTCGGTGTTGTACATTAATAATACGTATTCACACATCAGAGAGACCTGCTGGGGTGCGTGCGTGGTCATTAAGACTGTGAGTCCAGATTTTTTCGCCACTTTCTGTAACGCCTGAAAAATAACTAACTGATTCGCGAGGTCAAGAGCGGATGTGGGCTCATCTAACACAAGTATCCGACACTCTGAAGCAAGCGCTCTCGCGATCATAACTAACTGACGCTCGCCCCCGGATAGTCTGCTATAGGGTTGATCTATAAGATGGTCCAACCGCAAATCAGTAAGAGTTTTCCTAGCTATTTCGTAATCCTCGACGCTAGGCACACGAAACATTTTTACGTGTGGAGCTCTACCCATAACGACGATATCCAAAACTCTGTATGAGAAGGTTATTTCGGTTTTTTGAGCAACATAGCCGATCCTTCCGGTGGTCTGGATAGATCCGCCCGTCAATTTTTGTAATCCCACTATCGCTTTCAAAAGCGAGGTCTTGCCTCGTCCGTTAGAACCAAGAATCGCCCCAATCTTTCCTTTTGGAAGCGTGAACCCCAGATCTCTGAATACAAACCTGTTGTCGTATTTTACGGAGGCATTCGTCACGGTGATCATTCTGCCGACCAACCCTTGTCTGAAGCCTTTCGCAACAAATATGCAAAAATCGGTGCCCCGATTAGAGCGGTAATAATCCCGACAGGTATTTCAGCAGGTGATACGGTCCGGGCTACGGTGTCGACGTGTATTAGATATATCGCGCCTACTAGAGCCGAGATGGGTATAAGAACCTTATGATCGGGACCGCATAACATGCGAGAAAAGTGAGGTATAACCAATCCAACCCATCCAATGACACCCGCAGCGGCGACTACTGCAGCGCTCACAAGGGCGATTGCAGCTAACACTATCCATCTGATTTTCTCTACCTCGAGTCCCAGCGATTGAGCCTGTTCATCACCTAGAGATAACACATTCAGCTGGAACCTTAGTAAGTAAATAACACCAATCCCAAAGACAACAGGTAGCCCAATCAGTAAAACTTTTTCATAGCTAGCCGACGCAAAGCTGCCCATGAGCCAGAAAACAATTGCTGGCAACTTGTCATCTGGATCAGCTACAAACTTGGTAAGAGAGACAAGCGCCGAGAAAAATGCACTTATAACAATGCCAGAGAGGACAAGCATTAAGATGGATGCTCTACCGTGTTGTCGGCTCACGATATACACGAGCGCAATCGCAAGCAGTCCAAATACGAAAGCTAACGAAACCAAAAGCACCTGACTTTCAGAAACTAAAATCGCGAAGGCTCCACCAAAAGCCGCCCCAGACGACACGCCTATGATTTGAGGACCCACGAGAGGATTCTTAAAAATACCCTGCAAAGCGGCGCCGGCCACGGCAAGACCCGCGCCGGCAATTCCAGCTACGATTATTCGAGGAAGCCTAATCAGCTCGACAATGCGCTCGTCAACTGGTTTCCATGACTCCGAAACCATTGCCATGTTTTCAAGTAAAATCAAGCTTACAGAATAAAAGTCTATTTCATATCTGCCTTGGCCTAGCGCAATTAAAATCGACAAGACGAGCGCTATAACCAAAGCCCAGTAGAGCCAAGTATGATTTGATCGAAAATAACCTAACTTGGCATCTCCCTGTTCCATTTCTCTCTGCGTCACTACCTAAAAATTTGATAATTAGCAGCTGTTGAGTTCATATCAAATCGAAGAATATTCTCTACATCAGCGGCTGTTACACCTTTGCCGTACATAATTTGATAGCTAGAGTCGATTCGTTTTGTGAGGTCCCACTCAAACTTATCTGGATGAAGAACCATCGATAACCATAACCAAGTTAACGGGCTTTCCTGGTTTGGCGGATCCCAGCGATATCCGCCGAGAGGCATCTTGTAAACACGTCGATTTTTCACGGCCGAGACATCAGCTAACAGCTCATTCTTATAAAGATCTTCGGGGGACAACTTGGCTTCAAAGCCGTTTAGTAAAATAACCTCAGGATTCCATTCTAGGACCTGCTCGATCCCAACCTCCGCAAACATTCCGAGTGATGAGGCCACATTTTTTCCACCCGCCAAGTCAATGTAGTAGTTGTTATATGACTTTCCTCCGGCGACTCTTAGCTTGGAAAGGTAGTTCATAAAGTAAAGGGTTCTTGGTTTCTCGGAATCAGGTATTGATTTAGATATATCCGCTACTTCTTTCGCTACACTATCCCGCCAAGCAATCAGCTGCTTGGCCTTCTCTTCCTTACCGGTCACAGCCCCCATGATTTGTAGCCATTTGCGAGTAAATGCTTCCTTACCGATCTTGATTAATGCGACGTTCAATCCTGCGTTCTCTAGCGGATCAATGATGTCATCATTCAAATGACCCCACTGGAAAACTAGGTCGGGATTTAACTTTAGCAACTCCTCAACGTTTGGCGTAAAGGTAAATCCCTTACCGGTAACGTTAGATGGAATAGACAAAGAGTCAGGGAAAAACTTCCCGAGAATACGACCTTTAATGGCCGCCTTTGAAAGATTATGCATACCAACGAGATGATCGGTTCCACCATCTACCGCGATAAACATAGAAGCTGCAGGTATCGGTATGGTGACAACACGTTCGGCCGGCCCATCCAGTTTAATGGTCCTGTCTCGCTGATCCACGAACTCTATTGATTCAGCCGCGCCCGACACTCCCGAATAAAAAATTAACAAAAATGCCCAACCTGAACACAACAGTTTGGTAATGTGTCTTACCGAAAATCTTAAATACATACTTTTATCCTCTTTTTATTAATCACGATCTCACTCAATCGATCTCTGCCGACTTAAAACAATCACGCTCCTCACACTGCATGGCTAAGTTATTCAAACCCGGGAATTCATCGTACCTGAGTGTTTCAGGGAAAATATGGTTTATAAATGAGAGGCCTACCACCGTTGTTATATCAACTTGCTGCAATCCTCGGTCTGTATCGAATAACTCCCTGTTCTCGAGTTCATTCTCTAGGTAAATAAATCCTTGCTTGCACTGCCTAATCAACCGGGTAAGTCGTTGAGCGTCGAAATCAGGTCTCCGCCGCTCAGCATTTGCAGTCATTGCTCGATCAATAGCTCCAGTGGCTAGCGCAAGCCTTCTTAGCGCAGTCTTGCGCGCTAGCCCGGCTCGAGGAAGTAGCCTATCAAGATCCCCTACATGTTCATCAACGTAATCAAGTATTGCGTGGCTGTCGATTAGAACATCGCCCTCACCCAATTTTAACGCGGGAACGCGGCCCACAGGATTCAGTTTCTCTCGAACTTGCTCATCCTGGATCGCAGAGATTACGACCCTGTCGTAAGCGAGGTTTAGAAAGTTAAGCGAAACCGCGACCCGTCTAACGTAGGGAGAAAGGCATTTGCCGTAAAGAATCCAGTGTTTATGCATCTTGTCTGATGGCCAGAATATTAAACGCGTCAAGCGGATGGCTGTCTAAAATCGTTTTATAGAACTCCTGCTGCGCTTGCTTGAAATTTTGTTGATCGGAGACAGTGTGATCGCTTCCATTAAGCTTTCGTCTAGCATTTATAAAAGAGGTTGGCACCACCTCAGGCTTCAATCCCAAAGATATTTGACGGTCGCCGGATGAAAATTTGAAGTAGTAAACACCATTTGACGCTTCAGCAATCAAATCAGTCGGTTCCACTCTGACCTGAGTAAAGCGATCACGCGAAATCGCCCGCGTAACCAACTCGAAACCATCAATAATACCCGGACCCGCAAATCCGGCCTCTAAACGCAACGAATCTCTGCTCGGATACGAATCTTGGAACAAATTGGTCCAGGCGCATTCCATGGCTTTGAAAGAAACCGAGAGCCCACAAATGCTTTTGTGCCCATGAAACTTGACTAAATCCTGCCATCCAAATTCAAACTCGACGCCATCATCATACACGACCAACTTACCCATATTATTCCTTTCTTATTATTCTACGACTCAGTCGATTTCTAGATTGTCGCCACTCGAGCCGATGAATCCAACATATCTAGCCAAGCCGCGATCTGCAAGCTAAACGTTTTGTAGCATGGCTGATAGGCGCTCGATAATACGTTAGAGGTAAAAGTGCAAAACAGATACGTACCCTTCTAGCGTTGACTGATTCTGTCTAAGTTTTGGTGCTCGATAACTTAAATAATAGATGGGAAAGACAGTACACCGGCTGTCGAAGCGAGAAGCGAAAATCTTTACTCAAAGGTCATAATATATACGTCTTTTTTTAAATTGTGACTCCCTTTACGGTAGTGATTATTCAGTCAAAATCGATGGCCACGACTTTAAAGCTGCCAGCGAGTGCTTTTTTGGTGGGTATTATCTTCGTGGGCCATCGACTCAATTATGAATCGACGCTTGCGGGAAGTCGCAAGTACGGGGTCTCTAAAGTCAAAACACGTGCGCGAAAACTAAACAAAAATCCATCTAATCTGTAGAGTTGCCCGTAACCTTCTGCAACTCGGTGCTAGATTTGACTTCTCAGCTAAATATGTTGACCTTTTGAAGTACCCAAAATCAAATTCTCCCTGGTAAAGAGACGCCGTGGGTAATACGCGCGCGCGAGGAATGGAGATCAGAGCGTTGCCCGAAATCCTTTGATGGAACTTTTGATGGGAAAGATCGACAGTGTTAAATTAAATATATATTTAACAACTACTTAGGATCGAAAGTGGCGGAGAGGCAGGGATTCGAACCCTGGATAGGCTATTAACCTATGCCGGTTTTCAAGACCGGTGCATTCAACCGCTCTGCCACCTCTCCGCAGATCGCGATCGCGATAGGGAGCGCATGTTAGGTGATTCAGGTCATGGATTCAACAGTTGAGGTCCACAATAAGTCGAACTGACATTTGACGCGCGCATGAAAGGCTTTATTATTGGGGCGCATTTTTAAGCCGGGTCACAAAAAGGAGTTACTTGTGAGCAACGCGAAAATCATCGTTCCTATCTTCCTCGGAGCCGCGGTCCTTCTTGCGGGTGCACGCTCGATCTCTTGGGAAACCGATCACCCACCAGTTGGTATGTGTGTGGGCGAATGCTACGAGGCCTATAAAGTTGAAGACGCAAAACGTCGTGAAGCTGAAGCGGCAATGCTGGCAGCGGCTAGCCCGGCTGATCTTGGCAAGAAAATCTACGCAGCATGCGCGGGTTGCCACGGCCTAAATGGCGAGGGTGGTGTTGGACCAAAACTCCAAGGAGCCACCAAAGACGCGATCGTATCAATGCTTACGCAGTACAAGAACGGTGAGACCCGAGGCGCTCAGAGTGCGTTGATGTGGGGCCAGTCCGCTGCGTTAAGTGCAGACGACATGGCAAACATTGGCGCCTACGTCGAGTCTCTCTAAATTACCCTTTCATCTTAGCATCAGTCCTCTCCATGAAAGCCATGGTGAGGCTGGTCGCTAAAAACAGCACGTGAATTCCTGCAGTAATCCCAATCTCGAGTGGAAACGTCTGCATCCCGAATCCATTCTTATAAGCCTCTGCAATCTGAAATGCCGTTCCCAGCAACGCGATCGAGGACAATCCGACCACCGTTGATATCAGCTTACCCTTCAGTTGCTGTGGGCGCATCATGCCGAGCTTCTGAATGCCGCGCGACGCCTCAGAATCCATCGCCTCAAGGTGATCGATATCGTCGACGAAGCTCTGATAGGACGATAATGCGATAATCGTGATGAGGACTGCGATCAATGCCAAATCAATCAGCTTTAATAGAAGGATAAAGATGGCTTCAAGCGAGCCTGCTGAATCGAAAATCAGGCCCACAGCGGCTGATAGTTTCACCAAAACACCGATTTGCGATAACAAAACAAATATGAGCCCCGCCATCAACATGACCATGGTGGCCCCGAACAACAACAAAAATACTGAGATCCCTTTCTCGAGTAGCGCAGCGATCTGTGAATAACCTTTCATGAAACACCTCCGGCCGCAGAGCTTAGCAGGATTTTTCAACGGGACGACCGCGTCGATCGGTATTTTCTTTCCCGTTCAGTTATCGAACAACAGAGCCTTACGCAAATGGATACAAAAAATTGTATGTTCGCCCCAATGGGTTGAAATAAAAGGCTTCTCAGGGTCTTGCAAGATGTGCAAGAACCATTACTATTACTTACGCATCATACGAAAGTTGAGTACATCCGGTACTCAATCAAATAAAGGAGATCTTTCGATGAGTGAACGCATTACCCAAGCCACAGCGACGGCTGGATACGGAGTTTCAGAGTCAGCAAGCAAGGTATTGCGCAACACCTACATGTTGCTCTCAATGACGTTATTCTTCAGCGCAGGAATGACTGCATTAGCCGTCTCGACTCAAGCGCCGCCAATGCATTGGCTTCTGTCGCTAGGTGGAATGATTGGTCTACTGTTCGCGCTTCAAGCGATGCGTAACAGCGTCTGGGCTCTGCCACTGGTGTTTGCATTCACCGGTTTCATGGGCTGGACTCTCGGACCGATGATTTCTTATTACTTACAGGCACCTGGAGGTGCATCAATTGTTGGCAACGCCCTCTTCGGTACTGCTGCGGTCTTTTTGTCTCTCTCAGCTTATGTTCTGACGACCAAGAAAGATTTCAGCTTTATGGGTGGCTTCTTGTTCACAGGTCTCATCATTGCGCTACTCGCGTCAATCGGTCTGATCTTCTTCCAGGTTCCAGCCTTGAGCCTCGCACTCAGCGCGATGCTGGTGCTATTGGCAGCAGGCTATATCTTGTTTGATACAAGCCGAATCATCCATGGTGGCGAAACAAACTATGTAATGGCGACTGTCGCTCTGTACGTCGACATCTATATGTTGTTCACAAACTTACTTGCGCTACTGGGCGTCTTTTCTGGCGACGAGTGAAACAGGTTGCCATCTTGCTGGCAGTGTCCCCAGACAGTGGAACACTGCCACTAAGAGCCCTTGAGACACTGAAGGCCGCGTTATCCAAAGGACACGCGGTCTTCTGTTTTTTGTACGAAAACGGAGTCCTATTTGCGGATAGGATGCGCGACGTACCACAAGGTGAGTCAGACCCCTCAAACCAGCTGGCAGAACTTGCCGGCCTCGAATCATGCGATGTCGTCGCTTGCATCACAGCTGCCGAAAGACGCGGAATCCGTGAGGAATTGCTCATTGATGGCGTTCGCCTTGGTGGACTTGGTGAATGGACTGAACAACTTCAGTCAGCTGATCGGGTCGTTCAATTTCGATGAAGTCCGTCACGCTGGTTATCCGTTCAGGACCTACCCAATCCTTAGGAACGCGCGAAATGCTCGACATGGCTCTGGTGCTTGCGACCTTCGAGTGTCCTGTCTCCGTCATCTTACAAAATGCCGGTGTATTCTGGGCGTCCTTGCCAACGATGCCGGATGACAGTCCATTCGCACTGAGTGGGAAGCTCAAAAGCCTGCCGTTGTATGACATCGATAATGTCTTGATCGACGAGGATAGCTGCCACCAACGGAGTGTTCAGGTCAGTCATCATTTTCCAGGAAAACTTTGTAATCACGACCAGATACTCGATTGCCTCAACGCGAGTGACCTGGTGCTGGAGGCCTGATGATCCACCTGGTGACCTCAACCACTGGGCTTCACGACGCCACGGACTGGCTTGGCTCAGACGATATCGTACTCGTTGCCGGTGATGCGTTAAACGCGGTTCACGAGATCGATGCAATTCCATGTCGGGTGCTTGCCTTTGCCAATGACCAAATACTATTCCCACATGTTGCAATCGACACCATCACACCGGATGAGTGGATTGATCTTCTTGAAACATCACCTTGTCGCACATGGAGCTGACATGGCGCTCCAACTTGATACCGATGGTTATTTAGACAAGCTCAGCGACTGGAGTGAATCAGCCGCGCAGGAACTGGCAGCACTTGAGTCAATCGATCTCAGTCCTGCGCATTGGGAATTGATTGAATTGGCCCGTCGATACTATGAAGAGTTCGACCATGCGCCAGCGATGCGTCCCTTGGTCAAGTGGATCAAGCGAGAGGTCGGTCCAGACAAAGGGAACAGCATCTATTTGCATCGCCTATTCCCAGTGAGCCCAGCCAAACAACTCGCCCGTGTGTCTGGGCTCCCAAAACCAACCAAATGCCTATAGCGTTGGGGTCAGGCGGTCTGCTTTGATGTAAGGCTTTAGCGCCTCAGGTACCGTAATCGACCCGTCCTCATTTTGATAGTTCTCAATGACTGCAATCAGACAACGTCCGATCGCAACACCGGAACCATTGAGCGTGTGGACAAGCTCGGGCTTGCCATTGTCGTTTCTGAACCGTGCCTGCATCCGACGCGACTGGAAATCCAAACAGTTCGAGCACGAACTAATCTCCCGGAACTGGTCTTGGCCTGGTAACCAGACCTCGAGATCATAGGTTTTTGCTGCTGAAAATCCGAGATCGCCACCGCATAGATCAACCACTCGGTAGTGCAGATCTAAACCTTTCAAGACCGCCTCAGCGTGAGCACGCAGTGCTTCAAGAGCTTCCCAGCTCTTCTCCGGATGCGTGATCCACACCAACTCAACTTTATCGAACTGATGCTGACGGAACATACCGCGGACATCTCGCCCGTATGAGCCGGCCTCGGCACGGAAGCATGGCGTATGTGCGACATATTGGAGTGGCAGCGATGACGCATCGACGATCGAGTCACGGACCAGGTTGGTCAGTGGCACTTCGGCCGTTGGAATCAAATAGCGCTCACGGCCGCCGCCATCTTCCGGAGCAATTCTGAACAAGTCATCTTTGAATTTCGGCAACTGCCCAGTCCCCTCGAGAATGGATCCATCCACCAGCAAGGGGACATAGGTCTCGGCATAACCGTGCTGTTCTGTATGCAAATCCAACATGTATTGGATTAACGCGCGATGTAACTTGGCAAAGGCCCCATGAATGGTAACAAATCGACTACCAGAAAGTTGCGCTGCGCGGTCAAAGTCGAGACCTGAAAATAACTCACCAATCTCGATGTGATCGCGAATAGCAAATCCGAATTCTGGCTTTCGCCCAACCACAGAGACCTCAACGTTATCGTCCTCACTGGTCCCTTCCGGAACACTGGCATCTGGTAGGTTCGGTGTTTCCATGAGAATTCGATCAAGCTCAGCCTGTACCTCATGAAACTGTGACTCGATCGCCGCCAATTCGTCACCGATACCTGCAATCTCAGCCTTTAACGTTTCCGCCTCTTCCTTCTTGCCGTCTTTCATCAACAAACCAACAGACTTGGATCCGTCCTTCCGCTTGTTTTGCAATGATTCGGTCTCAAGCTGTAACGACTTCCGCTTGGTTTCCAGTGCCTGATATGCCGATACGTCAAATACAACGCCTTTCAGCGCGAGTTGCACGACAACTGAATCAAGGTCTTGACGGAGAAGTTTGGGATCAAGCATGAGAGAACATATTCCTTAGAAACCGAATCTTCGGCTAGCGAGTAAAGCAATCAATCAAGCATGCAAGCATACCAGAACACGCGCTTGACGATCGAGCGCAGCCTCGGTCAACCACGCCTTGTCATCGACAACAACTACTGATCGCCCAACGCATAAATCACATCGGCGCCCTCAGGCGGCTTGAATTTGAACAGCGCGTTGGCCGGCTTGCCGTATTTTACTTCTGTCAGTGAGATAAGCGATCGATTACCAAGCGCATCCTCGATCGATAAATCCAGTAATCGGGTCCCATCGAATCGCAATACAATCTGTCGAGTCACTTCATCAGTTGCTCGGGGCTCTAGAGCGTATACCGCGATCGTTCCGGTTCGTTCTTCTGTCACCTGGAAACGAGAACCCAAGACATCGAGATCGCCGCTTAAGATTGCCGCCGGTGATGCTGTCAGTGTGTCGTCAAGCGGTCGCACCTGAACCTGATACAGATCTTCATCAAATACCCAGAGTACCTTGCCATCAGCCACAATGACCTGTAAGAATGGTGGATTGGTTTTCCAGTAAAAAGTCGATTCCGAGGCGATAGCAAGCGCACCGGTCATCTCGGTAATCGAGGCCCCTTTTGAATCCAACGTACTTTGTTGGAAATCTGCTGAAAACGTTCGATACGGCTCCAAAAGTCTCGCGAGACTCTCAATCGGTGAGGCAGTCGCACCAAGCGACAGCACTAGCCATCCAAATACAATCACATAACGCATCAACGTGGCCCCGGTGCCAACACTTCACGAGACCCATTCGAGCCCATTTCACTCACAACGCCAGCCGCTTCCATCGCTTCAATCATACGCGCTGCGCGGTTGTATCCTATTTTCAGTTTCCGCTGCACCGCAGAGATGGACGCACGGCGCGTTTCCGTGACAAATGCAACGGCTTCGTCATACAACGGATCGGCTTCATCATCGCCATCAAGCAGCGATCCCTGTGACTCACCATCGCCTGAAGTCTGGGCATTGAGAATGGCCTCTTCATAAGCCGGCTGGCCCTGAATCTTCCAGAAATTCACAACATTATGAACTTCATGATCATCCACAAAGGCACCATGAACCCTCACTGGTACAGGTTTACCTGCTGGTAAATAGAGCATGTCACCATGACCCAGTAATTGCTCCGCACCCCCTTGGTCCAACACAGTTCGAGAATCAATTTTTGAACTAACCTGAAAACTCATTCGGCTCGGCACGTTTGCCTTAATCAAGCCGGTGATGACATCCACTGACGGACGTTGTGTCGCCAGAATCAGATGGATTCCTGCAGCACGCGCCTTCTGCGCGAGCCGTGCGATCAATTGATCCACTTTCTTACCCACAATCATCATCATGTCGGCAAACTCATCAATCACCACAACGATAAATGGCATCGTCTTCAGCTCAGGTGCAGCTTCGTCCGGATCAAACCCTGATGGAACAAACGTTGGATCAACGATGGGCTCTCCCCGCGCTGTATGCTCGCGCAGTTTTTGGTTATATCCATCCAGATTCCGAACCCCAAGTGCGGCCATCAATTGATACCGACGTTCCATTTCACCAACACACCAACGCAATGCATTCGCCGCATCTTTCATATCAGTGACCACTGGGGCTAACAAATGCGGGATCCCCTCATAAATCGACAGCTCCAGCATTTTGGGATCAACCAATATCAAACGCAGATCATCGGGCCGTGCTTTATATAACATCGACAACAGCATGGCGTTGACACCCACAGACTTCCCTGAACCCGTGGTCCCCGCGACTAATATATGTGGCATTTTTGCCAGATTGGCGCACACCGACTGTCCAGAAATATCATGACCCAGTGCCAATGAGAGGACTGATGGATCTTGAGTGAAGGCATCACTACCGAGAATCTGAGACAAGCGCACCATCTCGCGATGTTGATTCGGGATCTCAATGCCGACCGTGCTTTTGCCCGGAATCACCTCAACAACACGGACGCTGATAACAGCGAGGCTCCTTGCAAGATCTTTGGCCAGGTTGGTGATCCGAGAAACTTTGACACCTGGAGCAGGATCGATCTCAAAGCGCGTCACAACGGGACCCGGATTAATTGCAACGATCTCGGCGTCCACGCCAAATTCACCGAGACGACGAATCAGCAAATCGCCCATTTCGGTCAGCTCGTCCTGAGAGAAACCGCGATCTGAGGGTGGATCGGCCGGATCAAGTAATGACAAATCAGGCAATGACATCTGTCCAACAACCGGTTTTTTTCCTTGGGCTTTCGGTTTTGGGGAAACCGGAACAGGCTCATCATCGAGAAGCGTTTGAGCCTCATTTAAAGGCGCGATTGTGATGTTCCGCTCAACCGGTCGAGGAGCGGAGTCAGCATCGATTACCGGATCATGACGACCACCTTCCATCTGATCCAAAGCTGCCAAATCAAGATGAGGGCCTTGATTATCGGACGGCCGATCGAGGTGAATGTCTGGCATCGACGCTTCGGGGCGATAAATATCGCGTGATGCTCTCAGGCCAAGGAGCTCTGCTTCAATCTGAGCAACGTCAGCCTCTGGCGGGCGCGGTGCAACCTTAGTCAGCGTATTGCGAAGCGTTTTTGGCAGAATCGCGCGGTTAATCGGCGCCAAGAGTCGTCCCAACACCGATTGACGACTTTCGATGCTTAACTGCGCAGGTCGACTCTGTCCAGTCAAGACACTCACCATTGATCGACCCAATTCGAGGACTATGGATCCAGTCGCCGCCAAAACATCCGGCCACGACAACGAGAACACAATCGTCAGGCCAATGAGACTTAACACAAGACCAGATAACGCAGTACCAGTCAGACCGAGGTCAGCGACCAGGCCTTGATTCAGCACTCCCCCTAAAATACCACCACCGGTGGTCCCGATCGGCAACCAAGTCGTGCCTGATCCAATGTGCAGACCAAGCACAATACAAAGACCCGGGATCAATAGGATCAAACCTAAGGTGCGTGCGATCCAGACGCGTCCATCTTGCGTTCCCCTGACGATCCACCGAACAACGACCATCGGGAGCCAAGCAACAGCGAATGCCGCATAGCCAAACCAAGACAACATCCAATCAGACACAAACGCACCGACCGGACCAATCGCGTTATTCACATGAGAAATCGCTCCTTGATATGACCAACCTGGGTCTTTCACATCGAAGGATAAAAGTGCCAAAAAAATAAAAATCGACAGCGCAAGGCCGAAAAGCCACGTGACTTCTCGGATTAAGCGGCGATACCAGACCTGTGGCTTGGATTCGTTCAACCGAACTCCTTGGAGGATGGACTCATGACCTTTAATCTATACGCCTTAAAAGACATTCGTGAAGTTTAACAGAGAAGGACAGATCAATCGTGCATCATCAACTCATCATTCTTGGTTCAGGGCCAGCCGGCTGGACAGCTGCCGTCTACGCCGCCCGTGCAGGCCTCTCTCCTGTGGTTATTACAGGAACACAGGTTGGTGGCCAACTGACAACAACCACAGAGGTCGAAAATTGGCCCGGTGGCGTTGCCGACCTGCAGGGCCCACAATTGATGATGGACATGCAAGCACATGCAGAACGGTTTGATACGCAGGTCATCAATGATCATATTCACACCGCTGATCTCAAGCAAAAGCCATTTCAGTTAACAGGTGATCAGGAAACCTACACATGCGATGCGCTCATCATCTCGACCGGTGCTAGCGCGCAATATTTGGGCCTCGACTCAGAAGATGCATTCAAAGGACGCGGTGTCTCAGCTTGTGCAACCTGTGACGGCTTCTTTTATCGCGGACGCGCAGTCGCTGTCGTCGGCGGCGGTAATACTGCAGTCGAAGAAGCGCTATACCTTTCGAATCTGGCGGATTCAGTCAAACTGATTCATCGCCGCGATTCACTACGCGCCGAAAAAATTCTTCAGGACCGATTGTTTGCGAAAGACAATATCGAGGTCATTTGGCATCACCAACTCGATGAAGTGCTCGGTGATGACGCGGGTGTCACCGGATTGCGTCTTAAATCGACGCAAGATGAGTCCACACAACAACTCGATGTGCATGGCGTGTTTATTGCGATTGGCCACAAACCAAACACCGATCTGTTCGCAGGCCAACTCGAAATGAATGGCGGATATCTGATTGTTCGCTCAGGTCTCGATGGATTTGCCACGGAAACCTCTGTTCCCGGTGTATTTGCTGCAGGTGACGTCGCTGATCATATCTACCGCCAGGCGATCACATCATCTGGTTTCGGCTGCATGGCTGCGCTCGACGCCGAGCGTTACCTTGACGAGTCTGGCCACTGATTCCCTGGGTTCCACCACACATCCTGGATTTTCCAGATGTCACTCAAGCACTCGACGATCCGAATGGATTGTTGTGTGCTGGCGGTGATCTATCCCCTGAACGTCTGAGGCTTGCCTACTCTCGCGGAATCTTTCCGTGGTTCTCAAAAGGCGAGCCGATTCTTTGGTGGAGCCCTGACCCACGTCTTGTGCTTGAACCCTCGGCTTTTAAATTCAGACGAAGCCTCAAACAAGCCATCAAGAAACAAGGCTTTGAGATTCGAACCAACACCCAGTTTGAAACACTGATTCGCTTGTGTGCGTCCACTCGAGAGAATGACGAAGGCACCTGGATTACCGAAGAGATGATACAGGCCTACATTACGCTCCACCGCGACGGATACGCGATCTCCGTTGAAACTTATCGCGAGGACGAGCTCGTCGGTGGCCTATACGGTGTCAAACTTGGTCAGGTTCTATTTGGCGAATCGATGGTCTCGCTGATCCCTGATGCCTCAAAAGCTGCATTGGCATCTCTGTGCCAAGAATCAGAGCAGCATCAAATTCAACTCATCGATTGCCAGGTTCCAACGTCGCATCTTGGGTCACTCGGTGCTAGCCTGATCACACGTGCTGAATTTGTTGAACGGATTAACGAGCTCACCGTATGAGTGGTTTTGAAACACTGAATTTTTTTGCCACCGCACCGCATCCGTGCAGTTACCTCGACGGACAAGAGGCGACGACTTTGTTTGTCGAACCCAGTACGACCTTGACCAGCGAGCAAGTGGTCAAGCTGGCCGAATCGGGGTTTCGGCGATCCGGTCGCTACACCTACAGGCCACATTGCGCACAGTGTACGGCCTGTATTTCAGTACGGGTTCCGATCGCATCATTTCAACCCAAACGGCGGCAAATCCGTACGCTGAAAAAAAATAAGGATGTCAGCTTCATCGCCCGCACACCGGTTTTGGATGAAATGCGTTATGACTTGTATCGTCGGTATATCGAGGCGCGTCACGCCGATGGCGATATGTATCCACCCTCACCTTCGCAATATGAATCCTTCCTCGCCTCAAGCTCAGATCACGCATTCTTCCTTGAAGCGCGCCTCGAAGACCGTCTCATTGCGGTCACATTATTCGACGAAATCCCAGGCAATGGACTTTCAGCAATCTACTCATTCTTCGATCCGGACCCTCAATTTGATTCGCGAAGTCTGGGGCGTCTGATGATTCTGCAGCTCATCGAAATCGCCCGCGGTCTCGAGCTTCCCTACGTCTATTTAGGGTATTGGATTCGCGATTCAAAAAAGATGGCTTATAAAAATGAGTACCGCCCAATCGAGATGCTCATCAACAGTAGGTGGATTCGTGCGGAGTAAGCGGGCATAATCGCGCCTTTCATCACGCTCGAAGGGAGCCAAATGGCAAAAGAAGATTCAATTGAAATGGAAGGCACGATTGTCGATACGTTGCCAAATACCATGTTCCGTGTCGAACTCGACAATGGTCATGTCGTCACAGCACACATTTCAGGGAAAATGCGGAAGCACTACATTCGAATCCTGACTGGTGACCGAGTGACTGTTGAACTCACACCTTATGACCTGACTAAGGGTCGTATCACCTTCCGGGCACGCTGATCTTTCGCCATCCCGGAGTGACCGGGATGTCCTAATCTCACGCAGTTTCTTTCGATTTCACAACACGAGGCGTCATTTCGAACGCAAGCTCGTCATTCGTGTCGGCTGTCACCAGGACGCTGCCGCCACCGGCCAACTCACCGAACAAGATGGCATCAGCCAAAGGCCGCTTGATCGAATCCTGGATGAGTCGCGCCATCGGGCGAGCACCCATCGCCTTGTCATAACCGCGCTTGGCAAGCCAACGCATCGCGGACTCGTCTAATTCAATCGATACTTTACGATCATCCAGCTGTGCTTGTAGCTCAGCGATGAACTTGTGAACCACTTGCTCAATGACTTCTTCGTTCAGTGCACCAAACTGAACGATCGCATCCAGGCGGTTACGAAACTCTGGTGTGAAATGACGCTTGATCGCCTCCATCGCATCCGTTGTCTGATCCTGCTCACTGAATCCAATCGAGCGTTTTGACAAACTCTCAGCACCGGCATTCGTGGTCATGATCAAAACCACATGACGGAAGTCAGCCTTCCGTCCGTTGTTGTCAGTCAAGGTTCCATGATCCATGACCTGCAACAGCAGATTGAAGACGTCTGGATGCGCTTTCTCAACCTCATCAAGTAGCAACACGCAATGTGGATTTTTGGTGATCGCTTCTGTCAACAAGCCACCCTGATCAAAACCGACGTAGCCAGGAGGCGCACCAATCAGACGACTGACCGTATGCCGTTCCATGTACTCAGACATATCAAAACGAACCAACTCAATCCCGAGCGTCCGTGATAACTGTCGGCTGACTTCTGTTTTACCAACACCTGTCGGCCCCGCAAATAGGAAACATCCAACTGGCTTTCCTTCTTGCTTGAGTCCCGCTCGCGATAACTTGATTGCGGAACTCATCCGCTCGATGGCTTCGTTCTGCCCGAAGACTGTCAACTTCAGATCACGCTCAAGATTCTCAAGCACTTCAGAATCCGATTTCGAAATCTGTTTCGGTGGGATTCGTGCAATATTGGCAACGACTGCTTCGATTTCCGGTACCCCAATCACCTTCTTACGACGTGATGGCGGCATCAGCCGCTGCATGGCACCCGCCTCATCGATAATATCGATCGCCTTGTCCGGCAAGTGCCGGTCGCTCATGTATTTTGCGGATAACTCAACGGCTGACGTCAGCGAGGCCTTGGTGTAACGCAGTTCATGGTGCTCCTCAAACCGAGACTTCAGCCCATTGAGAATTTTGATCGTGTCCTCAATCGACGGCTCAAGAACATCCACCTTCTGGAATCGGCGTGCCAAGGCGCGATCCTTTTCAAAAATTCCCCGGAATTCCTGAAACGTGGTCGATCCAATGCATTTCAACTGCCCAGATGACAGCAAAGGCTTCAGCAAATTCGATGCATCCATGACTCCGCCCGAGGCAGCACCCGCACCGATGATGGTGTGAATTTCATCAATGAACAAAATGGCGTGTTTTTCTTTTTCCAGTTCGCCCAGTAAAGCTTTCAGGCGCTTCTCGAAATCACCACGATACTTGGTACCGGCTAATAATGATCCCAAATCGAGCGAATAGACCACCGCATCATGGATCACCTCAGGGACTTGACCTTCTTCGATTCGATAAGCCAAGCCTTCAGCAATCGCTGTTTTACCGACGCCCGCTTCCCCGACAAGCAATGGGTTATTCTTACGACGACGCGACAGTGTTTGAATGACGCGAGACAATTCCTCATCGCGACCAATCAATGGATCGATGCGTCCCTTTTTCACTTCTGAATTCAGATTGGTGCAGTAACCATCAAGATTGGATGTACGCTCGTCACTGGATGCCGCCTGATTTGTTTGCGATTCTGATTCGCTTTCACCGTCTGTGCCGGTTTCTTCAGACTTGGCAATCCCATGACTGATATAGTTCACGACATCGATTCGTGCGATCTCTTGCTGCTTTAAGAAATAAACAGCCTGCGATTCTTGCTCCGAAAAGATCGCGACCAACACATTGGCACCAGTGACTTCCTGTTTACCTGAGGACTGCACATGGAACACAGCACGCTGAAGCACCCGTTGAAATCCCAACGTCGGCTGGGTATCACGCTCAGAATCTTCGGGAAGCCCAGGGGTTGTCTGCACCACGAACTGCTCAAGCTCTTCGCGGAGCTTTGATAAATCGGCACCACAGGCATTAAGGACCTGAACCGCTGACGCATTATCCAGTAGCCCAAGCAACAGATGCTCGACCGTCATGTATTCATGACGAAGTTCCCTGGCGCGCTTGAATGCACTGTTTAGGGTGACTTCGAGGTCGCGGCTCAACATACAGTTCTCCTTCTCAATCCTCAGCGGCGTCTATCTGACACATTAAAGGATGCTGATTTTCTTTCGCATACTCAACCACATGCTCGGCCTTGGTTTCCGCAATGTCTTTGGGGTAAACCCCACAGACGGCAGCGCCCTTGGTGTGCACGGTTAGCATGATCTGCGTCGCCTTCTCCTGATCCATATTAAAGAATAGTTCCAGCACATGAATCACAAATTCCATCGGCGTATAATCATCATTGAGCATAATGACTTTATACATCGATGGCTTTTTCAGTTCCGGCCGAGCAACCGCTAAACCGTAGTCCTCATCGGGATCAAAACCTGGGATGTCTGGTTCGCTCATTGAATCGAAACGTCCTTTCTTACTCTCTCATTTGATGGGGACTAAACTGGTCAAGTAAAGAGAAACATAACGGAAAATTTGATGCCAATATTCTGCGCAAAAAATCATTCGTGATCACCATGATTTATCAATTCAATGTTGCCCAAATGAAATACTCAAAGGATGCGCCTGAAATGCAATCGTTCTTCAACGCGGTCCCGCATGTGCAGCGACTTGCAGAATCTTCACCTGGCTTTATCTGGCGGGAACTCAACGAAGACGATCCAACGATTGCCGAGCGATTAGGCGCTGAATTTATCGTCAATCTTTCCGCCTGGGACAGCTTGGATGCGCTCTACGCATTTGTTTTCAGTCAATCACATCGACAAATCATGACCGCGCGTGATCACTGGTTCACACATGTGGGTCGAGCACTATCGGTTGCCTGGTTTGCGAACGAGACACCCTACCCAACCTGGGATGAGGCCATTGATCGTCTGCAGCTACTCTGGCAGCAAGGTCCGACTGAAGACGCATTTGACTACAGTTGGGCATATCGACAAGGGCTCGTCACGCAGACCTACCAAATTTGAGCGATAAAAAACCCCGGGAGCACGCGCTGCCGGGGTTTCCATGTGTGCATCAGCTTACATGTGACTGATCATTTCCTGACCAAACTCAGAACATGAGACGAGGGTCGCATCATCCATCAAACGCTCGAAATCATAGGTGACTTTCTTTGATCCAATCGCACCTTCCATTCCGTCGATGATCAGGTCAGCCGCCTCGAACCATCCCAAATGACGCAGCATCATTTCAGCAGACAAAATCAGTGAACCGGGATTCACTTTATCCTGACCTGCATATTTCGGCGCTGTTCCGTGGGTCGCTTCAAAAATTGCAACTTCCGCACCGATGTTGGCACCTGGTGCGATACCAATGCCACCGACTTGCGCCGCCAATGCATCCGACAGGTAATCGCCGTTCAGGTTCAACGTCGCAATCGCACTGTACTCAGCTGGCCGCAGAAGAATCTGCTGCAACATCGCATCCGCGATCACATCTTTAATCACGATGTTATTGCCAGTCTTTGGATTCTTCATGGCGCACCATGGGCCGCCGTCAAGGAGGGTTGCGCCAAACTCTTCACGAGCGAGCTCGTAACCCCAATCTTTAAATGCACCTTCAGTGAATTTCATGATGTTGCCCTTGTGGACCAATGTCACACTCGGCAGATCATTATCAATCGCGTACTGCAATGTCTTACGGACCAGCCGCTTGGTACCCTCTTCAGATACAGGTTTGATGCCAATACCGCAGTTTTCTGGGAAACGGATTTTGGTGACTCCAAATTCGTTGCGGAGGATGTCGATCAGTTTATCCGCTTCCGGTGTTCCTGCCTGATACTCGACTCCCGCATAGATGTCTTCAGAGTTCTCACGAAAAATCACCATGTTGGTTTTTTCTGGCTCTTTCACAGGACTTGGAACACCGGTGAAATAACGCACAGGACGCAAGCAAAGATACAAATCCAACTGCTGACGTAACGCAACGTTCAACGATCGGATACCACCACCAACTGGCGTAGTAAGAGGACCTTTGATACCGACTTTGTATTCTTTAAAGGCTTCAAGTGTTTCATCTGGGAGCCATTCGTCAGCGCCATATGTCGCGACTGACTTCTCTCCACAATACACTTCCATCCATGAAATAGACTTGGAACCACCGTAGGCCTTCTCCACGGCAGCATTGACGACCTCAATCATTGGCGGGGTGATATCAACTCCGATACCATCACCTTCAATAAACGGAATGATTGGGTTATTGGGGACGTTAAGCGATCCATCCTGGTTCACAGTGATCTTTTCGCCTGACGTCGGCACTTGGATGTGTTGGTATCCCATCCTTTTCTCCTATTGTGCTGAATCACGTTTGTTTGCGGGTGCGGATCATACCATTGTTTTGGTCCGACCACTTCAGCGATTATCTTGTTCTTTGGGATAGGTATGCTTGTATTGTTCTACAAACCCTTCGGAGTGCTGTGTCAATTCAGCGGCGAGGGCCTGACATTAAAGGAGCATGTCCCAATCACAGATGTGTATCCCGCGGGTCGACTTGATAAAGACTCAGAGGGTTTACTTGTTCTCACCGACGACGGACGTCTGCAAGATCGTCTGGCACATCCAAAATATGGCAAACACAAGGTCTATTGGGTCCAAGTCGACGGCACAATCAATGCAGAGACCTGTCAGCAACTCGAACAAGGCATACAACTGAACGATGGCCCGGCACATGCGATCCGATGCCACCGAATTGACCCACCACCACTCCCTGATCGCAAACCACCGGTTCGCTTTCGAAAAAATATCCCGACCAGCTGGATCGAAATGACCCTCAATGAGGGACGAAATCGCCAAGTCCGTCGGATGACGGCTGCCGTTGGATTCCCCACGCTTCGACTGGTCCGCGTCGCCATGGGTGATTATCAGTTAGGCGATTTATCGCCCGGCGAGTATCGAGTGATCGATGCAACTCGGGTAGAATCCGTGCATGCAAAACAAAGACACCCAAGTCATCGTCGGCATGTCCGGCGGCGTTGATTCCTCAGTCACAGCCTATCTACTCAAAGAACAAGGATATGCCGTTAGCGGTATGTTCATGAAAAACTGGGATGAAGATGATGGCACCGAGTATTGCACGGCAATTGAGGATCTCAAGGATGCAGAACAAGTTGCTGATACGCTCGGCATTGAGCTCCATCGCGTCAACTTTGCGGCCGAATATTGGGATGATGTGTTTGAACATTTCCTCTCCGAGGTGAACGCAGGCCGCACACCCAATCCCGATATTCTGTGTAACCGCGAAATTAAATTCCGAGCGTTCCTCGATTATGCCCGTGATCTCGGCGCTGATTTAATCGCGACCGGCCACTACGTGCGTCGAGTAACGGGGAAAAATCCGCTCTACCGCGGTCTTGATCGCAATAAAGATCAAAGCTATTTCCTCTGGGCGCTGACCGCTGAACAGGTCAATGCGTCACTGTTCCCGGTCGGGGACTTACTGAAACCAAAGGTTCGAGAAATCGCAGAGAGTCAGGGATTTGTTACAGCACGCAAAAAAGACTCGACCGGCATCTGTTTTATCGGCGAACGCAGGTTTAGCGATTTCCTGAAGACCTACGTGAAGCCAAAACCTGGCAACATCGTCACCGACTCAGGAGATATCATCGGGCGTCATGAGGGGCTCATGTTCTATACGCTCGGTCAACGCCAGGGACTTGGTATCGGCGGCTTAAAAAATTATTCGGATGCGCCGTGGTTCGTCGCTGAAAAATGTCTTGAATCCAATGACCTGGTAGTCGTCCAAGGTACAAATCACCCAAAACTGTTGGCAAAAGGACTCACAGCACGCCAGATCAACTGGATTGGCGAGCCTCCGATCCTCCCGGGACGATTTACCGCCAAAGTGCGTTACCAGGCACCTGACGCACCCTGTGCGATTGAAATGCAGGGGTCTGATCTACACATAACTTTTGAGCAACCGGAACGTGCAGTCACACCCGGACAGTCGGTTGTAATCTACGAGGGTGAAGTATGTCTGGGTGGCGCTGTCATTGAGGAAGCGGTCTATGAGTAACCCAAATCGTCTGTATCCGCTGTGTGCTCTGGCCATGACAGCGCATCTGGTCGACCGCTTGGCAAACACCGGCCTCGTACCGCACGATGAATTTGAGTTATTGATCCAGAGCACACTCAACTTGACACCCGACACGCCACTGGATGTCTATGGTGGTTCGCTTGATCATCTGAAGCCCGGATCAAAATTGATCACAGAGATGCTCGGTCGTGGCGGCAACAGGAAATACCCGGAAGTGATCCGGTATTTTATTAGTTTGATGCAAGTCGAACGACAACTCGCAAAAAAACCCCAACTTCTGGATCAACTCCGAGGGCATCTGGAGGTCGCTGTACAAAAGGCGGAGCAACTGGGACCGACGCATGAATCAGTCATCGAAACGCTCAACACCGCGTACCAAGAAACGGTATCGACGCTGAAATTCCGGATCATGGTGACCGGCAACCATGGCCGACATCTGCAACAGGGAAACAATCCTGCTAAAGTACGCGCACTTCTCTTAAGCGGAATCCGCGCCGCCATGCTGTATCGACAACTCGGCGGTGGTCGCCTGGCGCTGTTATTTCAGCGAAGCCGCGTATTCAAGGAATTAGAATCCATCGGATTATAGGAACAACATGACTCTATCCACGCTGACCGCAATCTCGCCGATTGACGGCAGATACGCCTCTAAAGTCGACGCATTGCGTCCAATTGCCAGTGAATTTGGTTTGATGCGCGCGCGCGTCGAAGTCGAATTGGCTTGGATCAAATCGTTGGCAAGTAACCCACAGATCAACGAAGTACCACCGCTGTCAGAGCAAGCGATTGCCCACATCGACGCCATTGTTGCTGATTTTTCTGAAGCGGATGGCGAGAGCATCAAAGCAATTGAACGCACAACCAACCATGATGTGAAAGCGATCGAATACTTCATCAAAGAGCAATTCGCAGTTAATCCTGAGCTCAACGCCATCTCCGAATTTGTTCATTTCGCCTGCACCAGCGAAGACATCAATAACCTCTCATACAGTCTGATGTTGACGCGCATGCGCGATGACGTACTGGCACCGAAAATGCAGGAAATCATCGATTTTTTACGCGAAAAAGCCAATGACTGGGCGGCACATGCGATGCTGTCGCGCACGCATGGACAGAGTGCGTCTCCAACAACCGTGGGTAAAGAATTCGCAAACGTGGTCGCAAGGCTTGAGCGACAGCTCATCCAGTTCGAAGCAGTACAGTTGTTGGGGAAACTCAATGGTGCTGTCGGTAACTACAACGCACATCTGTCTGCCTACCCAGAAGTTGACTGGGCTGATCACGCAGACAGTGTGATCGCCAATCTGGGCCTGACATTCAACCCTTACACCACTCAAATTGAGCCACACGATTGCGTCGCAGAGTATTTCGATGCACTCAAACGGTACAATACGATCCTGCTCGACCTTGACCGTGATCTCTGGAGTTACATCTCACTTGATTATTTCAAGCAGCGGACAGTCGCTGGAGAAGTTGGCTCATCAACGATGCCGCACAAAGTCAATCCAATCGATTTTGAAAATTCCGAAGGAAATCTCGGAATTGCCAATGCGGTATTTGAACATTTAGCTGCGAAGCTTCCAGTTTCGCGTTGGCAGCGTGATCTGACGGATTCAACGGTCCTTCGAAATGTGGGTGTCGGCGCAGCACACTCGCTGATTGCTTATGAAGCATCATTAAAGGGACTCAATAAGCTTGAGATTAACCTTGCTGTCATCACCGAAGATCTCGCAAAACGTTGGGAAGTATTGGCAGAGCCCGTACAAACAGTGATGCGGCGCTATGGAATTGAAAAACCATACGAGCAGTTGAAAGAGTTAACCCGTGGCAAGCCAATCGACGAAGAGTCATTACGAGCCTTTATTGGAAACCTCGATATTCCAGAGGATGCCAAGCAAGCACTGCTCGATATGACACCACTGACTTACACTGGATCTGCTGAGGCCCAGGCAAGAAACGTATGACCGTCGAGCGTCTACAGGGTGTGTCACTCGCTGATGGACACACCCTACAGCGCTACTGGCAAAGCACGCCTGTCATCCTCGAACAGGCCGTGGACGTCAGTGCCTTGGTTCCAGATACCGAGACACTGATCCAAATTCTCACTGAAACCGACCTGCCAAGCCGATTTTTAACAGGCGTCGAAGGTTCACCATTCACGCTCGAACATGGGCCGTTCAAGTCATTTTCAGTACCGAAAACACCCTGGACTGCGCTCATCCACGCGCTTGAACATTTGTTCCCGGAATACAATCAGATCCGTCAGTCCATGACCTGGTTGCCACACTGGCGGTTTGAGGACTGCATGCTCTCTTGGGCCTCAATCGATGGCAGCGTTGGGCGGCATTATGACCAATTTAGCGTCTTTCTCATTCAGTTAAACGGTCGCAGACAATGGGAAATCGGACCACGGGCAACCGATGAGACACCGATGGTTGCAAACCAACCAATCGCATTGGTTGAACCACAGGAACCAATAACCACCTGGATCGCAAATCCAGGGGATGTGCTCTATTTACCGCCCAATATGATTCATCACGGTGTCAGCCTTGATCCGGACTGCATGACTTTATCGCTCGGCTTTCGGGCACCCGATGCAGGCGCCCTGCTTGAGGGCGCATTGGAAACGCTCGACAGTCATCAACAACAGATTCGCTTCGATGACGCTGGTCGATCAATGAATGGTGCTCCCGCCGAAATCCTCGAAAGCGATCTGCAGAAGGCCAAAGAGGCCATCATGCGATACTTAGACGAGCCACACGTCCTGGAACATCTCTTGGCAACACGGGTGACAGCGCCCTATCTCGAAATCGATCCGGCACAGGAAATCGACGAGCAAGACATCGACCCAATGATCACTTCGGTGACACAATGGGAGCTGGATCCGGGCTGTCGGATGGCCTATGTCAAACAAACGCTTTATGTAAACGGAGAACGGATCGGTGATCAAACGCCTTCTGAACTGCTTCACTTGGCCAATACACGCACTATTCAATCGGGTGACATCCGGAAGCTGGAAGGCCTCTGGCGTGACACCATCGTCGACCTCATCCGAACAGAGTCGCTCGTACCGTCCGAGAACGACGGTACGTGAGGTCACTTGGGCAACAGCCCAAGAGGCTCTTCAGTCGATTAGAACCCAAGTCTTTATCGAGGAGCAACAGATCGATCCCGCTGACGAGTGGGACCCTGCTGATCAAGACGCGATCCATTTGCTTGCCGAACGCGATGGTGAACCCGTGGGCTGTGCGCGCATCTCAGATCTGACAAAAATTGGCCGTATGGCGGTTTTGAAAGAAGTCCGACACAAAAACGTTGGTAGTAAATTATTAAGAGCCGCCATCACAAAAATCCAAGAAGCAGACAACACGCCAACCCTTGGCGCACAAATTACCGCCATGGGTTTTTACGCCAATCATGGATTCTTGCCAGACGGTCCGATTTTTGACGATGCGGGCATTCCGCATCGAACCATGACACTGACAGGTGATCCGGAAAAAACGTTAATGCCTCTCGATGCCGAATCACTCCGCTTCGATACACCAACTTTGTTAGTCGCTATTGAGCCACAGATCACTGATGGTGAAATGCGCATCAATCTCTTGAGACTCTCAGACGATGAGGCCAGCTGGTTGACTCCAAGGCTTTGCTGCTATGCCGCCACACATGGTGCACAGACACTCATTCTTGAGATCCCTGAGGGTGAAGTCCGTTTTCCTCTCGATCCACCAGAGCGTTTCGCATGCTCCTTCAAGGACTAACAACCGATTGGCCAATCACAGCCTGGATCCTCATCCAGGTCACCTTTTGGGCCGTATTCACCGCATCGATCGTTCGGTTAGATCTCAATCATCTCAAACACTTTGGTGATACGGGCGCCTGGGCCGCCAGTCTTATTTTCTTTACCTTGCTGTGGCGACTGAGTGCGGGAATTGAACCTGGACTCTCGTTTCATATCTTTGGCTCGGCACTGTTGACGCTGCTTTTTGGATTCCCCTACATGCTGCTAGGTGGTGTCCTCGGGATGATCGCAAACGCGCTCTCTGGAGTCGGGACGATCGTTGATATTCCAGCCTCAGCTCTGGCTGTATTGATCATCCCAGGCGGGACAACGTTGCTTGTGTGGAAACTCTCTTTGAGGCTCTTACCACCGAACTTTTTCGCCTATGTTTGGGGTTGCGGTTTCTTCGGAGCCACGCTTGGCATTGCCGTCTCAGCAACAGCGATCACGACACTATTATGGGTATCAGGACTCTACCCCTTGGACTATTTGCTCGATTTCTATTTTCCCTACGCCCTGATGCAAACCTTTCCTGAAGGGTTTATCACCGGGACGGTACTTGCATTGCTTGTCGTGTACAAACCCGAATGGGTAGCCACATTCCGTGACGAGTTTTATCTGCATCATCGGCATCCACGTGACGCACATCATCTCCCGAAACGCAGATCATCAGACGATTGACCATCCAGGCGCATGCGTTCCAGCCTTATATGGAAAGAACTCCATCATCTGGCCTTCGCGAATCCGTTCTTGCAAACCCTTCCAATAGTCTGCCTCGAACAGATCACCATGGATTTGTGCAAACTCTTGTCGAATCTGCTTCGATGGAAACAAGAAAGTGGTAAATTCTTCTGGGAATACATCCTCGGGTGCAATGGTGTACCAAGGCTCTGATGCCATTTCCTGCTCGTAGGTTTGCGGCTCCGGTATTTTCCTGAAGTTGACCTCGGTGAGATATGAGATTTCATCATAATCATAAAAGACAACTCGGCCGTGACGAGTCACTCCGAAGTTCTTGAGTAACATATCTCCGGGAAAGATATTGGCAGCAGCAAGTTGCTTAATCGCTTGGCCGTACTCATCAAGCGCGGCAAGACGCTCATCATCCGTGGCGGTCTCCAGATAAATATTCAGTGGGGTCATCCGGCGCTCGGTATACAGATGCTTAATCACCACCTGGTCATCGGTGACAGACACAGAATTTCCGCACAATTCCACAAGCTCTTTGAGACATTCAGAGTCGAATCGTTCCAACGGTAATGACAGGTTTGAAAACTCTTGCGTATCGGCCATCCGACCAACCCGATCGTGGACTTTCACTAAGTGGTACTTATCCAAAACGGTTTGACGCGTCACGTTCTTACTCGGACCAAATTTGTCCTTGATCAACTTGAATACGATCTCAAATGACGGCAGGGTAAAGACCGACATCACCAATCCTTTGATCCCTGGAGCGATCATAAACTCATCATTGGATTCGACCAGATGCCGATTAAATAAGCGGACAAATTCAGTCTTTCCATGCTTATAAAAGCCAAGTGCCGAATAGAGCTCATGTTTCTTCTTAAACGGCATTAATGTCTGCAAGAAGATCACAAAATCACTGGGGATCGGTACGTCCACCATAAAATAGCTGCGGGTAAAACTGAAAACCACACTCACTTCCTGACGCTCGGTAATCACCGCGTCAAGTTCGATACCTGTGTTTTCTCGGTGCATCAACGCAAATACGATCGGTTGTAGGCTGTCATCAGACACCAAACGACCAACTAAGTACGCACCTTTGTTTCGGTAAAAAACAGGCTTTAAGAGCTCTAGACGCGATGATTCATCGGTAAAGAATTCAAGCGGTAAAGCCTCTTCAATCCGTTGCACCATCTGCGCCTTGGCCACATCACGATGCGCCCAATCGACCTTGAAAGCATAGTCAGTCAGGATGCGTTCACACACCTCCGCTAACGGCTCATCGAATTGGTATTGCATGAAAATATCGACCTGACCGGTCGCATTCACACCCTGATCACCAAACCAGGAATTCAAGAACGCAGTGTCATCATTGATATTCTGATGTTTGAAAATGTCGCAGTAGATTGAGTTGAAAAAAGTCTCGCAAAGTTCGGGATCGGTCCGCTCCTGGATCAGGACCACATAATTTCGACGCGTCTCAGCCCAAATTTCTGGGGTGAGATTTTCATATCCAACACGTTCAGAGAGCGTTCGATGAACAGCCTCAACCGCATCTTCATACAGATCGATTCGCTCCTGAGTAGCCTTTTGAACATCCCGCCACGCTTGCTCTTCAAAACGTGTCCGTGCCCCCAGAGTAATATTGATGAACTGATGGCGGTAAGCAGCGAATCCATCCAGGATGGTTTGCGCCACCTGCCGTGGTGAATAAATTTTCACGGTGTCGCGACACTCTGTCCGTATGTTTTTGCGCCACTGAGAAAACGTCTTTCATTGTCAGTCGATACCCGAGACAACACCGCATTGCGGTGGGGGAATCGACCAAAGCGCTCAATGATTACTTTGTGTTCTAGCGCGTAGTCCAAAAATGACTGAAATCTTAGCTTGTCCTGATCGGGTGCCAGCTCAATTAAACGAGTCATGCCTTGAACACACAATGCCTGATCCGACAACAATTCACTATGCTCCAAAGGCATCAAGGCAAACACCTGCTGAATCAGTGGCAAATCATCGAAAATACCGGATGTTTGGCCACGACGGGCCAGTTTCACCGCACGCGAATCGCCAGAAAATGCGCGCATTGTTCCGCGAAAGATATTCCGAGTGAATTGATCAAGTAGGATAATTAGCGCCAGACGACTTTCCGGCTCACTTTCCCAATCTTTAAAGCCGCCTGCCAGCGCAAGCTCGACACGATGCCCAAAGCGTTGACCAATCTCTCGATCAACCTGATCACCACCTGAAAACCACCGTTTATCCTGCTTTTCAGCAAGGTTTCCACTGGCGTATTCGGTAAACCAATAATCAAGGACCTGCCGAGCGACTTGGCTCGAGACAACATCATCCATGTGTTCACTCATCATGCGCAAAGTGTATCCACGAAATCCCTCTCAACGCTAGTCGCATCACCTACCGAAATTTAACGATTTCAACGCGATCTGGCGACAAGCCTGCCGGAGCGACGAGTGGTCCGAATCCATAAGCGTTCTCAATGGTGAGTCCGGACTCACGAAGTAATGACTGAACATGCTCAGCACGCGCCGTTGATTGTGCCATCGCGTCCTCGAGCGACCCACTGGGCGTCACTGCACGGTAGGCGATAATCGCCAGTTCATCGGTGCCCAGCGATTTCAAATCCGATGCGATGGCCTGAATCGCTGCACGACTCTCAGGACTCACGCGATTTCCTGCAAATTCGACAGGTAAAATCACACGACCCTCTTGTTGAAGCGTTTGTACCCCCTGAAATCGAGGTTCCTCGACACCAGGCTCAACTAACCGAAGATGTACATATTGACGCCGGTTGCCGCGCTCAATCCCATAGGCTGACAGATATCGATCTGTGGCACCCGGTAATTTAGCAGCAAAATAGATCTGATTACTGTTGGGGCCATAAAGCTCTCGAACCTGAAATAACGAGTTAGCCCACAATCCGCTGACACCACAGCCACGACTATCGCACGAAAATAAAATCTCGGCTTTCTGGCTCGACAGTCTGTTTTCAAGGGTCTCCATAAAGGATTGATACCCTTCCCGGGGTCCTAGTTGATAGGTGATATCGATCACATGGCCTTCAACATCCAATTCCCTATCGATCACAAGGCGATTGTTGACACGCTCAACTCGTTCTAAGGGAAAGCGGATTGCTGATTGCACTCCCTCGCTATAACGAATGATTTCTGAACCAAGTGGGCGTGTCACTTCCGGAAGATCAGCCGATCCCGGTGTATCGGCAGCAATCGATCCATGCGACAGCAACATCGAACCCAACAAAATCCATCTCTTCATACGCCCGAATGCCTCTCTAGTAACCAGGTTGCAATGGCGCCTTCTGCGCCTTCCAAGTGGAGATGGTGACCACCTTGTACAGTTTCCACCCCAATGTCACGACAAAGTTTGATTCTGTCAGGGAGAAACAATGGGTCTTTAAAAAATCCCTGATCTCCCAGAACCAAAGACACAGGCATCTCAAGCCGACGAATGAAAACCTGAATCTGTGATTCATCGAGTCGAAACAGCGGTGGTAGGGTGAGATACTGATC
Organism: gamma proteobacterium HIMB30; assembly: GCA_000227525.2. GTDB lineage: Bacteria > Pseudomonadota > Gammaproteobacteria > Pseudomonadales > Litorivicinaceae > HIMB30. The sequence goes on from AGIG01000031.1 coordinate 44,625, forward strand.
ACTCGCCCAGGTCCAGCCACCCGGACTTTTCACCAGTCCCCGTCGCACAATCGGCTCAGCGGCTTGCCGACTGAGTGGAACCACTGCCCCTCTCACACGCGCCTCAATGGCCGCATCGATCGATGCATACACTGGCTTTTGACGAGTACTCACTCGCTGCAGCTGATCGGTCGCTTTGCGTAACAATTCAGGCGCCTCTCCATCTGGGTAAGTCCAAGGTCCCAATCCCTCAACTAACCACAAAGCTTGGACGCGATCTGGATAGGCACTTGCAACCAATGTCGCAACAGCAGCACCCATCGAATGTCCAAGCAGAATTGCTTGCTCCCAACCCAGCGCGTCGAGTATGCCGATGACATCCGGTACACCATCCCAGATGTGATATGGGCGACCCAAATGATCAGTCATTCCATGACCACGTTGATCGATTGCAATCACTCGACAACCCGTTAACAGTGGCCCGAGGCGAGTGAAGGATGCCGCGTTATCGAGCCAGCCATGTAATGCCAGTACGGGAATTCCGTCCGTCGGACCAAAACAGAGCCCATGGAAGGTTAATCCGGCGACTTCAAAACGAATGGATTCAGTCATCAGGGTTGATACGCCCCCACCAAAGTGGCTGCTCCAGGTAACAAGGTCTCCAAGGCCAAGACATACGCTGTTGCTGGAGCGGCACGTGGGTGCACATCGGCGTTGGCGTTTGCCTCGGTCAAATGACCGACGATCTGCGTCAGTATTGGCTGATGAAAAACAAACAAACTCCGATCTGTTGCATGCTCCTCAATCACCGCCGCTGCCTGCGCCCAATCATCTTCTGGTGTCATCCCCTGTAGCACCTGCGGTTTAATCGCCAACCCAAGCGCACCAATGACAAGCTCTGAAGTCTGCTGCGCCCGAATCCGGGTCGAACAAAACACTGTTTGAGGTATCCAACCGGCTTTCTTGAGTTGCGTTCCGGTATTCGACGCCTCTCCTTTTCCGTCGGGCGTCAACACGCGATCACCATCGTTCGGTGCAAATGGAACCGCCTCACCATGGCGCATTAAAATGATGTTCATTGAGCCTCTCCTTAGACCTGATAGTATGCGGGCAAACCAAAGCAGAAAAGACCCTATGAAAATTGTGTCATTCAATATCAACGGAATTCGCGCACGGATTCACCAGCTCGAAGCGCTCAAACAGCACCTGGATCCAGACGTGATCGGTCTCCAGGAAGTGAAAGTCGCCGATGAACAATTTCCGTTCGAAGATCTCGAATTCTTAAATTATCGCTTCGATACCCACGGTCAAAAAGGACATTATGGCGTTGCGCTTGCATCAAAACCTGAACCGCTCAACATCACTCGTGGCTATTCAACAGATGCCGATGATGCACAACGACGAATGATCCGTGGTGTTTATACGCTCGCCGATGGAACCGAAGTCACTGTATTTAATGGCTACTTCCCGCAAGGTGAATCTCGCGATCACCCGGTCAAATTCCCAGCGAAAGAGGCGTTTTATCGCGACTTATTGACGACCCTGAACACAGAATACTCACCCACTGATCACATCGTCGTCATGGGTGACTTCAACATTGCGCCTGTCGATAACGACATCGGCATCACTGATGATGCCAAAAAGCGTTGGTTGCGAACCGGAAAATCATCGTTCCTTCCTGAGGAACGTGAGTGGTTCCAACAATTGATTAATTGGGGATTGGTCGATAGCTGGCGTTCTGTGAATCCGGAGATTGATGATCGATACAGCTGGTTTGATTACCGTTCCCGAGGCTTCGAAGATGATCCCAAACGTGGACTTCGCATCGATCACATTTTGGTTTCCAAACCGTTAATCGAGCGGATGACAGATTGCGGAATCGATTACACATTACGGGCGATGGAAAAACCCTCCGATCATTGCCCTGTGTGGATTACTGTCGAATAGCAGTTAATTAAGGACGTGTGTCAGCGACAAATCGAAGTTCACGGTTGGGTCGCACACGTTCAATCGACTCTTCGTACAACGGGTGTGATTTGAACGCATTTAATGCCTCATCGGATGAAAATTCAGCATAAACGACCACGTCAATTTCGTTCGAGATCTCGTCTAATTTTTCGTTGAGTCGCACCTCAACGAGGTCTGCATGCGGAATTTTTTCCAGAATTTTCAGTCCCTCGAACACCACATTCAGTTGGCTGGATTGGGCTGAAAAAAAGACAAAATGTCGAATCACTCAGGGTCTCGCCTCATATTGTTCTACGAAAGTCATTTTGCACATGCTGTGTGCAATGCATCATCATAGCCGATTGACCGAATCAGCGTACAGAAAGATAAGGACTCACAAACCATGGTTGGATCCGCTAAAAGCGCCCGTCTCACCAATCCTTTTCAGACACCCGAAGAAAAGCGATTTGAGATTCCTGGAGAACTCGCGCGCGAACCGGGCATCTATGAGGATGCTCTGAAAGCCGGCTGGGAACTCCAGCAGCGTCCGAAAGGTGCACCTGTCGCTGCCATCGAGCGCCAGCATCAGAAGAATCGGATGACGGTTTGGGAACGAATCACCCTTCTGGTTGATGAAGAGCCAACCATTCTCTTTCAGAACTGGGGACCCAATTTAGACGGTGCAAGCCTTGTGACCGCACTCGCCAGGGTCGGTGGACGCGATGTTGCAATCTATGGCCATGACTTCACCGTCCGTGCGGGTTCCATGGATGCAACCAATGGATCAAAGCTCGCTCAGCTTTTTGAAACGGCTGGAAAACTTGGCATCCCCGTCATTGGCTTCAACGACTCAGCAGGCGCCTACGTTCCTGCTGGCGTCGGTGGCCTCGATGGCTATGCTGAAGCGTTCCGGGCGTTGCGAGAGATCTCGGGACGCGTGCCATCAATCATGTGCATGTTCGGATTCAATGCAGGCGGTGGATCGTACCTGCCGCGCCAAGGCTCTTTTGTGATCCAGCCCAACACCACATTTTTTGGTCTCACGGGTCCTGCTGTCATCAAAAGCGTACTCGGTGAAGATGTCACGCCTGATGAGCTCGGTGGACCCAATGTCCACAGCCAGACAGGCGTCACAGATTTCGTGGTTGAGGATGAAGTTCAGGCCATCCGTAAAGTTCGCCGATTACTTCGGTTCTTGCCGTCAAATAACGAAACCATGGCGCCTTTCCAGTCAACGTCTGATCCGATTTCACGCAAGACATGGGATGCCGATATTCTTTTAAAACGGGCATTCAATTCGCCCAGTGGGTTTAACACACCACTGGATGTCACGATCGTGATCCAACAGATTTGCGATCACGGCGACTTCTACGAGTTCCAACCAAATCGCGCGCGCAATACGATCTGTGCCTTTGGTCGTATTGGCGGACACGTGATTGGATTTTGTGCAAACAACTCAGCTGTTGCCTCAGGTCAAATCGATATTGATGCCGCCCTGAAAAATGCCCGTTTCATCCGTTTCTGCAATCTTTACAACATCCCGATGTTGTTTATGGAAGACACCACGGGATTCCTCCCGGGCCGTGACCAGGAAAGCCGTGGAATCGTCCAAGCTGGCCGCGCCATGCTTGATTCCATCATCGATCTTCGGGTACCGCGCTTCCTTCTCATCATCCGTAATGCCTTCGGTGGGGCGTATGCCGCGTTTAATAACTACAAGCTCGGTGCCGACATGGTCTTCGCACTGCCAACCACACGACTCGCTGTCATGGGACCGGCAGGTAAAGAATTTGTCTACAAGGATGAATTGAAAGCCATCCGGCTTGAAGCCAAAAATCGGGCAGCAAAGAGTGATTCTGACGCCGCAAACTGGCTCAAAGAGCAAGAAACGCTTCTCAGCCAACGCTATGAGGCCGAACTGATGAACCCAAGAGAAGCTTTGTCGCTCGGATCCATCAGTCAAATTGTGATGCCACAGGATTTGCGACACACGCTTGGTGAAAACTTTATCCGCTACATCAAGGCATACCAGCCAAAACCGATGACTGCGATGCAGAGGGAGTTCCACTAATGCAAAGCGATTTGATCCATCAAAATCGTCGCCTGGCTCAGTCAAACTCGGCATGGGTTAAACAATTCGCATGTCACGAGATCGATTGCTTAATTATCTGTCGTGGACCGATCCGTAAAGAAGTCATGGACGTGCTCACTGAAATGGGTGGCAAATATGGCATTTTGTTGTCTGAAAAAGACTCCATCACCTATCAAAATGCACTGGCACCTGAGCTTCGTTTGATGTCAGACCCCACTCGAATTCACCGTGTTCCTGACTACACTGGTGCAAGTAAGGAAGAGCGGGATCAACGGATTCAGCAGATCATTCAGATCGCCAAAGACAATGGTCATAACTCGATTTTTGCGGGCTATGGATTCATGGCTGAAGACGAGAGTCTCGTTCGCGCGATCGAAGAATCTGGCCTGACATTCATCGGCCCTTGCTCCCGTACCGTGCGCCAGGCCGGATTGAAAGATGAGGCGAAACGCACAGCGCTCGCAGCCGATGTCTCAGTTGTCCCAGGGGTCGACGACCTCACCGTCCGAACACTGCTCGCCAAAGCAGAACGCGAAGGTGGACTCGAGGCAATTGCCAAGGCTCATAAGCTCGCGGCACCGCAAGGCTCAACCGACGCAGAGAAAGCTGAAGCCTTGTTAGTCGCCAGTTACAACGCGCTGATTGATGTCATCACGATCGATGAGATCGCCCTGCAAGCTGAAATTGAAGTCGCAAAACTCTTTGACCAACAACCGAACAACCGAATTCGACTGAAAGCAATTGGCGGCGGCGGCGGGAAAGGCCAACGCATCTTAGTGGCGCCAAAAGACTATGCAGGTGACCACAAAACACAGGTCAAAGAAGCCTCGGCTAAAGTCCCTGAGCTCCTCCGTGAAGTCTTAAATGAAGTGAAAGCGACCGGTCGTGGTGACAACAAAAACGTCCTAATCGAACTGAACATCGAGACCACTCGCCATCAAGAAATTCAGGTGATCGGCAACGGTGACTGGTGTCTCACACTGGGTGGTCGCGACTGTTCACTTCAGATGCATGAACAAAAATTGCTTGAAGTCTCGACCACCATTGAGAGTCTGAAACAGGCGATCGATGCATCCAGTGACAGCCCATCACAAAAGAAAGCCCTTGAGTCTGATCTGACCATTCTCGAGCGCATGGAAGACGAAGCAACACGATTTGGTACAGCCGTTGGCCTTGATTCGGTATCGACATTCGAATGTATCGTTGATGCCGATCAGCATTTCTTTATGGAAATGAATACACGAATTCAGGTCGAGCACCGGGTCAGCGAACTGTGCTACGGACTGCGCTTTGAAAATCCAAATGACCCGTCGGATGCGTTCATCGTGAATTCCCTGGTTGAAGCCATGGCGATCATCGCCTGGCATAAAGACAAACTTCCAAAGCCAACGCGTGTCCCTCGTGTGACGGCATCAGTGGAAGCGCGCCTCAATGCAACCAACGCGGGCCTCGCACCGCACGCCGGTGGAGTCATTGAGTATTGGTCATCACCAATCGATGGCGAAATCCGTGATGACCAGGGTATCTGTGTGAAGAATCCAGATACTGGCGCATTCATGAAATACACCCTAGCGGGCGCTTATGACTCAAATGTCGCACTCCTCCTAACAGTCGGTGATGATCGGTTGGTCAGCTATGAGCGGATGGCGGAAGTCTTACGGAAAATGACAATTGATGGTCAGGATGTGCAAACCAATCTTGAGTTTCATTACGGCCTCGTCCATTGGTTCTTGGCGCAAAATCCGTATGCAAAATCAACAACAGCGTTCATCCAGCCCTATCTGACACTGACCGGACTGTTATTCGAAGAAGCCAGAAAGCTCGATCTGGATGCAGGGTTTCATCATTTGGCGAGTCAGTCGGCATATCCCGAGGTGTTTGCCCGTAAGCACACACTGATCACTCGACCGCTGAAGCGGCTTTTGACCAATCCGCATCGGTTGATGGGTTGGATTGCCAAAGTCCGCAAGGATTGGGCTGTCGAGGCGGGTCAATTTGTTTGGAAAACAAATCCTTTCGACGTGTTAGCCGACCTCTATCACTATCTGAATATGGATTTGATTGAGAACGTCCCCGCGCTTGAGGTGATTTGGGATCACGACCAAGTCATTCTTGAGCAAGGCCTCAGTTTTTATCAAGACTTGGAAGATCAACTCGGCGCGCATCGCTGGAACGAATGGTCACACATGCTCTCAACCGATCAAGCACCAACGGCAATTGACGCTGAACTTTGGGGCGATATCCAAGCAGCTCATCGAGGATTCCAAGCCGGCTTGGAATTGATGGGTGCTGTTGCTAAATCAGCGCTCGCTGTCGGCTTTGATGAGCTCAAGGTCAATGATGACCTGACGGTCACCATTCCGGATCGTCTGAAAGATACCGCGCTGACAGAACGCGCACGGAAAATTCTGGTGCCACCACCTGTCGCCTCTGCAAATGAAATTGTGGCGGTCTCTGGTGGTATGTTCTATGCCCAAGAAACACCGGGCGCAGCAAATTTCCTCGATGTCGGAACACACTTTGACGTGGGTGATCCACTCTACATCATTGAAGTCATGAAAATGTTTAATAAGGTGTATGCTGAATTTGCAGGAACTGTGACTGAGGTGCTCATTGAGCGCGGCGACGGCGTCATCGTGAAACAAGGCGAGCCCTTGTATCGAATCGAGCCTGACGAAATCGCTGAAGAGATTGACGACGAAGCACTGGCTAACGCACGCCTTTCTCATACAGTCGAACAGCTGCGAACGTTGTGAGGATTGCATGACAGACAAAAAGCAATGGGAAGCGCTGGTTGCGAAAGAGTCAAAGGGACTGACGCCGGATGAAATGACCTGGTTCACGCCTGAGGGTATCGGCCTGAAGATTCTTTACACAGAGGACGATGTCAAAGATCTCGATACCCGCAAGAGTATGCCCGGAATGGCTCCGTTCATGCGCGGTCCGAAAGCGACCATGTACGCCGGTCGTGCTTGGACAATTCGTCAATACGCCGGTTTCTCCACGGCAGAAGAGTCCAACGCCTTTTACCGAAAAGCGCTTGCTGCGGGTGGTCAAGGCGTGTCTGTCGCGTTTGATTTAGCAACACACCGTGGATACGACTCTGATCATCCTCGTGTCTCAGGTGATGTCGGAAAAGCCGGTGTTGCGATCGATTCTGTTGAAGACATGAAGATCTTGTTTGATGGAATTCCACTCGATCAAGTGTCAGTGTCAATGACAATGAATGGTGCCGTGCTCCCTGTGTTGGCAGGCTATATCGTTGCTGCCGAAGAGCAAGGTGTATCCCAGGACAAACTTTCAGGGACAATCCAGAACGACATCCTGAAAGAATTCATGGTTCGGAACACCTATATCTATCCACCAGAACCTTCCATGCGCATCATCGGCGACATCATCAGTTATTGTTCTGACAATATGCCGAAGTTCAATACCATTTCGATCTCTGGCTATCATATTCAGGAAGCAGGTGCCGATGCCGCTCTCGAGCTCGCCTATACGCTTGCTGACGGCAAAGAATACATTCGGACAGCGCTCGCAGCAGGACTCGATATCGACCAGTTTGCGCCTCGCTTATCGTTCTTTTTTGGGATCGGAATGAACTTCTACATGGAGATCGCAAAGCTCAGAGCTGCGCGTCTTTTGTGGAACGAGATTGTGAATGAGTTCGATCCAAAATCGGAGCGCTCAACCGTTCTAAGAACACATTGCCAAACCTCAGGTTGGTCACTGACAGAACAAGATCCCTACAACAACGTGGTCAGAACCACTATTGAGGCCATGGCTGCGGTATTCGGTGGAACACAATCATTGCATACCAATTCATTCGATGAAGCGATTGCACTACCGACTGAATTTTCAGCACGCATCGCTCGGAATACCCAGCTCATCCTGCAAGAAGAAACAGGAATTCGTCAGGTCGTGGATCCCTGGGGCGGTTCTTACATGATGGAATCACTGACCAACGAACTTGCAGAGCGAGCACGTGAATTGATCGCTGAAGTTGAAAAAGAAGGCGGCATGGCCAAAGCGATCGAAGCGGGTCTTCCGAAACTTCGGATCGAAGAGTCCGCAACCAATAAACAAGCGCGGATTGATCGTGGTGAAGATGTCATCGTCGGTGTCAACAAATACACCCTACCTGAAGATGCAGCGGATGAATTTGAGGTTCTCTCCATCGATAATGAGAAGGTTCGGGATGCGCAAATTGAACGCCTCCAATCGATCAAAGCATCGCGTGATTCAACGAAAGCTGAGGCCTGTCTAAAGGCCATTACTGACTGTGCCGCAGGTGGTCCGGGTAATCTTCTCGGCCTTGCTGTCGAAGCAATACGTGCACGGTGTACAGTAGGAGAAATCTCTGATGCAATGGAGGTCGTATTTAAACGATTCCAAGCAACGCACCGGAGTGTTTCAGGCGTGTATGGTAGCCACTTCAAAGATGATGCAGACTGGCAGGCCCTTGCGGGACGGATTACCGCATTCGAATCCCGGGACGGACGTCGCCCACGCATCCTCGTCGCCAAGATGGGACAGGATGGTCACGATCGTGGCGCAAAGGTTGTAGCGACGGCCTTTGCTGATCTCGGATTTGATGTGGACTTGAGCCCCATGTTCTCAACGCCAGAGGAAGTGGCGCGTCAGGCAATCGAAAACGATGTGCATGCAATTGGTGTGAGCTCACTAGCAGCCGGTCATCTGACTCTCATCCCTGAATTAAAAGCTGCGCTGGCAGCAGAGGGTGCAGATGATATCGTTGTCTTCGCAGGTGGTGTGATCCCAAGAAAGGATTATGAAGCACTGTATGACCACGGTGTGGCTGCGATCTTCGGTCCGGGAACCAAAATTCCGGCGTGCGCTCAATCAGTCCTCGATGCGATTGAGAAAACAGGTGCCTGACATCGATTTTGAAGCATTACGTCAAGGCCAGCGTCGAGCGCTGGCCAAGGCGATTACGCTGATTGAATCAACCAATCCCGCGCATCGCCGGGAAGCTGCTGCATTATTAGAACAATGCCTTCCTCATGCAGGTAATAGCCTGCGTATCGGGATCTCAGGTGTTCCCGGCGTTGGAAAATCAACATTTATTGAGGCGTTTGGCTTATTTTTAATCAGCCTCGGTAAACGCGTTGGTGTGCTGGCAGTCGATCCGTCGTCTCCGCTCCATGGTGGATCCATTTTGGGCGATAAGACACGGATGGAGCACCTGTCTCGGGAAGATAATGCGTTCATCAGACCATCACCGGCCGGCCGCTCTTTGGGTGGTGTCGCCAACAGAACACGCGAAGCGATCCTGGTTGCAGAATCTGCTGGGTTCGACGTCATCTTGGTTGAAACTGTCGGTGTTGGACAAAGTGAATACGAAGTGCACTCGATGACCGATTTATTCCTTGTCCTGATGCAACCCGGTGCAGGTGACGAGCTTCAAGGAATCAAGAAAGGCATTCTTGAACTTGCCGATTTTATCGTTGTCAACAAGGCCGATGGCGACGCGGAACGGTTGGCCAATCAATCCGTTGTGCACTACAAAAACGCCATGGGATTTTTGAATCATCAAGGATTTTGGACTCCGGAGGTATTATCGGTCAGCTCACTTGAGCCACGCGGGATTGACAGCTTGTGGACTCGGATGGAGGCCTATTGCGAAGCGGGGCTCGAGGCGATTCCTGAGCGACGTTCCAACCAAGCGAATCAATGGTTTGAGCGTTTACTCAACGATGGCATCACCGATCTCCTCAAAGCAAATGCAACCTGGGCTGCGCTCTATCATGAGCAAAAAGCGCGCGTTGCCTCAGGCGAGGTAGCGCCGCCACATGCCGCGCTTGCATGCATCAAACCGCTGGAAAAGGCGCTCTCGCCCTAACGCGCAGGCTCATCTTCAGGGATTTCATACGCTCTGACAGCACGAAGGAGATCTCTTCTCGAAATCTGACCTCTCAGATTTCCGTCAGAATCGACCACCGGGAATCGCCGCCGATTGGTTCGGATCATCCGCTCAGCGACCTCAACAATATTTTCCCCGAGTTGGATCGTCTCCACGGGATTGCTCATGACGTCGCCAACCCGTCCACCAATATCGCCTTGATAGGTACCGACAAGTATCGCTCTGAGACAATCCTGCTCTGAGATCATGCCGATCAACTTGCCATCATCATCGACAACTGGAGCACCCGAAATCCCTTGAATCAGCAATAAATCAACCAAAGACAGTAGATCCATGCTGGGTTTTGCTGTCGCTAAGTGTGTGGTCATAAAATCGTCCACAACAATTGATCTAAACATCACGACATCCTTTTTCTTATATGCTTACACCAAGAATACGCCGACGAGACAGGAGAACAATAGGCATGTTGCACAAAATCGATCATGTTGGGATCGCCGTCACCGACATCGAAGACGCAATCAGAACATACCAGGGACTTGGATTTACACTGACCGGTCGTGATCGAGTCGATTCACAGAAAGTCGAGACAGCCTTTTTTCAGATTGGTGAATCATGTATCGAACTGATTGCAGCTACTGAAGCGGACAGCCCGATCGCGAAGTTCATTGAGAAAAATGCAGGTAAAGGCGGCTTGCAGCAATTAGCAATTACCGTCACCGACATCGAAGCCGAACTCGCACGGCTCAAGGCTGAAGGCTACACCTTGATAAACGAATCCCCTGTACCAGGCGCACATGGGACCAAGGTAGCCTTTGTTCACCCCAAAGACACCGAAGGTGTTCTACTGGAACTCTGCGAACATCCAACGGAGAGTCATTAGTGAAGCTTCAATCGATTACTCGGTTTCCGCTCAAGGGATTTGCTGGAGAACGCCTTAACAAGTCACCAACACAACGCTTTCAAACTCTCCAAGGTGATCGGCAATATGCCCTTCAGTATGCGGAGCGTAACCCGCCTGCGCAGGCAGGATGGCGGCCGAAGAAATTTTTCGTGCAATCAGTACAGACAGATCTGTGCTCCCAAATCAAAGTGGATTGGACATTAGAGAACGTCCATTTCGATTATCAGGGAAACGGATTAGCCATTGATCGAAATCCTTTCGATGGCAACATACTCATCGAATGGATCCGCTCCCTGAGCCCTGATCTTGGTCAATTAACTCTTGAGACGCTAACGACAGGCTTCACTGACGAACGCGAAGCCTATGTCTCGTTACTGAATCGTTCCACGATCACAGCAATTGCGAAAGCAACAGATACCAGTGATCACCCGGAGCGCTATCGAGGCAATTTACTGATCGATGGAGTCGATCCGTTTGAAGAGCTCTCATGGGTTGGAAGGACCTTACAGATTGGTCATGCAACATTTGAAGTGGTCGAACCGATTGTGCGTTGCCGGGCAACCGAATGTGATTGGCACGGGACACGCACAGCGGACTTCCTGGATCGGCTGGATCGACAACTCGATACTGATGTTTGCGGGCTATTTTTACGATCGCTCGACAACAGTGAAATCGTCGAAGGCAATCAACTGACCGTGGTCAGTTAGAGGTATGTTAAATCTTGCTTTTTAGATTTGAGTTTTGACTGGCTCATGAGGATCGGGACGATCCGCGTGATCGACTCCACCCATTCGTCTTGATCGAAGGATTCAGACGTAAGGGCAGATTCCATCTCCACGAGAGCACCCTGGACAATCGCATCCAACCACATCGCTCGCTCAAAAGGCCGCCCTCGTGTACTGGACGATCCTGATAACACCTGAGCTAATCGCTTCCGCATCTGGTGCCGCGCGTCTTGGATTTTATTGAGCGCTTCTGAGTCATCTTCAAGTGTAGCAACGAGTTCATGGATCAGTAGCGACCGTCTCGATGCATACAACTGCGCTTCAATCCAGTCAGACACCGCGCGTGCGGGATCGTTCGACCGACCAAGTAACTCAATCAACATCGCAAAGTATCGCGCTGCGATTGCGATTAACATGTCGCGCTTACTATCAAAATGCTTGTAAATCGTGCCTTTACCGATCCCGGTCCGTGCAGCAATCATATCGACCGATACCTGACGAACGCCCTTCTCGGCCATTAAGCTCTCGCAGACGGAGAGGATATCTTGTTCCCGACGGATGAATGCTTGTCGTTTGCGCTTATCGCGCTCAAGTCGGACAGCTTCGGAGAGGTTCACGCGTTCGCAGCCTCAAACAGTCGATAAAAGTTTTCAGTGGTTTGCTCGGCAATGGCTTCAGGACTTGTCCCACGAAGCATCGCCACTGCCTCAGCCACATGACTCACAAAAGCAGGCTCGTTCGGTTTACCGCGATACGGAACAGGAGCAAGCCAGGGCGCATCTGTTTCGATCAACAGACGGTCAGCCGGAATTTTTCGGCAAACCTCATGGACATTCGTCGCTTTTGGAAAGCTCACAATGCCAGACATTGAGATGTAGTAGCCGAGATCAATCGCCTGTTGCGCCATGTCCCACGATTCGGTAAAGCAATGCAAGACGCCAGCGGTCTCAGTTGAGCCATGCGCCTTGATCAATTCAATCGTTTCATCACGTGCATCACGGGTATGCACAACGACTGGTAACCGTGCCTGTCTTCCGGCCTCAAGATGCGTTATGAAACTCTCGCGTTGTACGTCAGTCACCGGGTCATGAAATCCATCAAGTCCTGTCTCGCCGAGCGCGATGACTGAATCGGCTTTGACCAGCTCCAGCAATTGTTCAACCGTGACTCCAGGTTCTTCATGCGCGTGGCAGGGATGAATACCCACGGTCGCCCACACCCGGTCATGCGCTTTGGCAAGCTGTCGCGGGCCGTCGTTGCCAAGCGTTATTGAAATACACAACATCCGATCAACGCCATGTTGCTGCGCAAGATCTAAAACAGACTGCACACCGCCCTCGCGCGCGGACACATCAATACAATCAAGGTGACAATGCGAATCGATCATGAATTTCCTCCGGAGCGCATTGTAACAGTGAACTCCCTGTATTTTGAGGATTCTGCATCGAGCGTGTTTCGAGGAGGTCAAATAGCTCGAGATGGTCCATGATCAATGAGACGGCAACCCCAGCGACAAATGGATCGATTACACCGACTGGGGCGATGAAAAACACGCGAACTTGAGTCTCAATAAGTCCAAGCGATGAGCCACTGAGCCTGAGTGGATGAACACCGCTGACAATCGATGGATCAAAATGGCCTGGTATGAATAACGCCGGCCGAAGCCCAAATTGAACGTAATGGGTTAATAATTCATCGTCAGAGGTGACAGTCAGCGTCAGTTGCATGCCCGAAGCATAGCTGGCAAGCCGGCAAATGATTCAGCCCTGGACTTTTGTCCAAATAAATCCCCAGGCAGCGAACAAAGAGCCGAGCGCTAACCCAGCATTGACAGCAATTCCAGCCTGCGCCTGCTTTCTCACCTCAGCGATCCGTTCTTTGAACTGATACAGAAGTGCTACCGGTGGATAGGGAGGTGCCAGTGTTGAGGTGACTGGACTGTTTAAACCATCGAACTGCGCACGAATCAGACACTCACATACGCGCTCCATCACAATCGATGCGACTAATGCGTCGGCCTTGGCAAAAGATTTGATGACTTTCTGCGAATCTTCCCCATGACGAACACGAGCCATCGCCTGAAGAACGTCTTTGGCAAGCGCGAACCGCTCAGGGTTTGTTTGAACAGACATGGGTTCAGCCAGCAGCGTCTTGGCAATCATCATGTCTTCCTGCGACACACCCAAGCTTTGCGCGGTCTGCTCAAGGATTTCAGGCGTTGGCATTGGTACTTTCACCATTCGCAAACGACTGACTAAGGTTGGAAGTAATTTCCCAGGAAGCGCTGTTTGGAAGACAAAAACAGTCCCTGACGGAGGCTCTTCAACCACCTTTAATAAGGCGTTACTTGAGGCCTGATTCAGACAATCGGCGGGACGCACGAGGACCACCCGACGCCCCCCCATCGACGCTGTCGTATATGCAATATCAATTGAGTCTCGGACCGAATCCACCTTGATCATCCCAGCGGCACCTTCGGGTTCGAGAAGCATCAAATCAGGGTGTGACTCCTGAATCCGACATGAAACGCATTGCCCGCAAGGTTGATGGTGTGTTGGGTTTTGGCATAACAACAAACGAACCAGTTGATCCGTCAGCTCGGATGCCACAACCGCAGGTGGGTGAACAATGCACCACGCGTGCGGAGGTGTCTTGGATTGCAGTCCCTCGAGCACAAGATGCCATGAGGAATCTAACCAGGGCGACATGATAAGTTCCAACGTGTCATGAGTAACGAGATCATCGATTCGGTCACCGATTCAACGTCACTCGACGCATCCAGCATCACCACGCGATCAGCCTCTCGACTCGCAATTTGCTGATACATCGCTCTGACGCGTTCAAAAAATGCCAGATCTTCCGATTCAATCCGATCTAGTGCGCCGCGACGACCCGCCCTGCCGAGGCCAAGTGCAACCGGCACATCAAAGATTAACGTCAGATCTGGACGCTTTGCACCCTGTACCAGGGTTTCGAGCGTCTCAATCCAATCCAGAGGTAATTCTCGACCGCCACCTTGGTAGGCGTAAGTGGCATCAGTGAAGCGATCACAAATGACCCAAGTACCGGCCTCAAGCGCTGGCAGTATTTTTGTTTTGAGATGCTGAGCGCGAGCGGCAAACATCAGCAATAATTCTGTTTTCGCAGATGGCGCATCATCAGAGTGACTAAGCAACAATTCCCGGATCGACTCGGCATAGGGCGTTCCACCCGGCTCACGGGTCTCGATATATGGCACTCGGTTGGCATCCAATAATCGGCACAACGCCTCTTTTTGCGTGCTCTTACCGGCACCTTCGATTCCCTCGAGCGTAATAAACTGGGCTTTCAGACTACTCATCGCTTCAACTGATACTTTCGAACATTGGCATTATGAGCCTCAAGGGTACGCGAAAACACATGCCCACCACTCCCATCAGCCACAAAATACAATTCACCTGTGATTTCAGGATGTGCAACAGCCCCAATCGCATCGGGTCCGACCAAGGCAATTGGTGTCGGCGGGAGACCACTGATGCGATAGGTATTGTAGGGTGTTTTCTCTCGAAGATGCTGTCGTGTCAAATTGCCATCAAAGCGCTCACCCAGACCATAAATCACCGTTGGATCAGTCTGTAGTCGCATCTTCCGCTTGAGTCGTTCAAGAAATACGCCCGCGATCCGTGGTCGCTCAACGGCAAGCGCGGTCTCTTTTTCAACAATGGATGCAAGTATCAGTAATTCATATGGCGACTTCAAAAGCGACTTCACCGTTGGATCCGCATGAATCCACGCAAGCTCAAGCGTCTCCACGAGGGCTTGATGAGCCTTATCGAGGAGCGCATCTTTTGATAAATCCTGCTGCCATAAATAGGTCTCGGCTAAAAAAGCGCCTTCATGGGAAGACCAGGAGTCGCTAAGCCCTTCCCAGACACCGTCCGACAACGTGAGCTCACCCCCTAATGCATCGTGTGCTGATACGCGTGCGAAAAGAGTCGATGCAGTAATTCCCTCAGGGATGGTAATTCGCTCAATCATCGCGTCACCACGATGAATTTTCTCCAGAGCCGATAGTACAGTCGCGTGATGAGCAAATGCATATTTCCCCTGTTGAACGTGTGTCAATTCGGGATACAGCGAGAAAACCAAGGCGCGTTCACGTGCCGATAACGAGGGGTGCAGTCCTTTTAATACATCACTCGCGGTCGAGCCGGCTGGCACAGTCAACGTCTTGACCGCGGCGGGTTGAGAACGAAGCGATTCAACCCAGAGCCGCCCCATCACTACCAAACAACTGACAGCGAAGAGGCCAAAAAGTCCAAGGCGGACTAAAGCCGGCATTACACCCGCTTGAAGATGAGTGTTCCGTTGGTGCCACCAAACCCAAAGCTATTGGATAACGCGACATCAATCGTTGCTTCACGCGCAGTATTTGGCACGTAATCCAAACGGCAACCCTCACCAACTGAATCCAGATTAATCGTTGGTGGCAGCACCTGATCACGAATCGCAAGTACACTGAAACATGCCTCTAGCGCGCCCGCAGCACCCAACGCGTGACCTGTCATTGACTTCGTCGAACTCACAGCAACTTTCGATGCATGGGCGCCCATCAAACTTTCAACAGCTTGCGACTCTGCAACATCGCCAAGCGGAGTCGATGTGCCGTGAGCATTCACATAATCCACCTGATCGGCAGACAACCCGGCATCTTTGAGTGCATTGGCCATCGCTCCACGCGCACCACGACCGTCTTCGGCAGGCGCCGTCATATGATGCGCATCGTCACTCATACCAAAGCCAACCAATTCACAAATAATATTGGCACCACGCGCTTTGGCTGACTCATAGTCTTCGAGAACCATGGTTGCGGCGCCATCAGCCAGCACAAAGCCATCACGATCTTTATCCCATGGACGGCTCGCAGCCTGCGGATCGTCGTTGCGCGTTGATAAGGCACGTGCGGCGGAAAAACCTGCGATCCCAAGTTGGGTTGACGCTTTTTCTGCACCACCTGCGATCACAACATCCGCGTCACCATACGCAATCATCCGTGCACCAAAACCCAAGCAGTGGGTTGAAGTGGTACAGGCTGTCGTAATCGCGATATTGGGACCTTGGAATCCATATTTGATCGCAAGATTTCCTGCGATCATATTGATGATCGAACCTGGGACAAAAAATGGGGAAACCTTGCGTGGCCCACGCTCATTAAGGAGCAAAGTGGTGTTTTCAATGAGTGTCAAACCACCAATACCAGATCCAATAGAAACGCCGACCCGCGTTGGATCAAACGTTGACTCCATCAATCCAGACTGCTCAACCGCTTGAATCGCGCTAACCATTCCATATTGGATGAACGGATCCATTTTCCGGGCGTCTTTGATCGACATGTAGCGTTCTAAATCGAACTCAGGAACCAAACCCGCGAATTTAGTTGAGTAGTCCGTGGTGTCGAATTCTGTGATCGCAGAAATCCCACTCTGCCCATTGAGAATCGCCTTCCATGACTCTTCAACTGTGGTGCCACAAGGACTCAACATGCCCAATCCCGTGACGACAACGCGACGCTTTGACATAGTTTCTCTCTCAATAACCCACACAAAAAAGCCGCGCAGAACGCGGCTTTTCAGTATTCATACGTCAATGACAATCCGAATTACAGATTTGCTTCGATGTATGCAATTGCTTGCTGAACCGTGGTGATTTTTTCAGCCTCTTCATCAGGAATCTCGGTTTCGAATTCCTCTTCCAAAGCCATTACCAACTCAACTGTATCCAGTGAATCAGCACCGAGGTCATTAACAAATGAAGATTCGGTGGTGACTTCTTCTTCCTTGACGCCAAGTTGTTCGCAAACAATTTTCTTGACGCGTTCTTCGATATTACTCATCGTTCAGAATACTCCTAATGATGTTGCTGCCACTGTACGACGTGGCGTCATTATTACTGATGTTCGAAATATTACAAGCACCAGAACATCAGACTTAGGCCATATACATGCCGCCGTTGACGTGTAACGTTGTGCCAGTCACGTAACTTGCCTCTTCACTTGCGAGGAAAGCAACAGTTCCAGCAACCTCTTCTGCCGAGCCTAAACGGCCTAGCGGAACCTGTGACAACAGTGCCTCTTTCTGAGCTTCAGGAAGCACATGCGTCATGTCTGTTTCAATAAAGCCAGGTGCGACCGCATTCACCGTGATCGCTCGGCTTCCAAATTCACGTGCCATCGCGCGCGTCATGCCCTCGAGGCCGGCTTTCGCAGCAGCGTAATTCACCTGCCCAGCATTACCCATCGAACCCACGACAGAACTGATATTGATAATACGCCCTGTCCGTGCTTTGGTCATCGGCTTGATAAATGCCGACACCACCGTAAAAATCGAGTTCAGGTTGGTATCAATCACAGCCTGCCAATCCTCAGGCTTCATCCGAAGCATCAACGTATCTTTGGTAATCCCTGCGTTATTGACTAAGACCAATGGACTCTTCTCGTCATCTGCCAATGATTTGGCGAGCGCATTGACCATGGTCGCGTCAGTGACATTCAGTACACGACCCTCTCCGTTGGAGCCCAGGCGATCTGAGATTGTTTGCGCACCCCCTTCAGAGGTTGCTGTACCAATCACATAAAAGCCTTGTTTGACCAAACGCTCAGAGATTGCTTGCCCAATTCCGCGGCTTGCGCCAGTGACGAGTGCAACTGTCATCCGTTGATTTCCTGTAATGCTTTTGTGAACAATTCATGCGTTCCCAGCGGGAAATGCTGAGTGTCTGTTTGGATCCGCTTGGCCAGACCACAGAGCACAGCACCCGGGCCAAATTCAGCAGCAGTCTGAACGTCGAGTCCCTCGAAACTTCGTACTGTCTGAGTCCAGCGCACAGGCGAAAACGTTTGCTTGATGAGTTGTTCGCGGATCACCGATACATCAGACTCCGGTTGGATACTCACGTTCTGAATCACGGGAACTGAGGGTTCCTTAACATCGATTACATCAAGCTTTTCTTGCAATCGGTCGGCCGCTGGCTTCATTAGCGCACAATGGAATGGAGCGCTGACCGGTAGTGGTAACGCGCGCTTCGCTCCAACTTCTTTAAGAACCGGAAGCGAGGCCTCAACTGCGTCGGCGTGACCGGCGATCACTAACTGTCCTGGGGCATTGTAGTTGACCGCCTCAATCACAAGACCAGTCTCTGTCGCCACCTGCGTGCACACTGCTTCAATCTTGTCATCATCAAGACCAATAACCGCAGCCATGGCACCGGTTCCTTGTGGAACAGCATCCTGCATGAACTGACCCCGTGCCCGAACCAGTCGTACGGCATCTGCGAGTTCTAAACTTCCCGCGGCAGTCAATGCGGTGTACTCACCAAGGCTATGACCAGCCATATAGGACGCACTCTGACCATTGGCCTGACTCCACGCCCGATACAATGCCACTCCTGCCGTGAGCATGAGTGGTTGCGTAATTTCGGTTAACGACAGCTGCTCAGCAGGGCCCTCTTGAGCGAGCACCCAAAGATCGTAGCCAAGCGCGTCAGACGCTTCGTTGAATGTCTCTTTGATGTCCGGGTATTCCGTCTCGAAGTCGGCCAACATGCCAACCGTCTGAGAACCTTGTCCCGGGAAGAGGGCTGCGAAAGCCATCGACCTATTCGTCGTCTTCCGCAACTTCTTCCTGACGGGGTGTCACAACCTGACGACCACGATAGAACCCATCTGGGCTGACATGGTGACGACGATGGATTTCGCCTGTCATCGCATCTGTCGTCAGAGTTGGACCTGACAGTGAGTCATGCGCACGACGCATTCCGCGACGTGAGCGAGATTTTTTGTTCTGTTGAACGGCCATGATGATCTCCCTTCAGGATCCCTGTTCATTCTTTAACGCAGCGAGCACCGCAAACGGGCTCTTACTTTCCGAAACATCCCCGGGTTCCGGATCCGGTGTCCATCCGCTATCGCACGAATCATGCATCGGCATAATCGGCAATAACAAAACCATCTCGTCTTCAATGGCCTGCCTGAGAAAAAGTTGCCCTTCTTCTATCAGAATCGGATCCAACTCCTGGTCGAGGCCCTGCATTTCCCCTTCAGAAAAAACCAGCCCCCAGTGAATCGATCCGTTAAGCTTCACAGTGACCGGTTGCAGACAACGCTGACAGGTCATGCTCGCTTCGCACTGAAGCTCCCCAGACACTACTCTTGGGCCATATGGCTCTCTGGATCCCCGCACGGTCACCTGCCCACCAGGCAACAAGATCGCCATCTCTGCGAACCTCTTGTAATGTTGAGGTTCTAAAGGACCAGATATCTCCTCCGTCGCATCAATGAAGCGGTTGGCGTTCAAGTGCTCGGGCAAGGTGTCTGAAAACATAGGCGGGGGATTTTAGTGATGCGCACGCCCTCTGTCAAAGACTAAAGCGCTGAAATTTAACGATGAATCGAGAACTGATCCTAGCCAGTGAAAGCCGATACAAAAAAAAGATCCTCGATCGGCTTCGTATCCCGTTTTCAATCACGGCTCCAACAATTGATGAAACACCGAGATCTGGTGAGTCAGCTCGCGACCTGAGTCGTCGATTGGCGCAACAGAAAGCTGAAACAGTCGCGAACCGTCATCCAAACGCCACAGTGATCAGTACAGATCAAGCAGCGGAAGTCGACGGTATCATTCTCGGCAAGCCAGGTACCAATCAAAACGCCTTTGACATGCTTCAAACGCTCTCTGGCAAAACAGTGTCTTTTTTCACGTCCGTCGGCATGATCCAGCCCAGCGCATCCTGCCTGATTCATACCGAAGAAGTCATCGTGACGCTACGCCAGCTCGAAGATCAGGAGATTACGCGCTATGTGAAGGCGGATATGCCACTCGATTGCGCCGGTAGTTTCAAAGTCGAGAGCCTTGGAATCAGCCTTTTCACATCGGTGAAAAGTAAAGACCCCACTGCACTCGAGGGCCTTCCTCTCATCCGGCTCTGTCAGTGGTTGAGGGACCAGGGACTTGAAATCCCCTGAAGACCAATCCAAGAAAAAGCGCTACCAACCCCAAACCCAAACTCACGGGAGAATTGATTGAGCAAAGGCTCATCCTGAACGTAATAGACACGATCCTCTGCGCCGATCCACTCGCGAGCGACCTCGAGCGGGCCAGCCAATGAATCGACTAACCCAAGGATCAGTGCTTGCTCCCCACTCCAGACACGCCCATCGAAGACATCTTCATCGCCCGGAGTCAAACGTTCACCACGGCCCTCCTGAACACGCGCGATAAATTGTTGGTGTGTCGCATCCAGAAGACTTTGCAAGTGTTTCTTGTCAGTTTCGGATTCTGGCAAAAATGGATCCAACATTGCTTTGTTCTCTCCTGCAGTCACCACGCGCCGATCGACACCCAGCTTCTCCAGCAGATCGTTGAATCCAAAACCCGATGACACGACACCAATCGAACCGACGATCGATGCGGGAGCAGCGTGGATCGTATCGGCTGCAGCTGCAATATAATAGGCGCCACTGGCTCCAATATCGCCAATCACAGCATGGACTGGTTTGCCCGGATATTGGGCTTTGAGATCCAAGATTGCGCGATACACATACTCCGATTGAACAGGGCTGCCACCGGGCGAATTAATCTCGAGCATCACACCTTTCGAGCCTGGCGCTTCAAAAGCTGCTTCGAGATTTTGCTGAATTTCGAACGCGTTGGCGCTCTCTCCCGGCGCTATCACGCCATCGATCGGGACCACTGCGGTGTGCGATTGAGAACCCATCGCATCCACTGGAAGATTTGACTGATTTACCACGAACAGACTGATACCGATCACATAGCCTAGGGTAATCGTTTTAAAGAAGATCCCCCAGCGTCGTGCACGACGTTGTTCGATGGTTGATTGCGCGAGCGTTCGCTCCATGACCGACCATAAACGATTCGTCTCACTTTGATTTCGAGGATCTGACGCGGGTTCACTCCCTTCAGTCCATTGATTGTCTGCCATTCAAAACCTCTCTAATAAATCTCTGGGTCGCATCCCGACGCCACCAAAAAACCACGCATGGGATCAGGGATTGGAGCCACTACGGTCACGTGATGCCCGGTTGCTCCTTTAAAACCAATCGAACGGCTGTGTAGGCAAAGCCCGTTGATCCCTCTTTTTCGCCATTGATGACGCACGTCGTCGATCTGATATTTTGGATCGCCCACAACCGCATGCTTGTAATACGCAGCGTGCACGCGTATCTGATGCGTACGCCCTGTCACAGGTTCAGCTTCGATCAAAGTGCATCCATCGAGTTGCTGAAGCACACGAATCCGAGTGTGCGACGGTTTGCCGTTCTCAGTGACTTGGACAATCCGCTCTCCACCACGTTCAAATTTCTCCAATGGCGCTTCAACATCCACTAAATACTGTGGCCACTTTCCAGCAACTAAAGCCACATAACGTTTTTGTAAGGTTTTATCTTGATCACGTAATTGCTTATGCAGACGACGCAAGGCAGACGGCCTGCGCGCAACTAAGAGACAACCGCTCGTTTCACGATCCAGTCGATGCACCAGCTCTAAAAATTTTTCATGGGGTCTCAAAAGCCGTAGCTGCTCAATCAAACCGGTTGATAAACCCGAACCCCCATGCACTGCCAAGCCAGACGGTTTGTTTACAACCAAGACATCCTCGTCTTCGTAAACCAACGCATCCGATAGTTTCATTTGAATGCCGCGATGAGCAACGTGTTCCTGCGGCGGCTGCAAATCCACCGGAGGAATACGAACAACATCGCCAGCAGAGAGACGTGAGTCCGGCTTGCATCGACCCTTATTAATGCGCACCTCGCCAGTCCGAATCATTTTATAGATACGGCCTTTTGGGAGTCCCTTGAGCTGATTCGATAAAAAATTGTCGAGCCGCTGTCCCTCCTTAACCGCGTCAACAGTCACCCATTGGACTTTCTTTTCCACTCAGTTTCTCCATGATGCATTGCCGCAAGCACTCTGCGCTGTTATCCTCCAACCAGCTTTGGGTTGAGTCAAGACTCCCCGAAGATGAATGAGACCTCCAAATTTCTGGAGATGAAAAACACCCGCCCGATCTTGGCGGGCCAGCAGAGCTGGGACAAACACACTTCGATGTGTCGGCAGGCAAACCTGCAGTAACAAAGAAATTTCGGGCTCCCGGTATACCGGTCGAGCCCACAACAAAGTGTCTTGTCGCCCGACCGTTTTATCGGTTGGGCCATGGTTAGTATAGCTAGCCCCCTAAGATCGTGGCGATTGAACCATGAAGGTTGCCACACACATGAAACGCATCTTAATCAATGCCCTACAAGCGGAAGAAATCCGTGTCGCGATGGTCGACGGGCAAAAACTCTACGATCTCGATATCGAATCCTCAGACCGCGAACAAAAAAAAGGGAATATTTACCGCGCGAAAATATCCCGAATCGAGCCGAGCCTTGAAGCTGCATTTATCGATTTCGGAAGCGAACGCCATGGTTTCCTGCCGCTGAAAGAAATTTCGCCTGAGTACTTCTACAACACACCTGCCGAAGGCGAACGTGTAAAAATCGACAAAGTTCTGAAAGAAGGCCAAGAGCTCATTATTCAGGTCGAAAAAGAGGAACGAGGAACTAAGGGCGCCGCACTCACAACCTATATTTCACTAGCTGGTCGTTATCTGGTCCTCATGCCAAATAATCCAGATGCTGGCGGTATTTCTCGCCGCATCGAGGGTGATGATCGAGCTGAGCTTCGTGACAAACTTGCCAACCTGACGATCACACAAGGTGCCGGTGTCATTATCCGCACAGCAGGTGTTGGGCGAACCGTTGAAGAACTCCAATGGGATCTCGACTACCTTGATACCGCATGGCAGGCCATTAGAAAGGCAGCCCTATCAGGCGTTGCACCATTCCTGATCTATCAAGAGTCAAATGTGATCGTTCGCGCAATTCGTGACCATCTGCGTCAAGATATTGGCGAGGTATTGGTTGATAACGTCCAAGTTTTCGAAAAAGCAAAAGACTTGGTTCAGCAGGTCATGCCGTCATATGGAAACAAGGTCAAGCTGTACCAGGATGAAACACCGCTTTTCAATCGTTTCCAGGTCGAAGGGCAAATTGAATCAGCATTCCAGCGCGAAGTCCGCCTTCCATCGGGTGGTGCGATCGTTATCGATCCAACTGAAGCGCTGGTTTCAATTGATATTAACTCTGCCCGTGCGACCAAGGGCGGTGATATCGAGGAAACTGCACTCCACACCAACTTAGAAGCCGCAGACGAAATTGCTCGCCAGCTTCGTCTTCGCGACATGGGCGGTCTGGTCGTCATTGATTTCATCGATATGTCTGCCAACAAAAACCAAAAAGCTGTCGAGAATCGCCTTAAAGACGCCTTGAAATCGGATCGCGCACGTGTCCAGATCGGACGAATTTCACGCTTCGGTCTGCTTGAGATGAGCCGCCAACGGCTGCGGCCATCCTTGGGCGAAACCAGTGGCGTCGTCTGCCCACGGTGTCACGGTCAAGGCAGTATTCGTGACGTACAATCGCTCGCACTGCAAATTCTACGACTGCTTGAGGACGAGGTCGTGAAAGAGCGGACAGGAGAAGTCCGGGTTCAGGTACCGGTTCCAGTCGGCACATTCCTTTTGAACGAAAAACGTCAGCAACTCGAATCGATTCAGCGTCGGCACAAAGTCCGTGTTCTGGTGATACCGAATCCGAATATGGAAACACCGATCTATGATCTTCAGCGTCTTCGCGATGATGATCCACAAGTTGCCAGCCTCGAACTGTCGATTGATGTCCAGGCTTCGACCCCAGCACCTGAGCCAGAACTTGTACGAGCAAAACAAGCCGAGGCACGTGAACAAGCACTCGTGACCGACATTAAGCCGAAGACTCCAGCGCCAGAGAGTGCTCCCGACTCTCGCAGTACTGACGAGAGCGCTCAGAATGAGGGGATTGGACGGAAAAAGCGTCCTGAAAGCGCCCGTCGCCGTCAACATCAACCGGCACAGAAATCATTCTTGTCTCGCGTCTTCGGATTCTTATTTGGTGACGCTGAGGAAGAACCATCAAATCGCCGTTCGAACCAAACCAACCGACGTCGTAATCAACGGAATAACGAGCGTCAGGAACGCACCGAGGGAAATCAGAGTCAACGAGCCAAAACCAATCGTGGCCCGCAAACACAAGAGACCGAGCGCACAGCCGATGGCTTGCAGGGTGGACGTCGTCGCCGTCGTCGCCGTAATAAAAATCGATCAGATCATCCGGAAGGAATGGAGAATGGAGTTCAGACACAACAAACTCCAGAGATCTCTCCGGAACGCGAAGCGGAACTGAAGGCGCATGAGGAAGATCTCACTCCACGTCCGAAACGCGCTGCAAGAAAGCAACGCGGTGAAAACGCAATTGCAAGCCAAGAAGCGCAACTCGAAGCACACGCAACGACCTCAGGTGAAACAACGATCAATGATGCACCTGTGTTAAATGAAGGCCTGATGTCTGAATCAGAGAAGCCAAAGCGCTCACGCCGTGGCCGTCGCGGATCACGTCGCAACGATGCAGACAGCTCGAACGAAATAACAGCGGTCGAGACATCGACCGAGATGACTGAGTCAGCAGTCGAGGGCAAAGCACCTGAAGCAGAGGCAACCGTCGAGGCTGCAACGTCCGACGCACCACAAGAAGATAAACCACAACGCACCCGTCGTGGTCGTGGTCGTCCGCGTAAATCGGAGGTTGCTGTAGGCGATACCCCAGTTGAATCATCGGCATCTGCCGAAAACACGACCGAAGACCAGCCAGAAAGCGCACCGGTAACCGAGACAGGTAACGAAGCAGAAGAGCCCAAAAAGAAACCAGCGCGTCGTGGCCGTAAGCCAAAGGCAAAGGTCGATGACGCACCACCTGAAGTGACTGTGGAAGAGCCCACCGCACCGGTGGCGGAGGAACCCGTCTCTGAACCGGCTGCCGATGCAGTGGTTGAAGAAGAACCAGACAAGCCGAAACGCGGCCGTGGGCGCGGGCGCCGCCGTGCCTCTGAGGCAGTTACTGAAAGCACAACAACGCCCTCAGTCTCTGATCTCAAAGCGCAACTGCTCGAAGATGGCGTTGATGCAGGCACAACAGCGACCACAGACGACGCGGAAAAACCCAAGCGTGGCAGAGGACGCGGTCGTCCGCGCAAAGTTGACATTGAAGCGCAAGCGACAGATTCGGCACCTGAGGAGACGACTGGAACGGAATAAGTCAGGCGTCAGGCTCGGTTGAACTGACCCAGTTGCGTTGGTTCAACCGCCAGGCTCAATCCAAATGTGGCTTTGACCGAAGAACGGATCAAAGCCACCAATTCCCTCAGATCATTCGCACATCCAGTCCCATCGTTGGTCAGTACCAATGCTTGGCGATCATGCACTGAAAAACCACCCACTTGATGACCTTTGAGTCCCAGATGATCAATCATCCAACCGGCAGCTAATTTTGTTTGCGCCCCGTCTGCATAGGTTGGTATCTCTGGAAACTCGGCTTTCAAACGCTCTGCGACCTCAGTTCGAACCACTGGGTTTTTAAAGAAAGAGCCAACATTCGGAGTGATCGCGGGGTCTGGTAATTTCGACTGCCGAATCGAGATCACCGCCTTCGCGATATCACCTGGGCGTGCTGAAGTGAGACCCTGCTTGTCTAATTCCTCTGTAATCGCGCCATACCCAATACGTGGATTCGGAACGGTTGACAGTTTCAAGGTGACGGTCAGTACCAGGAACCGGTCAGGATTCTCTTTCAAAATCGAGTGGCGATATCCAAAATTCAGTTCGGACGCGTCAAGTTCAACCACTGCCTGTTCTTCAAAGTCATAGAGCTTGACCCGATGGCAATGATCTTTCAGTTCAACACCATACGCACCGATATTCTGAACCGGAGCAGCACCCATCCACCCCGGAATCAATGCCAGATTCTCAAGACCGTACCATCCATGCTCCAGCGTACGTATGACCACCTGATGCCACTGATGACCCGCACCAACTTCGAGGAAAACGTCAGACCCATTTTGGTTCATCTCAAAACACCGAATTTCAGGTCTCAGAACAACGCCCTCAAACTCTGGTTCCAAGACAACCAGATTGCTCCCACCTCCCAAAATTAAGCGCGGTACCGATGCAAGTTCAGGCATGGAAACACAAACATTTTCAATCGATGACAACTTAAGAATTGAAGCAGCACGGAATGGCAACTTGAGCGTTGTCAGATCAGTCAGCTCAAACACTCGGATTCTCCAAGTGCCTCCGAATAGTCGCTAAGTCGTGTTCAGTGTCGACACCGGGTGGAATGGATTCCAACGCAACATCGACCTGAATCAAGCGATCATGCTCAAGTGCTCGCAACTGTTCGAGTCGCTCGAACTGCTCAAGTGGCGTGGGCTCCCAAGTCCTGAAATCACGAAGAAAGCCCGCTCGATATGCATATAGCCCAATATGTCGGTAGTAGGTTCCAATTGCGGACGTTGGATGACCTGGAATACGTGCTCGAGAAAAATATAACGCTCGACCTGAGCGGCTTTTGACAACTTTGACCTGATTTGGATCATCAATATCAGATGCATCGTGGATCGGTTCGCACAATGTCGCAATGGATGCCTCTGGATGCGCAATCAACATGTCAGCGACTTGGTGAATCGCAGACGCAGGTAATAGCGGCTCATCCCCTTGAACGTTGACCATAATCGCATCAGCCGCCAACCCTAAAAGATCTGCGACTTCCGCCAATCGATCCGTTCCCGTTGGATGATCTGACGCTGTCATCAAACAGTCGCCGCCAAAACCCTTCACGACCTCCTCGATTCGCTGATCGTCCGTGGCGACAAATACCCGCTCTGCACGAGACGACTGGGCGCGAGCGTAGACGTGTTGAATCATCGGTTGGCCTGCGATATCGAGAAGCGGTTTTCCAGGGAGACGCGTCGATCCGAAACGAGCGGGGATCACCGCAATGAAACTCATTAACGATCAATCCGCTCGTCAGTCGTGAGAGTGCGTGCTTCATCGGCAAGCATGACGGGAATATCATCGCGAATCGGGAAAGCAAGACCATCAGCTCGGCACCAAATCTCCTGGTCACCCTCTCGGATTTCAACCTCTCCTTTACACAACGGACAGACCAATAAACCCTTTAGTTGAGGCGCCAAACTCATACCCTTCTCCATTGTTTCAAATGATCAATTAACCAACGCTCGAATTCGGATTGGTCACTATCAAGCGCAACCACCCAAAACGGGTCTGCCGCCAAGTGTACCAATTTCACAGCATCTTTCTCTGTTGTTATCACACGTTTCAGGTCAGATATCTCAGACGCAGTGAATTGATGATGATCTGGAAATGCATGTTCCCTGATCGATAATCCGGCCTGTTGCAACCCCTCAAAAAAACGCTCCGGCGATGCAATCCCTGAAACCGCATCAAAATCACCATGATCGATCAGATCAGTGATCGGATGATGTTCATTTGGTGAATCTGATCGATATGCGTAAGCCATCCGACTGACGGAAGCAAACGCCGGGGTCGTCGTCTCGACGCCCATTTCAATCAACATTTCTCTTGGATATTCCGTTCCGCGAACAATCACCGCATCCAGTTGATCGACCACGGTTAAAGGCTCTCTCAACGGGCCAAACGGCATCTCCAGGCCATTACCAATGCCTTGTTGCTTGTTAAACACACAAATCGATAGATCTCGCCACAATTGTGTATTTTGTAATCCATCATCAGCGAGCACGACATCGACCTGGTGATGAAAACATAATCGATCAACCGCTTTCGCACGGTTACGGCACACAACCACAGGACATTGTGTTCGAATTTTGAGCATCAATGGTTCATCACCAACGACATGAGGCTCGCTGTGCTCAGTGACTTCGATCGGTAAATTCGTTACCGAACCACCAAAGCCACGGCTGACAATACCAGGACTGAACCCTGCATCCTTGAGTCGTAAAGCAAGGCTCATCACCAAAGGTGATTTACCCGAGCCGCCAACCACAAGGTTTCCAATACAAACCACAGGAGCTTGAACGGAAATCCGGGGTGCGCTTGCAACCTTTTGGCGTTTTTTGCGCATCCAATAGGTAATCATCGGGCGTAATGTACGACTCAGCGTACTCGCAGGTCGATGCCACCGTTGCGGCCACCCAGCAAAGCCCCTAAAGACACCAAAGCCAAATTTCATGCACTAATTACCTCATTTCTGTGCAGAATACCGACGAATTGAGTATGCTCCGCGCTACCCAAAAGGAAAAGGATGATTCGTGTCAATTGAAGGTTGGGGCAAAGCACCACCATCCACACCGCTGACTTTGTGGAAATCACTCAAAGCAAATCTGGATTTATGGCTCGTGGATCACGGCTTCCTGAGATCGCTTTATTCCAATCGTTTCTGTCTTCCCGGCCCACTTTATCGAAGTAATCAGCCGAGCGTCGCACGAATCCATCGTTACAAAAGAGACTTGGGGCTGAAAACCATCATCAATCTGCGTGGTTACAACCCAACCCAAGGTCGATATCAGTTGGAAGCAAAAGCTTGTGAGGAAGCGGGTATCACACTGATCAATACCCGTGTTCACTCTCGTGGGTTACCAACAGCGAAGCAAATCAACTTATTGAAAGAGTTAATTGAAGGGTTCGAAACACCCGCACTCGCGCACTGTAAGTCAGGAGCCGATCGCGCTGGAATATTTGCGGTACTTTATTGTCACTTCCGATTAGGCCAGCCTATCGACGAGGCGAAGGAACAACTTCATTGGACCTATGGTCATTTCAGAAGCGCAAAAACCGGTATTTTGGATCACTTCTTCGAGTCATACATCCGATATCGCGATCAGCATTTGACATCCTCGCAGAACCAGACAGCGCCGACTTTTCTGGAATGGGTCAACTCAGAGTATGATCGGGACATCATGGAAAAAGAGTTCAAACCGCGGGGCTTCGCGAGCCTTTGGGTTGACTGGATCTTAAGACGCGAATGAAGGGCGATATGCACACATACGGGCGTCTGATCCGGGAGGCCCTTCCGTATTGGAAAATCGCTGTGTTGGCGATGCTGTCGATGGCAGCAACCGCTGCGATGGAACCCATGTTGCCCGCCTTAATGGCCCCTTTAATCGACGAATCTTTGATCGACAAAGATCCAAGTGCATTAATCCAAATCCCGCTCTTGATCGTCGCGGTCTTCGTTTTTAAGGGGATCTCTGAATACGTAGCATCAGTTTCCAGTCAATACGTTGCCAATCGCACCGTTGCTGATATCCGATCCGAAGTCTTTGCTGTACAGCTCGATCTTCCAATGACCGATCACGATGCTGAAGAAGGCGGTCGCCTGTTATCGCGTATTACCTATGATGTTGCTCAAGTTGGCGAGGCGGTTTCAACAGCCTGGATGGTCATCATCAAAGATACACTCATGATTTTAGGTCTCCTCGGATTTTTGATTTACACCTCTTGGCAGATGTCCCTCGCATTGCTGGTTGCCGCACCTATCATGTCCGTTGTGGTCAAGAAAGCGAGCATTAAAATGCGTCGGTCCAACCAAGATTTACAAACCTGGACCGGACGACTGACGGGCCTAATCGAAGAATCATTACTGGCCGTCAAGGATATCAAGATCTTTGGCGGACACGATAACCAACAGGCGCGCTTTGATGACATCAATAAGCGATTGCGCCATGAGCAAATGCGGGTAATAAAAATTCAGTCACTGAACGTTCCGTTGGTTCAAATCCTCGCCGCGATCACAATCGGGATTGTGATTCTTATTGGTACACAGATGAGCGCCAGAGACATGTTGAGCCCTGGGGAGTTTGTTGCATACATCACAGCCATGGGGATGATTTTTGACCCGGTTCGACGACTCACAGGGGTCAATGCGACGATTCAGCGAGGCCTTGCTGCCGCAGAATCAATCTATGAGATTTTCGATCAGACGCTTGATGATCAACGCGGGCATTCGAAAAGTCATGATGCGATTGCCAGTGCATCACTGGCTGTCAACAATGTCACCTTTAGATATCCAAACGCGGATCATCCTGCACTCGAATCGGTGTCATTCGACATCCGCCCAGGAGAAAGTGTTGCACTTGTCGGGCCATCAGGTTCTGGTAAATCGTCGCTGATTGCCCTCATCGCAGGGTTTTTAGAGCCCCATAATGGCGAAATCCGCATCAATGATGAATGCATGACAGAGTGGCCACTATCCAAGCGTCGCCGGCAACTCTCACTCGTTGGACAACAAGTCAATCTATTTGATGCATCAGTTGCAGATAATATTCGCTTTGGCTGGCCTGACGCCTCGGATGAGGACGTGAGAGAAGCGGCGCGTCAAGCACACGCTTTGGAATTTATTGAAGCGCTTCCGAATGGCTTTGACACGCAAATTGGTCCTTTTGGTAATCGATTATCCGGTGGTCAACGGCAGCGCATTGCGATCGCTCGTGCGTTCATCAAAGATGCACCGATTCTGTTGCTCGACGAGCCGACCAGTGCACTCGATCACAAGAGCCGAAAAGAGGTTCTTAAAGGCCTCGAGAATTTAAAAGCGAACCGGACCACATTGGTGATTAGTCATCAACCGGAGAGTTTGTTATCAATTGATCGTACAGTTTCCCTGAAAGGCGGTCGGATCATCTTGTAAACTGGCGTTTTATGGTCGAGGTTCAGCTGTGTATTCATACGACCGTAATATGTCTACATCAAAATTATTGAAATAAACGTTAATCAATGTATAAACATCGCGCGAGACCGCCGAGCTTTTCAAAATGCCAAAAAAGTTAGTTTCCAAAATCATGCCATCTCCGCAGCGCCTGGAGCACATGCGTGGTTGGGGATTTCTCGGTGAGAAATTATTTGCTCATGATTTGTGGCACCTAAACCGAAAGACTGTCAGCTATGCATTTCTCAATGG
>AGIG01000030.1 GCA_000227525.2 gamma proteobacterium HIMB30
AAAAATACGAATCAAACTCATCGTTTTTATTTTGCAACCGGTTGCAAAACTCTTCAACGACTATTACTGTTGGCCCTAAGGATTGTCACATGTGTGCTGTTCTTGTCCTAATAAAAATTGGAGTCAACCCATGAAAAAAATATTTAAGCATTTAGCAGTAGCTTCAACTCTCGCTGTAGCATCGCTCACTGGTGTTGTTGCAAACGCCGCGGGGCATGGCAACGAGCGTTATGTACTTGTGTCTCACGCACCTGATTCAGATAGCTGGTGGAACACCATCAAAAACGGAATCGCGCTCGCTGGAGACCAGATGGGCGTGGAAGTCGAGTATCGGAATCCACCAACCGGAGACCTAGCTGATATGGCTCGTATTATCGAGCAAGCAGCAGCATCTAATCCTAATGGCATCATCACCACACTCGCGGATTACGATGTTTTATCGGGCCCTATCAAGGAAGCAGTCGCGTCTGGCGTCGATGTGATTATCATGAACTCTGGAACCCCCGAGCAAGCACGTGAAGTTGGCGCGTTAATGTATGTCGGCCAGCCAGAGTATGACGCAGGCTACGCTGCCGGTCTGAGAGCCAAAGGCGACGGTGTGAAGAGCTTCCTGTGTGTAAATCACTACATTAGCAGCCCATCGTCGACAGAACGATGCAAAGGTTTTGCTGATGGATTGGGTATCGACCTCGGTAACCAGATGATCGACTCAGGACAAGATCCGTCTGAAATTAAGAATAAGGTACTCGCATATCTTGACGCGAATCCAAAAACTGATGCGGTTTTAACGCTAGGTCCAACCTCAGCTGATCCAACACTCTTAGCACTTGACGAGAATGGCATGGCGGGTGATATCTACTTCGGTACGTTTGATCTTGGTACTGAAATCGTTAAGGGAATCAAGAGTGACGTTATCCAGTGGGGTATTGATCAACAACCATTCCTCCAGGCGTATCTTCCGGTTGTAGTCCTCGCTAACTACCATCGTTACGGCGTGCTACCCGGTAATAACATCAATTCAGGTCCCGGTTTTGTCACCAAGTCAGGACTGACGTTGGTTGAAAAATTTGCTGGCGAGTACCGCTAAACTAACTTTCAGTTAGATCAATCCGAGGCACCTTCCGGGTGTCTCGGCTACAAGGATCAGTCGAATGAGTGATTCAACTCAAGATGAACGAATTAAAAATATATCCCCACTACGACAAGCTCTAGTTCGGCCGGAACTCGGAAGTATCGCCGGCACCATTATCGTCTTTCTGTTCTTTGGTTTCCTGGCCTTCGACAGTGGTATGTTTAGCCCCCGCGGAGTCCTCAACTGGTCAACTGTCAGCGCACAATTCATGATTATTGCGGTGGGTGCTTGCCTCCTCATGATCGCCGGAGAGTTTGATCTATCGGTCGGATCCATGATTGGATTCGCGGGGATGATGATAGCCATATTTTCAGTCACTCTTCAGTGGCCTGTATGGATCTCGATTTGCGTTACATTTGTATTATGTACTGCGTTGGGAGCGCTCAACGGGTATATCGTCATCCGAACGGGTCTGCCTAGCTTCATCGTTACTCTCGCCTTCTTGTTTATTCTTCGCGGATTCACAATCTTCTTTCCTCAACTAATTGAGAGGAAGACGATTATCGGGGGAGTCTCCGATGCTGCAGATGGCGATTGGCTCGCATCTCTATTCGGTGGAAAGGTGGGTGAACCCGTCTTCGTTTGGCTCGCTGATCTTGGATTAATCGACGTTTTCGAGCGTGGAAGTCGAGCTGGGCAGCCGGTCGTCGATGGAATCCCTGCGCTCATTCTGTGGGCAATCGGTTTGGTCATTTTTGGGCACTTCGTATTAACACGGACCCGCTTCGGTAATTGGATTTTCGCCTCTGGAGGTGACTCGCAGGCGGCACGTTATGCCGGTGTCCCGGTCAATCGGGTAAAGATTTTAATGTTCATGTTCTCAGCATTTTGCGCATGCGTCTTCGCAACATGTCAGGTCATGGAATTCGGGTCAGCCGGAGCAGACAGAGGTCTCCTAAAAGAATTCGAAGCCATCATCGCTGTTGTCATCGGAGGAGCTTTATTGACAGGTGGCTATGGAAGTGTCATCGGGGCCGCTCTCGGTGCTTTGATCTTCGGCGTGGTTCAGCAAGGGCTATTTTTTGCCGGAGTAGAAAGCTCTCTGTTCCGTGTCTTTTTGGGCGTCTTGTTATTGGCGGCTGTGATTCTCAATACATATATTCGCCGAATTATTACAGGAGAAAAATGACCATGGATCCATTGTTCGAAATGCAGGATGTAGAGAAACATTTTGGGACGGTCATAGCTCTTGGGGGTGTCAATTTTTCTGTTTCGGAAGGTGAGTGTCATTGCCTGCTGGGAGATAATGGCGCAGGTAAATCGACGCTGATCAAGACAATGTCAGGAGTACACGCACCGACATCCGGGCGTCTTCTGATGCGAGGCCAAGAAGTTCGGTTCGAAGATCCTCGGCAAGCTATCAGCCAAGGTATCGCAACGGTATATCAGGATCTGGCAATGATCCCGTTAATGAGTGTTAGTCGAAACTTTTTTATGGGTAATGAACCAATAAAGAGACGCTTCGGTTTCAACCTATTCGATCATGAGCGGGCCGACAAAGTCACCATGGACGAGATGCGTAAAATGGGTATTAATTTGCGTGGACCACACCAAGCGGTGGGGACCTTATCAGGTGGTGAGCGACAAACGGTGGCTATCGCTCGCGCGGTATATTTTGGTGCAAAAGTACTGATTCTCGACGAACCAACATCGGCACTCGGCGTCCGACAGACAGCAAATGTTCTTGCCACTGTAGATCGGGTCCGTAAAAACGGAATCGCGGTCGTTTTCATAACCCACAATGTTCGTCATGCGCTCGCCGTTGGTGATCGATTCACGGTATTAAATCGTGGCAAAACACTGGGCACCGCCAATAAAGGCGAAATAACACCAGAAGAGCTCCAGGATTTAATGGCGGGCGGACAAGAGCTTGTTGAACTCGAGTCTTCCTTGGGAGGTACCGTATGACCTCGTTATTGGTCAAACCCAGCGCAAGATACGGAACCGTTATAGATATAACGCCAGAAAATGCAGAATGGAGCTTCGTCGGCTTCAAAGTCGTTAAGCTCAAAGCCCAAGAGACCCACGAGTTCGAAACTAATGATAGAGAGTTTTGTTTAGTTCCGATCACAGGAACATTTGATGCGCAACTTAGCGATAGCCGATTTGATGCTGTCGGCGGACGAGAGAACTTATTTGACCAAGAATTAACCGAGCATTTGTATGTGCCAGAACAGGAAACTGTAAAGTTAACCGCTCTAGACGAGCTCGAGCTGGCCCTCTGCTCTGCGCCGGGCGGATCATCTTTACCTGCTCGCCGGATAAAAAAATCAGATCAAACACAGAGTGCCCGCGGACAAGGCAGCAATACACGCTACATTCAGGATATCTTGCCGGAAACCCAGCCAGCACACTCCCTTCTTGTAGTCGAGGTTTTCACTCCAGCCGGACACTGGTCGAGCTACCCCCCCCACAAGCATTGTGTTGACAATATCCCTATCGAATCGGCGTTGGAAGAAACCTATTATCATCGCGTTAACCCACCACAAGGCTTCGCTTTTCAACGCGTGTATACCGATGACCGATCAATCGACGAAACGATGGCTGTTGAGAATGGAGACTGTGTCAAAGTACCAGAGGGATACCACCCAGTCGGTGCAGCGCACGGTTATGATAACTATTACCTAAACGTAATGGCTGGACCAAAACGCGTCTGGCACTTTAAAAACGATCCGGAGCATGAATGGATGATCAAATAGTTATCCACCATGACCAGAATGTAAGTGTAGACGAAATTCAGGAGCGGCTAGAGAATGGCGCCGGCGCCCTAATTATTCGAGGCGCCTATCAAGATCTAGCGTTGTTGGATTCAGTCTCGGACGCATTCTCTGAGCGAATACAAAGCGAGGGTAACCATGCAGCGGATCATTTTGCTTCAGGTTCGAATCGACGGCTCTGGAACTCCCTCAACAAGTTAGCTGAAGATGCTCCTCATCTGTTTGCAGAATATTATGGCAACGAATGGTTGCATCGAGTCAGTGAGGCTTGGCTTGGCCCGCTATATCAGATCACCGCACAAGTAAACGTTGTAGTTCCCGGTGGCGCACCGCAGACCGGACACCGCGACTACCACCTGGGCTTCTACCCTGAATCCCTTGTGGCAGAGATGCCTGATCTTATCCGCCGAGCCTCGTCAAAACTTACGCTTCAGGGCGCGATCATTCACTGCGACGTCCCGGTGGAGATGGGGCCAACTAAACTTTTACTTGGATCACAAAACGACAGCGATGGTTACCTCACCTACCGCCGGCCTGAAGAGCAAGAGCGATTCGAACGTGAGTTCAGTCAAATTCCATTCAAAAAAGGGGATTTGGTTTTCTTTAATCCGAGCATCTTTCATGCGGCCGGTGGGAACAAGACCTCAAATCCAAGGCTCGTCAACTTACTGCAGATTTCGTCAGCCTTGGCAAAGCCCATGGAACACCTCGACTTCCCAGCTCTTGTGAGATTTGTCTATCCACACTTATTGAATAATACAGACAGAAACTTAGTTTCACGCGCAATCCGTGCGATGGTCGATGCATACCCATTTCCGAGTAACCTCGATCTAGACCCACCTAGTGACGATTGGCTCGGTGAGCTTGAAACTACCTGGCTACTTAAAGCTTGGGAAACGAAAAGAAGTCCCTCTGAAGTTTTAAGCGATTACACAAATCGCCGGAATCGGCGTGTCTACCGTAGCGCATAGCTTATTAAACTACGTCAGCTGACCAACTTCATGACAAGCTAAGAGTTAATAGTCGAGGTTAAAACCTGACGAACGTTCATGCGCGCCATTATTTTGCAAAAAGATTTCGTTATTCTCGTTGGTCAAAGCTGGAAAAGCGTTTGCCGACTGGAAAGACCTCGCGATGAAAGCCAGATGTTCGCAAAACTTTGTTTCAGAGGTGGACAAATATGGCCCATTAGGAAATGGTGGGTCGTGCAGGATTCGAACCTGCGACCAATTGGTTAAAAGCCAACTGCTCTACCAGCTGAGCTAACGACCCATGCTCAAGGATTAGAGGCAATCCGATAGGCCGTGAATGATACCCGCCGAGGCGAATTTGGCAAGTCACTTCGCGGATTTTTTTAGATTTTCGGAGAAATTCCGTCCTGATAATGAGTTGGGTCTGGTAGCCCTGCATCCATAAACCCTTTTCTCCGCAATCGACAGGCATCACAGGCCCCACAAGCTGCGCCATATTCATCCGCCTGATAACACGAAACCGTCAAGCCGTAATCAATACCGAGTGATGAACCGGCAGAGACAATGTCTGATTTGGACATAGTCATGAGTGGGGCTTCAACAGACCAACGATCGCCACCATCAACCGCTGCTGTCGCAACGTTAGCCAAGCGCTCGAATTGTTCAATGAAAGCAGGACGACAATCAGGATAGCCAGAATAATCAACCGCATTGGCGCCAATAAAAAGATGGCTGGCACCAATCACTTCACCATATCCTAAGGCGATTGAGAGAAACACAGTGTTTCGTGCCGGGACGTAAGTCACTGGAATCCCGGTATTGGCGACCCCTTCCACCGGCACATCAATGTCGTCACTGGTTAACGCAGAACCACCGATCGATCCGAGATCGAGCCGAATGACCTTATGCGGGTGATCACTGAATGCGTCTGCAATTCGAAAGGCAGCCTTCAGCTCTGAATTGTGTTTTTGGCCATAATCAAAGCCGATGGTATAACAGTCAAACCCACGTGCTTTGGCCATCGCGAGAACCGTTGCTGAGTCCAGACCGCCCGATAGCAGAACCACCGCTTTGGATTTACTCATCGACCACTCTCCTCTCCCCAAATTTGCTTATGCAGTTGGAGCTGCATTCGGTATGGATGTCTCGATGATAAAATCAGTGATGCAAGCTGTTTCAAATCAATCTCATCGTAGGATGGAGAAACCCACACCGCGCCCGCTTGAAAGACCGATGGATGCTGATCACAGAATAGCTCAAACCATCGAAAATCGTCGTCGCTGGTCACCACCACTTTGATCTGATCTTTAGGCTGGATCAGTGCCAAATTTGACAACAAGTTCTTCGACGATTCACCAGAGCCGGGGGTCTTGAGATCGAGGACGATTGATACTCGCTCATCAATCCCAGTGATATTCATTGCGCCTGAGGTCTCTAATGAGACTTCAAGCGCTGCATCGCAGAGTCTTCGTAGCAGCGCCCAGCAGTTCGGTTGTGCGAGTGGCTCACCGCCTGTCACACACACTCTTGAAACACCGGTGTCGAGTACCTCTCGAACAAGATCATCGATCGATCGTTGCGTACCACCCTGGAAAGCGTATTCACTGTCACAATAGACACACCGCAACGGACAACCTGTTAAGCGAACAAAGGTTGTTGGCAAGCCAGAGGTCAGTGCCTCACCCTGGAGGCTCGTAAAGACCTCGGTGATCCGGAGGCTCAAAGGCGCTGTCATCTAGGCCTCAGTTGATCTTTTCAAGCTCGCGTGAAGCAAGTCCTGCTTCAACACTCTCCGGCGCTTGCGTAATCACTTCTTGGAGAATTTTCCGTCCGTTCATGACATCTTGATTCTTCAACAACAATTTACCGAGCTTGACCTTGACTTGAAGGATTCTGCGATACTCAGGAGCAGCCAATGTGATTGACTTAAATGCCTCAATCGCCTCCTCGTCGCGACCAAGAACATCGAACACTTGACCACGCCAAAATCGTGCATCGAGCACTAGGTCACTGTTAGGGTAGGTTTCGATAAATGATTCCATCGCGGCAAGTGCTTCCTCAAACTGCCGCTCACGAATCAACTGAAATGCTGCATTATATGCATCCTGATCGGACACCTCAGGCGTCACCGGAGGCGAGGCGACCACATTACCGGCAGTAGCGCCTGGAGACGGATCGGATGCTGTCGTCGATCCCTGAGCCGGGCCTGCTGCCACAGCCTCCTTCTGAATCCGGACCAGCTCACCAAGCCGTTGATCGAGGTCCAGATATCGCGTTTTCTGATCAGATGACATCTGTCCGAGTTGATAAGACAACTCTTCCATCAAACCACGAAGCGCTTGAGTTTCCTGCCGTAACTGCTCGATCTGCAGCAACAACTCACCCTGCGCCTGTCGTAATGACTCACCATTCACAGGCTCTTGAGCATACGAAACGAAAGACGCCGCAGTCATTACAACGGCGGCGCCTGCAGTCTGAAGTAACCGCATCAATTACTGATAAATCAGCTCAACACGACGGTTACGCGACCATCCGTTGTCGTCACGTGAGAGTGACAGCGGACGCTCTTCACCGTAACTGACCGTTTCGATCTGCGAGCGGTTCACACCTTGAATCACGAGATACCGGGCAACCGCATTCGCGCGACGCTCACCCAGTGCCAAGTTGTAGGCCCGAGTCCCACGCTCATCGGCGTGACCTTCCAAACGAACTTTTGCCGCACGAACCGAAGCCAAGTACTTCGCGTGCGCATCCAAGTCATCCAGTGCGTCTTGACTGAGGTCAGACTTATCAAATCCAAAGAAGAATAGAGTATCTGCAGCCATCGCGTTGTTACGCAGTTGTTCGCCCATGATCTCGGCCCGATCTGCAGCCTTGGCCTCTTCTTGTGATTTTTGCTGCTTCGCCAAGAACTCAGCCTGACGCGCCTCACGAGCTGCTCGTTCCGCATCAGTTTCGATCTTAGATGGTCCTGCGGACTCATTCACTTGACCAGCACAACCTGCAAGCACTGCCAGCACTACCGCAATCCCTACAGCCTTCGCCTGCTTCAAAACACTCATTCCGTCACCCCTATTCGACTTCAATGAAAATTACACTATCTTGTTTTTCTAGTTAAAAAACGGGCTCCATGCAGGTTCCCGAACACTCTCACTCACGGAAGGTAACCGAACTCGCACCCTCCCGTCCATTGAAACAAGGCCTAACAAGCCCTTTCCTTCATCTGAAGTTGCATAAATTAACATAGTTCCGTTCGGTGCGACACTCGGCGACTCATCTAAATCAGTCTCGGTAAGGATTCTCAATTCACGTGTTTTCAGATTCAATCGCGCAATATGAAAACGCTCATTGGTCCGATGAACGAAAACAATACTTTCGCCATCAGGCGTAAAACTGCCATTGGAATTGTAGTCACCATCGAATGTCACCCGCTTCACCGTTTTATCCGCCACGTTCATGAGATACAACTGCGGCTTACCGCCACGGCTCGATGTAAACAGAATCGAACGTCCGTCCGGTGACCACGACGCCTCTGTATCAATCGCGAAATGATTCGTCATACGATCAATCTCACCGGTCCTGAGATTCGCCACATAAATTTCGGGATTTCCATCACGTGATAGTGTCAAAACCAACTTGCGACCATCAGGGCTGAACGATGGTGCACTATTCAAACCCGGGAAATCCGATACTTTCTGCACCTCACCAGAAGCCAATGTCTGCACGTAAATCCCTGGGCGCTTACCCCTGAAGCTCATGTAAGCCACACGCGAACCATCAGGTGACCATTTGGGCGATAAGATCGGCTCAGACGACTGAAAAATAGTCCGTGGCCGACCACCGTCCGCGTCTGACAATATGAGCTTGAAGGTTTGGTCTTTTTCAGACCGTCGTTCGGCTGAAACGTAAAGCAGACGTGTTGAGAAAATTCCCTTGATTCCGGTTAACGCCTCATAAATTCGATCTGAAATATAGTGTCCTATATCTCTCAATGATTCCGGTGCTCCCGGGATGCGCTCTGCAAACAGCACCCGCTCACCAAACACATCATGTAATCCGTAACGAACCAACAGGCCTTCAGCATCACGCTCGACCGAGCCAACGACAGTATATTCAGAGTCGATCGCTCGCCAATCTCGATAAAAAATCTGATCCTCGGGCCCTGGTAATGACAACATTGTGTCGCGACGGACCCGGACAAACTGGCCACTCCGTTCTAGATTCGATTCAATAAGTCTCGCAAGATCGACGTCGAAAGCCCCAGAACTTTTCACTCGAAACGGCACGACAGCAATTTTGATTGGGTTCTCCACACCGCGCGTGATCTCAATCACGAGCTCCGCTCGTGCTGGCATTGCCACCATAAATGCCATTGCTAGCCAGATAAATAAACGCATCAATCCTCCGGTCTGAACTTCACAGTCAGTGATCTAAATTTCTCTTCAAAAGTCGCGGCATCAAATTGCTTGACCTCATCAAAGGGTGCCGCTCTTTTCACGGCAGTCAATGCCGAACGGTCAAACAATACATCACCACTGGTCTTCACAATACGAACATCCACCAGTTCTCC
This sequence comes from gamma proteobacterium HIMB30, assembly GCA_000227525.2. Taxonomy (GTDB): domain Bacteria; phylum Pseudomonadota; class Gammaproteobacteria; order Pseudomonadales; family Litorivicinaceae; genus HIMB30. Next base: position 9,391 of record AGIG01000030.1, read on the forward strand.
ATTAGATGCTAATGACATTCGTAAATACACCTCAAGCCCGCCCTTAAATGCAACAGGCCGTCGCCACGCGCGAGTAATCCGCGTCGTCATTGCATCAAGCACATTGGCAGCCGCTTTTTCTGATGCCAAGGCATTTAATACCGCTAATTCCGCTTCATCTTTTTTCTTTAATTCTTCAAGCGCTCTCGCTTCAGCTTCAGCTTGCTTGAAAGCTTCTTCTAACGCTTTTTCTTTTTTCAGCCGTGCCACCTCGAGTTCAGCTGCTTTTTTCTCTGCGTCTTGCTGTGCTTTTCGAGCCGCTGCGGCTTTCTTCTTCGCCTCTGCTTTCGCCTTCGCTTCAGCAACCGCTTTTTGCTTCGCCGCTTCTGCTTTCTTCAATTCCGCTTGTTTCTTGGCTTCCGCTTGTTTCTTGGCTTCTTCCGCCTTTTTTAGTTCCGCCTGTCGCTTGGCTTCCGCTTGTTTCTTCGCTTCTTCAGCCTTTTTTAATTCTGCCTGCCGCTTGGCTTCCGCCTGTTTTTTGGCTTCTTCTGCTTTCTTGAGTTCCGCCTGCCGCTTAGCTTCAGCTTTCATTTCCGCCTCTTTGCGGGCCTTTTCTTCCTGTTTCTTCTTTTCTTCTGCTTTTTTTCTCGCTTCCTCCTGACGTCGTTTCTCTTCCGCGTCGGCTTTTTTCTTCTGGGCCCGAGCTTCTGCCGCTGCCGATGGTGCAAAAGTCAGTTCGGTTGCCTGAATTACAACCACAGGCGGTGGCGTAATCGTTTTCGCTTCCGGGGAAACCGCGATAAAAAACGTTGATAACAGAATGATATGCAGGCCGATGGCGAGCATCAGGGGACGAACCAGATTCTCGCCCCGACGATCCATTAGGGTGTCTCCGCTACCAAACCGATGGATGTCACTCCGACACCCTGAAGCGCAGCCATGACCTCCATCACTCTGCCATAATCAAGACCTTCGTCTCCTCGCAACTGTACGGGTGTCCCTGGCTTCGCAGCCAACACTTTCATCACTCGATCCTTAACCACACCCAGCGTTACCGGGGTCTCACCATTTCCGCCAATGTTAATGAATAACTCACCGGTTCCATTCATCGAGACGACCAATGGCTCCTCATCTGTATCCACAGGCAGCGGATCGGTCGATGCCTCAGGCAGCTCAATCGGCACACCAGGCGTTAACATTGGTGCGGTGACCATGAAAATCACCAAGAGCACCAACATTACGTCGATGTAGGGGACGACATTAATTTCAGAGACCAATCGTTTCCGATTACGTCGCGACACACGCGCCATTATTCACCCCGCTGATGGACGCGCCGATGCAGAATTGCCGCAAACTCATCCGAGAAATTTTCATAGGTCATGGCCAGACTATCGACCTTCGCGTTGAAACGGTTGTAAGCAATCACCGCCGGAATCGCAGCAAACAAACCAATCGCTGTCGCAACCAAGGCTTCAGAAATCCCTGGTGCCACCGTCGCCAACGTTGCCTGCTTGACAGCTGCCAGTCCACGAAACGAATTCATGATCCCCCAGACCGTCCCAAACAGGCCAATGTATGGGCTGATTGATCCAACCGTCGCGAGAAACGGAAGGTGTGCTTCGAGACGCTCCTCTTCCTTTGCGCGCGCAACTCGCATTGCGCGATGGACTCCCTCCATCACCGCATCGGGATCTGATTTCACATCCTGCCGTAGACGCGTGAATTCTTGAAATCCCGCCTTAAAAACTGCCTCGAGTCCGATCAAGTTTGGTGAGTTTGCTACCTGTTTATACAGACCGACCAGCTCAGCTCCGCTCCAAAATGTATCCTCAAAGAGTCGTGCATGTTTTTGTGCCCGTGATAACACCCGGGTTCGTTGAAAGATCACAACCCAAGAGAAAACAGACGCAAGCACCAAAGTCGCCATCACCAGCTGCACAACGGGGCCAGCTTGTAACACCAGACTTAATATAGAGAGTTCTTCAGACATCGATGGTTCCAATCGTTTGTTGTAATGTATTGCGTAATGTATCAGGCAACACGCGAGGCTTCAGAGTATCCATGCTGACGGCGACAACTTCTACCTCAGCGTTCACCAAATTCATGCCATCATTCGCGCGATTTGCTGACTGGGAAAATAATACCCGGGTTGGTCGAATCGATTTCACCACGCACGAAATCGCCAACACATCGTCAAGCCTCGCTGGTGATTGATAGTCAACAGCAATATGACGAACGACGAAAATCAGGTTGTTTTCAATTGTTACCGACTGCTCGATCCCGATACTCCGTAAAAAATCAGTACGAGCACGTTCGAAAAATTTCAGATAGTTCCCATAAAACACGATGCCACCGGCGTCAGTGTCTTCGATATACACGCGAACTGGAATCTCAAAGCTCATCAAGAATCCTGGAACAAATCGTCTGCGCCACCATTCAATCCAACCACCTGATATCCCGCCTGTGTCAGTGTTCTTCCACGTGGCGTCCGGTGCAGATAGCCCTGTTGAATCAAGTAGGGTTCGATCACCTCTTCGAGTGTACCGCGTTCTTCACCAAGCGATGTGGCCAACGACTCAATCCCCACAGGACCTCCATTAAAGTGGTTGGCAAGCACTGACAAGAGTTTTCGATCCATCTGATCAAAACCGTGTGCGTCCACATGAAGTAAATTCAATGCATCATCAGAGACCTGTTGTGTGATCACACCATCGGCACGGACTTCAGCAAAGTCGCGCACACGCCGTAACAATCGATTCGCAATACGGGGTGTGCCACGCGACCGCTTTGCGATTTCAGAAGCACCGTCAGCTTCGCACTCGATACCCATCAACCTTGCGGATCGATTCACAATGTTTGCGAGATCGGCTTCTGAATAAAACTCTAGCCGCTGAACGATACCGAAACGATCACGCAGTGGGCTTGTCAAAAGACCAGCACGAGTTGTCGCACCAACCAGTGTAAAAGGCGGCAAATCAAGCTTGATTGAACGCGCAGCCGGCCCTTCACCAATCATGATATCGAGCTGGTAATCCTCCATCGCCGGGTATAGCACCTCTTCGACCGAGGCGGACAGTCGGTGGATTTCATCAATAAAGAGCACATCGCCAGCTTCAAGATTGGTCAAAATCGCAGCTAAATCACCGGCACGCTCAAGCACAGGGCCCGACGTTGACTTCAACGATGCACCCATTTCATGCGCGATGATGTTGGCAAGCGTTGTCTTACCCAACCCTGGCGGTCCAAAAATCAATGTGTGATCAAGTGGCTCTGACCGATTCCTTGCTGCATCAACGAACAATTGCATCTGATCACGAACTTTCGGTTGCCCATCATACTCAGCCAATGTTTTCGGTCGGACGGCACGCTCGATGCGCGCGTCTTCAGGCATCGAATCTCCTTCGATAATCCGTTCGCTCATGGTGTTCTCAGCATTTGTTTCAGACTCGAGCGAATCAATGTTTCAGGAGTGGCTTGCGGATCCTTGGGGAGTGCGTTAATCGCCTTACGCGCCTCGGTTTCTTTGTATCCAAGCGCAATCAGTCCAAGCACGGCTTCTTCAATCGGTGATGAGTCAGTAAGCGACTGCGTGTGTCCCGTTGAAGTCATGCGTCCACGCAATTCAACCAATAGACGCTCAGCTGTTTTCTTGCCAACACCGGGCAGTCTCGTCAGCGTTGCTACGTCATCACGCTCAACCGCCGCAGCCAGTTCTTCTCCTGAAAGGCCGGATAACACACCAATGGCGAGCTTCGGTCCGACGCCGGAAATCTTAATTAAGATCCGAAATGATTCGCGATCATCATGGGTTAAAAATCCGAACAAAAGTTGTGCATCCTCACGCACGACAAAATGCGTCAGTATTGTCACTGTTTCACCGACGGTCGGTAATTCGCAGAGCGTACTGATGGGGCATTCGATCTCATATCCAACACCGCCGACGTCCACTAGAGCGGTCTGCTGCTCAATTCCCAATAACGTGCCTGTTATCCGGCCAATCATTTCTGACTCTCCTTCAGCCGCCAGCGACTACCAGCCCGTGAACGCGACGATAAACGAAACCGAGCTTCTGCTCCCATACCATCTTTACTGTAGCCGGCACAGAGCGCAATACCGAGAGCATCAGCTGCATCTTCGCCAGGATTATCAGGCAAATTCAGAATCCGAATCACCATATTCTGGATTTGAGTTTTCGTCGCCTGCCCCTGACCACAAATGGCTTGTTTGACAGTTTTTGCGGCGAACTCTTTGACTGGAATTGAGGCGCTGCCTGCGGATAATAAGGCAACACCACGAGCCTGACCTAACTTCAGCGCCGACTGAAAGTTTTTCGCCAGGAACACTTCTTCGACTGCACATTCCGTCGGTTTTAATCGTTCGATCACGTCAGACAAGCCTCGGTGCAGGATGAACAGACGCTCAGACATATCACCAGATCCGAGGCGGAGGATTCCAGATTCGAGATAGGTCACGCGACTGCCCTCGATCTCGATCACACCCCATCCAGTTTTAATGGAGCCAGGATCGATGCCGAGGATTCGTCGCATTAGCCGAGTAACTCAAGCAACTCATCAGTAAAATTGGCATTGGTGTAGACGTTTTGCACATCATCCAAGTCTTCAAGCATATCAATCAGCTTCATCACTTTCGGCGCACTCTCTTCATCCAATTCAGCCGTGGTTGATGGGACCAAAGCGACCTCCGCAGAGACAATCTCAATACCGGATGCCAGTAACGCGTCTTTGACGTCGACCACATCATTCTGCGTCGTCGCCACATCAATTAACCCATCATCTTGGCCAATAACATCTTCAGCACCTGCGTCAAGAGCAGCTTCCATCACCAAATCTTCATCGGCGTTATCAATCAGAATCTGCCCACGTTTGGTAAACAAATACGCAACCGAGCCATCGGTTCCCAAATTGCCGCCACATTTACTAAACGCATGACGCACTTCAGCCACCGTTCGATTCTTGTTATCGGTCATCACTTCAACCAAGACAGCAACACCGCCTGGACCATAGCCTTCATAAACCAATTCTTCGACGTTGTCGTTGTCGCCGCCTCCAGCACCCCGATCAATCGCACGCTGGATGGTATCTTTAGTCATGTTGGCGGATAACGCTTTGTCAACAGCTGCCCGTAACCTTGGGTTATCAGCAGGTTCACCGCCGCCCATCTTCGCTGCAACCGTGATTTCACGAATGAGTTTGGTAAAAATCTTACCGCGCTTGGCGTCTTGGGCTGCCTTCTTATGCTTAATGTTGGCCCATTTACTGTGACCTGCCATTACATCGACTCCGTTTTATCCTGACGAATTCGCACACCCACTTCCTTTAACTGGTCAGAGCTAACAACACCCGGTGCATCAGTCAACAAACAGGTCGCAGACTGTGTTTTCGGGAATGCGATCACGTCGCGAATTGAAGTCGCACCCAACATCAACATCACAAGGCGATCGAGGCCAAATGCCAAACCGCCATGTGGTGGAGCACCGTAACGCAACGCGTCCAATAAGAAGCCGAATTTCTCTTTCTGCTCTTCCTCGGCGATGTTCAGCACCTCAAACACCGCCTGTTGCATTGCTTGGTCGTGTATACGAATCGATCCACCGCCAAGCTCGGTCCCATTCAACACCATATCGTAAGCGCGGGATAATGCATTGAGTGGATTTGCTTTCAGAGACGCTGGATCCACGGTTGGCGCTGTGAATGGATGGTGTAAGGCAGTGACCTGTCCGTCTCCAGCATCCTCAAACATCGGAAAATCCACAATCCAAAGTGGTGCCCACTCATGCGTCAGCAGCTTCAAATCATGACCCAACTTCACGCGTAGTGCGCCAAGTGCATCCGATACGATGCGCGCTGAATCTGCTCCGAAGAACAAAATATCGCCATCTTTGGCGTCGACGCGAGAGATCAAGGACATCACGACATCATCAGGCATGAATTTCAGGATCGGGCTCTGTAATCCGTCTAAGCCTTCGGCCAACGCATTCACCTTCACCCATGCCAATCCTTTGGCACCATATTGGCCGACAAACTTGGTGTAATCGTCGATTTCCTTTCGCGAGATTGTCGCACCACCTGGGACCTTCAACACAGCCACGCGACCGCTGGGATCATTGGCAGGACCGCTGAACACCTTAAAGTCCACAGACGCCATCAAGTCTTGAATATCGACAAGCTCCAGCGGAATCCGTAAATCCGGCTTATCGCTTCCAAATCGTGCCATCGCTTCCGCGTATGACATCCTCGGGAAATCACCCAGATCTACATCCATCTCGGTTTTGAAAAGTTCACGAATCATCGACTCGGTCAGATCCATCACCGTGTCTTCATCAGCAAACGACATCTCGAGATCGATCTGTGTAAATTCAGGTTGACGATCGGCGCGCAAATCTTCATCCCGAAAACACTTCGCAATCTGAAAATAGCGATCGAGACCCGCAACCATTAACAGTTGCTTGAATAACTGGGGTGACTGCGGGAGCGCAAAAAACTCACCTTTATGAACCCGAGATGGTACCAGGTAGTCTCGCGCTCCTTCCGGTGTCGCCCGTGTCAAAATAGGCGTTTCGGTATCGACGAAGCCATTGTCTGATAAGAAATTCCGGACGAAGGTCGTGACGCGAGATCGGAGCATTAAATTCTCGAGCATCTCTGGACGTCGAAGATCCATATAACGATGCTTCAGCCGCACTTCCTCGCCGACCTTTGCATGTTCGTCAAGCTGAAAAGGTGGTGTATCTGCTGTATTCAAAACGCGTACTTCGCGGCCGAGTACTTCGATCTCGCCTGTTGGCATCTCTGCGTTCACGGTCCCTTCCGGGCGAGTTCGCACAAGTCCTGTCACTTGCATCACCCACTCTGACCTTGCACGATCAGCGGTTGCAAATGCCTCTTCAGTATCAGGATCCACGACAACTTGAAGTAGTCCCTGACGATCGCGCAAATCAAGAAAGATCACGCCGCCGTGATCGCGACGACGGTGGACCCAACCACACACTGTGATTGTATCGCCGATGTGTTCCGCATTGAGTTCGCCACAATAGTGGGTACGCATGGATATCGATTCCTTTTTCAGATGGCCTAAGCAGCCGATTCGGTATTCTTTGAAGTGGTTGTTTTGGTGTCTGAGGACTTGGCTTCACCGGCCAAATTTTTCTTCTTGTCGCCCGTCTTAAAATCCGTTTCGTACCAACCACCACCGGTCAGACGAAACCCTGCTGCACTGATCTTCTTTTTGAGTTCAGGCATGCCACATGCCGGGCAATCGACCAGCGGTTCGTCTGACAATTTTTGTAAAGCATCATGCGATTGGCCGCATGCTGCACATTGATATTCATAGATTGGCATATTGACCCCAGGCAGTTCGTTGCCAAAAACGTGAAAGTATACCGGTCCTTGAGCCATCCAAGAACCCGAAATTCGAAATTGGGGCATTCAAATGATGTTAAAGCGCATCATCATCATGAGAAAGACGCTCAAGGAGAATTGATAGCGCCTCGATCACGGTACGATCACGAATCTCAGAGCGACTGCCATCGAGCGATAACTTTTGGCTGAAAACACTGACGGAATCTGCAACTGACACCCAGACTGTCCCCACCGGCTTGTCTTCGGTCCCGCCATCTGGTCCAGCAATTCCCGTTGTGGAGACCGCCCAATCCGATCCAGTCAGCCGCTGAATTCCGAGCGCCATTTCCGATGCGACCTCCTCACTGACTGCACCAACCGATGCCAATGTCTCATGGTCCACGCCGAGTAGCTGTTCCTTGACAGAGTTCGCATATGCCTGGATTCCACCTAAAAAGTAGCTTGATGATCCTGGACGATCGGTCAAGGCTGCACCCAACAGGCCACCAGTACAGCTCTCAGCCACTGAAACCGTCTGGCGCGTCTCAGTCAGACGCTCATGTACGCCATCTAAAATCGTCGAAAGTTCTGAAGTCATACACCAATCCACCTGTTTTCTTTAGAATGCCACGATGAATCAAAAAGCCCCACCGCCTCAGCATACGCCGATGATGCAGCAATACCTCGCGATAAAGGAACAACATCCAGCGTCGCTGGTATTTTATCGAATGGGTGATTTTTATGAGTTATTCTTTGATGATGCAAAGACGGCTGCTCAGGTGCTCGATATTACCCTGACCAGCCGTGGCCAATCGGCGGGCGAGCCAATTCCAATGGCAGGCGTGCCCTATCATGCGGCGGAAAACTATCAAGCTCGGTTGCTCAACGCGGGCTTTGCTGTGGTCGTCTGCGAACAAGTTGGTATTCCTGGGGAGACAAAGGGGCCTGTTGCTCGCGAAGTCACGCGCATTCTCACACCGGGCACAGTCACCGATGATGCGTTTGTTGACTCAGGTCAGGAACTCTGGGTCGCCTCACTCCATAGTCATGGACTGACTTACTCGGTGGCGTTGGGCTCTGTCTCACGTGGTGAAATTTTGATTTACGACCAGCTCGGTCGCCAAGCCATCGACAGCTTGTTTACGCGCATTGAACCCAAAGAGTGTCTCACACAGAACGCAGATCTGTTTCCATCTGAGATTCGTCAAGTTGAGGTGGCGCCATGGCACTTTACGCTCGAGCAACTGTCCAGAGAGATCGAGCGAACCTATCAAGTCACTGATGCCAGAGGCTTAGGGTTGAGTGACGTGAGCGCCCAGGGTCTCGAGGCGACAGCTGCACTGCTCACCTATCTCCATGATACGCAACGGACCGAGCTCACTCATTTCGCAAGGCCCAAGCTCATCCGAGATGATAACCGAGTCGTACTTGATCAAACCACACAGAAAAATTTAGAACTGATCCGAACATTAAAAGGTGAACGGAAACACACGCTGTTGTGGGTGCTTGATCGAACCTCAACCGCCATGGGAAGTCGCGAGCTGACGCGCTGGATCACCGCACCGTATCGCGAGATAACCATTCCAAACCAACGATTGACCCATATTCGAGAGCTCATTGATTCAGGACTCATCACCGCAATCACCTGCCACCTCAAACGGATTGGTGATCTCGAACGCATTGTGGCCCGAATCGGTCTCAGATCTGCAAGGCCTCGTGATCTGACACGACTACGTGACAGCCTCAAAGAGCTCCCAGAACTGAAAACGCGACTCAGTCAATCAAACTATCCGTCGGTAAGTCAGCTTGGTGCCTCGGTCTTACTGCTTGAAACGATTCATCAATTGCTCGATCGCGCGCTTGAATTGGAGCCATCAGTAGTCATCAGTGCTGGTGGCGTCATTCGAGAGGGTTTCGATCATGAGCTCGACCAACTTCGTCGATTCTCACGAGATGCATCGAGTCTTTTGATCGAAATGGAGGAGACCGAGCGGGCGAACTCAGGGATCACTGGTCTCAAGCTCGGCTACAACCGAGTCCATGGCTACTATTTCGAAATCTCCAAAGCGACACTCGCGACCCAAGAAGCACCACTTCATTTTCAAAGGCGCCAAACGCTCAAGAACGCTGAACGCTTCACAACACCTGAACTCAAAACCTTCGAAGACAAAGCATTGTCGGCAGAAAGCCAGGCCTTAAGCCGCGAACGGCATCTTTTTGATGAGTTATTGAATCCATTGACTGATGCGATTAATGATCTCAAAACACTCGCTCAGATGTTAGCTGAACTCGATGTTCTCACCAGTCTCGCATTGGTCGCGAGTCATGAACGTTGGGTCGAGCCTGTGCTGTCAGAATCGGTCGAAATACAGATCACTAACGGCCGTCATCCAGTCATCGAACAAGCGAGTACTCAACCTTTCGTACCCAACGACACACAACTCACAACGGAGCAGTCACTTGCGTTAATCACCGGTCCGAACATGGGTGGAAAATCGACCTACATGCGACAAACAGCGCTCATTACACTGCTTGCGCGCATCGGAAGTTTTGTTCCAGCCGATCATGCATCCGTTGGCCCTGTTGACCGAATTTTTACGCGGATTGGAGCCTCTGATGATCTTGCGGGTGGTCGCTCTACCTTCATGGTCGAGATGACAGAAACAGCTGCGATTTTGGCCGAAGCAACAGACCAATCGCTTGTGTTAATGGATGAAGTCGGACGAGGCACCAGCACCTTTGACGGGCTTGCGCTCGCGTGGGCCTCAGCTGAGGCGCTCGCAAGGCGGCGCGCACTCACACTGTTTGCAACCCATTACTTCGAACTCACGCACTTGCCTGACAATGAGTCATCGGCCTTTAACGTGCATCTCACAGCACAAGTGACTGGCGATCAAATCGTTTTTCTACATCGTGTGATGGAGGGTCCTACGTCGCAAAGTTACGGGCTCCATGTCGCACGACGTGCGGGAGTACCGGATGAAATCATTGGGCGCGCTGCCGCATACCTCGCCGAACTCGAATCTCAACAGGTCATATTAAATCAACAACCAACACCGCAATCCGATTTATTTGATCAACCACCCGACCCACTTGTGAGCCACTTGGCCCATCTCGACCCAGATGACTTATCACCCCGAGAAGCCTGGGCCACACTTGAGACGCTGGTACTAAAAGCACGGGAAGCACTTGGCGATTCAGATGCAAACACATAGAATCACGGCCGCACAAAGGAGAGATCTATGACATTTGTTGTTGTTGATAACTGTATTCGCTGTAAATACACAGACTGTGTGGAAGTCTGTCCAGTGGATTGTTTCTATGAAGGCCCGAATTTCTTAGTCATCAACCCCGATGAATGCATTGATTGTGCACTCTGTGAACCGGAATGTCCTGCCGGTGCGATTCTGTCAGAAGATGAACTGGCAGAGGATCAGAAAGTCTTTATCGAAATCAACGATGAGCTCTCCCGTGTTTGGCCAAATATCACAGAAAAGGCCGATCCACTCCCCAATGCCGAAGAGTGGGATGGCGTGCCAAATAAAATTGATCACTTGGATCGCGGCTGATTAATCAAAAATTGCAGCATCCGCCGGTATCCGTCCTGCCTCGACCATCCGGCGGAGCAAACGAAGCGCTTCGACCTGAATTTGTCGAATCCGCTCTCGTGTAGTACCTAATCGCTCACCAATTGCCGATAATGTTTCCCTGTCACGACCATCCAAACCGTAGCGTCGTATCACAACCATCCGCGGAAGATCAGGGAGCAGGTTAAGCCAGGCGGCGACATTCTCGTGATCTTCCTGACTCACAGCCAGCTCCTCTGGACTCGGCGCACCTGACTCCAGTAGATCAACACCCGTCGATCCATCTGAACCCTCAACCACCTGATCGAGTGAGACAATTTGCTCACTTGGGTTGAACCAGTGATCCATGTTGCGCTTTGCACATCCGGGCAAGGTCTCATTTTCAGCTTCAATCGCCTTCCGTTCCTGACGGAATTCACGCTGTTTATGGATCGGGGTTCGGATAGTTTTCACTTGATTCATGAGTGCCCGCTCAACGGCTTGACGAATCCACCAGGCTGCATAGGTGGAAAAGCGATAACTCATTTCAGGATCATATTTATCGACTACACGCATCAAACCAAGATTCCCTTCTTCCACTAAATCGGCAACATCCAGCCCACGGCCGCGATAGCGACCAGCCAAACTGATCACCAGTTTCAGGTTTCTCTGAATGAATTCCGTGCGGGCTTTGTGACAACCCTTCTGTACAAGACGACCCAGATCAAGTTCCTCCTTGGCAGTCATCAGTTCATGTTGGTTGAGATGGTTTAAGTAAGTTGCATTGGATAGTGAATCAATCATAACGATCTCCTTGTTTCGGAGAGACAGTTATATTCATTCTCGATCGGACTGCGTGATGGACTGAAGGACTAAGACCTGCGCTTTGGTAGTAATGCAACCGGATTGACTGGCTTACCCTGTTTTCTGATCTCAAAATGCAGCTTCACCCGATCGGTTCCCGTGGATCCCATCTTTGCGATCACCTGGCCTGCCTGCACCACGTCGCCAACCTTTACAGCCAAACTCTGGTTGTGACCATATGCGCTCAACAGCTTCCCTTGATGGCTAATGATCACCAGATTGCCGAAACCAACCAATCCGTCACCGGCATACACTACGCGGCCACCAGCGGCTGCTTTGACTGGGGAGCCCACTTGACCACCAATCTGAATCGACCGACTAAACCGTGTCTTTTCAGAATACGCTTCAAGAATCGGTCCGTTCACAGGCCACTGCCAGCCAGTAAACTGAGGCACTGGCCTCGCTTTAGCTTTGGGCTTAGGTTTTGGTTTAGGGGCAACCTTTGGCTTTTGTGCCTCTGCTGGCTTCTGGATTGGCTCAGGCTCAGCCTTGATCGGTGGTGGGATTACGGATTTTGGCTGAGGTTTCGGTTTGGGTTCAGGTTCAGGTGGAATCTCGCCCTTCAGTGACAGTGACTGTCCAGGGATGATTACATCAGAATTTAGTTGGTTACGGCGACGTAAAGTGTCTGGGTCTTGATCAAAGCGCCATGCAATTGAAAATAGCGTGTCACCGCGTCGCACCACGTAGCGCGACCCGGGTTCTTCTGCATCGAGATTTCCAGTATCAATCGTCGTAACGTCTGGCTTCACGCGCTCAAGTGGGCGCGCCAGATTATCGGTTGGCACTTCATAAGGTGCTGAACAACCAACCAGTAAACCGATTATGATCCATCCATGTCTCATCGAGTCGCAGTCCCGTGATCTGTCGAGAACTTCAAAGCCAATGATGCCAATGCGAAACCACTCAGTCCAAATGCCAATGGGATCCATAACAGTTCTTGAGTCGGTAACAGTAAAATCAACGAACCGTCGTCTCCCGCACCTTGCCAAGGCCATACTCGGACCAATGCACCGAAAACCACACCTGTTAGACAACTCAGGACTTCCGTTTGGTATCGAATTAATAAGGCTTTGATCAAATGTGCCATCAATAGAATGCCGATTGCACCACCGCCGATGAACAAGAGTAAGATCCTGAGATCAAAGGCACTGACCGCGCCAATCAACGCTGGATATAGCCCTGTCAGTAACAATAAAAAGCTCCCTGAAATCCCGGGTAGTAACATCGCGGATAACGCCATCGCGCCCGCGAGCGGCCAAACCCATAATCCAGGATCGGCGGTTTGCGGTGTTTGCAGTCCGATACTCAAGGCGATCAATACCCCAAAGATCAGGAGACCCCAATCTTTTGTTCGCATCGCGGATCGTAAATCGGATAACAGTGCAATACCCATTGCAATCACAAGTCCAAAGAAAAAGCCCCAGACGCGTTCGGGAACCAAATCAAGCCAATCCTTGATCCAATGCGCAAGTGTCAACAGCGACATCAGAATTCCAATCAGTAGTGGCAATACAAAGGCACCGTCCAACCGAACCCATAGGCCGCGTAAACCATCGTTTCGAAACACAGACCACAACTCAGGTGTGACGGCAGTCAATACTGCCAGCCACCGCTCATAAATTCCTGTAAGAAAAGCCACGGTGCCGCCGGACACTCCGGGGACAGCATCAGCAGCACCCATTGCGAGTCCACGCAGCCAGATCGACACCCAACTCATGCCAAACCTGCCAATGCGGGAACAAAAAATGCGGTATCAAGAGGAACCTCGTTGATGATCTCTCCATCACGGATATACAAAATCAACTGTTGACGCTGATCGAGCCCGACCGGTGCGATCAGACGTCCACCGTCAGCCAGTTGCTCAAACAATGTCTCAGGAACTGACTCAGGGCAAGCGGCGAGAATGATGCCGTCAAACGGTGCAAAATCCGGCCAACCGAGCAATCCGTCACCATGTCGAATCACCACATTTTCGAGCTCAAGCGCATCCATGCGCTTCCGGGCTTCAGTCGCCAAAGGTGCAATGCGTTCAATCGCAAACACTTGATTCGCTAAATGACACAAGAGGCCTGTCTGAAATCCAGAGCCAGCACCGACTTCGAGCACACGATTCAACTGACGACCACCGCGCAATAACTCCAACATACGCGCGACAACAGATGGCTGCGAGAGGGTCTGCTGATAGCCTAGTGGCAATGTCACGTCGGTGTAGGCTGAATCAGCAACGGCGGGATCAACAAACAAGTGCCGCGGCACACGACGAAATGCATCAAGCACAAAAATATCGTTAATACCCAGGTCACCGAGTTTTTCAACAAGACGGCTTTGACCGCGCTCATGAAGCAGCTCGTGCATGTGCCTCCTGCAAGTTCCCTAATTCATTGAACAGTGCTGTCGCAAACGAGCCCTTCGGCAACCAAAACGACAACTCGAGTGTATGCGCTGACACCTCAGCTTCCAACTGCTTTGGCATGAATCGGACAGCGCGTCGCTCCTCATCCCGAAAAACTCCAGACATCCATGCAAAGAGTTCTGGATCGGTCTTCAGTATCGAACATTCAAAGGCCGCCTGTTCGATCGATGTTTTTGTTTGCCGTCCGGCCATCGGAGCAGTGGGATCCAAGTCTCCGGTCACGATCCGCTCCCGAACCGATTCCAACTCGCTGTCAGACACCATGAAATGACTTCCTCGACCGGCCAATGCGACGACATCACCGACCGTGACCTCGAGCCACTGATCTTGACGTAAACGCGCGGCAACGATCGTATTAAATCCTGCGGAACGTGCCGCAGATGCAGCCATTCCATCCTTTGGATGAAGTCGCCGCCGACCTGCCGGATCGCGTCGCGCGAAGCGCCGTGCCGCTTCAAGATTTGATCCTGAACGACCAAATCGCTGCAGTCCAAAATAGTTAGGTACGCCCTCGGTCGCAATCGATTGAATTCGTTCTTCCAGATCACCGATTACCGAACCACGGAGTCTGATCTCAAACCGATTCCCCGCAAGTTGCCCAATTTTTAATTTACGTTGATTCCGCGTGAGTCTTAACACCTCAAGCGATTCATCGACCACGCCCTCTTCAATGACAGCTGTTTCCGGGAGACTGATCCACTGGGTCGCGACCGCGTGTGTATCTTTTTTACCGGCATAGCCGAGATCTTTGCGTGACGTCTTTGCGAGGTGCGCCAAACGCGATGTCGCTTCCTCGGTCGAGAGTCCACGCTTACGAATCAGCGCCCAAAGATGCGGTCCAGTACCTGCTGGTTCAAATCCTAGATCTTCGGTGACGACAAAATCAGAGACCTCAGTTCGGTATGCACCTGCGAAGACTGCCTCACCGTGCGCCGTCGGCAGGTGCGCTAAATCGATGGATTGTGATCCGTAAACGAGCGAGCTCAATGGGCGCGCATCAGAACGGCGGCCATGACAGCAACGCCCTCACCACGACCAATGAAACCAAGCTGTTCGGTTGTTGATGCTTTCACCGAAACGCGATCCACAGGCGTCTCGAGCACATCAGCAATACACTGGCGCATCGCCTCGCGAACGGGTCCGATTTTCGGTACTTCACACACAATCGTGATATCAAGATTGGACACGGAATATCCTTTCAGCAAACACAATTGCCGAACTTCGCGGGTCAAAGCAGCAGAATCTGCCCCTTTAAATTTGGAATCGGTATCAGGGAACAACAAACCAATATCCCCAAGTGCCAAGGCACCCAGCATCGCATCCATGACGGCATGCAAGACGATATCCCCATCACTGTGTGCGACCAGCCGATAATCACACGGAACCCAGAGACCACCGAGGGTCATTCCATCACCGGCCTCCAGCTCGTGAACGTCGAAACCCTGTCCGATACGAATCATAGCGATGCGCCCTCCCGCGCAGATAAAAGCGCTTCGATTAACTCAAGATCCTCAGGATAGGTCAGTTTGATATTGGAGCGTCGACCACGAATCAACCATGGCAAACGTCCATTGGCTTCCATCGCCTGAGATTCATCTGTCACCACCAAACCTGACTGCTTTGCAGCCTGGAGCGCATCAGACAGCTCGCCCAACCGAAACACCTGCGGCGTCATGGCATGCCATAACCCGGTGCGATCAACAGTCTCCGCGATACAGCTATCGGACTCCTCCGGACACGGATTGATTTGATCCACCCGTTTGAGCGTATCGGCTGCTGGAATACCCAACACGACACCCGGACACGTCGATGATTCGATCGCATCAACCAACCCATGCAACTCATGTTGAGTAATCAATGGTCGCGCGGCGTCGTGCACAAACACCCAATCATCAGCGTGCGCACCCTGTGCTTGTATCCAATCAAGTCCCGCTTGAACACTATCAGCCCGCTCTGCGCCGCCCTGAATCGAATACACACAATCATTATTCGATAGAGCCAATTCATCAAACCGACGATCATCAGGTGGAACAGGAACGACCACTGCCTTAAATACCTTCGTCTTCAGAAATGCCGCTAATACATGGTCGAGCACAGGGCGACCTGCCACCGGCATGTACTGTTTTGGCACCTGCGAGCCAAACCGAAGACCCTTACCACCGGCGGGAATGACAGCCCATAAGTCAGTCATCCGGAATCTCCCCTTTGGGCAGTAATCGAACGAAGGTCTCCCCGTCTTTCACATACCCAAAACGCGATCTCAGCAGCTCCTCAATCGCCTCTGGATCCGTCTTCAATGCATTAATCTCAGAGACCAGCTCATCATTACGCGATGCCAAACGCTGATTCTCGGATTCTTGTTTTTCGAGTTCGTCTGTCAGCCGCTGCAATTCTGAGATTGAGCCCGTTCCGAACCACAACTGGTACTGAGACAATCCCAATAAAATCGCAAGTCCAACAAGAACGACTCGACCTGTCATGACTGCCCGAAAATGGCTCCACGGCCGGCATACGTTGCTTGAGAGCCCAACGCCTCCTCAATGCGCAGCAACTGGTTATATTTCGCCACCCGGTCTGATCGACAGAGTGAACCGGTTTTGATCTGCCCTGCTGACGTACCCACCGCCAAGTCTGCGATGGTGGTATCTTCAGTCTCACCGGAGCGATGAGAAATCACCGCTGTAAATCCGGCGTTTTGTGCCATACCAATTGCGTCAAGCGTTTCTGACAGGGTTCCAATCTGATTAAACTTGATCAAAATCGAATTACCCACTCCCTGCTCAATGCCGCGGCTCAAGATATTGGTGTTGGTCACAAACAAATCATCACCCACGAGTTGGCAACGTGAACCCAAGGTCTTGGTCAAATAGGCCCAACCATCCCAATCACTCTCATCCATCCCGTCTTCAATCGAAACGATCGGATAGTGATCACACAGACTGCCTAAATAATCTGCAAAACCTTCTGCATCAAAGGCTCGACCCTCACCAGCCAGATCGTATTGTCCGTTTTTATAAAATTCGCTCGATGCGCAATCAAGCGCCAGCGTAATGTCTTCACCCAAGGTATAGCCAGCGTTTGCAACTGCTTGAGCAATCACTGCAAGTGCGGCTTCATTGGATGGTAAGTTCGGAGCAAAACCACCTTCATCGCCGACGGCGGTATTCATGCCCTCTGCAACCAACACCTTTTTCAGGTGATGGAAGACTTCAGCACCCATCCTAAGTGCCTCAGCAAAACTTTTGGCAGACACTGGCTGAACCATGAACTCTTGAATATCCACGTTATTGTCAGCGTGCTCACCACCATTGAGGATATTCATCATCGGGACTGGCAGTGTCAACGGGCCTGTATTGCCATGCAGATTGGCAATATGTTGGTAAAGAGGAATCCGTTGATCCTCGGCATGCGCCCGCGCTGTCGCTAACGACACCGAAAGCATCGCATTCGCGCCAAGATTTGATTTATTCTCAGTTCCATCAAGATCGAGCATTGCATCATCGAGACCACGCTGATCGGACGCGTCACGACCGACCACACACTGGGCAATCGGCCCATTGACGTTCTGAACCGCTTGCAATACACCCTTGCCAAGATAACGGCTCGCATCCTGATCACGTAACTCGAGTGCTTCGCGCGAACCAGTCGAGGCACCGGAAGGTGCACAGGCTCGGCCCATTGCACCGGATTCAAGGACGACGTCGGCTTCGACTGTTGGATTGCCGCGAGAATCCATGACTTCGCGGCTAATGACTTTGACAATGGTTGTCATTAGTTGTTGGTCTCCAAAATATCAAATGATTTAACAAGGCCATCAATGGCCTTTAACTGAGATAAAAACGGTTCGAGCTTATCAAGCGGCAAAGCAGATGGCCCATCACACTTGGCCTTTGATGGATCTGGATGCGATTCCAAAAAGAGTCCGGCGAGGCCCACAGCGATACCAGAACGTGCGAGCTCGGCCACTTGTTCACGGCGACCATCCGCTGAGTCGAGACGCCCACCTGGCTTTTGTAAGGCATGAGTGACGTCAAAAATCACAGGAACTTGCATCTGTTTCATGATGCCAAACCCAAGCATATCGACCACCAGATTGTTATAACCAAAGCTCGAGCCACGTTCGCACAAAATCACTTGCTCATTGCCTGCCTCAGCACACTTATTCATGATGTGTTGCATTTCATGTGGTGCGAGAAACTGCGCTTTTTTTACGTTGATGATCGCACCGGTCTCAGCCATTGCCACAACAAGATCAGTCTGACGTGACAGGAACGCAGGGAGTTGGATCACATCACAGACTTCGGCTGCTGCCTTGGCCTGGTCGGGTTCGTGAACATCAGTGATCAGAGGGACATTGAAGTGCGATTTAATATCCGCGAGCCAAGTCAACCCTTGATCAAGCCCTGGACCACGGAAGCTCGTGATGCTCGAGCGGTTCGCTTTATCAAAGCTCGCTTTGAACACATATGGAATATCTAGTTTGCGACAGACGTCAACGTAGACTTCAGCGATCTCAAACGCGAGTTCTCTGGACTCCAACACGTTCATGCCACCAAACAGCATCATTGGATGCGCGTTTGAACACGGCATACCACCGATATCAATCACTGATTTCACGAGAACAACGTCTCCTTTTCACCTGTCTTTGAGTACGTGATTGCAGCTTCGACGAAGCTTGTAAACAAAGGGTGACCATCTCGCGGCGTCGAAGTGAATTCTGGATGAAACTGACAGCCGACAAACCAGGGGTGGTCATCAACCTCGACGACCTCAACCAAAGTTCCATCCATTGAGCGACCTGCAATCTTAAGGCCGGCATCTGACAGCTGATCCAAGTAATCGTTGTTGAATTCCCAACGATGGCGATGGCGTTCACTGACAACATCCGCATCGTAGACTTGCGCGACTCTCGATCCGGGAGTCAAACGACACTCCTCTGCACCCAAGCGCATGGTTCCACCGAGATCGCTGTCTTCAGTCCGAAGCTCACGAGTTCCATCGGCCTTTGTCCATTCTGTGATCAAAGCAATCACTGGATGCTCTGCTGTTGGCTCAAATTCGCTTGATGTCGCGCCATCAAGACCAGCAACATGACGCGCGAATTCGATGACTGCAGCCTGCATCCCGAGACAGATCCCGAGATAAGGGATCTTGTTTTCGCGCGCGTGGCAGACCGCAGCGATTTTGCCCTCCATACCACGCTCACCGAACCCGCCAGGAACCAGAATTGCATCAACGCCATCCAATACATCAAGACCACGCTTTTCGATGTCTTCGGAATCAATGTAGCGAAAATTCACCCGCGTTCGGGTCTGGATCCCGGCGTGAATCATCGCTTCAATGAGCGATTTATAGGCATCGAGTAAATCCATGTACTTTCCAACCATCGCGATTTCCACAGATTTCAGGGGATTTAAGTGCGCATCAGCCACTCGAATCCACTCACTGAGATCAGCCTGTTGGCACTCAAGGCTTAATTTGTCCACGATCAACTGATCGAGACCTTGCTCATGGAGCATGCTTGGGATTCGGTAGATCGTGTCTGCATCTTTCAACGGAATCACCGCACGCTCTTCAACGTTCGTGAATAACGCAATTTTCTTTCGACTTGAAATATCAACTTCGTAATCGGAGCGACAAATCAGAACATCGGGCTGTAAACCAATCGACCGGAGCTCTTTGACCGAATGCTGGGTTGGTTTGGTTTTTGTTTCACCGGCTGTTGCGATATAGGGCACCAGCGTGAGATGCATTAAAACAGCGCGCGCCGAACCAAGCTCCTGACGCAGCTGACGCACAGCTTCCAAAAAAGGGAGTGATTCAATATCACCAACTGTCCCACCAATTTCGACAATCGCGACATCGGCATCCTGGGCGCCAGCGACAATTTTGTGTTTTATTTCGTCGGTGATATGTGGAATCACCTGAACAGTCCCGCCCAAATAATCCCCGCGACGCTCTTTACGCAGAACATCCTCGTAAACCCGGCCGGCAGTGAAGTTATTTTTCTGCGTCATCCGAGTGCGGATGAAGCGCTCATAGTGGCCAAGATCGAGATCGGTTTCGGCACCATCGTCGGTGACAAAGACCTCACCGTGCTGGAATGGACTCATGGTACCGGGATCGACATTGATGTAGGGATCAAGTTTCAACATGGTGACCTTCAGGCCACGTGCCTCCAGAATGGCTCCAAGTGAGGCTGCTGCTATTCCTTTACCGAGCGAAGACACCACCCCGCCGGTCACGAACACGAATCGATTCATGTTGACCTACAATCCTTTTGGTAAGACCGCCAACGGTATGACGGAAATGTCGTCTTGGGATGGGAGATTAGGATACAGTGGAATCACTTGTATTCCTAGCGACAAAGCGCCACTGCCATTGTAAAGAATGCGGAATCAATCCCTCGTCTCTGCAATCGATTGCACCCCAGCCAATGATTTGATCAGAAATCGCGATTAAAGGCGTTCGCTGGCGTAACCACGGGGGAAGACCGAGCGTCTGTGCGAGCTGTTTCAGACTTTGCATCGGACGCTTTCGCCCCAGTCGGAAACTCCGCCCTTTAACACCCCAAAAAACAGCCACATCCTCAGATGCTGCCCCGGTTCTCAGTGACAAAACGCCATTCGGAAATTCAAATTCAACCGACTGATTCGGCCCAATTTTTTCAGACCGCACACGCTCACTATCAGCCTCACCGCCTAAGATCTTGTGATCAACCCAGTGGAGTTTGCCGCCCCATTTTCGAATCACAACATTTGAACTGATCGGCACTTCCGGTAGACGATCATCCGATGCATCCACACACTGTCTCGCAAACTCCGAAATCTGTTGTGCCGATGGCGCGTATCGGCCATGTGCTTGGGCAAAAAAACGAACCTGCCAAGCGATGAGTGATGGTGTTGACGCAACAGCAACAGAATCGACACCAAGGACAGGCAAATGCTCACCTAAGGTCTCACCGGCACGAAACACATGTTCCGTCGCAACTTTCGACAGGTGCAGAAGTTGGTCCCGAGCTGCTGGAGCAACGCGTGACAACGCAGGTAGAAACTGAAGCCTGATGTAATTGCGTAAGTGTGTTGGATCCTGATTCGAAGGATCAACAACGTGTCTGAGATTCCGCGCCCCCAAGACGTATTTTAACTGTTGTCTCGACAGTGACAACAATGGGCGAATTAAAACGCCTAAGCCGAACGGTCGAGTGACGGGAATTCCAGCCAAACCAATGAGCCCAGACCCCTGAGACAATCGGATCAACAGCGTTTCAACTTGATCGTCACGGTGATGCGCTGTCATCACAACTTCACCCTGTTCAACCTCGCTCATCACCGCGTCATACCGAGCTTTCCGCGCACGTGCTTCAAAATCAGGGCCTAACTCAAGATCCAGGTGATGCGCTCTAAATGCGAAGCCTCTGCGCTCTGTTTCAGTTTTGACAAACTGAAGCCATTCCCCTGCCTCGACTGCCACACCATGGTCACAATGATGAATAATCACCTCTCGCATGACCATTTTTGAAAAATCAGCAACTAGCGCAAGCAGTGCCATCGAGTCAGCGCCACCGCTAATCATCAGATGAACGCGATGGTCAGGTCCTGGCCAATGAGGCCGAATGAGTCCCTCAGCTGCGACCGACACCGAATTGCATCAATTTCTGGTAACGAGCCTCTAACAATTGTTCGTCAGACAAGCCGCCCAAAATATCCAGTTGCGCTTCAATCGCATCGCCTAAGGTGGTGGCCGCCTGTTCAGGGGCTCGATGTGCACCACCGAGCGGCTCACGAACCAACTGATCCACCAACCCAAGTGAAAACAGTCGGTCTGCTGTGATCCCCATCGCTTCAGCAGCTTCAGGGGCATGTGCCGCACTCTTCCATAAAATAGAGGCACAGCCTTCAGGTGAGATTACAGAATAGGTTGAGAATTCGAGCATCAATAGCTTATCGCACACACCAATCGCGAGCGCGCCGCCAGAACCGCCCTCGCCAATGACCGAAGTCACAATCGGGGTCTTCAATCGCGCCATGACGGCTAAGCTTTTTGCGATCGCTTCACTCTGACCGCGTTCCTCAGCATCAATTCCAGGATATGCGCCTGGGGTATCAATAAAAGTCAGCACTGGCATCTTAAAACGTTCAGCCATTTGCATCAGACGCTGACCCTTACGGTAGCCCTCAGGCCGCGGCATACCAAAATTCCGTGCCACCTTTTCCTTCACAGTCCGGCCTTTTTCATGTCCTACGACCATCACAGGTCGCCCGCGGAATTCGCCAATTCCCCCGACAAGCGCTTGGTCATCACCAAATAGCCGATCACCGTGTAATTCATCAAATCCATCGATTAGGTTGTGCACATAATCGAAGGTGTAGGGACGCTTTGGATGTCTGGCAAGTTGTGCTTTTTGCCAAATCGAAAGATCCGAGAAAATTTTTTCCGTCAGTGTTTTTGATTTTGCCTGCAGCCGTGCCACTTCTTCGGCGATATTGATTCCAGATTCGGTGGATAGATGTCTCAACTCGTCAATTTTTGAGTCAAGGTCCGCAATCGGCTGTTCAAAATCAAGATAATTTGGATTCATGCGTGTTGCGGTGTCCTTGCAGAAAATTCAAGCCTGACCCGGTCCTGGCCGAGTAACGCTTGTAATTCCAATAATAACGAATCTTCGGGGTGTACTTGATAATTTTCACCGAGCACCACTTCCCCTCGCGCCTGATCGCCATTGTACGCGATAACGACCGGACACTCACCGCCCAAATGTGGCCGTATTGTCGACAGCAGTGTTTTCACAAACTCTGGCGCCTGAGTTTCAAGATGAATTTTGAGCCCAGAGGCGGACTGCTTCCGCGCATTCTCGAGCGTGTCGACCCGATTCGCTCGCATTTTCAATCCATTGGTGAATTCATCAAAACTGACATCCCCCTCGACGACCACGAGCGAATCATCAGCCAATTTTTCGCGACAGTCTGCAAATAAATCAGCGAAAACCGTGACATCCATGCGCGCCGTTCGATCATCCAGCGTCACAATACCAAAGGACTCTCCGCGCTTATTACGAATCACACGAAGACTCACTACAAGACCTGCAACGCGAACCGAGTCTTTGGTTCGCTCCAAGTTCTCCAGTGCTTGAGCACCCAGTCCTTGCAGATCATCGGCATACCAATCAATTGGGTGTCCTGTCAGATAGAGACCCAGCGTGTCTTTCTCGCCACGCAGAACATCGCGCTCACTCCAACGCGCAGTGTTGCGATGATGCTGATAGGGATCGCTGCCCGACTGCGATTCAGCGTGACCACCGAGTCCGAACATGTCGTCCATGCCAACAGCTTCGTTACGCGCCTCCTGATCAGCCTGTCCAACTGCGTCTTCAAGTGATGACATCAGAATCCAGCGATGTTCATTGAGCGAATCAAATGCACCTGCTCGAATTAAAGCCTCAAGTGCTCGACGATTGACTTTGCCCGATCCAACGCGACGGCAAAAATCAAATAAATCAGTAAACGGCCCACTCGCGTCGCGCGCCTCAACCAGTTGTGCAATCGGCCCTTCACCCAATCCTTTAATGGCTCCGAGACCATAAATCACTTCACCGGCTTTGACCGAAAATTTAAATGAACCGGCATTGACATCTGGTGGTCTCACAACAAGATCCATGCGGCGACACTCCTCAATGAGTGGCACCACTTTATCCGTGTTATCCATATCCGAAGACAACACCGCAGCCATAAACTCTGCGGGATAGTACGTTTTCAAAAACGCAGTTTGGTAAGACACCAAGGCATAAGCAGCCGAGTGCGACTTGTTGAATCCATAACCTGCAAATTTTTCCATCAAATCAAAGATTGCGTTGGCAAGTTGGCCGTCGATCCCTCGATCACCAGTCCCTTTCAAAAAGATTTCGCGCTGCTTCTCCATCTCTTCGGGCTTTTTCTTACCCATTGCCCGACGCAAAAGATCAGCCCCACCCAATGAATAATTGGCCAGCACCTGAGCGATCTGCATCACTTGTTCCTGATACAGGATCACGCCGTATGTGTTCTTCAGAATTGGCTCGAGATCTGGATGTGGGTATTCAACCTTGGCACGACCGTGCTTTCGGTTAATGAAGTCGTCCACCATGCCCGATTGCAGCGGACCCGGCCGAAATAGAGCGACCAAGGCGACAATGTCTTCGAAGGAATTTGGCTTTAATCGACGAATCAGCTCTTTCATGCCCCGTGATTCGAGCTGAAATATCGCTGTCGTATCGCCTCGACACAACAACTGAAACACCTTGGCATCATCCATTGGTATCCGCTCGATGACTGGCGCCTGACCTTGTGTGCCTTGAATTAATCCGAGCGCCCAGTCAATGATGGTTAAGGTTCGAAGACCGAGGAAATCAAACTTCACCAGACCTGCTGCTTCAACATCATCTTTATCGAGCTGTGTCACCAAACTCGAGCCATCTTCAGCCGACAATAACGCGGTGAAGTCTGTGAGCTTTCCGGGCGCAATCACAACACCACCGGCATGCTTACCCCGATTCCTCGAGAGCCCTTCGAGCTTGATGGCCATATCCCAGACTTCACGGACCTCATCGTCATGTTCGATAAGTTCCTTTAATTGTGGTTCTGCCTCAAATGCCTTATCCAAAGTCATTCCAACTTCAAATGGGATCAGTTTGGCCAAGCGATCACCGAGGCCATAAGGTTTCCCCTGAACACGGGTCACATCACGTACCACCGCTTTGGCTGCCATCGAACCAAAGGTGACAATCTGACTCACAGCATTTCGACCATAGCGTTCAGCCACATAATCAATCACACGATCCCGACCATCCATACAAAAATCGACATCAAAGTCAGGCATGGATACTCGCTCTGGGTTCAAAAATCGCTCAAACAACAACTCATGTTCGATTGGATCAAGATCAGTAATCTTCAGTGCCCAAGCCACAATCGAACCGGCACCTGATCCTCGTCCCGGACCGACCGGAATGGCATGGTCTTTGGCCCACTGAATAAAGTCAGCAACGATTAAGAAATAGCCGGGAAATCCCATTTGTAAAATCACGTCGACTTCGAAATCGAGTCGTTCCCGATAGGCTGATTCGTCGAGTGTTTGTCCATAGCTTTCTGCAGCTTTCAAACGATCACTCAGTCCGTCATGAGAATATTGTCTGAAAAACTCATCAAGCGTCATTCCCTCAGGGACCGGATACTCAGGCAAGAAGTACGAACCAAGCGTTAGTTCAACACCACAGCGTTTGGCAATTTGTACGGTATTCGCGACTGCGTCTGGCAAATCAGAGAAAAGTTCCGCCATTGAATCCTGAGGCTTCAACCACTGTTCAGGCGTATGACGATACAAGCGCCGTTGATCATCCAGGGTCACACTGTCATGGATACAGACCCGTGTCTCATGCGCCTCAAAATCATCTGCCTCCTGAAAACAAGCCACATTGGTTGCGACCAATGGAATCAGTCGTTGATCGGCTGCCTGAACGGCATACTGGGCAAGTGCTGTCTCACCAGATAATCCAACACGAGTTAACTCGACATACAATCGGTCAGCAAACACCGCATGGTATTTGTCCAATACCGCATCGGCTTTATCAACTTGCCCCGCAGCCACCAAGCGGCCAATCTCGCCCTCGGTTGCACCGGTCAAGCAGATGAGTCCAGCCGAATGTTCGACAACCCATTCCCATTCTAGAAGGGCATAGTCACCTTCCTGACCCTTGAGCCATCCGAGTGACAATAATTCCAGCAGATTTTTGTAGCCCTCCTGATTCATTGCGATCAGGGTTAAGCGACCAAACCCATCGGCACCTTTGACCCAGCAATCTGCCCCAATAATCGGCTGCACACCTTGCGACAAACAGGCCCGATAAAACTTCACCAGTGCAAATAAATTCGACTCATCAGTCAAAGCAACTGCTGGCATTCCATACTGCGCAACTTGACCAACAAGCTCCTTGACTCGGAAAAGCCCATCAACCAACGAATATTCAGAATGCGTCCGTAAATGGACAAACTGGGTCATGCGTTCTCCAATATGCGTTTGACCGGACCAAACGAGCGTCGATGGATTGGCGATACACCCAGCAGTTCCAACGCTTCGATGTGTGCCTTGGTTGGATAACCTGCATGCCCTTCCAGACCATATCCTGGATAGATTTCAGCCAAAGCAGCCATCTCCTCGTCGCGTGCCACTTTAGCAAGAATTGACGCCGCTGAAATGGCCGCAATCAATCCGTCACCACCAACCACCGCCTGTGCACGTCCCTTGAGTCCATCAGGCACTCGATTCCCATCGATTCGAATCGGTGCATCAAATTCACCAAGCCCTTCGACCGCTCGCTCCATCGCCAACATCGTCGCATGCAGGATATTCAGCGTATCAATTTCTTCCACTTCGGCCCGCCCAAAGCTGATCTCGAGCGCCTTATCACGGATCAATGGAATCAGTGCCTCACGCTTCTTTGGCGATAGCTTTTTCGAATCATCAAGCTCAACAATCCCATGATCATCGGGCCATAACACCGCACATGTCACCACCGGCCCTGCCAGTGGGCCGCGACCAACTTCATCAACACCAACCAGCACACTCACGACAGGTATTCCAAAATAGCCGCAGCTGCATGATCAGTCACATCACCACTGAGGGATTCATGAATCGTCTGCGCTTCCGTCAGAAACTGTGCTGTCGGGCCTTCGTTGAGCATAGGCGTTATTGCATCAACAATTGAATGTACCGAGGCATCACCTTGGATGAATTCTGGAATCAATGCCTGCTTCGCAAGGAAGTTAGGCAAGGTGACGAACTCCGTTTGCAGTTGGCCTTTAACCATCCAGTAGGTCCATGGATTCATCCGGTAAGCGGCCACTGTCGGGCGTCCTGTTAAAACCGCTTCCAGTGCTGCAGTTCCCGACGCGAGCAATATCGCTGTCACCGCGCCCATGACCTGCCTTGACTGGCCATGTACCACACAAATAGAGCGCTCGCCGATCATCCCCTGGATCAGTGCGTATAACTCATCGGTGGCCGCGGGGATCACTCCCATTAAATCAGGCGTCTCGGCGACCAACCGATCAAATGCCTCTAAAAATAACGGTAATAGTCGTTTGACTTCAGACTGACGACTTCCGGGTAGTAGACCGAGTAGTGGTCCAACCAAAGGTAAATCAAGTGCGGTCCGAAACCCCACGGGATCTGGATTGAATTCGATTTGCTTGGCCAGAGGGTGGCCGATGAACTGACAGCGAAGGCCAGAACCTGCGTACAGCTCTGGCTCAAAAGGGAACAGGCACAATAGAAGATCCAGTTGTTTTGCAATCTTCGGAATACGGTTTCTGCGCCAAGCCCAAACAGATGGACTGACAACATGAATCGCGGGAATCCCTTGCGATTTTGCGTGTGCACACAGCGGCAAATTGAAATCAGGGGCATCGCATGTGATCAGTGCTGTCGGCCGTGATATTGACACGTAGTGCTTCATTTGCCGACGAATCGATAACAGCTCGGGAAGTCGAGGCAAGACCTCCATCACGCCCATGACTGATAATCGATCCATCGGAAAGAGCGGATAGGTTCCAGCTTCGACCATCTGAGGGCCGGCGATACCACTGTATACTGCTGACACTGACTCAGAAACGCGAGAGAGAATGGGTGCGAGAATCTGGTCGCCGGACACTTCTCCAGCAGCAACGCAGATCTGCATCAGCGAACGATGCCTCGTTGCGATGACTTCAGGCTGTCTAAAAACGTATCAACTTCAGCACAGCCCACATTGTTTTGATCCAATTCAGCAATCGCTTGATCGAGAGTTAGACCACGACGATACACAGTCTTATACGCCTCTCGGAGGCGGTTAATGACATCGGTATCGACACCGCGCCGACGCATGCCCTCGACGTTCATTCCATGTGCTTCCGCGCGATTCCCCGAACAGGTGACAAAAGCTGGAATATCTTGAAGAACAACCGTACCCGCGGCCGTCATTGCATATTGACCAATGCGACAGAACTGGTGGACGAGTGTTCCGCCGCCGAGAATAGCTCCATCACCGACATGAACATGTCCAGCCACAGCGGTGTTATTCGCCATGATGATGTTGTCGTCAATCACGCAATCATGTGCCACGTGGACATAGCACATCAGCAGATTACGCGAACCAATCGTGGTGATACCACGGTCCTGCGAAGTACCGCGATGTAAGGTAGCCCCCTCTCGAATGACATTGTCATCGCCAATGATCAGCTCTGTTCGCTCACCTCTATATTTTTTGTCTTGGCAATCTTCACCCACGGACGCAAATTGGAAGATACGGTTTCGGGCACCGATAGTGGTGGGGCCTTTTAGAATCGCGTGTGGGCCAACGACTGTTCCCTCACCGATGGTGACCTCAGGTCCAATGATGGCAAACGGGCCAACCTCAACGTCTTCAGCAAGTTCTGCCTTTGGGTCAACCAGCGCCTGTGGATGAATCGCAGTCAAACCGTCCTATCCGCGCACATAATGGTGGCAGTACACACGGTCTCACCGTCGACACTTGCGCGACACCCAAACTTCCAAACGCCCGCTCGAACACGCAAAACCTCGGCTTCCAAGACAAGCTGGTCACCGGGAACAACCTGACGCTTAAACCGCACATCATCACAACCAACAAAAAGGTAAATTGACCCCTCAGCTGGTTTTTTGTCCATGGTCTTGAATCCGAGGACGCCGGCTGCTTGAGCCAGCGCTTCAATGATCAGAACACCCGGCATGACTGGATGATCGGGGAAGTGGCCATTGAAGAAATCTTCATTACATGTGACGTTTTTGATCGCCTTCACACGTTTTTCGAGTTCTAGTTCAACGACACGATCCACTAATAAAAAGGGATAACGATGCGGTAGGTATTCACGGATTTCCTTGATATCCAGAAGCATTACGAGTCCTTACTCTTCACATTCAGTTGCTTTTCAAGCACCTGTATTCGACGCGCCATTGCGTCCAATTGCCGAAACCGAACGGCGCTTTTCCGCCAGTCGTCGGCTTTCATGACACCGCCAGCACCACCTAAATATGCCCCAGGTACAGTGATTGATTGAGTCACCAGCGCGTTCGCACCGATGTGTACTTTATCACAGACAGACAAATGTCCTGTAAAACCTGTCATCCCTCCGACGGTCACATCACTGCCAATCACAGTCCCACCAGCGAGGGCGACATAGCCAGCCATCGCAGTTCGCTGACCGATCCGACATCCATGCGCGATATGGACTTGATTATCGAGCTTAACGCCATCCTCGATCAGGGTGTCATCCAGCGCACCACGATCAATGGTACATCCTGCGCCAATCTCAACATCATCGCCAATCATGACTCCGCCCAATTGTCGAATTTTGATCCATCCATCCGGTGATTTGGCAAAGCCAAATCCGTCATACCCAATGACTGTTGCCGCACCGACGATGCAATCGAGACCGATTTGTGTGTTTGGATAAATGGTCACGTTCGGGCCGATGACAGATCCCGCACCGATGACGACCTCGCGTCCGATCACTGCGTTCGCTCCAATTGATACGTCATCGGCGATGACTGCAGTCTCATCAATCACTGCAGTTGGATGAACTCCTTGGGCAAACGGAAGCCCACGCTCATCAAATAAAACAGACAGTTCAGCATAGGTTCGATATGGGTCAGCCGAAATCAATCCACGACTGATCTCCTCAGCAACTGCACGTGATACGACAACAGCACCTGCTCGAGAATTTTTCAGTTCAGCGCGCCGAGCGTCGTTGGATAAAAAGCTCAGACTGGTTGGCGTCGCGCGAGCGAGTGATGCAAGCGCTGTGACTTCAAATGATCCATCCCCCACTAACTCAGTCGCCGTTAACCGAGCGAGCTCAGCCAGTGTGTACCCCATTAAAAAGCGGAACCGATGGAGAACTGGAAGCCTTCAGTTTCGTCACCTGATTCACTGTTCAATGCTGACGCATAAGTAAATGACAACGGCCCGATTGGCGTCATCCACGCAAGCGCAAGACCTGCTGAATAACGGAGATCCTCAAGCTTCGCACTGTCTGCATAGACCTGACCTGCGTCGCTGAATAATGACAAGCGCGCTTGGTCCGTTTCTTTGACGCCCGGCATTGGGAATTGCAGTGCCGCGGTTCCGGTCAATAAGACATTACCACCGACCTGTTCACCTTTGTTATCGATAGGCCCTAGGCTGTTGTACTTGTATCCACGAACTGTCCGAATACCGCCGGCGAAAAAGTTTTTCAAAAACGGCAAGCCGTCAGAGTCGCCAAATCCATCACCATATCCAACCCGAGTCTTGAACTTCAAACTGACGTCTTCCTGATCGAGCACTGGAATGTATGCCTCTCCGAGATAGCTCGCGGTGTAATACTCAAGGTCTGATCCAGGAATCGATAGATCAAAGCTCAGTCGATGCCGCGTACCTGCGGTTGGTAGAAATGCCTTGTTCAACGTGTTGTAGTTGTACGCTGCACCCCCTTTATATTCGACAAAGTCAGCACTTGTGGCTGAGCTACTATAGCCCTCGCTGGCAAAGAACGTGTTGATGTAGCTGGCTCGCGATCCACTGGCTTTGGCGTCAAGATTGGTGTTTTGAACGGCGAAGTTCGTACTCACCCGAGCCTCATCGCTGATTGGGTACCCGAATGTGAGGCCAAGGCCCGTTTCATCGGTCGAGTAGTCTGCAGTCCCCGTGTCGTCGAAATCGGTCTTCGCAAAGTAGAGATCCACTCCTCGACTGACCCCATCAATGGTGTAGTAAGGATCTGTATACGAAAAGCGCGCCTCTTTGGTTGAACTCGAGCTCTGCAGACTGAATGACAGTGCATTGCCTGAACCAAGGAAATTTTTCTGGCTAACGGCTGCCCCCAGTAACACACCCTCGCCCTGACTGAAGCCAACACTGGCTGACAATGACCCCGATGCTTGCTCTTTCACTTCATAGATCACATCAACTTGGTCTGGCTGATCTGGAACAGGACGGGTCGATGCACGAACCAAGCTAAAAAAGCCAAGGCGCTGCAAATTGATCCGTCCTTTCTCAATGGCGGCTGCTGAGCTCACTGAGGCTTCAAGCTGCGGGATTTCACGACGAAGTACCACGTCTGAGGTATCGGTATTACCTCTGAACTCAACCCGACGCACATAGACCAGTGGTCCGGGCGTTACAACCAGAGTGACGTCAACTGTCTGTGTCTCATTATTGATTTCAGGAACCGCTCGAACCTGAGCACGCGCATAACCGGCATCACCAAGCTTTTCACTCATGGTACTTACTGCGTCGTTAACCAAACGACGGCTGAATATTTCGCCAGTTTGTAGGGTCATTTCTTCGACCGCAGAAGACAAATCGATTGGCTGATCACCACCGACATTCACTGACCCAACACGAAACTCACTACCCTCATTGACCGTAATCGTGATGAACACATCTTCTAAGTTTTCGGATAGCTCGACCTGTGGCTCGGAGACATCAACATTGACATAGCCACGGTTCAGATAATAAGACCGGATCGCCTCGACGTCTGCGTTCAGTTTTTCCGTTTCATAGTTATTGGATCCTGAGAACCACGTAAATAAACCCGCCTCAGTGAGTGACATTTCATCCAACAACACATCATCGTCAAACGCCTCATTACCAACAATTGCGATGCGAGAAATGGTTGCAACCGAGCCCTCAAAGATCGAAATTTTCAAGCCAACGCGATTGCGGTCTTGCTCGATGATTTCGGAATTGACTGTCGCATCATAGCGTCCACGACTGGTGTATTGTCTTTGAATCGCTTGTTCCAGTTGATCAAGGGTCGCACGCTTTAAGACATCACCTTCAACGATTCCCGCTCGTCGCAAACTATCCAGTAGGTCCTCAGTCTTAATCGCTTGGTTACCCTCAATATCGATACGTGATACGGCGGGCCGCTCGGTCACCTCGATGACTAACACATCACCTTCTGCACGCACTTCCACCTGATCAAAGAATCCCGTCTCAAATAACGCGCGGGTTGCGAGCGAGATATCCGCATCCGTTACCCGGTCACCGGGCTGAATTGTGAGTGCATCAAAAACCGAACCCGATGACACGCGTTTCAATCCATCGATACGGATATCTGACGCTTGGAAGGGGTCGACTGCGTGAGCAGACATTGCAAGGGTGAGCGCAAGTGCGCTCAGCGGTAAAGTACAACGCATGTATGAACTTCCTAGTTCGACGGCCTATAACCGCATCAAATCATTATAAAACGCAAAAAACATCAGACCCATCAACAATGCCATACCGATTCGGATCCCTTGCATCTGCACCTGTTCTGAGACTGGTTTACCTCGCAGCCATTCCACTGCGAAAAACACCAAATGCCCACCATCAAGCACTGGAATCGGCAGTAAGTTCAAAACACCAAGGCTCACGCTCAAATAGGCAATAAAGCTCAGGTAGGCATACCACCCTGAACTCGCTGAATCCCCTGCCACTCTAGCAATGGTCAAGGGACCACTCAAGTTCTCTGGCGACAGCGCACCTGAGATCATTTTTCCAATCGACTCAATCGTCAACCAACTCATCTCGATTGTTCGCTCAACACCAACCCATAGGGCTTTCACTGGGTTTTCCTGAACCGTACGGATTAATTCAGGTGGCAGTGGTTTGACGACAGGCGCAACACCCAGGAAACCGTAGGGACCATTCGGGCCCTCACGCGTCTCCGGCACCACCGTCAAGGTCTGAGTTTGCCCAGCTCTTTCAACTGTCAAATCGGTTGACAGCCCGTACGCGCCCTTGATCACAGCGACGAAGCCAGACCAATCAGCGACCGACACCCCGTTGACTGCGGTGACTCGATCACCAACTAAGAGGCCTGCAGCCTCACCTGCCCCACCTGGAATCACCCGCGCAAGTTCCGCATCGATCGGTGGTGACCAGGGTCTGACGCCAAACGCAACCAAGGGGCTTTCATCGGTGATTAAATCATCCGGGACTGGCATGGTGACTGTATTCACAATGCTTGAATCCAAGGGGCGCAAGCCAATTTGAACCGTATTCTGATCGCCAATTACATCAACCATGGCGATCGAAATTCGTTCCCACGATTCCATTGGACGTCCATCGAAGGACACAACCTCCGCTGGTAGCCGCGTTTTGGTCGCGGTTTCGCCGGGAAGTTCGCCTGCCACTGGAACAGGAGTCTGCACACCAATCATGCTGATTAACGCATAAACAATCGCCGCAAAAATAAAATTAATCCCCGGACCGGCGGCGACGATCGCAAACCGCTGACCCACCGTTTTTTGATCAAATGCCTCTGTGCGCTCTTCCTCAGACAGTGTTTGCTCACGACCATCGAGCATCTTCACGTATCCACCAAGAGGGATCGCTGCAACGCAAAATTCAGTGCCCGATTGGTCTTTCCATGTATACAAGGCGCGCCCAAACCCGACCGAAAAACGAAGAACCCGAACTCCACATCGTTTCGCCACCCAGTAGTGACCAAACTCGTGCACTGTCACCAGTACACCCAAGGCAACAATGGTTGCGAGAATCGTGGTAATCATACGCGCTCCGTAATCCAGTTTTCAGCGGTCTGACGGCTCATGCTATCAACTGCAAGAACATCATCAATAGAGGATATAGGCTGCCTCGCCGACTGATTCAAGCAATCGGACACAAGTTCAGTAATTTCAGTGAAGCCGATTTGTTGCTTCAAAAAGGCGTCAACGGCAATTTCATTCGCTGCGTTCAGCACAATCGGTCGATCGCCTCCCTCAGAACTGGCTTGCCGGGCAAGGGCTAATGCAGGAAACATTGCATGATTCACAGGCTCAAAGTGAAGCTTCGATAATTTTGTCAGACTCAAGCGTTCGACATTGATGTCCAGACGCTCGGGGAAACCGAGTGCATGCGCGATGGGGATCCGCATGTCGGGACTACCCAGTTGAGCGAGCATTGAACCATCGACAAATTCCACCAATGAGTGCACTGTCGACTCCGGGTGAATCACCACATCGATCGATGTTTCAGGAACATGAAACAAGTGAGTCGCCTCAATGAGCTCAAGCCCCTTATTCATCAGCGTTGCCGAATCGACAGAGATTTTTCGACCCATCGACCAGTTTGGATGTGCCACTGCTTGATCTGGTGTGGCATCCATCATGGCGTCGATACTCCACTCACGAAACGGTCCACCCGAACAGGTTAAAACCAATTGTTTCAACCCAGGAATTGACTGGCCAACCGTATAGGACTGAGGTAGGCACTGAAACATCGCATTATGTTCAGAATCAATTGGGAGGAGTATTGCACCATTGGCTCTGGCTTCAGCCATCATCAATTCACCACCCATCACCAGTGCTTCTTTGTTGGCCACGCAGACTCGCTTACCCGCTCGTACCGCGGCGTACGTTGAGACCAGTCCCGCACCACCAACGATAGCCGCCATCACCACATCAACCTCTGATGCACTCGCCGCTTCAGCCAATGAATGCTCCCCAAATGCGAGCGATCCATTGAAATCTTTCGGAAGCTGTTCCATCAAGGCATTGGCTTCCGACTGATCAGTCAAAATCACATGCTTTGGCTGAAACCGTTCAATGATTCGCACCAGCGTCTCAATCGAGCGGTGCGCACTGACCACTTCGAGATGAAATCGCTCTGGATGCGCCTCGATCACAGACAGCGTTGACTCACCAATGGAGCCGGTTGCCCCGAATAAAGCGACACCAACCGTCATAGCAAAGGCCAACCCGTGAGATAAATACTTAAGGCAAAAATCGGTGTTGCAGCGGTCAATGAATCGATACGGTCCATGACACCACCATGACCTGGGAGCAACGAACTTGAGTCTTTGACTCCTTGTTCGCGCTTGATCAAGCTTTCAAATAAATCACCGAGCACAGAAAATAATACGGTCATTGCGACAATGCCGATTAATACCGCCCACGCGATGGGTGAAAATAAATGATCTGCCGGTTCCCCAAGTGAAGCACCCATCATCCCGACAGCCAGAGCGACGACCATCCCTCCAACCAGTCCAGCCCAGCTCTTTCCGGGGCTGACGTCCGGTGCAAGTTTTCTGTTCCCAAACTGACGGCCAACAAAATAGGCACCAACATCGGCTGCCCAAATGATCGTGACCAGTAATGCGATCAATAACACATGCGCCTCATGACGCCGTAAAAACAGTAACGCAACATAAGCGGGTATCAGGACCAGTAGTCCAAAGCCAAGCTTCATTTGCTTGCCGCCAATCTGCTCCTTACTCCGTGGATACATGACGACAATTGCCGCGGCCGCAATCCAAAAAAGACAACCGATCCCCAAGAGCATCGGCACATAGACATTTGGTAATGCGTAACAGCCAATCAAAATACAGCTGAAGACGATCAATAGCACCCCTGTCAGTACCTGCCCAACCAAGCCAGACAAACGGATCCATTCCCAGGCACCGACCAAGACGATCAGACCGACACACATTGCAAAGGCATCCTCGGGAAGTACAAATAAGATCAGCAATGCAACCGGCAGCATTACCAATGCGGTCAGGATCCGCGCTTTTAGCATCGTTAAACAGCGACCTGTTCAGAGGTTTTTCCAAAGCGCCGTTCTCGACCGGCATACTCCAGAAGACAAGCGTCAAGCGCTTCACCATCAAAATCGGGCCACAATACATCGCTGAACACGAGTTCTGCATATGCCGACTGCCAAAGTAAAAAATTCGAAATCCGACGCTCACCACCGGTCCGAATCAACAGATCCACCGTGGTTTGCCCTGATAAATTCTGAGACTGCTCAAAGAGTTGTTCGTCAATTGCATCCAACTCCAGTGTTCCATCGCTCACACGCGCAGCAAGTCGCTTTGCTGTATCTGCGATATCCCAACGCCCACCATAATTTGCGAGGATATTCAGTTTGAGACGAGTGCCTTGAGCTGTTGCTTGCTCGGCATGTGCCATGGCTTCAATGAGGGAATCCGGGAACCGAGATCGATCACCAATCACTTCGATCGCAATCTTGTTCTCAATGAGTTCCGGGACTTCATCATTCAACGACTTTTCGAACAACCGCATCAGGCCATCCACTTCAAGTTTTGGTCGGTTCCAATTCTCACTCGAAAATGCGAATACAGACAGGGTATGCACCCCGCGCTCGATACATTTTCGGATCACGCGACGCAATGCATCTGCACCTGCGGCATGTCCTGCAAGCTTGCGCTTGTGATGATGTTTTGCCCAGCGGTTATTGCCATCCATAATGATGGCGATATGACCTGGAATTCGAAGCTCCGCCATGAACCTCAGACTTCCATCAGATCTGCTTCTTTTTCCTGCAGTAACTGATCAATCCGTTTAACCATCTCGTCTGTCAGTTTCTGAATTTCATCACCGGCACGACGATCATCGTCCTCGGTAATTTCTTTCTCCTTAAGCAGATCTTTCACATCGGCAAGAGCATCTCGTCGGATGTTTCGCACGGCAACTTTTGCTTGCTCAGCTTCGGCACGCGCCTGCTTGGTATAACCCTTTCGCGTTTCTTCGGTGAGTGGCGGCATTGGAACGCGAATCACGTCGCCTGCCGACGCAGGATTCAATCCAAGATCCGACTTCATAATTGCCTTCTCGATGTCACCGACCATTGGCTTCTCCCAAGGGGTCACCGCCAGAGTTCTCGCGTCTTCAACCGAAATGTTGGCAACCTGGCTAACAGGAACCTCTGACCCATAATAATCAACACGAACCGCATCTAAAATTGATGGATGGGCACGACCGGTCCGAATTTTTGCAAAAGCGTGCCCTAAGGACTCCACTGACTTATCCATGCGGGATTTGGCGTCCGCTTTAATCTCATTAATCACGAATCAGTTCCTTCATCAATCAAAGTACCCTCGTTCTCTCCTCGAATGATTGAAACAAGCGCACCTTGTTTATTCATATTAAATACTCGAACCGGCATCGAATGATCACGAACCAAACAAATTGCAGTTAAGTCCATCACACCCAACTGTTTAGCCAGAACAGTCTCGTAGTCCAAAACGTCGTATTTTACCGCATTTGGATTACTCAC
Source organism: gamma proteobacterium HIMB30 (assembly GCA_000227525.2). GTDB lineage: Bacteria > Pseudomonadota > Gammaproteobacteria > Pseudomonadales > Litorivicinaceae > HIMB30. The sequence goes on from AGIG01000030.1 coordinate 46,642, forward strand.
GGGATCAGAATCGTATACGCCGTCCACTTTAGTGGCCTTCAATACCAAATCACAATCCACTTCAATAGCGCGCAGGCAAGCTGCCGAGTCAGTTGTAAAAAATGGATTCCCCGTTCCAGCAGCGAAAATCACCACATCATTCTGATCGAGATAACGCATCGCACGGCGACGATCGTAATGCTCAACCATGCCACTCATTGGTATCGCACTCATCACGTGGCTCGCAATTGACGACCTTTCGAGTGAATCACGCATCGCAAGTGCATTCATCAAGGTCGCGAGCATCCCCATATGATCGCCAGTCACACGGTCTAACCCAGCCTTATGCAATTCAGCACCTCGGAACAGATTTCCGCCACCAATCACCAGGCCGACCTGGACACCGATTCCGACGAGTTGACCAATTTCGAGAGCCATCCGGTCGAGCACTTGTGGACTGATACCGAATCCATCTTCACCAGCAAGCGCTTCGCCTGACAGTTTCAGTAAAATCCTTGAATAACGCACTGAACGTTCACCTTTGGCCATATTTCCTCCAAAAAAAAAGGCCGCTTGAGCGGCCTTTCTGCGTTTCAGAATCAGTGACTGCCTCTGGCTTGAGCCATCACTTCTTCCGCGAAATCGACTTCTTCTTTCTCGATGCCTTCGCCCACTTCAAAGCGAACCATACCTGTCACCGTTGCACCAGCAGATTTTGCCAACTGCCCAACTGTTTGATCTGGATTCTTCACAAAAGGTTGCTCGACGAGACTGATTTCAGCCAGGAACTTGCGGATTCGACCACCAATCATCTTTTCGATGATCTCAGCAGGCTTCCCTGAGTTCTCCGCCTGAGCGGCAAAGATTTCCTTTTCCTTATCAATCACAGCTGGATCAACATCGTCTGGATTCACGACCATTGGGTTCACTGCTGCGACGTGCATTGCGATGTCTTTGGCCAGTTCTTCTGAACCACCATCGAGGCCAATCATCACACCGATCTTCTCATTCGAGTGAACGTATGCGCCAACCACTGATGCGCTGATTTTTGCGATACGACGAACGGTGATGTTCTCGCCAATCTTTTGCACCAGCGCGGAACGCGCACTCTCGAGGTCGCCATCCATTAACGCAGCAACATCTGTCGAGTCAGTCGAACCCGCCTTCGCGATCACTTGATCAGCAAAAGCTGAAAAGTTGTCATCTCGGGCCACAAAATCTGTTTCTGAGTTGACTTCCAACAGCGTCCCTTGACCACCGTTGACCGCGACACGGACAACACCGTCTGCCGCAACCCGGCCCGCTTTCTTGGCAGCCTTCATACCAGATGACTTACGCAGGTTTTCAATTGCCAGTTCAAGATCACCGTCGGCTTCGACCAGTGCTTTTTTACATTCCATCATGCCAAGGCCTGTGCGTTCGCGCAGTTCCTTAACCATTGAAGCTGAGATAGCAGCCATGCTGAATCCTCTCTAAATCAAAAAATTATGCGTCTTTTGCTGCGTCTTCAGCCGCATCGGCAGCCGGAGCGTCCTCAGCAGCCGCTTCCTTCGGCGACGCCTTCTTTGACGCTGCTTTCTTTGCAGGTGCTTTTTTCGCAGGTGCCTTCTTGGCCGGCACTTCCTCGGCGGCAGCTTCAGCAGCGGCTTCAGCAGCAGGAGCTTCTTCTACAGGTGCAGCTTCAACAGCTGTCTCTTCTGCAGCGGGCTTCTTCGGTGCGGCTTTTTTCGGAGCAGCCTTCTTCGGCGCAGCTTTCTTTTCAGTCACTTCGACCGCTGGTGTGTCCTCAGCCACGTCGTCGGCAACTTCAACATAATCACTCTTACCGAGGCTTTCGGCAGCGCCTTCGATACACGCATCAGCGATCGCAGATGAATACAATTCGATCGCCCGAATCGCGTCATCATTTCCTGGAATGACGATGTCAACACCGTCTGGATCCGAGTTTGTGTCAACGATCCCAATCACAGGAATTCCGAGTTTATTCGCTTCCTGAATCGCAATGTTCTCGTGGTTTACGTCAACAACAAAAATCGCATCTGGAAGACCACCCATGTCTTTGATACCACCAATCGAACGATCCAACTTCTCAAGCTGGCGTGATAGGTCGAGTGCTTCTTTCTTCGAAATCTTCTCAAGCGTGCCGTCGCCCATTTTCGCTTCGAGTTCTCTTAAACGCTTGATCGACTGACGGATGGTTTTCCAGTTAGTCAGCATGCCGCCCAACCAACGATGGTTGACGAATGGCTGTCCTGCACGCTCGGCTTGCTCTTTCACGATCTTCGCCGCCGCACGCTTGGTGCCGACGAACAGTACTTTGTTCTTGTTTTGGGCCATGCCACGAACGATCGCAACTGCCTTATCCAACGCAGGCACTGTCAGTTCGAGGTCGATGATATGAATCTTATTGCGGGCACCAAAGATAAACGGTGCCATTTTTGGGTTCCAGTAACGAGTCTGGTGTCCGAAGTGTGCGCCTGCCTTCAGCAGATCGCGCATGCTGACGTTTGCCATGTTGTATTCCTTATCAGGGGTTCAATCAAATGCGATACGGCCCCTGCCATGACCTTATACAAGGCACCCCATGACAGGTTGGTGACAGCACCGCGAGTTTTTGCGGCGCGAAGTATAACAACTTTCTACTGGAATGCCACATCTGGCATACTACGCGCCTAATTTAAGGAGTCACCGTGACCCATAGCATCCAAACACCCGCTGATATCGAAGGCATGCGCGTCGCTGGCAAGCTTGCCGCCGACTGCCTTCTCATGATCGAACAATATGTCAAACCGGGAGTGACCACTGGTGAGCTTGATCGCATCTGCCACGACTACATTGTCAATGAACAGCACGCCATTCCAGCACCACTCAACTACCGCGGTTTTCCGAAATCAATCTGTACCAGCATCAACCATGTGGTTTGTCACGGCATCCCAGATGATGGCAAAGAGTTAAAGCGCGGCGATATCATCAATATCGATGTGACCGTGATTAAAGATGGCTACCACGGCGACACGAGTAAAATGTACACCGTCGGCGAGATTAAACCCTTCGCTGACCGTTTAATCAAAATCACTCAAGAGTGCATGTATCAGGGAATCGAGCTCGTCAAACCGGGTGCACGACTTGGTGATATCGGTTTCGCAATCCAAACTCACGCGGAAAATCATTATTACTCGGTGGTTGAAGAATTTTGTGGGCATGGGATCGGTAAAGTGTTCCACGAGGACCCTCAAGTTCTGCACTATGGCCGGCCCGGTACAGGTGCTACCCTCAAAGAGGGTCTGACCTTCACGATCGAACCGATGATTAATCAGGGCAAGCGACACACGCGAATCCTTTCAGACGGCTGGACTGCTGTTACCAAAGACAGAAAATTATCTGCGCAGTGGGAACACACCGTGCTGGTGACCCCAACCGGATATGAAATCCTGACCTATCGGGAAGGTGACGAAAGCTTCCCTAGGGTCGGTTAATGAGCTTGATCACAGGTACGTTGTCGACGGAACTTGGAAGCCCCACAGATCTGAGTCCGAGTGGGATACGCGAGTATTTGAAATCCCAACATGAGCTTTTGGCTGATGCGTTTGCTCGCGGGATTTTCATTGATTATTTGCTCGGCGCGCGCGCGATGGTCATGGACCGTATTTTGAGCACTTTATGGAATGACGCTGGTCTCAATGATCAATCCTTAGGTTTATTCGCGGTTGGCGGCTATGGCCGTGGTGAACTTCATCCATTCTCAGACATCGATATTTTGATCTTGGGAGAACAAGCGGCGATTGCCTCAGCGACCGAAGCCCTCACAACCTTCACTACCCGATTATGGGACTTTAATCTCGACATTGGGCATTCAGTTCGATCCTTTGAGGACTGTCAGACCCTTGCGCGTGACGACATCACCATCGCAACGAGCCTGATTGAATCTCGACCGATCAGCGCCAACATTGAAATGCTCAGGGATTTAGAAGCACTTGCATTCGACGACTCAAACTGGACCACCGAAGCGTTCTATCGCGCGAAAGTCGCCGAACAAGAGGAGCGCTATGCAAAACATGACGACTCTGATAATCGACTCGAACCGGATATCAAAAACGCACCCGGCGGACTGCGGGATCTACACACCATTATCTGGGTTGTCAGGAAACATTTCAGAACCACGCGACTGATTACATTGGTCGACGAAGGGCTTTTAACACAAACTGAATTTCGTCTACTCGACGAAGCAGAACAGTTCGTCAAGCGCGTACGCTTTGCGCTTCATCTCGCAGCTAACCGATCACAGAACCGATTGTTATTCGATCTGCAAGAGAATGTTGCAGACATGATGGGATATCACGCAGACGACAGCAAAAAGCGGATCGAGGCGTTCATGAAGCAGGTCTACCGAATGACGCTGCGAATCGGTGAATTCAATGACATGTTGCTACAGAGCTTCGAAGAAACGGTGCTGAAAGACCCCTCTGATGCAATCGTGACAGAGATCAATAGCCGTTGGCATATTCGTAACCAGCATCTCGAATTAATTCATCCCAACGGGTTTGAGCGCCATCCGTCAGCATTGCTCGAGGCTTTTGTTCTTCTCGCTCAAAACCCCGAACTCAAGGGCCTTCGCGCATCGACCACACGTCAGATGTACACGGCTCGACATCTCATCGATGACGCGTTTCGAAATGATTTGGTCAACATTAGCTACTTCATGGAGCTCATGCGCTACCCCGAAAAACTACCCGAAGTACTGAGGCGGATGCGTTACTACGGGATTTTAAGTCGCTATATCCCAGAATTTGGGCCAATCATGGGGCTGATGCAGCATGACTTGTTTCATATCTACACAGTCGATGCGCATACACTGCAATTAATCCGAAATATCACACGTTTTTATACCGGCGTGGTTGAGGAAGACTACCCACTTGTGAGCCGTTTGACACAGCGCCTGCCAAAAATCGAGCTGCTGTATCTGGCCGCGCTGTTTCATGATATCGCTAAAGGACGCGGTGGAGACCACTCAGAACTGGGCGCCGTAGATGCTTACAATTTCTGCAAACATCACCGATTGTCGGAATACGATTCAAGACTCGTCAGTTGGCTCGTCAACAAACACCTGTTGATGTCAATGACAGCACAACGAAAGGACATTTCAGACCCTGACGAATTGAAAGTATTTGCTGAAATCGTCGGTGATCAACGTCGCCTCGACTACTTGCTGTGCTTAACGGTTGCTGATATCACAGCAACAAACCCTGAACTCTGGACCAGCTGGAGAGCTACCCTGCTTCGTCAGTTGTACCATGGCACAACAGACTTCCTGACACGCGGGCTTGATTCGCTCCCAGGACGTGTGGCCTACATCGAAGAAACCAAACAAGATGCACTGACTTTAGTCCGCCCATCGATCCGATCGCGCGCCGATGCATTTTGGAATCAATGGTCACAAGAATATTTCGTCAGCCATTCATCGGATGAATTGGCATGGCATCTTGAGACTTTGATTGATGTCGAAAACGACGAAACAGTCATTGCGCTCGCAGCGAATCAAACGCTCACGGATATTGGATCAACTCAGGTGCTGGTTTCAACACCTAACCGGGTTCATCTATTCGCTGACCTGACCGCTTGTTTTTCAGATCTTGGCCTCTCGGTCCTCGACGCGAAGCTGCATACTAGTGATGCCGGCCGATCGATTGATATCTTTATCATTCAGCATGACGCGACCTGCCAGCCTGTGACTGCATCAGATGATCAAGAACGGCTCTTACGCGGTTTAGAACAAGCAGCGCTTGGCCAATACGTCGAAAACGCCGGAACACGCCGAACACCCCGTGCGCACAAGTATTTCAATTTGCCCGCCAACGTATCGATCAGACCAGATCTCGAGGGAAAACGCACATTGATTGAGCTTGTTGCGCCAGATCGGGCCGGCCTCTTAACCACGGTTGGACGTGTCTTTGCAGAGTTTGGACTCGATCTCTCAACCGCTAAAATCGCAACATTAGGCGAGCGGGTGGAAGATGTGTTCTATGTGACCGACAGTCGTGGCAACAATCTGTATGATGACGACTTTATTCACCGGCTCAAAGAACGTCTGGAACACGAACTCAATGCCCTCAGTGGAGCTTTGTCAGATGCTGAATCCTGATTTGCACCGGTTAAAACCGTATCCGTTCGAGCAACTGGCAGCACTCTTTGCCGATGCCAAAACACCCGACGACCTCAAACCGATTCCGCTGTCCATTGGTGAACCGCAACACACACCACCGCAGTTTGTCTTAGATGCATTGGTTGAGCACATGGGGCTCATTGCAAAGTATCCAACGACACGAGGAACAGACTCGCTGCGTCAGTCCATCGGGACCTGGTTGAATCGTCGGTTTTCGCTCGAAAATGATCCGTTAAATCCTGATACAAACGTCATTCCGGTCAATGGCACCCGTGAAGCGATCTTTGCGGCAGTCCAAGCAGCGGTCGATCGACGCGCTGGCGGCACGGTTGTGATACCAAACCCGTTCTATCAGATCTATGAGGGTGCGGCATTCATGGCTGGATTAAGCCCTCACTATCTTCCGATCACGGAATCCGGGCAGCCGGATTATCATGCAGTACCCGATGCCGTCTGGAAGGACTGCCAATTCTGCTTCATTTGCACCCCAGGTAACCCAACAGGGACTGTGATCGATGAGGCAACACTCGCGATGTTGATCGAGAAAGCACACCAATTTGATTTTTGGCTCGCTTCTGATGAATGCTATTCGGAAATCTATCGAGACACCCCACCAGCAGGGCTTCTCGAGGTTTGCGCGACAACCGGAAATACCGAATTCAAAAAGTGTCTGGTGTTTCATAGTTTGTCAAAGCGCTCGAACCTGCCGGGGCTTCGATCCGGCTTTGTGGCCGGTGACGCGGACTTTATTGCACCCTTTTTAAAATACCGAACCTATCACGGTTGTTCGATGTCGATGGCTGTACAAAAAGCGTCGGAACTTGCGTGGGCAGATGAGGCACACGTGATCGAAAATCGCGCGCTCTATACTCGAAAATTCAAGCAAGCCGCTGAGATCTTGGGCGATCGAATGAATACCAGCGATCCTGGTGCCGGTTTTTATCTATGGGCCAAGACACCGATGGCTTGTGATACCTTTAGTCGGGAGTTGTATGAAGCGACTGGTGTCACTGTGCTACCGGGACAATATCTTGGCCGTGAAGTGAACGGCATCAATCCAGGCGCGGGGTTTGTCAGAATGGCGTTGGTTGCCGAGCCGGATACCTGCCGGGAAGCACTCGAACGTATTCAATCATTTATCACGGGGTAATCCATGGCATTGACAGTGTACGGAATCAAAAACTGTGACTCCATGAAAAAGGCGTTTCAATGGCTTGAAGCCAATGGCGTGGCGTATGACTTTGTTGATTTCAAAAAAGATCCGCCATCAGCCGATGCGGTTGAGGCTTGGCTTGACGGTGTCGGTGATGCGTTAGTCAACACGCGTGGGCCCAGTTATCGTCAACTCCCAGATGCAGTGAAAGATCAATTCACCGGCACGACTCGCATCCAAGCCATCGTCGACAAACCCACCCTGATCAAACGGCCGCTAATGGTCAATGGTCGCGCAATGACCGTCGGCTTTAATCCTGATCAGTGGACTACCATCCCGAATTTATTAAAAGCTTAAGGATATCCCCATGGAATGTTTTGCATTTGGACTTGGTGTTGGACACCAAAACTCAGACGATCAGTGGCTCGATACATATTATCCCAAAGCACTGTGCCGACCGGATCCTGCTGTTGTCCGCATTATTGCGGATGTATTTGGTTGGGATGGTTCAAATCTGACCCGTCAAATCGCGGCTGATGATTTGGATGATTTCTTGGAAGCACTTGAGGACAGTAACGACGGCGATGCCGAGGGTCTTCTTAAAGCGCTGACACCGCTTGCTGGAACAGAACAACCGCTGGTGATTTGTGCACTCGCGACTGACGAAAAACCAGAAACCGTGCCAGAGGTCTATTTAAAGCTGTCGATGATTTCGATGCGCAAGATTCAACCACATGGGACCAATCTTGATGGGATGTTTGGGTTACTGCCGAACGTTGCCTGGACCAGCCAAGGCCCAATTGATGTCAAGGAACTCGCTCATGCACAGACGCGCGCTCGGGCCTATGGCGAGGTCCTGACCGTACACTCTGTTGATAAGTTCCCCCGCATGACCGATTACGTCGTTCCACATGGTGTGCGTATCGGTGATGCATCGCGGATTCGCTTGGGTGCACATTTGGGTGAAGGCACGACAGTGATGCACGAAGGCTTTATCAATTTCAATGCGGGCACACTGGGTGTCTCGATGGTTGAAGGCCGTATTTCAGCTGGCGTTGTGGTCGGCGATGGATCAGATCTTGGTGGTGGATCATCAACCATGGGTACGTTGTCCGGTGGCGGAAACATCATCATTTCTGTCGGCGAACAATGCCTCTTAGGCGCCAATGCAGGCCTCGGAATTCCACTGGGAGATCGCTGCACCATCGAATCGGGTCTGTATTTGACAGCCGGATCTAAAGTCAAGTTACTCGACAAAGATGGACAAGCGGTCGGCACGGTCAAGGCGCGCGAATTAGCGAATACAGACGATTTATTATTCCGTCGAAATTCAGTGACTGGTGAAATCGAATGCTTGGCTAATAAGTCGGCGGTTGCGCTCAACGATGAGCTACACGCCAATAACTAAGGATTGTCATGAACTGCCCTGTCCTTGAACTGACTGAAGAACTGATCCGGCGCGAATCGGTGACACCCAATGATGCCGGCTGTCTCGATATTCTGGGTGCGCGACTTGAGCGTCTCGGTTTCGAGCTTGAGCGTATGGATCGCCAAGGTGTCTCAAATTTGTGGGCAACCTTTGGTAATCAAGGACCGATGGTGTGCTTCGCGGGACATACTGATGTCGTTCCAACCGGTAATCTCGATGAGTGGACGTCCGATCCGTTCATTCCAACGACAACGTCGGAGGGAACTCTTCGAGGGCGTGGTGCAGCGGATATGAAATCTTCACTGGCGGCAATGGTCGTTGCCTGTGAAGAATTTCTACAACGCACACCAACGCCAGCCGGACGAATTGGTTTTCTGCTAACAAGCGATGAAGAGGGACCAGCAACCGATGGCACTGTGGCAGTTGTTGAAGAATTAACCAGACGTCAAATGCAGTCTGGCCAACTTGAAATCGATTATTGCATTATTGGTGAACCGAGCTCAAAAGATTCACTGGGTGACGTTGTTCGGGTGGGACGACGTGGATCGCTCAATGCAACGATCACCGTGCACGGGATCCAAGGTCACGTTGCCTATCCAGAATTGGTGGATAACCCAATTCATCACACATCTCGCCTGATCGCTGACCTCGCGTCCACCGACTGGGATGGCGAAGCAAACGACTATTTCCCACCGACAAGCTTTCAGGTATCCAATATCAGTGCTGGGACAGGTGCAACCAACGTGGTGCCGGGATCTGCCAGCTTCCGATGCAACTGGCGCTTCTCGACCTCAACGTCAGCAAAGCAAATCGAACAGAAAGTGGAGCAACTCATTGAGGATCTGACCATGGAAGCCTCAATTGAATGGAAATTGTCGGGGGAGCCGTTTTTGACCACTCACGGAGCCTTAACTCAAGCCACCAGTCGAGTCATTCATGCAATGACCGGACTCGATACCGACCTGTCAACCGGCGGCGGCACATCTGACGGACGGTTCATTGCAAAACTCGGATGCGAGTTGGTTGAGTTAGGCCCGGTCAACCGATCGATTCATAAAATCGACGAAGAAGTCAAAATCGAGGATCTTCCGCGTTTAAAAGACCTCTATCAGGGTTTGCTGGTTGAACTGATCGGCTAGTCAATCAACCAGATCAACGTCCTCGGCCTGCGGTCCTTTGCCCGAACGACCGAGCACGTAATTGACTGTCGCACCTTCACGTAACAGATAACGGTTCCGTCCACGAATTGAGCGGTAATGAACAAACACATCTTCACCATCTTCACGCGTGATGAAGCCAAATCCTTTGGTCGAGTTAAACCACTTCACAGTACCTTCTTCACGTGGACCCGTCGGGACTGATTCGAAGCGACGGTTTGCGATCACAGACTGCAAAGCACCCTGTGCGAACAGAACCACCACGATAACAATCGCGATCAACACACCGGCTTCTGTTTCTGAGCCGGCTTCTGGTTCCATTCCAAAGGATGGCAATAAGAACATCAAAACCAGTGAACCAATGATCGATAAAACAAGTGACAAGAATAGTTGGCCAATCGGCTTACGCATGAGAAACTCCAAAAGCAAAGAATGTCGGTTGTGTTAGCAATAGCACAGTAGGTTAGTTGTTGGGTCTAGCGGAGCAATTTACAAGACGATGAGCCAAGACACGACTGTCGCTGATCTCGAATTTCGCATTGCATATTTAGAGGATCAAATCGACGCACTGAATCGTGAATTGGTGCGTCTCAATCGCGATCGCGACCAACTCACCGAAGAGCTTCACGCCCTAGCCAATGTCGTCCGGCCACTGATCGAACAGATGTCACAACTCGGTGCCAGCGATGATTCTGCACCGCCACCACACTACTGAATAGGAAGATGCATGAATAATGATGTCATTAGTCGCTTGATCCGGACCTACCCAGATTTTCCAAAACCCGGGATCCTCTTTTATGACGTCTCCTCCATCATCGAGAACGTCCAAGGACTTCGTTTGGTCGTTGAATCACTGACGCAACTGGTTGAAGAGACACAACCAGACGTGCTCGCAGCAATTGATTCAAGAGGATTCTTATTTGCTCCGCCAGTCGCTCTCGCCTGCGATATCGGCGTTGTTTTAGTCCGGAAATTCGGAAAATTACCTGGAGATACCTTTGATGAGTCGTATGGCCTGGAATATGGGGAGGATGTTCTCAGTCTCCAGAAAGATCGCCAACTTCAGGGACAAAAAGTACTGATCATTGACGATCTTCTAGCCACCGGTGGAACACTTGCAGCCACCGAAACGCTTCTGGAAAAAGCAGGCGCTACAGTGCTTGGCTCGGCCGTCATCATCGAACTGGATGGACTTGATGGACGCGCGCGTCTTAAGTATCCCGTATCGAGCTTAACGCAACTCGCCGGATAACACTGATTGGATATGACGGATTCCGTCTGATGTCGACGGTACAATCCCGTGCTCAGTGATGAGACCCGCAACCAACTCACTTGGTGTCACATCAAACGACGGATTTAACACCTTCACCTGAGACGGCGCCCATTGTTTGTCCTGATACCCAGTGAGCTCCTCCGCTGCACGCTGCTCAATTGGAATCAAATCACCAGAGGCGGTTGAAAAATCAATGGTCGAAACTGGACACGCTACATAAAACGGTATGGCATGGCGCTTGGCCATCGTCGCGACCGTGTAAGTTCCAATTTTATTCGCCACATCGCCGTTTGCTGCAACCCGGTCAGTGCCCACCACCACCATATCGATCAATCCTTGATCCATTGCATAGCCGACCATGTTATCCGCCATCAAGGTGACCGGGATCTGATCTTGCATCAATTCCCAAGCTGTCAAGCGCGCACCTTGCAAATAAGGTCTCGTCTCACAGGCATAGACTGAAATGTTCTCAAAATCCCGAGACGCCGACCGAATTACACCCAACGCAGTCCCATATCCCGCAGTCGCGAGCGCACCGGCATTGCAATAGGTCAAAATACGCATGTCGTCGCGGCAAAGACTCGAGCCATGGTCTCCAATCCTCTGGTTGATGGAAACATCTTCCAACTCGATCGCTTTTGCTTCTTCAAGGAACGCATCAATCACCACGCGAACAGGTGATGAACGTAACTGATCAATGAGCGCGGTCATGCGATCAATGGCCCACATCAAGTTAACCGCTGTCGGACGGCTGGCGCGAAGTGTTGCGATTTTTTGCAATACTAACTCCCAATCCACCGCAAGATCACTGCAGGAGTCCTGCACTGCTCTAGTGACGCCATAGGCCGCGGCAACGCCAATCGCAGGCGCACCACGCACCACCATGTCCTGAATTCCTGCCGAAATTTCCTCAGCTGACCCACACTTCACATAAGTGACTTCATTGGGAAGTGCCCGCTGGTCCAATAAATAAAGCGCATCATCGGCCCAATACATCGTTTCAACCATTGAGCACCCCTTTGCTTTCAAATTGCAGTTTATTGATTCGATAGTCCTGAAATTTCTCGATCACTTGTTGCATCTCTTCATCACTCAGAAGGCACACTAAGCCAGTCGACCGTGCGATCAGATACTGTTTACACAGCGATTCAATTTCTAACGCGATTGTATAGGCCTCATCCAAAGAACGGCCCCAAGCGATTAGTCCATGGTTCGCGATCAAACACGCTTTACGATCCTCAAGCGCCGCTAAGATATTTGATGAGAGCTCTTCAGATCCGAAGAGTGCATAGTCGCAACACTTGATGCGGTCTCCTCCAGCGATCGCGACCATGTAGTGAAATGCCGGCAAATCCTCCCGCAGGCAAGCGAGCGCTGTCGCATATTCGCTATGTGTGTGGATGATCGCCTGAGCCTCGCCTTGTGTTCGATAGATGTCCTGATGAAACCGCCACTCAGATGACGGACGATGGTTCTTGGAATGGCTCCCATCAAACTCAACCGCCACAAAATCACTCTGATTCAGTGCGTGAATCTTGCTTCCAGAGGGAGTAATCAAAAACGAGTTCTCATCGCGTCGGAGCGACAAGTTACCTTCGCTTGACCGAATGAGACGATGATCTGCAAGCTTCACCCCAATGGCGACGGCCTGTTCTAAGATCGCGTCATCCATGGCGAGCTCTCACGGATCGAGTATGCACTGCAATTGACTCACGAGCTCAGGGTCTTGCGCATGCTCGGCAGTGATTTTTGCATATGCATTGGCCTCTGAACACGCACACGGACGCGCGCACAGGCTATTGACCTGACTCAACGCCGCGACAATCGACTTTGACTTGTCACTGTTACTCGTTAAGGTTGCGATCACTTGATCCACGGTCACCGCATCATGATCTGGATGCCAACAATCATAATCCGTCACCATTGCCAGCGAGCTGTAGCACATCCCGGCCTCTCTCGCGAGTTTCGCTTCTGGCATATTGGTCATGCCAATCACATCGCAACCCCACGAACGGTACAAATTAGACTCCGCTTGCGAGGAGAATTGCGGACCTTCAATCGCCACATAGGTTCCACCAGCATGCACTGAGACATGCGCTTGCTGTGCTGCTTCAAGCACCCGTTGGTTGAGATTCGAACAGACTGGATGCGCCATGGAGACGTGACCTACACAGCCATTGGCAAAAAACGAATTCACACGTTGCACGGTTCGATCGATATATTGATCAACCAGAACAAAATCACCGGGCGCATGTTCTTCCTTTAATGAGCCAACTGCGCTCACAGACAAAATACGTCTAACACCCAATGACTTCAAAGCCCAAATGTTCGCCCGATAGTTGATCCCGGTCGGCGACAGTCGATGTCCGCGACCATGACGTGGCAAGAATGCAAATTGTTGATCACCGATGACCCCAGTCAGGATTTCGTCTGAGGGCTCTCCAAAAGGAGTCTTTACAGCCACCCAATTTGACTCACGCAGACTATCGATGTCGTAAACGCCACTACCGCCGATGACTCCAAAAACCTCACTCATGATCACCACCTTTGCCAATCATTCCGACCATACAACGATCAACCCTGGACTGCTCGTTGGGTTGCCTTTTTTTGATGTCGCTTACGTCTCGCATCCATTTGTCGCTTCTCAAACGTCTGAACATCCATTCCAACGTGACGCTCACCTCGAGATTCCGCTAACTCAATCTGCTGTTGGCGCATCCGAAACCGTTCTCTCTGGGTATCCGAATATTCATCGACACAGTGATGGCACTGAACCCCCATCACAAACTCCGGTCGCGTTTTATCGTCTTTCGTAATTGGACGGCGGCAAGCATGGCATTGGTCAAATTCACCTGGTTCGAGTTGATGGTTCACCGTGACGCGGTTATCAAAAACGAAACATTCGCCTTCCCATGTACTCTCGGTATGCGGCACTTGTTCGAAGTAATTCAACACTCCGCCCTTGAGGTGATAGACCTCTTCAAAGCCTTGCTCGAGTAGATAACTTGTTGATTTTTCACACCGAATCCCTCCGGTGCAAAACATAGCCACCTTTTTATGCTTCTTGGGATCTAAATTGTCAGCCACCCACTCTGGAAACTCACGAAAGGTCTTGGTTTCCGGATTGATCGCACCCTTAAAGGTGCCGACCTCATATTCGTAGTCATTACGGGTATCAATAGTGATAGTTTCTGGATCAGTAATCAGCGCGTTCCAATCCTCTGGCATCACATAACGTCCGACCTTCATTTTTGGGCTGATTCCCGGAACACCCAGTGTGACGATCTCTTTTTTGAGTTTGACCTTCATGCGATAAAACGGCACACCTTCAGCGTCCATTAATGACTCTTTATATTCCAGGCGATCAAAACGCCCATCGGCGTCAAGCCATTGTTTGACCGCATCAATTCCCTCACGAGTCCCAGCAATGGTCCCGTTGATTCCCTCTTCAGCAAGCAATAACGTGCCTCGTAATCCATGACTGATACAGGTGTCCAGCAATGGGGCACGGATCGTCCGATAATCGGGGAGCTCGACAAACTGATAAAGCGCCGCGACAACCAACTGGTTCATCGTGGATCCTTCTTCATCCCACCATGACAGGGTGGTGATGACAGGCGCTCAGGGCTGTCTGCCCACTCAGACTCTGTGAAGCATTGCATCGCCAAAGCATGTACGCCCTGCTTGAGTGCTTCATCAGCCGCTTTGTATACCAGTTGATGGCGCTTCACACGCGATAAGCCATCAAACGCCTCGGAGACAATCACAAGCCGAAAATGGGTTTCTGAATTTTTAGGGACATTATGACCATGACTCTCATTATCCAAATCACAGACTGATGGATTGAGCGCATGGACCAAGGATTCTCGAAGTAAGTTTTCTAATTTCATCGGGTAATTATACTGAAGGTGCACTGAATTAGGTGACTATTCATCACAGGAATTCAGACGCATCCGCTGTTGGTGGATTTCAATCGACGCGCTACAACAGACCGAGGCGCTCGCCTTGATAGGCGCCACTCCGTACCCGTTGCCACCACGTTTCATTGGCCAAAAACCAATCGACGGTTTTGGAGAGTCCTGATTCAAACGTTTCCACAGGAGTCCAGCCAAGTGCCGCCTCAATTTTCGATGCATCAATTGCATAGCGCTGATCATGACCGGGTCGATCGGTCACAAACCGAATCAGCTCTCGGAAACTGTCAAGCCCTTGGGGCTTCTGTTCAATACGCGCATCCAACAGATCACAGAGCGTTTCAACCACCTGTCGATTCGTTCGTTCATTATGACCACCGATATTGTAGGTCTCACCGATGGTTCCTTCGAAAACAACCTTGACCAAAGCGCGAGCGTGATCCTCAACATAGAGCCAATCTCTGATCTGATCACCACGTCCGTAAACAGGAATCGGCTTCCCTTCAATGGCGTTTAAAATTGCCAATGGAATCAATTTCTCGGGAAAATGATACGGGCCATAATTGTTGGAACAATTGGTGATCACGACTGGAAGCCCAAAGGTTCGATGCCAAGATCGCACCAAGTGATCACTCGACGCCTTCGATGCCGAATAGGGCGAGCTTGGCTGATACGGAGTGTCTTCAGTAAAGGGCGCATCGACACCAACTAAATCGCCATACACCTCATCGGTTGAAATATGGTGGAATCGAAATGCGTCACGGGCGTCACCCGGCAATTGCGCAACATAGTGCCGTGCGACTTCAAGCAACGTATAGGTGCCCATGATGTTGGTTTTGATAAAAGCGGACGGACCGTCAATGGATCGATCAACATGGCTCTCTGCTGCCAGATGCATGACGTGTGTCGGCTGATAGTGTTCAAACAGCCGTTGCATTTCGTCATGATCGCAGATGTCGGAATGCGCAAACTGATAGTCAGGCGAATCAGCAATCGTCGCCAGTGAATCGAGATTCCCCGCATAAGTCAGCTTATCGACATTCAGTACAGACGCTTTCGTTTCACCGATCAAGTGCCGCACCACAGCAGATCCGATAAAACCGGCACCGCCGGTCACCAAAACCCGTTGTTGCATCATGACAGCTCAATCAATTGCCGGCCAGACATGTCGCCGTTCATCAGACTTCGGTCACCTTATCATTCAGTCGACGTCGCGATGCGTCCTTCACAGACGATACACCGACAACGCTTTTGTCATTGATTGCCTGCTCACACTTGATCGGGTCACCACCACAAATCGCGCATTCACTCTCTTCGCCATTGATCCGTCCAATCCCACCACAACTTCCCGAAATCGGGCGGCGTCCCATCATGACACCGACCGCCATGATGGCGACCAAGAATGCAAACACCCCAAAAACCGTGAGAAATAGGCCTATCGTCATTCTGCTTCTCCTGCCAGTAACCGCTCGAACCGTGGCGTTTGTTTCACCACGAAGCCGTTGTCAGAACGTTCAATAAACAGTGCTGACAGATTCCGCGAGACTGCCAACTCAAATCCTTTCTCTGGGCCCAAGACTAACAGTGTCGTTGCCCAACCATCAGCCATCGCGCATTCCGAATCAGCAACTGTGACTGATGCCAATTGATGGTTCACCGGGCGACCCGTCGACGGATCAATGGTATGCGAATAGGCGACGCCATCAATCTCTCGGTAATTACGATAATCGCCTGAGGTCGCCAAAGCCACATTTTTGAGCGACAACAGCTGTTCTACTGCGCGTTCGCCTTTCAGTGGTTTCTCAATCGCAATCTTCCAACCAAGGCCGTCTTTATCACCCTTGACCCGGATTTCACCACCAATTTCCACGAGAAAATTGGCATAGCCCTGATCATCAAGGAGCTCGTACAGCTGATCAACACCCAGCCCTTTGGCGATGGCAGACAAATCGAGGCGCCGTTGAGAACGTTTCATGATGGCAGCACCCCCATCCACCTCGGGCGCTCGAACCGAAATAGCAGAAAAGCCAGTTTGCGCCTTTGTCTCTTCAATCAGTGCATCCGATGGTAAGGCCTCAACGCCTGCGTCAGGTCCGAATCCCCATAAATTGACGATAGGGCCGACGGTCGGATCAAAAGCCCCATTGGAAATATCTGAAAACCCAAGAGCCTTAGCCGTCGTTATCGCAAACAGATCGCTCACTGGAAACCAAGTGTTCAGATCCTCTGATTGATTGAATTGAGAAATCTCACTACTCGGGTCGTAGGTCGACATTTGTCGATTCACCTCAACCAGTAATGATTCAATCTCTGCCTGTAACGCAGTTTGATCGTGTGATGCGATCGGATTGGCAATCACAACTGACCACGTGGTTCCCATCGTTTTTCCGGAGAGCTTTTGAATCTCGAGCTGTTGCGAACATCCGCCAGCCAATGCCAATACGAAAAATGCCGCCATGACGGCGGCATTTTTTAAGACACCCAGCGGGCTAGCCACCGAAGTCATCCAACATAATGTTCTCATCTTCGACCCCAAGATCTTTCAACATCTTGATGACCGCAGCATTCATCATCGGGGGCCCACACATGTAATATTCTACATCTTCAGGTGCGGGATGGTCCTTCAAGTAGTTTTCGAGCACCACGTTATGGATAAAGCCCGTTTCACCTGTCCAATTATCTTCAGGCTGAGGATCTGATAAGGCGAGATGCCATTCGAAGTTCTCATTTTCCTTCGCTAACTGATCATACTCATCTTCATAAAAGACTTCTCTCAGTGAGCGAGCGCCATACCAAAACGAGATTTTCCGCGTTGAGTTCAAACGCTTGAGCTGATCAAAAATATGTGAACGCATGGGAGCCATCCCCGCGCCACCACCAATGAACACCATTTCATTATCAGTATCTCGGGCAAAAAACTCACCGAACGGACCAAAGACATTGATCTTATCGCCAGGCTTCAGATTAAAGGTATACGAGCTCATCTGCCCTGGGGGTAAGTCGGTTCCTGGAGGAGGCGTTGCAATGCGAATATTGAACTTCACCACACCTTTTTCTTCGGGATAATTCGCCATTGAGTAGGCACGAACAACGGTTTCGTTCACCTTTGATTCGAGATTAAAGAAGCCAAAGCGCTCCCAATCTCCACGGTACTCGTCTTCGACCTCGAAGTCAGAGAATTTTACATGATGCGGTGGAACCTCAAGTTGCACGTAACCGCCCGCCCGAAAGTCCACGTTCTCCCCTTCAGGAAGTTTCAATGTCAATTCTTTGATGAATGTGGCCACGTTGGGATTGGATACCACTTCACATTCCCAGCGCTTTACACCAAACAGTTCAGGCTCCACTTCGATGTTCATGTCTTGCTTCACAGCGACCTGACACGATAAACGCCAGCCTTCTTTGACCTGACCTTTGGTAAATGCAGACGCTTCGGTTGGCAGGATATCCCCTCCACCCGACTTAATAATGCAACTGCACTGCTGGCAAGAACCACCACCTCCACACGCAGAAGGCAAATAAATCCCAGCATCAGCGAGTGTATTCATTAGTTTACCGCCGGCGGCGACTTTGATGCTCTGGTCCGGGTTGTCATTGATCGTGATCGTGACATCTCCGGTTGAGACGAGCTTTGAACGGGCAGCAAGAATGACTGCAACCAGGCCGATGACGACCACGGTAAACATCACCACGCCCAGAATAATGGTCATATTTTCCACTTTCTACGCTCCTTAGAGTGATACGCCAGAGAAAGACATGAAGCCCAAAGACATCAGTCCAACTGTAATAAACGTAATACCCAATCCCTTGAGGCCATCCGGTACGTCCGAGTACTTTAATTTCTCACGCACACCTGCCAATGCGGTGATTGCAAGAGCCCAACCAACGCCTGCGCCTAAGCCATAGACGACAGACTCACCAAAATTGTATTCACGCTCAACCATAAACAGCGACGCGCCCAAGATGGCACAGTTCACGGTAATCAGTGGCAAAAACACGCCAAGCGCGTTGTAGAGTGCAGGCACATATTTATCCAAAAACATTTCAAGGATCTGTACCAGCGCTGCAATCACCCCAATGTATGACAGCAAACCCAAAAACCGCAGATCGACGCTCGCCAATTCAGGTGAGATCCATGTCAATGCACCTTCTTGCAGTAGGCCAGTCAGGATCAAATTGTTGACCGGGACGGTGATGGCGAGCACCACGATGACGGCAACGCCGAGACCCACAGCGGTTTTAATATCCTTTGATAACGCCAGGAAAGTACACATCCCCAAGAAGAACGCGAGCGCCATGTTCTCAATGAAAATCGCCTTAACGAAGAGGCTGATAAAATGCTCCATCCTAAGCCTCCTTCATCTTACTGTTTGGCGCGATCTTAAATTCGTCCACCTCGACCTGTGAGGTCTTCCAAGCGCGGATACCCCAAATGATGAAGCCGATGATAAAGAACGCAGATGGCGGCAGTAACATCATTCCGTTGGTGTAGTACCAACCGCCCTCAGTCACCTTGGTCAGAATCTCAATACCGAACAATGAGCCTGACCCAAACAATTCGCGGATGAAGCCAACGACCATCAGAATGGCACTGTATCCGAGTCCGTTTCCAATCCCATCGATAAACGACTCGACTGGACCGTTTTTCATCGCGAACGCTTCGGCGCGTCCCATGACAATACAGTTGGTAATGATCAAACCAACGAAAACTGACAGTTGTTTCGAAATCTCATAGGCGAACGCTTTTAAGATTTGATCAACCACAATCACCAAGGAGGCGATGATGGTCATCTGTACGATAATACGAATCGAGCTTGGGATTTGTGACCGAATCACAGAAACAAACAGACCAGAGAATGCGGTTACCGCGATCACCGCGAGTGACATCACAAAGGCAACAGACATACTTGATGTCACAGCAAGCGCCGAGCAAATACCCAGTACCTGAAGTGCGATGGGATTATCGTTGACGACCGGGTCGAACAACAGTTCCTTGGTTTTCGCCATTAGATCCGTCCTTGTTTCACATTATCCAGAAACGGCTTGAAGCCCGCTTCCGACATCCAGAATTTAACGAGATTATCAACGCCTCGCGAAGTGATCGTTGCCCCTGACAATCCATCAACGCCATAACTGTCTGAGCGATCGGCCCCGCCCTTCACCAAGCGGAGTGCCACGGCGTCACCATCGTAGACTTGCTTTCCGGCCCACTGCGCTTTCCAGTTTGGGTTATCAACCTCACCACCCAGGCCTGGCGTTTCCGCATGCTCATAGAAACCCAAGCCAGCCACTGTATTCGCATCGCCTTCGAGCGCCATGAAACCGTACAGGGTTGACCACAGCCCGTATCCATGGATCGGAAGAATAATCTTCTCGATGTTGCCACCAGACTCAATCAGATAAATTTTCGCGACCTTCGCTTGCCGCTTGATCAGCGCAATGTCTTCTTCACCGGATAACACACGGTTCATTGATGGATCTTTGGCTGCTTTGCGTTGGTCGTAACCATCAGCATCCATTCCTTCAACAAACTCACCCGTTTCTAGATTCACAAGACGGGTCGAGACCAATTCAAATTGTTCTTGGACCGTTTGTTTGGGATCGTACAGTCCTGCAGCTTGCAAGATATTCATTTGCATGTTGGCTTGTTCGTTGACCGCTTGCGCTGGACGTAAAATCACGGCCGAAGCACTCACCACAACAGAACACACCAAGCACAGCAACAGTGCAACGGTGACCGTTTTTTGTATCGATTCGTTACTGGACGACACTACGCAACTCCCTTCGCTTGATATTCGCCTGAACCACAAAGTGATCGATCAAAGGCGCAAACAGATTACCGAACAGAATCGCCAGCATAATTCCTTCCGGGAATGCAGGATTCACCACTCGGATCAGTACGGCCATCAATCCAATAAGTCCGCCATACCAATATTTACCGGCATTTGTCATGGATGCAGAGACGGGATCTGTCGCCATGAAGATCATACCGAATGCAAACCCACCAACCACGAGATGCCAATACCAGGGAACACTGAACATTGGGTTGGTGTCTGAACCGATCATATTAAACAGAAGCGATGTCAGGACCATGCCTAAGAACACACCGAGAACGATCCGCCAGTTGGCAATACCCATCACCAAAAGCACAGCACCTCCGATCAGAATCGCGAGTGTCGAAACCTCACCAATTGACCCGGGCACGTTACCGATGAACGCGTCAAACCATGTGAAGTTCGAAATGACTTGGTTGGCTGATGCCAGTGCGTCCACACCACCTTGCGCCATCATGCCGAGAGCCGAGGCACCCGTGTAGCCGTCAGCAGCGACCCAAACCGCATCACCCGAGATCTGCGCTGGGTATGCGAAATACAAGAAGGCCCGACCCGTCAATGCCGGATTTAAGAAATTCTTACCGGTACCACCAAAGACTTCCTTGCCGACAACCACCCCAAAGGTGATTCCAAGCGCAGCCTGCCAAAGCGGCAAATCTGGTGGGCACGTTAATGAGAAAAGAATCGAGGTCACGAAGAAGCCTTCGTTCACCTCATGCCCGCGAACCGAGGCAAACAACACTTCCCAAAAACCGCCGACGATGAATACCGTTGCATAAATCGGCAGGAAGAAAGCAAAACCATAGACCAGATTCGACCAGGTCGATGGGTTATTCCAATATTCAGCGCCGGCAAGGCCTTCGATAAAGGCACCACGCAGTCCGTCCGGTGCGATTGCGCCCGCAGCAATTGCTTCTGAGGCGTTTTGCCCCAAGAAAAATGCACCAAAGAAGATCGCCGGGAAGGTGCAAAACCAAACCGTGATCATGATGCGTTTCAAATCGATCCCATCGCGCACGTGTGCAGTCGACTTGGTGGTCGTTCCGGGCGCATAGAAAATGGTATCCACAGCTTCGTAGAGCGCATAGAACTTCTGATACTTTCCACCAGGGTGGAAATTTGGCTCTATGCGGTCGAGATATGCACGTAGTGACATCTTCAACTCTCCAACTCAATTGTCGTTAAATTATCCCTAAGAATTGGTCCATATTCGTATTTGCCTGGACACACGTAGGTGCACAGCGCAAGATCTTCTTCAGCAAGCTCAAGCGCTCCAAGCTTAACCGCCATATCCGTATCGCCAACGATTAACGAACGCAATAACTGCGTTGGCAGGATATCGAGCGGCATGATTTTTTCGTACGCCCCGACCGGCACCATGGCTCGCGGTGAGCCGTTGGTATTGGTCGTAAAGTCGACTAATTTAGTGGGTACTAATTTCGACAAGTAAATCCCCATCACGGAGTGCTTGTTCGTCCCTGGTGATAGCCACCCAAATGGTACGCGGTGGGTACCCTCTTCGAGTACTGAAATTTGTTGGTGGTAACGCCCAAGATAGCCATGAACGCCGGCAGATGTGCGACCGCCCAAGATTGAGCCTGAAACGATCCGATGTGAGCCATCAACCAATTCACCAGAGGTCAACTCGTCTAACGACGCGCCGACGCGAGTCACAACCAAGCGAGGCGACTTCACCGAGGGCCCGGCCAGACTCACAACCCGCTCTGTCGCCAAAATGCCTTCTTTCAACAACCGGCCAATGGCGATCACGTCTTGCGCAGATACATGCCACACTTCCTTACCTTCACCGACCGGGTCGAGATGATGGATATGGGTCCCGACCAGTCCCGCAGGGTGCTTCCCAGAAAACGTTTCGACTTGTGCTGATCCAGCATCAAACGCAGCCTTCGGATCACGGCAAACAAAGACAGTCCCTTCTGTTAATTTCGAGATGACTGAGATACCGTCGACAAAGGCCGCAGGTTGCCGAGCAATCGCAATTGCCTGATCGGCAGCCAGTGGATTGGTATCCATTGCGTTCACAAAGATCGAATGTGGAACGGCGTCAATCGCAGGAATCTTTTCATAAGGCCGGCGACGAAGCGCGGCCCATAAACCACTTTCAACCAACGCATCGACAATCGCTTGGCGTGTCAATGCACTCAGATCCTGATGCGCTTTGAATTTGACAGCGGTGTCTTTTCCATCAAGCTCAACCACGATTGATTGGAAGACGCGACGCTCTCCACGATTAATCTCCACAACTGTCCCAGATCCAGGGGCCGTGAACATGACGCCTTCATTCTTTTTGTCAGACAACAGTGGTTGACCGAGTTTTACCCGATCGCCCTCTTTCACTAACATCGTGGGCTTCATTCCGGGATAGTCAGACCCGATCAAGGCAACGCGGGTGACCGCTTGACTGTCCCCGATTTCCTGTTTTGGTGATCCTTTGATGGGCAAATCTAACCCGGTTTTGATCTCGATCATCGAGTCCATTCCTACCTTGAATTTGTGACCCTTTTGGAAGGTGTTCAAACGTAATGGCATAAAAACCAATGTGTTTTGAGGGCTTGGATTATAGGAAGACTTGCACCGTTTCGCCAGACTCAAACAAATATTTCGACCATTTTTTCGCAACTGCAAAAAAGAAAATTGAATGCACTGACAATGCTGTAAGACATCACCTGCAGATTGATGGCATCTCGATTGGTTTGTTCTAACCTCAATTGACGGAGGAGCGCGATGAATTTGACCCGATTAACGAAGAACCGAGCGATTACAGGGGCTAGAGCGGATGTTCAACAGTCCGAACCGGCCTCGCTTTCTTCAACGTTTGGCGATTACGTGATCTTCGTTGACGAGTCGGGGGATGCATGTCTGGATCCGATTGATCCCCGATTCCCGATGTTGAGTCTTGTGTTCTGTATTATCCGAAAGGACCATTACTTCGACCACGTCGTACCCAACTTAAAAGCACTCAAAGCGAAATTTTTTGACCATACCGACCTGATCCTTCACGAATCAGAGATGCGGCGGAAAACTGGCATCTTTTCGCGGTTGCGCGATCCGTCGGTCCATCAACGTTGGATGACTGAATTGCTTGCCTGGATCGATCAAACCGAAACCTCAGTCGTCAGCGCATGTATCGATAAGGTCGCATTATCGAGGCATTATGCGCATCCATTTGACCCCTATGATCTCGCCATTCGCTTTTATCTCGAACGTACCCGCCAATTTCTCGCGTTGAATCACCAAGCCCATAGACGCACCCAAGTGATCTTCGAAAGCCGTGGTAAACGGCACGATCGCGCCGCACAGATCGAGTTCCAACAGATCCTCACACGGGCCAATCCGCTCGGACACCACCAGCCGGATTTCAGTCGGTTCCCGATCGAGCCCTTATTTATCTCCAAACAGTCGAATCTGGCAGGTCATCAACTGTGCGACCTGCTTGCCCGTCCGCTCGCCAAGTGGAGTTTTGACCGGAATTCCCATCAACGACCCATGCAAATCATCCAAACGAAATTAATCGCACACAAGGTCTTTCCACAGACAGGCTGGCAACGACCGACGCGATCGAGACCCAACCCCTATTTCAATGGATACACCCGAGTCAATCCCTCAGCGAACAACTCACATGCGCCCCGATAGCCACTCCAACTGGTTTTTCGAACAATCCCATCCGTATCGGCCCAAACCTCAACATTACAGGGCTCGATGTGACTTTCTTTAAACCAACGATATCGGGTTCGGTCGCCATCATCGCTTGTCTCAGCAGGTTGGCCAAGCGCATCGATGAGATGACTGACGTTTTGACGCATCGCAAAATCAAGCCCGCTATTCATCCGGTCGATCGCTTGCGACGCACACCCAGTCAGACCCAAAACCAAAGCACCACCGATCAGCCACTGTTTCATTGACATATCCTCCTTTCAATCTCGGTAAAAAGCTTACTGTGTCCACTTGAAAATCGATACCTCAATCGGCATATTTCCACCGGTTTTCCGGAGTTCCAATGTTTCCCTACACGCGATATTTTTTGCTGATTGTGGCATCCGTTTTTTTGGCTTTCAGCATCGCTGTCAGCGCCTCGCCACGCGTTGAAGTGATTGCAACTGACCTCAACCGACCATGGTCGATTGCATGGATCAACGAGAACGAGGTCCTGATCTCTGAGCGCTCTGGACAATTAATCCATTTGGATCTCTCTTCGACTGAACGCACGGCGATTGGCAACGTCCCGTCGGTTACTGCAGTCAGCCAGGGCGGTTTATTGGATGTGCAAGTCACGACCCTCGGAGATACGCTTTGGGTTTATCTGGCGCTGTCAGGTGTTCACGATGATCAGACCACAGGCACTGAGCTGTGGCGCGCCCGGTTACACAACAAAGCACTCACTGATGTCGCTCAGCTCTATGCCATGCCGTTGACAACCACCTCTGGTCATCATTTTGGGGGTCGGATTGCTCTCGACGATCAATACGTATTTTTAACCATTGGGGACCGCGGAGAACGCGAACGAGCCCAAGATATTTCAGACTCAGCCGGTTCCATTATCCGACTCAACCTTGATGGCAGCATCCCACCAGACAATCCAATCTTCGCATCACCAAACGCCCGACCAGAACTGTATTCCGTTGGACACCGAAATCCTCAAGGCCTCGCTTTCGACTCCAAAGGCCATCTTTATGCTCATGAACATGGTCCGCAAGGTGGTGATGAAATCAACCGGATCGAAGCTGGCCTCAATTATGGTTGGCCAACGATTACCTATGGACGCAACTACGGGATCGGCACTGCCATCGGAGAGGGTGTCGAGAAAGAGGGGCTCGAACAACCACTCATCTACTGGAATCCATCCATTGCACCCTCGGGCATGACATTCTATTCAGGAAAGCAATTTCCCCAATGGAAAAACAATCTGTTCGTAGGGGCACTCAAGGCGCAAATGCTTGTGCGACTGGCTTTCGAGAACGGCAGACTCAAGCAAAAGGAGCGCTTGTATCGCGGAGAATACGGACGCATCCGGGATGTTCGTGAGGGTCCCGACGGCGCACTTTACTTACTGACTGATTCAAGCCGCGGACAACTGCTTCGAATCACGCCTTAAAATCGCGATGCTGAGTCATCACAGGAACCGACGAACGCACTGCTTGAACGCGATCTAAAATCAGATCGACCGTCAGTACACCGGGCTCATCGGATAACTGGCCAAGACAGTCTCCCCAAGGATCATAAACGACCGAATGCCCGTAGGTTTCGCGCCCTTCGGTTGTCCGACCACACTGACCTGCGGCAACGATAAAACAACCATTTTCGATTGCGCGAGCACGCAACAAGGTTGACCAATGCGCCTGCCCTGTTGTCTTGGTAAATGCAGCAGGTACCACCACAAGATCAGCACCTGCTAACCCATAATGACGATACAGCGCAGGAAAACGCAGGTCGAAACAGATGGAGAGACCCACGGTCCATTCCTGAATTGGTATCAGGGTGGGATTGGAACCGGCGTCGAACAGCGCGCTTTCTCGATAACTTTCACCCGAGGCCAAATCCACGTCAAACAAATGAATTTTGTCGTAGGTCGCCTGAATCACGCCCTGTGGGTTGATCACCAAGGTTCGGTTTTTCACACCCTGGTCAGTCGCCATAATCAATGATCCGACAATGAGCGTCACTGCATGATCCGCCGCATACTGTCTCAAGCGATGGACCTCAGGTGCCTCAAGGGTCAGAGCCTGCGCTCTGGAAATCTCTTGATTTGAAGACAAACACAACGCGCACTCAGGCAAAAGAATGACGTCAGCTCGAGCAGTCACCGCTTCATCCAACAAAGGGTACAGCCTGCCTTCAGAGATCGCCACGTCAGGCTCAGCGGTATATTGAACACAACTTATGCGCATACATCCTCCATTCTCTGAGAATAACAGAGACCTGAACGGACAACCTATTGATCTCTCCGCGGGCGACTTTGATGCATCCTAGACACATGTCATGACTCATCAGCGCTCTCTGATCAAGGGACATCCAAACCGGTCACTTCGACCCGCACACCTTGCTCGGTATTGCCAATGGAAACCTCACCGCCCATTGATTCAGCAATCAACCGAACCACATAGAGTCCGAGACCTAAATGTGACCCCGTGGAATCATTGCGAGTCCCGGAGAACATTTGAAAAGCATCGATACCGTTGTGTACTTGAAGCGATGGACCGGTATTCTCAACCCAGACCGAAACCGCATTGATATGATCGCGAATACCCACAGTAATTAAACCGCCAGCGGGTGTAAAATCTCTGGCATTGTCGAGTAATTTATCCAGCATCTGCTCAAATCGAAGGTCATTTCCCAGAATCACCACCGGGTCAATTGGCGCATCCAGTCGCCACTGGCGATCCGTCACTGTGCGCTGAATGCTTTCAACCGCGTCTCGAGTCACTCGCGCCACATCAAAACCGTGCTGTTCTTCATCACGCAGTGCTTCTTCAAGACTTGCTGCCTCAGTGACCTTTGCAAGTGTTGATTCAAGCTTTTGGATCCCTCGCTCAGCTGTTGCCCGTAAGCGAGCCTGCTGCTCTGGATCTTTTTCGTCCGATAACAACTCCAAGCTTGTTTGAACCGTGCTCATTGGATTACTCAATTCATGGCGAAGGGTTCGAGGGATCCGCTCGAGAAATGCTGTGTATCTCGCCAAATCTCTGAGCACTTGCTGTACATCTCGACTTAACTCGCCAACTTCATCAGCAGTCCGCGCATCGGTCAACGCCGGTTCACTCGAGAACCGACCTCGGGTATCCAGATACGATTTCAGTTCTCGCCGAAGTCGCGTGATCCGCTCAGCCAGTCGTCCTGAATAAATCGATAAACCCAAAATCAAAAGAATCAATACACCAAGCGTTTGCCACGCGAGTGTCACTAATGCTTGTTGTGCTGCACCGACAATTTCACTGGTCGGCGCCGCGATCAGGATCGAGTACCGCCCTGTTTCTGTACTCAGGGGCACATTCAAGCGAATGTCTTGTTCCGTCATTGTCACATCGCGAGTCCATGCGTCAGACACCAATAGAGATGGCATTTCATCTGGCGCTGTGGTCTTGGCAATAACCAGCCCATCCGAATCAATCACCATGATTTGACGCGTCTCGCCTGCCAGTCGTCTCGCTAATTGTTGCACTTTCGCATTCAATGGCTCGATTCCAAATCGGTATCGTCTCTCGATTGGCTCAATCCAGTTATGATCGTATTGGACGAAATCAATCTGTCGGCTCAGCACCTGAGACACAGGCATCTCCCACTCAAGCCGATACCCACCAGAAATTTCCCACCAGTAGGCCCGAACTCGTGGTTTCGAATTCAGGAGTAACGGATTACTCGAAACTGGCGCATCAAATCCACCCGAGGCCTCTGGCGCTAAAATAACTTCCTCTACCGATGATCCAGCGGTCAATCGCAACCGAATCGCGTCAAATGGGACTGCTTCAGATCGTCCAAATAAGGGCTCGCGATAAAACCGAGTTGAATCTTTAACCTCAAGTGCGAAAACAATCCGTTCATCAAATTGACCAATCTTCATGCGGATTCGGTCATCTGCTAATGCGTCGGGGGTGTCGGGCCATTCATCAAAAAACCCATCAATCACAGGCGCTCGACGCATTGGCTCGGGAGTCACTCGCAACCCAGCGATGGTCTCAGGACGACTCAGAATGTCGAGTTCAGGTTTTAAACTCTGTGCAAGTACACGCAGGGCTTCAGACTGTGCTTCAGTGGCAAAGTGCTGCAGCTTTTGAAATGTCTGGTACCCGAGCCACGGAACCAGAGCGAAGACAGGAACAAACAAAAATAGCTTGATCCGTAAACTGAATTTCATCCAGGCGGAGACTCCCAACGATACCCAGTGCCGTAAACATTCACCAATGCATCAAATGCCTGATCGATGAGTTTGAGCTTCCGACGGATGTGCTTGATGTGTGTGCTGAGGGTATTGTTAGTCACGACAGTCTGCCGTGTTCGCTCAGCCAGTTGATCATAGGTGAGAACGGCTCCTTCAGCGCGCATCAGCGCCTCGAGAATCGCAAGCTCTGTGACGGTTAAGCTCACTGGCTGGCCGTGGAAGGACACTTGAGCACGATCTGGATCAACAATCAAAGGTCCGTCGGTCAGTACCGTATCCATTCCATTGCGCGCTCGATTGGCTCGCTTAAGGACAGCCGCAACCTTTTCAACCAGTAACGCCGCAGAAATTGGTTTCGTCAGATAATCCCAAGCACCCAGACGCAGACCAAAGATTTGATCAATTTCATCAGTGCGACTGGTGAGAAAAATCACTGGGAGACCTGGATAGCGATCCAATAACCACTGACAAATTCCGAAACCCGCGTCAGGATCGCGACCGAGGTGAATATCGAGTAACACCAGACTCGGTTGCCCAGATAACGCATGCTGAATTTCGTCAGCCGACTCATACCCTGACACCGTAAACCCTTTCTTACTCAAGGCATACGAATAATTCGCCAACTGATCGACATCGTCCTCGACCACCACAATATGTGAATTCATCGCGCCTCCGGTTAGCTCAAATGTCAGTTGTTCTCGTGCCCGTAGCCTCACCATACCGCGTTTTTGGCTCGATATGATATTCGGTATGGTCTGGTTGAATTTCCATGATGACTTCACAGACTGCATCGGTTTGATCTCCTATGACTTCAAGACGGACGATTCGCATCGCCTGATGATTGAAGGGGACAAGGGGTGCATCCACACCCCCGCTTCCATCAACGTACGGAATAAAGACCTTCATTGACTGGTTTCCCATCAAAACTGAGTTGAATATCGACCCGACGATCAAGCGCGTAAAACCGATTTTGACCGTCAGCGATTGCCTCTTGTTCACCTCGCCCGTCTGTTTGGATCGTCATCGGTGATACACCAACTTCCTGTAAAATTTGCCCAACAGATGCAGCGCGCGCTTCGCTCAGCTGCTGGTTGTACCGTTCTGATCCTCTCGGATCGGCATGACCCGTCAGCCTGACTGTCAGCCCATCAATCGAACGAGAAGCTTTTGCCACCGCTTGAAGTGCCTCCCGATATTGCCCAGCAGTCATCGCTGAGTTGGTATCAAAATGCACGGCAACCGATAAGTCAGAGAGCAATTCGCGTAATGCGACGATTTCAGCCTGAGTCTTAGCCTGCTCGGCATTGACCAGAGCAAGCTGTGAACGTGCCTTTGAAATCTCTTGATTCAAATCTGCGAGTTCCTGATTTTTACGCGCCAAAACACGCTCTTGCACCATATCATGGCCAATCAGCGCACCCAGTGTTCCACCAACGACGACCCCCACGGGACCGGCGATCGCTGCGCCAACAGCTGCCCCGGATCCAAATCCAACATGCTCCGGCATCTTCGATTCAGTCGTCTCCGCATGCGCAGTACTCACCGCGCATGCCAACGTGATTGCAATCATCATTTTCTTCATTTGAGTTTCCTCCGTTTTCGATGACTGCATTACATGTGAAACGCAAAACAACAGATGGGAGAAATTGGGGTGAGATTGTGGAGAAGGGATGAAGGTTGTGTAGACACAATCTGTTTCGCAATTTAGATTCAAGCACTTCGTTCAAGGAAAGGATTCAGTAGATGCGATATGTTGGACTGTTAATTGCCGCTCTGACACTGCCAATCACCGTGATTGCTGGCAGTCACGAGAAGCCAGTGGGAATTACCTCGAATCTAATGGAACAAGAAGTGATGCATGACGGCGAGGCAGTCATCATCAAACGGAATCAAAATAGCACTAATACGATTGCCTCTGACTACGCACTCACATCTCGCCCTTGTCCACCATTTTGCATTCAGCCGATGGATCTTGCTCCAGGCGTCGAGACAATCGGTGAACTTGAACTTCTGGCCATGATGGAGAAGATGAACTTCGGTGAACTGGACGGGCTGTTGATCGACTCGAGAACTCCAGATTGGGCCGAAAAAGGCATGATCCCGGGAGCTATCAATCTCCCTTGGACCACTCTCTCTGTCAAAAAATCGGACATGTTCACCATCTCGGATATTTTCGAAACAACTTTCGGGGCCATTCCACTCGATGGGATGTGGGATTATTCCAACGCAAAAACCCTGATTCTGTATTGCAATGGGGCATGGTGTGGTCAATCACCGACCAATATTCGCACACTACTTACACTTGGATATCCCGCGCATAAAATTAAGTGGTATCGCGGCGGCATGCAGTCATGGCAAGGTTTTGGCCTCACAGTGGTTAAACCATAAAAGAGGGGCGTATCGCCCCTTTATCACCGGTGATCAAAACAGTAGGTCGTCTTCGATCGCCAATAGACCATCAGCAGCACACGCTTCATCTAAATCGCCACCCGGTGCTCCAGAAATCCCAATACCTCCCAACAAACTCCCGCCAGCTTCGATCGGTAAACCACCACCGACCATCAAGGCTTGTGAGGCATGACGAATTCCCATCATATTTGTCTCATGATTTGTTGCCTCCTCCATTTCGGAGGTTGGAATCCGAAACGACAGCGCGGTCCAGGCTTTACGCTCTGCAACTTCAACTGTGTGCGGCGTTGCAAAACGATCACGAATAAACGCCTGAAGTAATCCACTGCGGTCAACCACAGCGACTGCGACTTGATAGCCTTGTTCGTTACATGATTGACGGGCAGCTGTTGCGAGCTTCAAAGCAACATCGGGCGTGAGTGATGTCAGAGAAAAAGTACTGTCGGCCTGCGATGTCACTGACGCCACAATCAGCGCCAAGGCTCCCAACATACGTTTGCGCAAATGCATTTATCTCTCCACTTTAATTCAACAGACCTCCATGCTAATCGATTGGAGATCAAAGAGAAGACATTGACGAGACACGGGCAAAACACTACTATCCGCCCCCTTACCGGAGTGCGGGTATCGTATAAAGGCTATTACCCCAGCCTTCCAAGCTGGTGATGGGGGTTCGATTCCCCCTACCCGCTCCAATTAAGCGTTTAAAATCAACTATTTAAAAATCCAAAGACCATTGTCCTAACGGATTTTTGTATTGATTTTTAATTCAATGGTTGTCCCAACAATGCCTAAAAAAGGGGGCTTTTACACCCCCTTTTTTTTGACTATGTCGTATCAAATCAGGTTAGTTCGACGCCAACTTTGCACTCGACTTGTTGACATCAAAAGTGAACATGAAGACCTGTCCGCCGGCGTCACCACCATTAGCCTCTACCGCGCCATTTGATTCAGATCGCGCTTGCACAACACCGATGAATGTTTGCTGTGCGGCTGGAAGTGCACCTCGAATGGTTTGCCGTGCACTGCCCTGCAATTCTTCCATCGAATAGAAAGAGCCATCTGCTTTCTGTGCGATGAGAGCAGTCACAGGCCATGAGCCTGAAAACTCAGCCGTTCCAGGTTTGGTAAAAGCACCGCCCAACGCTGATACACCCGCCTGGTAGCGTGGGCTGTGCTTACCACCTGCGATGGCAAGCAAGTGCGCGTCAGTGACATTCAGATCGTCGTCAATCGTCAACACGTACTTCCGCTCACCAAAATCGTTGCCGGAATCTTCGTCAACGATGAGGTAGTCACCGTCTGCGGTCTTTGCCCAATACAAACCATCTGGGGCAACCATCTTGGCCACACCTTTTTCCATGTGGATCGATGCATCGCCGTCCTTTGTCTTGAATTGATCCGCGATCTTTAGAGTCAACGCGCCATCGACTGCTGCCACAGAACGAACAACAGAGACATCAAGATAAGCCGGTAGATCACCGTTGGCGGCTGCTAGGGCAGAACCCAAATCACCCAAATCAAAGCCCATGAGACCACCTTCATCGGTCATATTTTGGAAGTAACGGGGTGCTCCGGATGGATCAGCAGTTGGATGCTCAGTTTTGGTATCGCCGTTAAAAAACGCATAACCCTCGGGTTGCTCGTCTTTCTGTTCCCAAAGCATCATCTCTGTATCTTGCACTGCAACCGGTTGATCAAAACCGACCCATTGGAAAGACGTTGGATAGAACCGACCCTCAAAGCGATTTGGCGCATCTGCATCTTTCATATATTCATCAACCATCTTAGCGTCCAGAGTGACCTCAAGCCCCAGTTTGGTGAAAGTTTCCGGAGTCAATGCAAGACCTTAGATTTTGCCGTAGAGAAGACCGTTACGCGCTAAAAATGCATCGCGCTGGTTTGCAGTTGCGTAGTTGATCTCAGATCCATCTGCAGCTCGGTTTTTAATTCCGACATAAATTCGATTGGGTGCAGGTTCTTGGCCGTGGTTATAACCGGCTGCAACGATCACAACGTAATCCTTGTGGCCTGAGTTAATCGGCATCAGCTTTTCATATCCGGTTTGTCCGAGAGCCGGCACGGTGTAAGCCGTTTCATTTGCGATATCCACAACAAGACTCGCAAGTCCAAGTGTGGCTGCTGAATCAGAGCTGCCCGCAGGGAACATCCGTCCGATTTCCCATTCCTCGGCGGTTAACCACACATCGTCAGCGAAGCCCATTCCTTCACCATATTTGTTGGCTTGTTCGTACCAGGCTCCACAGAAGCTTTGAAAGAAATAGTCCGCCTGACTCAGTTTAAAATCAGGTTTGAATTGAATCAGCGTGCCATCAGGACGGGTTTGATTACCCCATTTACCGTCCAGTCGTGATGGGTCATGGGTTGGGCTTGAAACAACCTCACCAAAGCCGTTATACACGGTGTGGAATAGTTTGCCTGAGCCCTTTACCATCCCTTGAGCGGCATCTTAATGACTCATGAATGAGGCAAATTTTGCCCGATCATAATCAATCGTATGAATGTGAGAGCCGGTAAAAGTCACACCATTCATCATTGCCCAAGGATAGGTCTCAGGCTGTGGTGCTTTCCCCATGGTTGCATAGGACTCGCTTTGATACACCACCCGTACCGTCTCATCGTCTGCCAACCAGGCAGCCTGCCCGTCAGGATAGCCTGTCAACGCCAGCCCTGATTTCGCATCGACTTCGCCGACCGTCGCAATCGCTTTAAATTCAGCGAATGGAAAGTCAGTGTTGGCACTTTCCCCATCTTTCAGATCACGTTCTGATTGCGCGTTGACCAAGGTTGGAAGAACAGCCTCGGCGATCAGCGCGGTCGTTTGACCAATCACCTTTTGGGAGCCATGTCCGGCAGCCAATGCCAAAGGAGTCAATGCAGTGGATACAAGTGTTGTGGCGATCAATATCGCCGGAGTGTTTTTCATTGTTCAAGCCTCGTGAAGGATTCCGAGGCGAGAGAATAGAAAGTCAACGATGTCAAATTCAGGACAAAATCATGACATTTTGGTGAAAAACACAACACCTGTGTGTTCGAAAATAAAGCCTTGCATTGGCTCGACGAATCTTCGAGACGCATGACGATGCCCTCAGTGGCTAGAACTCACGTACCGATCAATAATCACAACTGGCGGCGGCAGACATTAGGCGGGCTGGTTGGTCACTGTCCGCTTTCACATGCTGATGAAAGATTGATCTTTCATGGAGTCAGTAGCCACCGCCCCCTCCATCATTCTGATTTCTCTCTCTTTCGAGCGCTTGCGCCTTTTGATGTTCGGCAGACCTGGCATCAAGGATGTCTTGTGTCGCGCATTGTGCGGCATTGCGTTTTTTGAGCTCTGCGAGAATGTCTCGATTGCTAAAATCGACGTTTGTCGGCGAAGTCACGGTCTCACAGAGCGTTGGCGTCGTCGCCTTCCGGATCTCTTCAGAGGTCAGACCGCATCCGACCAATGCCAACGATAGGACCGCAAGCACGTTGAACGAAAGGATTCGAGAGAAATGGCGCATCTTGATCTCCGATTAGGTCGTTGATTACGAACTGGCCACGGGCCAAGTGGTTTTCAAGTCCCTGGAGAACCGTCGTACTGACCTTGCCATTGAAGGCCATAACAAACATCACGACGTTGAGTTCAAACCAATAAAGGATTCAGTTTATTGAAATCAATCCGATAAAATACTGACGTGTAATGAGGAAATGTTTATGCAGCGGTTACTGATTGTCATCTCGATATTGTTGATCTCCGGGTGCTCAACCATTGGCGCGTCTCAAAAGCAGACAGTCGAAATACTCGAGACCAACCCAACACAAGTCAGTAGTGCCTACAATCAATACATCACCATCGCGACCTATTTTGGGCAACAAGCTGAAGTGCCCTATATCGCAAGAGTTCGTGTCAAAGAAGGTCTGCCGAGCGATTTCAAACAATCATTTGCATCCTTATCGGATCTGAACGCATCAGCGGTCTTCGCCTATTTCGAGCAACATCCCGAATTCGTGGTCGGAATGCAGGCGTATCTCAACACGATTATCCGTCGTGGATACATCTCTCACGACACCGGCAAGCGGTTACTTCGCAACGCGCTCCAAGGATCCATCAAAAGCCTCAAGACCACACCGTTGCCCACCACCAATTAACCAACACCTCCGACCTGGCACATCGCGACCTCGAGAAGTCTGGACTCACATTCGGAATACATCCTCGCATATTGACATGCATCAAGGATCACCAGCGACCCTCGCGCTAGGATGCTGGCTCTTCATTCACCAGACAGGAGACAAAGCAATGTTTCTTGGAGTACTGCTCTGCTGCATCATTTCAGCCTCGGCATTTGCCGATACCCAAATGACCGTTCAAGAACAGGCACACATGAGAGAGAAGGCTGACCGATGGTTTGAAAAATTTCTGAAGGCAACGCCCGAGAAACAGGCAGCGATGTTGGAACGTCGCAACAATTGTCTCAAACTGCCGAAGGAAGAACGTCAAACGGCTTGCCATAAAGGCCATAGTCGATAGACCCGAAACTGCACGTTTGCGGTGAAGACGCCACCTGCTTGGCGTGGTTAAAACCACCGCAACATGCCGATGATACCGGCAGTCGCATAGAAAAACTGCAACAGTAAAATGCCACGATGACCCCCCAAATAGGCCCACAATCCGATTGAGAATGCAGAGATCAGCAACAGGGCGAATCCTAAAAACTCAAGGCCCGTATTGGATGCAACAAGTAATGAATAGACGATTGCGGTCAAGACACCGAACCATTCAAGTGATTGAGCCAAGGTTATTTTCATGAGGTCCCTCTAAAACTCGAGTGGTGTAATCAACACAATTTGATCAGTGGCCGCAAGCAACAGACCGCTGACCGAAAGCTCAGATGACATGACTTCCCAATGGTTTAATCGATGCGATAACACGAACCGTGACTCAATGACGGCCTCAATTCAAGAGCAGCCACAAGAGGCACCAATCAGCCGTTAGCGTTGCACCACTTGGAAGCTATATTCTTTGTGGATATCGGCGCGTTGTTGTTGCTCCAGACGGCCCATGGATAGCCCATAGACGCCAACACAGTTGGTTCCCGGATGGGGGTCGTATAACAAGCGACTCTGTAGATCAGCAAAAATGAAACTGACCAACAATGCTCCCGGGTCAAACCGCTCATAAATTTCAATAAACTGGCCAGATCCTGGCTCGAATTCAAACTCGAGCTCACATTTCAAAAAATGCTCTGGTTCGCGAACGACAATCGTGCTCTGACCCGCAGTCAGCGGCAAATACCGCGCCCCACCTGCTTTAAAGAAAGCCACCGGAGATCCATTAATCAATACTTCAGCGTCCTGATTTTCCCACAGTTTGAAACCACTGGTTCTGAAGACGAGGAGGGAATGTTCACTCCCGTGAGGAAGCACAGCATTGATCGCGGTGGTGCTGACCTGATTCTTGGAGTAGCCAGATTTGACAGGCTCGAAGGCGCATCCTGTACCAAAAACCAGAATGAGCAATGTGGTTAGCCAATTGACGTAGGCAATACGCATCAAAACGTGTTCCAAAAATCAACGTAAAACCGAGATTTACATGAACTTCTTCAGAACTCAAATGTTTTTTTAGAAAAAGCGACGGATTTCCATATGATTTTTCATATTGATCGGCATCCGGTAGCCACAAAGTTCAAGTGAGCAGTCCTTGTGAGTTAAAACGAACCACAATATGCGACCTTGACTCAGACGCTTTGAGTTTCTCTGCATGGTCGCTTAACAGTCCAGTGACATGATGGCATCACCCAACAAGGCCAGATGAAGACCCTCTGCCTACTTCAGATTTAGTGGCAACTTCGTCACAATCGATCCTCAAAGCCAGAGCGAGGCTGGTTGAACCGTTAACCGAGGCGCAAGAACACCGTCATGCATCACTACGTGCTACAAATCAAAGGGATGACCTGTGGAGGTTGCGCGGCCTCGGTCCAGCGGAAACTTGAGGCGCGTTCTGAGATAGACAGCTGTGAAGTGAATTTTGCAACCGAATCAGCACGGATCCAAAGTCATAAGACGCTTCACCCAAAGCAACTCATCGATTGGATCCGTCGTATTGGTTTCAGTGTACAAACCCAACATCAGGCGTTCAGAGCGTGTGGCGATCAATTCAATGACAACGACCTGAGATCTCTATTGGAAAGTGATCCTCATGTAATTGGTTTTCAGCTCAATCCACAGCTTCAACGTCTTGATTTCACCACCCTGCCTGACGTGAACATGGGTGCCTTGAATCGGGCGCTTAAAGAACGTGATTTCATTGAAGTCACAACACAGGGTCGTCATGCGCCAATTGACGACCGAAATGATGATCGTGGTGTTTGGATATCTGCTTGCCTGGCTGCGCCGCTCGTCATACAAATGATCGCGATGTGGCTTGGTTGGGAATGGCACCTACCGGTTGGTCTCGAATGGGCACTTGCGACCCCCATTCAGCTCTATTTCGGACGTCGGTTTTACCAAGGGGCTCTGGTAGCGCTGAGACGCGGTGAGGCCAATATGGATACCTTGGTTGCACTCGGAACTTCAGTGGCCTATGGCTACAGTCTCTATCAGTGGATAACGCTCGGATCAGAGGCAACCGGTCATCTCTACTTCGAAGCATCAGCCGTCGTCATTACACTGGTTTTGCTGGGTAAGACGATCGAGAATCGCGCCAAACAAAGCGCACGCTCCGCCGTCTCTTCACTCCTCGCATTGCGGCCGAAAACAGTCACCTGCTTGCGACAGGGAAAGGAAGTTGAACTTGCCCTCGATGAGATCGTCTCCGGAGACGTTCTGGTTGTCCGTGCAGGTGAGCGCATCGGAGCAGATGGCATTGTGATCAAGGGTGAAGCGGATATCGACGCCTCTGCGATGACTGGGGAATCACTCCCTGAATATCGGACAACGGGGGATTCCGTGATTTCAGGGACACTGCTTTTAAATGGAACCATCCGCGTAAGCGCTGAACGGGTGGGCGAGGCTTCGACCGTCTCGCAGGTCGCTAGACTGGTCAACAATGCGCAGATGGGAAAAGCACCCATCCAACGGTTAGTCGATCGCATTAGCCGGGTGTTTGTGCCCGCGGTTCTGTTTCTGTCAGTTGCCACCTTCATCGGCTGGGCGACCTTCGGCACAGCGCTTGACTACGCCGTTGGGGCGGCAATCAGTGTGTTAGTCATCGCCTGCCCCTGCGCACTTGGCCTCGCCACTCCAACGGCCCTGGTGGCAGGTACCGGACTGATCGCGACCAAGGGGATCCTGATCAAAGACATTGAGACACTTGAATCACTTCCCGAGGTCAAAGTCGTTGCATTCGATAAAACGGGAACACTCACCCAAGGTGAACCCAAGGTGACTCATATCCAATCCGTCGATACAAATCGAGAGGAATTCATCCAATCCCTGGTTCAGGTTGCACGCGAATCAACTCATCCTCTGGCTCAATCGATTATTCGAGATCTCGATCAATCATCGATTCCAGCCGTTAGCGTGGAGGACGCCGTCACATCGCCAGGCAGAGGAATCTCAGCGACGATCGAAGGCGTCACCTATCGCCTTGGTCAACTTGATTTTGTGATCGACCATGCAACTGCTGTTGCAACAATAGGGCAATCAACCATCAGCTATTTAAGCCGGAACGGGCAGATACTCGGCCATGTTGAATTCTCAGACACAACCCGAGCCGAGGCGCAATCGGTCATCACTGCGCTCAAATCAGAAAACAAACGCGTCATTCTCCTCACCGGCGATCAGGACCAGGTGGCCGAAGCGCTTGGTCGCGAACTGAGAGTCGATCAAGTCCACTCCAGACTGACTCCAACCCAGAAGATTGAGGTCATAGAGTCCTATCAATCACACGGACAGCGAGTCGCCATGGTTGGTGACGGAGTCAACGACGGGCCTTCACTGGCGCGAGCAGATGTCGGAATCGCAATGGGGAGCGGGAGTGAAATTGCACTCAAGTCAGCACCAGTGGTGCTTATGCGCCCCGATCTACGACTCATTCCGGAGGCGATTCACTATGCACGAAAAACTCGTCACGTCATCCGACAAAACTTAGGTTGGGCATTTGGTTACAACGTTCTTTGCATTCCGCTCGCCATGTCCGGGCTTCTCACTCCATCCATTGCTGGTGCGGCGATGGCGCTTTCGTCAGTCAGTGTGGTACTCAATGCACTTCGACTGAAATATTCTGCCTAATCAGGCGTCCGACAGGTCATTGCAGCTGTCACGAGACCGATAATCATCAGGATGCCACCGATTGGGGTGATTGCGCCCAAGATCGGGATATCAAACAAAACCAACAGGTATAACGAGCCCGAAAATACCACCAGACCGGCGACTACCAATCGATAGACCCAATCCGAGATTTGAAATGACGTCCCAGCAATTGCAATCAAGAACAGACTCATCCACGCATGGTAGCGGACCGCAGTATCCCAAGTTTCAAGGCGCTCAGGTGTGACCAACGCTTGCAGGCCATGGGCTCCAAACGCACCAAAAATAATGGCCATCGCCAACAGCCAAAGTCCGGTCTTCATGTAAGCCATGCAAAGACTCCCCATATCATCCCACCGAGCGACACGATAATTAGGGCGACAATAATCAGCACGGTCTGCAACCAGTCTTTGATCATTGCTTCGATTAATTCACGTGTTGTTTGTGTGCCAAAGGCGATCCAACTGACCACCAGTGAAATCGGAAAGAATGCGAGAACTAGCGTCGAGATAGCAGCAAACTCATAGAATTTCATCGCTAAAAAACGGTTTTGACGGGGGAGTTCTTGTGTCATACCGATAGTGTGCCATGTCTTGGCGATGGCGTCTGTCATCACCAGTTGAATGATCAATCGACTTAGCGAGAGGGTAATCGATGGCGATCAATAAACCATGGCATCAAAAAATAACCCGCGACGAAGCCACCGAAATGCGCTTGCCATGCAATCTGGCCTCCCATGAAAACGTGCAGCAAGATGTGAATCACGATCAGGCTGATGATGACTGACGCGACGGAACGACCCGGACGTCCGAGTCGTTTCAGTTCAGTGCGCGATACCTGTAACCAAAAGCCAATTAAACTAAAAACAACGCCAGATGCACCGACCATGGGAGCTGATGTTGATTCCAAGAGCCCAAACATCACGCCACTGCTGATCGCCCCAACGAACATGGTCAGGAGCGTTAAACGTAAGCCAAAATACACGGCCAGGGTTTTTCCCAAGGCAATAAAAATCACCGTATTCATCAGTACATGAATCGTACCGGCATGCAAAAATGCATGGGTGATCAACATGGCATAGGACTGACCAAGAAATAACGCCTGATCCACAGTGCCCGGCGGAAACAGAAAATCCCAAAAGGCACCATATGAAATCATCAGACTTCGCAGATCCAAGACACCGAACCAGCCACGATCGGACAACTGGGCTATACCCTCTAAGAAGAGCATCAATCCAGTGAGCCACCACAGGGTCTTTGGTGTCTTTGGACCTCCAAAGACAGGAACTATCTGCATCAAATCTTTTCCAATAATCGGGTTGGAGCATACCTCGAGGGTGAGATCAGGTCGAGTGATCGCACGTGAGTATCAAATCTTGGTATCCTGCGCCCCTCACATGTGATTATCGACAGGATTCTAGGCATTCCATGGCACAGTTCGTTTACACCATGAATCGGGTGAGCAAAGTTGTTCCCCCAAAACGCGAGATCTTAAAAGACATCTCCCTTTCTTTTTTTCCGGGCGCAAAAATTGGGGTCTTGGGCCTCAACGGCTCAGGGAAATCGACGCTATTGAAAATCATGGCTGGCGTCGATAGCGAAATTGACGGTGAAGCACGTCCACAACCGGGGATCAATGTCGGCTATCTCCCGCAAGAACCGCAGTTGGATCCCCAACAATCGGTGCGCGATGCAGTCGAAGAAGGTGCTGGCGAAATTAAACGACTCCTCACGCGATTTGATGAAATTTCAGCCGCCTTCGCTGAACCCATGTCTGACGATGAGATGAATGATCTCCTCATGGAGCAAGGTGAACTGCAAAACCAAATTGATGCGGTCAATGGATGGGAATTGGATCGCATCTTAGAACAGGCTGCCGATGCATTACGTCTACCACCATGGGATGCAACCATCGAGCATCTGTCCGGCGGTGAGAAGCGCCGCGTCGCTCTGTGTCGGCTGTTATTACAAAAACCTGACATGTTATTGCTCGACGAACCGACCAACCATTTGGACGCCGAGTCGGTGGCTTGGCTTGAACACTTTTTGGTCGATTTTGAAGGCACGGTGGTTGCCGTCACGCACGATCGCTACTTCCTCGATAACGCTGCAGGTTGGATTTTAGAACTTGACCGTGGCCGTGGCATCCCGTTTGAAGGGAACTATTCGACCTGGCTTGAAGCGAAAGAAAAGCGCCTCGAGCAAGAACAGAAGTCAGAAGAAGCACGTCAGAAGACGATCAAGAGTGAGCTTGAGTGGGTTCGCCAAAATGCCAAAGGTCGCCAAGCCAAATCAAAGGCGCGTCTCAAGGCATTTGAGGAATTGCAAAGCCAAGACACACAAAAACGCAACGAAACTCAGGAAATCTACATCCCACCAGGACCCCGACTGGGCGACAAAGTGATCGAATTCAGTCAAGTCAACAAGGCATTCGATGACAAAATGTTGATCGACGATTTGAGTTTCTCAGTTCCAGCAGGCGCTATTGTTGGAGTCATTGGTGGTAACGGTGCGGGCAAGTCAACGCTCTTTAAAATGATCACTGGCCAAGAATCGCCCGACTCGGGAACTGTTGAATTGGGTGACACAGTGGAACTGGCCTACGTCGATCAATCGCGTGATGCCTTGGACGGATCAAAAACCGTTTGGGCGGAAGTGTCCGATGAGCAAGACATGATTACCGTCGGCAACTATTCAATCCCTAGCCGTGCCTATTTAGGCCGGTT
The DNA here is from genome assembly GCA_000227525.2 of gamma proteobacterium HIMB30. GTDB lineage: Bacteria > Pseudomonadota > Gammaproteobacteria > Pseudomonadales > Litorivicinaceae > HIMB30. The sequence goes on from AGIG01000030.1 coordinate 88,825, forward strand.
TAACTTCAAAGGTGGCGACCAGCAGAAATTTGTTAAAGATCTGTCAGGGGGTGAGCGAAACCGACTCCACCTTGCAAAAACCTTGAAGCAAGGCGGTAATGTACTACTCCTTGACGAACCGACCAACGATCTTGATGTGGAAACACTGCGCGCACTCGAGGAAGCACTGCTCGCCTTCCCAGGTACAGTGCTTGTGATCTCTCACGATCGTTGGTTCTTGGATCGGATCGCAACACATATTCTGGCCTATGAAGGCGATTCACAAGCGATCTTCTTTGAAGGTAACTACACAGAATATGAAGAGGATCGCAAGAAACGTTTGGGTGGAGAAATCATCCCGACACGCGTGAAATATCGCCGACTTGCTGATTAATGGGTCGCACTTGGCCCTATGTCGTGCTGCTTCTCCCGCCTTTATTTTGGGCGGGAAACTTTATTGTTGGTCGGGCATTCGCATCAGACATCGGCGCGATCACCATGTCGTTTTACCGCTGGCTGTTCGCACTGTGTTTGCTGCTACCCTTTGCCTTTCAGCGGGTTCAATCAGAACTTCCACTGATCATCAAGCATCTACCCATCTTGACGATTCTTGCACTGCTATCAGTGGCGAGCTTCAATGTGCTTCTCTATCTCGGCTTACGAGATACAGAAGCCACTAATGCCCTGTTAATTAATTCATCCATCCCAGTATGGATTGTGCTCTTTGGGGTTATTTTCTTTGGGGACACACTGAGTACGCGACGTGGAGCTGGTATTCTTGTCTCATTGATTGGTGTCGCTTACCTGATCTTGAGTGGCCAAACCGGCCAGCTCACCGTCAACCCCGGTGACCTGTGGGTGATTTCATCATCAATCGGCTGGGCTCTTTACTCACTCACCCTTCGCAAAAAACCAAGCGAGCTTTCAGGTCTTGGCTTTCTCGCATACATCGTCTTTTTTGGCGTCTGCTTTAATGGATTGTTATTAACCATCAACCCATTTAATGAGCCGCCAATTGCTCTGACAATCGAGACTTTTTACGCGGTCGGCTATGTTGCGATATTTGCCTCACTCGGAGCCTATATCTGCTGGAACTACGGCGTCGGACAACTTGGGGCACAAGTGGCAGGCCAGTACATTCACTTGATGCCTTTTTATGGCGTCATCCTGGCCTACATCTTTTTAAATGAATCCCTCACATCCAATCATTGGATTGCTGGCACCCTCATCGCTGCCGGTCTTTTCCTTGCACTCAGGGAACCCAAATATGCAATGGCATCCAAATCCGAATGAGCGTCGCGCCTATGCGAGCCTCAAATGGTCCACATTTCCTGACGCCGAATTACCGCTGTGGGTCGCCGATATGGATTGTGCACCGCCGCCTTGTGTCCGCGATACGATCAATCGTTCGCTAGAACACGGAATTTTTGGTTATGGTAAAGAACCCAAAGGCTTTAGGGAGGCCTGGGTCGATCACCTACACAAGACACATCAATGGACCATTGATCCTGACTGGATTGTGCCTGTTGCCGGCGTCGTTCCAGGAATGCGGTTCGCACTCATGGCACACCCACAGATTCAACAAATTCTGACTCCGACACCCGCGTATCCATATTTTAAGACCGTTCCTTCGATTGAAAAACGGATCGAACATCCGATGGCACTGACCCGCGTAGGCGAAACACTCCAACCGTCACTGACTCAGATTGCTGAAACGCTGGAGACACTGACTGAACCCTCCGCCATTCTCTGGTGCAATCCGCATAATCCAGGTGGCACGGTCTATTCGAAACAATTCCTCGAAGCACTCATCGCAACGGCATCCAAACATGACACGCTCATCGTCAGTGATGAAATCTGGGCTGATATGATCCTCAACGACAAGCCACACATCCCATTGGGTCTGGTGGCATCGAATGACCAGCCAACAATCACCTTGATGGCTGCCACCAAAACATTCAATGTGGCAGGCTTTGGTTGCGCCGTTGCAATTATCCCGGAGCCAGATACACGCGCCCGGTATCTCGAAACACAGATCGCGATGCCACACGTCGCCCCGCTGGCATACGCAGTCACGCAATCCTGCCTTCGCGATGGTTGGCAATGGCACCGTGAATTACTCGCTGCGTTACAGCACAACCGAAACACGGTGATCGATTGGGCCAAGAGTCACCCAGAACTTGAAGTGACCACAGGTGATGCAACCTTCCTCGCCTGGATCGAATCACACAATCAAATGGACTTATCAGAGCGCTTCGCTGCGCAAGGTGTCAGGCTGTCGCCGGGAGGCCCTTTCGGCTCAGACACCGCCGTTCGCTTGAATTTTGGTACCAATCCCGCCACCTTAACCGAAGCACTTCGCCGAATGGATGCGGCACTGCTGTCAAACCGCGAGGAACACTCATGATCGAAAAACGCCCACTTGGGAAAACTGGAATCGACGTCACATCCATTTGTCTTGGCACCATGACCTGGGGCGAACAAAACACCGAAGCCGAAGCGCATGAACAGTTGAGTTATGCCTGTGATGAACGTGGAATTAACTTCATCGATACCGCAGAACTCTATCCCGTGCCACCGAAGGCAGACACCCAAGGGCGGACAGAACAATACATCGGAACCTGGTTGAATCAGCGTGGTCATCGTGACGATCTTGTGATTGCAACCAAGGCCTGTGGTCCAGGTGAATGGGTCAACTATTTCAGAGGCGGACCACGCCATACCAAAGCCCATCTCGATGCGGCCATCGACGCATCACTGGCTTGGCTTCAAACCGACTATGTCGATTTATATCAACTCCACTGGCCCGATCGTCCGACCAATTTCTTCGGTCAACTTGGCTACACCCACGTGGACGGAGCTGACGAGACGCCAATTGATGAGATTCTGACTGCACTGGAAGGCCTTGTCGTCAGTGGCAAAATTCGTGCGATTGGGCTCTCTAATGAAACACCTTGGGGTGTGATGACATTTCTTGAAATCGCGCGCCGCGAGGGCCTTCCTGTGGTCGCATCGATTCAAAATCCGTATTCACTATTGAATCGAACGTTCGAGATTGGCTTATCCGAAATCGCGCACAGGGAGTCTGTTGGCTTATTGCCCTACTCCCCACTCGCCTTTGGGGTGCTGTCTGGAAAATATCTCGGTGGCAAGCGTCCTGACGGTGCCCGCTTAACACTGTTTGATCGCTTTAGCCGCTACTCGAATCCAGAAGCGACGCGAGCAACCGAAGCCTATGCGGCGCTTGCATCCGAGCACGGGCTATCGCTCACAGAAATGGCGCTCGCGTTTGTGACCTCGCGACCATTTGTGACCTCCAACATCATTGGTGCAACGACAATTGCGCAATTGAAAGAAAACATTGATACACACGACCTGACACTGTCAGACGCGGTACTCGATGGCATTGAGGCAATCCACACCAGCCAACCGAATCCATCACCTTAAGGAATGACCATGACACCACGTCGCAGCGCACTCTTCATGCCAGCCCACAATGAACGTGCCATTACCAAGGCACGAACACTCGACTGCGACGTGGTAATTCTGGATCTCGAGGATGCCGTGGCTCCGGATACCAAACAGCGTGCTCGGAACACCGCCAAAGCCGCTGTTCTCGATGGTGGCTTCGACCCGCGCGAGATCGCTGTTCGCGTGAATGGTATTGGAACTGAATGGCACGCCGATGACATAACGACGTTCGCTGATTCCCCTCTGGATGCCCTTGTGGTTCCAAAAGCAGAATCACCGGCTGATATCACACGACTTGGTGAGCGCATGGATGCCCTAGGTTACAGCCCTGATGTCGAGCTCTGGCTCATGGCCGAGACGCCATCAGGCGTCTTCAATGCGCGAGAACTCTGCCAGGCACACGAACGTGTCGGTGCACTGCTCATGGGGACATCCGATTTATCTCAATGTTTACGGATCCGTGCGACGATTGAACGCGAGGGATTAGTGTATGCGCTCTCACACTGTGTGCTTGCCGCACGCGAAGCCAATATCGATGTGTTGGACGGTGTGTGTCTAGATCTCGCCAATCCAGAGATTTATCAGGTGCAGTGTGAGCAAGGACGGGAACTCGGCTTTGATGGAAAAACCTTGATTCATCCGTCACAAATTACAATCGCAAACGCGGTCTTCGCGCCATCTGATCATGACATCGAGCGAGCTAACAACATCATCACCGCATGGAATGAAGCACTGGCTCGGGGCGACGGGCTCTGTGTACTTGACGGAAAGCTGGTCGAGAATCTACACGCCAACGAGGCCTCAAGAACAATCGCTCTTCACGAGGCGATCCAGGCGCGCTTACTCTAAGGGAGTGACATCCACAGACACCTCAAGAGCATGTTGACTACCGCCAGTCATCAATCCTTTCAGTGGTACAACATCATCATAATCCCGCCCCCAAGCAAGCGTCACGTGACGCTCAGACGGCAACAACCCATTGGTTGGGTCAAAGTCAATCCAACCAGTTCCGGGGACAAAGACACTGATCCATGCATGAGAGGCATCAGCCCCCATGAGTTTTGGTTGACCCGGCGGCGGGTCAGTTTCTAAATAGCCTGACACGTAACGGCAAGCCAATCCCTTCGATCGTAAGGTGGCAAGCATCAAATGTGCAAAGTCCTGACACACGCCGCGCTTCTCAGATAAAACAAGACCTACAGGTGTCTCGAGATCACTGAAATTCTGATCGTAAACAAACTCATGAAAGATCATTTCATTGAGCGCACTAGTGGATTCCAGAAGGCCACGACCGGCGGTAAAAAATCCAGATGCAAACTGCTGAATCTCTGCATTCGCTGTCGGCACATAAACACTTGGCCGGCAATAGAGCCGCGTTTTGGCTGGAATGGCCGACTGATCGTCCCACGCGATATCCCGATCCAAATCAACACGTGTTGGTCGCACTTCAACCTCAGACTCAGCCAAAACATTGAGCTCTGTGTGGACTTCATCTACCGAAAACTGAGACACCCGGTTACCAAATAAATCCTGACGCTCGTGCACATCCTCAATGAGCGGCAAGATGGTTAACCGCGCACTCAACACTTGCTGATTTAAAGTATCCCGAGGGAGCAATGTTGCATGGCTGTGACACAGGCTCACGGGCTGACCGTATTGGTAACGATTTCGATGTCGCACACGATATCGCATCAACTCACCTTGACCAGTTGTTGTGGGACATCCGCATGACTGAAGTAGGCAAGCGTAATCGCTTCACTCAAACTCGAGAGCGTCTCGATTTGTTGATCCAAAAGGTCAAACAACGGCTTCTTCGGTGACCCTTGAATCGTCATCAGATCGTCTGTCTGTGCCATCTGGAGACCCGCATGAATCCGGAAAGCTAGCTGTTGAAGCTGCGTCTTACGGCCCACCAACTGCTGCACAGGCAGCCCCTGAACAAGACTCTCAAGATGCGCGGCTAAATAACCAATTGCCCGAGGCGTTTCAACATCAAGCAACAACAGATCCAGAATCGCCGTCGGATGCAATCGAGTGCGATATCGACGCCTGTAAGTCATCACGGTATCTGTCACCTCGAGAACAAATTCCCAGTGGTTGATATCTTGGGGTTTCAGCGTCTGGAAGGCATAGTTCAACAGCGTCAATGTCTTACTTGTCCGCTCCAAATGTCGGCCAATATCCATAAACCGGTGGGCGAACGTACGACTCATGGTGTCATTATTCAGACCTGAGAAGGTCGCCAACTGCATAAGGATCGAGTCCACTTGATCAAGCAAGCGACCCGCATCGGCATGCTTCATCCAACCAATCCGCTCGATCATTTGCTCTAAATTGACCAGCGCACGCCACGCATCATCACTCAAATAGTCGGGTGTTGCCCGCGCATTTCGCATGATGGCCGTAATCAACTCACCCAAACCACCCGGTGCTGTCCGCGTAAACATCAGTTGATGGATTTCCGATGCGGCGTCGTCGAAACTGATGTGATCAGTCGTCAACTGCGCTCCCAAAAGCCAGAGCGCTGCTTGTTGCCGTTCGATCCGAACATCGATCGCGCCTGCCAATACTTCTCTGACCAAACGTGTCAACCCATCGGCGCGCTCCACATAACGACCCAGCCAAAACATGGCATCGGCAACCCGGCTAGGCGTCATCGACTGGTCGACTGGTCCCAGTGTCGGCGCATCCATTTCAGCGAACATGGAGAGTTGATTGTCAGGCTCCGTCCCCATAATCCACAGATCTTTATACCGCTCGGGTGTATTCGGGCGCAGTTGCGCCCAGGACGCATCATGGTTGCATGATGCGAGACCACCAGGCATGACATCGACTTTCTGATCCTGGGATTGCGCGGTGTACATGCGCAGTACCGCGAAGGATTCGGATCGTGCTACACCTTCAGCAACCGGAACTTGTTCCAAGTCGATCGCTTGCCATGCAACCCAACTCGATGGATCGGCAGCAATTCGGCCTTCGAGAGTGTCTCGCTCGGCATCCGGAAGATCTCGGACAACGAAGGATTCGCCGGCGGGAAATGCGGACGCATGACGAACCAAGACATTGGGCCAGAGTGATTCGAACTCCTCTCGCTCATCGGCATCGCCAAGCCAGAGCGCTGGAAGCGTTTTCAGTATCAAATCCTCACCAAGTAGCTTCTGACAAAGCCCTTCCAATCGGCCCATCCACAGTGGCGAATCGATCACACCGGCACCGGGGACATTGCCCATGCGAACGCCACCGCGACGCACAGCATCCATCAATCCCGGCGTACCCTGACGACTTGAACCATTGAGTTCTAAAGGATCAATATCGTCGTCAACGACTCGGCGCAATACACCAGAGACTGGACGAAGGCCGCTTAAGGTTTTCAACATCAGGCGGTTACCACGGACCGTTAGATCGTCTCCTTCAGCAAGTGTGAAACCCAAGTGGTTCGCTAAAAAAGCATGCTCGAAATAACTTTCAACCGACTGCCCTGGAGTCATCAAGATCGATAAATCCTGATCACGGCTATCCGAGCGTAAAAACTGTCGCAACATCCGAAAGAAGCCAGATAACCGCTTCACTGACATCTGACGCAATAAATAACCCATCACACGGGACATAATCAGTCGCCGTTCCAGTACGTAACCAAGACCTGCTGGTGCCCGCGTGCTCTGCCCCAAAACAAACCATTGGCCACGGCTATCACGCACTAAATCGTGCGCCAAGAAGCTGATCCAGGGCGTTTGCGGATTCAGTCCATGTGCTTCGATGAGATATTCTGGATTGGAGAACAGTAAATCGGCCGGAACTGAGCCATCGGCCAGTAAATGGCGCTCGCCGTAGATATCGGTCAGTAACGCTTCGAAAAAACGCATCCGCTGAGAGAGCCCGCGCGCTAAATGCTCGAAAGTCGACTCATTCATCAAATACGGCACCACATCGAGCTGCCCTTGACGATCTTGATGATGCTTCGATGTGTGCGCCTGATAGGTCAATCCATTTTCTTTTAAACGGCGCTCAACCTCTTCGGACCAGCGAGCCTGCTGATTACCCTCGTCATAGTCGAGCGCTGAAAATAGGGTTTCCCAGGCGGTATCGATGGAATGAGTGGCTGGATCAGACATGCAAACTGGTTTCTGACAAAAGAGCCTCGAGTCTACCCTCTTGTCTCGTGAACCGGTAGTCAAACTGCGGAGTGCATTGAGTCGCTCAGCGTGCGCATGAACGTAAGCATTGCCTGAATTCTCGGAACCCGGGCCGTTGTTGGATGCGATACCAAGAAAAACTCGCGACTGAAGCGAAGCTCTGGAAGCACAGACACAAGCCCTTCGTCATGATCCAGCAAGAATTCATGGAGGACACCGATGCCAAGTCCCGCGCGAACGGCTTCAACCTGACCAATCGGAGAATAAATGGCGAGATTCGATATCCATTCACTCGCGACCTGCTTTGCGATATTGAGCCGTTCGCTAAAGAGTAAGTCCTCGACGTATCCAATCAATCGATGATTCAATAACTCGTCAACGCTCATTGGCATTCCGTGAGCGGCAACATAAGACTCGCTCGCATACAACCCTAAATCATAGGTCCCCAAAAGTTCTGAATGTAATTGGCCCTCACTCGGATGCCCCACCATCACGGCAATATCTGCTTCCCGACGAGACAACGAGAACCCGAGCGTTTGCGGGACAATTTCGACATTGAGATCCGGATGCTCGCGCAGCAATGTCGCCAGATTTGGGGTCAATACTTTTAACGCAAAGCCTTCAGGCGCTGCGATTCGAACTGTTCCGGAGACTGACTGCCCACGGGACTCGAAGATCGAACCAGCCGCTTCGATTTCTGCCTCAGCGCGTTCGAGATACTCAACTAAACGAGTGCCTTCGTTTGTCAATTGCATCCCTTTACTGTGGCGTGTCAGCAGGCTGGTCCCTACCCGACGTTGTAGCTGATTTAAATGACGAGACAGCGTCATGACCGACACCCCGAGGAGGTCGGCCGCACGGCCTAGCTGCCCAGCTCGTGCCACAGCAAGAAAGTATCGTGCATCTTCCCAGTTCAGTTGCCTAAGTTTCATCAACACACGATACAACATATTTGTTGTATCAAAAACATTATATTTTCTATTGAATCACCATTTTTGACGATATCTAATAGTGAAACATCAACATCAAGATCAAGAGGTGCACGATGTCTGTGTTAGGTAATTTTATTGGCGGCAAGCAAGTTGCATCAAACTCGGGGCGTACAGCGGTTGTTTTTAACCCAGCAACAGGTGATAAACGGCTCGACGTCGCCCTATCATCAGCTGATGAAACACGCACTGCAATTACGAATGCACAGGATGCGTTCCTCTCGTGGAGCAAAGTCACCCCTTTAAATCGCGCACGCGTGATGTTCAAGTTCAAAGAGCTTGTTGAAAAACACGCCGATGAACTTGCAGAGCTGATCACTTCAGAGCACGGAAAAGTATTTTCTGACGCCAAGGGTGAGTTGATACGTGGTCTCGAAGTAGTTGAGTTTGCTTGTGGCATCCCTCAACTTCTAAAGGGTGAGCATAGCCTGAATGTCGGACGTGACGTCGATAGCTACAGTCAAATGATGCCGATGGGCGTCTGCGCAGGGATCAGCCCTTTCAACTTTCCAGCCATGGTGCCTATGTGGATGTTCCCGGTAGCGATCGCCTGTGGCAACACTTTTGTGATGAAGCCTTCTGAGAAAGATCCATCAACGCCACTCCGTTTAGCCGAACTTCTCAAAGAAGCCGGTCTTCCAGACGGTGTATTTAATATCGTTAACGGCGATAAAGAATCTGTCGACGTACTCCTCACAGATGAACGTATTCAAGCAGTGAGCTTCGTTGGCTCAACACCAATCGCTGAGTACATCTACTCCACCGCAAGCGCCCACGGCAAGCGTGTGCAAGCGCTCGGTGGTGCAAAGAACCATATGGTGATCATGCCTGATGCGGATCCGGGTCAGGTCGTCAGTTCGCTAATGGGTGCGGCTTATGGTTCGGCAGGCGAGCGCTGCATGGCGATCTCGGTCGCTGTTTGTGTCGGTGACGAAGTCGCTGACAAGCTAATCAATGATCTGAAAACTGAAATCGCTGGAATGAAAGTCGGTGCCGGCATGAATCCAGACGAACCCCATATGGGTCCTCTGGTCACGCGCGACCACGCAGACAAAGTAGTGGGTTACATCAATCAAGGCGTCTCTGAAGGTGCTACTCTTATCGTCGATGGCAGAGATTTTGTTGTCACAGGCAATGAAAATGGGTATTTCGTCGGTCCAACACTGTTTGACCACGTCAAACCTGGTATGCGCATCTACGACGAAGAGATTTTTGGCCCTGTCCTATCTGTCGTTCGCGTGGAGAGCTACGAAGAAGCCGTTCAACTGATCAATGATCACGAATACGGTAATGGCACAGCCATCTTCACCCGCGACGGTGATACCGCGCGTCAGTTCACGGAAACTATTCAAGTCGGAATGATTGGCGTCAATGTGCCAATTCCTGTCCCAATGGCATTCCATAGCTTCGGTGGCTGGAAAAGAAGTTTGTTTGGACCATTGCACATGCATGGACCCGACGGAGTTCGCTTCTACACACGAATGAAAACCATCACTGCACGCTGGCCAACAGGCCTTCGCGCAGGCGCAGAATTCTCAATGCCGACGATGAAGTAAATAAAAAGCGGCCTACCGGCCGCTTTTTTTATCCTGATGACTAGCTCCATAACGTGCAACAGCTACAGACACGAGACTCGCCCAGAATTAATCAACAGGTCGCAAAAAGTCGCATTTAGCATCTTTTTGGGGTACCTTCTTGTCTAATATTTGAACCTTCGAGGTAGCAACCATGCCGATGTCCGTAAAGCTCTCTGATGAACTGGTCAAACAAGCACGACAATGTGGAGAGGTCTATCAACGCTCGATTCCGAAACAGATCGAATACTGGTCGCGCATTGGCAAAATCTTGGAGGAGAACCCAGATCTTCCCTACAGCTTTGTCAAAGATGTTCTATTGGCTAAAAAAGAACTAGAGAGTGGCGATGTAACACCGTATGAATTTGGTTGATAACGATGAAAATCTTCCAGACAAATCAATTCAAAAAAGAGATTAAAAAACTCCATCCAAACCAAAAGCGTGAAGTTGATGTGGCCGTCAGGGCCATTGTAAAGGATCCAGACCTTGGTCATCCTAAAATCGGAGACTTAGCGGGGGTACTAGTCTACAAATTTAAAATGGTCAACCAACTCACTTTGCTGGCATACACCTATGATCACCAGACAATTATCCTGACCTTGCTGGCACTCGGGACCCATGAGAATTTCTATCGAGACCTGAAAAAATCTCGGTGAAGCCGATATCCAGCGATGGAGGCAAGAAAAAGGGTGATTAATCGTGTCTAGTGAATATCGACCATCCCCCGTTTATGGGGTAGAGCCCCTTATATTATTTAATATCATCTGGCGGAGAGAGGGGGATTCTACGATTACTGCTTTGAATCCCGCTAAACTCTTATATTGCTGAGCATAAAGTCTTTACTTGCTACAAAACTCTGCTACAAATGGTATGCATGAGCAAGCAAAAAGATTACCTCATACGGCGTGGCAATACTTGGTATGCACGGATGGGCATCCCTGAAGATGTCCGACATAAGCTAGGCCACAAGCGTGAATACATTCAGTCACTACGCACGCCTGACCGCAAGATAGCCTTGATTCAATCCAAGCCTCTAATAGCAGAGTGGAAGAATGCGATACACATCGCACGTGGCAACGCCTCTGCAATTCAGAAAACTGCTCTGATGATGCGTCATGAAGCTGATGCTGATCCTAAGGTGAATCCTGATACCGGAATGTCTGATGCCGACTATGCGGCTGAGGACATTGCCGATGGCCTTGATGGCATTGAGCAAGAGGAATTCTACGATTACTACACTGGACGAATCGGTACGCCATTCAATCATTTTGCACTGGAGTTTATCAAAGCCACCTACATCAACACCAAGACCGCAAGAGATGCCCAGAGATCAATCGACTTGTTTACTGCTCACTGCCCTACTCTGGAGTCTGTATCAGCCCGTGCAGTGATGAAATGGATAGATGGTGAAACACGTTCACAAAGCTCTGTGAGCAAGACCAAGACGTTCCTGTCCAAGTATTGGAAATACCTTCAACAACGGGACTATGTCAGTCGTGACCACAAGCCCTTTACTGATATCGAACTACCCAAGACTCTGAAGCCTAGACAGCCACGTGAGGCGTACACAGACGAGGAAGTGACACTGATACTGGAACACTTAGGCTTAAAGCAAGATAACGCCCTAACAGCCATTACAACGCTTGCCATGTATACAGGAGCGAGGATCAGCGAGCTTGCGGGATTACATGTCGATAACGTGATTACTGTTGACGGGATTCCTTGCTTCAAGATTGATGATGCAAAAACTAAAGCAGGTAATCGTGCTGTACCAGTCCACCCTGAAATACAAGAGCTTGTACAGACTCTGATAACAGACTCAACCGATGGTTACTTGGTGTCAGGTGTTAAGAGCAAAGGTGGCAAAGATCGCAGGGCTGATGTGCTTGGCAAGCGTTATGGACGATTGGTACGGAATGATTGCCTGTTGCCATCGACAAAGGTGTTCCACTGCTTCAGGAATACGGTAGCAACCAAGCTAGAAAGCGCAGGCATTCCTGAAAACATAGCGGCTGACATCGTGGGACATGATAAAGCTACGATGACGTATGGGCTTTATAGCGGTGGAACATCAACACAACAGAAACTTGAAGCTGTAACAGCGATCAAATACAACAAGTGAATGAGTCCATTTAGGTGCTGATATGTCATTTAATAATGGTATTTTTGGATGAAATTAAACTGGTGAAAGCTTTGATGCTTGGAGGTTTAAAGGATATGAGTATCGGTACTACGATTAACTGTTGCAGACCTTCTTAGTCGCCATCACCCCATGCATTACACATCTCCCATAATCAACTCAATAGGTACTTCAGAGCTTCACAAGATGGTGAAGCAACGCAAGATTCCTGACCATGAAGAGTATGAGAATCAGCATCGTGTTGAGTCACTGGTGATGCTTGATCATCCACAGCTCGATAGCCTTGAATGGATGATTGAGAAACTTGCTGAGTCAACTCAGCCGGGTGGAACACAGAAGACCTATATTGAAGCCAATCTGAACCATTGGCGCACGATCGTTTACAACTTCATCCGCACAACAGCGACAAACCAATGGTTAGGCATACCGGGCAATGTTCATGACTACACAACCGGAAGCTACTACAACGGCATTGGTTTGGCTTACAAAGGCACACAGAAGGTTCTAGACGAGCTAAACAGGCGTGGATGGGTAACAGAGGAAACAGGCAAGAAATTCCAAAACAAGCCAAGAGTGAACCACTACTACCCGTCAGCAGAGTTTCAAAGCTATCTGATCGACTATGCAATGTTCACGGATAATCCAAGTAGCTTTGACGGTCCACTACTCACTATCAACGATCCTGACCCTGAATACTCTCAGTTCCAGTGGAAGCATGATCATCCTGATTACAAGCCACTGGCAGAGATTAACGAGTTTGCAAGGACTCACCAGTGGGCTTGTCGATCTGCCATCACGCAGTCATTCAAACGTACGCCGTTCCAGTCAGGCCGGTTGATTACACCATTCCAAAATCTGCAATCACGGCACTACAAAGTCCGCATCAATACATTGATCAATGGTAATCCAATAGCAGAAGTGGACTTTAATGCGAACCATCTCCGGATATTCCTTGCATTCAATAAGCGGGATGTCATCGGTGACTACGATGCCTATGAACCACTGGCAGATGAATCAGGGGTGGAACGTAAGAAGATAAAAGCGTTCATCAACGTGGGACTGAACAGCGAAAGTTTTGAAGCAACCAAACGAGTTGTCGCAAGAGAGTTTCAAGTCAGCCATGCAGACTCAACCAAGATTGCAGGAGCGTTTGCAAAGCTGTATCCCAATCTCGACCTTCACTGCGGATTTGCTCTAACAGCAATGCAATTGGAAGGCTTGATACTTAAAGATGTTCTGTTGCGTGGAGTTAAGAATGGAATATTAGCTTTGCCAATACACGATGCAGTGGCTGTTGAGTTTGATAAACAAGGTTGGGCAAAGGATGCAATGGAAGATGCTTGGCAGACTGTGATGTCGGAGTTTCACAAGACTGCCAAGACTTCAGTAACTATAAAATTTACGTCCTAGGTTAATTTCCAGCTCAGGAAGGCCGCATCACTTACTGAATGCTTCCGTATGCTTCCTCTGAATCTGATCTGGCCACTTTGACTTAATGTAAGCAAGAACATTCCAGATCTCGTCATCAGTCAGCTTTCCATCGTATGCAGGCATTTTTGACTTGTAGTCAGCGCCTGCAAACTTCTGTGGGCCATACTTTGTGAACTCAAAAAGCATTTGATCCGGATGATGCCAAGTATGACCCGTTTCATCATGCGGGGGAGCAGGCAAGTAACCATCGGCACTACGCTTTTGCCAATTGAATTGGCCTTCAAGATTGCGTCCATGGCATGAGGCGCAGTTTTGCTCGTAAATCGACTGCCCCAAATTCACTTTTGATTTGTCGGTATATGGAATTGCATCTGCGACAGCGACCTGACCAGAACAAGCGATTACTGCGCAGCCAACAGCTTTAATGATTTGATTCAAATTCATCTAAAATTCTCCAATCGTAGTATCTAAATTTTTTGCGGATTGATGCGCACTACTTAGGAGGAGGAAGATTCAATTCAAGATAAACAACCACTGGGAAGACCACAGACAACGAGTCTATGACTGGCGAATGCACAATAGCAGGCGGAACACTATCTGCTGTTATTACAGAACCTATACAGCAGTCACACGCCATTAACTCCATATCCACATGCTCTGAACAGTCGCCTTCACAGTCCACAGAATGCTGTTGAAGCATGTCCATTTGGCTGACCGTCATATCCGATATTTTAGCGACATCGTGTTTGGCTGGCATAGCATAAGCGATCGACCCAAAGATCAACTGGGCCACGATAACAGCACCAATCCAAATTCTGGCCAATGTTTTACATAACAAGTTCATCATTCGCATACTGATGCTCAAACATAGGAAGTTCAATACGCCTGCCGAAATTTGTAACTGCTTTCTATATTAAGTCTCTCGCATGTCTGGGCAGGTACATATACGGGTAAATGATTGTGTAGACACCCCCGGGGGGTATAGCAATGTTTCGGCAATAGCATTCTGATACAAAAAATTGCTACAAAATAGTAACGCCGATGATATGTAAGATATTGAAATAAAAGAAAATAAATAAAGTGGCGGAGAGAGGGGGATTCGAACCCCCGATACGGTTACCCGTATACTCGCTTTCCAGGCGAGCCCTTTCAACCACTCAGGCACCTCTCCGAAGGCGTCGCACTATACAGGCTGAAAGCGCCCTTTTCCAGAATCAAAGACGCGTCAAAAACGCTTCTGGATCAACCTCTGGCGGCGATGGCAAATCGGCAGCAGGCCGTCCAAGATAGATCATCGCAACCACCTGCTCATTTTCATCGAGCTCAAGCATCCGGGAGACTTCCCCAGAATAGGTCACATTCCCTGTGCGCCACATCGCACCAATACCGAGCATGTGCGCCGCTGCCACAATCAACTGTGCTGCACAACCGGCTGTCACCAATTGCTCACTTTCAGGGATTTTTTCGTTATCGTTGGGACAGAAAATCACTGATAGAAGCGTTGGCGCACGCAACGCCTTATTCTTAGCCGCCTCAATTGCATCCTCCGAGACATCCACAAGGTCGCCATGCAGATAGTCACTCATGGCTTCACCCAATCGCTCTCTCGCTTCACCTTCAAGTAAAATGAAACGATAAGGTTTAAGACGTCCATGATCGCAGGCTCTGAGACCTGCCTTCAGGATAACATCCAACTCTTCAGCGCTAACACCTGGTTCAACGACCCGCGGAACGGACACGCGGGACAGTAACGCGTCGATCGGCGACATACTCTGTCCTCTCATGTGATTTTTGCTTAAGTTAGTGCCGAGCAAGCCTTGGTGGCAAGAATTTAATTGGCGCCATCGATCGAACTGGATTGATATCGAGTCCACCACGCCGAACAAATCCTGCCCAAACAACAAGTTCCGTTGGTTTCAGGCGGCTCAATAAATCTTGATAAATTCTTTCAATGCAGGCTTCATGGAAGCCCGTGTGGTTTCTGTATGAGACCAAATACGCGAGTAACGATTCAGGAAATAGCTTCACTGACGCTTGATATTTCACAACCACAGTCGCCCAATCCGGCTGGCTTGTTACCGGGCAATTCGACCGAAAAATGTGGCTATGAAACCGCTCCGCGCCTGGCTGGTTTGGATCAGTTTGTAACAGCAAAGGATCTGGCTCGTAGACCGCCAGATCGACAGGCAAATCATCAATACAAACACCTTTCGGAGCCTCAACTGTGAACCGCGGATCACCCAACAAATACAGTGAAAATTCAGGACGAACCCCGAGGATTTGCTGAAGATCATCACAGATCCGAGTAATGAGTTGCGATTCACTATCGATTCGCTCGTTTGCAAAGCTATTGAGGTAGAGCTTCAACGATTTTGACTCGACTAAATTCGGGCTATTTGCAGGAACCACCAACTGACCAATCCGCATCACAGGCTTCCCATGAGCATCAAGCCAAGAGACTTCCCAACAATTCCACAGGTCATGCCCTTGAAACAGTGATGCATCGATTCCTTCAACACCGCGAGCAAGCGTGCGAGGCACACCAACCAAGAGCGATGGATCATACTGATCCGGCTGCTTTGAGCTTTGCCCAAGCGGCAATTGACTCTGAATTCCCTCGAGCCCTGTCTCATTCATTACGAGCGTACCCCAGCACCGTTTGCGAGTAATCGAACAGCAATCACATAGGCCACGATCGTCATCGACAGAAGTATCCCATAAGCCCAACCCAAAGAAATGTCCGACACTCCTAAGATCCCGTATCGGAAGGCATTGACGACATAGAGAATTGGATTCAGTTGCGCGACACCGGCCCAGAAGTCCGGTAGTAAATCGATACTGAAAAAAACACCACCTAAGTAAGTGAGTGGTGTCAGTACGAAAGTCGGCACAATACTGACGTCATCAAATCGTTTCGCGTAAACGCCATTAATAAACCCAAGCAGCGAGAATAAGACCGCGGTTAGCAAGGTGATTGATACCACTGCAAAGATATTATGGATCGCCAGTTGGGTGAAAAACATCGACAAGATGGTCACGATGATCCCGACCGATACCGCACGCGCGACGCCGCCTGTGACGTAGCCCAACAGGATGGTTTGATTCGAAATCGGAGAGACCAACATTTCTTCAATAAACCGACCGAATTTGGAGCCAAAAAACGAGCTTGAGACATTCGCATAGGAATTTGTGATCACGCTCATCATAATCAGCCCGGGCACGATATAAGCCATGTAATCAAACCCGCCCATCTCACCAATACGCCGCCCAATCAAACTTCCAAAAATAATGAAATACAACGTCATCGTGATCGCAGGAGGAATCATCGTCTGCACCCAAATACGGGTAAAACGGCGCACTTCGGTTCGCACGATGGTCTGATAGGCCACCCAATTTGGGTTACCAAAGTCAGTCGCGTTCTCTTCGTAATTGGCCAAACTCATTGCGTGCCCCCTGAAGTCATTGTGACAAAGAGTTCTTCTAAGCGGTTGGTTTTGGTTCGCATGGAGACGACTGATACATCATGCGCTGAGAGTGACACAAACACCTCATTCAACGACTGACCCTTATCCACCTCAACCTCGAGCGTCATCGAATCAGCAAGTACGCACTCATAACCCTCAATGGTCGGTACAGAGGTAATCGGCGATGCTAAATCACAAACAAACGTAACAGTGTGCAGTGTCGACAACAAATCACGCGTTGACGAATTGGCGATAATTTCACCGTGATTAATGATTGAGACATTTCGACACAATGCCTCAGCCTCTTCAAGATAATGTGTCGTCAAGATAATCGTTGTTCCTTGATTATTAATCTCTGTCAGGAAGTCCCACATGCCGCGTCGAAGCTCGATATCGACTCCCGCTGTTGGCTCATCAAGAATCAGTAAGTCAGGCTGATGAACCAAGGCTCGAGCAATCAAGAGCCTCCGCTTCATGCCACCAGACAACGCACGAGACGGATTATCACGCTTATCCCATAAACCCAGCCGCTTCAGATAGTGCTCGATACGGGGCATCGCGTCGGCTCGGGGGATACCGTGATAACCTGCCGTGTTGATGAGAATGTTTTGAGTTTTCTCAAACTGATTGAAATTGAACTCTTGTGGGACCACTCCAAGGTGACGCTTTGCCATCCCAAAATCTTGATCGATGTCGTATCCCATGACTTTGACCGACCCAGACGATTTATTGACTAACGAACAGAGGATTCCAATGGTTGTGCTCTTACCTGCACCATTTGGTCCCAAAAGAGCGAAAAAATCGCCTTTTTCAACCGTTAGATCGATACCTTTTAAAGCGTTAAAACCATTGTCATAGGTTTTTTTCAGACCATTAATTTCTAGCGCGTATGACACAGCAAACTCATTTGTTGGGGGTGGCAGTTAGGCGTGCAAGGATACAGAGCATCGCGATGGGTTGCATCTCTAGCGGCACAATAGCCAGCAACACAAGTCTCCATTGTCCCAAAAGTGGCAGGCTTGCGGTCGATAAGGGTTAACGATCTGATAGGCAATCAGCAACCCCACGACCAGAATGACAATTAACGCCACGCGATGCATATACAACCTTGACTTCGACAATTTGAGTATTTGTGTGCGCTCCCAAAGATCAAGTCGAGCTCCATCACAACTCTTAACCCGTACCCAGCCCTGAATGAAGTCCTGCCATTGATATCTTTATTCAACCCAGAAAAGGTCACGACACGACACACCTAGTCAATTTGATCCAGCTTAAGGACTCCTAACGTAATTGGGGATAACAAAAAAGCCCCGTCAATGACGAGGCTTTTAAATTTGGAGCGGGAAACGAGACTCGAACTCGCGACCCCAACCTTGGCAAGGTTGTGCTCTACCAACTGAGCTATTCCCGCAAGTGGCGTCCCGTAGGGGGTTCGAACCCCTGTTGCCGCCGTGAAAGGGCGGAGTCCTAGGCCACTAGACGAACGGGACAGACCGGGTTGTTTCTCATCCTCGACCTAGACAGGATGTAACGAAACAGGCGCGCATTATGCCAGCCGAGACGGGAAAGGCAAGCCCTTGCCTTAAATTTTTACGAGCAAAAAGAGGAAGTATTCTCTGCAAAAATACGCGCCGCCGCCGAAATCACCACTCCATGACGGGCAGCAACACGCGCTCGGTCGTTGTCGTAGCCGCCACCGATGACCGTTGCACAAGGGAGACCCGCATTCCGTATCCTCGAAATCACCCCATAATCACGCCGATACAACCCATCTGTGGTGATCGAGAGCCGTCCCAGCGCATCATCGATATGTACATCACTTCCCGCATCATAAATCACAAAATCGGGATGCCAACTCGTGATCACTGACTCAAGCGTCTCGAAAACCAGAGACAGATAGGCATCATCTGTCATCCCATCGGGACAATTCACATCCAAGTCACTCTCCACTTTTCGAACCGGAAAGTTCTTTTCTGCATGGATTGAACACGTAAACGTTTGCGAATCATGCGCCAAAATCGAAGCGGTGCCATCGCCTTGGTGCACATCACAATCAAAAATTAATACCCGCGAAGCGAGGCCTTGATTCACTAGATAACGGGCTGATACCGCGAGATCGTTATAGATACAAAATCCAGATCCACGATCGTAATGGGCATGATGGGTACCGCCGGCCAGGTGACTCGCCAAGCCATAGGTTTTGGCAAGCTCACACGTCCGCATCGTGCCACCAAGCGCTAAGTTCGTTCGATCACGAAGCCCTTCACTCCACGGGAGACCAATCTCACGAATGGCCTTCGCATTAAGAGATCCTGACTGGAACCCAGACACATAATCAGGATCATGCGTCTCCATGAGTACATCAGTCGGACAAGGGATTGGAGTGACCAGTTCCGTTGTCGGGACGTGATGGTCAACCCACTCTTTGAGCAGGCGAAATTTTGCCATGGGAAACCGATGTGAATCGGGAAAAACAGGGCTATATCCTGCATCCCAGACAATCGGTAGTCGCTTCACCGACCGATACCGACATACTCCCAGCCCTGCTCCCTCAGGCGCTTTGGATCATACTGATTACGACCATCAAAGATGGCTTTATTCTTCATGACACATTCCATGGCCTGAAAATCAGGCTGTCTGAAGAGATTCCATTCCGTTGCCAAAATGAGTGCATTGGCATCTTTGATGGCATCATATTGGTAGTCACAGAGGATCAGTTTATCGCCGATCCAGGATGCATCAATTTCATGCGTGATGGTCTCCATTGCAACCGGGTCGTATGCTTTCACGATCGCGCCACGCTCAACCAACTCACGAATCATCACAGCACTCGATGCCTCGCGGACATCATCGGTCCCAGGCTTGAATGCGAGGCCCCACATGCCAAAGACCAGACCACTCAAGTCATTGCCATAGGACTCAACGATCCGTTCGACCAGTCGATGCTTTTGCATTTGGTTTCGATCTTCAACCGCCTGCATCAGGATCGGAGAAAACCCAACATCCTTCGCCATGCCAAGAATCGCTTTGACATCTTTTGGAAAACACGAACCACCGTAGCCACAACCCGGGAAGATAAAACTAAATCCAATGCGTGGATCTGAACCGATCCCCTTCCGTACATTCTCAACATCGGCACCCAAGCGCTCACAGAGATTGGCCATTTCGTTCATAAACGAAATTTTCGTCGCAAGCATGGCGTTCGCTGCATATTTGGTCATTTCAGCGTCACGCACACCCATGAACATCAGCTTGTCACGAGTCCGACTAAAGGGCTCATACAGTTCGTTCAATACATCACGCGCACGCTCTGATTCTGTACCGACCACAACACGATCGGGTCGCATAAAATCTTCGACTGCTGCACCTTCTTTGAGGAACTCAGGATTACTCACCACATCAAATGGAATCTCAGCACCACGCGAACGAAGTGCTTTCATGACTTCAGCTTCCACTTTTTCAGCAGTTCCCACAGGAACCGTGGACTTATCAGCAATCACCAAATAATCGGTCATGTGCTCACCGAGGCCGCGCGCGACCTCGAGCACATAACTGAGATCCGCTGATCCATCTTCGCCAGGCGGTGTACCGACGGCAATCATGGCGATTCGCGCACCCTCGAGGGCCGCTTTTAAATCATCGGTGAATTCAAGTGAACCGCGTTTAAAATTCCGCTCAACAATTTGTTCAAGACCCGGCTCATAAATCGGTATTTCGCCGCGATTGAGAAGTGTGAGCTTGTCTTTATCGACATCCACGCAAACCACGTGGTTACCCATCTCGGCAAAACAGGCCCCAGTCACCAAACCAACGTACCCTGTACCAACAACTGCTAATTTCATAAATGCTTAGAATCTATTCTTGTAAAATTTTTCGTAACAATGATTGGTGGCATCGACAAATCCATCGATCGAACCACAGTCGAACCGACGACCTTTAAATCGATAGGCAAGAACACAGCCTTCTTGAGCCTGTTTTTTCAGTGCGTCTGTAATCTGCAACTCGCCGTTTTTACCAGGCGCTGTTTCGCGTAAAACATCGAAAATATCAGGCGTCAGAATGTAGCGACCAATGATACCGAGGTTCGATGGCGCCTCCTCTTTCGGTGGCTTTTCGATCATATCTGTAATGCGGTATACGCCATCCTTCAGTGGCTCACCTGCGACCACACCGTACTGGTGAATATGGTCATCAGGTACTTCTTCGACCGCGACAATCGAACAACGAAATTGACGAAATAGCTTCACCATCTGCATCAGAACACCATCACCATCGGCGATACACAAATCATCCGCTAAGACGACGGCGAATGGTTCATCACCGATTAATGTCTCACCCGTCAGAATCGCATGACCAAGACCTTTCATCTCTTTTTGACGGGTGTAGGAAAACTCACAAGCGTCGATCAGATCACGGGTCGGTTGAATCAGATCTTCTTTGCCCGTTCCCCGAATTTGATCCTCAAGCTCGTAGTTTTTATCGAAATGATCTTCAATCGCGCGCTTACCACGCCCGGTCACAAAACCGATCCGTGTCAGTCCTGCATCGACAGCTTCCTGCACCGCGTACTCGATTAACGGTTTATTCACCACAGGTAACATTTCTTTCGGGGACGACTTGGTCGCAGGCAAGAAACGTGTGCCGTAACCGGCCACCGGGAATAGACATTTGTGAATCATCAAGCGTCCTATGTCATGAACTTGTCACTTAAACGTCACAAAGATACCAGATTCAATGTGACAATTCGGTGTCGGATGTTGTTCAAGCACCCTTTGGCTCGGCAAGCAGGACCTCAAGCGGAATACCCAGACCTCGGTGAAGCCTGCGAATCATCGGGATACTCAGCCTCCTCTTGCCAGATAACACCTCATACACACGATTCCGTCGACCGATAAAGGGAACTAAATCAGATACCGACAAGTCACGTCGATCCATCTCAAACTTTAAATAATCGATCGGATCAGGCTGCTCGAGGGGGTATCGCTTACGCTCATAAGCGTCAATCAAGATTGCGAGTGCCTCTAAAGTAGCCTCTTTAGCTGAACCAGGTTCAGGCTCTGGGTCAGCTAAAGAGGAAAATCGATCTAACGCTCTCCGATGGTCGCAGTCATTCCGAATTGGGAACAAATCCATACTCTCAAATCCTCGAACCGTATTAAAAAATTGAACGCAAT
The DNA here is from genome assembly GCA_000227525.2 of gamma proteobacterium HIMB30. GTDB lineage: Bacteria > Pseudomonadota > Gammaproteobacteria > Pseudomonadales > Litorivicinaceae > HIMB30. The sequence continues at coordinate 111,181 of AGIG01000030.1, forward strand.
ATTTATCGCGTTATGGGAATAGTCCCATATTGGGATTAATCAAGGTCAATAATGACACGAAATACTGCCTAATTCACACCCTTTCCATTCGTAGGAGCTTGTCTTTGATTGAGCAATCTCGCTCGCGACTGCAGCAACCTGCGACCTAACCGTCCCGCCCAAGAATCCGACTGCAGCGATAGATGCCACAGCAATCAGCCCTACGATAACTAGATATTCTGAAAGACCTTGACCTTGTTGTTTCGATTGAATGCGATACATAGACACTCTCCTTTGTTGAATTAAGGAGAGCCTAGCTCGAGATCTAGAGGTGTCTGGACTATCTGTACCGAAGTACAGCTAAACTCAAAATATCGAGACCTTCACTACCCTCTATTCGCAGATGAATTTGTTGACTAGTTGTCAACCTGTGATAAGTTGCCAAAAAGGCAACAGAGGTAAACATGCAAGTGATCTCAAGGCGGCCTTTTTACTCAGCAGAAACCCGCTATCCAAATCAACGGCAAGCGCTGTCTGATGTTTACCGTATTCTCAAGCAAGCACACTTTGAAAGTCCCGACGAAATGCGAAAGGTCTTTAAGTCACTGGATAACTTCAAATACAAATCGAAGTGGTGGGTGATCAATATTAGCGGTAACCATTTACGACTGATTGCGTTTATCCAATTTTCCCAAAACAGGATTTACGTCAAACATATTGTTAACCACGCCGATTACGACAAACTGTGTCAGCGCTATCAACGCGGAGAATTATGATGACAGCTATCGCTCTCAAAACCTTATGCCATGAATTTATTGAAGTCGCCGGTCCTTATCTCAACATCAACGAACACACACGCTACATTGAGGCGATTCAACTCGTGGAAGTACTGCTCGAGGAGGTCGACGACTCAAAAAACGATCCGCTCAATAAAATTATCGACGTACTCACCCAGTCAATTCACGAATACGAAAACCGGGATCAACACCTTGCCGCATTCGAGCAGAGAGTCTCAACAGAATCGGCTGAGCGAGCCGTACTCAGAGTTCTCATGGATCAACATCACTTAACAATGAGTGATTTCCCGGAGATTGGCAGCAAATCAATGGTCTCTCGAGTCTTATCAGGGCAGCGAAATTTAACGAAGAAACATATCGAAGCCTTATGCCAGCGTTTCCGTATCAGTCCGGTACTATTTTTTAATCCAATGCAATAGCCATTGTTCGAACTGCAATCGGTCATTACATTAGATCGTTGTCGTACGAGGAGACGGGACATGTGGGATGAACGCTACCAAACACCGGAATACATCTTTGGCGATCAACCATGCCAGTGGCTCATCATGAATCAGCATCGTTTACCGCAATCGGGACAAGCTCTCGCGCTTGGAGACGGCGAAGGACGAAATGGTGTGTTTTTAGCAGAGCTTGGTTTTGAAGTGACATCTGTTGACTTATCGGAAGTCGGATTGAGTAAGGCACGCGATTTGGCGAGAAAACGTGGCGTCATGATACAAACAGTGCAGGCAGATCTCGAACACTACGAAATCGAAACGGAAAGCCAAGACCTGATCGTTTCCATCTATTGCCATTTACCTGATGCCATTCGAAAGCTGGTGCATGAACGCGCCGAAGGCGCTCTCAAACCTGGCGGGCTATTCATTTTAGAAGCGTTCCATCACTCGCAATTAAAGTATCAATCAGGTGGCCCTAAAACCACTGACCTGCTTTATGATTTGGATCCATTACTTGATGACTTTCAAACGCTACAGATATTGGAAGCATTTGATGGTCTATGCTATCTCGACGAGGGTGCTAGGCACTCAGGAATCGGCCACATCGTAAGACTGGTCTTACAAAAACCAAAGCAGTGAGGTCTCCCATGCGGC
>AGIG01000029.1 GCA_000227525.2 gamma proteobacterium HIMB30
AAAAAAGCAAACACCAATGCCGAGCCGGATGGATCTGACTGACACCTACGCCTATACAACACCATGACCGAACTTCCCGACAACATCCTTCACCTGCCGCAATACCAAGTACTGGGCTGCAAATCAACCGACGACGAAATGCACTTCCAGGTGGACGTGCCCGATCCCATCGCCTGCGAGGAATGCGGCGTGCAGGGTGAGCTCGTACGGTTCGGCAAGCGTGACGTTCCCTATCGTGATCTGCCCATCCACGGCAAGCGGGTCACTCTCTGGGTGGTCCGCCGCCGATACACCTGCCGGGCCTGCAAGACAACATTCAGGCCCCAGCTACCGGAGATGGTGGACGGATTCCGTATGACACTGCGGCTGCATGAGTACGTGGAGAAGGAATCCTTCAACCACCCCTACACCTTTGTGGCGGCACAGACCGGCCTGGACGAGAAGACGGTGCGCGACATCTTCAACGCCCGCGCCGAGTTCCTGGGGCGCTGGCACCGCTTCGAGACGCCCCGCATCCTGGGCATTGACGAGCTATACCTGAACAAGCGCTACCGCTGCATTCTGACCAACATTGAGGAGCGAACCCTGCTCGACCTGCTGGCCACCCGCCGCCAGGACGTGGTGACCAACTACCTGATGAAGCTGAAAGACCGGCAGAAGGTCGAGATCGTCAGCATGGACATGTGGAACCCCTACCGGGCAGCGGTCAAGGCTGTGCTGCCCCAGGCCCGTATCGTGGTCGATAAGTTCCATGTGGTGCGCATGGCCAACGATGCCCTAGAGAAAGTGCGCAAGGGCCTCAGAAAGGAGCTGAAACCGTCCCAGAGCCGGACTCTCAAGGGAGACCGGAAAATCCTGCTGAAACGCGCTCACGAAGTCTCAGACCGGGAGCGCCTCATCATGGAGACCTGGACAGGCGCGTTCCCGCAACTGCTGGCCGCCTACGAGCACAAGGAGCGCTTCTACGGCATCTGGGACGCCACCACACGGCTCCAGGCAGAAGCCGCCCTGGACGAGTGGATAGCCACCATCCCGAAGGGCCAAAAGGAAGTCTGGAGCGATCTGGTCAGGGCAGTGGGAAACTGGCGCGAAGAGACCATGACCTACTTCGAGACGGACATGCCCGTCACCAACGCTTACACGGAGTCCATCAACCGACTGGCCAAGGACAAGAACCGTGAAGGGCGCGGTTACTCCTTCGAGGTGATGCGGGCACGAATGCTCTACACCACGAAGCACAAGAAGAAGGCACCGACTGCGAAGGTCTCTCCTTTCTACAAGAAAACCATCGGTTACGGACTGCCGGACTTCGCAGAGGAACTCAACTACGGAGTCGATCTATCAACCATCTGAGGGTGGTATCAGATTGATGGGGTGAAGGTGCCCCATCAACCATTAAATCCGTAT
>AGIG01000028.1 GCA_000227525.2 gamma proteobacterium HIMB30
GTGAACGGTACCTCGTTCCTTTTTCTTCGTGTTGGTGCGACATAAAACGGACGTACAGCGCCCTGCCCGTCCGTGCATACAATCTAAACTGGTGGAGGGGGCAGGATTCGAACCTGCGTAGCCATAGGCAACAGATTTACAGTCTGCCGGTTTTAACCACTCACCCACCCCTCCACACACCCAGTCAAACTGGGCTAGTGGTGCCGGCACCAAGAATCGAACTCGGGACCTTCGCATTACAAGTGCGCTGCTCTACCATCTGAGCTATGCCGGCAAAATCTGAACCACATTCCTGCAATTCAGGGCGCGAAATTTAACCAAAAGGGGCGTCTGATTACAAGGACTTTGTTAAAAAATATTACAGCCCACGGAAAAATCGATGGATTCCCAAAAACACTAAATTTGGCTGCACAATCACATGATCCGGAAGGTGTCCTGCGAGCCAATCGCCATCACCACCGGTCACAATCACCGCATCAATAGACGAGGATGCGTTATGAAGTGCACGTTCGCACATCGAGACCAAACTCATCCGAATACCGTGTTCAACTGCCTGCTGTGTATTTCGGCCTGGCTCCAGTTTCGCTGAATATAGCCTGTCAGCAACACCGCCAATTCGCGCGGTCCGCAGTGTGAGACTACTTCGGGCCAACGAGAGGCCTGGAAAGATATAGCCACCTTGGTGCTCACCATCGGATACAAAATCAATAGTGCAAGCAGTTCCCGCATCAATCACGCAATAGTTCGTTGCATGACTAAATGCGCCCAACATGGCAGCGACTCGGTCTAAGCCGATCTGATCAGCAGATGTGGATCCCAGAGAGAACCAATTAGGCAGATGTGCCATATGCATTTCACGAACATCACAGTGCGGTGCAGATAAACTGTCGCAGTAAACAGAAACGGCGCGGGTTAACTCTGGGTCAGACACACTACAAATCGCCACCGACTGCACCACTGACCAATCGAGCGAACGCAACCCGGACTCTAAAGCAGCCGGATCAATATGCCCCTGATCGACGACGCGCCCATCAACCCACAAACACCATTTCAACAGACTGTTCCCAAAATCAATGAGTAAATCCATTATCGAGGCCTCACACTCACATCACCGGCAGACACATATTCTGCCCCAGCATGCGTCAGGACACATAACCGACCGAACTCATCGATACCATGGGCGATTCCTGAGATTTGGGTGGACCCAGCGATCACGTTAATCTCTCGGCCATTGAGTAAAGAGACTGCGTTATAGCGCTCGATCCGATCTTGCGGAGTTCGACGCGTATAGTTGTTAATCGCCGAACACAAGGCGTTGATTAGAGATCCCGTATCTTGGTCTGTCCAGACATGATTTGATACCTCAACTATCGATGTTGTCGACGCATTAACACCTGATGTCGGCCACAAATTCAGCCCAAGACCAATCACAACAAAAGTTCGGTCTTGATCACCCTGAAGCTCCATCAACAAGCCAGCCAATTTCCGCTCATCGACCCACAAGTCATTTGGCCACTTGAGGCAGGCATTGACACCAAGTCCATTCAAGACCTGACAAATTGCAACCCCGACTTCAATTGAAAGCCCTGCGAGATCCTGAATACCGCAATCAAGCCAGGTGCCAACAGAAAACATTAATGCATCACCTGGCGCTGCGATCCATCGGCTACCGCGACGGCCCCGCCCCTGATTTTGATACAAAGTCATCAGGCATCGTTCTGCCCGTGATTCAAGAACCAAAGTATTGGTTGAACACACTTCAGGCGACAGATCGACTTCTATTCCAACGTGATCTTGTATCGTTGCAGGATCGGGTAAATACACAGCGTGACTTAATCGGTAGCCAAGGTCACTGGCCTGAATGTCGACTCCGATCGACTTCAGGTATTCCACGCGTTGCCAGACAGCAGCTCGCGAAACTGAAAGATTCGCCCCCAACTGTGAGCCTGAAATTAATTCACCTTTGGCAAGTTGCTCAAGGACTGGTAACCAAGTCGAGGATTTCATGGAACTTCTGCGCCTGCTTTCTTGGAATCGTCTGGCGCATAAAGAACGAGTAACACGCCAGCAGCCGCAAGACCAATGCCGGGCCAGGCGTCAAGAGGCATGACTTCGTCGACGACGAGCCAAGCGATCAAAGCCGCAATCCCTGGTACCAAAAACATGATGCTCGTGACTCGAGAAATGGCTCCAAATCGGACCATCGTTAGCATTAAAAAGATTCCAAGCAATGAATTACCGAACACAAGATAACAAAGCGCACCGATCATCGAAGGAGACCACTCGGTTTGGTACCCCTCGAGATACAATGCGATCGGGACACTCACAAAACTCGCAAATGTGTATTGAATGACATAAATCAGTAATGGATGACATTCTGGACGCTGTCGTTTGTCATATACCTGGCCCAGAGACAGTGAAACCACCGCCACGAATCCGAGTACTGCACCTAATAATGCGCCATCGGAAAAGTGGCCTTGAACGAAAATAACCCAAGACGCGCCGAGCAAACCAACCACTAAGCCGACCCAAATCCTGCCTGAAGGAATCCGACGATTGACCATTGAACCGACCATGGCGATTAGCACTGGCTGAGACGCAGCGAATAGCGCCAACACCCCGGCCGACGCCCCAAGGGCCAACCCGAAATAAATGCAGAGGAAATGACCCAATTGAAGAAAGGTCGCTACGATTAGTAAATCCCGAAACGCTTGGCTTGACGGCCAGGCTGGACGAATGATGAATACAAAAGGAACGAGCACAAGGGCCGCGCCAACAAAACGAAGAGCGAGTAGATTGAGAGGCGTGGTCGACTCCAGTGCTAGTTTCGCAACGCCATATCCAGCGCTCCATACGAATAGGAATAACCAAGGAGCGATCGGTAACCAACGTGGCTCGTTTGTCAAACTCATACACAAATCCTAGAGAGTCCAAAATCACTCGGCAATAAAAAACCCCGCCTTCGCAGAAGACGGGGTTTTTCACGATAAGATGCCTGACGATGACCTACTCTCACATGGGGAGACCCCACACTACCATCGGCGCTAAGCGGTTTCACTTCTGAGTTCGGGATGGAATCAGGTGGTTCACGCTCGCTATTGTCGTCAGACAAGCCGGTGTGTTGTGCCGCAAAGCCACACAACAAAAAGGGTGTTGAATTAACAAGTATCAGCACATTTGGTGAAATCGTGTCATCGATCCTCGATGAGTTCGAGGATTGTATGATCAAGCCTCACGGACAATTAGTATTGGTTAGCTCAACGCCTCACAACGCTTACACACCCAACCTATCAACGTAGTAGTCTTCTACGGTCCTTTAGGGGCCCGAAGGCCCGGGAGATCTCATCTTGAGGCAGGTTTCCCGCTTAGATGCTTTCAGCGGTTATCCTTTCCGAACATAGCTACCGGGCAATGCCACTGGCGTGACAACCCGAACACCAGGGGTTCGTCCACTCCGGTCCTCTCGTACTAGGAGCAGCCCCTCTCAAATCTCCAACGTCCACGGCAGATAGGGACCGAACTGTCTCACGACGTTCTAAACCCAGCTCGCGTACCACTTTAAATGGCGAACAGCCATACCCTTGGGACCGGCTTCAGCCCCAGGATGTGATGAGCCGACATCGAGGTGCCAAACACCGCCGTCGATGTGAACTCTTGGGCGGTATCAGCCTGTTATCCCCGGAGTACCTTTTATCCGTTGAGCGATGGCCCTTCCATACAGAACCACCGGATCACTAGGACCTGCTTTCGCACCTGCTCGACTTGTCAGTCTCGCAGTTAAGCACCCTTATGCCCTTGCACTCATTGCATGATTTCCGACCATGCTGAGGGTACCTTCGTGCTCCTCCGTTACTCTTTGGGAGGAGACCGCCCCAGTCAAACTACCCACCACACAATGTCCCTGACCCGGATTCACGGGTCTAGGTTAGAACCTCAAACATGCCAGGCTGGTATTTCAAGGTTGACTCCACCGAAACTAGCGTCCCGGTTTCAAAGTCTCCCAGCTATCCTACACAAGCATATTCAAAGTCCACTGTGAAGCTGTAGTAAAGGTTCACGGGGTCTTTCCGTCTAGCCGCGGATACACTGCATCTTAACAGCGATTTCAATTTCACTGAGTCTTGGGTGGAGACAGCGCCGCCATCGTTACGCCATTCGTGCAGGTCGGAACTTACCCGACAAGGAATTTCGCTACCTTAGGACCGTTATAGTTACGGCCGCCGTTTACCGGGGCTTCGATCAAGAGCTTCGCATACGCTAACCCCATCAATTAACCTTCCGGCACCGGGCAGGCGTCACACCCTATACGTCCTCTTACGAGTTTGCAGAGTGCTGTGTTTTTAATAAACAGTCGCAGCGGCCTGGTTACTTCGACCAGCAACAGCTTAAGACGCGAGGTCCATCACCGTCACCGGCGCACCTTCTCCCGAAGTTACGGTGCCATTTTGCCTAGTTCCTTCACCCAAGTTCTCTCAAGCGCTTTGGTCTTCTCGACCTGACCACCTGTGTCGGTTTCGGGTACGATCCCACGTGACTGAAGCTTAGAAGCTTTTCTTGGAAGCATGGCATCAATGACTTCGTTTCCGTAGAAACTCGACATCAGATCTCAGCATTGAGAGCCCGGATTTGCCTAAGCTCTCTGCCTACATCCTTGAACAGGGACAACCAACGCCCTGATCACCTAGCCTACTCCGTCCCTCCATCGCATCACGTGGTGGTACAGGAATATTAACCTGTTTCCCATCGACTACGGCTTTCGCCCTCGCCTTAGGGGTCGACTCACCCTGCCCCGATTAACGTTGGACAGGAACCCTTGGTCTTTCAGCGAGGGGGTTTTTCACCCCCTTTATCGTTACTCATGTCAGCATTCGCACTTCTGATATCTCCAGCAAACCTTACGATTCACCTTCACAGACTTACAGAACGCTCCTCTACCATCTCTTACGAGATCCGCAGCTTCGGTACTAGATTTAGCCCCGTTACATCTTCCGCGCAGGCCGACTCGACTAGTGAGCTATTACGCTTTCTTTAAAGGGTGGCTGCTTCTAAGCCAACCTCCTAGCTGTCTGTGCCTTCCCACATCGTTTCCCACTTAATCTAGATTTTGGGACCTTAGCTGGCGGTCTGGGTTGTTTCCCTTTCCACGACGGACGTTAGCACCCGCCGTGTGTCTCCCATGATTGCACTCCTCGGTATTCGGAGTTTGCATCGGTTTGGTAAGCCGGGATGGCCCCCTAGCCGAAACAGTGCTCTACCCCCGAGGGTGATACATGAGGCGCTACCTAAATAGCTTTCGAGGAGAACCAGCTATCTCCGAGCTTGATTAGCCTTTCACTCCGATCCACAGCTCATCCCCATCTTTTTCAACAGATGTGGGTTCGGGCCTCCAGTCAGTGTTACCTAACCTTCACCCTGGCCATGGATAGATCGCTCGGTTTCGGGTCTACTTCCAGCAACTGATCGCCCAGTTAAGACTCGATTTCTCTACGGCTCCCCTAAACGGTTAACCTTGCTACTGAAAGTAAGTCGCTGACCCATTATACAAAAGGTACGCAGTCACCTTACGGCTCCCACTGCTTGTATGCACACGGTTTCAGGTTCTATTTCACTCCCCTCTCCGGGGTTCTTTTCGCCTTTCCCTCACGGTACTGGTTCACTATCGGTCAATCAGGAGTATTTAGCCTTGGAGGATGGTCCCCCCATATTCAGTCAAGATTTCTCGTGTCCCGACCTACTCGATTTCACAACAAGTGCCTTTTCAGATACGGGGCTATCACCCACTATGGCCGGCCTTCCCAGACCGTTCTCTTAAAACACAAGTTGCTTAAGGGCTAGTCCCCTTTCGCTCGCCGCTACTCAGGGAATCTCGGTTGATTTCTTTTCCTCCGGGTACTTAGATGTTTCAGTTCTCCGGGTTAGCTTCCTTACGGATAGTCCTAAGACTGGGTTTCCCCATTCGGAAATCGCGGGATCAAAGCTTGTTTGCCAGCTCCCCCGCGCTTATCGCAGGCTACAACGTCCTTCATCGCCTCTGATTGCCAAGGCATCCACCGTGTGCACTTCGGTACTTGATCATACAATCCTGGAACTCACAAAGAGATCATTCATGCATGGCACCGATTCCACGATAAATGCTGATCTATAATCAGCATCACCAAACGCGCCTGTAATCTTTGAAATTGATACAACGTATCCAATTTTGTTGATTACAAAACTTGTTAATCCAACTTGTTAAAGAACACTGACCACATAGTCATTGAAAAACACATGCTGCGTTTTTCAATAACCACGCCGGTATAGAATGGTGGAGCTATGCGGGATCGAACCGCAGACCTCCTGCGTGCAAAGCAGGCGCTCTCCCAGCTGAGCTATAGCCCCACAGTATTGGTGGGTCTGGGCTGACTTGAACAGCCGACCTCACCCTTATCAGGGGTGCGCTCTAACCAACTGAGCTACAGACCCGTTCACTGCTATACCAGGTCATTAGATCAAGCAATGCGTGTGAGCACTTAAGCCTTGGTCAACTCATCGTTTAAGGAGGTGATCCAACCGCAGGTTCCCCTACGGTTACCTTGTTACGACTTCACCCCAGTCATGAATCACACCGTGGTGACCGTCCTCCGAAGTTAGACTAGCCACTTCTGGTGCAACCCACTCCCATGGTGTGACGGGCGGTGTGTACAAGGCCCGGGAACGTATTCACCGCGACATTCTGATTCGCGATTACTAGCGATTCCGACTTCATGGGGTCGAGTTGCAGACCCCAATCCGGACTACGACCGGCTTTCTCGGATTAGCTTCCCCTCGCGGGTTCGCAACCGTTTGTACCGGCCATTGTAGCACGTGTGTAGCCCTACACGTAAGGGCCATGATGACTTGACGTCGTCCCCACCTTCCTCCGATTTGTCATCGGCAGTCTCCTTAGAGTTCCCGGCCGAACCGCTGGCAATTAAGGATAAGGGTTGCGCTCGTTACGGGACTTAACCCAACATCTCACGACACGAGCTGACGACAGCCATGCAGCACCTATCACTCGGTTCCCGAAGGCACCAATCTATCTCTAGAAAGTTCCGAGGATGTCAAGTGTAGGTAAGGTTCTTCGCGTTGCTTCGAATTAAACCACATGCTCCACCGCTTGCGCGGGCCCCCGTCAATTCATTTGAGTTTTAACCTTGCGGCCGTACTCCCCAGGCGGAGAACTTATCGCGTTAGCTGCGCCACTAAACATGCAAGATGTCCAACGGCTAGTTCTCATCGTTTACGGCGTGGACTACCAGGGTATCTAATCCTGTTTGCTCCCCACGCTTTCGCACCTCAGCGTCAGTATTGGTCCAGATGGCCGCCTTCGCCACTGATGTTCCTTCCTATATCTACGCATTTCACCGCTACACAGGAAATTCCGCCATCCTCTACCATACTCTAGCTAGGCAGTTTTGGATGCAGTTCCCAGGTTGAGCCCGGGGCTTTCACATCCAACTTACCAAGCCGCCTACGCGCGCTTTACGCCCAGTAATTCCGATTAACGCTTGCACCTTTCGTATTACCGCGGCTGCTGGCACGAAATTAGCCGGTGCTTTTTCTGTAGCTAACGTCAATCTCAGCAGGTATTAACTACTGAGCCTTCCTCACTACTAAAAGTGCTTTACAACCCTAGGGCCTTCTTCACACACGCGGCATGGCTGGATCAGGGTTTCCCCCATTGTCCAATATTCCCGACTGCTGCCTCCCGTAGGAGTCTGGACCGTGTCTCAGTTCCAGTGTGACTGATCATCCTCTCAGACCAGCTAAAGATCGTCGCCTTGGTGAGCCATTACCTCACCAACAAGCTAATCTTACGCAGGCTCATCTAATAGCGAGAGCTTCAAAGAGAGGCCCCCTTTCATCCGTAGATCGTATGCGGTATTACCCAAAGTTTCCCTTGGCTATCCCCCACTACTAGGTAGATTCCTACGCGTTACTCACCCGTCCGCCACTCGTCGCCCACTAGCAAGCTAGTGTCGTTACCGTTCGACTTGCATGTCTTAGGCCTGCCGCCAGCGTTCAATCTGAGCCATGATCAAACTCTTCAGTTAAGAGTACCTGAATAATTCAGGTGATATTTTTTGCTCAGACAATCGCAAAACTGCTAAATAAATTTATACAGGTATGCTTGTCTGAAAATTTTGTCGACTTCCAGCTCAAGCACCCACACGCATTGCTTGATCAATTTTTTAAAAAACGCTTCAGAGGGCCTCTCTGAAGTGGACGCGTATTCTATCGAATCCCGCGCTTTTTGCAACCAAAATCTTCGAGATTTTGTGGTTACTCTTTAAGGCTTTCGCCTCAAATTTGGCCGGCGCATTGTATTGGGCTTTCCCCAAATTGCAACCGTTGATTTCCGTCGTTTAAAACACTCTCCAGTGAAGGGCGTCTAAACGAGGAGCGCGAATAGTACAGTGTTTTATCCGCCTTGCAAGCAATTTTCCAAATTATTTTTTCGAAGCCTCGCTGCCGCCCTCGTTTCTCGAGAGAGGCGCGCAGTATAGGGCGCGCGCGCAGTGTGTCAACGACTTTTCACAAATTCGCTACGACTCGGTCACAGTCACACGAACGAATCGCTTCTTACCGCATTGAAACACATGGGTTTCTGCGGAATTCACGCGATACTGCAGATCTGTTTCGAGCACTCCATTAATACGGACAGCGCCCTGCGTAATAAAACTCCGCGCCTCAGATGAACTCTTCGCTAAACCCGTTTCTCTCAGCAACACTGCCAACGGGATCCCACCATCTGTATCCGCAGCCACGGACATCTCAGGCATTTCATCAGGTATCTCTCCAGCTTTAAATTTGTTGCCAGCACTTTTCGATGCGCGCTCTGCTGCTTCGGCGTCATGAAAACGTGTGATCAATTCTTTTGCGAGATCCGCCTTCGCACTATTGGGCGAGAGGGAACCCGACTCAACAGCTTCCCTCAACACAGCCAGCTCATCATTACTTTTGAAACTTAACAGGTCGTAGTAACGCCACATCAGCTCGTCAGAAATTCCCATGAGTTTTCCATACATGTCACCAGGCGTATCGTTCAGACCCACATAATTTCCGAGTGACTTTGACATCTTCTTTTCGCCATCCAAACCCTCAAGAATCGGCATCATCAAAATCGTTTGCGGTTTTTGTCCGGCATCTCGCTGCAGCTCTCGGCCCATCAACAGATTGAATCGCTGATCCGTGCCACCGAGCTCAACATCTGCCTCAAGCGCTACTGAGTCATAGCCCTGCATTAAAGGATAGAGAAACTCATGAATCGAAATCGGCTGCTCAGTCTTGAATCGTTTATTGAAGTCATCGCGCTCAAGCATCCTCGCGACTGTCAGTTTTGCGGCTAATCGGACAAAGTCTTGAGGCTTCAACTGATTCATCCAGCGACTATTGTATTCAACTCGCGTTTTATCCTTATCAAGAATTTTAAATACCTGAGCAGCATAGGTCTCTGCATTCTGAATCAACTGCTCTTCTGCTAATGGTTGACGGGTTTGATTTTTACCGGTCGGATCGCCGATCAACCCCGTGAAATCTCCTATCAGGAATATGACTTCATGCCCGAGGTCTTGGAATTGCCGCAACTTATTGATCAGTACCGTATGACCCAAATGTAGATCTGGCGCTGTTGGGTCAAATCCCGCCTTAATCCTCAAAGGCTGTCCGCTATCCAGCTTATCCTTTAACTCATCTAACGGAAGAATCTCATCTGCGCCACGCGCAATCAGATCAATTGCCTGTTGAAGACTACGCCCATCCACTGTTGCCATCGGTATTCTCAGTTCCCTATTGAAAGCGCAATAGTGTACCTAACCTCCATTCTTTTTTTATATGCAACACGCAAATGTTTTGTGTACACTCCGTTAAACAGAAAATTGAGATCCGAATGCGCAACTTTATCAATCGCTTAGACGCGATATGTCATCCGTTTCCAGGAACTCACGCCCTTGGTTTAATCAGTTCCGTTCTTTTTACGGCGTCGTTGGTTCTTTGGCCGACCATTGGTGAGACTGGGGATCAGTCCAACCAGACAATGCCAATACCAGCGCTTGCCAAAACAACCACGACCAATCAACACCTCACTTCACAGACTGAACCATTGGTCATACGGACTGAACGGGTACAGGCAGGCGACTCGCTTTCACGACTGTTCAGTCGTCAGAAACTCAAACCACAGCTATTACACGCTCTAACGCAAGCAGAAAAAGGGAAACACCGCATCTCGAAGCTCAATGTCGGACAAACAATTGAATTTCGTTATTCCGGCGAGACTCTCGTTGAGCTTGCAGTGATTCAATCACCATTTCATCAGACTGTCGCAACCCATCAGGCAGACGGTTGGTCTATCGAACAGCGACAGCGCGATCCAGAGATTTACATTGAACATGCTCGCGCGACAATCGATAGTTCTTTATTTGTCGCAGGAGCGCGGGCTGGGCTTCCTGATAATTTGATAATGGAGCTCGCTGATATCTACGGCCACGTGATTGACTTCGTGTACGAGATTCGAAAAGGAGATCAATTCACCGTCACTTTTGAAAAGCGTTATCTTGATGGTGAGTTCATCGAATACGGCAATATCCTTGCTGCCGAGTTTGTCAACTCAGGTGAGTCATTTCTCGCGGTTCGCTACACAGACAATCAAGGCGACATCGGCTATTACGATGACAAGGGTGTCAGCTTAAGGAAAGCTTTTCTTCGAGCCCCGCTGAATTTCAGACGAATTAGCTCGAATTTCAATCTCGCCCGAAAGCACCCAGTTCTTGGCAGAATGCGTGCGCACAAAGGTACAGACTATGCGGCGTCCACGGGAACACCAATCTACGCGGCCGGCGATGGGAAGATCACGTATCGTGGAACCAAAGGCGGTTATGGTCGAACAGTCATTATTAAGCACGGCAATAGTATCGAAACGCGTTATGCCCACTTGTCACGCTATGGCAAATACCGGCGTGGACAGAAGGTAAAGCAGGGGCAAGTCATTGGTTATGTCGGCATGAGTGGGTTGGCAACCGGCCCACATCTGCATTACGAGTTCATTGTGAGTGGTGTGCACAGGAACCCCCGGACAATTCTTGATAAGTTACCGAAGGCTAAAACTCTCCCTCAAACGGATATCAAGCGCTTTCAGCGCTTAGCAGAACCTTTGATCGCCTCTTTAAACGCACAACGAAACAATGCTGAACTGGCTTTTCAAACCATCACCAAGCCCAAGTAAACCGCGTTACGCGATTGGACTAATGAGCGGGACCAGCCTGGACGGACTGGATGCCTGCCTAGTCCGAGAAACATTGGATGGATCGCGCATTGAAGTGGTCCAGTCACAGGCGAGCGAATTCCCACGATCGATTGGAGAAGAGTTGGCCTGCATTATTCAAACCGGCCAAGCGAGCCTATCAGACTTAGTTCGTTTAGAAGCTGAATACACTGATCTAGTCCTACAACAATGCCTCCAACTCATCCAGATGAGCCCCGAACCAATCAGCGTAATCGGCTTTCATGGTCAAACGCTGTGGCATGATCCTGAGGTAGGATCCACCTTGCAAATTGGGTTTGCCGAGCGTCTCGCCGAACAAACTGGACTTCGAGTCGCACACCAGTTTCGACGCGGTGATATGGCACGGGGCGGCCAAGGCGCACCCCTCGCTCCGTTGTTTCATGAGACACACTTTTCTCGCGAGACTGAAAACGTAGCCGTACTCAATTTAGGAGGGATCGCAAATATTTCTCTCTTGATTCCTGGACAGCCAACCCGCGGATGGGACATTGGCCCAGCCAACACACTTGCGGATCTCTGGCATCAAAAACATCAACAGCAACCCTTTGATCAAAATGGCGAATACGCGTCATCTGGTTTGGTCAATCAAGACCTATTGGATGAATTACTCAATGATCCTTATTTCGCAAAAACACCGCCAAAATCGACAGGGCGCGAGTATTTTTCCCAGACCTGGCTCGATAAGGCGCTCGCCTGCGTATCTCCACTCGATCCTGCCGACGTTCAAGCGACGTTGAATCACTTGACAGCTGAGCAGGTGGATAAGGCGTTACCAGAAGATATTGACATACTCGTCGTCTGTGGAGGCGGTGTACATAATACGCACTTAATGGATTTGATTGATGAGACTGTCGACCCTCTTGTCGTCACATCGGACGCCTTTGCTGTCGACCCCGACTACGTGGAAGCCGCATGTTTCGGCTGGCTTGGCTTACAGTGCCTAGATCATCGGCCCCTCGACACACAACATATCACTGGCTCAAAAACCCCAGGTGTCATCGGTTCGATCACACGCCCGGTTACAGGCTAAAGCTCGCTCCACACCCACAAGTACTTGACGCATTTGGATTCTCGACCACGAATTGGGATCCGGTTAACGATTCCGAATAATCAACTGTCGAGCCAACCAAATACTGGTATGACAGCCCATCGACAACTACCTTCACTCCGTCTTTCAGGACCTCGGTATCATCCTCCTGATGCTCGTCATCAAAACTGAAGCCGTATTGAAAACCTGAACAACCACCGCCTGTCACAAAAACGCGAAGATGGAGATCCGGATTGCCTTCGCCATCAATCAATTCTTTCACTTTCGAAACAGCACGATCAGTTAAGTTAATCGGAGTCGGTACAAATACTTCTGCCATAATCCCTCAAGGGCTCAATGCGTTCATCGGGAGCGCTTCCAGTTCATTCAATCCAAGCATCAAATTCATGTTTTGAATCGCCTGGCCCGCAGCGCCTTTAACCAAGTTATCGATCACACTCGAAATAATCAACTGCCCAGGTTGCTGTTGATATACTCCGATCACGCAACGATTTGAGCCACGAACCCAGCGCGTTTCTGGATGCTGGTCGTCTGCCGCGACTCCCACCGAGGGTTCATCTCGATATCTCGACCTGAACAGCTCACGCGCATCGTCCAGTGATAAGGATGTGGAGACATATGCAGTGACTTCAATCCCACGAATCATTGGCAGTAGATGTGGAACAAATGTCACGAGAACTTCTTGACCCATTTTAGAAATTTGATGGGTCATTTCTGGCGCGTGACGATGACCAGCTGCTGCGTATGCGTGGAAATTATCGGAGGCTTCAGCGACGATCAAATCCGTACGTGCCGACCGACCTGCACCGGATGCACCACTCTTCCCATCGATGATCACTTGTGGCGAAGAGAGCACGCCCGCTTCAACCAAAGGCATCATCGCGAGCGCTGAAGCCGTCGGATAGCAACCGGGATTTCCAACCAACCGAGCTCGGCCGATCTCCGCTCGATACTTCTCTGGTAATCCATAGACCGCTTCATCAATCAACAACGGCGCACCATGAGGGCCACCATAGGCTGACTCCCAGAGACTCACATCGCTAAATCGAAAGTCAGCGGCTAAATCAATGACACGTACGCCACGATCAAGCAGCGCACTTGCTTCATTCATCGCTATTTTATTTGGTGTTGCGTAGAAGACGAGATCACACTCAGCAAGCATTTCAATCGAAGGCTCTTCGAAACTTAAGCTGCCATAATGCGATAACCACGGGTACAAAGAGGCGACCGTTTTCCCCGCCTCAGATCTTGAAGTAAGGCAACTGACTTCCACACCCGGATGTGTCGCTAACATTCGCAGCAACTCGACACCCGTATACCCTGTTCCCCCAACGATACCTATGCGTTTCACGTGTGATTTCCATCTATCATCGAATTGGGCGCATAATACGCGAAACCAATAGAAAAAGCGCAGTCGACAAGGGACGTCTATGCAAAGCCGCATCAAAGATACCGGCATGGAGTTGCTAATCGTTTTTGGCATTGGAGGTCTGATTGGCACTCTCATTGCCTGGACCTCTAATGCATACGTCTCAGGGGTTCAGGCTTTTACAGAACTTCGCGAAAATCATTCATTGTTCGAGATTTCGTTGGCCGGAAATCAATTTGAACTCACCAGCTTAATCTTTCTCTGGGTCGCCGCTGGGATTGTCATTGTCATCCGCCGAGTCTTTGGCGTCGCCCGATGGCATGGACCTGCCGACTCTATTTATCACGCGCAGCAATCGAAAGAACCTCTCGATATCAAACACGGGATCGCCTCAACGTTGACTGCATTTACCAGCGCAGCAGGCGGTGGTTCCGTTGGCCAGTACGGACCATTAGTCCACTTTGGAGCGACTCTGGGAATCGCTGTGAAACGGTTTGTCTCATCGAGACTCTCTAATGAGGTCTATTTGGGCTGTGGTGTGGCAGCAGCCATCTCCGCAGGCTTTGGGGCACCAATTGCTGGCATTGTGTTTGCGCATGAAGCCGTATTACGTCACTTTTCTGTCCGCGCAATTGCACCGATCTCGATCGCTTCGGTCACTGCATCGGCAGTCAGCCAGTCATTTTTCAACACCTCAGCGACCTTCAATATTTCAACATCTGCACCGGATCTAGTGTCCGTTATCCCAGTATTGATTATTGCGTCGCCAATTATCGCAGTCGCCGCAATTGTCTACATGGAGGCGCTTCGTCGCTCAGTGGTAATTGCCAAAGGTACGGGTTGGTCAGCGGAACGACTTGTCATCACAGCGGCGACAATCTGTGGCCTCGTAGGTATTTGGATTCCAGAGATTCTGGGGCTGGGTATCGGGACCATTAATGCCATGCTCGACGGAGTGTACCAACTACCTGCACTGATCCTGCTTTTGATCGCCAAGATCGCGATGACTGCGCTATGTATCGGATTTGGGTTATTCGGCGGCGTCTTTTCTCCTGCTTTATTTGTCGGCGTCGCTGTCGGTGGGGTCATCAGCCAGATCGCTATTTTACTCGGCGTCCCCGATCTCAGCGTCGCGATCAGTATCGCAGCAATGGCAGCGGTCGCTGCAAATGTTATCGGCGCTCCGGTTGCGGCAGTATTGATCATACTTGAGCTGACTCAATCCTATGCCTACGCGGTCGCCGCACTGATGGCTGTCATGGCATCGATGCTTTTGACGCATCGACTGTTTGGTCATTCCTTCTTTGATCGCCAACTTCTGGATCGCGGCATTGACCTCTCGCTAGGACGAGAAGCGATTGCTTTATCTCAGCACACGCTTGAAACCCATCTTAGCGACGACTACGTCAAAGTTGATGAAACGACTTCGGGTCAAACGGCTCTAGAACTGATGCGTCAAGCCGAACAGACCGAAGCCTATGTCGTTTCCGATTCTGGTCGTCTCGCCGGAAAATTATCGGTACACCAAGCAATCCAAGCCGATAAACAAACGGTCTTTCAATTCGCTGACGCTGATCCAGTGTTGCTCAATCTCGATGATTCACTCCAGCATGCAATGCATACCGTTAGCGACTTTGTTGGAGAATCTGTTCCCATTATCGATAGGGAAACTCGAGAACTACTCGGAGTCATCACGGAAGGTGACTTATTCAAGGCAGTCATCGATGTACAATCAACAGTCAGACATCAAGAGCGCGACTGATCTTGCCTTTCAGCGATAGTCTTGGTGTACTCCCGTCTCTGTTTTAGGAGGCAGCATGTTTCTTTGGATCAAAGCATTTCACTTAATTGCGGTCGTGACTTGGTTCGCGGCACTATTTTATCTCCCCCGACTTTTTGTCTATCACGCGATGACTGACGCAACAGATACGGTTGGGATCGAGCGCTTCAAAGTCATGGAAAGAAAACTGCTCAACGGCATTATGACTCCATCAATGATCATCGCAGTTGCGCTCGGTATCTGGATGGTGATGCTCGTACCTGACTATATGTCGCAAGGATGGATGCACGCCAAGCTGACCTTTGTGGTGCTACTACTCGGTTACCACCATTGGTGTATGAAAATCGTTAAGACCTTCAGAAATGATGCCAATCACCGTAGCCACGTTTGGTATCGCTGGTTTAACGAAGCCCCCGTGATCGGATTAATCGCAATCGCTATTTTGGTCATCGTCAAACCATTCTGATGCGTGGACTGTATGCAATTACTGATGCCTCAGTTTTTGACCCAGATGTGTTATCGCGACACGTGGGCGAAGTGATTGATGGTGGCGCAGTGATGATCCAATTTCGTCACAAGACCACCGATCACGGTCTCTATGAATCACTCGCTGAGGCAGTGATTGAAACCTGCCGTGCGAGTGGGACTGCTTGTCTCCTCAACGATCACATGCGCATGGCGCATACACTTGGTGCGCATGGCGCACATCTTGGGCAAACCGATGGTTCCTTGAGCGAAGCGCGTCAACTCTTCGGTGATCAAGCGATTCTTGGTCGGACCTGCCATGACTCGAAGGAACTCATGGAACAGGCGGTAAGAGACGGCGCATCGTACTGTGCTTTTGGCCGGCTCTTTGAATCTGAGACGAAACCGAACGCACATGGGTTATCCCTGTCACATTTGAGCGAACTTGTTGAACAATGCCCTGTCCCAGTGGTCGCAATCGGTGGTATCACTGCTGATAATGGCAGACAAGTTTTAGACACTGGTGTATCGATGCTCGCAGTCTCTGCAGCAGTTTTTCGCGCGAAAGACATCGGTAACGCAGCACGTCGACTCTCACAATTATTTTAAGGAATCCACATGTCTAAATCAGAACAACTCTTCGAACGTGCCAGCCATTCAATTGCAGGTGGCGTGAATTCGCCAGTTCGAGCGTTCCGCGCAGTTGGCGGAACACCTGTCTTCTTCAGTCGGGCGGAAGGTCCCTATTTGTACGATGCGGACGGTAAGCAATACATTGACTATATCGGTAGTTGGGGACCTATGATTGCTGGGCACGCTAACCCACGTGTATTACACGCTGTGCGTGATGCAATTGAGAATGGCCTGTCATTTGGGGCACCAACCGCGATCGAAACAGACATGGCAGAGCTTGTAAAATCGTTCTTCCCATCCATGGAAAAGCTACGATTTTGTTCAAGTGGTACTGAGGCAACGATGAGTGCGATTCGTCTTGCGCGGGGCTTCACTGGACGTGACACCATCGTTAAATTCGAAGGCTGTTATCATGGGCATTCAGACAGCTTGTTGGTCAAAGCCGGTTCTGGCGCTCTGACATTTGGCGTCCCGAGTTCACCCGGGGTCCCAGCTGATTTAGCAAAACATACGCTGAATCTACCCTTTAATGATCTTGAAGCAGCCACCGAGCTCTTTAAACAACAAGGCGACTCAATCGCTTGCATTATCATCGAGCCCATCACCGGCAACATGAATATGATCCTACCGAAATCCGGATATCTGGAAGGTCTCCGCGCACTCTGTGATCAATATGGTGTCGTTCTGATTTTTGACGAAGTCATGACAGGCTTTCGTGTTGCCAAGGGCGGTGCACAAGCGCTGGTCAACATTCAGCCGGATCTCACCTGCCTCGGTAAAATCATCGGTGGCGGAATGCCGGTTGGTGCATTTGGTGGGCGCCAAGACATCATGGATATGCTGGCCCCACTCGGCCCGGTGTATCAGGCAGGAACACTCTCAGGCAACCCTGTTGCGATGGCCGCTGGGATTGCCACACTGTCTGAATTGTCTCAGCCCGGATTTTATGATGCTTTAAGCACGACCACTGACCACTTCGTTACCGGGATGATTTCCACCGCGTCAGACGCTGGTGTCGCTATGCAAGGGGTTAGTCGAGGAGGCATGTTCGGGTTGTTTTTCGCAGATCAACCTGTCACTTCATTTGCTGATGTCACCGCTTGTGACGAGGACATATTTAAGCGTTTCTTTCATCTGATGCTCAATGGCGGCGTCTATCTTGCACCCTCCATGTACGAGGCAGGGTTTGTGTCGTCAACACACAGTGCGTCGGTGATTGACGCAACCCTCGCTGCAGCGAAAGACGCCTTCAAAGCACTTTAAGATCCAGCGGCTCGCGCCAACTGGCGCGCTTCTGCCGCGCCTGCAGCGTCGCCAAGTGCATCCTTTGATCGTGCGATTACGGTGTAGAGATCGCGCTTCATTGCTTGATCGCTTCCGGCAAGATCGACTCCTTGGGTTGCGATACTCACAGCATCTTCAAGGCTCCCTTGCTCCAACCGCAAACTGGATAATTGAAAATACACCTCGGGCTCGGTTGGAGCGATCCGCTGGGCTCGCTCTAGACGCGCCGATGCGCCAGCGAAGTCGCCTGCCGAACGCAACTCATCAGCCTGTTCGAGCAGTGACAATACAGCGGGGGGGATTTCAGTTTGCTGTTCGGGCTGGTCAATCGGCTCAATTTTTGCCACCGGATCAATCGGTGTCACCTCGTTACGTTCACCTTTTTCCCGCTGTATATCGAGAGTTGGCACCGAAATGACTCGCGGCGATTTGGTCACACGATCATCTTCATTTGCTCGCCATGAGGCGTCGACCACCGGTGGACGCGACACAGGTGCTTGTGTACATCCAGCCATGAGCGCCAAACACGCTAAACCTAAACCCAATCGCATCTCATCCTCCAAACCATTTATCCAACCAGCCACCACTTGGTGATTCCGAGCGACCACCCCCACAGAAGCCAGCCCGCGCTGGCTGAGATTCTATCGGCAAAGGCCGCATTTCCGCACCCTCGCACGATTGATCGACGATCTGTCCCGATTGATTCATCCAACCGTACATCAATCCCTCAGGTAAAGTCTTCGCGCGGTCGCTCCGTTGCACAAACTGTATCGCACCTGCAACCACAGGTAAGGCTGCAACTGAACCAACCAATCCCGCTTTGCGGTTATCATCAAAACCCACCCATGCAACACCCAGTCGACGCCCATCAGCACCTACGAACCATGCGTCGCGACCATCATCTGTCGTTCCGGTTTTCGATGCCAAAAGTTCGCTATAACGCCGACCAAATGCGCGTCCAGTACCGATCTTTGCACCAACCCGCATCATATGGTCTACCTGAACAGCCGCACGCGCCATCATGAAACGCGATGACTCGAAAGACCGTCTGGATAATTCACGTCCAGAGTCATCCACCACAGTCCTGACTGATTTAAGTGGTGTGAGATAGCCTTGATTCAATAAGCCTTGATAGCGTGTTGCCACCTGATATGGCGACATTTCCGAAACACCCAAAACGGTCGCAGGCGGTTTTGTCGATCCAACGGGAATTCCATACTCACCTAACCGATCAAGAATCGAATAGAGACCTAATCCCAACGCCAAATGAACGGTGGCCTGGTTAATACTATTCGCGATGACATTTTCGAGCCGAACCACACCCTGCTCTGTTTTCTCATAATTTTTTGGGGACCAAACGTTCCCTTGTTCATCACGAATAGAGACAGCCTCGTCTCGAACCAGAGTCCCTGCATGAAGCCGAGAGTCCTCCTCAATGGCAGCGGCCACAACGAACGGTTTAACCAGTGATCCAATTTGCCGCTTTGCGTCAAGCACTCGATGAAACCCAGCGTTGTCATCGCGGCTGGCCAATACCGCCTGAATCTCACCGGTTGGGATATCGACAACCAAGGCCCCCATTTGTGCTTCACTCGACGGATCCATGCCGTTCTCTTTGAGGCGGCGCAATGTGTCTTTGCGACCATCTAGCAGCCCGCGATGTACCTGAGGATCGAGCGCTGTATAAATTTTCAAACCAGCGGCAGTGAGTTGTTGACTCGTATAGTCATTGGTCAATTCGCGACGAACCACTGACACATATCCGGGAAAACGACCGATTCGGTCGGCCGGTTGACTAGGAACAGATAACGGAGTTTTGGCTGCTGCATCGGCCATGGTCTCGGTAATAACACCCTGAGCAGCAGCTATCGACAGGACTAAGTTTCTGCGCTCCAGAGCACGCGCTGGAAACCGTCTTGGATTCAACGCACTTGGGCCTTTAATCAAACCAATCAAAAGAGCTTGCTGTGCGACCGATAGTTCATTCATCGGGCGACCAAAATAAAACTGTGCCGCCGTTCCAAAACCGTGTATCGCTCGATTACCCCACTGTCCCAGAAAGACTTCGTTGACGTAGGCTCCCAAGATCCGCTCTTTCGAGAATCCAGCATCCAGCAAGACCGCATAGACAGCCTCCAATACTTTTCGCGTGAGCGTTCGTTCCCGTGTGAGATACAAATTTTTAACCAGTTGTTGCGTCAGCGTGCTGCCACCTTGTGCAAATCGACCAGCCAAGATGTTATTCATTGCTGCACGCATGATGCCTGTGATTGAGATCCCTGCATGATGAAAAAACGCGCGATCTTCAACTGCAATCAACATGTTAATAAAATCAGCCGGTAGATCACTCAGGTCAATAATTTCGCGATCTGCATGAGTCCCTGATAATTGCGCAAGAACCAGTGGCTCGAAGCGGATAATGTCCACTGGTGTCGACGATTGATCAGTCAGCGCGGCGACCTGACCATTTTGAAAAGCAATCCTGACCAACCGGTCTGGCTCAAGACCGTCAGGAAACTGATGACCACGCATCCCAATCCACAGAGATTGATCATTGTGTTGATACTGGCCTCGCCCCGGGGGTCCACTCACAGCCTGATAGTTCAATAAATCCAGTTCAAAACGTGTCTGATCGAGTGAAAATGGTGCACCCTGAAACAGCTCCAGCGGACGCGCATAAATTTTTGCGCCGACAGCCCAGGAAAGCGATTGAAATTGCCGCGATAGATGCGCATTGAGATACACTAGACTCAACCCCACTGCTACCAGTAGGGTGAGACACAGTTTCAAAAACAAAGGCCACCATCGCTTCATGAGTGGCAGTATACCGGGAGGAAAAGGTGAGCGAGATGCTCATTGATGCATTGCGACAAAAATCATGCTATCCGCATGAAGTCAAAACGATTGACGTGATCGAATCAGACCTCGCTTGGATCGTATTGACCGGTAACTTTGCCTACAAAATCAAAAAACCAATTGACTTGTATTTCTTGGATGCGCGTTCACTCGAAGCCCGACATACGCTCTGCCAGAGCGAGTTCAACCTGAACCAGCGGAGCTATCAGGAAATGTATCTTGATGTGGTTGGGATCTATCAATCAGAGACGGGCGTGACGGTCGAACAGGGCAGTGGAGAGCCAATTGAATACGCAGTCAAAATGCGCCAATTCGATCCGAATCAAACGCTGGATCAAATTCACGATCGCAAACAACTGAATCACGACCGATTGGAAAAGCTTTGTCAATCAGTTTTCGACTTTCACTCAAGTGCGCCGATTTCTGGCATTGAAATGCCTTTCGGCGAACCGAACTCGCTCTACGTCCCCGCACAACTTAATTTTGATCAAGTCAGGCCGCACCTGACAGAAACGAAAGATCTCGCCCAACTATTACAACTTGAGGCCTGGGCTCACGAGTATCTCAGACGATTATGGCCTCGATTCGCAGAGCGCAAGGATTTGGGCATGATCCGCGAGTGCCATGGTGATTTACATCTCGGCAATGTCGTCGAGACTGAATCCAGTGAAATGCGTTTATTTGACTGTATTGAATATCGTGCCGAATTTCGCTGGATTGATGTGATCAGTGAAATTGCATTTCTAACCATTGATTTAGAGGCCCGTGATGATTTCGCGTCAGCCTGGCACCTACTGAATCGATATCTCGAGTTAACGGGTGATTATCATGCTCTATGGGTCTATCAAGGATATCAGGCCTATCGCGCGATGGTTCGTGCTAAAGAGTGTCTATTGGGATTGAACGCACCGATTCTTCCGACCGAAACTGATACCTCGCCGCTCGCTCGCTATCGGCGTTATGCGGTCATGGCAGAGCGTGCGACGATGATACGACCGCGCGTGTTACTGATTACGCTCGGTCTTGATATTGATATCCGGCAGTCACTGACCCACCAGCTGATTGATGATTTTGGAATGATCCGCCTTCGCTCGGATCTCGAGCGGCAAAGACTCTACGGCGATCAAGAAGACACTGCGCCCAAGACCTATCGGCATCTCGTGGAGTTAGCTGAGTTATCGCTGAGAGCTGGGTTTCCAGTTGTTGTCTCAGGTAGCTTCGAACATCCTGACGATCGTGAGCGGTTTCGACGCCTCGCGGAGTCGCATGGCCTCTTGTTTGGAATATTGACTGACGAAGACAGTGCTAAAGAAGCACAGCTTGACGAGGAAGAATTGGCCTCGACACACGTGCTACGCCTCGATGATTCAGAGCGAATGATTCGCGAAGTACGCGATCTCGGTCAGTCATTCGGTATGCATTTAGGAGTTCAGCGTTGAATACTGTTGATCGTTTCATACACGGGTTTGACGGGTTATTAAGAACCGTCACTCGAGTCAAACCTGAGGCACACAATCCATCACCCGGACGGGGTGCCCTTGATGATCCAATGACTGAAGATGAAATCAAGCTCTCCGGAGGACTCATGCGAGTGAATCATACCGGTGAGATCTGTGCACAAGGTCTGTACAACGGTCAGGCTGTATTTGCTTCAAATCCAGAGACAGCCGAGGCATTGACCCAGGCTGCCGCCGAGGAGCTTGACCATTTGGCATGGTGTCGGGAACGGCTGGACGAACTCGGCGCCAAACCCAGTCTACTCGACCCTTTATGGTACACAGCCTCCTTTGCCCTCGGGGCTGGTGCAGCACTCATTTCGGACAAAATCTCGCTCGGCTTTGTCCACGCAACCGAAAACAACGTTGAACGTCACCTCAAGGAGCATCTCAAGCGACTTCCAGAGGGTGATCACGCGTCCCGACAAATTCTCAAGCGCATGCTTGACGATGAAATTCGACATGGCGAGGAGGCACTGAGTCAGGGTGGTGAAGAACTCCCGAAGCCGGTCCAACGACTAATGTGGGAAGGCGCAAAACTCATGACAACAACCGCAGAGCGCATCTAGTCAAATTGGGTTCGTTTTCGCACTTTTTAGGCATCTAGACAATTCAGCCGCTGCTGTTTGTTGATACCTAATTGTGGGATATGCCTGTTTTACTCTCTTACCAATATCGAGCGGATCTGAGAGCTCTTCGGACAACATTTTACCCAGCCGAACAAACCTTTTTATTTTCCTAGTGGCCAAAAGCGACCATGCGGACACATCTAGAAGATTTGTGTACATAGATTGTATTTCATCTACGTCTTTTTCCGGCACCTCTAGGTACGCCTCAGCCATTGTAGCCATCGCGTTCTGCAAACTTGAAAACGCACGCTCCATTTGAAGCGCCTGATTCTCTTCAAAACCTTTAAAAATCAATAACTTGTATAATTCTTCATTTCTTGAATATGGAAGAAACCGGCCAGAAGATAGACCATGCTTAAGTGAGTTCAAAGACGACCTCTCCTTTCCGATCAGTGTCTTTGGTCCTGTGGAAAGACGAGAGTTTGCTCTATTTGCTTTTTTTTGATTGTGGCTCGACATGATGCACAACCGCTTTCTTGTCAGATAAAACTTGCTCCGCATGCGCTACTTGTAACTCGAGCCGCCGAACTAGGGAGGGACGTAGTTTGATATGGTCAATCGTCTTCTGGATATGTCTTATATTTTGATACTGACGGTTAATCAGATCCTCTAATTTTCTGAGGGTATCCGCACATCCGGTAAATGCGTCAGCCCTCAGTTGATCGATAGTCATTCCGGCTTTTTCTGTCAACTCTAAGAGCTCGCCCTCTTCGCCCGCATTAAAAGCCACAAAAGCTCAAGAAATATTAGAGCCTGACATTGAAAGACGCTTAGACAACTGGCTGATCATGCAGCTCTGAATCAAATTCTCTCTATCTCTAGACAGACGATCTATCCACAGACAACAGTCAGTAATTTGGCGCTCAAAAATTTCTTCGAGCGCTTCTTTGTTAGGGCTTTGTGTCATGCTTATCTCTAAACAAACGTCACCCGGTGACTCAGCTCAACGCCCGCATCTTCAAGCATTTTTGAAGCAGAGCAATATTTTTCTGCAGAGAGAGCGACGGCCCGCTCGACTTTTGCCTGATCTAAGTTATCGCCAGATACCTGAAAGTCCATCGTGATTTTGGTAAACACAGAAGGCACTGTGTCCGCACGTTCAGCCTCTAGAAAACACTCGCATGAAGCAATGTTTTGCCGCTGCTTCTTCAAAATTGTAATGACATCAAAACTCGCGCAACTCCCGAGCCCCATCAAGATAAGTTCCATCGGCCGAGGCCCAATATTGCGTCCGCCATGCTCTGGCGCTCCATCGATAACCATCGCATGCCCCGAGCCACTCTCCGCCACAAAAGATACTTCCTGATGCCAAGCAACACGTGATTTCATTGATTCACCCACTCCTTTAAGCGCTTAAGCTCAGCAGCGAGCTCCGCTTCATGAATTTGTAACAACTGGCGTCGCGCCGCATCGTGCTCTTTTCGAGTTGTTGGGTCTATTTGTTGTCGCGCTTCCCCAAAAGGCATTGCGAGGATGGCTCCGCTCACTTCATCAAACCGAGTCAATTCGAGAGTGGACAGCCAGTTTTCCTGATGCGCATCGAGTAGTACCCGAATCCGTAACAAGCATTCGGAACGGTCCACCTGATCTGTCAGATAAGAATCGATCAAAATGTGTATGCCCAACAACGCATCTTGTCGTGCTTGTGCTCGTTGATGCTCGAGCGTTTTGACCTGACGCGTCAGCGACCAGGCGTACCACCCAAGGCCTGCAACGACGACAATCCCGATAGCAGTCAGCCACGACATGACTAAAGGTCCTGAAACAATCCTGTCAGAGCAACACCTGGGTCAGGCTGTCGCATGAAGGCCTCACCGACCAGGAATCCATAAATGCCGTGCGCATGCATTAACCCGACGTCCTTCGCCTGTAATATTCCCGATTCGGTAATGAGTAAGCGGTCATCCGGAATGAGTCGCAACAGATCCAGTGTGACTTCGAGCCTTGTTTCAAATGTATGCAAGTTTCGATTATTGATACCGATGAGCCGATTATCCAGTGCAAGCGCACGCTCAAGCTCACGTTCGTCGTGCACCTCAATCAATACGTCGAGACCGACAGACAATGCGGTGTCGTGTAAGTGCCTTAAGTCGGAATCCCCGAGCGCAGCGACGATCAATAAAATACAATCCGCACCCAAGACTCGCGATTCAATGATCTGGTAAGGATCCACCATAAAATCCTTTCGGATCACTGGGAGATTGCATGCGCTCCGTGCCGCCTGTAAATCATCATCAGATCCTTGAAAAAAATCCTGGTCAGTCAGGACAGATAAACAAGATGCTCCTGCTGTTTCATATTGTTGCGCATGAAGCGCCGGCTGAAAGTCAGCTCTTAATAAACCCTTCGATGGCGAAGCACGTTTAATTTCCGCAATCACCGCAGATTTCTGAGCCATCGCCTGTTTGACCAGCCGATCAGTAAATCCGCGCGTTGCATCCTGATCAGCTAGCATGCTTTCGAGATCTTGCATCGATCGTTGTGCCTGCCGATCAGAAACCTCCTGACGCTTTCTAGCAATAATCCGATCTAAAATTGTTGTCGAACAACTCATGGATTATTCACCCTTTAATTCTTGCGTTAGATGTGCGAGCGCCTCAAATTTTTGCATGGCCTCGCCAGACTCCATCACTTCCCAAGCGGCCTCAACGCCATCCTCAAGCGAATGCGCACAACCGGCTGTGTAAATTGCTGCGCCAGCATTGAAGGCCACGATATCTGACGCGGGATGATCATCAGCCACTAATGCCATTTTGATCATCTCAAGTGACTGTTCAGCGGTCTCAACAATCAACTCGTCGCGATCGCTTAACTCGAGGTCAAAGTCTTGTGGTTTGATCCGATACTCGCGAATGCGCCCATCCTTTAATTCCGCAACCCGGCTGGCTGCTGACACGCTCAACTCATCGAGCCCATCCTCTGATCGGACCACTAAGACATGGCGAGATCCGAGTCGATGTAAAACTTCTGCTAAGGGTGTTAACAGCGTTTCATCAAACACTCCGAGTACTTGGTTCGGAGCACCGGCAGGATTGGTCAATGGTCCGAGTACATTGAAGATCGTTCGCATCGCGAGCTCTTTGCGTGGACCAATCGCGTGACGCATTGCTGAATGGTGAGCTGGTGCAAACATAAACCCAACGCCAAGTGTCTCAATACAGGTTTTGACTTGGCTGGCATCAAGGTCTAGGCGAACACCGGCAGCCTCAAGAACATCTGCTGATCCTGACTTCGAAGAAACAGAACGGTTACCGTGCTTCGCGACTCGCCCACCGGCAGCGGCGACCACAAATGCGGAGGCTGTTGATACATTGAAAATATTTGCGCCATCTCCGCCCGTTCCACAGGTATCAACCAAAAATTCGCGAGGGACATCGACCTTTTGGGAGAGTTCACGCATGACACTCGCTGCGCCGACGATTTCGTCGATCGTCTCGCCTTTCATTCGGAGACCCATTAGCAACGCCCCAATCTGAGCATCTGTGGCTTCGCCCGTCATGATCGACCGCATCACGGCAATCATCTCCTCAGAATGAAGATCATGCTTTGCGCATACCGTCGCGATCGCCTCTTGAATGGTCATGACCACTCTCCCCCTCTTACTGCCAGAAAATTACGTAGCAACTCATGGCCCTGGTGACTTGCAATCGATTCAGGGTGGAACTGTACACCCTCAACCGTCAATTGTTTATGACGCACACCCATGATCGCTTCGGGTTCATCCAATTCATCATGACTCCAAGCCGTGATCTCTAGGCAATCAGGTACCGTCGCTGGATCAATGACTAAGGAATGATACCGTGTCTGAACCAGAGGCTGATTCAGGCCCAAAAATACACCCTGCCCATCGTGATGAATCGAACTGGTTTTGCCGTGCATCACCATCGGAGCGCGGATGACCGTACCCCCAAATGCTTGCCCAATGGCTTGGTGTCCCAAACACACACCAAGTAATGGGACCTTTCCTGAAAAGTGTTCAATGACTTGGATGCTAATTCCAGCCTGGTCGGGATCACATGGACCCGGACTCACCACAACATGGTCCGGTTTCAGCGCAATTAACTCGTCTAAGGTGGCCTGATCATTGCGAATCGTTGTGACCGTCTCACCCAGCTCTCCGAAGTACTGCACGAGGTTATAGGTGAAGCTATCGTAATTATCGATCATTAATAACATCGTCTAGCTCCGTACCATTGGACCTTTCAGGTCCTTGAATCCCGTTAATGCAGCGTTTGCCGCCCGAATCACTGCCCGACCCTTATTTAAGGTTTCTGCCCATTCAGACTGCGGGACTGAATCGGCAACCAGCCCAGCGCCCGCCTGGATGTGCATTACGCCACCCTTAATCACGGCAGTACGGATTGCAATCGCTGTGTCCATATTGCCTGACCAACCAAGATAGCCAACAGCGCCACCATAGATCCCTCGTCGAACAGGCTCAAACTGATTGATTAATTCCATGGCACGCACCTTGGGCGCACCTGATAATGTTCCAGCCGGTAAACACGCTTTTAACACGTCCAACGCGCTCACATCAGGGCGAACTTTACCTTCGACATGGCTGACGATATGCATGACATGTGAATAGCGTTCGACAACCATGTTATCTGTCAATTCAACAGAACCAACCTCAGCGACGCGCCCAACATCATTACGGCCCAAGTCGATTAACATTAAATGCTCACTAATCTCTTTAGGATCGGCCAATAACTCGTTTTCAAGCGCGACATCTTCTTCTTGTGTTTTCCCACGTGGCCGAGTGCCTGCGATTGGACGCACTGACACATGGCCATCCTCCAAGCGCGCGAGAATCTCTGGCGATGAGCCGACAATGTGCGTGTCATCTAGGTTAAGGAAATACATATACGGCGAAGGATTTAACACCCGTAGTGCGCGATAGAGAGATAAAGGACTCTCGGCGTATGGGACAGAAATCCGCTGGCTCAGAACCGTCTGCATCACGTCTCCAGCTTGGATGTACTCTTTGACATCTTTTACTGCAGTTTTAAACGCATCTTTTTCTAAGCTGTACTGATAATCAGCCTCGGTAATGGGTTCATTTTCAGTGGGGTAAAAAGCGGATGGATCCATGGCGGCTGCGAGATCATCCAACATATCGTCTAACCGTTCACATGCTGTCTCGTAAGCGCCTGCTTCCTGTGGATTCGCATGGGTAATCAGTGTCAGCATCCCCGACAAGTTATCAAACACGACAACGTCATCAGACCGCATCAAAATAATATCAGGAGAGCCGATCGGATCGTTGTCAGGGAGCGTTTTTGCGACTCGCGGCTCGACGTATTGAATCGTGTCATAGCCGAAATAACCAACGAGACCACCCGTAAATTTCGGTAAATCGAGCTCGTCAACGACCCAAGATGGCGTTTCTCCTAATCGGACTTGATAGTCGGAGATCCAAGTCAAAGGATCTTCTGACTCGATAATTTCGACCACTTCATCACGCTCGAAGCGAGTGATTCGGGGTCCGTTGACTTCAATTCGCTCACGCGACGGAAGACCGATACATGAATAACGACCCCATGTCTCGCCTCCAGTGACTGATTCAAGCAGGTAAGACCAAGGACGATCAGCGAGTTTCAGATAACACGATAATGGAGTTTCCATATCCGCAAGCCGTTTCACAGCGACAGGGACACGGGTGAGATCCAGTTTGCGATACCGATCAAATTGTTCAGGCGTCATTAATGATTAATTCCATCAAATCTTGGATCACACGATCTGCGCCGCAGTGATAAACATCTAAATCTCCAGCGTATCCAAAACTGACCAGGATTGAGGTGACTCCCGCCGCCTTGGCTGCCCCTAAGTCTGCTTTACTATCACCAACGAGACAGGCTTCGTGTGGAGCTCTGCCCAAATCAGTCAGCGCATGATGCACCATATCAGGTTCTGGCTTTTTCGTCGGCAAGTCATCGCCTGCGACAATGCTGTCAAATGCATCCTGCAAATCAAAGGCAGGCAACATCAATTCCACAAAGCGCCGCGGCTTATTAGTCACCAGACCCACTTGCTTTCCTTCGGCCTTCAGTGTCTGGATGACTTCTGTCGCACCTGAATATAACACCGACGTTTCAGCGCAAATTGGCTCGTATTCTTCGAGAAACACTGACAGAAGCAGGCGGCACAAGGGTGATTTCATTGTGAAGCTGTCATCGTTGGTGACATGCCTCACCGCTTGCTCAACCAGAGCGCCAGCACCATGCCCAACCATTTGCGTCCCGAGTTCGAGCCCAACTCCCGCCAGTCCTGCTCGTTCAAGAGCCCGATCCAGAGCACGCGTGAGATCGGGCGCACTGTCAACCAATGTGCCATCAAAGTCAAAGAGATAAGCTTGCATATCTGCGGATCCAAACCGTCGAAAAGGGCGAAAACATATCATTGTTTCGGCAACCAAGCACCCTAGGGCCTAGGCAACATGCATCAGACTCAACTATGATCCGGTTTCAGTTCTAAAAGTGAATCTATGAATCAGTCAACGTTATCTCGATCAATTGCACTCGGCATACTGGCGATGAGTGCCGGTATCGCACACAGTGCTGAGCAGACTGCTGCGGCAACTGATTGGGTTGTCGATACCTCTGGAACCTATCTGTGCCAAGGATACTACAGCCCCCCGTTTGTCGAAGGGTCGGCGAGTGAGGATTTAAACGCAGAAGCGGAAAATACTGATTACGATGGCGACGACCGGGTCATTTTGAACGGTAATGCATTTATCAGCCGTAATGATTTCCAACTCGAGGCCGATCGTGTGTCATTTTTGAACTCCACAGGCGATGGTGACGCCGAGGGGAATGTCAAAATCAGGCGACCAAACACCTTGCTTATCGGCGATACGGCATCAGTTAATGTGCGCACAAACGCTTTTGACTTAAAAAATTCATCCTTCGTCACGCACCAAAATCGACTACGAGGAGAATCAGAATTCGCGATTGGGGCTCCAAATGGTGACATTCGCGTGGTCAACGGGACCATCACGTTCTGTGCGCCCGATGTCAATTCATGGGATTTGCAGGCAAACCAGATTTATTTGAATCAATCTTCCGGACGCGGCTGGGCGAACGATGTCATCGTACGCATCAAAGAGATTCCGGTGTTTTACACGCCTGCCTTGGGTTTTCCCCTCGATGATCGGCGTCTCACTGGATTTCTGTTCCCCAGTTACTCAGTCGGCTCAAAATCGGGAACAGAGATCGTGACTCCGTTTTATTGGAATCTTGCGCCCAACTATGACTTGCTGATTCAGCCTCGATTCATGACGGCGCGTGGAACGGCGATTGGTTTACATGGACGTTATCTGTTCGAAGATTTCAGTTTATTCGAAGCAAAAACAGAGCAACTGCCAGATGATAAAGTCGCAGGAACAGATCGTCATATTTCAAAGCTCACCTTGACCAGTGATCCATCAAAACCACTCATTTGGAACATGGCTTACGAAGACGCATCGGACGGGACATACCAAACTGATCTCGATAATTTCGCTGATCTGTCCGACAAGCAACAATTGACATCATCAATCGGTGCGACCGTCCGAGGAGACAACTGGAGCGCTGGATGGCTAGTTGACCGGGTTGATGTCGTTGATCCGTCTATCACGGGCTCGGCAGTCAAGTTTTCTCGTCAACCGCAATTTACTGCATCTTGGGCCAATTATGGTGAGGATTGGAATCTGTTTGCTTCAGGCGATGCCACTGAATTCACACGAACCACAACGGGACTATCGAGTTCAGATCCATCGGAAGGCCGCCGTCTCTCTTCAGATTTAAAAGCTGAGTATCCCATGGCACGTGCATTTGGCTCGCTGACCCCGGCGGCTCTAGGGTTCGCGCGCTGGTCGGAAGCAACGACTGGCGCAACAACACAAGATAACGCGTATTTCACCTACGGCGCGTCACTGGATGGAAGCCTCAATTTCGAAAAGTTCGGCGAGAACGGTTCACTGCATGAAATCATTCCCCGCGCGAAGTTGTTGATTCGCGAACCAAATGAAGATCCGACGGTTGTCAAATTCGATACGCCGGATACCGCAAACGAAACAGATACTGTCAGTCAAATTTTCTTAGATAATCCAATCTCTGGAGGCGACTTCGTTGGTGATACTCGAGAGATTGCGCTCTCACTAACATCCCGTGGTGTTAACAGTAATGGCATCGAAACCTACCGCGTAACTGCGGGACGAACACTGTTCCTTCAGGATCGTGGGATTACCCTTTCAGGAAGCCCTGAAACCACTGAACAAGGGCCTTTGGTGGTCGAATCAAGTGTGCGCCTGGCTGAGTCGTTTAACTGGAACACGCGTTTCACTTCTGTCGCTGATGGCGAAACCATGGATACAGCAACCAATGAGTTGAAATATCGGACTTCTGACACAGATTACGTCACACAACGTATCGTTTGGGATAATGACGCAGCGACTCGAACCGATCTGTATGTTTCGAATCAACTCAGCCAACAATGGCGTTTTCTGGCAGGCCTGCAGTGGGAGCCAAACACCGAAGAACGCGTCAATCAGGTGGTTGGACTTGAATACGAAAGCTGCTGTTGGCGTGCCGCAGTAGTACACGCCTATGAGCGAGACCAAGTCACGTCGACGGACGGCGGACACTCGGTGAAACTACAACTTGAACTTAAAGGACTCGGCGTCTTAGGTCGTGGGGCTTCCTCAATTATGGAACGGTTATTGGAAGGTTATGAACTCTCTGAAGCTCGGTATTAAGTGCGCACTCTCCACTCTCGTATTGAGCGGCCTACTGGGGATTGCTGAAGCGCGAGTGATCGACAAAATTGTCGCTGTGGTTGACTCCGGTGTCGTTCTTTCGAGTGATATCGAGACACGACTGAATGATCTTCAGACTCAAGCTGAGACGCGGGGCAATACCATCGAGATGACGGATGAACTGCGTCAACAGGTACTCGAGCGGTTAATTCTGGAGCAAGCACAAGTTGAAGTCGCGAAACGCCGTGGACTACAAATCGATGATGCTCGCGTCAACGAAACGCTATTGCAGATTGCCAAGAATCGAGACACTGATTTACTGGGGTTGAAAAATGCGATCGAGTCTGAAGGGAAGAGCTTCGCTGTGTTTCGAGAGCAGATTCGTCGCGAGTTATTGATTAGTGCGGTTCGTGATCGGGAAGTCCGCAGTCGGATTCGGATCAGTGACTCAGAGCTTGAACGGTTTATGGAAACAACCGGTGGACAGATCAGTACTGCACCTGAACTTCTCTTGAGTCAAATCGTAGTCGGGCTCCCCAACCGTCCAAGTCCTGAGTTAATTCCACAAGCGGAACAAAAAGCGGTCCAAATCCGTGATGCGCTACTCAAAGGCGCTCCGTTCGGACAGATGGCAGTCCGTTATTCGGATGCTCCGGAGGCAAGTCAAGGTGGAGACCTCGGCTGGAGGAATATTCTCGAACTGAACCCTGTGTTTGCCGATGCTTTGGCAGACGCGAAAAAAAATACATTGATTGGGCCAATCCGATCACCAGGTGGTTTTCATTTGATCGCTGTCCGCGATCGCCGCGGCGACCAGTCAGTTGTCATCACCGAGTATCGCGCACGTCATATTCTGATCAAACCTGATGCGGTTCGATCACCAGAAAAAGCGGAAGCGCTCGCACAAAACGTCCGCCGTGAATTATTGAGTAGCGGTGATTTTGCGGAACTTGCTCGACGATTCTCTGAGGATCCATTGAGTGCAGCGAAAGGCGGCGATCTCGGATGGGTTCGAGCGGATCAATTGGTACCTGGTTTTGCGAGCGTGATGACAGAACTGCCTCTCAATACACTCAGTGAAGTGACTCGAAGCCGTTTCGGCTTCCATTTGATCGAGGTGCTCGAGACGCGTGAATCGGACATCTCTGAGGAACAGATGAAAAACCGCGCCCGTCAGATTTTGACTGAGCGTAAGTTTTCACGAGAACTCGACTCTTGGCTCCGCCAAGTACGAGCGG
This sequence comes from gamma proteobacterium HIMB30, assembly GCA_000227525.2. Lineage (GTDB taxonomy): Bacteria > Pseudomonadota > Gammaproteobacteria > Pseudomonadales > Litorivicinaceae > HIMB30. The sequence continues at coordinate 32,832 of AGIG01000028.1, forward strand.
ATGCATTTGTTGAAATAAAGTCATGAAACCGCTTGCCATTACACCTGGTGACCCTGGCGGTATTGGACCCGATCTCTGTATTCAAGCGGCCATCGACGGCGAACTCGAAGGATTGGTCATCGCGGACCCTGAAATCATCAAACGTCGCGCAGAGATTCTCGGCCTTCCCGTCAGTATTGAGGATGCAGATCACTACAATCCAGACCGTACTCAAGGCGTGATCTATGTTGATCCAGTGGCAGCACCTGATCCGATCAACGAACCTGGTGTCTCAGATCCGATAAACGCTGGCTATTGCCTGCTGTCGATTGAACATGCTCTCACGGGCATACAACAAAAGCGCTACCGTGCACTGGTGACTGGACCTGTGAATAAAGCAACAATCCGCGATGGCGGTTTCGAATCGTTCACTGGTCACACAGAATTCTTGAGAGATTTCTTCGGTCTCCCTGAAGTGGTGATGATGTTGGCATCAACCGACTGTCGCGTGGCATTAGTGACCACCCACCTACCCCTGACTGAGGTTCCCAAAGCCATCACACGAGAGCGGATCGAAACGGTAACCAATATCGTAATCAACGCCTTCGCTGAAGTATTCCAACTGCCAAACCCGCGGATCCATGTGCTTGGGTTAAACCCTCATGCGGGTGAAGACGGTCATTTGGGTCGGGAGGAAATTGAGATCATTCGGCCTGCTCTTGAAGCGTTGCGAGTTCAGCACCCGCATGTCCATCTCGAGGGACCCTTACCCGCTGATACAGCATTCACACCGGAACTTAGAGCTCAAGCCGATTGCCATATCGCGATGTATCACGACCAAGGACTCCCGGTGGTGAAATATCAAGGATTCGGTGATTCCGTCAATATCACCCTCGGACTTCCGATCGTTCGAACAAGCGTCGACCATGGAACTGCACTGAATTTGGCTGGAAGAGGGTTGGCGAGCACCGGGGGTCTGGTCGCGGCAATCCGGGAAGCGAATCGGTTAACCGCTCAAATCGCCTAAACAATCCTTGCCTCAGGTACACTTGGTGTTTTGTAGGAAGTAACGTGTCCAAACAACTCGCCCGATCAGCACGGAAACGTTTTGGTCAGAACTTTCTGATCGATGGTCGCGTGGTTGATGCCATTTTGGCGTCAATCAACGCATCTGCTTCAGACACTGTTGTTGAAATCGGTCCCGGTCATGGGGCAATAACCGAAGGATTATTCGCCTCTCGATGCGATCTCATCCTCATCGAATTAGATCGCGATTTGGTAGCCGGACTATTGGCGAGCTTCGTCAGTCAGTCTCCCGAGCGGTGCCGGCTTCTCAACGAAGATGTTCTCAAAGTGGACTTTACGCAGTTAGGTCATGCCCTGCGGATTGTCGGTAATCTGCCATATAACATCTCAACACCCTTGCTATTCAAACTTCTAGATTGCGGGAATCAGATTCAAGATATTCACGTGATGCTGCAAAAGGAAGTCGTCAATCGGATCGTCGCTGTGCCTGGCGAATCAGCCTATGGTCGGTTAGGCGTCATGATACAGGCGACTGCGCGTGTTGAATCGTTGATTGATGTATCACCTGAATGTTTCGCACCACCGCCAAAAGTCAATTCTGGTGTCGTTCGAATTATTCCTGATGAAAAAAAACGCGCATTAATTGACTCAATGGATACGCTGGCGCTCCTCGTTCGTCAGGCATTTAGCCAGCGGCGTAAGACACTGAGAAATAACCTCAAAGATCTTTTGAATTTAGAAGAATTTGAAACCCTCGGCATTAATCCAACCGATCGACCAGAACGTCTGTCTGTGGGAACCTACGTAGAACTCGCTAACTATTTGGGTCGTAGACAGGGAAACGTGTGATGCAGGATTTAAGATACCAAGTCGAAGTCAATGCGCAGGCCACCTATATCGAGGCCCAATCCAACCCATCCGATGGGCGCTTTGTCTTTACTTATACGGTGAGGATTGAAAATAACGGGACATTACCAGCACAACTGTTACACCGTTATTGGAAAATTACCGATGGTGAAGGCGGAGTTCGTGAGGTCCATGGAGACGGAGTGGTTGGAGAACAGCCAACCATTGTTCCAGGCGATGAGTTCACCTACACCTCGGGAGCAATCCTTGAAACCGCAATCGGGACCATGGAAGGTTACTTTGAAATGGTCGCCTCAGATGGCGAAATTTTTAAAGCAAAAATCCCGGTATTTACGCTATTAAACCCAGGGGCATTGCACTGATGGCCACCTATGTGGTGGGCGATGTTCAAGGCTGTTGGGGCGCTTTTCAGAGACTGCTCTCTGCACTATCGTTTGACCCTCAAAATGATCACATGGTTTTCGCCGGCGACTTGATCGCGCGTGGAGAAGATTCAGCTGCTGTAATGCAGTGGGTGTTAGATCATCACGATGCGTGCTCAGCCGTTCTTGGTAATCACGACCTTAACTTTTTAGCCGTCGCATCAGGGATTCGCGAAGCGAAACCGAAAGACCGAACTCAGCAACTTGTCGACTCAGTCATCTGTGAGGATGTGATCAATTGGTACCGCCAATGCCCGCTCGCAAAGGATTATCCTGAGCATCATGCGATCGTGATTCATGCCGGTATCTGGCCGCTATTTGACAGAGACACGCTGCTCTCAGAGGTCCAACTGGTTCATCAACGATTGTCTGGCGATGACTGGGTCGAATCGCTTCGGTCAATGTACGGTAATACGCCTGCGCACTTCAATGATGCGCGAACAAATGACGAAAAGGCACGCTTTTTAATCAACGCCTGTACTCGAATGCGCTTTGTTGATTCTCACACGCTGGCACTTGATTTTAATTGTAAAGATGCACCCGAACTCGCGCCGATCGATTTGTGTCCATGGATGGATGCACCCGGGCGAGTGACGATTGATCGACAGATTATTTTTGGTCATTGGGCGACTCTGAACGGTCGCAGAAACGAGTCAGATCTGATTGCATTGGATACAGGTTGTGTTTGGGGTGGCAACCTCACAGCCATTCGACTCGATGATCGTCAATTGGTGCAGGTAGCATCCGGTGTTTGATTTAAAACGCCTTTTTGCTCCACTGACAGGAGTCGATCTCGACCATTTAGAGATCTATGTGGTCGGTGGCGCTGTTCGCGACTCGTTACTTGGATTGACTCCAAAAGACGTTGATTTCGTCGCGGTCGGAACGACTCCTGAAACATTCGTGGAACTCGGCTTCCAACAAGTCGGACAGGATTTCCCTGTATTTTTGCACCCGAAAAGTCATGCCGAAATCGCGCTAGCTCGGACAGAACGGAAGACACGCCAAGGCCACACTGGTTTTGTTGTACACACAGATCCTACTGTTACACTGGAAACGGATCTCCTACGCCGCGATTTCACAATCAATGCCATGGCTGTGTCTCGAACCGGCGAGCTGATTGATCCATATGGTGGGGAAAAGGATCTTCAATCACACCAATTGCGTCACGTTTCTAGCGCTTTCTCAGAAGATCCATTGCGCGTTCTTCGGGGTATTCGCTTTCTCGCACAACTCGGTGCGTTTGAATTTCAAATCGCACCAGAAACCAGATCAATGATGCAGTCAATGTCAGCCTATCTGGTTGAACTCTCTGTCGAACGGATCGTCGTCGAACTCGATAAAACGCTCTCATCGAGTCACCCCCTTTTGGGACTTCAACACCTCTCCGATCTCGGAATAACTAATGTGCTTGTGCCTGCACTTGAAACGCTACCAGACCAGTTTCTGTGCCAATCGACCGATGCACGTTTGGCAGAGTGGATGATTCTGAATCAGCCGACAATCGAATGCATTGAACGGTATGGGAAAAAGTTTCGGTTGACCAATCAACGCACGGCTTTTTTAAAGGCAGCAACCCGCCTCAAAAATTTAACGTTAGAAGACGCAGCACAGTGTCTCCACGTATTCGGTCAACTCGGCTGGTTACGAGGGAACCAACCCGATGAGGGTATCGACCAATTGCTTGTAGAATTCGATCAATCGGGTCAAATGACGATCCCCATCGGACGCTGGTTTGAGATCCGACAACGCGTTCGGCAGGTCTCCGCTGAACAATTCATCGAACAAGGGCTGAGTGGTCAAACGCTGGGCGACGCAATTGATGCTGAACGCTTGAGTGTTCTTTCGATCGAAATCTCCGCGCCAGGGACCGCTCCCGGTTTGTAAAGCCTGCCCGTCACTTCGGCGACTCGGTCATCCCACAGAACGATTTCCAGAAGATCGGTCAAGCGTTTTTCGATCAAGTTACAGTGTTCTCTGGCAGCTGCGGCCTGGATGTCATGGCACAACGCACCATAATCAAGCGTATCTTCAAGATCATCAGACTCAGCGGCATCTGAGAGTGAAATTTTGATGACCAAGTCGAGGTACAACGGCTGCGGATTTTCTTTTTCATGCAAGTACACCCCGACCAAGGAAAGCAGTGGGAGTCTTGAAACATACATCGTATCCATTACGACACCTTCGGTAATTCGCTTAAAGGCCAACGAGGCCGGATTGTCATCGCAAGTGTGGGATCAATCTGTCCGTGACTCAACCGCATTAGGCCGGCAAAGGCAATCATTGCACCATTATCTGTACAAAATTCAGGTGCAGGATATGCCACTTGGATCCCAGATGTTTCAAGCGACTTTAACGTTTGGCGTAACAGTCGATTTGCACTGACACCACCCGACATCACAAGCGCTCGCGCTCCTGTTTCTGCAACCGCCCGCTCGCACTTGATCACCAGAGTATCAACCACCGCCTGTTGGAAACTAGCGGCCAAATCCGCTTTTGCTTGTTCATCGAGTTGATTGGTTTTAACTAAACGACGCGCTTCGGTCAGCACTTGCGTTTTCAGCCCCGAAAAACTGAAATCACATCCCGGCCGGTCAGTCATCGGACGCGCAAAACGAAATCGTGTCGCATCGCCATGGTCAGCCAAAGCCGCGATTTTAGGGCCACCTGGATAACCCAGTTCGAGTAATTTCGCTGTTTTATCAAAAGCTTCACCGGCCGCATCATCAAGCGTTGTCCCCAGCAATTGATAATCACCGATACCACGAACCAGAATCAGCTGCGAATGACCACCACTGACCAACAAAGCGACAAAGGGTATCTGAAGGTCAGGAGTTTCCATTAATGGTGCAAGGAGGTGACCCTCCATATGATGAATCCCAAGCGCAGGTCGATCCAACGAAAACGCGAGCGCCTTGCCGAAGGTAGCTCCCACCAACAAGGCGCCCAGAAGACCTGGTCCTGTCGTGTAAGCAACCGCATCAATATCAACCAAATCCAAACCTGAAGCGGCAACCGTCTCGTCAACCAGAGGACGGAGATAACGAACGTGGTCGCGTGAAGCAAGCTCAGGAACGACCCCACCGTAGTGCGCGTGAACATCGATTTGACTATGAACGCGATGCGCCATCAGCCCGTCCCGCTGACTGTAAATCGCGATTCCAGTCTCATCACATGAAGTTTCGATCCCTAAGACACGCACTTGGTTCCCTTTTTCTCTCGACACTGGTATTCTCTCGCGCCCCAAGTGGGGATACCAAATTCACACTGAGTTTAATTTAAGGATAGGTGCATTTTAATGCCTGCGGTAAAAATTAAAGACAACGAGCCCTTCGACGTCGCACTTCGTCGCTTTAAGCGTGCATGCGAAAAAGCCGGCGTTCTTTCTGAAGTTCGTCGTCGTGAGTGCTACGAAAAGCCAACAACCCTTCGCAAGCGTGCGGCTGCTGCGGCTGTCAAACGTCATTTAAAGAAGGTATCTCGCGAAACCAAAAAATTCGAACGTCTCTATTAATCGCTGAGGCGTTCGCGTGAGTCCACTCAAGAACACTCTCACTGAAGCCATGAAGGATGCCATGCGGGCGAAAGAAAAATTTCGTCTCGGTGTCATTCGGATGGCACTCGCTGAGATCAAACGCGTTGAAGTGGATGAACGGATTGATGTCGACGACGCGCGTTGTCTTGCCATCATCGATAAAATGTCAAAGCAACGCCGTGATGCAGCCAACCAATTCGTTGATGGTGGGCGCCAGGATCTTGCCGACAATGAATTGGCGGAAGTTGAAGTTCTCAAAGAATTCCTGCCCGCACAGCTCTCGGAAAACGAAATCATAGCGCTGATCGACGAGACAATTGCCACGACTGGCGCATCTGGCCCCCAAGGCATGGGCCAAGTAATGGGGCAATTAAAATCCAAAGTCCAGGGGCGCGCTGATATGCAAGTGATCAGTCAGCTGGTCAAAGAGCGCCTCAGCTAAATCCGATTTCTAAAATTCGGATACACTCTCAACACTGATCTGAACTATCGGGTGTCAAGTGGCTGGACGAATTCCTGATTCATTTATCGAAACACTGAACGACCGCGTCAACATCGTTGATGTGATCAGCACTCGTGTGACGCTGAAAAAGTCAGGCCGTGAGTATCATGGCCGCTGCCCCTTCCATGATGATTCATCGCCTTCGTTTTCAGTGAGTCCCGATAAGCAGGTGTATCACTGCTTCGGCTGCGGCGCTTCCGGCGGACTGATTAGTTTCGTGATGGAGTATGACAAGATCGATTTTATTAGCGCGATTGAAAACTTAGCGTCACTGGCAGGCCTCGAAGTTCCAACAGAAGCGGCCGACCCCGAATCCGGACAGCGTAAAGCGCTCTACGCGATCATAGAACAAGCGGATCAAGCGTTCAGAAAGGCCTTGAAGTCCAATCCGAATCGAGAGCGTGCGGTCAATTATTTGAAAGGCCGTGGCCTGACAGGACTCATTGCCCACCGATTTGGTCTCGGATACGCGCCAGATGGGTGGCGTTTTTTGTTCGATCAACTCGGCACTGAGTCGCAAACAAAAAAGCAGCTGCTTGATGCGGGTCTCACCGTTGTGAATTCGCAGGGGCGAGAATACGATCGGTTTCGAGAGCGGGTGATGTTCCCAATTCGAGACATCCGCGGGCGAACCATCGCATTCGGGGGCCGTGTTCTTGACGAGAGTAAGCCCAAATATCTGAATAGCCCAGAGACAAAACTATTTCATAAAAGCGACACGCTGTACGGTCTCTACGAGGCCCGTCAGGCCTGCCGGTCGTTAGACCGTGTATTGGTTGTTGAAGGCTACATGGACGTGGTTGCATTGGCACAATTCGGGATCGATTTCGCCGTCGCAACACTCGGAACTGCGTTGACAGGCCAACATCTCGATCGACTCAGTCGGCAAACGGCGCAAGTCATCGTCTGCTTTGATGGAGATCAAGCGGGCCGCACCGCGGCAAAACGTGCGTTGGATACGATGCTCCCCTTTTTAAGTGACGAATTCAGTATTCGATTTCTATTTTTACCCGACGGTCATGATCCTGATTCACTGGTACGTGATGAAGGAACCGATGCCTTTCTGAGTCGATTAAACGAAGCACTTCCTGCATCCGAGGCGCTGATCGGCTTACTCGCCGATGAAGTCGATATGACAAAAATCGATGGGCGCGCTCGACTCACCGCACTCGCTTTACCAAAAATTGCCAAAATTCCAACGAGTATCTATCGCTCACTAATGCTCGATTCGTTAAGTGAACTGTCTGGGACTCGTCGGATAGATCTCGATACACGATTGCAGGATCTTCAGATCGAACCGTCTCGTGTGGACGTACAACCAGGCGAAATACCGACCTCGGATACGACGACGAAGATCGATGCGGAGATGATGAGCTTTGAATCGTTGAGACACAACGAAGACGAACAACACGAGGATTTTGCAGATCACCTTGAACCACCAATGGAGATGGATACTCCAATTGAAGTGCTGCCGAAAATCCAATTTCCAGATCCTGATAAACCAGAACCACTTGCAAATCGATTGCTGTGGCTTGTATTACAAAATCCGATGCTCTTGACTGAGCCAGTCCCCATCCCAGAACGCAGTCGCCTGGTGAATATTCATCCGCTGATACAAGTTTTCGATTGGATCATCCGAAGCGATAAACCGACAACTGCAGGGTTAATGGGGCACTTCAGCGGAACAGAACTCGGTCGATTATTATCAAAACTGCTGAATCAGGAAGCACTCTTCAGTGAAAGCGCTTATGAGGCAGAATTCAACGATGGCCTCCATCAGCTCAAGAAACAGTTGGTGACAGAGTCGATGAAGCTTTTGGCAGAAGACGCGAAGCGCGGGAAAATTTCCGCTGAAGACTTGCATCAGGCACTCACAGCGCATAAAAAGTAATGAAAATTACTGCGGAATCCGTGTATAATATGCGGCCTTTTTCACAACACATTTCTTAGGTCAGTTCATGGCAGAAAAACCGTTAGATCAGGAACTTACGCAAACCGAGCAACGTCAATCACGTCTTAAAGAGTTGATTGCGAAGGGTAAGGAACAAGGATACCTCACCTACGCTGAGGTCAATGATCACCTCCCCGAGGAAATTGCAGATCCTGATCAGGTTGAAGACATCATTCGTATGATCGGCGATATGGGGATCGCGGTTGGTGAAGAAGCGCCTGACGACGATCAACTACTGCTCGGTGAAAATTCTGCAGCAACTGACGATTCAGCTGCTGAAGAAGCAGCGGCTGCGCTTGCTTCTGTCGAAAATGACGTGGGTCGGACAACGGATCCAGTGCGTATGTACATGCGTGAAATGGGTACGGTTGAGCTCCTCACACGCGAAGGCGAGATCGTAATTGCCAAACGGATTGAAGAAGGTATCCGTGAAGTCATGCAAGCCATGGCCTACTACCCTGGCATTGTTGACTCAGTGCTTGCAATTTACGACCGAATTCAGTCAGAAGAAGGACGTATGTCTGACCTACTCGCCGGTTTCTTGGATCCAGATCCGGCTGATGAAGAGCCTGTTGAGGCCGCTTCAACCGAAGAAGTGAGTGATCAAGACTTTGACGACTCAGATTCAGACGATGAGGACGATGACTCGGACGATAGCGATGAGGAAGAGGGAGATACGGGCCCCGACCCTGAAGAAGTCAGGGCGCGCTTTGAAGCACTTCGGGTAAACCTTGCGAAAGCCGAAAAAGTGATTGCAAAAAAAGGGCGCGATTCCAAAGAGTCCAAAGATGCGCTCAATGCAATTGGCGATGTGTTCTCTTCGCTGAAGCTTACGCCTCGACTGTTTGATGAACTCTGCATCGAGTTTCGGACTGTGCTCGACTCAATCCGAAATCAAGAGCGAGAAATCTTAAGGCTGTGTACCAAGCAAGGGAAGCTCGACCGGAAAGTCTTCATTAAAGAATGGCACGGCAATGAGACTAATTTTGAATGGATCCCAGGCGTTGCCAAAAAGAAGAAATCTGAAAAACTCGAAGCCGTAATCCCGGATGTGCAACGTTGTCAAGCTCGGCTCCAGTCCATCGCTGAAGGAGTAGGTGTCACTATTCCAGAGTTACGCGAAGTCAATCGTCGCTTATCAATGGGCGAAGCGAAGGCACGTCGAGCCAAGAAAGATATGGTTGAAGCGAACCTACGTCTTGTGATTTCAATTGCTAAGAAATATACCAATCGCGGCCTCCAATTTTTGGATCTGATCCAAGAAGGCAACATTGGCCTGATGAAAGCAGTTGATAAATTCGAGTATCGACGCGGATACAAGTTTTCAACCTACGCCACTTGGTGGATACGCCAAGCGATTACTCGCTCGATCGCTGACCAAGCGCGTACCATTCGTATTCCGGTCCACATGATCGAGACAATCAATAAACTCAATCGTATCAGCCGTCAGATGCTTCAAGAGATGGGACGGGAACCGACTCCGGAAGAGTTGGGTGAACGGATGGAAATGCCTGAAGATAAAGTTCGAAAGGTATTAAAAATCGCAAAAGAACCAATTTCGATGGAGACACCCATCGGTGACGATGAAGACAGCTCACTCGGCGATTTTATCGAGGATACAACAATCTCATCACCGGTTGATTCTGCCACTGTCGAAGGGTTAACCGAATCCACCCGACAAGTTCTTGCAAGTCTCACGGCACGAGAAGCGAAAGTCCTTCGCATGCGTTTCGGGATCGATATGAATACTGACCATACATTGGAAGAGGTCGGCAAACAGTTCGACGTCACGCGTGAGCGGATTCGTCAGATTGAAGCAAAAGCACTTCGTAAACTCAGACATCCAAGTCGCTCGGATCACCTGCGGTCATTTTTGGACGAGTAAACAACCGACAGCCCAAAGGATTTCTACCTTATGCAAATCGGTTATTTGCTAGGTAGAAATCGATAGTTGAAACTGTCCGAGATCGTGAGTTCAATAACCTCTCGAACCAACAACGAGAGGAAGAACGGGCATGAAAAAAACCCTCCTAACAGCCATTGCGGCACTATCACTACTCCTGTCTGGCTGGGTTGCTGCAAGCACCCCTTATGCAAAACAAAAAGTGGTTTATCACGTCAATTATTTTGACGTCAAACGATCCATTGGAGCGATGCGCAACGCCCAGAACCATATCAATGCGCTTGGCGAAGGAAATCACGAAATCCGATTCGTCCTCCATGGAAATGGAGTTGAATTACTAAGAAAAGTCTCCCAAGAAAGCACCGATGCAGCCAATCGGATCGATTCGCTGAGAAGCCAAGGAGTCCAATTCAACATTTGCGCAAATACATTGAAGGGCCGAAAAATTGCGCTTGAAGACCTGCATTTTGCAGAACAATCTGACGTTGTACCTTCCGGAGTTGCTGAGATTGGGAAGCTTCAACAAGAAGGTTTTGTCTACCTCAGACCATAAAAAAGAGCCGGCTTTTGCCGGCTCAGCACTCACTATGAAAAACTGTCTCGATAGTCATCCCTCAACAGATTTTTCTGTACTTTCCCCATGGTGTTACGTGGGAGGGCATCAAGCCGAATCCATCGTCTCGGTATTTTAAATCCAGCTAACTTTTCTCGGCACACCGCTTGAAGTGCGTCTGTATCAAGCTGAGATTCCCCGACCAAAATCGCAACAATACCCTCTCCAAAATCTGGATGAGGAACACCGACAACGGCACTCTCAATAACACCCTCTTGATCGTTTAGGACGTCCTCGATTTCTTTCGGATAGATATTTAATCCACCCGAGATGATGAGGTCTTTTCCGCGTCCAACAATCGAAACGTATCCATCATCGGAAAGCGTCGCCATATCGCCAGTGATGAACCAGTCGCCCTTAAATTCAGCCGCGGTCTTCTCCGGAAGTTTCCAATACCCTTTAAAGACATGGTCACCCTTAACCTCGAGCGAACCAATCTCGCCGTGCGGTAAGGGATTTCCATCTTCCGCGATGATCCGAACTTCGACGCCCGGCAGTGGTGGACCAACAGATCCTGCGCGGCGATCGCCGTTCAGGGGATTTGAGCAACTCATGCCAGTCTCGGTCATGCCATAGCGCTCGAGAATTCGCTGCCCTGTCCGGCTGAAAAACTCATCCGAGGTTTCAACCAGTAAAGGAGCCGATCCTGAAATGAAAAGGCGCATATGACCACTGACATCACGATCAAAACGCGGATCAGCGAGTAAACGCGTATAGTAGGTCGGCACACCCATCATCACTGTCGCATCGGGCATCGCTTCCAAAACCCTCTCAGGATCAAACTTCGGTAACATGATCACTGGTCCACCATTCATGAGCGCTAAATTCAACGCCACAAACAGACCATGCACATGGAATAACGGCAACGAATGCAACAAGACATCATCAGAACTGTAGCCCCAGGCCTCAGTTAACATCTCTGCGTTAGCCACTAAGTTGCTGTGGGTGATCATGGCACCCTTCGGTTTACCCGTGGTCCCTGATGTATAAATGATGGAAGCCAAATCATCGGAAGCTCTGGCGACAACCTCGGTGAACGACTGACCAGCCGCCTTTGCGGTTTCAAATGCATCGACCAACGTTCCAGTCTCACCATCGAGAGTCAAGACCTGTAAACCTGGTATCGAGCCCTTGAGAGACTCAATATGACTCAGCCGATCGGCAACACACACATGCAGCTTCGACTCTGCATCGGTCAGGAAATATTCAATTTCACTATTCGTGTAGGCCGAATTTAAAGGAAGATACACCGCGCCACAGCGTAAAACAGCAAGATACAAAACAACATTCATCCAGCCTTTATCAATCTGAACAGAAACCCGATCTCCCGGTTCCAGCCCAAGATCAATGAGCGCCGACGACAGGATTGCTGACTCAGCGTCTAGATCTGACCCAGTCAGATTCCGACCTCCTGGGATCGAAAGCAATGTCTTATCAGCAGAGCGCTGCAGGTTGACTTGAATTGCTGCAAAAACATTATGCGTCATGAGAACATTCCTTCAGTTGATGCTTTATCGTTCCTTAATAAATGCTGTACACCTTTTGATGTCGCAATTTGGCCTGCTTCCATGAGCCGCTCATGGTTGCCCACAATGTCTTCAAGCTCATACAGGTAATTCACCATGAAACCGAAACTCTGCTTCTGGCCACGAGAACTCATATCAGCATTTGCATTAATCCGTTCAAGCGTCGCCCCATTCCCTAAGTGGAATCGCGCAACAGGGTCTGTAAGCTTTGCTCCCTGACCCGCTGTCAGATACTTGGCCACCAAAGGCTTCAATTCATCATGATCGGTCGACTGCTCAAATCGATGTAGATACTCCCGACCCGCAGTCTCAAGCCAACGACGCAATCCAGGAATTGGTGATAGCGTGACAAAGCGCTTGAGACTTGGGCGCTCGCTTTGCAAGACAGAAACCACTTGCTTAATCAGTAAATTGCCGAAACTCACACCAGCAAGTCCTGGCTGGCAGTTGTTGATCGAATAAAAAACTGCAGTATCAGCAAACACTGGTGGCGCCGGGGGCGTATCAAGAAGTGGCTTAATCGCGTCAGCCATCCCTTCCACCAATGCCACCTCAACAAAGATTAACGGCTCATCCGGAATCACCGGATGAAAATACGCAAAACAAAAGCGGTCCTCGGCCAGCCGACGTCTCAAATCGTCCCAGCCTTGAATTTCATGCACAGATTCGTATTGGATTAACTTTTCCAGAACGGCAGCTGGCGTTTGCCAATTAATTTGCTCCAGTCTTAAAAACCCCTTGTTGAACCATGATGTAAATAAGTGAATCAGATCATGATCGATCGGTTTGAGTTCGGGATGTTCTCGGAGTAGGTTTCTCAGTGCTTCTCGCATCGATATCAGTGTTTGCAACCCATCGGGAGCTGCATTCATACGACGAAAGAGCTCCTGTCGCTTCGCTTCAGCCGCTTGATGTAAAGCCATCGCAGACGATTCATCAGCTAGCTGTTTGTAATCCGCAATTGCATGATCGAGGCGCTGTTTGTCCGGACCGAACTCGTCAATCAGACAACGAAAAAATGCGAGATGCTCTTGACGGTCGAGCGCATGCCAAGAAGCAACGACCGATCCAGCCAGTGCGAGGCCAGTCGCCTCACCTTTCCGCGAAATAACTGCGTGGCATTGCGCGATTAAATCATCCAATGGAATTCCATCAGATCCCAAGTCTAATAATTCAAGGGCCCGATCGGTGACCTGCTGGATCCATCGTTTTATCCCCGTCGACATGATGATTAATTACTCAAACAAGGCGCCGTAACCTGGGATACGGCTTTGTAGACCCAGTTCCTGCATCATGCGATAGCTTGTTGCAACAGAAGCCGACAGTGTCGGAATTCCTGTTTTGGCTTCTAGACCTGCAACCGCGGGAAGAGAGGGCATTTGAACACACGCAGAGGCAACGAGCGTATCGACATTGGCAAGTGTCAAACGGTCAACCAATTCGATTGGTGCCTTTGGATCTTGCCGTGCAACCTCTAAGTTGTCTGGAATCTCTAGGCTTAGCGCATCGATCACCTCAAAGCCCTCAGATTCCAGATACTGGCAGACCAGATCAGTGAGCGGTTTGCGATAGGGCGTAATCAAAGCAATCTTCTTTGCGTCCAGCACCGTCAGACCCTCGACAAGAGCTCCTGCAGAACTCACCACTGGGCAAGGGTGGTGGTTATCAACCGTTACCTGATGCAGCCGCGATTGACTCTCGCGATGATAGCCTAGCCCCATTGACATAATGGCAACCAAACAGGCATACCCCATGACATCAACCGCGGCATCAGATAGTTCTAGTGCACAACGATCACTGTCGCGATCCATTGCGGCAAGCTCCTCTTTGGTCACCTGCTTCATCCGCATTCGACTTGAATGAAAGGTAAATCGGTCGTCGTAATGTTTTTCCCGCTCCCGGAAGACAGCCGGGATCTCTGTTTCCATGGTGACGTTTGAGCTTGGGACGATCTGCCCAATTCGATAGGTCGTTGTCATGAGACAGCAGTTCCCATCAATACATCAGGCAGCCACGTTGCGATTCCTGGGAATAGGCACAGGATGATAATTGCGACCACCATGCACGCAACATAGGGAAGCGAACCCTTCAAAATGGTCTTCAATGGAATTTCAGGAGCAATCCCATTAATGACATAGAGATTTAAACCCACAGGGGGAGAGATCAGGCCGATCTCCATGTTAATTGTCAAAACAACCGCAAACCAATAGGGGTCGAACCCTGCGCCCAAAATGATGGGCATCAATATGGGTGCGGCCATCAAGATCACAGCCACAGGAGGCAAGAAAAATCCCGCAACCAAAAGGAATAGATTCACATAGAGCATTAACACCCATCGATTCACATCGAGCGTTCCGATCCATTCAGCAATCGCTTGAGTGATAAACAAGCTCGACAGCATGTACGAAAACACACCCGCGGCACCGATGATGAACAAAATCATGACCGATTCTTTAGTCGCATCACGCAACATGACCCAAACAAGGGACAGATCTGTCATTTTGTAAATCACAATCGCAAGACCGAGACACAAAAGAGCGCCAACTGCGGCGGTCTCTGAGGGCGTAGCAACGCCACCGTAGAGCGCATACAAGACGCCAAGGATAACGAGAAGAAAAGGAACCACTCTCGGCAGTACCTCAAACTTCTGTTTCCAGGTGAAGGTACGTCCAGCCAACGCATCAACACCACCTTCGCGCCAAGTTGCATAAATTGACCAGGCCATGAAAAGACCGACCAGCAACAATCCCGGTAATACCCCGGCTAGGAACAATCGACCAATCGATGTCTCAGTCGCAATCCCATAGACAATCATCGTAATCGAGGGTGGGATTAATATCCCAAGCGTTCCGCCTGCCGCGATCGATCCGGCAGCGACACCATCGGGGAAATTACGCTTCCGCATTTCCGGAATGCCCATCTTTCCGATCGCAGCGCAGGTCGCAGGTGATGAACCCGACATTGCTGCAAACAGGGCGCATGCGCCAAGATTCGAGACGACCAGTCCACCTGGGATTCGAGTCAACCAACGGTCAAGTGCCTCATACAAATCGGCACCGGCTCGGGTGGATGCAATGGCTGCACCCATCAGAATAAACATCGGAATTGAAAGTAGCGCGAAATTATCGAGTTTCCCAAAAAGGACTTCCGGGATGAGTTCGAGCGCACGGAGACCATCAAAGATAATTAAGAATAAAGCGGAAACAACCAGTAGTCCGTTAGCAACTGAAATCCCCGAAAACAAAATAAAAATTGTGACGGCAGCAACAATGGCCCCCAACAGTAATGGATCCATTAGTGACCACCTCCCTCAACGACAATCTCTTCCGCAGGTGTTGAGAGTGTCTCTAACAGATCCGCCAGTAACTGAAGCGCAAATAAGCCAAACCCCAAAGGCATCGATAGATAAGGAATCCAAAGCGGGGGTCCCCAAACGGTCTCAGAGACCCATCCGCGTGAAAACGAGAGGTGGACAAGCTCAGCACCGTGATAGGTCATGACAGCGAGGATAGCGATGGCCGCCATGAAACTCGTGATGAGCAATAATTTACGTGCCGCAGGCGGTAACAGCATCGGGACGAGGTCGACGTTGACATGTCCTTTCAACTTTTGCACGTAAGGCAAACCCAATAGCGTTGCTGCAATCATGAGGTAGATCACCGCCTCGGTCTGCCATATCGTTGAACCATTCAAAAAATACCGAATGAAGATCATCTGACATGTAATCGCAACGGCCACGACAATCATGCCGGCCGCCAGGATCCCAACCAATTGCGACGTTGAATTCACCGCACGGATAAATGCCTGCATTTTTGATTTTCCTAGAAATGCCCGACCTGACGGTCGGGCAAGGGGTAGAGATTAGTTACTCAACAGCAAGAGCAAGATCGAGGAACCGTTGTCCTTCTGGATAATCGGCAACGAACTGCTTGTAAGACGTCGACTTCGCAAGATCCTGCCACGCCTTGAACTCATCTTTACTCATCTCTTTGATCTGAACACCAGCGTCGCGGAACACTTTCACTGAGTTCGCGTCCTGCGATTTGGCCTCGGTCAAATAATATTCCTCAGCTTTCTTAGCACCCTCGCGTAATGCCTTCTTCTGAGCATCATTTAGACCATCAAAGGTTGACTTGTTCATGAGCAGTGGCTGATACATGAACCATAGTGCCTGATCGCCGGCTGGCGTATAGCACTTCACTTGCTCGTAGATACGGTATGAGACAAATGACGATGACGAGGTATTGGCTCCGTCGAGAACACCAGTCTGCATTGCATTGTAGATTTCTGATGAAGCCATTGATGCAATGGATGCTCCAGCGCCAGCCAGTAGCTGGTTGAACGACTTACCTGCCGCTCGCATTTGCATACCTTTCACATCATCTGGATGTGAGACGCACTTCTCCTTACCGACAAAACCACCGGCAAGGTACCCGTGAACCAACACCATCACATCATCTTCGGCCATTTTCTCTTGAACAGCGTCCATAAATGGCGAGTAGTTCAAACGTGCGGCGTGGTCGTGGTTCTTCACTAACCCAGGCATCAGAGTCAGGTTATATGAAGGTTGCTGACCACCAGCATATGACAATGGCAGTACTGTCATATCCAACTGTCCGCGGGATAATGGCTTGTATTGTTCTTTTGGCTTGAACAGTGACTTCGATGGAAAAATTTTGATGTCTAGATCGACGTTCGCATCTTTCACATGGTTGGCGACGATTTCTGCCACTTTATGACGGACATCTTTCGTTGACCATTGATGTGAGAGACGTAGCTCGGTCGCGCTAGCAACGGAACTTACAAATGCTGCACCAATTGCAGCGGCTACGAGGGCTTTTACTTTCATTACAGGCTCCTGCCGATTGTTATGCGTTATTACGGCTTGCATATTGTCGTATGCTGTGCGGAAAATATCGTATACAAAAATAACATGCAACGAGTTTTCTAATATGAGTAGTCGAGCCGCCACGCGAGTCTTTCAAGGGGTCGAAGAACAAATCGCGACCGGCCAACTGAAAGATGGCGAAAAATTAGACGAGGCGTCATTGGCTAAACGATTTCAGGTATCGAGAACGCCTGTTCGTGAGGCACTTCTGCAGTTAGTTGGTTCAGGGCTTGCAACTCAGATCCCGAAACGAGGCTGTTTTGTGAAAGCGCCATCATTTCGAGAGATGATCGAAATGTTTGAGGTCATGAGTGAGCTTGAGGGGATGTGCGCACGACTGGCAGCGCGCCGTATCAGCGACGAGCAACTCATTGCATTGGAGCAATCCAATCGAGAATGCGAGAATGCAATCAAGGCCAATGACAGTGATCTTTATTATCACAAGAACGTGGAGTTTCACGAGTGTATTTACAGCGCGTGCGGCAACAGATTTCTTGCAGAAGAAACCCGTTCACTCAGGCGTAGGCTTCAATCTTTTAGACGTCTACAATTACGCGTCAGAGGTCGTATGACACAGTCATTAGTTGAGCACTCTGAAATTATCGAAGCAATTCGATCAGGCGACGCGAATCAAGCTGATCGGGTGTCAAGAGAGCACGTTATGATCCAGGGTGAGCGGTTCAACGATCTCATCGCCCACATGGAACAATCATGAAACCAAAGGCATTGTTATTTGATGTTTTTGGCACGGTCGTCAACTGGCGACTCGGAATTACTCGGGACTTAACCACCCACTTTCAAAACCATCCCTGTAACCACGCACCTGAAGTAATTGCCGATGCATGGCGTGCACAATATCAGTCATCGATGGAGCCAATCCGCAGTGGTCGCCGAGGTTACGTTGACCTGGATACGCTCCACGCCGAGAACCTTGAGTTGGTTGCAAAGATGTTTCACTTGGAGCTTGGAACACCTGAAGAAAAAAAGTGGTTGATCGAAGCTTGGCATCGCTTACCGTGTTGGCCAGATAGCGTTCCTGGCATCCGTGCACTGCAGCGGCAATTTATCTGTGCTTCACAGTCGAATGGCCATATCGCTTTAGCAGTCAACCTCGCGAGATATAATCAATTTGCTTGGGATGTGATCTTGGGTGCGGAGATCGTTCGGACCTATAAGCCAGCCCCAGCAGCCTACACCAGGGCTTGCGAAGCTCTCGGATTACGACCTGCACAATGCATGATGGTTGCGGCGCATAATTCGGATCTCGCAGCGGCCAGAGAACAAGGTATGCAAACCGCTTTCATCCGACGTCCAACAGAACATGGGCCATCACAAACAATTGATCTCGAACCCACTGATGACTGGGAATTGACGGCAAGTTCGATTGTCGATTTGAACTGCGCAATAGGTAATCTCGACTAAATTCAGGGCAATAAAGGATCGGTGCAGTGGTAAAAAAAACCTGACACAGTTTTAAGTTGTCGTTTAGCTCTGACAGCAGCCGGACCCCTGTTGGCCTGATGTCGCCGTTCCCAAACTTTATATTCCAAGAGATATCAGTCGATATCCTCTCAGGCCACACTAACAGTTTCATAGCTGAGTGGCGGCAACTATTCAGTCTTTAAACCACAAAACAAAAGCCCCATCGGTGCATTATCGACCTCGAGGACACTCCAGAAACGCAAAGCTCGCACGCTTAAGAGTCAAATTGTCGGCCCCGTGTCAACCCTAGCGAATCGATTTACCCATCGACACATCACGTTGATGCGTAATTGTCTAGATTTGTGTAGTATTCGGCGCCTGATGCGGGCCTATAGCTCAGTTGGTTAGAGCAGGGGACTCATAATCCCTTGGTCACAGGTTCGAGTCCTGTTGGGCCCACCATTATCTACAAGGGTTCGGCTCTACCCCATAAACGGGGGATGGTCGATATTCACTAGACACGATTAATCACCCCATCCCATCCACATTACCAAACCACTTTGTAGGTGCATTCTGCCCCTGTGACACCCTCCGGGCAAACCCCGCCGTCGACGCCATAGATCCACAAAATCAAAGAGTCGAACCCAAGTAATATGATTAAGAACCCAATAACAATTATCCAAACTGTCACCATACGCATCGTGGCACACCTTACTCTATGTCACCAGCCACTTTAACGTTCTAAAGCCGTCTATGCGTAACTTCTTACACAAGTCAATTAACGGCTGACGGGCGTTTCGTATTTGGAGGCGATGACTCTCCATATGTTGGAAACTGTCTTACAGGCTCTGAACAGCCAACAAAGCACCAAAGATGATCAAGCACAATTTGCAGAGGTAGAACTTATTAGTCACATTTGGCTCCCATCATTTTTGCAAAAACTGGATCGAAACAGCCGTCTGGCTTCGGATTCGCTTGCTGTTTTTTGTAATTGGTCGGTGGTAATTTTTCGACGTCTTTTGTCATATACCAATCCGTATAATAAAGCGTCTGTGTTGGCAACTTGATCGGCCAATCATAATCGAATGGTGATGCGATCCTTGAACTTACAGCACCGTTACGCTCTCCCTTTGAATCTTGCTGATACCCCGAGAACTGAATACCGTTGAGATCAATCCATTTCCGATTTTGCTCTTGCCTCAAGAGCCATTTCGATGGGTATGTGTTGTAAATGCCGAATTTGAGTTGCAGTTTGCGCTTACCACCGTCACGCAAGCCTGCTTTTGTGATCAGAGGATTCCAAAGGGTGCAAACCTCTTTTCCGTTGATAAAGTATCGAAACGCTGGACCCACTCTAGGCTGATAATTCTTATTCCGAGACTGAAGAAATGCCTCTTGGGCCAGTTGAAGCTTTTCAGACGAATACAGTTCGTAATTTGCATGAATTTCAATTTCTAGCCACTCACCACGGGGGACTAATTCCCGACCAACTAAACAATTACCCGCACTATCGGTATTTATTCTCAGTCCACCTTGCGCCTCAGTAAAAACCATCCAGATCGGATTATTTTTGTCTTTCAGTTTCACTTGATGAATCATCTGTTTCATCGGTGCGGTATCAGGAAATTGCTCGTCTGAGGGAATAAGCAGATTTGTTCGATAGTACCGTTTCAAATTTTTACTCTTCGAAAACGTCTGAAGACTCACTTTGTATCCGTCTTTCAATTCGACACGTTGACGATCGTTGTCACAATCTGACCAGTTCTCATCACCGCCGCAACCACCGTGCTCGATTTGAAAACGATAAACAGTCTGGCCCTCAAATTTGACCTCATCAGGGTTTTTTGTGATTTCAGACAGCCGATTATTGTTATTGTTGTCAGGCCTGAAGTTAACCTTCGCTGCTTCTGCGGGGAAAGCAAAAGCAAAAAGTACAATCACCGCACAAATCTTTAAAATCAAAAGTGAGCCAATGGATAGCAGATTCCTGTCATCCGCTGTTACTTGGATTGATTCGATCAAGACTCTGTTCCTCTTTATTAATCTCTTTCGCTAAATCCCGCATCCCCGCTCGTCTAGACTCATACAGAGCAACATGCTTACTGAGCTTTTGTTCTTCAGGAGTGACTTCACCGCCTGTTAAGCCACGTTCTTTGATGAGGTGATCGAGTTGTTCACGTTTTTGCGTGTAAAGAAGACGGTTCTTTTCAAGCCAAGCAGTTTCCTTTTCAGCAACGTCACGCAGTTGTTGAATCAGCGATTGTTTGTCCTTGATGTTCTTGTCCGTCATGTGAACAGTCTGCCAAGACATGTTCGCAAAATCATTCTTTTACGAACCTTAGCGGAACCAGTAGTAACTAAAAAGAACGTGCGATGCACGCTTGAATCGGTATGGATGAAAGACTTGAGTTCAACTATAGCCACGGCCATGTCAATTAGATTTCGACGATGGAGAATTAGACATCAACGAGTTGGCAACGAATGGTTATATGCTAGTTATTGAAGTGCGCTTAACCGTCTGAAATTCTGAATAAAGATTTTTAGTATTATAAAAATATTGTTATGCATCAATGAGATACGACTAAAAAGAAGTGGACTTCATTTTCTCAATCGATGACACTAACACTGTCAACGGAGCCGGAGACGGAAAGTTGGCGAAAGGCTTTGATTCAGTCATGCGACGATTCTGAGTTCTTTGGTTAAAAGGTAAAACAGGCCTGCGAAAGCAGACTCAAGGTTACTTTGGCAACAGACGTCTGTTGCGGCTAAAGGCACGAAAATCAGATTGAACGGAAGCCGGAAAAGGACTGGGTAAAACCAGTCCTTTTTTTTCGCAGTCCAGAACCCACCATCTTCGTGAGAACCCTCGTTTTCAAATGTGAACTGATACGACGAGTGTGTTGAAAACTTTTCAGATGAGCTCGATAGTTGATCGATGGGTGGACTGTTTCAACACACTCAAACTTAAAGGTTTGCCAATCCTGTTCAACCCAGCGGCTGCGCTGAGTTGAACTAAGTACTCATTCGCTCATTAAACCTTTCGCTCAACAATTAAGTGGCGCTTACTGTAGAGCACACCCAATATCGTGTTGATGTCATCGTGCTCTACCTGAAAGTTAGAAAGAATCCCGTGCAGGATACCAACGGCCTCATCGTAAGATGCCGAGGTAATACCTAATCCTCGGTGCCCCTCCTTGAGATTAGAATCTGGGTAATGCGTTTTAGGCTTACCGAGGGCGAACGCAATGAATTCGACCTGATGTTCAATTAATCGATCCATATCCACCCCCTCAAAATAGCGTCGAAGGTTAGGCCTACTCAGGACTTGTTTATAAAATGCCTTAACTATCAGTCTAATCGTTGGCACCCCACCGTATTTATCAAATAGTGTCACAGCACCCCCTTTTTTTGGATGACGGAGGGTACCCTATCCTTAACGGTTATTCACTCGATGGAGGTGTTGGGAATATTTCAAATACGCGCGGGGCTGTCGGGCATGTTCTACACTAGCGCTCATCTAACCAAGACCTCTTTGCATTGAAAGATCGGCTTTTTTTAGCAACTCACGCTGACGACTTTCTGCACCCTCAATAAACTCCCAAGTGGCCTCAAGCATTGGGAGGACCACAAGACCAACAGAAAAGTCAGGCAAGTGCCTTAGTCTGATTTCCACGACCACGTCCCGCCAGCCGATGCGAAGAGCATCATCAACGGATACACACCCCGGAAATGCCTGCATCAGCCCTCTGTGATAATCCGCCTCTGTCGACTGAACCACCCTCGTTATAGTCGGAGCCCAATGTTCAAACACTATCGAATCACCCTTCAACGAGATACTCAAGCAAGCTATCGGCTTCGCTAACTGGAGTAACGCGTTAGCACTAAGATCGCCAGACCAAGAATCGAAAACAGGGTCAACGAAGTACCGCCAACCCTGAGCACCATGTTGTGCTTCAGAAAACCGAAGCAGTATCCATGCATCAATCGAGCTATAACGAATACTATCCCGTAGCTGTGGAGCGCGTTATCCTTCAAACCACCCATCTCAGCGATCAGCATCAGGATCAGGAAGACTGGCGCGTATTCGATTAAATTGCCGTGAGCCCGTATCGCCCTTGCGAGACCCTCCTCGTCACTGTTGCCAAAGGCGAACCACTTGAAAGCAGGCATTCCTCGTAATGCGATCACCCGAAATGACAAAATTACTAGCAAGAGTGCTAGAAGAGATGCGTATGTACCGGTAATCATCGTAACCTCCTGTTACCTTCAGTTCTTACAAAGCAGCTAAGCCAGACTATTTTGCACAACGAGCTGGCATCGTAGGCCAGCAATTGGCTATTACGCTATGAGGTTAACGGACCAGCTGAACAATCGCCGGAGGTTTTTAGTCGTAGACAAATGTTGTTATGCATCAATTACCTACGACTACGAAAAGATGGACATCACCTTTTCTATAGCCAATCATCACAACGTCGACGAAGCCGGAGACGTGCGGCGACTTAACTCTTTCGATCAGTCATACGACGGTTCAAGAGTCACTGGTGAAGGGTAAAGAAAAACTGGGAAAGCAGTCTTGAGGACCCTAAGAATAATAAGAAGCCGGCGACTCAGATAACAGGTTGAAGGGAAGCTAAAAAAGGACTGGGATTAGCCAGTCCTTTTTTTGTCCTATACCTCAAATACGACGGTGCCAGAAACTGGATCTGTGACCCCAAGGTGCGGTGACAATTCCTCCAATAGATGTCGAGAGCTGTCGAGCAATGCGATCATCTGCGGCATCGCAGTCTGCATATCCGCTTCACTTGTCCAAAGCCCATAGGCAACATAACTCTGCTCACCTGTCTTAGCTAAGACATGCATCAACATGCCGTCCCATTTATCGGCGGCTTTGAATAGTCTCTCAAACTCGTCCTGCTTCCCTGGTTTCACTCTAAAGCGAACAACATTCGTGTATTTAGACATATTTCTTCTCCTCGAAAGGAACGCAATTAGCTGGCCGTTTTGCTAGGCGTTTGCAGGCTTGTAAGCTCCCATAACGGCCGAAGCGGAGTGCATCCAGTCCATTTGATCAGTAGCCGAAAATACTTCATCGACAGTGATGTCAGTAACCGAACCAGAGGCGCCAGCGACAATCATCAGTGCACCACCGGCTTCGGCCGTCCCTGATATCACCATGAATAGCTTCCCACCGAGCGTCATGTGCAAGCTTTCTAGACTCATATTCAGAGCAGAAAGTATCTTCCCAATCGCTTCTTCTCTATTGTGTGGATTGTTTGCCATACCGGCGAATGCTGAGTCTGTATACGTAGCGGTAACCATAAATTGAGCCATAAGATTCTCCTTCTTGGTTTTGATGTCTCGCCATGTTTTATCATCATTATTCACGAGACCCGATTGAGACTACGCTCTTTCTACTGGAATAGCACTCTTGCACAAATGTGGGCTGACACTACAGATACTTTGAAGACTGTTTAGACGACCCCGGTACTTGATCGATGGGTGGGCTTGTTTTGGCTACGGATTGGCTGCAAAAATCGAGACTTGTCCACAAGCATCTACCAGATTAAATTCCCTTCATCATTGGCATTACATGGAATTCAAAGGGATTCACATAATAATACACAAGGACTCATAATCCCTCAGTCCCAGGTTCAAGGCCTGGTGGGCCCACCATCTTCAGCCGATCAATATCGAACAGATAACTAACGCGTTATTCGCTGGGCTTACTCGAGTCAAACTCTCCCCGAATCTAGTGAAAGTGAATCCACCGATTACGCTGTCTCACCCGAGCATCGGAAAAAAGAGACTCGAAGATATCCGAACTTGTTCATCCAAGTCTGAGGTTGCGTAAAGACCAACATGTATGGTCTCTCCTTATCATTCAAATAAACAGAACTTCCGGAACTGTCATGCACGAATGTATTGGACCGACTCCCGCTGCGCTCTAGTTTCAATGAGTAAAAACCAACGGAGTCCTGGTCGATCCATTCCAATGCCTGAGTGGTCTCAGCGACTTCCTCTCCCAACCGTTGACCCTCTTCATCAAGAACGAAACTCATCGTCAGTAGACAGGACCATGTTGTACCCGCATTCGCGATATTCGAGTTAGCGGCCAGAATCAAGACTAAACATACCAATACTCTTTTCATCACACTTTGTTTCCACAATCTGTCATACGCATTGATCACCAAACGCTGAATCACTTCGCAACAACTTGTTTACAGTCAACCTTTAGGACTACTCAATGAATCAGGTTGACCGATACGATGCGGTAGTTATCCCTGGGACCGAATGCAAACGAAACCTTTCATACCTGTCGAGCTTATATGGATAAGAAATGTAACAATGGAGGATACCCTATGTCTGTCAAAGTAATCGGTTTAATTGGCCTCAACGATTCGGTCGCGTTCTCCGAGTACAAGAGCGAAGTGGGCGCCACGGTTGCACTGTATGGTGGAGTCGTTTCCGACCGAGGGTCATTAGAGAAAGTGTACTGGAATGAACTAGCGACAGGACACTTCGAGGCGTATGTTGAGCTCAGTTTTCCGACAGCTGAGGCCGCCGATGCATGGGCGTCAAGCCCCGAGTATCAATCGATCTTGGCAATCAGGAAGGTGGCGTTGGATGTCACGTTATTTCGAGTTTCCTAGTTCCATCTTCCTCAGCTAGATCTCGTTATTCGGGTGATGTGTTCCGAAAGCTCGCGAGGCCAATACCTGTCGCAGCGAAGCCACCGTCAACATTTAAGGTTTCTCCATTGATGTAGCTCGATTGATCGCTACACAAGAAATAAATCGCTTTTGCCAATTCTTCTTCCAAGCCATATCGACCCAGTGGAATTGCGTCATGATAATCAGTTCTGATCTCGGGTGTGTGAACCTGCTTTGCCATCGCTGTTTCAACGGGGCCAGGAGACACCGCATTCACTCGTATACCCAATGTCCCCAGTTCCGCGCCAAGCTGCTTGGTCAGGTGGACAAGCCCTGCTTTACTTGTACCGTAAGCAACTCT
The DNA here is from genome assembly GCA_000227525.2 of gamma proteobacterium HIMB30. Lineage (GTDB taxonomy): Bacteria > Pseudomonadota > Gammaproteobacteria > Pseudomonadales > Litorivicinaceae > HIMB30. The sequence goes on from AGIG01000028.1 coordinate 58,477, forward strand.
CAAGGTGGATGCCCGTGTCGCTGAAATGGATGTGATGTTCACGATTGCCCCACCTTTGCCGCCCTGCAGCATCAATCGAGCAAATATTTGCGAGCAGATGAAGGCACCACTCAAATTCACATCAAGAACCTGCGACCATTCTTCAAATGTGGTCTCGAGCGCCGGCTTAAAAATCGCAATCCCAGCGTTGTTTACAAGCGCATCAACGCGAGACCATTGAGACATCACGCGTTCAGCAGCGGCTGCGACACTCTCAGGTGACGAGATATCACAGGCAATCGCGATGACGTTAGAAGCATCAGATAAACTTTGATGTGCCTCCGAATTGGCTACCGCATCGACGTCTAACATCGCGACATACCAACCTTCGCTGATCAGTTGCTTGACGGTCGCCAGACCAATTCCACGGGCGGCTCCAGTGACTACCGCGACTTTTTTGATCAAATCAGAATCCCCATCAGGTGGTTATGAAACACCCTATCGTAAACGATAGTTTGGGTTGAACCGAATCCACCTCGTGTCATTGGGATAATCTAAAGTTGGCTAGAGAGCGGGGAGTGCATGTGAGTGCAGAGGGACGAGTCTCAATGCAATATGACATCTCCACCGAGGGTGATGAACTCATGACGTTCGCCTAAGGAGTCCCTAACCATGAAAATCTTCAGGCAATTTTTTAGTAGAAAAAATAAAACCGGGCGAGCGCATGACACGTCCCGCCCGGTTGCAGTGGGCTATTTACTGCTGGCTAGTTGCTGTGATCCGATAGATTTCACCTTCATCAACTGCCACGTAGAGCGAATTGTCTGGCGCCATCACGAGGCCACGGAACCGCTTCGAGAATCCAACAGGCATCCGCGTGATTGCATTGATGCCTAGACCATCTGGAGTGATTCCAACCATATCGATCCGTTGACCGATTGGTGTACCGCCGAAGCCAATACCGAGCACTCCGGTTGCCAGACGGCCTTCGTAGATTCCCCAGTTCTCACCTTTCAGGAACGCTGCCGAAGAAGTGCCCTGTGACCAACCGTTGTTGTTCCACGTTGGCGGCATCAGGTCGTCAAACCGAGTGTCACTCATTGGCATGTAAGACGCTCGAACTGCTGGATCCATTCCGTCCATTTGCTCTGGCTCGTATCCACAGTACTTGTCTGGGCACGCACCACGGCCGGCGGTCATCTCTTGTGGATCCCATCCCGCGTTGCCGCCATTGACAAGCGCTGTAATTTCATCACTGTGCCACGGGCCATGCTCAGCCGTGAAGGCTTTGCCGTCACTTGGGCGGAAATCGATACCCTGCACGTTACGGTGTCCATATGTGTAAATTCGCTTATCGAAGCCAGCTGGTGGGTTATTATCCGGATGCGCGTTTCCATCAGTATCCACGCGGAGGACCTTGCCACAGAGGAGCTTTGGAGATTGAGGACAAACTCCTCTGTGGCGGTCGCCACCAGCAATCCACAGGTAGCCACCAGGACCAACCCGCAGACGTCCGCCATTGTGGGCACCGGGGCCACCAAACGGCTGATTTGATTCAAATGGCTTGTACTGGATGTCAGTCACAATATCTGTTCTGTCGGTAACGCTTTTGAGATCTTCACTCAAGGTCAGACGCATCACGATGTTGCCATCGCACCGCTCAAAATTACTTTTACATCCAGACCCGTGGTATTTGTCTGACGTCGAAGCGACATAGAGCCGACGGTTCTGGTCGAAGTTACGATCTGGCGCGACTCCCATCATTCCCGCTTGGCCTTCGCAGAATAAATCCGCTCCACTACTTGAGTAGCCAGACGATCCCTTCATGCCATAGATATTAGTGACTTGGCCGTTTGGCGACCGCATCGACAGCCCTTTACATTTCTCAGTAAAGAACATGGTACCGTCTGCGCGTACTGCCATATCCCACGGCTTATCCAAGCCTTCCAAAACTGGGGTTGCCTTAATAATTGGAACATCCATTCCGGCAGCGACCGCCACAGTTCCACCCATCACAAGTGCCGACGCCACGGAGGCAACCAGCGTTTTCTTGACTGTATGCTTCATTACAAAGCTCCTTCTTAGTTTTTATTTTTCATACTTCGCATCTTTCAGATACGCAGAAAGATTCTCGATTTCTTCATCGGTTAATGGTTTGGCCATCATGATCATCAGTCCCGAATTCGGGCCAATCTTCTGCCCCGCGCGATACGCTTTCAGCTTTTCACGCGTGTACTCGACTGGGTTACCGGAAATTTTGGGGTAGCTGGATACGCCCTTGCCCGCTGGGCCGTGGCATGCATGGCATGATTGATGATATCGATGATCACCAGCTGCAGCGTCGCCTGCTATCGCGACCTGCGGAAGAGCCAGAGCGACTCCGACTGCGATTAGGCCAACTAAGTTCAACAAACATCGCCCTCCTTTAGCAATTCTTATTGTTTTAGGTATGCGATGGACCGATTTCCTCTCAACGACCATCGCAAATTAGAATCACGTAGGACAATCCGACAGTCAAGCCAAACAAAGCGACTTATTAGAATATTTCATCCATCGATATAACGAAAAGTTCTATAGATGAGGCGGATGTTTTGAGATCTCTAAGTTACTACCATGCGCACTTTTTTGATTTGATGCAGCCATCATCAACGATTAATCACTGACTTTCACGCCCGCTTCAAACACACCTGTTTTGTAATCCCAGACAGACCCATCAGGATTAAAAGCGGTCCACTCACCGGTCTCTTTACCCAACAGATAAGCGCCCTGATAAAACAGAGTGTCGTCTTCGTAATAGCTAACCCATGACCCATCTTTTTGATTGGCCTTATAAGCGCCTCGATAAAACAATTGTCCAGATCTGTAATAACCCGACCACAACCCCTCTTTTTGACCTGCCAGATATCGCCCTCGATTCTTCACTTGGCCATTTTCATAAAAAGATGTCCACTCACCATGCCGCAGCCCTTCTTTAAATGAGCCACGATCCGGCCCGCTGACTACACCAGTAAACAGCTCATTTCCTCGAGCGGTGTAATAACGACCATCTCGCTTGACAAGGTCCTCCATTGTTTCAGCAACACCGGTCACAGGGGTAGCGATTAAAATTGCGAATAAGGATATGACTCGGAACATTGATGTTTCCCAAAGATCAACTCTGCTGTTGTCGAGATAGAAAGAATACATTCCCGACCTCAGTGAAATTTTGCTCGATCGGTACACCCTGAACAAGCACTCAAATATCAAATGAAATCATCAGACGCTTCAATGACGGATCCCGGTTCGTTGTCATCACGCCCGCCACACGGGGATGGAAACGTTCCATGCCAAGACAACAAGCCTCGCAATCGTCGTTACACAAACAGATGAAACGAGAGCGATCCAGGGGGTTAGACCGAGCATATCGAAACCAACGACGATAGCTGATCCTAAAACCGCCAACGTAATATAGGGTTGATGATCAGAAAAAACCTTAGGTACAACATTACAGAAGGTGTCTCGCAACACACCGCCGAGTGTGCTCGAAATCACCCCCATCAAAATTGCGATGACACTTGAAGCTCCCTCGAATAGCGCAATTTGCGTACCAAGAGCTGCAAACAATCCAAGACCAACAGCATCCGGAATTTGAATCCACTTTTCGGTTAATTCGGCGTGTGATCTTCGAATAAAAATTGAGGCAACGAAACACAAAATGATGACAAGCCAGAGTAGATGTTCCTGCTCCATCCAGAAAAATGGTCGTCGGTCTAACAACAGATCTCTAAGCGTCCCACCACCAAATGCGGACACTCCAGACACGAAACATACACCGACAAAATCCATACCAACACGCAAGGCAGCAGCCAAACCCGAGAGTGCAAAAGCGATCACTGCTAAAATTTCGATGATTGCCTGAAGACCTGGCAAAAACGATGGAGTGACGGGATCGAGCATGGCGCAGTCTTCCTATCCGCATGTCGGGTTATGGAGTTAACCCACTGCTTTTACGTTTGAAGACTGGCAGTTTAGCAGTATCGATAAGACAACTGTCTCTCAAATTCACATTGTCGTCTCGATACGGATCCATAAGTCCCAGGGATCAGGAGCGCTCGACACTACCTACAAACCAAAACCCTGAATTCCGGCCACATACACCCCCGTCCCTCCCAAAATGCTGAGTAAAGGATGTCTAAAAAAAGCATGCAACGTGATCACGATAAATAAAGCGAGCGCCGATAATCCGCCTCGATCAACAGAATCAATCTCAAGACTCATCAATCCAAAGCACACCAAAACCACCATAATCATCGGCGGCAACGACTTCCCAAAACGATCCAATATGGAATGGCTCCTCACCTGCGCAAGTGCCACAAAAGGCAGCGCTCGCGTGATGAAAGTCGCAATACTCATCACCACAAAAAAGCCAAAAAGCTGGACGTTATCCATGGTCTCCTCCGGTACGGATGAAAACCATGAGAGTCACCAAACACAGCCCAATCGCAACCAGTAGAAATTGATTTGGAGTCAGCAAATACGCCAGGACCGATGTGCTCAATGCGACTGCTAGCAGCCAACGCTGATTCATTGTGCGGACTTGCTCGATCAATAACACCAGGAATAGTGCAACTAAAGCAAACTCAAATCCACGCGAATCAAACGCATAAAATGATTGCAGGCTCGCGCCTAATGCACATCCAATCACCCAATACGATTGATTCAGCCCTGTTAAGTAGACCAAGTAATGCACGTTACCAGGGGACTGGGGTGGCCTTGCTGTAATCAGTGAATACGTCTCATCAGTCAGACCAAAAATGAGATACCAACGTGACAGTCCGCGTGTTGGGTAGCGACCCATTACCGACAGCCCATAAAACATATGACGCGAATTTAATACGAGAGTTGCGATAAACGCTTCTGCATAAGAAACACCAGCTGCCAACAAGCCAACAGCCATGAATTGTGCAGAACCGGCGTAAATCACCACGCCGGCAAGCGGCGCGAAAATCCAGTGATATCCTAGACTTTGAAACAACACCCCGAAGGCCATCCCAAGCGGAATATAGCCAAACATGACTGGCGCTGAATCTCGAAGAGCCTCCGAAAAATCGGAACCAGTGGCTTGCCTCAATCAAGCCATCCCTTCAGTTCTCGACGTGACAGATATTCAAGAACCTCCATACCCTCCTCTGACGCATTCAAGCAATCAAGGGCAATCAATTGATCGCCACCAGCTTCTTGGAAAGTTTCACTCAAGCCAAGCGCGATTTCTTCAAGGGTTTCCACACAGTCGGAGAAAAACGCTGGACTCACAACAGCGACCCGCTTTACTCCCTGGTGACCCAATTCTTCAATGAGTTCATCGGCGTAAGGCTTTAACCACTCCTTCGGCCCAAAACGCGATTGAAAGGCGACCTTGAATCGTTCTTCTGGCCATCCGAGCGCCTCTCTCAGCAGTCGGCCCGTCTTCTGACATTGGCAGTGATAGGGGTCACCCTTCAGTAGATATTCTTTAGGCACTCCGTGGAAACTCGCGACCAGCACTTCAGGCTGTTCATCCAGCGCATCCAGTTGCTTTTGCACTGACTTCGCCAAAATGGCGATATATTGCGGATCGTCATAAAACGGAGGTGAAACACGGATGGTTGGTTGCCAGCGCATCGCTTTCAACGTATCTCCAATCTTGTCGACAACCGACCCGGTGGTACTCGATGCGTACTGCGGATACATCGGAATACAAACAATCTTCCAACAACCCTCATCGAACATTGTCTGAATCAATGACGGAATGGATGGGTTCCCATAGCGCATCGCAAATTCAACACGCACCGAATCACCGAAGCGTTCTTGGAGCTTCTCAGTCTGTTCGCGAGTGATCGTTCGAAGCGGCGATTCATCCAGCTCGTTATTCCAGATTTCTCGATAAGCAGCAGCCGATTTTTTCGGACGAAACGTCAAGATTGGTCCTTGTAAAATCAATTGCCAAAGCACTTGCGGCAATTCAACAACTCGTTTGTCACTTAAGAATTCGCCAAGATATCGACGCATTGACCAATAATCGAGAGCGTCAGGCGTTCCTAGATTGATTAAAAGTAAGCCAAGCTTGGCGCTTGGCACCTTCGGGTGGTCTGATGGCATGGGTGACATTAGATAAGATCTCGCTGTGTTAACTGTGTCAGAAGCTTGAGCATCAACTCCGGATCCTTGACTCCACAAGTTTCGCGCGCTGAGTGCATTGCGAATTGAGCACATCCTAAATCAATGGTGTCGATACCAAGACGTCCAGCTGTCAGTGGTCCGATTGTGCTTCCACAACCGAGATCGGCTCTACTTGAAAAATATTGTAACGGAACATCGGCTTTCTCAGCCGCCTGCTCAATGATTCCTTGTGTCAACGCAGTGGTCGCATAGCGATGATTCGCATTGACCTTCACGACCGGGCCTTCGTTCAGAAGCGGTCGGTGGCCCTCATCGTGCTTTGCAGCATAATTCGGATGGACGCCATGCGCGTTATCGATTGAAACCATCAAACTGTTCACGCGTACCTGCTCAAAGTCCGCCTCGATTGTCGCCCGTCGTAAAACCGATTCTAAAAAGGGGCCATCGGCACCACTCGTGGAAACGCTGCCGATTTCTTCATGATCGTTTAACACGATCATTGTGCCTTCGGCTTGGTCGTTGTTGACGATTGCTTCGACAACTATGAAACAACTCAATAAATTGTCGAGTCGTGCGCTGGCCAACAGCTCCTGTTCCAGACCAACGATTTGGGCACTCTCTGTTGGATAAGCACAGATTTCAAAGGCTGCAATATCCTGAGGAGATCGATCCAGTTCACGCGCGAGTAACTCTTTAAAATCAAGCTCTGCATCTTTTTCTGCACGAGCTAAGATCATGGGTAACTCTTCCTGTGGGTTGATCTTCCGGCCACTATTGGCATCTCGATTCAAATGAATCGCAAGATTCGGGACCACTCCGACAGCACGCTCAAAGTCGACGAGTTCAGACAGCACCGATCCCTCATTGGCGATTGCAACTCGACCAGCGAGCGAAAGGTCTCTATCAAACCAGGTTGATAATAGAACACCCCCATAGACCTCAAGTCCTAACTGAAAATAACCATGCTTCTTGACGATGGGCTCTGGACGCACCCGGAGGTTTGGACTGTCCGTGTGCGCGCCAAACAGTGTCCAGCCGACCACATCTGAAGGCTGCCGCCATGCCACGAGCGCCCCATCGGACCGAACAACGAAATAGGATGCACCAGCCTCAAGAGTCCACGTCGAGCGCTCATCAAGCCGAATAAAGCCGGCACGCTCGAGAAGTTCGGAAATGTTTGCCACTGCATGCCAAGGTGTCGGCGAGCGATCAAGAAAATCGGTTAATCGACCGATTAAAGGAGACACCATCTGTAAATCCAAGTTGTCACTCCAGGGGTTGCGTTCTAAGGTGGAAGGAAGCATAACAAGATAATTAAGGTTCGAAAGGGTCAGACGCAAGGTGTTGAAATTAAGTTTATTGCGTAAATTCGTACTCAACGGGGTATTGGCATCAACGGTGTTTGTCTGGGTCGGAAGTGCGTACGCGCTGTCGATCGAACCAACACAAGAAGACAGTCTCCTTGCTCAAGTCATCACTCGCGAACTCGAACGTCGACACCTTGCTTCAGATTCTCTGTTTGCTGAACGAAAGCCAATGGTCGGTCAACTGATCCTCAAAGCCATTGATCCATCTCGGTCACTACTGACACAAGCAGATATTCTCCAAGCGAATATTGACCGATTGCCAGACCAGATTGAACAGGGGCGCCTTTCGACTGTCTACCAACTTTACGGGCTCTCCCTAAATCGCTCCGAAGAGCGCCTCGACTACTGGTTGCAGATACTGAGCGATGGAAGCGGCTCGATCGATCTCACTGATCAGGAAAGTCTCCGAATTCGTGACGAGAACACGCCATGGGTCGCAGATTTTTCCGCGTTAAAAGATCTTTGGCGAAAACAGCTCGAAAATCAGGCAATTGGTCTGTTACTGGCTGATCGGACAGAAGATGAGGTGTTCAAAGCACTCATTCGACGCTATAAAAGCCAGAAAAATCGTCTTGAGCAAACGCGTCCCGATGACATCTTCGCGGGTGTCATCAACGCATACGCCAGTGCCTACGACCCACATACTTCCTACTTGCCTCCTGCAGATAGCGAAACATTCAACATCAACATGTCCCTGTCACTTCAAGGGATTGGCGCTGTCTTACAATCCGAAGATGAGTTCACAAAGGTCGTAAGTTTAATTCCGGGCGGCCCAGCTGAAATGGATGGACGACTCAAACCGGCTGATCGAATCTTGAGTATCGCTCAGGGCTCTCAGTCGTTCGAAGACGTTGTCGGATGGCGCTTAGACGAAGTTGTCCAAAAAATTCGGGGGCCGAAAGGGTCGCAGGTCCGACTGGAAGTGCAGGCAGGCGATGATGCACCCCACCGGGAGATTGTTTTAATTCGTGATCGAGTTCAGCTCGAAGAACAATCGGCAAAAAGTGAGATTATCGAGGCTGGCGATAACGGCGAAAAAATTGGAATCATTACGATTCCAACGTTTTACTCGGACTTCGCTGCGAAACAAGCGGGCGACCCGAATTACAGAAGCACGACACGCGATGTCAAAAGACTACTTGGCGAATTTGCGAGTCAGGATGTTCAAGGAGTCATCGTCGACTTAAGGAATAACGGTGGCGGCTCCCTTCAGGAGGCGTATGAGTTGTTTGGATTATTCATCCCTCGCGGTCCAGTGGTCCAGATTCAAAGTGCCGGCGGGCGGACTGACGTTCGTGGTGATCGAGACCCAGAGGTATCGTGGGAACGTCCAATGGCTGTTTTGGTCAATCGCCTGAGCGCGTCAGCAAGCGAAATCTTCGCTGGTGCAGTGCAAGACTACGGGCGTGGCCTGGTCATTGGCTCACAAACATTTGGTAAAGGGACCGTTCAGGCTCTTCTTCCAGTCAACGAGGGCCAGCTGAAGTTGACGATTGCAAAGTTTTATCGAATTTCAGGCCAATCGACGCAGCACCAAGGCGTCATTCCTGATATCGAGTTTCCTTCTGCATTCGATCCCGAGGAGATCGGCGAGAGCGCGCTCGATACTGCGTTGCCATGGGACCAGATTCGCTCACTCAGATATCGTCCGCTTGACACACCACAAGCGCGAGTTGCGCAGTTGATCGATCGACATCAGGCGCGGATCGCATCCGACCCCAACTTTAAAGCGTTACTCAAGCGAACAGAACGAGCACTCGAGTTGGGTAACGAAACAGGAATTTCGCTCCATCTTGAAACACGAATCGAAGAGCGTGAAGCCAATAACCAAGCGTTACTCGAGATCGAAAATATGAGACGAACTGCCCTCGGACTATCGACGATCGACAAAATAAGCGATCTCGAAAGTGAGACCAAAGACGCAGAACCTGAGGATGACGCGAGTTTGATGGAGTCTGCGAGAATACTCCTAGACGAAATTCAGATTAATCCGCGTCTCGCGGGGCTCTAGGAGGCGGAACCATCGATAACGGTGAGACGGTACCGGCTTTGCTTTCGCGGATGCGAGCCGGCCCTGAATCTTCAACCTCATCAATACGGATGACTGCATGCATCGGAATATAACTGCGTTTAACGCCTTGAAACTCAGCCTTGAGCTTCTCCTCCGACGGATCGACCAGCAAGCCACTGCGCTCACCAAAGACAAATTCTTCAACTTCGATGAAACCGTAAAGATCACTCGAATAGATTTGCTTCGCGAAAACTTCAAACACTTTGTCTTGACTGACAAACTGAACGCGGAAAGTAGGGTCGGGAGTCTTAGCCATCGTGATCCTCGATTTAAGGGCGCGTAGTCTGTCGATGTTTCTCTCCACAGTCAAGAACACTCGTGCAATTTCAAGTACTTCGGACTATACTCGCGCGCCCACGCACGAGGAGACGGGATGACTGCAAAACTCTTCATCAAGACCCACGGATGTCAGATGAATGAATATGATTCGGACCGCATGGCTGACCTTCTGCATGACAGCCACGCTCTGACGATGACTGACGTTCCGGATGATGCCGAAGTCATTCTGATCAACACCTGTTCGATTCGTGAGAAAGCCCAAGAAAAGGTGTTCTCAGAGCTGGGCCGTTATCGTGCACTCAAAGAGACAAACCCAAATCTCATTATCGGCGTTGGTGGTTGCGTCGCATCACAAGAAGGTGACGCGATCCGACAACGTGCTCCGTTCGTCGATTTAGTCTTTGGTCCACAAACATTACATCGCCTACCTGACATGCTCGAGGCGCGTCGTAGCGGCGGGGAAGCACAGGTCGATATCAGCTTTCCTGAGATTGAAAAATTTGACCGCCTACCCGAACCGAAACTCGAAGGGCCAAGTGCCTATGTCAGCATCATGGAAGGATGCAGTAAGTACTGCACATTCTGTGTGGTTCCCTACACTCGGGGTGAGGAAATCAGCAGACCGCTTGATAATGTATTGCAGGAAGTTCTCGCCAATGTCGAACAAGGTGCACGCGAGATCCATCTGCTGGGCCAGAACGTGAACGCCTATCGTGGTGAAACCGACGACGGAGATACCGCTGATCTCGCAGATTTGATCCGCATTATTGCTGAAATCCCGGAAATCGAACGAATTCGCTTTACAACGAGTCATCCTGTCGAGTTCTCTGATGCATTAATTGATTGTTTCAGGGATGTTCCAAAACTCGTCAGTCACTTACATCTACCGGTCCAATCTGGATCAGATCGAGTACTTGCCGCGATGAAGCGTGGTCATACTGCACTCGAATACAAGGCAAAAATTCGCAAGATTCAGGAAGCTCGTCCTGGTATTAGCCTGTCGTCGGATTTCATCATCGGTTTTCCTGGCGAAACAGATAAAGACTTTGAAAAGACAATGGAACTGATCGAGTCAATTGGTTTTGACGTCAGCTTCAGCTTCATCTACTCAGCGCGGCCTGGTACACCTGCGTCTGATATTGAGGATCAAACCGACCAATCAACGAAAAAGAAGCGCTTAGCGGTATTGCAAGCACGAATTTCACAACAAGCGCAGAAGATCAGTCGAGAGATGGTCGGCACATCACAATCAGTATTGGTGACAGGGCCCTCAAAGAAAGATCCTGGTGAACTCTCTGGTCGGACCGAGAATAATCGTGTAGTGAATTTCCGTTGTGATCAAAAAGAACTGATCGGACGCTTTGTTGAATGTGAAATCGTTGATGCGTATCCGAATTCATTGCGCGGCCAAATGACCTCGAAGGCTCCTTGGTAGTGGATGTCCGCCAATTCGTCCTGGAACCAAACGATACCCGTCGTCTCGCGTCATTGTGTGGTCGTCAAGACACACATCTGAGGCTGATCGAATCACGCCTACCTGTGACCATCCGGAATCGTGGTAATCAATTTGAAATCGAAGGCGACGGCGATGCGACCAAAGCCTGCGCTCGTCTTTTAGATCAGCTCTATCGGGAAACCCGAGATTCAGAGTTAACTGACGATACGGTGCATCTGCATCTACAGGAAGCATCAACCTATCAGGACAATGCCCAAGCTTCGATTGTGATCGACACACCGAAACTCAAAATCAAACCACGGGGCAAAAATCAGCTTGGCTACATCGATGCGATCCGCTCTCATGACGTGAATTTTGGTATTGGTCCAGCAGGTACGGGCAAAACATGGCTGGCTGTCGCTTGTGCAGTTGACGCCCTCAGACGCGATCAAGTCGAACGCATCATTTTGGTTCGTCCTGCGGTCGAAGCGGGCGAACGCCTCGGCTTCTTGCCGGGAGATCTTGCACAAAAAATCGATCCCTACTTACGTCCTCTGTACGATGCACTCTATGAAATGTTGGGTTTTGACAAGGTCACCAAGTTACTTGAGCGTCAAGTCATTGAGATCGCGCCACTGGCGTATATGCGTGGCCGAACCCTAAATCATAGTTTTATTATTTTGGATGAAAGTCAGAACACCACTCGCGAACAAATGAAAATGTTTTTAACTCGGCTTGGTTTTGGTTCAACAGCAGTCATTACAGGTGATCCAAGTCAAATTGATTTACCCCGAAAATCCGACTCTGGTCTTACGCATGCATGTCGTGTTCTGGAATCTGTTCGCGGTATTTCAATGACCCGTTTTAATTACAAAGACGTGGTTCGACATCCATTAGTCGGTCGCATCGTTGACGCCTATGACAAGGCCCAAGATGATCATTGACTTCGAAGATGCGACTGGGGTCTGCCCTATCGCATCAGATCAGGTGGTCAGTTGGGTGGAATCGCTTGCTTCCGAAATAGAGGAGGCATCTGAGCTTGTGATCCGAGTGGTCGATGCAAATGAAAGTCAGAAACTGAACAAAACCTTTCGTGACAAAGACTATCCAACCAATGTGCTCTCATTTCCAGCAGATATTCAACTACCCGAAGGCCCTACAATACTAGGCGATATTGCGATTTGTCTCCCTGTTGTCAAACGAGAAGCAGATGAACAATCCAAGCGCTTTGACCAACATTTTGCGCATATGGTCGTTCACGGATGTCTCCATCTCATGGGCTACGACCATGAAGATGAGGATGATGCTGATCAAATGGAAGCTAAAGAAATCGGCATTCTCGAAAATCTCGGCTATCCTAACCCTTACCTGAGCCAGGAAAAGAAAGATACATGAACGACGGACGAAGTCCCGAGAACCAGGACGAACGATCCTGGTTCGATCGTTTGGCCAGCGTCATCTCTGGTGAAGCTGAAAATAAACCTGAATTGATTGATGAGCTGCGTGATGCCAAAGAGCGTGGTTTATTTAATCAGGAAACTCTCGCAATTCTTGAAGGCGCTCTCGCCGTGAGTGACATGCAAGTGCGAGAAGTCATGATCCCCCGTACACAAATGATTGCAATTCGAGCCGATGAGCGCCCAGAAGAGTTCTTGCCGAGAATCATTGAATCTGCGCACTCCCGCTTTCCGGTGCTTGGGGAACAGCCGAGTGAAGTGCTCGGTATTCTCCTCGCAAAGGACCTTCTCTCATTTTTAATCAGCCAAGATCTTGAACGATTTGAGATCAAGGAAGTGGCTCGTCCGGTTCGACGTGTTCCTGAGAGTAAACGGCTTGACCAACTACTGAAGGAGTTTCGTGATAATCGTGCGCACATGGCTGTCGTCATCGATGAATACGGTGATGTCGCCGGGCTCGTGACGATCGAAGATGTGCTTGAGCAAATTGTTGGTGAGATCGAAGATGAGCATGATCACGACGAGGATCTGAATATCCGCCACCAGGCGAGCGGTGCGAGCCTGGTCAAAGCGATGACTGAAATTGATGATTTTAACGAAGAGTTTGGCACCAACTTCGCGGATGACGAGTTCGATACCATCGGCGGTCTCGTCACACATGCTTTTGGTCATCTTCCAGCGCGCGGCGAGACAACCACGCTCGGTCATCTCAATTTCGTTGTCTTAAACGCAGACAGTCGACGGATCCGCTTGCTTGAAGTCCGGCCACATGGGTCTGACGCCTCTCACTAAGCACAGCATTGCGATTGGTGCCGGAATACTCGGCACACTTGCATTTGCCCCCTTTAATTTTTGGTGGCTCGGGTTAGTCAGTCTTGCTGTCTGGATGTGGCTTTCCATCAAGCATCCGAGCTTCTCCATCGGCCTGTTTTACGGACTTGGTCTTTTTGGTTCTGGGGTCTCATGGATCTCTGTCAGTATGACTGAACATGGAGGCGCGTCATTTTCACTGGCCTTCATCATGACCACCATCTTCGCGGCGGGACTCGCGATCTTTCCGGGGCTTGCGTCCTGGGGGTATGCAAGCTGGCAGCAACGATGGTCCACGGCAGTTGGCAAAGTGTGTTTATTGACGGCTTGCTGGGTCACGATGGAGGCTTTCCGCAGTTGGTTTTTAACTGGATTTCCATGGCTTTTATTCGGTTACAGTGCACTTGGAACACCATTTGAAGGCTATCTATCGTGGATTGGCGTATTCGGTGTGTCTGCTGTCATTACTATGACAGCAGGGGGGCTCGTAGCGAGTCTCCTGGATCGACGGCTTACTCCGTTGATTATCCCCGTTCTCTTGATGATAACCGGTCCGATTTTAAACGCTCAGTTTGAACCCAGGGAGGAACAAACACAGGCAACCCGCGTCGCCCTTTGGCAACCGATGATCGCACAATCAGAAAAATGGAAACCTGAGTTTCGTGAACGCATTCTTGAGCAACATGTGGTCAACGGGCTCCCACCGGATGTCGATGTCATCATTTGGCCTGAAACTGCATTACCAATGACTGAATCACAAGTGAACTCAGTTTTACCGGATTTAGATTTGATGCTTCTCTCCAACACACAGACGTTGATCACCGGTGTTCTAGGTCAACGTGAAGGTCGATATACCAATCGTCTGATCACGCTTGGTTCAGGGCAAGGAGCCTATGACAAAACGCGACTCGTTCCCTTCGGTGAATATGTTCCACTGGAATCGATGTTGCGAGGCTTGATCGCGTTTTTCGATTTACCCATGTCAGCAATCGTTCCCGGAGGCCAACAGAGTCTATTAACTCATGGTCAGATTAGGATTGGCGCGTTAATTTGTTACGAAATCGCCTATGCCGGCCAGGCTCGGAGGGTAACTGAAGATGCGAACGTCATCTTGACCGTTTCGAATGACACCTGGTTTGGCGACTCCATCGGGCCCGATCAACATCTGCAAATTGCTCAAATCCGTGCACGCGAACTCGGTAAACCAGTGATCAGAGCCACGAATGACGGGTTAACCGCATTTATTAATGCTCGCGGCCAAGTCGAACAAATTCTCCCAAGATTCGTGTCTGCTGTTCTCTCTCACACGGTCATACCAGCAACCACCGTGACACCCTATTCAAAAGCTGGTGAAGCGCCATTGATTATCTTTTTGATCGTGATCCTAACGCTCACCCGACGAAACGAAGCATTCAACTCAAAATAGAGGGGTTTTTTCACAAAACGCCTTACAGTACGGCAACCGAAACGCTATTCTTCATGTTTTTCCACTCGAAGGATCATCTAGAGCTCATGGAGCGCGATTACCAACCTCAGGTCATTGAACCGGAAATCCAGCAGCACTGGGAATCAGAGCAGACATTTAAAACATCAGAAGACCCGCAAAAACCGAAATTCTATTGTCTCTGCATGTTTCCCTACCCTTCGGGCAAACTCCACATGGGTCATGTTCGCAACTACACCATTGGCGATGTGATCAGCCGCTTTATGACCATGAGCGGTTATAACGTGTTACAGCCAATGGGCTGGGATGCGTTCGGCATGCCGGCTGAGAATGCGGCAATTAAAAACCAGCGACCCCCCGCTGCCTGGACCTACGACAACATTGACCACATGCGTGGTCAGCTGAAACGCCTTGGTTTTGGATATGACTGGGACCGTGAACTGGCAACCTGCACGCCAGATTACTATCGCTGGGAGCAATGGCTCTTTACCCGCATGGTTGAGAAAGGGCTCGCATATCGCAAAAAAGCGCGCGTGAATTGGGACCCTGTCGATCAAACGGTGCTCGCCAATGAGCAGGTCATTGATGGCCGCGGTTGGCGCTCGGGTGCACTTGTCGAACAACGTGAAATTGATCAATGGTTTATCCGGATTACGGATTACGCCGATGAATTACTCGATGATTTGGATTCTGTTGATTGGCCCGAGCAGGTCAAGACGATGCAGAAAAACTGGATTGGGCGAAGCCAAGGTGTGGAATTTAGTTTTGAGCGTAAAGGCTCTACAGAACGACTCGAGGTCTACACAACACGCCCGGACACCATCATGGGAATCACCTATGTGGCAGTCGCTGCGCAGCATCCCATTGCTCAGCAAGCAGCTGCAGCGAATCCAGATGTTGCTGCCTTCATCGAGGAGTGCACAAGCATGTCAGTCGCAGAAGCAGATCTTGCGCAGGCTCCAAAGAAAGGCATGGCAACTGGCGAATCTGTGATCCATCCGATCACAGGGGAAGATGTTCCAATCTGGATCGCTAATTTTGTGTTGATGGATTACGGGTCTGGCGCTGTCATGGCAGTCCCAGGTCATGATCAGCGTGACTGGGAATTTGCGACGCAATATAACCTACCAATCAAACCAGTCATTCAGCCGATGACTGATGACCCTGAATACGACCTCAGTCAGCAAGCATGGTGTGAGAAGACTGGAATCACGATTAATTCGGGCCAGTTTGATGGCCTGAACTTCAACGATGCATTTCAAGCAGTCGCCAACGCACTCGAGGGCATGGGAATTGGCCGCATCACAACCAACTACCGTCTCCGTGACTGGGGTGTTGGGCGTCAGCGTTACTGGGGATGCCCGATTCCCGTCATTCATACAGACGAAGGATTAAAAACCGTTCGTGATGAAGATCTGCCGGTGACCTTACCCGAAGACGTCGTAGTTGATGGTTCAGGCAGTCCATTGGTCGGTCGTCGTGATTTCGTTGACACCATTGATCCAGACACGGGCCGTGCCGCAACGCGTGAAACAGACACCTTCGATACATTTATGGAATCAAGCTGGTACTACGCTCGATTCGCAAGCGCTTTTTCGAATCATGCAATGCTCGATAAAAACGCCAACTATTGGTTGCCTGTCGATCTCTACATCGGCGGCATCGAGCATGCCATTTTGCATCTCCTGTATGCACGCTTCTTTCACAAGGTGTTGCGTGATCTCGATCTTGTCGAGAGTGATGAACCATTTAAGAAACTGCTCACACAGGGCATGGTGTTAAAAGATGGTTCAAAGATGTCCAAATCCAAAGGCAACACGGTCGATCCACAAGAACTCATCGATCAATACGGTGCTGATACCGTTCGTTTATTTACGATGTTCGCAGCGCCACCTGAGCTTTCTTTGGAGTGGTCTGACGATGGTGTGGCCGGCGCACATCGATTCTTGAAGCGCGTCCATACCCTGGTCAGTGAGCACATCACTGAAGGTAACCACTCGATGTCTGGGGAAGTTAACCTCGACACCTTGTCAGACGCAGCGCGAGATGTTTATCGGAAACTCCACGAAACCATTGCAAAAGTGTCTGATGATATTGGACGTCGTTACCATTTCAATACAGCGATCGCGTCAATCATGGAACTCACCAACAGCGTAATGAAGTTCAGCGCGCAGACAGCATCGGACTGGCGCGTGCGTTCTGAAGCCATCGAAGCAATCGTTGTCCTGCTGTCACCAATCACGCCACACGTGACTGAACATCTATGGTCAAATCTTGGTCACAGTCAATCACTGGTCGATGTCACCTGGCCCAAAGTTCGGGAAGATGCTTTGGCGCGTAATACACTGACACTGGTGGTGCAAGTGAATGGAAAACTCAGAGGCCGAATTGAAGTGGCGGCAGATGCCGATAAAGATTTGATTTTGACCATGGCTCGCGATGAGCCCTCTGTTGCAAAATTCCTTGAAGGAATGATCGAGAAAAAAGCGATCGTTGTTCCCCAAAAACTCGTGAATTTAGTGGTAGCGCCAGCATGATGAATCGACGTGCATTTTTAACACTGTCCGCGGCAGGATTTTTAACTGGATGCGGTTTTAGGCTGCGCGGTACTGGGCCAGCAATGGGAAAGCTTCCTGACTCATTAAAAATTCAAACAACCGATCCCTATGCACCGATGATCCAAAACATTACGCGCCAACTGAATGATCAGGGTACGGATGTGGTGACGTCGGGCTCGGTTCCGACGCTGACACTCAGCCTTCCAGTGCTCACAGATCGCGTGCTTGGACCGGTGTCAGGTGGCGATCAAACAGAGCTTGCGCTGGAGATAACCTATCGTCTTGTCAGCGAAGATCTCGTTCTCTTGATACCAGATAACAAGGTCCGAGCAACGCTCATTTATGTTGACGGTGGTGCCGATACCTCAGCGGAAGACCAACGCGTGGCTCAGTTAAAACGAAGTCTCGAGCAGGAGTTACTCCGTCAAATCGTGCCATCAATTCGTGTTCGATACGAACAGGCGCTCAAGCAAACAGATACCCCGAAGGCAGATTAATCGATGGCCGTCAAAGCGTCCGAATTTGATGGCCGTCAATGGAGTTCGGGCCTGCCTCCTGTCACCGCTTTATTGGGTGATGAACCTTTTTTTATCAGCCGAACCGGTGACTTGTGGCGGAAGATAGGCAAAGACCAAGGCTTCACTGAACGATTGGTACTGGACCAAACAGAATCCGACCTTGCTAATCGACTGTTGAGCGAACTCGATGCCTTGTCGCTATTTGCTGACCGGACACTGGTCGAACTGCGACTAACGAAAACAACGCTTGATCAATCGTTACGCGAAGCACTCGACCGCTGGACCCAAAACCCACCTGATGACAAACGGCTTTTGATTAGTGGTCCAAAACTTGGAAAACGTGAAACGTCCAGCAATTGGCTTCAGACTGCAGCAGTGATTGAGGCAACCACAGTACCGGCTTATCAATTTGCGAAGTGGCTCGATACTGAATTGGATTCACATCAAATTGTGATGGATCCAGAGGCAAAATCCGCTGTTCAGATGCATACTGAAGGTAACTTATTGGCCGCTGGTCAAGTGATTGAACGACTCAAACTGATTCAACCTGATCTGATTGAAGGGCAGAGATTATCGCTCGATCAAGTGCTCAACGTCCTAACACAAAGTGCACGTCACACGGTCTATGACCTGGTTGATCTGGCCATGAAGTCAGATGTGCCGGGACTGAACCGCTTGACCGATCTATTGAAAGCTGAGGGCGTAGAGGCCATGAGCGCACTTTGGGCAATTTCTCGAGAACTCGATATTCTGCTACAGATTCGATACCGATTGGATCAAGGCGAATCAGTGAACCAAGCGATCGGTTCATTGCGAGTCTGGCGCTCACGCGAGGGTTTAGTTCGTGGTGCGGTGAATCGACTGAGTCTCATGCAATTGAGAAAACTCTTAACGCTCTGTCATGACACCGACCGAACCATCAAGGGTGCAACCCAAGAGCCCGCTTGGTCCATGATCAAGGATATTTTACTCGGCTTTGCTGGCCATCCGATGACTCGCTAAATTTAATAACTGTTGCCTGAACTGCTGGCTGAGTTGGTCACACACCTGATCAATCGCAACAGTTGCAATGCAGTCAGACAGTTGTGTCACCTCAAGACCCTGATAGCCACATGGATTGATCCTTGAAAAAGGCTCAAGATCCATGGACACATTCAACGCCACGCCGTGGTAAGAAACCCCATGTCGAATTCTGAGACCCAAACTCGCTATCTTCCGATCTCCGACGTAGACGCCAGGCGCGTCTGAACGTGCCTGAGAGGAAACTCCGTACGACGCCAATACTTTGATCACCGTATTCTCCAGAAGACTCACAAGATCTCTGACGTTAAGTGAAAAGTGTCGCATTGGGACCAGGGTGTAGAGAATCACCTGACCCGGGCCATGATAAGTGACTTGCCCACCACGATCAGATTGGACAATCGGTATATCTCCAGGGTTTAGAACATGTTCGGCCTTGCCAGCCTGACCCTGTGTAAATACTGGCGAATGTTGGACACACCAAAGCTCGGCACGCACCCCACCTTTGAGGACTGCAATCTGATCCTTCATAGCTTGATGGGTTTGCTGGTAGGACTCGACCCCGCGATCAACAATGATGACCTCTGTCATCACAAAACCATATGCACTCGACCTGTTGCCTTGAGGTCTTGGTGAAGATTCTTCAGTTGTTCTTCGCTTTCAGCAGTGATTGAGAATCGAAAACTTTGATATTTCCCATTCTTACTCGCGATTACTCGTAATTGATCGGCTTGATAGCCTTCGCAATGACGGCTCACGATTTCTTCCAGAATCGTGACGAACCCGTCATGCGTATCAGCAACAACCGAGATATGGTAGTCCTCGCAAGGGAATTGAATAGTCGGTTTTTCAGGTTGTTGTTCGTTACTCATGGTGATGCAACCGCTCATCATAGGCTGCCTGAAGCGCCATAAAGGCTTGGGTCAGTTGACCATTGCCGACTTGTCCGCCCGGATCAAGCTCAACAATCGGCATCAATCCACGAGTCGAGCTAGAGACAAATACGCCATCGGCGTCAGGCAGGGAGTCGACGTGGATGGGCTCTTCAATGACATTCAAACCAATCTGCGAGGCCATCTCGATCACAAGATGACGAGTAATACCCGGCAGGATCAGATCGCTCAACGGTGGTGTCATGAGCGACTGCCCTCGAATCACAAATACATTCGACGTTGACGCCTCAGTCACCAAATGGTCACGATGCAAAATTGCTTCGTGGGCACCACTGGCTCGCGCTTCTTGCATTAACAGTACATTGCCAAGCAACGACACCGATTTAATGGAATTGCGACGCCAGCGAATATCGGGACGGACGATCGCTATCGATGGCTTTTGTGAAACTGCTGCGAATTCGCTGATTGTTAAAAAAACAGTGGGTGAGATTTTTGATGGAAATGCGTGATCACGAGCAGCAGCTGCTCCTCGGGTGACTTGTATGTAAATTTTGGCATCCAACAATCCGGCTTTTTCGGTCAACTGATCGACACCAGCAAACACATCATCGACTGAGACTGATAACCCGATTGCATCGAGACTCGACTGGAGGCGCGCTTGATGAAGTGATTTCGCACGAATACGACCGTCAACTCGAGCCATCACCTCGTACACCCCGTCACCAAAAAGGAAACCACGATCCATTGGTGAGATCTTCGCCTGTTCGATCGGCATCATCGTGCCATTGAGGCAACACCAGGTCACGCAAATAGTCTCAGGACAAAATCGATCATGCGCTTAAAAAAACCACCTTCGGGAACGGCTTCAGCAACAGCCACAGGCGATTCAGCAAGAATCCGTTCGCCAAGCATGATCTTGACATTTCCAACGATCGCGCCTGCTTCAAGCGGTGCATCAAGGGTGTCAGGGGCGTCTAACGTCGCCTGAATCGCTGACTCACGACCAAGTGGCAACGTCACATACAGCGGCTCAGTTGGTGCGAGCTCGACCATTTCAGATTCGCCAAACCACACCTTTCGCGCACTTTCAGGTAGCGGTTGCCCTGCCGCGAAGACTGTCTGACCACTGAAATAACGGAAACCATATTGCAATAGCTTCGTGGTCTCTTGTTCACGCGCTTTTTCACTGGCGGTACCCATGACAACCGAGATCAGGCGGAATCCGTCACGCTCCGCACTTGCAACTAAACAATACCCCGCTTCTTCAGTGTGCCCTGTCTTTAACCCGTCGACACTTGGATCACGGAATAACAAGCTGTTTCGGTTCGCCTGCTTGATGCCGTTATAAGTGAAGTTCTTCTCTTTATAAATCGCATAGGTCTCTGGGAAATCCGCAATGGTGCGAGCCGCCAATATTCCCAGATCTTTGGCTGTGGTGTAGTGCCCCTCCTGAGGGAGACCGGTGGAATTCTTAAATTGCGTGTTTGTCATGCCAAGACTGACTGCCGTTTGATTCATCACATCAGCGAAGACATCTTCAGAACCCGCAATATATTCGGCCACAGCGACGCTTGCGTCGTTACCCGACTGGATCACAATCCCACGCAGTAAATCTTCAAGCCGGACTTCCGTTCCTTCACGGATAAACATCCGCGAGCCACCGGTTTTCCAGGCTTTAATACTCACTGGTACCTTGTCATCGAAGCTTATCCGTCCCTCAGCAATTTCGCGCTCAGCAATATAAGCAGTCATCATTTTCGTCAGGGAAGCAGGTGGTAGTGGTTGATCTGCATTCTGTTCGACTAGGACTTCACCGTTGGTGGCGTCAATCAGCAAATAGCCAGTGGCTTGCAATTGAGGCGCTGCAGGAATCGGTGGTCCATTACCGAGCGCCTCAGTGAGCGGCACATTCGCTCGGGCCGTCAAACTCAACACACATGCCAGGGCAATCCAAAAAAGACGCACTCTACTCTCCTTGCTTCATTCCATTATTTTGCGATTAATCGCTGTGGTGACCAACCAAGTGCCACCAATTGCTCAAATACTTCGCGCTCAATACTCAAATCTATTTTTGGCAGTACTTGCACCCGGAATAAACCAGATCCATTGGGTTCGACCCGGATGGTGGCCATTTCACTGGTAACCACCTCACGAATCTGATCAGCAACCTTTTGCGCTTGGATCTCTGTAGATACTGCCGTCACCTGCAAAATCGCTTGCGCGGGCTCTGCAAGCGGATTGGCGATCAAAGCCGCGTCAGAAGTCGGCACACTTAATACTTCATAGCTGACTTGGGCTGTCCCTTGATCAGAAAAACCCAAACGCTTCGCCGCGGCCCAAGACAAATCAAGCACTCGATTTTTTTTGAATGGTCCACGATCATTGACTCGCACAATCAACGACTGATTATTCTCGAGATTAGTCACACGAATCCAGGCAGGAATCGGCATACTGGTGTGTGCTGCCGTGAATTGAAACATGTCAAATGGCTCTCCAGAAGAAGTCAGTTGCCCATGAAATTTCCGCCCATACCAACTCGCAACTCCAGTCTCCGAAAAGCCAGGGCTCACAGCAGCAATTGTGTATGTAACTCCATCGACCTCGTACGATTCAGGATTTCCATATTGCGAGAGCGGTTCAGGCTTTGGTTCGGGCTCTGGTAGTTCGTTCACGTCAACCGAAGCAATCAACGGTGGACCATCTGGAACTTCCTCTACAACGAGCACGTCTTCGGCCGGTTGAGCTCCACCAATCCACTGTTGGATTGACGCACATCCGCTAAGAAAAAACGGAATTAATAAGAGACTAGTCCGAATCACAAACCAAGTTCCTCGGCGATTTCATAAGCTAACTGCGTGACAGCCATGGCGTAGAGCGGTGACCGATTGTAGCGAGTAATCACATAAAAATTTTTAGTCACTGCCCAATATTCATCTCCTTGAGCTCCGTGTAAGCCCAAAATATCGAGCGGTAACTCAGACCAAGCATCAGGGATTTGCTGAACCCCTTTCGAAGTCAATTCGCTACCAGTCTCTTTGACATCGATACGAGATTCCATCCGTTCAACCTGAGATGCAGCATTCGCGACAGGACTCGCGATCCCATATTGCATATCCCAACCATGTTCTGCCAGATAATTGGCAACAGAGCCGATGGCATCAACAGGGTTATCAATCAAATCGCGGCGACCATCGTTATCGAAATCAACTGCATAAGCGAGATAACTGGATGGGATGAACTGACCATAGCCCATGGCTCCAGCGTAAGAGCCCTTCAATTCAGAGGCACGCAAATTCTCCTCTTGACCAAGAAGAAATAAGGATTCAAGCTCGCCTAGAAAAAACTTAGCCCGCTTAGGGTAATCAAGACCGAGTGTCGCAAGTGCATCCAACGCTCTGAAACTCCCTTTATTCTTCCCGTAGTAAGTCTCGACTCCGATGATGGCTAAAATCACATCAACCGGTACACCTAGTTCAGCTTCAGCCCGCTCCAACGTCTCGCGATGTGTTTGATAAAAGCGCGCCGCCGCTTTCACACGTGCTTTCTTCAAGAATATTGGTCGATAATCCTTCCACTGCTTCCGCTCAGCTGGACGATTCATTGCCTTGATCACCGAATCCAAGCGCTTGGCTTCTGACATGACTTTGATCACCTCATTTCGATCAAGGCCTTTCGCAGCGAGACGATCAGCCATGGCTTGAACCTCAGCTCGTTCTGCATAGTTTGCTGAAACTGTCGGGGTGTTTAACCCAACGAGACCCAACGTGATCGCAACCACCGGAAATATCCGCATCATGACTCCCCTGAAAGTATCCGTTTCGTCCGCTGCATCGACATAATCAAACCAAAACCAATCAGCAACGAGACAATTGAAGTCCCACCATAACTAATTAATGGTAAAGGCACACCCACCACAGGCAAAACTCCACAAACCATTCCCACATTAACAAAGACGTAAACGAAGAAAGTGAGTGTGATTGAACCAGAGAGAAGCCTCCCGAAGTTCCCTTGCGCACGCATCGTCAAGACCAAACAACGGCCCAGGATTAGCGCATAGAGGATGAGTAAAATGCTGATACCGACAAATCCCATTTCCTCACCAAGCACTGCCACAATAAAGTCAGTGTGTGACTCCGGAAGAAACTTCAACTGGGCCTGCGTCCCTGCCGCATAGCCCTTGCCAAACATCCCTCCAGAACCCAAGGCCGTCATCGCTTGAATCGTATTCCATCCAGCGCCTAAGGGGTCGCTTTGCGGATCGATCAGTGTCATCACTCGCGTTCGCTGGTAATCGTGCATGACCATCCAAAGGACAGGCAAAGCCGACAGACCGAAGCCACCGAGCAGTGCTAATAATCGCCACGATATTCCCGCAAGAAAAATCGCAAAAAAACCGGAGCCAGCGATAATAATGCTGGTCCCGAGATCGGGTTGTTTTGCGATCAAAGCAACAGGAACAACAATTAAAACGGCCGCAATCACCAACTGCGAAATCGATGGCGGAAGCTTCTGTCGAGTGAGCCACCATGCAACCATCGCCGGCAGCGCCAACTTCATCAATTCTGATGGCTGAAATCGTGGTAGCCCGGGTAGATCAAGCCAACGCTGAGCGCCTTTCGCGCCAACCCCGAAGAGCAGGACTGCCACCAAAAGTAAAGCTGCGAATAGAAAGACGAATGGTGTCACTTGGATAATGACATCACGTCGTACTTGTGACAGCAGCGCCATAATCGCAATCCCAACAACGACATGCGCGCCCTGACGAAGCACCATCGACAAACTTTGCCCCGACGCCGAATACAAGATGATCAAGCCGTACAAGGCGGTGATTAAAACAAACAAGGTGAGCAACGGATCGACGCCATAGCGTTGTGCAAAACGCCTCGGTTTGAATGACTCGATATGTCCTGTTTCAGTTGCTGTCAGCATGCTTTGGTTCGAGAACTCGTTGATTGATTGTTGCGATGTAATCGAAATCTGGCGGGCTTGCACCTGCATCACGGTCGAGCAACCAATAATCGAATACTTTTCGAGCGGCGGGCGCAGCTGTTGAACCACCCGACCCTCCATTCTCAATAATCAGTGCAACCACGATCCGAGGTGCATCTGCAGGCGCAAATCCAACAAACAGTGCGTGGTCACGAAAACGCTCTTCAATCTCGTCCGCGTCATACTCCTCTTCCTGCCCAATACTCACCACCTGTGCTGTCCCAGTTTTACCTGCAATCCGGTAATTCAGACCACGAGCTGCACCGCGCGCTGTTCCAGTTTCACCATGCAGGACGCCTTCCATTGCATCAATCATCCGTTCCCAGTCCATCGCCGTGCCCAAGGGCACAGGAGCACCCGCGTCGACATCTTCAAAAACCGAGAAATGCGGTTCGATAAAATTTCCACGGCGTGCTGTTGCCGTTGTTGCTGCCGCAAGTTGCAATGGCGTTGTCACCCAAAACCCTTGACCAATTCCAGAGATCACTGTTTCCCCGAGATACCATGACTCATTTCTGGCAGCGCGTTTCCAGTCTCGACTTGGAAGAATTCCGGGCAGATCACCTTGAATATCGCGACCTTGCCGACGTCCGAATCCAAAATGTTTCATACCCTCAGACATTTGGTCGATCCCAAGTCGCACGGCCATATCGTAAAAATAGGTGTCGCATGACTCGATGATTGCCTTGTCCATATTCACCCGACCGTGGCCCCACTCCTTCCAGTCGCGATATTTGTGTTCGTTTCCTGGCAACTGAAAAAAGCCTCGGGAAAAATATTCTGACTTCCAACTCACTGCACCATAATGCAAGCCGACCAGACCAATCATCGGTTTGATCGTCGACCCCGGAGGATATTGTCCACGCAAAGCGCGATTGAATAATGGCGTATCGCGATCAACTTGCAGTGCCGAGTATTCAGCCTGACTGATCCCACCAATGAATGAGTTCGCATCATAGGTCGGCGCACTGGCAAGTCCTAAAATGCCACCGTTCATTGGATCAATCGCAACGATCGCTCCGCGTTTATCTCCGAGGACGTCATACAGTTTGGCAGTCAACCCAATATCCAGATGCAAAGGGATGTCTGCACCGGGTACCGGGTCCTCTCGATCCACTGACCGCATGATCTGACCACGAGCACTGGTCTCCACCCGCTCAACACCGACCTGGCCTAACAGCGCATCTTCATAGGCTTTCTCGATCCCTAATTTACCAATGGTCTCTGTGCCGGCGTAGCGGCTTTCTTCAATCCGTTTCAACTCATCAAGTGATAATCGCCCGACATATCCAAGACTATGAGCCGTCAAACCACCATAGGGATAGTAGCGAGTTGGCCGAGCCTCCATTTGCAGTCCCGGAAACCGAAAGAGATCAACTGCAATCCGTGCCGCATCAGATTCCGATAAATCATCTTTGACGACGACTGGATCACGCGGCCTACGACGGGTTTTCAAATTTTTAGCAAAACGCTCCGCGTCGCTATCGGTGAATTCAATACGCTGTCGGACCTCGGCAATCAGCTCGTCTAAATCGGTGACCTCTTCCGGAATCAACAACAACTGAAGGTTGGGCCGGTTCTCGGCCAGAACCACGCCATTACGGTCGATGATCAGGCCGCGTGCAGGCCCAACCGGTAGTGTTTGTAATCGATTTGCTTCAGACGCCGTTTGAAATCGCTCTGTTTCAACCAATTGAAGCCAAATCAGTCTTGCCAAGAGTAGCGACAAAAGAACTAAACCACCCAGAGCGGCAACAACAACTCGCGACTGGATGAGATTCTTTTCTCGAACACCGGTTGAAAGTTCCAACCCTAACTCCTGTGGTATGGATGTCCCTGCCGGACACTATCCGCTCGATACAGTTGTTCAACAACAATGACTCGGGCCAACGGATGGGGAAAAACCAGTTTAGACAAACTCCACTGACTGTCTGCCCGCTGCCTCATGGTCTCACACCATCCATCCGCGCCGCCTATAGCAAAGACCAAAGAACGGCCCGAGAGTTCCCACTGCGTGATTTGATCTGCTAACTCAGAGGTAGAGTATAACCGTCCACGCTCGTCCAAAAGGATTAAAAAATCATTCGCTTTTAAACGGTCGAGCAGTTTCTTTTGATGTTCTGCTTGCGCTTCAGAACCGGCTTTCTTCGATGCCGTGATTTCCTCAATTTGAAGTTTAAATTGGTGTCGAAACCGCGGTAAATAATCGGCGCAGGCATCAGACACCCAAGTTGGCATCTTTTGTCCAATCGTTATTAACCGTACCTCTGCCATTAATGCTCGTTGTCCTCAGCCGTCTCTCGGCCACGACGATCCCAGAGTCTTTCAAGATCATAGAACTCACGAATCGGCGGTTGCATGACATGAAGGACAACTGAATCGAAATCAACCAGGACCCATTCAGCTGCATCAGCACCCTCACTACCAAGGGCACCCACGCCATGCTTCACTTTCATTTCCTGAGCGACATGATCGGCAAGAGACTTCACATGACGACTTGATGTTCCACTGGCAATCACCAACCAATCGGTGACAGAGGTCTGTCCTCTCACATCAACAATTCGAATATCTAAGGCTTTCAGATCCTCGAGGGCGTCAACGATCGGTTGGGTCAAATCAATTTCTTCAGTCATTATGCGTCCTGATACAAACGGTGCTGCCTGATATAGTCAGCAATTTTCGGTGGTACGGGAAGTCTGGACTCGTCTTTTGCAATCAGCTCTCGCACACCAGTTGATGAAACCGGAACATTTGGCGTGTCTAAAAACGCAAGCAAACCACATCTGATTTCGCGCATTTCACATAGCTCATCGGTCCATCGATACGCAGATAAGCTCTGGGGGATCTCAACGCGCTGATCCGCCCGATTGAGGATACACAGATGGCTGAGCTCAGCGAGTAATTCAGGTCGGCACCACTGATCAACCGCACGAGCCGCATCGGCGCCCAAGCAGAAAACTAGCGATTCTTCTGTCCCAAACTGTTCCCTAAACGCCCGCAGTGTGTCTACCGTATAACTTGGTCCACTGCGGTCAAGCTCGATCGCATTAACAACCGCTTGAGACATTCCGTCCATCGCTGCCTTAAGCATCGCTAAACGATGTTCAGACGATGCCATGCTCGCTCGATGCGGTGGCTGATGATTGGGGATCACATGGACAGTTGCATTCGGGAAGGCGCGCATTAAGCTCTCCACCATCATGACATGGCCGTCATGAACAGGATCAAAGGTTCCACCAAATAGCACCTGCACTAAGCGCGTACCTGCCCTTCTCCAAAAACGATCCATTTTTGATTTGTTAGCCCTTCCAGACCAACCGGACCGCGTGCATGAATGCGGTCAGTCGAGATACCGATTTCTGCGCCAAGCCCATATTCAAATCCATCCGCAAACCGCGTCGATGCATTCGCAATGACTGAGGAGGAGTCAACTGCCCGCATGAACTGACGCACGGTTCCATAGTTTGTCGATAGGATGGCGTCAGTGTGGTGCGAGCCATAATGATTGATGTGTTCGATAGCCTCATCCAGTGATGACACCACCTTAATGGCAACCACAGGCCCAAGGTATTCTTCATACCAATCGTCTTCGGTGGCCCTTGATACTGAGGGCAAGATCGCACAGACGCGCTCACATCCACGGACCTCAACTGCATAAGGTTTCAGTACTGCTTCGAGTGCTGGAAGTAATGTCTTGATTAAGGCTTCGTGAATTAAAAATGACTCTGCAGCATTGCAAACGCCATAACGATGGGTCTTCGCATTTTCAAGTATTTGAAGTGCCTGTTGTTGATCACTTTCTGCGTCGACGTAGACATGACAATTGCCATCTAAGTGCTTAATGACAGGCACTGTTGCGTCTTTTGAAATGCGTTCAATTAAACCTTTACCACCACGAGGAATGATCACATCACACATCGGATGATCGCCTCCAATCATTGCACCGACGAACTCACGATCTGCGGTTGGTGCCACTTGGACACACGCCTCTGGCAGACCAACCGATGCCAAGCCATCAGCGATACATCGGGCAATTGCTTGGTTGGAGTAAAACGCTTCACTACCGCCCCTTAAAACACACGCATTTCCTGATTTCAGGCAGAGCGCGGCTGCATCGATGGTCACGTTCGGACGCGACTCATAAATAATCCCAATCACACCGAGTGGCTGTCGCATGAGTCCAACTTCAATTCCCGATGGACGACGCGTCATACGAGAAACTTCACCAACCGGATCAGGTAAAGCAACAATTTGCTCAACACCCTCTATCATCGCGTCGATACGGGCATCGTTTAACTCCAAGCGATCAAGCAACGCTTCATCGAGCCCGTTATTTCGGCCCGTCTCAAGGTCTTTCTGATTCGCTTTAAGAATTTGAGAGCGCGACCCTGCCATTGCATCACGGATCGCTAAAAGTGCTGCATTTTTGGTGTTGGTCGATGCGGTCGCAATGGTAGTTCGCACCGCTTTGGCTTGTTCGGCCATTTGTTGGTAGTTCATGATCGCTCCACTGTCGTCCGCAGATTATACAGTGGGTTGTGATTAGATATCAGGCGCCACGCCCTTGAATTTGGAGTTTTGTCACCTCGGCCTCTAATTCAATCAGTCTCAGTAATGGGTCACTGATCTCAAAAAATGACTGCTTCACTTCATTATCAAGGGGCAACAGTTCAGTCAGGCGCGCACTCACCTCAGTTGCGTCGGTGTAATCAATATCACTGTATAAGCCCCGCACGGCCGGATGGACTTGAAGACTCTTCAGCAACTCAACCAAACCCGAATGCTCGGTAGGTACCTCAACAGACACCTCCATGGGAATATCTGCTGCATCGGCAATCCATAAACCATCTTCACACTGCCTGGGATTAAACAGCTGCTGTTTGCGCTCTCCGACAGCAAGAATTCCGAGGAGTCCATTGCTTAATTGATCAAAATCACGAATCGAGACTTCACAACCGAGATCCGCGAACCCTTCAGACCGGGACATGGTGACAATGAAGTTGCCACCTTCTCGCATGCAAGAACCGACCATATCCAAGTATCGCGCTTCAAAAATCTGAAGCGGTAGCCGGCCCCCTGGAAACAACACCAGTGGTAATGGGAAGAGCGGTTTAGTCACAGCAACCTCAGGCCGGATTGATTCAAAAATCATGCAATGTACTGTGCGGATGTTTCGAAATTTTTCAACGGCCCTGTAAGCGGTCAACCACTCGACTTTGAATTCCAGAAAATCCGCCGTTAGACATAAAGACGATCTGCCCGGTGGTTTGCTCAACCAACTCATGCTCGAGACTCAACACGTCAGCCACGACACTCGAGGTTCCGTTCGATCGTTCAAGTACCGAGGTGTCCCACTCCGTTTCAGTCGACAACACCCAAATGACGCGATCGGCACAGGCGGTTGAATCTAACAGTGCACTGCCGTGAATACCTGCCTTCATCGTGTTCGAGCGCAATTCAATCACCGCGATCAACGGCCCATGCGTTGCACCGAGCTCACTGAGCGCATGAAGGGTTGTTTCGATCGCCGTTGGATGATGCGCAAAGTCGTCCCAAATCTTCAAATGATCTGTCTCATACAACAGGTTCAGTCGGCGAGCGACGCCTTCAAAAGAGGCAAGCGCACTGAATGACTGCCTTACCGGTAAATCAATCGCATGCGCCATTGCGACAGCAAGCTCTGCATTCTGTGCATTATGAGTCCCACGCATTGCCCATTGGATGGATTGATCAAGCCCCTCACTGATCAACTCATTCGATTTTGCGATGAATTTAAGCTCCGTACCGTGTCCAACGCGTTTCTGACGAGACCAGCAACCACGGGCCAAGACGCGCTCGATCGCCTCAACCCCGGATCGACTGATCACACAACCAGACCCCGGAACCCGGCGAATTACGTGGTGAAATTGCGTCTCAATCGCCGCAAGGTCGGTAAAAATGTCAGCGTGATCAAACTCTAAATTGTTGATCCCTAAAACATCAGGGTGGTAATGCACAAATTTTGATCGTTTATCAAAAAATGCAGTGTCATATTCGTCCGCTTCCACGACAAAATAGCGTCCATTGCCAATGCGAGCTGACACACCAAAATTTCGAGGAACACCGCCAATCAAAAATCCTGGTTCCAAACCTTGGGACTCCAGAATCCATACAAGCATGCTGGTTGTCGTGGTTTTGCCATGAGTGCCCGAGACTGCAAGTACCGTCATATCAGTCGTCAGACGGCCAAGTAATTCGGGACCAGAAATAAATGGGATTTTCCGATCCAACACAGCTTCAACGACTGGGTTACCGCGCGACATGGCATTTCCAATCACAACCATGTCGAGATCATCAGTCAGAACGCTGGTGTCGAAGCCCTCATGCAGAACAATCCCGGCATCTCGAAGCTGATCTGACATCGGGGGATACACATGCTGGTCTGAGCCCGTCACGTCCCAACCCTTTTGGCAGCAAAGTTGTGCTAGGCCACCCATAAATGTACCGCAGATTCCGAGAATATGGATTTTCAAAATGCGCTCTCTCTCATTCGTCTGAAAGATAGTGTCATTGCACGCTGCAAACAGCAACGAGCGATCTTGTACCATTTCACAATGGCGATTGATGTTCGTATCGGTTGAAATAGAGGCTGAAGCACCGGACACTTGCCGTCTGCAAATGCATCGATTTGATTTATTAACCACCTGAGGACCTTATGAGCTTCAATGACATTCCTGCGGGAAAGGACATCCCAAACGACATTTATGTCGCAATTGAAATCCCATCAAACTCAACGCCAATCAAGTATGAGATCGAAAAAGAATACGATGCCGTATTCGTCGATCGTTTCATGGCGACACCAATGTTCTACCCAGCGAACTACGGGTATGTACCCAACACACTTGCAGACGACGGAGATCCGCTCGACGTATTGGTGGTCACCCCCTACCCAGTGCAGCCGGGATCAATTATTCGTGCCCGCCCAATTGGTATTTTGGATATGAGCGACGAAGCTGGTCGCGACTCGAAAGTGCTGGCGGTACCACACGATAAACTGACAACGCTCTATAAGGATGTGAAGGAGCCTCAAGATCTGGGATCATTGCTTCTCGATCAAATCGCCCACTTCTTCGAGAACTATAAAGATCTCGAGGCAGGTAAATGGGTCAAAGTCGATGGTTGGCGTGGATCCGATGCAGCTCGCGACGCGGTGATTGCCTCTGTCGAAGCAGTCAAAAAGTAATCAACCTTGCGCCAACAGTGCACGCAAGTCAGAGATGGCTGCGTGCGCTCTCGAGATGTAACTGGCCATCACGAGAGAATGGTTCGCAAAAACCCCAAACCCTGAGCCATTGAGAATGATTGGAGACCAAACCGTTTGCTGAGTCGCTTCTAATTCTCGAATCACTTGTTTAAGCGACACACGCGCATTTTTATTATCAAGAACTGAACCAAAATCTTTTTCGATCGCGCGCAGAATATGTAACAAAGCCCAAGCCGAACCACGCGCCTCAAAAAAGACATCATCAATTTCAGGCCATGGCGTTTTGACCATTCGTTCTGACACATCCTGCGTCGATTGGCCTGCCGCAGGATCACCCGCCAAGTCTGTATTAAATCTCGTTTGCCCAACGCTTGCCGAAAGTCGTTGGCTCAGCGAACCGAGGCGCGTCTCTACATCGGCCAAATAGTTACGCAGATTATCTGCGCGAGCGTAAAGTTGCGCGCTCTCCCCGGGTGTTGCCAATCGGCCTTGATATGACTTCAATGACTCGACTGCTTTGAAGTAACTCGACTCAGCAGATGGGAACCATTTCTCGCTGTCATAGTTAAGGGCAGGCTCAGCGACGACCAGATCAGCGTCTTCAGTCGACTGAGACTGACTACGTGACAAATCTTTGCGTAATGCTCGGGCCAAATCTCGCGCCTGAACCAACGTACCAAATTCCCAGTTGGGCATATTGTCGAGCCAAAGCCCTGGTGGCGTCACATCGTTCGATAAATAGCCACCTGGCTTATGCAGTAACGTCTCGGTAATGAAGATCAAGGTTCCAACAGTGGCGCTACCAATCGTGACCTGATGATCACCAGATGCCGTCTCTGCCAAGATCTCTTCGATACGTTGCTGTTGAGGTGGCTGACTCCAGTGGATTCCCAACAATACTGCGCCGAGCAAATATAACACCGCAGCTCCACTCGCAGCGACGATCCACGTTGATTGATTACCGAGATTGGCCAGCCGGTTCTTGAAAACTTCGAGCATGTTTAATCCGTTTCTCTAATCCCAAACAACGAGTATCATCAACCAATATGACAACGGGAGGAAATCAGTGCAACGCGTTATCTCAAGTTTTATTGCAGCCGCCTGTTTTTTGGCAACTGCGTCTGCACAAGGACAAGGCACATTTGGCTCAAGTTTTGGTGCTCCAGATCTGCTAGCCCCAGAACAAGCGTTTATTGTCTCGCAACCACAGGCCGACGTGATTGAAATTACGATTGCAGACGGTACTTATCTTTACGATGACCGAACGATCGTGCAAAACGATGCGGGCGATATTCTCAAAACGGAACGCACTCAATCTGAGATGTATGATGATCCGTTGTTCGGACCAACGCCAATTCATAAGAAACGCTTACGGATGACCGTCTCGAATGCACCCGATCTGATGGTTTTGACTTATCAAGGCTGTGCAGATATTGGATTTTGCTACCCGCCACAACAAACAGAACTGTCATTTTCACGGTAAATCGCGCAAAATAGCCGCACGTTTAAAGAAGTTGTGGTGATTTTATGTCCAAGATGCTGGTGCTAAACGGCCCAAATCTGAATCTGCTCGGGCGACGAGAGCCTGGCGTCTATGGCACCACGACGCTGCAGGAGTTGGAAAATAACCTGTCAGCTAATGCGCCTTCCGGGGTGACGCTTGAGTTTTTTCAGAGCAACCACGAAGGCCAGATGATCGACCGAATTCATCGAGTAATGGACGAACCGATCGATGGGATTGTCATCAACCCGGGTGCCTGGACACATACCAGCGTCGCCATTCGTGATGCACTCAGTGCAGTTGTCGTTCCGTTTGTCGAAGTACATATCTCCAACGTGCACGCGCGCGAGGCATTTCGTCATCACTCGTATCTCTCTGATATTGCACTCGCAGTCATCGCGGGATGCGGAATGCAGGGCTACACATTCGCTCTAGAAACACTGGATCAACGCTTAAAAGGCTAAGGCTCGAGGATGGATATTCGGAAGATCAAAAAACTGATCGAACTGCTACACGACACGGACGTTGCTGAAATTGAAATTTCAGAAGGCGAAGAGAGTGTTCGTATTACACGTGGCAGTGCCAATCAAGTTGTCGTTCAAACACCACAAATGACTGCACCCCAAGCGGTGGTTGCGCAACCCGCTACACAGCAGCCTATTTCCGACGAACCAACGGATGTGGCAGCACCAGCCGGTCATCAAGTGAAGTCACCAATGGTTGGCACTTTCTATCGCTCGCCATCCCCAGATGCAGCGGCGTTTATCGAGATTGGGAGTGAAGTCAAACAGGGCGATACACTCTGCATCGTCGAAGCAATGAAGATGATGAATCAGATCGAAGCGGACGCTTCGGGTAAGGTCCTTGCGATTCTTGTGGACGATGGTGATGCCGTTGAGTTCGAGCAACCACTCGTCGTCATTGGATAGTTGAATGTTTGAGAAAATCGTCATTGCCAACCGCGGAGAAATTGCACTTCGCATTTTGAGAGCATGCCGGCAACTGGGTATCCGCACGGTTGCTGTGCATTCGGTATGCGATCGGGACCTGAAACACGTCAAACTCGCAGATGAAACGGTTTGCATCGGCCCAAACCCCTCAAACCAAAGCTATCTGAATGTACCTGCCATTATCGCGGCAGCGGAAGTAACCGATGCACAAGCCATCCATCCAGGCTATGGATTCTTGGCTGAAAATGCGGATTTTGCGGAACGTATCGAACAATCTGGCTTTACATTTATTGGCCCTTCCGCAGCAACCATCCGATTGATGGGCAATAAAGTTGCCGCAATTGAAGCCATGCAAGCGGCAGATGTACCGACAGTACCAGGATCCAATGGCCCCTTGGCCGACGATGACGCAAAAAATCTACAAATCGCCAAAGACATTGGATTCCCCGTCATCGTCAAGGCAGCAGCAGGCGGAGGTGGTCGCGGGATGCGGGTCGTTCACACAGAATCCAACCTGCTCAGTTCAATTCAGATCACAAAAGCCGAAGCAAAAGCAGCCTTTGGTGATGAAACCGTTTATTTGGAAAAGTTTCTCGAAAAACCACGCCATGTCGAAGTTCAAGTGTTGGCAGATCAACAGGGTAACGCGATCCACCTTTACGATCGCGATTGTTCACTGCAACGTCGGCATCAAAAAGTACTGGAAGAAGCACCAGCGCCTGAAGTCGACCCAGAAGCACGCG
Source organism: gamma proteobacterium HIMB30 (assembly GCA_000227525.2). Taxonomy (GTDB): domain Bacteria; phylum Pseudomonadota; class Gammaproteobacteria; order Pseudomonadales; family Litorivicinaceae; genus HIMB30. The sequence continues at coordinate 93,872 of AGIG01000028.1, forward strand.
CACAGGTTTTAGAAGCCTGCGTGACGGCCTGTCAAAACATGGGTTACGTCGGAGCCGGCACGTTTGAATTCTTGTATGAAGACGGTCGTTTTTACTTCATCGAAATGAATACCCGTGTGCAGGTTGAACACCCTGTGAGTGAAATGGTGACTGGAATTGACATCATCCGCGAACAAATCTCAGTCGCTGCCGGTAATCCACTCTCAGTCACCCAAGATCAAATCAAACTGAATGGCCATGCGATTGAGTGCCGCATCAATGCCGAAAACCCCAATACGTTTCTGCCAAGTCCTGGGTTAATTTCCAGATACCATCCTCCGGGTGGACCGGGTGTTCGCGTGGATTCACATATCTATTCGGGTTACGCAGTGCCTCCGCACTACGACTCAATGATTGCCAAGTTCATCACGCACGGGGCAACACGAGAGGAAGCATTAAGACGCATGGAAATTGCCCTGTCTGAGTCGTTGATTGATGGCATCCAGACCAATATTCCGCTGCAACGCGACATCGTGACAGATACCACCTTTCTGAATGGGCCGGTCAGTATCCACTATCTTGAGAAAAAACTGGGTCTGTCGTGACCGGATTTCGGCAACTCACGGTGTTGGCAACTGGTGATCAAGTAGAGCTCCTCGAGGAGCTCTTCTTTTTGGCAGATGCTCAAGCAGTGACACTGGTTGATGATGGAAATTCACCGATTTTTGAACCGCCAGTAGGATGCCATCCAATCTGGCCACGAACTCAGTTGCAGGGACTGTTTCACGACCAAAGACCCGACGCTGAAATCCTTGGAGATCTTGCAACATATTTCCAGCGCGCCAACATCCTCATTGAACTCCCGAAAGAACTCACACCTGTCCCGGATCAAGATTGGGTCAGAGTATCGCTAGACCAATTTCAACCGATCAAAATTGGTGGATTCTGGGTCAAACCATCATGGAATGAAGACCCAACACCCCAAGGGCTCACGATACTGAATTTAGACCCGGGTTTGGCATTCGGTACAGGTATGCATCCAACGACGCAACTATGTCTTGAATGGCTCAGTGCGAACCCTCCCTCATCCGAGACAGTTATGGACTTTGGTTGTGGATCAGGAATTTTGGGTGTTGCAGCGGGTTGCCTTGGTGCGAGCCAAATCACCGGACTTGATATCGACCCACAAGCGCTCATTGCGACCGAACATAATGCGAGCTTGAATCACTTAGTGGTTGAAACACTGCGACCCGATCAGACGCCGGACCGTACTTTTGATGTTGTCGTCGCTAATATCCTCGCGAACCCTTTAATTGAGCTCGCGAACACCCTCACTCAGCTCATCCGACCAGGTGGGAAAATTGTGATGGCTGGTCTACTCGAAGAACAAGCCGATCAGGTCAGGGCTGCTTACCCCGCAATCACCTTTGATGACGATCAATCGAGAGAAGGCTGGACTCTTCTCTCGGGAATAAAAATTGAGTAATCATTTTGCGTATCGGCTCTCATCAATTTGATAATCCTGTCTGGCTCGCACCCATGGCTGGCGTCACAGACCGCCCCGTTCGCGTCCTATGCAGAACGCTTGGAGCGGGTATGGCAATTTCCGAAATGATTCATTCAGACACGAGCCTTTGGGAAACGAAAAAGAGTGATCGAAGACTGGACATTCAGGACGAGCCAGGCCCAATTAGTATTCAGATTGCGGGATATGATCCTTACATGATGGCCAAAGCCGCTCGAGCTAATGAAGAGCGTGGAGCAGATATCATTGATATCAATCTCGGCTGCCCTGCAAAGAAAGTACTCAAAAAAGCGGCTGGCTCAGCACTCATGCGTGATGAAGCACTCTGTGCAGAAATTTTTCGCCAAGTCACAAAAGCCGTACAAATTCCCGTCACAGTCAAAATGCGAACAGGATGGGATCAGTTATCGAAAAACGGTCCTATCATCGCAAAAATGGCAGAAGATCTTGGACTTCAAGCAGTGACGATGCACGGAAGAACGCGTTGCGATCTGTATAAAGGTGAGGCTGAATACGACACCATTCGACGGACACGCGACGTCATCCAAATTCCATTGATCGCCAACGGAGACATTACATCAACCGACAAAGCGCGCGGAGTCTTGTCGGCGACTGGCGCAGATGCGGTCATGATCGGTCGTGGGACGCAGGGCGACCCGTGGCTACCCGGACTGATCGCCGCCGAGCTCAGCGGCAGATGCCTCTCTCGACCCACTATTGAGGTTCAAATCAGAACCATGGCCGAACTTGTCAAAGACATTCAACTGTTCTACGGCGAAAGAACTGGCGTGAAAATGGCTCGTAAGCACATGCAATGGTTTTTAAAACGATTTGCAAATGGGGCCGAAGCATGGTCACAATTACAAACGATCGTTGATGCAGAGGTCCAGTATCAACGGTTTAAAGAATTAATAGACGGAGGAGGACTCCGCGATGGGATTGAAAGAACTGGTTAGAAAACAGATCGATCAGTACTTTGACGAACTTGATGGTGAGATACCACAAGACCTCTACGACCTTGTTGTCGGCCAGGTCGAGCATGCATTGCTTGAGGCTGCTCTCCACCAAAGCAACAACAATCAATCGAAGGCAGCTGAGATGCTGGGTATCAGTCGGGGCACATTGCGTACCCGCATGAAACTCTTCGGTTTACTCTCCTAGACTGCCCAAGACACTGGTATACTTGCCGCTTTTTTCAGGGAGCATGAATCAAGGATGCCAGCCACCGATTCAATTCAGGTGCGTCGAGCACTACTCAGTGTTTCAGACAAAACAAACTTAATCGATTTTGCCCAAGGTCTTCACGATCTTGGTATTCAATTGGTATCCACCGGCGGCACATTTCGTGCGCTTCAAGACGCGGGCCTACCGGCAATCGAGGTGTCTTCGGTGACTGAGTTCCCTGAAATAATGGATGGACGTGTCAAAACCCTTCACCCAAAAATTCACGGGGGAATTCTCGGCCGCCGCGATCAAGACCAGGCTATTATGGCAGCACACGCAATCGAGGCGATCGATCTTGTCTGTGTCAACCTGTATCCGTTCGAGGAGACGATTGCGAACCCTGACAAGACCCATGAAGACGCGATTGAAAATATTGATATTGGTGGCCCGGCAATGGTTCGTTCAGCCGCCAAGAATCATCAATTTGTCGGCATCGTGACGTCGCCACTTCAATATCAAAGGGTGTTATCTGAGCTGGACGCGGGCGGACTGTCATTTGAGACTCGCAAGCAACTCGCTAAGGCAGCCTTCCAGCATACTGCTGGATATGACGGAGCAATTGCCAATTATTTGGGACGCGATGACGAAGCGGCCCAGTATCCTGAAAAACTTTTTATGCATTTTGAGCGTGATTCGGTCCTACGTTATGGCGAAAACCCACACCAGTCCGCTGCGTTTTATCGTGACCCAAGTGTTAGCGAATCATCTGTCGGTACATCACAGCAACTCGCTGGCAAAGCTCTCTCCTTTAACAACATTGCAGACACCGATGCGGCGCTTGAATGTGTTCGCCAATTCGATCGGCCCGCATGCGTTATCGTGAAACATGCAAACCCATGCGGCGTTGCTGTCGAAGGATCGATTCTTGACGCCTATGAAAAAGCATTTGAGACAGACCCAACTAGCGCATTTGGTGGAATTATTGCCTTTAACCGTTCACTTGATGCAGAGACATCAGTTCGGATTTTAGAACGTCAATTCGTTGAAGTCATTATCGCTCCCGGTGTTGAAACAGGTGTGATTGAACTCTTCGAGAAAAAGCCATCGGTTCGATTACTGACCGTTGGTTCACTCGCAACAATCCCTCAGCAAGCGGATTACCGTCGTGTTCAGGGTGGGCTGCTGATTCAAGACACCGACACCGGATCGAGAACAGAATCTGAACTGACGTGCGTTACAGAGACCAAACCAACGACCGCACAAATGGCAGATCTTTTGTTTGCGTGGAAAGTCGCGAAATTTGTCAAATCCAATGCGATTATCTACGCCAAAAACCATCAAACAATCGGTGTCGGAGCAGGTCAAATGAGCCGTGTCTATTCGGCACGAATTGCAGCGATCAAAGCACAAGATGCCAATCTTGAGGTGTCAGGTAGTGTGATGGCCTCAGATGCGTTTTTCCCATTTAGAGATGGAATCGATGCCGCCGCTGAATCTGGAATCGCTGCAGTCATTCAGCCCGGTGGATCGATTCGTGATGACGAAGTCATCAAAGCTGCCAACGAACACGGTATCGCAATGGTATTCACCGGTATGCGTCACTTCAGACATTAAGGTTTGATTATGAAAGTTCTTGTTATTGGCGGCGGTGGCCGCGAACACGCGCTTGCTTGGAAACTTGCACAATCTCCCCGAGTGACAAATGTTTTTGTCGCACCAGGAAATGCAGGTACAGCGCTCGAAGATACGATCACTAACGTGGATCTTGCTGTGTCTGACTTGGACGGCTTGGTGACATTCGCAGAAAGTCAGAACATTGACTATACCGTTGTCGGACCAGAGGCCCCTCTTGTAGACGGGATTGTCGATCGTTTTGAAGCAAAAGGGCTTCGATGCTTTGGTCCACGCGCTGACTGCGCACAACTTGAGGGATCCAAAGCGTTTACCAAAGAATTTTTAAAACGTCACAATATCCCGACGGCAGCCTACGGCACCTTTACCGATGTTGACCAGGCGATCGCCTACCTTGATGAAGTCGGAGCGCCGATCGTTGTGAAAGCCGATGGATTGGCCGCAGGCAAAGGTGTCATCCTTGCAGAGACGCTCAATGAAGCGAAGTCTGCCGTACGCGATATGCTCGAAGGGAACCAGTTTGGGGATGCTGGAAGTCGTGTTGTGATCGAAGAATTTCTGACTGGAGAAGAAGCCAGCTTCATTGTGATGGTCGATGGTACAGATGTTCTGCCACTGGCATCCTCACAGGATCATAAAGCTGCTCACGATGGTGATACGGGACCCAACACCGGAGGAATGGGTGCATATTCGCCTGCACCAGTTGTTGACCAAACCTGTCATGACCGGATTATGGCGGAGGTGATCCAGCCAACAATCCATGGACTGGCTGCCGATGGATTGAGGTATCGCGGGTTCCTCTACGCGGGCATTATGGTGACCGCAGACGGGACACCAAAAGTACTCGAGTACAATTGTCGATTCGGCGATCCTGAAACGCAGCCAATTCTTTTGCGTTTAAAAAGTGATCTGCTCGACTTAGTCGAAGCTGCATGCCACGGCGGCCTAGCGAACCAAATTGCTGTGTGGGACTCACGTGCCGCCTTGGGAGTGGTCATAGCGGCACCTGGATACCCGGGCGACTACCCAAAAGGAAGCGCGATCCGATTGGGCCAGGATATGGCTGACACCAAGGTGTTTCATGCCGGAACTGCAATGAGCAATGACCAACCTGTCACATCAGGTGGCCGAGTGCTTTGCGTGACTGCACTTGGATCAGGTGTTACTGAAGCTCAAGCCAAAGCATATGAACGGCTGAAATCCGTGCAATTCGAGGGTGCTGAGTATCGCACTGATATCGGTTATCGAGCAGTGGAACGCGAAAACGCTTAACCCAAAAGGACAGGAATCTCTCCAGCCAACCGAATGTACTGTGGCGTGATTTCTGTCCCAAGCGCATGAAACGTCACGCCAAAATCACGAGCTCTTTGGCACGCATCGGCAAATGCACCATCGAGTTGTCGGTATGGGCTCACAGACTGAATTCCCGTATGCATTGCAACGAAGACCAAGTGTGTCTCGATTCCATCGGAGGTCATGTCTGCCAACAGATTCACATGTTGCGTTGCACGCTCAGATGGTGCATCAGGAAATAACCCCGTACCCTTGTCGCCGCATAACGTGACTGATTTAATTTCAACATACACAGGCTTGCCATTACGCGATAATTCAAGATCGAATCGGTGCGAACCCACCTTCGGTTCGCGGCGAACGAATGTCACCTCTGGGATCCAACGTGACAGATCAGCCAAGGACAATAATTCATTGGCACGAGCAGTGTTAATACACGCCATGCCCGACGGTGCCTCAACTAATTCCCAGGCAAACCCTAATTTGCGCCCTGGTGGTTGCTGACGAAACCAAACACGCGAACCTTGATCAAGCAATCCGGTCATACGACCTGTGTTTGCGCAGTGAGCCGTAATCACTCCATCACTGGTATCGATGTCAGCAAAAAATCGTTTGTAGCGACTGATCAGCCGCCCTTCGCTGAGCGGATCCTGATACTCAAGCATGAATAAATCGAGCCATTCTCTCGAGTGCTTCCAGCAATCGATCAGCAGGTTGCGTGTAGGCAATCCGGATCCAGGTTGGTGGAAGACTGTTGGAAAAATCAACGCCTGGAGTGATCGCCACGCCGGTTTCACGAATCAAATCAGAACAGAATTGCTGACTATCGCTGGTAATATCTGAAGCATCCACAAACACGTAAAAGGCACCATCAGGCTCAGCAGCAATCTGAAAACCCATGGCCTCGAGGCGAGGGATCAATAGATCGCGGCGCGCTTTCAACTCGCGCCGATGCATCTCTGCTTCTTGCAATGTGTCAGACTCGAAACAGGCAAGAGCAGCTTCTTGTGCAAATGATGGCGCACAAATGAAAAGGTGCTGTGCTAATCGTTGTGTCGCTTCAAGCGCATACTCTGGAATCACCAGCCAGCCAAGGCGCCAGCCGGTCATATTGAAATATTTTGAAAAACTTCCGACCACGAAGTGCTGATCTGAGATCATCAGGCTACTCACCAATGCATCATTGAATGAAAGGCTCTGATAGATTTCATCAACAATTAAGTGACGATTCGTTGTTAAACACCATTGAATCATGTGCTCAAGCTCTGCGTGCGGAACTGCCTGCCCCGTCGGATTTGCTGGATGTGCGAGCATTAAAGTGCGATCAGTGGTCGTCGCCTCGAGCTCAAGCATGTCGCAGGTTGGCTGAAAGTTTGAATCGATATCCGTTTTGATCCAATGAACATTGCCGCCAACTGCTTCGACAAATCTTGGGTTACATGGATACGCTGGATCAGCCATCAACACACCATCTCCCGGGTTTGTCGTCGCAGCAGACGCCAACAAGAGACCTGCCGATGCTCCCACAGTGATCTGTATTCGTCGCGCGGGCACATCCAAACCATGCGATTGATACCAGCCCGATAGTGCATCCCTTAAACTTTCAATGCCGCGTGAATCGGTGTATCGAGTCTTCCCGGCCTGCAGGGCGGTGCAGGCACGCTCAATCACAGACGACGATGTCGGAAAATCAGGCTCCCCGACTTCAAGGTGAATCACATCAATACCCCGAGACTCCAGTTCTTCGGCAATCCGCACCACTTCCATGACATGAAAAGGAGGAATTGCCTGCAGTCTGTCAGCCAGTGGGCGCGGATCAATCGGTGTCAATGTGTTCTCCAGTTGAAAGAAGGTGGTAGAGTTGTCAATGTTCTGATACTTTCTCGCGTCTGATTTTTATAGTGTGGAGTTTCGCCGACAATGGCAACGAATAAACAAGAATCACTCTTAGGTTACGTTGATCCGTACCAAGCATCGAAAGATGAAGAGTACATGAGTGAGGCGATGCGTGAACACTTCGTGAAGATTCTCGATCAGTGGAAACGTAATCTGATGGAAGAAGTCGACCGCACCGTTTCGCATATGAAAGAGGAAGCAGCAAACTTTGCTGATCCAGCCGATCGTGCCACGCAAGAGGAAGAGTTCAGCCTCGAACTGCGCACCAGAGATCGCGAACGCAAATTGATCAAGAAGATCGACAAGACGCTTGAGGCGATTGAAAACGACGACTACGGATTCTGCGAAACATGCGGAATCGAGATTGGTCTTCGTCGCCTAGAAGCACGACCAACAGCGACTCAATGCGTCGACTGTAAAACACTCGACGAGCTTCGCGAAAAACAAACTGGCGCATAACACGTTGGCCCAATATCGTGGTCGGTTTGCACCCTCGGCGACCGGCCCGTTGCATCTCGGGTCCATTCTTGCTGCACTTGTTAGCTACATTCATGCAAAACAGCATCATGGTGAGTGGCTGATTCGCATTGATGATCTTGACGAGAAGCGATGTAAACAAATCCATGTTGACTCGATCCTTGAATGTCTAGATGCGTTTGGGTTCAGGCCGTCTGGATCGGTTTGTCGGCAAACAGATCGAATAACGGACTACCAAAACGCACTGGTTTCACTCGACAATCAGAGACGCCTTTATCCATGTACTTGCACTCGGAAATCACTACTGAAAGGGCCTTATCCCGGGTTTTGTCGTCATCAAATCGGCCAGACCTTGATCGCAGAGAGTGCGGTGCGAATTGACACCAGTGACATGGACCTGACGGTCGATGATCTGATTGCGACCTCATCCATCATCCAGCCGCCCGGAGATTTTATCGTCAAGCGACGTGACGGACTCTTCGCCTATCAACTGGCGTGTGCGGTTGATGAGCAGATCGATGGAATTACGCATGTGATCAGAGGAATTGATCTTCTTGATTCAACGCCCATGCAGCGATTCATTACACAATGCCTTGGATATGAGAGCCCCACATATGGGCATTTTCCCGTCTTAGTCGGTGCCGATGGGGCAAAGCTATCCAAACAAACATTCGCTGAACCTGTGGATTGGACTCGCCCAGGTGAGACGTTCGCCGTGATTGCGCGACTACTGTTACTTAACGATACACCCAGGCCGACCGATCACGCACACGTCTGGTTAGACTTCTTTGTCTCGTTGGACAATCTCATCCCAAAGCTTATCAAGGCCTCACACGCCAATACCCTTTCGCTCTAGAACCTCGTAAACTACCCCACAAATAGGGATGCTTATGGCGACGCTACTTCTCGTTACAGACGAAGCTATTATTCGAAAGTCGATTCAACTCGGGCTCGAGCAGCGAGGACATCAGGTGTTGACCGCCGAGTCGGTCAAAGAAGCGATGTCCCAGGTCAAAGACATCGATTGCGTTGTTTGTGAGCATCGGCTTGCCGACGGATCAGGGATTGATTTGATAGCTCACTTCAAACCCATACCATTGATTTTACTTGTCGGCCAGGTATCCCTCCAAGCCGGAATCTTGGCAATGCGAAAAGGCGCTTTCGACTGTTTCACCAAGCCTGTTGATCACAATGATTTGCTTCGATCGATCGAAAAAGCGACAGCGAAGAGATCCGCGAAAAGCACAGACATGATGATTGGACAGAGTGAAGTGATGCTGCAATTAAAAAAGCAGGTTTCACGAGTCGCCCCTCTCGATACAACAATCTTAATCGGAGGTGAATCCGGGACAGGCAAAGAACTGGTGGCAAAATCCATTCATCAAATGTCCTCACGATCGGAAAAAGACATGGTTTCAGTCAACTGTGCAGCGATTCCAGAATCACTCATTGAAGCCGAGCTCTTTGGTCACGTGAAAGGCGCATTTACGGGTGCAACACAGGATAGGGCTGGGTTAATCGAATCCGCAGACGGATCGACGCTCTTCTTGGATGAAATCGGGGAGCTCCCATTAGAAGCTCAATCTCGATTACTCAGAGTGCTTCAGGAAGGCGAGATTCGCAAAGTGGGTAGCACCGACCGGACATATGTCAATGTTCGATTGGTTGCCGCAACCCATCGGAATTTGCTGGATATGGTCTCCAAGGGCCAATTTCGAGAAGACCTCTATTACCGACTCAATGTGATCGAGCTGAGATGTCCACCACTCAGAGATCGTGGTCAAGACATCATGGTTCTTGCCGAAGCTCTTCTTGACAGGGTCAAACATCAGATGAATCGACCCGAACTGAAATTTAACAGCAGCATCCAGACGTCGATTGAAAGTCACCCATGGCCTGGTAACGTTCGAGAACTCGGCAATGTCATCGAAAGAGCAGTGGTCTTGTGTGAGGGTCCTTTGATTGATCAATCGGATCTTGGACTCACAAATGTGCCCGATACGAATCACACGTTTGCTGCCAAGGAACAACGACCAATGGGTCGCACTCAGCCAATGATGTCACTGGAAGACTATTTTCAACATTTTGTGTTGTCCCATGAGGACCAAATGAGTGAAACCGAGCTGGCCAAGCGCCTTGGTATCAGCCGAAAGAGTCTTTGGGAGCGGAGAAATCGCTTGGGTATTCCTCGGCGTAAAGACGAGTCGCAAGATTCGTAACACCTATCTGCTACCTAGGGTAACGATTGGTAACGTTTTTTCTCGAAAAAAAGTTACCTATAAGTCTAACGCTTCTGGTCGCTTATTTAGAAAAATTCGATAAATCCGTCACTTATGGGAAATGCTCTAAATTGGCACGGCATGTGCAACCATATTCTGTGTTCGTAATAAGACCAATAAAAAAGAACAGAAACAGCGAGAATTATAAAAAGATTGCTGAACGAGATTACGGTTCACTGTGAGAACTGAGTTTCACGGAAGCAGAAACGCTTCCTTAGGCCGATAACAATAAAAAAGCGTAAAGCTAAGGCCTTAGTTGCCTCGATGGTAATTTGAGACTGAGATTGCACACTGAAAGGTAATTTCAATTAGTGCAAATAATAAAAATAAAGAACAATGCACAATGATTAAAAGGGGCGAAAGCCCCTTTTTTATTAATGGGCTCTGGTATCATTCCGTCTTGTGCCATTGGAGTCTTCTATTGTTTTCGGTGTTCAAAAAGAAATCTGCTCGGAGTGCGCACATCTTTAAAGATGTCGTGACCCAGGAATACCACGGAATTAATGACCGAGATCTATCGCATGGCAGTTTACGTGTCATTGAAATCCTTCAACATGCAGGATATGAAGCCTATCTTGTTGGTGGAGGAATTCGAGATTTGTTACTCGGAAAACATCCGAAAGACTTCGATGTTGCCACCAGCGCCAAACCAGTTGAAGTCCAGAAACTATTTCGGAAAGCGCGCATCATCGGACGACGCTTTCAAATCGTCCATGTTCGCATGGGGCCTGAAATCATTGAAGTGACAACCTTTAGAGGTTCTGCTGAAAATAGCCATCTACAGCAAGCCAATGCATCGGGCATGTTGGTTCGAGACAACGTCTTTGGTTCGGTTGAGGATGATGCTGTGCGCCGTGACTTCACAATGAATGCGCTCTACTACGATCCATCGAACCATGAAGTACTCGACTTTGTTGGCGGCTACGATGATCTCGAGGATGGAATGATTCGAATCATTGGTGATCCTGAAACCCGCTACCGAGAAGATCCTGTACGCATGCTTCGCGCTGTGAGATTCGTTGGGAAGTTGGGTCTCCAGCTCGAACCTGACACAGCAGAACCCATTCGCCGACTCGCTCCCCTTTTAAGAGATGTCTCCCCCTCGCGGCTATTTGATGAAATCTTAAAGTTACTTCAGGCAGGTCACGGTCAAGCAACGTTTCCTGAACTCGTCAAATACGATCTGTTACGACCATTGTTTCCGCAAACTGAAGCTTTGTTAAGCGAGGCCGATGATCAACACCACCAACATTTGATTGATCTCGCTCTTTTAAACACTGATACAAGATTAAATGAAGGCAAGTCAGTGACTCCCGCATTTTTATATGCAGCACTTCACTGGCCCCAGGTTCAGCATCGGTGGGAAGAGCTCGAGGCTGAGGGACATGGACGCACACAGGCCCTTACGATCGCATGCTCTGAAACCCTAGACTTTAATCAGCAATTCATTGCGATACCCAAACGTTTCAGCGTCACCATCCGAGAAATCTGGGAGCTGCAAGTGAAGCTAGAAAAGCGACATGGCCGTCGCCCAGACTCAACCCTTGAGCATCCGAGGTTCCGTGCCGGGTATGACTTCCTTCTGCTACGTGAACGCTCCGGAGAAATCCCAGGTGGGCTTGGCGAATGGTGGACGCAGTATCAAATTGCTGACGATGCGATGCGTCGTGACTTGATCGCATCAGTCAAAGATGATCAGAACGAATCCAAAGTACGGCGTCCGCGCAGACGATCGAAACGCCGTGACTAGTCACATCTTCTTGGCACTTGGCTCAAATCTCAATGATCCAGTTGCACAAATTCGACAAGCGATTAAAGCCTTAGCAAGCTCAATCAATGCAATTGAATGCGCGCCTTTGTATAAATCCAAGCCGCTCGGACCTCAAGATCAACCGGACTTCGTCAATACAGTGATTTCAGGCTATACAGACCTGAGTCCAGAGGCGCTGTTGACCGACCTACAAGAGATCGAACGGCAACAACAGCGTGTTAAAACCGAACATTGGGGACCGAGAACGATCGATATTGATATCTTATTTTACGACGATCTTCGATTGGACACGCCTCAACTCACCATTCCGCATCAAGAGTTGTTTAATCGCTCATTCGTGACCATCCCGCTATTCGACCTGATTCCGGATGGAATCATGCCAACAGGTGACCAGCTCGACCGAAACCGCTACGATTCATCGACGTTGGTTCGAATCGATACATAGGAAGTACGCAGTGCCACAGATCACCCTCAATACCCTCAAAAAACATCGCGCTGAAAATACCAAATTCAGTATGGTCACTGCGTACGACGCTTGTTTTGCAAGCCTCGCCTCAGAGGCAGGCATCGACACGATCTTAGTCGGTGATTCGCTCGGCATGGTTCTCCAAGGACATCAGAGCACACTGCCCGTAACAGTCGCTGATATCGCCTACCACACGCGTTGTGCAGCAGCCGCTTCATCGTCATGCATGATCGTTGCGGACGTTCCTTTCATGGCGTCGGCGACCACGCAGGATGCGATTGATACTGCACGAGAGTTGATGCAAGCGGGCGCTCATGTCGTCAAAATTGAAGGCGGAACTAACCTCGTGGATCTCGTCAAATTGTATCGGGATCAAGGGGTTGCTGCCTGCTGCCATCTCGGGCTGACACCACAGTTTGTGAATCAATTCGGGGGATATCGTGTTCAAGGCAGAACCGATGAAGCTGCGAAGCGACTGATCGAGGCCGCTGCAGCTCTCGACGATGCTGGAACAGACTTAATTTTGCTGGAATGTGTTCCAAATCACGTCACTGAAGCAATCATGAACGTCACAACCGTTCCTGTGATTGGTATCGGTGCAGGACCATCAACCACCGGTCAGGTACTTGTTATGCACGATCTCTTGGGAATTACGCCAGGAAAAACGGCTCGGTTCGTGAAGAATTTCATGGCATCTGCAGACTCAATTCAAGATGCATTTCAAGCCTATGATCGAGCGGTTAAGAACGGTTCCTTCCCGGCACCGGAGCACTGCTTTGAAGAGTAATTCATCGCCCATCATATTGAATACCGTCAGTGACCTTCGGGCATTCTTGACGCTAGCACGCGGTAACGGGAAGACAGTCGGTTTTGTGCCTACCATGGGTAACTTGCATCAAGGGCATCTCGATTTAGTGAACAAGGCCTCTGACATGACGGACATCGTCGTTGTGAGCATCTTTGTCAATCCCATGCAATTCGGCCCCCATGAAGATTTCGATGCCTACCCTAGAACCCTCAATGCAGACTGCGAAGCGCTGAACAATCACCCTTGCGACGCAGTATTTGCGCCAACGGTTCGCGAAGTCTATCCAAAAGGCGTGAATACAGAAATTGATCTACCGAGTTTATCGACGATTTTATGCGGACATCATCGTCCTGGGCATTTCAAAGGTGTCGCCACGGTCGTGACAAAGCTTTTGAATATTGTACAACCTGACGTGGCCGTCTTTGGAAACAAAGATTATCAACAGTTGCAAGTGATCCAGACCATGGTTGCTGATTTGTTGATACCAGTCACCATCGTTGGTGCCGACACAACCCGGGAACCAAACGGCCTCGCAATGAGTAGCCGAAATGCTTATCTCTCTGCTGAAGAAAAAGAAACCGCCGCAATGCTTTACGCGACGTTGAAACGGATTGGAGATGCATTACGGAGCGATTCTCGGGTCAGTACGACACTGAAACAGGAAAAGGAGCGACTAACCGCTGCCGGTTTTGTACTTGATTACTTAGAGATCAGGGATGCTCAAGATCTGTCAAAGTCCTACGTTGAGGCGGATTCGGCGGTGATATTGGTGGCCGCAAAGCTTGGACGCGCACGACTGATTGATAATCTGGTTATTGAGTTAAAACGCTGACAATAAAAAGCCTCGCGATTTGCGAGGCTTTATCTCGTATCTCATGCGAGGTGCATCACCCCGATGTGATCTCAGATGTCCTTCATCGTGAGCTTGATACGACCGCGTGCGTCAACATCAAGCACTTTGACCTTCACGACGTCGCCAACCTTCATATAGTCTTCAACATTCTCGACACGCTCTTCTGCGATTTGACTGATATGAACCAAGCCATCTTTGCCAGGGAGAATATTCACGAAGGCACCAAAATCAACAATTCGCTCGACCTTCCCCTTATAAACACCACCGATTTCGGCTTCGGCTGTGATTGCTTCAATCATCGAAATCGCTTTTTGCGCTTTTTCTTTGGTTTCTGCATACACCCGAACTAAACCATCATCATCAAGATCGACGGTCGCACCAGAAGTTTCACAAATACTGCGGATTGTAGCCCCACCTTTTCCAATGACTTCTCGAATCTTGTCTGGGTCAATACGGAAACTGTAGGTCCGTGGCGCTGTATCGGCAACTTCGTCGCGTGCACTATCAATCACTTTGTTCATTTCACCGAGAATGTGCAAACGGGCCTCTTGTGCCTGAGCCAACGCGACACGCATGATCTCTTCAGTGATACCTTGAATCTTGATGTCCATTTGTAGTGCAGTCACACCATCAGATGAGCCAGCAACTTTAAAGTCCATGTCACCCAAGTGGTCCTCGTCACCCAGGATATCTGTCAAGACAGCATACCCATCGTCTTCTTTCACAAGACCCATCGCAATACCTGCAACTGGTGCACGCAAGGGAACACCGGCATCCATCAGCGCTAACGACGCGCCACATACAGAGGCCATCGATGATGAACCATTTGATTCAGTAATCTCGCTCACAACACGAATGGTGTAGGGGAATGTCTCTTCATCTGGGAGCATCGCATAAACACCACGACGGGCCAGACGGCCGTGACCAATCTCACGGCGCTTCGGACCAGACATCATGCCAGCTTCACCAACACAGTATGGAGGGAAATTGTAATGCAGCATGAAGGTATCTTTTTCGTCACCCATCAGACCATCGACAATTTGCGCGTCTCGTAAAGCGCCAAGGGTCGTTACAACAATCGCTTGTGTTTCACCACGGGTAAACACAGCCGAACCGTGAGCTCGCTTTAGCATTCCAACGTCACAGTTGATCGGACGGACAGTTTTCTGGTCACGTCCATCAATCCGCGGTAGCCCTTGAATCACTCGGCTACGAACCACATTCTTTTCAACCTTACTAAAAAGCTCTCCAACCGCTTCAGCGTTCTCGCCGTCAGTTCCGCCCAATGAAGCAATCGCGTCTGACCGAATCTCACCCAAGGCGTTATAACGTATCATCTTTTCAGAGATCTGGTACGCCTCGACGATGCGTGGCTGATACTGTTCTTTGATTTGCGACAGTAACGCTTCATCAATTGATGGCGCTTCCCATTCCCAAGCATCTTTACCGAACTTCTGGCCGAAGTCCCCAATTGCGTCAATCGCAACTTGAAACTCTTGATGGGCAAACATCACAGCACCAAGCATCTGCTCTTCTGTCAGCTCATCTGCTTCAGATTCAACCATCAATACCGCGTCTTTTGTCCCAGCGACGACCATGTCTAGACGTGAGTCAGACAGCTCATCAAAGGATGGGTTCAACATGTACTGGCCATCTTCTGAAAATCCGACGCGCGCAACACCCAATGGTCCATTAAATGGGATGCCTGAAATCGCGAGTGCAGCTGATGCGCCAAGCATTGCCGCAATGTCGGAATCATGCGTCTTCGATGCAGACATCACTGTCAAAACAACTTGAACTTCGTTCATGAAGCCGTTTGGAAAGAGTGGACGGATCGGACGATCGATCAGACGTGATGTCAGCGTTTCTTTCTCTGTTGGACGACCTTCACGCTTGAAGTAACCGCCTGGGATTTTACCTGCGGCATATGTCTTTTCTTGGTAATGAACTGAGAGAGGGAAAAAATTCTGGCCGGGTTTGACATTTTTTGCCCCGACGACTGTTGCGAGGATTTGCGTCTCGCCCATTGATATTAAGACGGCACCTGTGGCCTGACGCGCAATTGCGCCCGTTTCTAGCGTGACATCTTGCCCGCCGAACTGAAATTGTACTATTTGCTTTTCCATTATTTCCTACTTCCAACATGCCAGATCTCATCTGACTAAAATGCAAAAACGGCCCCGAAGGGCCGTTTTCGTTTAGACCGATTAACGGCGCAGACCAAGTTCCTTGATCAATGCTGCATAACGGCCCAGATCCTTTGACTTCAGATAGTCGAGCAACTTCCGACGCTGGTTAACCATTCGAATCAAACCACGACGGCTGTGGTGATCATGAATGTTCTTTTTAAAGTGGCCTTGTAATGCTTCGATGTTTGCAGTCAATAAAGCGACTTGAACTTCCGGTGAGCCCGTATCGTTTCCACCACGGCCAAACTTTTCAACGATTTCAGCTTTCTTCTCTACTGATAAAGCCATTTTTTCCTACTCCTACAATGGCATGCCCGACCTCATTGGCCAGAATCCGAACTGCCGCGCATGCCAGCAGCAGCCGGAGATAACATCCGTTTTGCAGTAATCATCCCGCTAGACTCGACGGAAACAAGTCCGATAAACGGACCTCCTGCAAAATAAGCGCGCGTATTATCGCACACATCGACTGGTTTACCAGAAACTTTTTGCCCTTGAATCAATATCCTGCATTCATTTTCGGTCAAATCAATCCGTGGAAAATGACTGAGGATTGCATCAACCGGCAACAACGACGAATCAATTCGCGAAGGCTCATTGTCTTGAAGGGACTCAAGTGCATTCCATGCATGCGCCTGCTCAAGCGAGAACCCACCCGACAGATCGCGCCGTAATTGACTCAAATGGGCGACAGAACCCAGTGCGTCACCAATCGATTCAGCAAGGCTTCTGATGTAGGTCCCTTTTGAACATCGAACACAAATATCAATCCAACCTTCGCTTGCATCAAACTGCATGAGGTCATTACTAAAGATTTGAATCGAGCGAGGTGAGCGTTCCACCTCTTTTCCTTGTCGAGCTAATTTATACAGGGGTTGCCCTTGGTACTTCAGCGCTGACACCATTGGCGGTACCTGCATCTGAGCACCTGTCAATGTGGACAGCACAGTGGCGATCTTCGATTCAGTTAATTCCGGAATCGGCTTGACTAAAACAACATTGCCATCGGCATCCAGCGTATCAGTTGCAGAACCGAGTTGAATCCGCGCCAAATACCCTTTATGAGCATCCAAGCCGTATTGACTGAATTTTGTCGCTTCCCCAAAGACAATCGGCAAAACCCCAGTCGCCATGGGATCCAGTGCCCCTGTATGACCTACTTTTTTGGCTTGAGACCACCGTTTTAAACGACTGACCACACCATTAGATGTCAAACCTTGAGGCTTATCCACAATGAGGATCCCGTTTAGATCGCGACCCTTGTTGCGTTTACTCATCAGTCGTGTCGATCACTCTGTAATGCCTGATGGATTAGCGCGTTGATCCGCGCTCCCCGTTTGAGTGAATCATCGTAGTGAAATCTGAGATGAGGCACCTTACGAACTTTCAGCAGTCGACCAAGTTCCATTCGAAGAAAAGTTGATGCCTCATTGAGGATCGTCAAACTTTCAATAATCTTCTCATCAGAGTCGTCGGCAACTAACACGGTGATATTCACATCCGCGTAGGAAAGATCTTTGGATAGGTCAACAAAATTCACCGTGACCATGCCAATACGAGGGTCCTTTAATTCACGCTGGATGAGGAGAGCAAGATCTCGCTTGATCTGCTCACCCAATCGCTGAGTGCGACTAAATTCGGCCGGCATTAGATCTTCCGTGCAACCTCGCGAACATCGAACACTTCGATTTTATCGCCTGGCTTCACATCCGTGTAATTCTTGACGCCAATACCGCACTCGGTACCGTTCCGCACGTCGTTGACGTCATCTTTGAAACGACGGAGCGATTCAAGTTCACCTTCGTAAATCACGACGTTATCGCGTAGCACTCGGATTTTCTTATTTCGGTAAACGATACCCTCAACCACCATACAACCAGCAATCTGACCGAATTTTGGCGAATTGAAGACATCACGTACCTCAGCCACACCGACAATTTCTTCACGCAATTCGGGCGCGAGAAGACCCGACATGGCAGCTTTCACATCATCAACGATGTCATAAATGACACTGTAATAGCGCAGCTCAATTCCATCACGCTCAATGACCTGACGAGCACCAGCATCGGCACGGACATTGAAACCCAAAACAATTGCGCCAGCAGACGACGCTAGCGTCGCGTCGGATTCAGTGATTCCGCCAACCCCTTGTGCAATTAAATTCACTCGTACTTCGTCTGTCGCAAGCTTAAGAAGTGCAGCTGATAACGCTTCGAGTGTGCCTCGCACATCCGTTTTCAACACAATATTGAGATTGGATACCTCACCGGCTTCCATATTGGCAAACATTTGATCCAGCTTTTGCGCTTGCTGACGTTTGTGTTCAGCGTCACGCGTACGCTCTGACCGGAATTCAGCAACTTCACGCGCTTTGCGCTCATTCTCAAGCACCATGAGCTCGTCGCCCGCATCCGGAGTTCCTGACAGACCGAGAATTTCAACAGGAATCGATGGGCCTGCTTTCTTAATTTGCTTGCCGTTTTCATCCACCAATGCGCGGACTTTACCGACTTGCTCACCAGCGAGAATGGCGTCTCCAACTTTCAACAATCCATTTTGTACAAGCACTGTTGCGACGGGACCACGACCGCGATCAAGACGTGACTCAACAACGGTACCTCGGGCTTGCCCTTCGTGAACGGCAGTCAGCTCCAACAGCTCAGATTGCAATAACACCGCTTCCAAAAGCTCATCGATCCCTTGGCCCGTGTGTGCGCTCACTGAAATAAATTGAACATCCCCACCCCAGTCCTCTGGAATCACCTCTCGGCTCGCCAGCTCGGTCTTCACACGGTCAGGATCTGCTTCTTCCTTGTCAATTTTATTGACTGCCACGACGATTGGGACACCCGCTGCGCGCGCATGCTGAACCGCTTCTTCCGTCTGTGGCATGACGCCGTCATCAGCTGCAACGACAAGAATCACCACATCTGTGACTTGCGCACCACGTGCACGCATACTCGTGAAAGCTGCGTGACCTGGCGTATCGATAAACGTAATCATTCCGTTGTCAGTGTCAACGTGGTAGGCGCCAATGTGTTGGGTAATCCCACCAGCTTCGCCAGCGGCGACACGTGATTTCCGAATTCTGTCAAGTAGCGATGTTTTCCCGTGGTCTACATGCCCCATCACCGTCACAACTGGTGCACGAGGCGCTCGCTCACCTTGAAGCTCTTGATAATCATCAAGCACGGATTGCTCGAGGGCGTCGTCGGCGACAACTTCAATTTTATGCCCCATTTCCTCGACAACAAGCACGGCAGTGTCTTCATCCAGAACTTGGTTGATGGTCGCCATGACGCCCATCTTCATCAAAATTTTGATCAGTTCGCCTGACTTTACAGCCATTTGGTTAGCCAATTCAGCGACGGTTACAGGTCCTGAAATCTTCACCTCGCGGATAATTGGTGCGGCTGGCTTTTCAAATTTATGTGACGACAGCTCCTCAGCGGCTTTACCCGGTTTCCGTCGACCACGCATTTTGGGGCCACGCTCATCGTCTGTTGCAGCAATCTTGCTGCGCTTATCATCCCGTTTGCCCGATGGCTTCCCATGACGCCGCGGTTCATCATCGTCGTTCGGACGATCACGGCGTGCATGTGGTTCTTTTTTGTGACGGCGGCCATCATCTTCTTTAGGCGGTGGTGGTGGCTCAACGATGGGCGCCTCAATGACTACTGCTTCGACAGGTGGCGCACTCTCTTCAACAACAGGCGCTTCTGCGGACACCTCGGTTTCGGCAACTTGCGCAGCCACCTCGACCTCGCGCCGCGCCTGTTCTTCAGCTTCTTGCGCCTCGCGTAACTTCGCTTCCTCGATTTCACGCTGCTTTTCTGCTTCCGCAGTCAAATCTCGATGTACGTAGGTACGCTTTTTACGCACCTCAACATTCACAGCACCGGCACCTGCCTTGATGGTGGAGGTCGATTTACGACGTAACGTGACTTTGGCAGGCTCTGCAGCGACTTTCGATTGTCCTGACCGAATATGTGCGAGGAGTTTCTGTTTCTCATCATCCGTCACGACGTCATCTTGCGATGATTTATCGATCCCAGCCCCCGCCATCTGAGAGAGTAATTGCTCAGCTGATATACCAACCAGTGTGGCCAGCTGCTTTACTGTTGTGTCAGACAAAACTTACTCCTGTTCGCTACTTTCTTCGGCTGATTCGTCAGCATCGTCTGCGAACCACGGTTCACGCGCTTTCATGATGAGGGTTGCTGCAGCCGCTTCATCCACTCCTTCGATTTCAGTCAATTCGTCAACTGAAAGTTCGGCCAAGTCTTCCATGGTGCAAACTCCACGATCGGCGAGCTGATATGCAAGGCCTGGCGTCATTCCCTCCATCGTCAAGAGATCATCCTGCGGCTCACGTGTTTCATCACCAGTAAGGGCGGCTGTCAACAATACATCACGTGATCGCGCTCTCAGCGTTTCCACCAGATCTTCATCGAATCCCTCGATGGAGAGCATCTCCTCAACAGGGACATAAGCCACTTCGTCAATCGAAGTGAATCCCTCTTCAACCAAGATGCGCGCTAATTCGGCATCCGCATCAAGTCGAACCATAAACATATTCACAAGCTTTTCGGACTCAGCTTCCTGCCGCTCGACCGCCTGTTCCTCGCTCATCACATTGAGCTTCCAAGCGGTCAGCTCAGATGCTAATCGAACATTCTGGCCACCGCGACCAATCGCTTGAGCTAGATTGTCATCAGTGACCGCGACATCCATTGAACGATTATCTTCATCCATCACAATTGAAGATACTTCCGCTGGCGCCATGGCATTAATCACGAGTTGCGCTGGATTGTCGTCCCATAAAACAATATCCACACGCTCTCCATTGAGCTCGTTGGATACGGCTTGCACGCGAGCGCCGCGCATACCGACGCAAGCACCCACTGGATCAATTCGTCCATCGTTAGTCTTAACAGCAATTTTGGCCCGCATTCCAGGATCGCGAGCAGCGCCACGAATTTCGATGGTTTCCTCGGCGATCTCTGGGACTTCGATTTTGAATAGTTCGATCAAAAATTCGGGTGAATTACGAGACAAGATCAATTGCGGACCACGACCCTCGGTACGAATCTCCTGTAAGATCGCGCGGACTCGATCGTTGACTCGAAAAATTTCGCGGCCAATCAAATTCTCACGTGGCATCAGTGCTTCGGCAGCACCTCCCAAATCCACAATCACCGAATCGCGCGTTACTTTTTTGACTGTTCCGTTAATAAGGCTCAGCAGTCGACTTTCATAATCAGCAACAACTTTTTCGCGTTCAGCTTCACGAACTTTTTGAACGATGACTTGTTTGGCGGTCTGTGCCTCGATACGACCAAAATCGACCGACTCAACTTCAATTTCGTATTCATCACCGACTTGAAGTCCGGTATCAATTTCAGCGGCTTCTTCAGTGGTCAGCTCTGAACCTAAGATAGCTAGATGGTCATCTGGTACGACAACCCAGCGACGAAAAGTGTCGTAATCCCCGGTTGCACGATCAATCGCAACACGAATATCTGCCTCTTCATCTTCATAACGCTTGCGCGTCGCTGTTGCCAACGCCTGCTCAATTGCTTCAAATACGATCCCTTTTGGAATCCCCTTTTCATTTGAAAAGAGTTCAACTACTTGAAGGATTTCCTTACTTCCCATCTTTGCTTCCGCCTACCTGTGTGACATCAGTCACCACCAATTGACCTCGTTCTATATGCTCTGCTGGGAATTCATATTCTGTATCCCCGGTTTGCAAAAGCACTGCTTGATTCTCGACACCAGCGATGACGCCAGAATAATTTTTCCTGCCCTCAAAGGGGACTTTAAGTTTGAGCTTGATTTGAAAACCAATAAATCGCTCAAAATGCTCAAGCCGATATAACACACGCTCGATTCCTGGCGATGACACCTCAAGGGTGTATCGCTCAGGGAGTGGGTCTTCAACATCTAGAATACGCGAAACCTGACGACTCACGGCCTCGCAATCATCAACCGTCACTGGACGATTGGGATGGTCGATCACCAGGCGTAAGGTCGACCGGTTTGCTCTGCCAATAATTTCAATCGCCCACAACTCCAGCTCAAGCGCAGTAACACTTGGCCCGAGAAGCTCTGTCAGTTGCTGTTGCTTCGGTGTCATTTCCAACCGCCAAAAACAAAAAAACCCCTAATGGGGTTCACGGCCTGCGTATTCTCTTCTTACAGCACTTGGCGAAACGCAAATCCTACCAAGGCCCCCTTGCAAAAAGCCGCGATAGTATGACGGAGACGTTTTAGTAAATCAATCGTTAGGCTCGAGCGATTCGATCGACCGTACAGCGCTCTCCTGCGGGACATAATAGATTGCGAAGCACTTTGTCTGAACGCTCGATCAAACCATCGCAGTCACCCAACGTTGGATAGGGTCTGAAGTTCCACATTTTGGAACTCCGCAGAAAACGAACAATACCGATTGGAGAACCTTGACGAAACACCTCAAAACTTCGCCGACCGAGTCGTCTGATTGTGAGCATTACGGGAACTCCTTATCACCAGATGAGACTCTAATCTAAGCATCACCACCAATTTTTTCAAACCTTGGTGGTATTAGACGGCTTCGCACCCGCAAAAGAGTGTATTGATGCTAGCCCAAATGATCGATAATCACTGAGCCCCAGAGAACTCCGGCAAGAATCAGCGCCACAAACACCGCTGCAGAACCTAAGTCTTTCGCCCGACCGGAAAGCTGGTGTGGTTCATCACCGACACGATCGACAACTGCCTCAATCGCTGAGTTGAGGAGCTCAATAATGACAACAAGTAACAAGCATGAGATCAGCATGCCAATCTCAACAGGATCACGTCCGAGCCAAAAAGCGAAGGGAATCAGGGCGCTCGCTAAGACGATCTCCTGACGAAAAGCAGACTCATACGTCCATGCAGCCCGAAATCCTTTTGCAGAATATCCAGCCGCATTAATGATACGTGTCAGACCCTGATAACCGGGCTTCGCCATTGAATTCTCCATCCGATGCCAAGAACCCATAGGATACAGATCAATTGAGAGCTAGGGGGATAACGGAGATATTAAAAATGGTGCCGAAGGCCGGACTTGAACCGGCACGAGCTGCGCTCACTACCCCCTCAAGATAGCGTGTCTACCAATTCCACCACTTCGGCAAGGGACGCGCAGATTAATGATCTGCGCCTAAAAAATCAAGAAATCAGTCGACCGTTTTCGGCGCAACCGGCTCCTGAATCACAGATTGTCCGCCTTGAGCTGGCACTTCCGGCAGGCCAAAAGTACCGACCGCTTCAGCTTTTTGCTTGGCAATCACCGCCAACGCAAGGCTCGTGGCAAAGAAAAGAGCAGCCAAACCCGCCGTCAGTTTCACCAGGAAACTTCCTGCACCCGCCGAACCGAACACTGTCTGCGAAGCGCCACCGCCGAAAGAGGCGCCGGCGTCAGCACCCTTTCCTTGTTGGATCAAAACAAGGCCAATGACTGATGCCCCGATCAATACATGCACAATTAAAAGAATCGTTTCCATTATTTCCGTTCCCATGCAGCAACAATCGCTGCAAATTTATCTGCTTTTAAGGAAGCCCCACCGACCAGGGCACCCGAAACACCCTCGGCTGAAAACACCTCATCAGCCGAGTCCGGAGAAACACTTCCTCCGTATAAAACTAACGCATCTGCTCGACCGACCACGTCACGAACAGTCGCGTGCATCTCCTCGATATCAGCACGCGTCGCGGATAAACCAGATCCAATCGCCCAAACAGGCTCATAAGCGATCACAATACCGCTCACATCCAAACCTGCTTTCAACAACGGTTTCAATTGTTGGGCAACCACATCGAGCGCGCGACCAGACTCACGCTCCTCTCGGGTTTCGCCGACGCAAAATACTGGAAACATGCCAGTCTCGAGTACCGCTGCAACCGCAGGCAATAAGCTTTCTGAGGTTTCTCCAAAGCGTGCTCGTCGCTCCGAATGACCTAAAATCGCCATTGAGCAACCAGCGTCATGAGCCATATCCGCGTTGATACACCCGGTTTGCGCTCCAAATTGATCGCCAATACAGTCTTGAGCGCCGAGTAGAATCGATGAACTCTCTAGGACGTGCGCGATCGGATCAATCCATAATGCAGGCGGACAAATGCCGACACGTGTTGCAGGTTGATGCGCAATACCCACGACAGCTTCAGCTAATGCAATTGCATCAGCTCGGGCGGTATTCATCTTCCAGTTTCCGATAATCATCGATAGCTCTTTCCTCCGGGGGCGCGTACGTTAGCTGATTGAGGCGACTTTTTCCACCGATGTTGCAATCTGCTCAGCGCAATCCCTGACTTCGGCCACATTAACACCTTCGACCATCACCCGGACCACGGGTTCTGTGCCACTTGGACGTAACACGACCCGACCAGAATCACCCAACTGCGATTCGACAGTATGGACCGCATCTTTCACCAGTTGATGATCCAAATGATCACGGGAAACAAGCGGGACGTTGATGAGAATTTGTGGGTACTTTGTCATACCATGACGCGCTTGACTCAATGTTTGCCCAGACAGCAACAGTGCGTTGACGACCTGAAGTGCGGCCACCAGTCCGTCGCCGGTCGATGTGAGGTCCGAGCAAATAATGTGACCAGATGTTTCGCCGCCCAATGTCCACTGGCGCTCCTCCATTGCCTCAATCACATAACGGTCGCCGACGCTCGTTCGTACAAATGGAACTTGCATATCAGCCAACGCTTTTTCGAGACCTAGGTTAGTCATTAAAGTCCCAGCGACACCACCATCCATGCGACCACGCTGATGTCGAGATGCCGCGATGATGTATAAAATCTCGTCGCCATCAACAAGCGCACCAGTTTCATCGACCAAGACCACTCGATCAGCGTCGCCATCAAGTGCGATACCGAGATCAGCTTTAGTTGACACGACGGCCTCAATCAACGCATCGGGTGCTGTCGACCCAACCCCATTATTGATGTTCAATCCATCGGGAGTCACACCAATCGCCTCCACTGTTGCACCGAGCTCTCGAAGCACTTTGGGTGCGACTTGATAGGCCGCCCCGTTCGCACAATCGATGATCACCTTCAATCCTGAGAGGTCCGTGCCGAGGCGTAACGTATGCTTACAAAATTCGATATACCGACCAGCCGCATCGTCCGCTCGGGAAGCACGGCCCAATAGCGGTCCATTCACGGTGGTTAGGGGCTCATCAAGCAGTCGCTCAATTTCATGCTCTACATCATCGGGAAGTTTGGTTCCGTTCTTATCAAAGAACTTGATGCCGTTATCTTCATAGCCATTGTGACTTGCACTGATCACAATCCCGCCCTCAGCTGAGAATGTCCGTGTCAGGTATGCAATAGCAGGGGTTGGCATCGGTCCAAGCATGATAGGATCCACACCAGCCGCAATTAAGCCAGCCTCGAGCGCGGTTTCAAACATATAACCGGAGAGCCGGGTATCCTTCCCGATCACGACCTTAGGGCGGCCAGTATGTCCCTGACGAACTGTTTGACCGAATGCCCAACCGAGCTTGAGCACAAATTCAGCAGTGATACATCCTTCACCAACTCGGCCTCTGACACCGTCTGTTCCGAAATACTTTCGACTCATATTTATTGCATTCCCTGCGTTAACGTTTGCATTACGGCCATTGCATCGCGCGTCTCAGCGACATCATGAACCCGCAAAATTGCAGCGCCGTGCGACGCTGCAACAGCTGCTGCCACCGCACTCCCGGTGACACGTTGCTCGACTGGACGGCCGGTCATCTCGCCAATCATAGTCTTTCGAGAGACCCCAACCAGCACAGGATATCCGCTTTGAATAAAGCGATCCAAACTCCTGAAAAGAGCGACATTGTGCTCAAACGTCTTCCCAAATCCGAAGCCCGGGTCAAGCAACAGCTGATCTGCGATCAAACCTGCATCTCGACAGACATCAACACGGCTCATCAACCACTGATACACATCGTCCACAGCATCACCATAAGTTGGCTGATTTTGCATCGTCTGTGGCGTACCTTGCATATGCATCAGACACACGGGAAGACCTGTCTTGAGTGCTGCTGCCATCGCTCCTTCGCGCAATAATGCCCGCACATCATTGATCATCCGAGCTCCATGCGCGGCACTCTCAATCATGACATTCGGTGTCGAAGTATCAACTGAGATCACTGCATCAAATCGCGCAGATAGTGCTTCGACGACTGGAACGACCCGGTCAAGTTCTTCACTCTCAGACACTGGAGCTGCCCCAGGACGAGTGCTCTCTCCACCGACATCGAGTATGGTCGCACCCTCAGCCAGACAATAGTCAGCATGCGATAAAATCGCATCAAACGATGCGTGCTTGTCAAAAAGCTTGCCGCCGTCAGAGAATGAATCGGGTGTGATATTGAGAACAGCCATGATCTGAGGTCCATGGAACCCCAGATCTGGCCAAGTGATCTTGTGCGTCACTGCTAATTGGTTGGCGCTGCGCCATCCTCTGAAGCGGTATCAGACGCATCGCTGCTCGCCGCCTCATGCAAATCATCGTTAACGTCTGGTGATCCGCCTTGCGGCTTGTCACTGTCATTCCAATCTGCTGGAGGGCCGGGCTTCCGACCTTCCATAATTTGATCGATTTGTTGTGAATCGATCGTTTCGTATTCCATCAAACAATCGGCCATCACGTGGAGTTTGTCCATGTTCTCTTCAAGCGTTGTTTTCGCCGTCTGATAACAGGAATCTAAAATGTCTTTCACTTCTTCGTCGATCAAACGCGCGGTATCATCTGACTGACCATGCGCTGGACGACTCATCGAACGACCCAAGAAAGGCTCATTATCTTCCTCATCATACATCTGCGGCCCAAGCTTTTCGGAAAGACCCCACTTCGTGACCATGTTACGAGCGATCGAGGTCGCACGCTGAATATCATTTGACGCACCTGTGGTTACCCCCTCAGCGCCCAAAGTGAGCTCTTCAGCGATTCGACCACCGTAGAGCGAACAAATCTGGCTAATCAGGCCCCGCTTGGAGTGGCTGTACTTATCTTCTTCTGGCAAGAACATGGTGACACCCAGCGCCCGCCCTCGAGGAATGATCGAAACCTTATAAACCGGATCATGCTCTGGCATTAATCGACCCACAATGGCATGACCAGCCTCGTGGTAAGCAGTATTCCGTTTTTCAGACTCTTTCATCACCATCGATCGACGCTCGGCACCCATCATGATCTTGTCTTTGGCCTGCTCAAAGTGACTCATTGCCACCACCCGCGTGCTCGCACGAGCGGCAAATAACGAGGCTTCATTGACCAAATTCGCAAGATCGGCGCCGGAAAATCCAGGTGTACCGCGGGCAATTAACGAGGCATCGACTTCTGGCGCAACTGGCGCTTTCTTCATGTGAACCTTCAGAATCTGTTCACGTCCGCGAATATCTGGAAGCCCGACAACCACTTGCCGGTCAAATCGACCCGGACGAAGTAGTGCCTGATCAAGAACATCGGGTCGGTTCGTCGCAGCAATGACGATGACTCCATCATTGACATCAAAACCATCCATCTCAACCAACAACTGATTTAGTGTCTGCTCACGCTCATCATGACCACCGCCAAGCCCAGCACCACGCTGACGGCCGACTGCATCGATCTCATCAATGAAAATGATACAAGGCGCCTGTTTCTTCGCTTGCTCAAACATGTCACGCACTCGTGACGCACCAACACCAACGAACATCTCAACGAAATCTGATCCCGAAATAAAGAAGAAGGGTACCTTGGCTTCACCAGCGATTGCCTTCGCTAGTAATGTCTTACCAGTACCAGGGGGTCCCGCCATCAAAACACCACGCGGGATCCGACCTCCAAGCCGTTGGAACTTGCCTGGATCTTTCAAAAATTCAACCAGTTCTGCGACATCATCCTTGGCCTCATCACAACCAGCCACATCGGCAAACGTGGTTTTGATTTGGTCTTCGCTGATCAAGCGTGCTTTGGATTTTCCAAACGACATCGGGCCGCCACGGCCACCGCCCATACCACCCTGCATTTGACGCATAAAAAACATGAAAATCGCCAAGATGATCAGGACCGGGAAGGCGGCAACCAACAATTGCATCCATACCGACTGTTGCTCTGGTTTGCGGCCTTCAACTACAACGTTGTGCTGGAGCAAATCGTCCATCAATCGCGGATCCTGCACAGCTGGCCGCACCGTCTCATACACATCGCCATTGGCACGCGTTGCAATAATCGACTGTCCGTCAATAATGACGCGACGAATCTGGTCTCGATTCACTTCCTCAACGAACTGAGAGTAGTTAATCTGCTGTGACTGTGTTTCCACGCTGAAGTTGTTAAATACTGTGAGTAAAACAGCAGCGATAACCAACCAAAGCACCAAATTTCTCGCCATAATCTTCTCCATTCCTTCAGAGGAGTCGGGCTCCCCAATATAATTGGTTTATTTGGGCAGGCCAATCGAATTCAAAGGGTTGAACCGCGAAAGCCCATCGCCAGCAGATAAGTTTCTCGGCTACGCGAACGCGACGCGTCAGGTTTCCGAGTTTTGAGGACAGAAAAATCGGTTCGAAGTGCCTGAAAAAATTCATCGAACCCTTCACCCTGGAACACTTTGATAAACAACGCACCGCCGGGATTCAAAGTCTGTCGAGCAAAATCAAGAGCAAGCTCACATAGATACATTGCCCTTGGCTGATCCACAGATTTATTTCCAGACAAGTTTGGCGCCATATCAGATAAAACAACGTCAACCCGAACTCCGTTCAATGACTGCATCAAGCGATCAAGAACCGCTTCTTCGGTAAAATCACCCAAAATAATTTCCACATCCGCGACTGAATCCATCGCGATAATATCAAGCGCAAATACCCGGCCAGAAGGACCCGTCCAATTCGCAACCAACTCAGTCCAACCGCCAGGGGCAGCCCCTAAATCGACGACGACGTCCCCAGATTTGATCAGTTGATCCTTCGCTTGGACTTCTTCCAATTTAAAACTCGCCCGCGACCGACGACCCTCGGCTTGCGCCTTCTGTACGTACGGATCATCAAAATGTTCTTTCAGCCAGCGACCGCTGGACTTGGATCGTGCCATGTTTTGCTCTACACTCGCGCGCCCCCTCCATGGAGACGACTATGTTAACGCCAGAACGCAAAAAACAGATGCGGGCGATTGGACATCATTTGAAGCCGATTGTACTCGTTGGCGATCAAGGAATGTCTACTGGTTTACTCGACGAACTCAATCGCGCACTCAACGATCATGAATTAATCAAGATTAAAGTGCGCGCGGAACGCGACACGCGGAAGGTTTTAATCGCCTCACTTTGCGAGGAAACCGGCGCTCAATGCGTGCAATCAACCGGTGCAATGGCGCTACTGTTTAGGGCTGCGGAACGACCTAACCCTCGTTTATCAAATTTAATTCGGCCAATCTGACTATCGATGTTCGACGGAGTCGATCTCATATTCGACGACTCCACCGGGAGTTGTCACCGACACCTCGTCACCTTCCTCTTTTCCAATCAAGCCCCGGGCGATTGGTGATGTCACAGAAATCTTTCCGTTTTTCACATCCGCCTCATCTTCACCCACAATTTGGTAGGTCACTGATTGATCGGTCTCTAGATTTATAAGCGTCACAGTCACGCCAAAAATCACTTTGCCGGTGTTTTCAATTTGCGTTACATCAATCACCTGAGCATGGGATAGCTTCGCCTCGATATCTTTAATCCGGCCCTCACAGAATCCCTGCTGTTCGCGCGCCGCGTGATACTCAGCATTTTCTTTCAGATCACCATGCTCGCGCGCTTCGGCAATTGCAGCGACGATACGCGGACGTTCAACTTGCTTTAAACGCTGCAGTTCATCCCGGAGCGATGATTCTCCGGATTTGGTCATCGGTATCTTGCTCATTTAAATCCTTATTATTGTGTCTCAACGCGACGATGAAGCTCCTGCAGTCGCCGGACTTCACGTTCGTTACCAAACTTCAGCGCACGCACAATCGATTCGCCACCTGCCAAAGTCGTTGTATAGCAAACTTTGTGATTCAACGCCGATCGACGAATCGTTGCAGAATCCGTAATCGCTTGTCGACCCTCAGTTGTGTTAACGATAAACGCGATCGCATCATTTTTAATCATATCAACGATATTTGGCCGACCTTCCATCACCTTATTCACGCGCTCACAAGCAATCCCTGCATTTTGCAGGTAATCACAAGTTCCACCTGTAGCGACGAGCTCAAATCCCATATCAATCAGCGTTTGAGCCAGGGCACCTGCGCGTACTTTGTCTGCGTCACGCACAGAAACAAACGCACGCCCAATGCTCGGTAGCCGATCGCCGGCAGCTGCATGCGCCTTGGCAAAGGCCTCATCAAAGCTATCACCAGTTCCCATGACTTCACCGGTTGACTTCATTTCAGGACCCAAAATTGGGTCGACACCTGGGAATTTCGCGAAGGGGAACACACTCTCTTTCACACTAAAATATGGCGGAATCAGTTCCTTAGTCATGTTCTGCGCTTCAAGCGACGTACCTGCCATACAGCGTGCAGCGACTTTCGCTAGCGACACCCCAATACATTTCGAGACAAATGGGACTGTTCGCGAGGCGCGTGGATTCACCTCAATCACATACACATCTTCACCCTGCACAGCCATTTGCACGTTCATTAAGCCAACGACATTCAACTCACGCGCCATGCGGATCACTTGATCACGAATTTCATCCTGAATGTGTTTTGGCAAACTGTAGGGTGGCAGTGAACATGCAGAGTCACCCGAATGAACGCCAGCCTGTTCGATGTGTTCCATAATGGCACCGATGACAACGTGCTCACCGTCGCTCACTGCATCCACGTCAACTTCGATTGCAGGATCGAGAAAGTGATCGAGAAGCACTGGAGAGTCATCACTCGCCACCACAGCATCCTGAAGATACCGTTTCAGCTCAGAAAGATTCGAGACCACTTCCATGGCACGCCCTCCAAGAACATAAGAGGGACGCACGACCAGAGGGAAACCAATGCTTTCGGCCAAAGCCAGTCCCTCTTCAAGACTCCGCGCTGTCGCATTCGCGGGCTGTCTCAGACCCAAACGCGTTACCATTTGCTGGAATCGCTCTCGGTCTTCAGCACGGTCAATGGCTTCAGGCGATGTGCCAATAATAGGAACCCCGGACGCCTCAAGTTCGCGTGCAAGCTTGAGCGGTGTCTGACCACCAAACTGAACAATCACACCCTTTGGCTGTTCGATATCGACAATCGCCAACACATCCTCAAGCGTCACCGGCTCGAAGAACAAACGATCTGAGGTGTCGTAGTCAGTCGAGACAGTCTCAGGGTTACAGTTCACCATAATGGTTTCATACCCATCTTCACGCATTGCAAACGCGGCATGAACACAGCAATAGTCAAATTCAATACCCTGACCAATTCGGTTTGGACCACCACCCAAAACCATAATCTTGTCACGGCTTGATGGGTTCGCCTCACACTCTTCTTCATAGGTTGAATAGAGATAGGCGGTTGGTGTCGCAAACTCACCAGCACAGGTGTCGACGCGTTTGTACACAGGTCTTACATCAAGTTTTAGGCGACGTTCGCGCAATTCTTTTTCTGACACATCGAGAAGCACCGCTAACCGTTTATCAGAGAATCCCTTGCGCTTTAAACGCCATAGTGAATCACGATCGAGATCTGATAGAGCCATCTCTGTCAGACGCGCTTCGTCCCAAACCAAATCTTCAATTTGCGCGAGGAACCACGGATCAATTTTCGAGACCTGGAAAACCTCGTCAATGCTCATTCCACTGCGAAAAGCGTCAGCCACGCACCACAAACGACGTGGGCCAGGATTCGCGAGTTCATGCCGCATTGCCTGCACAGACTCCTCAGAATCCCACTCAAACGTTGGGTCCAAGCCGCTGACACCAATTTCGAGACCTCGTAATGCCTTCTGCATCGACTCCTGGAAGCTTCGACCAATCGCCATCACTTCACCGACAGATTTCATTTGTGTCGTTAAGCGACTGTCAGCTTGCGGGAATTTTTCGAAAGTGAAGCGTGGAACCTTGGTCACCACGTAATCAATTGACGGCTCAAATGAGGCAGGCGTTGCTCCGCCTGTAATCTCGTTGGCAAGCTCATCAAGCGTGTAACCCACTGCCAATTTGGCAGCAACCTTCGCAATCGGGAAGCCAGTCGCTTTCGATGCCAGTGCAGAAGAACGTGATACGCGCGGATTCATCTCAATCACGACCAAGCGACCATTGTCCGGATTCACACCAAACTGAACGTTAGAACCGCCCGTTTCCACACCGATTTCACGCAAAACCGCTACCGACGCATTTCGCATGATTTGATATTCTTTATCCGTTAGCGTCTGGGCCGGAGCGACGGTAATCGAGTCACCGGTATGCACGCCCATAGGATCAAAGTTTTCGATCGAACAGACGATGATGCAGTTGTCCTTGCGGTCACGCACCACCTCCATCTCATACTCTTTCCAGCCAAGCAGTGATTCATCAATCAACAACTCATTGGTCGGTGATAAGTCGAGGCCGCGCTCACAAATCTCTTCAAATTCTTCGCGGTTATAAGCAACACCGCCACCCGATCCGCCCATAGTGAACGAGGGACGAATGATGCAAGGAAAACCAAGCTCGTCGGCCGCACTGCGCGCCTCATCCATCGAATGCGCGATATGGCTACGCGGCGTTTCGAGTCCGATTGCTTTCATCGCCTTATCGAAACGGTCCCTATCTTCAGCCTTGTCAATGGCATCCGCATTCGCGCCGATTAACTGAACACCATATTTTTCAAGAACACCTTCACGATCCAAATCCAGCGCACAATTCAGAGCAGTCTGGCCACCCATGGTTGGTAGCAAAGCACTTGGGCGCTCTTTCTCAATCACTTTCGCGACTGACTGCCAACGAATCGGCTCGATATAGGTCGCATCAGCCATCGCTGGATCGGTCATAATCGTGGCAGGATTCGAGTTCACGAGAATGACTCGATAACCTTCTTCGCGAAGCGCTTTACAGGCCTGTGCACCCGAGTAATCAAACTCACACGCCTGCCCAATCACAATCGGGCCAGCACCAATAATTAGAATCGATTCAAGATCGGTACGTTTTGGCATTAGCGGGCCTCCATGTTCGCGATAAATTGGTCAAACAATGGCGCCACATCGTGCGGCCCGGGGCTCGCTTCAGGGTGACCCTGAAAACTGAATGCTGAGGTATCAGTCCGCGCTATCCCTTGCAGTGACTGATCAAACAACGATTGATGCGTCATCTTAAGATTGATGGGCAAGGTCTTTTCGTCAATCGCAAAACCGTGGTTTTGACTTGTGATCATGACAACTCCTGACTCGATGTCCTGAACAGGGTGGTTCGCACCGTGATGGCCAAACTTCATTTTCATTGTTTTAGCACCGGATGCGAGACCAAGGAGTTGGTGACCTAAACAGATCCCAAAGATCGGAATGTTCGTTTCCAAAATTTCCTGAATCGCCTCAATTGCGTAAGTGCAAGGCTCAGGATCTCCAGGTCCGTTTGACAAGAACACCCCATCAGGATTCATCGCTAACACATCTTTCGCTGGAGTTTGCGCAGGAACAACGGTCAAGCGGCAACCGCGATCGGCGAGTATCCGTAGGATGTTACGCTTCACGCCAAAGTCATAGGCAACGACATGGAAGCGAGCATCCTTTTTTTGAGGGTGTCCCTTACCCAGAACCCAGGAGCCCTCATCCCACTTATACGCTGATGCAGTTGTCACCTCTTTAGCGAGATCCATGCCGGCAAGCCCTGGGAACTCAGCCAGCGCAGCCTGTGCTTTCGCAATACCCGCATCCGAACATGACTCAATACCCGCAACTATGACACCGGCTTGAGCCCCTATGTCACGCAAAATACGAGTCAGCTTACGTGTATCGATTTCTGCAATTGCAACAACGCCGGCTGATTTTAAGTAGGTATCCAGTGATTCATGTGCACGGAAATTACTGGACAAGAGTGGGAGGTCACGAATGATTAAGCCACCTGCATGAATCGTGTTCGATTCCTCATCCTCTGGAGTCACGCCCGTATTTCCGATGTGTGGGTACGTCAGCGTCACTAATTGCCGTGCATACGATGGGTCCGTCAGGATTTCCTGATAACCCGTCATTGCGGTGTTAAAAACGACTTCGCCGACGGATACCCCGTCCGCGCCGATGGAGCGGCCGACAAACTGTGTGCCGTCGGCAAGAATTAAAATTGCAGGTGAATTCAACCGGGAGTCCTCTGTCTCGACAGACTCGGCTGGCGCCGAGCGATTGAGGGCGCATTCTAGGGAGATTAGAGCGAGAAGTCCATCGACGCTGGCAGGTTTTCCCTACAGGCCAAGTACATCCCGCATTGAATACAGGCCCGGCGATTGCTCTGACGCCCAGATTGCCGCACGCACAGCACCATTGGCAAATGTCCGTCGACTCGAAGCCTTATGCGTAATCTCAACACGCTCGCCCTCGGCAGCGAACAACACTGTGTGCTCACCCACTACGTCACCCGCTCTGACTGTCGCAAAACCAATTTGCTCGCGAGGACGTGCGCCTGTCTGACCTTCACGACCAAAAACAGCGACTTGGCTCAAATCACGATCAAGCGCATTTGCAACCACGCGACCCATTGCTAATGCGGTACCGCTTGGAGCATCCAATTTGTGTCGATGATGCGCTTCGAGCACTTCGATATCGACTGAATCACCAAAGACACGCGACGCACGATCCAATAAATCAAAGACCACATTGACGCCAACACTGAAGTTTGGCGCATACACAACGGGAATTGCTTTGGCCGCTTCAGCAATCACCGCCTCCTGTGCTTCTGAAAATCCAGTGGTTCCAATCACACATGGAACCGCGTTTTCGAGACACCACTGAAGATGCTCAAGCGTTGCCTCGATCGTTGTAAAGTCAATAACAACGGGATGCAACGTGCCAAACAAATTCAGGTCGCTATGAATTGGTGCGCCACGATGCCCTTGACTGACAAGCTCGCCCGCATCCGCCCCCACAAGTGTTGATGATGGACGAACGGTCGCTCCAGACAGCACCGCGCCATCGATCTCAAGGGTCGCCTCAATCAGTGCGCGACCCATGCGGCCGGATGCTCCTGTGATCACGATGTTGGTCATTAGAACTTCATCTCATCAAAAAATGATTTGACGCTGTCAAACCATCCGTCACGCTTTGGCGCGTGGGTTTTATGGTTCAGTGTTTGATGGAGCTCTTCGAGTAGTTCTCGCTGTTTCGAGGTGAGATTCACGGGTGTTTCGACCATTACCCGACACAGCAAGTCGCCTTGCGCTCCACCGCGCACCGGCTTGACACCCTTCGCTCGCACCCTAAACAACTTACCAGTTTGAGTACCGTCAGGGACTTTCAGCTTAACGCGACCATCGAGTGTCGGAACTTCGAGTTCGCCACCGAGTGCTGCATCTGTGAAGGAAATTGGAACTTCGCAGTACAGGTCTTTGCCGTCGCGCGTAAATATACGGTGCTCTTTGACGTTCACTTGAACATAGAGATCACCCGCTGGGCCGCCGTTGACACCGGCTTCACCTTCACCAGACAAGCGCACGCGGTCGCCTGTATCAACGCCTGCAGGAATTTTCACAGACAACGTCTTCGTTTCTTCCTTGCGTCCTTGACCGCGACAGTCACCGCAAGGATCTGTCACAACCTGACCTTGTCCATGACATCGGGGGCACGTCTGCTGAATTGCAAAAAATCCCTGCTGCATGCGTACTTGGCCCTGGCCATTACAGGTCTGACACGTTTTCGGTGATGAACCGGGCTTAGCGCCGCTCCCTGCACAGGTATCGCATTCAGTTAGTCGCGGCACCCGGATCGTCTTTTCGATGCCGAAAACGGCTTCTTCGAGAGTGAGATCAAGGGTATAACGCAGATCGCTGCCGCGCTGCACCGATGACCGCCCGCCACCCGGACCTGCACCACCGAAGATGTCGCCAAAAACATCACCAAAAATATCCGAAAAGCTTGCGCCGCCCCCGTGGAAACCACCACCAGGGCCGCCCATACCGCCTTCGAATGCTTCATGGCCGTATCGATCATAAGCGGCACGTTTTTCAGGGTCTGATAGGACCTCGTAAGCTTCAGACAGTTCTTTGAACTTGGCTTCAGCCTCCGCGTCGCCCGGATTACGATCCGGGTGACACTTCATTGCGAGGCGTCGGTAGGCCTTTTTAAGATCTCCTTCGGAAACATCTGTCGATACACCGAGAGTCTCATAATAATCACGCTTGGCCACTCAGCTCTCCTTCCCTGGGACTTGAGTCATGCAACTCACTTCTTCTCGTCGTCCTTCACTTCTTCAAACTCAGCATCAACAACATCGTCATCTTGTTTTGAAGAGGAATCTGTACCTGCATCAGTCGCATCGGCACCGGCGTCTGCGGCTGCATATAGCTTTTCTGCGATCTTCGCTGACGCCTCAGTCAAAGCCGTGGTCTTTGCGGTGATTTCATCCTTGTCGTCACCTTTCAAAGCCTCTTCCAGTTCAGAAATAGCCGCTTCAACTGGTGCTTTTTCTTCGTCGGTCAACTTATCACCGGCATCTGCCATTGACTTTTTCGTCGCGTGAATCATGCCATCGGCAGTATTTCGCGCACCGATCATTTCTTCAAACTTCTTATCTGCTTCAGCATTCGCTTCAGCATCCTTGACCATCTTTTCGATTTCTTCATCAGACAGCCCAGATGATGCTTTAATCACAATCGATTGCTCTTTACCGGTTGCCTTGTCTTTTGCAGACACATTCAAAATACCGTTAGCATCGATGTCAAAGGCGACTTCAATCTGCGGCATGCCACGGGGTGCCGGTGGAATATCAGCCAAATCAAACCGGCCCAATGACTTATTTTGACCTGCCTGTTTACGCTCACCTTGCAAGACATGAATCGTCACCGCGGTCTGATTATCTTCAGCGGTTGAAAACACTTGGGTCTTCTTGGTCGGGATGGTGGTATTTTTCTCAATCAATGCAGTCATCACACCACCCATCGTCTCAATGCCCAGAGACAGAGGCGTTACATCGAGAAGCAACACGTCTTTCACGTCACCGGCCAGTACCGCACCTTGAATCGACGCACCCATGGCAACCGCCTCATCAGGGTTGACATCACGACGTGGTTCTTTATTGAAGAATGCCTTTACCTTGTCTTGAACGAGTGGCATCCGCGTTTGACCACCAACAAGAATGACATCATTAATTTCAGACGTTGAATGACCCGCATCTTCGAGTGCCTGCTTCACTGGCGCAAGTGTCCGCTCTACCAGATCTTCGACTAATGACTCGAGCTTCGCCCGCGTCAACTTCAGATTCAAATGCTTAGGACCACTTGCATCGGCTGTGATGTAGGGCAAATTAACATCGGTTTGCTGGCTCGAAGATAACTCGATCTTCGCCTTCTCGGCAGCTTCTTTTAAACGCTGCATTGCCAGCGGATCACCTTTGAGATCCATTCCCTGATCCTTCTGGAATGACTCCGCAAGGTAATCAATCACGCGCAGATCGAAATCTTCGCCGCCAAGGAACGTATCGCCGTTGGTAGACAACACTTCGAACTGGTGCTCGCCATCGACTTCAGCAATCTCAATGATTGAAATATCAAAAGTACCACCACCTAAATCATAGACCGCAATCACCGAATCACCGCGGGCCTGATCCATTCCATAAGCAAGAGCGGCAGCGGTCGGCTCATTGATGATCCGTTTCACATCGAGACCCGCAATCTTACCCGCATCTTTGGTGGCCTGACGCTGACTGTCGTTGAAATATGCTGGAACCGTGATCACGGCTTCCGTAACGTCCTCCCCGAGATAATCTTCGGCCGTCTTTTTCATTTTTTTCAAGACTTCAGCAGAGATTTGAGGAGGAGCGAGCTTGTCTCCCTTGACGTCAATCCAAGCGTCGCCGTTGTCGGCACCTACGATTTTGTAGGGAACCATTTTGATGTCTTTCTGCACCACATCATCACTGAACTTGCGACCAATCAGGCGCTTGACAGCGAATAATGTATTGTCTGGGTTCGTTACAGACTGGCGCTTCGCCGGCTGTCCGACCAGTGTTTCGTCGTCGGTATAGGCAATAATCGACGGGGTCGTACGATCGCCTTCAGCATTCTCAATGACGCGTGGCTTGCCGCCTTCCAGCACAGCAACGCAAGAATTCGTTGTACCAAGATCGATTCCTATGATCTTACCCATGGTTTTTCCTCTCTATTCATCCATGTCCGGATGCCCGGATTTACTCTCTCGTTTATTGCGGTTTTTTATCCGCATTCAAGTGACTAATTCGAAGCACCTTTGGTCACCATGACCATCGCCGCTCGGATCACTCGTCCTTCTAATTTGTAGCCTTTCTGCATCACTGCCATCACCGTGTTTGGTTCATGATCGGCTGACTCCACCATGCTCATGGCTTGATGCTCTTGCGGATCGAATACCTCTCCGACTGGATTGATGGGCTCCACGCCATGCTTTGCCGCTGTATCCAAAAGAAGCTTGTGCGTCATTTGAGTGCCCTCGAGCATCGACGCATCAAAACCGTCTGTGGTTTCGGCTAGTTCAAGCGCTCGATCCATCGAATCCAGCACTGCGAGTAAATCTTTAACAAATTTCTCAACTGCGTATTTGTGTGCATTTTCAACATCACGCTCGGCACGGCGACGAACGTTTTGAAGATCTGCTTGGGAGCGGATTAGTGCTTCTTTGAGCTCTTCAACCTGCGTTTCCAAGCTGGCCGAATCACCATCATCGAGTTCAGCTGAGTCATCACGAGTATCGATCTCTTCCTGTTCGTCGTCTTGAGTCGCATCGTCATCAAGCTCCTCGTTTTGGATTTCAGACGCATCCGCTGTGTCTTTCATGACGTCCTCATCCGCTGGTGATTTTTCGTCGGCCATAATCTCCTCCTTGTTTATCCCGTGAGTGGGCTACACTCTCTACGGAAACGCATGTATAAGGTCATATCCGCCAGTTTCAACAGACAAACAAATGCTCTTACAACTGAATGTTAAAAACTTAGCGACACTCGCATCAGTCGACCTTGAACTGACCAGTGGGTGTATTGCAGTGACCGGCGATACAGGCGCCGGTAAATCACTGATCCTTGATGCACTGGAACTGGCTTTGGGTGCACGCGCTGATCTCGGCCTGGTGCGCGCTGGAACCGAGCGCGCGCAGATCATTGCTGAATTTGATATTGAACGCCTCCCTCAAGCAAAAGCATGGCTAAGTGAGAATGAACTGGATCAAGATGATGAGCTGGTTTTAAGGCGAACACTGTCATCAGAAGGCCGCTCGAAGGCCTATGTCAACGGAACTCCGATTTCAACTTCACAATTGAAGGAGCTGTCAGAGCAACTCGTTTTGATGCACACCCAACACGCGAATCAAAAATTGCTTCAACCGAAGCACCAACTTGAATTATTGGATGAATATGCTGACCAGGGCCTGGCACGTCAGCGCACATCGGCCGCCGTCAAGGAATGGATAGATACCCTATCGTCATTGCATACGCTCCAGGCTGATGCATCCAAAGCAGACGCCGAACGAGAGCTTCTCGGTTTCCAAGTCGAAGAACTCAACGCATTTAATCTTCAGGCTGGTGAATTTGAACAACTTGACCGAGAGCAGCGTCAGCTGGCGACTGGCGATACGTTTATCCGAGTCACCGAACAAACTCTCGCGCTCCTGTCGGGCGATGAAACCGGCGGGATCATCAGTCACACAGAAAAAATTGCCAATGATGTCAGTCAAATTGCAGATGGCCATCAAGGACTCGAGAATGCGACTGAGCTCCTCGAACAAGCGGCCATTGCGCTGAGTGAGGCGAGAAGCGAAGTCCAACATGCCCGCGATCAATTCGATCTTGATCCAGAACGCCTGCAATTTGTTGAGGAGCGTCTTGCACAAGTATTTCAGCTCGCGAGAAAACATAAAATTGAACCAGAAAACCTCGTCCAGCATCACACCAACCTCGTGTCGCGACTCGCGGGGATTGCCGAAGCGAATGATCGGATTCCGATGCTGGAACAAAAAGTTGCGGAGCTTGAGATTATCGCGCAGCAAAAAGCCGCTGAATTAACGACCATACGAGCCGCTGCCGCAGAGCAACTGTCTCGAGAAGTCACTGCTAATTTTCCAGATCTAGGGATGGAGCACGCGCGATTAGAGATTCGCCTGATTCCTAACGAAGCTTTATCGGCTACCGGCGCCGAATCTGTTCAATTTTTTTTCCAGCCCAATCCAGGTCAACAAGGTGGTCCCTTATCGAAAATTGCATCCGGTGGTGAACTGTCTCGCGTGAATTTGGCAATTCAGGTCATCACAGCAACTCGATTAGCGACACCAACCCTGGTCTTTGACGAGGTCGATGTCGGGATCGGCGGGAAAACCGCTGCAAAAGTGGGGGAGTTGTTGACTGAGTTGGCGGTGAACGCGCAGGTGCTTGTCGTCACCCACCAACCACAGGTTGCAGGGCAAGCGGATCAGCATCTGCATG
Organism: gamma proteobacterium HIMB30; assembly: GCA_000227525.2. GTDB lineage: Bacteria > Pseudomonadota > Gammaproteobacteria > Pseudomonadales > Litorivicinaceae > HIMB30. The sequence continues at coordinate 134,807 of AGIG01000028.1, forward strand.
TGCAAAAACAATCGGATGACGACGTGACGGTTTCCGAGGCCCGCCTTTTATCGCGCAGTGAGCGAATCGATGAAATTGCGCGAATGCTTGGTGGGCATTCGATCACTGAAAGTACGCGACAAGCTGCAGCAGATCTGTTGCGAAATTAACCGCCGATCAGCCAAGTGGCTGCCCAATGATACAGTGGAATACCGAAAATAATGTTAAACGGGAATGTCAGACCGAGCGACAGCCCGAGGTAAAGACTTGGATTGGATTCTGGTAGAGCGTGCTTCAAAACCGCAGGAACAGCGATGTAGGAAGCCGACCCTGCAAGGACGGCCAACAGCGTCGCGTTGGCGGCTGACAGGCCACCCGCCCAAGCCAAGGTTAACGCGATTGAAGCGTGCGTCAGGGGCGCAATCACACCATAGAATGCCAACCGTTTCGGCACACCGCGCAGATCGGCGAGTCGTTTGGCGGTCGCGACACCCATATCAAGCAAAAAGAACGCGAGCATGCCTTTAAAGATCATGCCGGTAAATGGATCCATAATCGTTTTACCGGCCACCCCGGTGATCATCCCAATAACCATCGCGCCTAACAGAAGAATCTGTGCACCTTCGGTGAACGACTCCCTTAACACGACCAAGAATCCTTGGTGCTCCTGACGTGCTTCCTGCGTTCGATAAAGATTCGCCATTAAAATCGCAAAAATAATCGCCGGCGATTCCATTAACGCCATGGCAGCAGCCATGTGGCCGCCATACTCGAGACCATTGGTTTCTAAAAATTGCGTTGCCGTAATGAATGTAACCGCAGAAACGGAACCGTAAGTCGCCGAGATTGCCAGTGCATCCAACGGATTAATCACACGCTTCAATACCATAAAGCTCACGAATGGGATGGCTAGAGCGAGCCCAATCGCAAACACAAGATCTCTGAGAATTGCCGGGTTAAAACCACTTTCCGCGAGGGAAAATCCACCTTTGAGTCCGAGCGCCATTAATAGATAGAGCGATAAGAAGCGAGCGATCGCAGTTGGGATTTCAAGATTGGAGCGCACAAGACCAGCAAATAGACCAAGTACGAAAAACAAAACACTCGGATCAAGAAGAGGGCTCGAACCCATCACTTTGTTGCCGAACAATTAGAACAAGTCACATAAATGACGTGTGTGTGATCAACGATGTCGCATCCATGATCTTTCGCAATTTTTTCCTGCAAGGCTTCGATCTCAGGACTCACATACTCAATGACCTGATGGCATCGAACACACACCATATGGTCGTGGTGATCGTCAGGTTTTAGCTCAAACACACTGGTCGTGGCGTCAAACTGATGACGCTCGACCAACCCGGCCTCTTGAAATTGGGTCAGAACTCGATAAATCGTCGCCAGATTCACATCAACGCCAGACTCATGCAGTTTGCGGTAAACCACTTCCGCCGACATATGCTCTCCTTCGCTGGCAAGCAATAGCTGTAAAACATGAATCCGCGGAAGCGTTGCTTTTAGTCCCGCTTTTTTTAATTCGTCAGTTTCGTATTGCATCATCAATGGACTCATCGGCTGGGCATCTTTATTATTCTGCCAAGAATTTCCTCAGGAAGATATTAATGCGACTGATTTCCATTCTCGTTCTGATGACCACCATCGTGCTCACTGGCTGCAGTTTCCCTGGTGTCCACAAAAATCCTGTGAAGCAAGGCAATCAACTCATCCCTGAGCGTGTCGAACGACTGGAAGTCGGAATGTCGAGAGATCAAGTACAGTTCCTGCTCGGATCGCCAATCACTGTAAATACCTTCAATCCCAACCGTTGGATTTATTTGGAGCGGATCGATTTTGACGGCGAAGTTCAACAAAACACCTACCTGATTGTGAATTTTACGAACGATCAAGTTTCTGAGATTCAGCGCGAGCCCGGCGGCTCTCCTTTGGATCCGCTATTAAAGATCGATACAACTCCACCCGATCGCCCGGATGAAGGATCGTGGTGGTGGCCGTTTTGACACGGACGCCAAAGACACCCATCGGAGTCGTTGCAAGGTCAATTTCTGGGAATTTGGCAGCAAAACCAGACAAATCTGCGGCCTGATAGACAGTTGTCCCCTCGGGGACATCCAATTCAATCACGTATTGTTGATCGGGCTTTGCGTAGACGACCTGAACTTTCAAAACCTACCGACCGTATAACTGATCTGCACGATCACAAAATGCATCAACAAGGCTTCCAGCGATTTGCGAAAACACAGCGCCGATTGCCATGGCGATTAATTTACCCGCAAATTCAAATTCAAGATCGAGACTCACGCGACAGCAATCGTCTCCAACTGACTCAAAACGCCAATGTCCTGACAGCGATTTAAAGGGTCCGTTAACTAAAGATAAATCGATCCGTTCCGGTGGCGTTAAGGTATTTTTCGTCGTGAATGCTTGCCGAATGCTGCCCTTTTGAATCGAGAGCTCCCCGACAATGACCGTGTCAGATGACTCGATGACTCGTGCAGCACCACACCAGGGTAAAAACTCGGGATAGCGCGCAAAGTCATTGACCAGTTCAAACATTTGCTCTGGAGTGTGAGACACTAGTGCGGATCTCGTAATTTTCGGCATCAATTCCTCAATCGCGGTTTGAAAAAACGGCAAATATACGTAAAGTCGCCCGCCATGGCCAAAAAATCGAACAGCAACAGCAATCAAATCGCTCAAAATAAACGCGCGCGTTTTGATTACCACATCGACGAAACATTCGAGGCCGGTATGCAACTCCACGGCTGGGAAGTGAAATCGATCCGAGCTGGAAAGGCCAACTTAAGCGATACCTACGTGATTATTCGAAACGGCGAGGCCTATCTTCTAAATGCACAAATTACGCCCCTGGATTCGGCGTCAACACATGTGATCGCCGATCCAACGCGCACACGAAAACTGCTACTCCACAAAAAAGAACTGGCTACCATTCACGGCGCTCTAAGCCAAAAAGGGCATGCCTGCGTGCCACTTGAAATGTACTGGAAAGGTCCGCTTGTCAAAATCAAAATTGGACTGGCCCGCGGGAAAAAACAACACGACAAACGCGATACGATCCGTGACCGCGAATGGAATATCGAGAAGCAACGCGCTGTCCGTCACCGTGTTCGCTGATGGCTGAATTCGATTGGATTAAGCTCACTCTTCTTTGCCTGGCTGGAGCCGCCTCTCCAGGTTTGTCATGGCTACTCATCTTGTCAATGTCGGCCTCTCGGGGGACGGCCGTTGGTATTTGTGGTGCGCTTGGGCATGGTTTGGGCATCACGGTGTTTGCACTCACGACTGTCTTCGGCCTATCAGCCCTGCTGCTCGCCCTCCCTGAACTCACAATCGCTTTGACCTTTCTCGGAATCGCACTTCTGATTTATTTCGGATATCAACTCGTCAACGCGGGTGACATGCCTCTTCCTGAAAAACTCACGACTCAAGGTGGCTTTATCGCTGGATTTTCGATTGCGATCGTCAACCCGAAGGTTTTAGTGTTCTTCTTGGCTGTGTTCGGACCCTTTGTCGATCCTCAACATACACTTTCCATACAGCTCGCCATGGGCGCGTTGGCCGGTGGCATTGATGCGACGGTCTACATCGGTGTGGCGCTTGCGGGTACAGCACTTAAACAACAACTGAAAGGCGGACGGATCCAGCTCGTTAATCGACTGATCGGTGCCCTGTTAATTGCCTCTGGTGTTTGGATTTTCATTCAAGAGATTTCAAATTTTCTCTAAATAGGCGATGATTCTCTCCTCGGGGACGATATGGATTCGACGCCGGTTACAAAACCAAATGTGCATGCCGAGTAGTTCTACAGTGCTCGTAAACCCAACTGTGGACTCGTTAGCTATAACTGCCAACGACGACAACTACGCTCTAGCAGCTTAAGCTAGACCCTGGGTGGGGATCGTCTCTGGTCTTCATCAACAGGGTTCGAAACAGAGACTCGCTTCAACGCTGTGTTCGGGGTTGAGAAGCTAAACTTTTAACTGGACTCGGAAAGGCGATCCCTGTGCGTTGGGAGACCCGGACTTAAATCAAAAAACGCGACTAAGCATGTAGAGCGTTTGGCAGCGGACTGACGGACGCGGGTTCAAATCCCGCCGTCTCCACCACACTATAAAAAGGCGCCCCGATGGCGCCTTTTTCATGCAGATAACCAAACAGCCAAGGGGTAGCGCTTCATGAACGACATCAGAACCTTAATCGAGAGACTGCGGATAACCCCCGAAACCATCCAGTTCGCTGAGGTAATTGCCCTGATCGATTCGCACTACAGCCACACCCCGACAGCGTTCATCAATGGTGCGGCAACGAACCAAGCGTCCGAAAACCAAGGTTCGGCCAAAGTGTTTTCTTTTGCCCGACTTCATGATCTTAATGAAATCGAGACCTTGCACTGCTTCGCTGAACATTTTCGTGCGGTAAGCGACAACCCAACAGGCAATGATCATCAGAATATCCGGCAGTTCATCACTAACGGTTGGCAAGGCGTCCAACTGCCAGAAACCTGCCTAACCGAGAAAAACTAAGCGCGATCGGCCGATTAAGACACACTGAATCAACGATTTTGAGAAGCCAAGTCTCGAGATGAAATTAAAATGAAAATTGGTTCCATTTTTTGAAAGCGGCACCCAGTGTGTGCTATCTTCTCGCCGCGATAATTCCCCACAGTAATTTTTCGGAGAGATACTATGACAGATCGCACTGCGTGCGGCGGCCTTCAAGTGGCAACTGAGCTCTATCGTTTCGTGAATGAAGAAGCGATCCCAGGAACTGGCATCGACGAAACCAAGTTTTGGGCAGGTGTTGACGCATTGATTCACGAGCTCGCTCCAATCAACCGGGAATTGGTTGCACAACGTGATGTTATCCAAACGAAAATCGACGGATATCATAAAGCTCGGCAAGGTCAGCCGCATGATCCTGCAGACTACAAGGCTTTTTTGCAGGACATCGGATACTTACTACCCGAACCTCAAAATGTAACCGTTTCGACAGATTGCGTTGATGATGAGGTCGCGACCACAGCGGGGCCCCAACTGGTTGTCCCTGTCATGAATGCTCGCTACGCACTGAACGCCGCAAATGCGCGTTGGGGTAGCCTTTATGATGCGCTCTATGGTACCGACGTCATCTCGAACAATGGGGATGCGAGTCCGGGGCTCGAGTACAACCCAATTCGAGGCGAAAAAGTCATCGCATTTGCCAAGACATTCCTCGATGAAAACTTCGGTCTGGAGAGCGGCACGCATGCGACTGCGACATCCTATAAAATCATTGACGGCACATTAAAAATCCACACCCCGAGCGGTCTTGTTGGCTTAAAAAACCCAGAAAAGTTGGTGGGTTATCAGGGTGACGCAGCGTCACCGACAGCCATCGTTTTAAAAAATCACGGACTCCATGTGGAGCTTCAGTTTGATAAGACAAAGCCTGTGGGTAGCTCAGATCCTGCGGGAATCGCAGATATCTTAATGGAGTCCGCGCTGACGACAATTATGGATTGTGAGGACTCAGTTGCGGCTGTTGATGCAGAGGATAAGGTAGTCGTTTACCGGAATTGGCTCGGTCTCATGAAAGGTGATCTCACTGAGTCCGTTTTCAAAAATAATAAAAATATGGTGCGCCGGCTTAACCCGGATCGGAAATATACCAGCGTTAATGGATCCGAAATCACGCTCCCCGGACGGGCATTGATGTTTGTCCGTAATGTCGGCCATCTCATGACCAATGAGGCGATTATAGATAGTGACGGTAACGAAGTCCCAGAGGGTATTCTCGATGGAATTTTCACTACACTCATCGCAATTCACGATCTGAAGCGCACCGAAGACAAAAACTCGAGAGCCGGGTCGGTCTATATCGTCAAACCGAAGATGCACGGACCCGAAGAAGTCAGCTTTGCAAATCGTCTTTTCGGGGCCGTTGAAGACCTGCTTAATCTCCCGCGCCATAAAGTCAAAATGGGCATCATGGATGAAGAGCGTCGCACAACTGTCAACCTGAAAGCCTGCATCAACGCTGCATCAGAAAGAGTGGTCTTTATCAATACTGGATTTCTCGATCGAACCGGTGATGAGATGCACACGTCGATGCATGCAGGGCCGATGATTCGCAAAGTCCACATGAAAAAAGCGACGTGGATCAACGCGTACGAGAACTGGAATGTGGATATCGGTCTCGAATGTGGACTTCAAGGTAAAGCACAAATCGGTAAGGGCATGTGGGCGATGCCTGATTTGATGGCGGCCATGGTTGAACAAAAAGTGGCGCATCCGCAATCAGGGGCAAACACTGCTTGGGTTCCTTCACCGACTGCTGCCACCTTACATGCCCTGCATTACCATCAAGTCGATGTCTTTGCAGTTCAAGATGCATTGAAAGGACAACGGCGTAATACAGTGGATGAAATCCTAGAAATCCCACTGCGCGAAAATCCCAATTGGTCACCAGAGGTGATCCAATCTGAACTGGATAATAATGCGCAAGGAATACTTGGATACGTGGTTCGCTGGGTTGACCAAGGTGTCGGATGTTCAAAGGTCCCTGATATCAATAATATTGGTCTCATGGAAGATCGCGCGACACTTCGCATCAGTTCGCAACATATCGCCAATTGGCTCACTCATGGCATTACAAATGAAGCACAAGTGCGTGAAACCATGGAGCGTATGGCAAAAGTTGTAGATGGCCAAAATGCAGGCGATACAGCTTATCGTCCGATGGCTCCAAACTATGATCAATCGACTGCGTTCCAAGCCGCGCTTGACCTTGTCCTCAAGGGTGTCGAGCAGCCCAGTGGATATACTGAGCCAGTGCTACATCGTCGTCGTCTTGAACTGAAGCAAAGCATCTAACGAGGCTTGACAGACCCTCTGGGAAGCGCATATTACTCTCGGTGATTGCGTTGTGCCGGAGGGCGCCTGTGTTCAGATTCATACTCATTGCGTTAACCTGCCTGATCCCCTTGTCTGCGCATACTGCAGAAACGCCTGAACCTGTCCAACAAGAGACCAATTTCGATTCTTTCGAACTGCCTGAGTGGTTCAAGGTCAGCTTCCTCGATTTATCAGAGGACAACCTTGAGGCGACCGAAGATAACAAACATCTGGTGGTTTTTTTCTGGCAGGAATTCTGCGCCTACTGCAAGAACACAATCGAAAAGAATCTGACCCAACAATCCATCCGCCAGATGTTCGATGCACATTTCGATGTGGTCGCACTCAATATATGGGGAGACCGTGAGGTATATGGCCTCGATGGTGAAGAGACCACAGAAAAAGAGATTGCACGCTCACTGAATGTTCAATTCACCCCAACAATCATTTTCTTTAATGCGGAAGGTCAGCCGGTGTTGCGACTGAATGGGCATGTATCACCGCCAGAGATGCAGGTGGCGCTCGATTATGTGCAGACCAAAACTTATGAATCACAAACTATTTTTGAGTATCTCGCAGCGAATCAACCTCAAGCTGTCAACACGCAACTCAATTCTCAACCATTTATCGACAACGGAACGAATCTCAATACCGCAGGTCAACCCAAAGCAATTCTTTTCGAACAAACCAACTGCCCGGACTGCGATACTTTCCATCGGTGTGTCCTGTCACTCGATTCTGTCCGTGACCGATTCAAGCCATTCCAGACGTTACAGCTCGACATGTGGTCGAGTACCCCAGTCATAGCACCATCTGGGCAAACAACAACGGCCCGCGATCTTGCCCGAGAAATGAACATTATCTACGCACCGAGCCTGGTGCTATTTGACTCAAATGGGTCAGAAATGATTCGTGTTGAGTCACAGCTCAGAAGCTTTCATACAGAAGCAGTCCTTGAGTATATCGCTGATGGCATTTATCAACGCGAACCAAATTTCCAGCGTTACATCGAAGAGCGTGGCGATATTATTCGAGCCAAAGGTGAGCAAGGCAAAACAACAAGTACGCGAGACATTTGCCCCGAACTCTATGAGTAACAATGATTTCCTGCTGTGTGTATACTTGGACGCTGCGGCAGGGGCGCACGAGCTGAGAAGTACCCTTTGAACCTGATCCGGTTAGTACCGGTGTAGGGAGCCTGAGACCAACAGACACTTCTCTGGTTGACTTTCTGCACGCAACTCAATGATCAGGAGTCAACGCAATGCAACGCAAACATATTCTTCAATTGATCTGTTTGAGCCTATGGGTCGCTATAAGCTCAGCACCAAAAGCTGCCACCGAGGAAGTCACCGTGCTACTGGATTGGTTTATCAACCCAGATCACGCACCACTGATCGTGGCGGAGCAAGAAGGTCTTTTTGAAAACGCTGGCCTCACAGTCAAGCTGGTCGAGCCCGCAGATCCATCACTCCCACCAAAGCTCGCGGCAGCAAAAAAAGCAGATCTCGCGATTAGCTACCAACCGTCACTCATGGTCGACCTCAATAATTCATTACCGTTGATGCGTGTCGGTACAATCGTCAACCGTCCATTGAATTCACTCGTCGTATTGGCAGATTCCGATATTCATTCGGTCAAAGATTTAAGAGGCAAAACGGTCGGTTTTTCCGTTGGTGGATTTGAAGATGCTGTCCTTGGCGCAATGCTCGAAACTCACGGGTTAACGCTAGACGACGTTGAACTGGTGAATGTGAATTTTGCATTATCACCCTCTCTGTATGCAGGACAAGTCGATGCTGTTATTGGCGCTTTCAGGAATTTTGAGTTGAACCAGATGGATATCGATGGCCGCCCCGGAAGAGCGTTCTATCCTGAAGAGCATGGTGTTCCAGCCTATGAAGAGCTGATTTTTGTGACTCATCCGGATTTTGCAGGCACTGCAAAGATCGAGCGCTTCCTTGACGTGATGGATCAAGCAACACAACGCATTCTTCAATCACCCGATGCAATGTATCAGTCGTTTACTCGCTACCGGCCGGCCGACCTCGATAACGAACTGAATCGCCGCGCATGGACAGACACCCTTCCCAAACTTGCTCGTGAGACGCGTCAGACAGATGTAACCCAGTGGGAGCGGTTTGCTCAGTTCATGACACAGCGCGGACTCATCCGAAATCCACCTCCCCCCAAAACCTATCTCTTTCAACCAGGAGCTCAATGAACGAAGTCTTTAACATCCTAGCCCCAGTACTCGCTCTGGGGCTGATTGGTTACTTCGCAACACGATTCGGTTTTTTTTTAAGCACTCATCGTGATGGGTTATCCAAATACGTTTTCGACTTCGCCGTACCGATGCTTCTGTTTTCAGCGATTGTTGAACTCGAACCACCTGAGGCATCAACGGCAGATCTTTTCATCACTTACTATGTTCCGTTAGTCGCTATTTTTTCGCTCGGCATGATCGTCAGTTGGCTTGTACTTCAGCGATCAGTGATTGAAGCGATGGTGATTGGACTCGGGTCATGCTTTTCCAACACTGTGTTGCTCGGTATTCCACTCATTCCACGCGCACTCGGGGACGACGCCTTGTTCCCCCTTTTTCTGTTGATCTCAGTGCATGGGATTACAGTCTTCACCGCAGTGACTGTCATCATCGAAATTGCTCGAGGCCGAGACGCAGGACTTGCCAACCTGCCAAGGCAGGTTGCGAATGGTCTCATTGGTAACCCGTTAATTGTTGGCCTCGGACTCGGATTCTTATGGAAATTGACTGATTTGCGAATTCATCCAGTTGCCGCCGACGTCTTCCATCTCGTCGCAACAAGTGTGACACCGGCAGCCCTATTCGTTTTAGGGAGTTCATTGGCGAGTTATTCGATTTCGGGCTCATTAGCGCCAGCGGTTTTAGTCACGACTTTAAAAAATGCAATCCATCCGCTGGCAGTATTTATTCTCGGGTCCTTGCTCGGCCTTGAAGCGCTCTGGCTGTCTGTTGCAACAATGCTGGCTGCGATGCCAGCAGGAATGAATATGTACTTATTCGCGAGTCGCTACCATGTGTCACCGCCAACGGCGACCACCAGTATATTGACCTCGACCATCTCTTCGATCGTGACGATATCGATCGTGATTGCGCTTTTGAAAATCAATTAAGGCTCGATGAGGATCGCCCGGAAATCATTCACATTAGTACCCGTTGGCCCCGGGATGACCGATTGACCCAGTGACTGGAAGAACGTGTGGGCATCTTGACGCTTCAAAGCATCACGATGGTCGAGATTCGCATCTCTCATCCGAGCAAGTGTCCGATCATCAATCACCGCGCCGGCGATCTCGGCAGCGCCATCGACACCATCGGTATCACAAGCAATCGCTGAGATCCCTCGAGCACCATCGAGTGCATCAAGTAACGCCAGTGCAAAATGCGCATTGGGTCCACCCACACCACTGCCAGTGACCTTGACAGTTGTTTCACCTCCAGATAGCAAGCAAAGTGGTTTTGCGAGTGTCCGATGGTGCCTTTGCCATAACGCTGTTTCAGCCATCACGCGAGCAACAGTCTCTGAATCACCCTCAATAGAATCACCAAGTACCCAGCATTCCACACCCTGTGATTCGAGAAACTTTTGGGCAGCCTTCAATGACTGCGAGGGTGCAGCCACAATCTGAGTCGATACACGTTTGAAACAGATTGAGTCAGGGTGTGGTGTTGCATTATTTTGATCAGATAACCACGGGGTTAGCTCATCCAGAACATCAATCTTGTGTCGCGTTAACACACCGATTGCATCCGCTTGATTGGTATATGCCGGCACCGTTGGACCAGACGCGATAAACTCAACTCGGTCTCCAGGAACATCGGACACTAAGAAGTTCAGAATGTGACCGCGACAGGCCTCAGCGAGTCGCCCACCCTTCACCAATGACAACTGTTTACGCACGGTATTTAACTCAGAAATCGTCGCGCCCGACGCAAGTAATGCGCGATGCGTCCGCATCTTTAGTTCTGGATCCATGGTGGGAAGCGGTGCAGACATCAGTGCCGATCCGCCACCTGAAATTAAACAGATCATCCGATCATTGGGTCCAAGCGATCGAGCAAGCGTCAAAGCATCTTCAGCCGCACGCAAGCTGCCATCATCGGGAACAGGATGTGACGCCTCAATGACCTGCAAGCTGGTATTGACCTCGTGACCCCGCGGAAGGATACACAACCCCTTAATGTCACCAAGGCACTGTTGAGCGACTTCCGCATGTTGCGATGCTGCTTTCCCAACCACAAGAAATACGGTCTTCCCAGCAATTGGAGGGAGATCATTGAGATAAGGGATCAAACAGGTTGCCTGGGCGGCTTCAACCGCTCGATCAAACGCTGACCGGAGGATTTCCTGAGAATTCAGTGGGTGTCCTCCATCGCTGACTCAATGGTCTCAGGAATCTTTTCACGCAATACACCAATCGCTAACGCCCCGAATACCATCGCGCCAATGTATAACGACGGTGACTGCAGGAGTAGTTGCATCGCTGGAAGAACGATCGTGAAGATGGCGGTTAACACAATGACTGCTCCGGCAATCCAGTCTTTCGACATACCGATCCAGAGTGATTTAAAAACATAAAGCCCAACGACCATTCCCGATGCAAATGCAACGAGAGTGAATGCCTGCCTCGATGGATAAAAATGGTGAAGACTCAAACACGCGAACACGAGCGCGAGGCAAGCGATCGCGTAGTTCGATGACCGCATTGACTAGAATGCCAGTGCAAGGATTGTCATCGCCATCGCGATCAACATCAATGCAAAACCGGTATCACCGTGAGTGAGTTCTTTCAATAATTTCATTGGCTTCCTCCTGAAAGGCGACTTTATACCAAATTTTTCGACAAAAATTCAGTCATTCGAAGATTTTTCAAGCACCGAATCGCTTAGGTTTATCTCTTACGAACTCATCAGCACGCAGAAGGTCTTCAGGAAAAAAGGCCCGGTTATCCGGGCCTTCCACCATTACGATTGATTTTCAATGAGGTTGCCTGTCTCAATCGAAATTGACCTCGGCTTCAATGCCTCTGGTAATTCACGATAGAGCTCAATATGAAGTAATCCATGTTCAAGACGCGCACCTTTCACGAGGACATGGTCGGCGAGCTGAAATTTCCGTTCGAAACTCCGCGTTGCGATGCCTCGGTGCAAAAACTGCCGGTCATCTTCTGACCCCGCTTTTTCACCAGAAACGGTCAACTCGTTTTGCTTCGACTCAATCGATAATTCATCGTCGGTGAAGCCAGCCACTGCCATTGTGATCTGATATTCGTCTTCGCCTGTGACTTCAATATTATAGGGCGGGTAGCCTGCGCTCTCGAGACGATTTGCGTTCTCAAGCATGCTTGCAAGTCGGTCAAACCCAATTGCTGTACGATATAAAGGGGAAAGGTCTACTGTCATGTGATCCTCCTAAAGCGATCAAGTTGTGTGCTGTTCGTTACGACACAGCGGTTACTTTCCGAGGCCCGTTACGGCGCCTCAACTAATGGCTATGGTTTGATTTGAATTTTTCAAGGCGTTGGGTTTAAACGAATTTCTCGTCGTTTGCCTGTCAGGAAATAAAGAATGGGCACGACAAATAGAGTAAGGACCGAACTGAAACCGAGCCCCCAAACGATCGCAGTTGCCACTGGCCCCCAAATCAATGAGGACCCTCCAAGGCCAGCGGCCAGAGAAAATAATCCGGCAATGGTTGTCATCACGGTGATCACGATCGGAACAACACGACGTCGGCCCGCGTACACCGTTGCGTGCTTCAAACTCATTCCAGCCATCAATCGATCATTTGCGGCACTGATTAATACGATTGCGGAATTCACAGCAATACCGGAAAGAGCAACCACACCATAGAGCGTGTACAAAGACAGTGGATTACCGGTGACAAACAGCCCAAGGACGACCCCTGTAAACGCCAACGGAACCGTCACCAGAATCAGTAGAGGCTGGCCATAGCTCTTGAATTGCGTTCCAAGAATCAGATACATCACTCCCAAACCGAATAAGAAAAGAATCCCGATCGAATCGAGACTTTCCTGAATGTCATCAAGCTCTCCAGAAAAGTCGAGATTGACGTTCGGATAAGCGGCTTGTCGCTCGGCCCAAACAGCCATCACTGCTTGATTTGCCGTCACGGTATCTGTGATTTCAGAATCAATGTCTGCTTCGACCGTAATGGTGCGCCTGAAGTTATAGTGGCGAATCGTTCCGAGCGCAGGAGAGCGGTTCACCTCGACTAATTCACTGAGCGAAATCATGTCTCCAGTCTTCGTCGGCAGTTGTACACCCAAAAGCCCTGTCGGCGACGACAGTTGACCATCTGAAGCAACCACCCGAATATCAACAGTTTCGCCTTGATCTTGAACTGACTCGACCACCTCTCCGTCGACAAGAATCCGAATATTTCGAGCAATATCGGCTGGTATGAGACCTGAGCGTGCGACTTGATCAGGATCTAAGGTCAATTGCAAAGCAAATCGTCCATCCTGCGCATCGTCAGTAATGTCTTTAACACCGGTTGTATTCTTTAGAACGTCTCGGATTTCATCAGCCGCGGTACGTAGTTCTGAAAACTCCGACCCACGGACCTTTATCGAAATGGGTTTGGCCGCGGGAGGCCCACCTGCGAGCTCGAGGAAGGTAACCCTCGATGGCCCAGGCACGGCGCTGACAGCATCACGCATGTCGTCCACGATATCTGACACTTCGCGACCTTCAGGCTGCAAGCCGACCAACACCTGACCACGGTGGCTACCTCTCAATGGCTCAGTTTCAGTGAATTGCTGCCCCGCATATGCAACGATGCCTCGCGCTTCACCGTCGATCAGCTTGGCTGCAACGACCCGTTCAATCGCCAGTGTTAAATCGAGGGTTCGCTCAAGCTTCGTTCCAGGCTCTGTTTCAACGTTGACGTAAAAAACGCGAATCGGATCGGAAGCAAAAAAATCAGCGCGTATCTGACCACTCGCTAATAAGCCCACAGCCCCGATGAGAGCGGAGATCGATATCAGAAGGGTCATAATCGGTCGTCGTAACGCGCGAATCAACAGACGCGTATAGACCCGACGGATGCTGCGATTCAGGCGCGTTCTGAAGCGCTGCATGCTCCCGCGATGATTCAGTCGCATTCCTGAACCAAGTACATGACCCGGGAGCATCCAAAATGCTTCGACCAGACTGATGATTAAGGCAATCGAAACAACCAAGGGGATTACCATCATAAATTTCCCCAAGATGCCCGGAAGAAGCATCAACGGCATGAAGGCTGCGACAGTGGTCAAGACTGCTGCGGTTACTGGTGCAGCGGTCTCAGTCAAAGCATCGACAATTGCATCGATTCCGGTCAGACCACGCTCGATTCGATAATAGATTGCCTCGACCACGACAACAGCATCATCGACAAGCATGCCGAGCGCGATCACAACACCCAACAACACCGTGACATTGAGTGTTTGATTCATTCCCTGAAGAATCCAGAATGTTCCCGCCAGGATGAATGGAATACCGATCGCAGTGAGTGTTGCAATCTTGAATCCCAAAAATATCCAAGCCACACCCAAGACCAACATCAACCCGATCAAGGCGTTGTTCTGCATGATGCTAAGGGCTTTACGCGTCGGAATCGTCTGATCGTCAATCAATACAAGCCGCGTGCCAGTCACGGCTTCCAGTTCATTGCGCGTCTGAATGTAATCTTTCACCTCATCGACCAGCTCGAGGGTATTCGCACCCTCAGCTTTCATTACCGCGAGTAAGACAGATGGTTTGCCATCATAGCGAACCAACTCTGACCGCTCTGCTTGCGTTCGGGTCACTCGAGCAACATCACCAATCCGCACACTACCGTCGCGACCTAAAATTGGAAATCGATTGAGATCAAATGCATCGGTCGATTTTCCTTTGAGGCGCACCAACCAACTGGAGCCAGCGACATCGAGCTCACCCGCGGCTAAATCTTGAAAATAGGTTTGTACTGTCGCCGCGATATCTGCGGGAGATAATCCGAGTGCTGCGATTCGCGTGGCGTCAAACTCGATGCGTATCTCGGGATCAGCCATGCCCTGCGTATCAATTCGATCAATCCGCTCTCGTCGTTCCAGCTCTTTCTCAATGAGAACAGCTTGCTCTCGGAGGCTGTCATCATCACCCGACCCAACCAAAGCAAGTGTTGCGGCCGGGAATGCGTTGGATGATGTAATTTCGATAAAGATTGGATCAGTCGCCTCGTCGGGAAATTTCCCTTCTGCAGTGTTGACCTCACGGCGCAAGTCACCAAGACGACGTTCGAATACGCTCGTTGGAATGTCTTCGAACCGAACCAGAATCGATGCCAATCCTTCTCTTGAGTAGCTGGAGACAAAATCGAGATCGTCAACACGTTGGATCGCTTCCTCGATGGGGTCTGTGATTCGACTCTCAACATCTAATGCCGATGAGCCAGGCCAAGCGACCGTAATCACGATCCAATTGAAGTTAATTGTCGGATCCTGCTGCCTTGGAAGAGACCAATAAGCCAGGATTCCCATTGCCAGAACGAGAATAAAAGTGAGGTTTGTAAGGACTTTGTTGCCGATCAATAATCGTGCAAATCCGATCATTTGCTGATCACCAGTGCATCGCCATCGCGCGCCCTGAAACGTCCTTCTTTGATCAGGAGCAAAGTCGGCTCAAGATCGGAGACATCCACCGGTTGTCCAAGCGTGGCCGATGATCTTTCGATGAATTGTGCTTGATTATCTACTACCGCCATCACACCGTATCTTTGATCACGCTCCACTAAATAATCAGCGGGCAGAACTGTCGATTCAGAGCGCATCGACAGCACACCAGGAGAACCTGGAGCAACTGGGATTTCTGGCTCAAATCGTAATAGGCGCGTCCCTGTTCCTGTGTCGACTGCACCGCTTTCAACGATGAGGCGCACGTCCATTATTTCTCGACCAGATTCAAACACCACATCTTGTGCTTTGTTGATTGTGTAATCAAAAGGCACTCGCGTATGGATATCAACGGCAACAGATACAATCTCGAGAATCGGAGCTCCAATCGACATCCGAGTACCAACAGAGGCAAGTTGTTTGATCACAATTGAATCAAAAGGTGCTTTAACTTCGCATTTGGATACCTGAAGTTCCGCTTCTTCTAATGCGACCCGTCTGGCATCGACTCCAATGTGTGCCTGTTGACGCTCGGTTTCCCGAGTATCTTTTAATTCCTCACTGGCTATATTTGTCTTTGCTAGTTTCGCGATTCGCGCCGACTGTCGCTCACTGAATTTTAACTGTACTTCAGCTCGTCGCAGCTCTTGGATCGCTAGATCATGACGTAACCGAGTGTCGCGGCAATCCAGTCGAATGAGTGTCTTTCCACGAGGGACTCGATCACCTGGACGGGCATTAATTGCTGTAATTTCGGCGGATATTCCCGATGACAGAAGACTCGTTTCCAGAGGCTCCGCACTGGCTGGAAACTCAGTGGTCATCCGTTTTTGAAGCTCAGATACCGGTGCAACGGTGACAAATAAATCAGCAGCGACAGCGGTGTTTAGGAAACATAGCGCAACGACTGCGAGCAATTTGGGCTGTTTCATCGAAGCGTCTCGGTAGCGGTGTTGTCACATACTATGGGGAACGACGGACCCGATTCCAACTCGCCCCATCGAATCGATAATCGAGGCGATCATGTAGGCGCGACGATCGACCCTGCCAGAATTCAATACGCGTCGCTCGGACAGCATACCCGCCCCAATGCTGCGGTCGTGGGACCGCATCTGGATACTCAGTCTCTAAATCACTCAATTTCGCTGTCAATACATCATGAGATTCGATGATTTGCGATTGTTGGCTTGCCCACGCACCCAATCGGGATCCTTTGGGACGCTCTTGAAAATAGGCGTCATTTTCGTCGTCTGTTAGCTTTTCAACTGAACCTTCGACTCGTACCTGACGTTCAAGTTGGTCCCACCAGAACACCAACGCCGCTGAGGGTGACGCAAGAAGTTGCTCGCCCTTATGACTCAAATAATTCGTGTAAAACTTAAAATCGCGCCCTTCATGTCCTTTCAGTAGCACAATCCGTGCGTGTGGATTTCCCATGTCATCAACCGTTGCCAGAGTCATTGCATTCGGCTCGAGCTGCGTTGTCTTTTTGGCGTCACTCAACCACGCTTCGAACAATACAATTGGATCCTCTCCAGCGTCGTGTTCAAGCAACTGACCCACCTGATAATCTCGACGCAGTTCTTTTAAATCACGACTCATCAAATAACTCCAACACCTGACTGATACGTTCAACACGACACACTTCAATACCGCTCACTGGCTGCTTGGGCGCATTCGCCGAGGGCACGATAGCTCTCTGAAATCCATGTTTTGCTGCCTCACGAATGCGCTCCTGACCGGATGCAACTGGCCGGACTTCCCCGGATAACCCCACTTCGCCAAAAATAACCCAGTCCTTGGGGATTGTTTTGCCACGAAAACTCGACACACAGGCTAACAGTAATCCGAGGTCAGCTCCCGTTTCTGTGACCTTGACACCACCTACCGCGTTGACGAATACATCTTGATCGCCCAATTGGACATGGCCATGACGATGCAAAATGGCCAGCAACATTGCAAGGCGCTGCCCGTCAAGACCAACGGCAACCCGCTTCGGAGACCCACCCAAACTACTGTCAACAAGCGCCTGGACTTCGACCAATAGAGGCCGAGTACCCTCCCACGTACAAATCACCGAAGAACCTGGAGCCACATTTTCTGGTCGACTTAAAAAGATTGCAGATGGATTTTTCACTTCGCGTAGACCGGTTTCAGTCATTGCAAAAACACCCAGCTCTCCCACTGAGCCGAAGCGGTTTTTGTGAGCACGTAGTGTCCTAAATCGCCCACCACTGTCTCCCTCGAGCAGAAGCGACGCATCAATGATGTGCTCGAGTACTTTCGGACCAGCCAATGCACCTTCTTTGGTAACGTGACCAACCAACAGAACGATGACTCCCGTCGCTTTAGCAAGACGCGTTAACTGTGCCGCAGACTCTCGAACTTGACCGACACTACCGGGTGCACCAGAGAGTGATTCAACTTGCATGACTTGGACAGAATCAACGACGACTAGAGCCGGTTTGACCTGTTCGACCATTGCGGCAATGGCTTCCACTCGAGTTTCAGATACGCATTCAAGATGCTCTCCACTTAACCCCAAACGTTGTGCGCGCAATGCAATCTGTTCTAACGATTCCTCCCCCGTGACATAGAGACATGGCTTTTGCGCTGACAGTAGCGTGGTGACTTGCAGTAAAAGCGTGCTTTTTCCGGCGCCGGGGGCTCCACCCAGTAAAATCACCGACCCTGGAACAAAACCCCCTCCGAGAACTCTGTCAAACTCAGAGTACCCCGAGCCAAGCCGAGAAAGCCGCTCTGGCTTAATGGCAGATAATTTTGAACGCTCAGGAATGGCTCCTGCATACCCACCGGGACGACCCTTGGCAGGCTCAGGCACCTGAACTGATTCAACGAGCGTATTCCATGCCTGACATCCGGGGCACTGACCAACCCATTGCGATGAGGTTGCGCCGCATTCTTGACATTGGTAGATGGATTTAACTTTGGCCACACTGGTCTCCTGTTCGGTACAGGATAGACCAGATTTCAGCCGACAGCGCGTTCTGAGCGACTTGATGTCAAATGTTTAAACTTGCGCTGGGCGCGAACAGCCTGCTGGACACTTTCACCGAGTACCTCGAGTACAATTTGGCAGACCAACCGGTTGGTAAAACGTGCCATTGTTGCACTCGAAGAATCCAACACCAGGTCAATCGTTCGGTGGCACGCTCGTGCCAATGGAGAGCCTGTTGGTGCGATCGCGATTAAACGCGCATTCCGTTCATCGGCAAGCGTCGCTGACTGCACCATTGGCGCCGTCTCTCCGTTGGTACAGAGAAATAAGAAGAGATCATCTGGTGAAGCCGTATTTGCCGTTAATTCTTGAATCACCGCATCGGTATGAACAACAACAGCGATAGGGGCTCCAATAAAGAGCTCTTGAGCTCCTCGAGCCAACCCTGATGTCGGACCTAACCCGTAAATCAATAGTCGTCTGCAATCCAGGATCTCGCCAACAACTCCAAGGAGATCTTGTTCGGGTAATCGTGTCCGCGCACGGTTCATCCGGGACATGGCAGTCTCAAACATTTTATCTGCCAACTGTAGATTAGAGTCGTTATCGTCGAGACCACGAACCTGAAAGCTCGCGGGATTTGCCAATGTCTGAGCCAACCTCAGCTTAAAGTCAGGAAAGCCGCGACACCCGAGTGAGCGGCAGAAACGATTCACGGTGGGCTCGGACACCCCCGCTGCCGCAGCCAGACGAGCGATACTCAGATGCACAGAATGCTCGGGATCGGCGAGAATAGTCTCGGCGACAGCCCGCTCGGATTTACTGAGATTTGAAAGCGATGCGCGAACTTGATCAATCATTGTGTCGCTCCTTTGTAATTCTTCACATATTATTGAGCACACTCATTGCCGAACTCCGTTCGACCTATTTGGAGAATAAACAATGTTCAATCGTAGGACAATCTTATTTGGGATTTTCATGTATCTCAGCGCCCTGACCGCCCATGCAAATGGCTTAACAGATCTGAAAGATCAACCATTTGAAATTAAGGGTCCGGCGGTGGTGAATTTCTGGGCCACGTGGTGTGCACCCTGTATTAGGGAGCTACCTGATCTCGAGATACTTGGTCAAAAATTAGGCTCTAAGGCGACTGTGTATCTGGTTAATTTTGGAGAAACCACCAAAACGATTGACACGTTCAAAGAAAAAAAACCTGAGCTGTTTGGGGAGCACACTGTACTTCTGAAAGATGCCAAGATGTCCGGACTCAAAGCCTATGGACTTCGCGGCGTTCCAACAACTGTTCTTATTAACGCATCGGGTGAAACAGTCGAGAGTATCCAAGGAATGAAAGATTGGGGTGATGAGGAAATCGTCACCGAAATTAGAGCGAAGATCTTGCCGTAATCGCTTTCTCTAACTCATCAAAACTTGGGAATTGTGACAACACAATTGGCTCCATGCCTGGGTGATTGACGACGTAAAGTGGGACACCGACACGATCAAATGCGTTTAAATATTCAGTGATTAACGGATCATAACGCGTCCAATCACCGGTCATTCGAATGATTCCATTGTCATTAAACAATTGATCAACCGCTTCGGTATTCAACAATCGTTTTTCGGTGACTTTACAGGTAATACACCAGTCAGCTGTCATGTTAATAAAAACAGATTGCCCAGCATTGAGACGTGCCTGCAACGCTGCTGATGCATAGGGTTCAGCTTCAATCTCGAGCGTTGTTTGCTCTGAGGAAGCAGGTGTCACCTGTGACACACCCGGTATCGCTATCAAAGACGTGATCACGATCAAAATACCAAGTATGTTCGAAACCCTACCCTCTCCTTTGGTCAACCAAATACCAAACATGAACAGTAGTAATCCGCTGAGGATCAATACGAGAACGTCAGAAGACGTCTGACGAACTAGAACCCACAATAACCAGATCGCTGTCGCCAGAATTGGGAAAGCCAAAAATTGCTTTAACCGAATCATCCAATGACCTGGACGTGGTAGTCGATTCGCTAATTGTGGACGAATCGCAAATGCGAGCATTGGGAGAGCAAGGCCAAGACCCAAAGTCGAAAATACGATAAGGGTAATCCACCATGGTTGTGTCAATGTGTAGCCCATCGCCACACCCATGAACGGGGCAGTACAGGGAGTTGCAACAACAACAGCCAATACCCCAGTGAAAAACTCGGCGCGACCGGAATGGCCTTCTGTCAGATGTTGCCCGACACCTGACAGTGCCATACCAAACTCAACCCATCCGTAAAGCCACAGGCCCAAAATGACAAAGACGTAAACTAAGAGACCAACAAACCAAGGTGTTTGCAATTGAAAACCCCAACCAATTTGTGCTCCGCCGGCTTTCAAGCCAACCATAATCGAGGCAAGTACCAACATTGTGGCCAAAATACCTACGGTATAGAGCCAAGCTCCTTGTTGAACATCACGCCGTTCTTTTGTCGCTTTACCTGCAATTGATAATGCTTTGATCGAAAGCACCGGGAAAACACACGGCATTAAATTCAGAATCAAGCCACCAGCCAACGCCATGATCAACACGACACCCAATGATAAATTCTGCTTGTCGATCATCGGGACGGCGAGCGAGCGATCCAATGGCAATCGAATCCCACCCGATTCAACACCAATGACCCAGTGACCGGTAACATAATCCGATGGATTCAATACGCGGTCGAAAGTCACCAACACACCATCCCCAAGTGGTTCAACGCGCTCGATGAGCCCAAGAACCTCACCAGAACCTTCGGGCATCACGTCCTGAATCGCAACTTCAGTCAATCCAGAGATCCAAACTGATTGGGATCCGGCAAAATTGATGCTGGCTGGGAAATCGGTGGGCACAGCAGCACGCGCTGCATCAATTTGTTGCACAAACTGAGAGCGGCGCACATCCAACTGAGACGAAACAACGGGTAACGAAATGCTGACCTCTTGACTCTCAGGAATACAAATATCACGACACACCAACCAGCGCGCTTCTCCACGGAGAGACCATTGACCTGACGCTGTTAAAGGAACTGTAATCTGAAATGGGTGAAGCACTTCGTCGGTGTATCCATAAGTCAGCAGACTCACGTCGTCACCAAAGGGCTTTGTTTTCGCAACAGGGAATTGAAGCTCAGGCTCATACGATTGTTGGCCATCACTCAATTCAATCGATGGCGGAAGACCAGTAGAACCGGCATTTTTCCAATAGGTATTCCATCCCTCTGTAATTTCGAGTGATAGTCCAAACCAGAGCGTGTCTCCAGGGATAACCGACTCAACCGGCGCGATCAACCGCGCAGTGACCTGATTGGCCTGAGTGAATCCAGACAATACGACAAATAAGGAAAGAACGCAGACTTTTAAAATCCATTTCATGTGGCGAGGTTAGCGGATTGACTTCGGTAAAAAACTGTATTTTTATACAGTAATGAAAACAAATCTTTTACGTCCATTATTTGACGCCGGAAAGCTATGGCAAGGGAATACAGAAACCACTATCGAAGTCACCGATACTGGATTTCCAGAGCTCAATGCTCAGCTCTGTAGTCAAGGCTGGCCTGCACATATGCTGATTGAATTTCTAACGAATGATTGTTTCTCAGCACCGATTCAGTGTGCTTTAGCAACATGGCGATCACAGCAAGATGCGCGCTGGATTGCCTTCGTCAATCCGCCTTTAACACCATGCACTGAACGGCTAATGCAAGAAGGAATCGACACCGAAAAAGTCGACATCATTGATGTCGCTAATGATCAGCTTGCTTGGTGCTTAGAGCAAATCACACTGGCAGAATCCACACGCAGTGTGATTGCATGGGAAACTGGAACACTGACCTCAACACAACTTCGGCGGCTACAACTCGCTTGCCAACGAGGACACACACAACTATTTCTCATCCGACAGCCCGCACACCGACATCAAGCCTCACCTGCACCTGTTCGCGCAAAGATTGATCCATCGGTTACTGGTTTTGAAATCACGATATTTAAGCAACCAGGGACAAATGCCAGGCCACCTATTGTCATTCCCTCTGAGCTCTCCTGGGTTCGCAAGCCACATCCAGCTCAGCGCGTCACTTGTGTCAAACATGACTCATCAGGACTTCACTGATGGTGATTTATGCATATCTGAAATTTCCAAATCTACTTTTGGACGCGCAAGGAGTCTCTCATCACAATGAATGTGTCGCCATCCATCAACAAGGTCACATCATGCAATGCTCTGAACTTGCATTAGCAGCGGGCGTTATTCCCGGTATGACACTGAGTATGGCGATGACCC
The DNA here is from genome assembly GCA_000227525.2 of gamma proteobacterium HIMB30. Classification (GTDB taxonomy): domain Bacteria; phylum Pseudomonadota; class Gammaproteobacteria; order Pseudomonadales; family Litorivicinaceae; genus HIMB30. The sequence continues at coordinate 157,657 of AGIG01000028.1, forward strand.
TCTGCCCAAAGTTACTCACCAAAGCGTATCAAGCAGACGCAGAACGTCGTTTATTGCATCGATTGGCCCTTTGGGCATATCAATACTCACACCAAGTCGCAATTTGGAACAAGGGTCTCTGTATTGAGGTTTCAAAAAGTAAATCTCTATTCGGCGACCTGGCAGAGCTGACACAAACTCTGAAAAATGCAGCCGCATCGCGAAGTTTCCAAATTCAACTTGCCTTTGGATATACCCCTGAAATGGCAGCTCTCTTCGTACAAGAGGGATTACGACCAAAAGAAAATGCATTTCACAAAACACTGAGTCGTATTGCGATTGATGCTGCGACGATTCCACGCGAACAAATTAAACGACTTAAAAATATGGGCTTTCGAACGATTGGCGATTACTTCAGTGCACCATCTCGAGCCCGCCAAGCACGTATTCATCAAGACACATTTTTGTATTTCGATGCAATCGCTGGAAGACACCAAACACCACTGTCATGGTTTTCGCCACCACCTGTCTTTGATCAATCCATTGAATTTTTACGGGGGCTTGAATCAATCGATATGCTGAAATTTCCGATCAATCGTTTGACTCAAGATGCCGCTCATTGGTTAAAACAACGTCTATGTGCAACCAGTCAACTACGATGGGAAATCACTCTTGAAAACCGTAACAGCCACCATTTAAAAATCTCACTCAACCATCCTGTGAATTCAATCGCGGGAATTGCAGACCCTTCTTGGCTACAACTTGAGAAATTCTTTCCCGAATCACCAATGACAAGTATTCGTCTAATCATTCAGCAAGTGCATCAAGCAAGCCCGCAAAAACGTGATCTATTTATTCAAATTCATGATACAGATCGATCGCAACTGCTCGATCGGCTTACTGCTCGTCTTGGTAAAGGGTGCATCAAGACACCCCGTCGACTTCAAGATCCACGACCTGAGTACGCCAATCAGCTCGATAATAACAATGGCAACACATATCCTCTTCCCAACCTACCCCCGCGACCAATCTGGTTACTCGATCCACCTGAGTCGCTTGGGTCGTCACCAGAAAAAGCAGGACATACATTACTTCAAGGTCCAGAACGTATTGAGTCTGGCTGGTGGGATTTCGAACCTGCTTGTCGACGCTATTGGGTCTGCCTATTCCAACACACGCGAATCAGTTGGATCTTTCAGGATCAGCACTCAAAAAGTTGGTGGCTTGCAGGTTGGTTCACTTAAGTCTGATCACAACCTGCTAAACTCTTGGTCTGGTTTTTAAGGATCATTGCGTGGATCTCAATCGATTCAATCCGCGACAGCGCGAAGCGATTACTCATGTTGGCTCACCACTTCTCGTACTTGCAGGCGCAGGTAGCGGAAAGACAAGCGTCATCACACATAAGATCGCATGGCTCATCCAAGAAGCTGGAATACCGGCGAGACACATCACTGCTGTGACTTTCACAAATAAAGCGTCACGAGAGATGCGCGAGCGTATCAGTCAGATTGCGCCTAAGAATCAAATTCGTGGGCTCACAGTCTCAACATTCCATACATTTGGGCTGAATTTGCTCAGACGAGAGATTGGACACGCTGGACTCAAATCTGGCTTTTCGATCCTCGACGCTGAGGATGCTAAATCTATTCTTGCTGATTTACTGAAACGTGAGTCGATCGAAGATCGCGATCTTATTTCCGCTGTTCAGCATACGATTTCTCATTGGAAAAATGATGGGCTATCACCTGAGCAAACCCTTTCCCAGGCGAGTGACTCACAGTCTGTCTTAGCTGCCAATGCATATATTGAATACGACCGGTACTTAAAGGCATGCAATGCTGTCGACTTCGATGATTTGATTTTAAGACCGATCGAACTATTCCGCGCTAAGCCAGATCTTCTGGCCAAATGGCAATCCAAAATCCGTTATTTTTTAGTCGACGAATATCAGGACACTAATGGTATCCAATACGAACTGGTCAAGCTCCTGACCCAAACGTCTGGCGCACTCACGATTGTCGGCGACGACGATCAGTCAATTTATGCATGGCGTGGAGCCCGTCCTGAAAACCTCAACGAACTGAGCGTTGATTTTCCAACACTAAAAGTGATTAAGCTCGAACAAAATTATCGCTCGACCCGGGTCATTCTTGAAACGGCGAATACCCTGATTGCAAACAACCCGCACATTTTTGAAAAAACGCTCTGGAGCGACAAGGGATTTGGTGATCGTATCGAAATCCTTCCGACAAAGACGGACGAAGATGAGGCGGAAAGAATTGCTTCGATGATTTTGCAGCGTCGTCTGAATCAAAAGAAGCAATTTTCTGACTTCGCGGTGCTGTATCGAAGTAATCATCAAGCACGCATCCTCGAATTTAAATTACAGCACTTTAAGATCCCCTATAAATTAAGTGGTGGGACGAGCTTTTTCGCACGTTCAGAAATTCGCGATCTGATATCGTATCTCCGCATTCTCATCAATCCAGACGATGACAATGCGCTGTTACGAATCGTTAATGTGCCACGCCGTCGGATCGGTCCAACAACACTCGAGGTCCTTGGCCGATACGCCCATGAACGACGCCAGCCGTTGTATTCGTGTATCCCTGAAGTAGGGCTCACGTCTCGGTTAGACCCAGAGGCTTCAAGACGTCTTACGCAATTCCATACGCTGATTGAGACAGCTCGACGCGATCTCTTGGTCGGTCAGGGAATGCAGGCAATCGACGAGCTGTTGGAAAGCATCAATTATCGGGGTTGGCTGTCTGATCAAAGTTCTTCAGAGCCAATGGCCGAGCGCCGCTGGGGAAATGTCGTACAACTTCTCGAGGCACTGAGGAAAGATCTCAAAGGCGATCCCGATGAGATAGAGGATAAGGATGAAGCCGATTCAGACGATACCGCCATTGAAGTCGCCATTCGAAAGCTCGTACTTCGTGACATTCTCGAACGTGAAGAGGAAGAAGATGACAGTGATCGAGTACAGCTTGCGACTCTCCACGCAGCGAAGGGCTTAGAATTCCCCGAAGTATTCCTCATGGGGGTCGAGGAGGACCTTCTACCACATAAAAACTCGATTGAAGCTGACACCATCGAAGAAGAACGACGCCTGATGTATGTTGGTGTCACTCGGGCCAAGCAAGTCTTGACCGTGACCTACGCAAAGCGGAGGAAACAGTTTGGTGAATTTATTGAGACAACACCGAGCCGATTTTTGGATGAGCTGCCTGACGAACATATTCATTGGCATGGTAAAGACGAAGCAGACCCTGAAGTAGCAAGACAAAAAGGCCAGGACACGTTAAGTGCGCTACATGCGATGTTAAAAGGCGAATCTGTATGAATCTTTATCGGCCTATTGTTGTGGGATTGAGCGGTCAGATGCTTTCTGCCTCAGAAGTTTCGTGGCTCCACGAGTTACGACCTTATGGCGTTATCCTATTTTCGAGAAATATTGAAAATCAAACGCAATTAAAAGCACTGTGCGCATCGATTCGCGAGATCTTGGATAACGACGTGGTGATTATCGTTGACCAAGAAGGCGGCCGAGTTCAGCGTCTCAAGAATCCAAACTGGCCAGTTCTCCCCTCCGCGCTCGATATCGGAAAATACTGGCGTCGACATCAGTTCGCCGGACTCGAGGCTGCCAACAGCCTTGGCCAAGTCATTGGTTCTCAACTTGCCGAAGTCGGTATCACGCATGCTGCAGCACCTGTCCTCGATTTGCACATCAAAGGTGCCGATCCTGTGATCGGTGACCGCTCTTTCGGAACCACGCCAGCCGAAGTGATCCCGCTAGCAACAGCCTTTATTGATGGGTTAAGTCGATGCGGTGTCAGCGCGATCGTGAAACACATTCCTGGCATGGGCCGTGTTCAATCAGATAGCCACAACGAATTACCGGTGATTTCGACGTCCATCAATGAGCTTTCCCAGTCTGACTGGATCCCTTTTCAAGTCATATCAGGGACCCGCTGGGCGATGACCGCTCATGTTGTGATTCCTGAGTGGGACGCCCTACCGATCACGACATCCACCAAAGCCATGCAATGCATCCGCGAGACTTTTGGTGATTGGTTGATCATCTCGGACTGCCTGACCATGGGTGCAATCGCCGGGACGGTCACCGAACGAGTGCAAAACACCCTCGATGCAGGCGTCGATCTTGCACTATTTTCAAATGGCTCGGACGAAGAACGCAGACTTGCCGTCGAAGCTTCCGGAGAACCAAGGGTTAGCCGTGATGACCTAAACTCATTGGCTCCACTGTCAAAAGCCCATATTCAGCGGCTTTTAACGAAGCTGAACAAAGTGTCTCGGAATCAAGATACAATCGACCCAACGTGGGATCGATCATCGTGAGAGGCTTATAGGCCGTCAACCATATATGCGACAGCGTCCGCAATTTCCTGATCTGAGCAATCAGCACACAAGCCGCGGGCAGGCATCGCTTTATACCCATCGATCGCATGTTTGACGAGTGTCTCCATACCCTGATCCATGCGTGCCGCCCAGGCACCCGCATCTCCAGTCTTCGGAGCGCCCGCAGCGCCGCTCGTATGGCAAGCAGCACAAGCACTGGTGTAGACCTGATCACCAGTTCGCGCGGCAGCCGCTACTGGAGCCTTACCCAAATTGTCGGAGCATGGATCACCCATGACACAAACAGATGCTGGATGCTTCAGACGCTCTAGAACGACATCTGCTTTTTCGTTCGCAGCAAATGCAGACAGTGCGATTAGGGAAGTGATCGCGGTGATTACCGTTTTCATTGATAGCCTCATGCCAGTTGGTTTGCTCTGAGCTGGCGATTATAGAGTGTCGGGATTGAGAGTGCCAAGAGTATTTTAAAGAGCCGCCATCCGCTGTGGACTCCTCGAATTACGTGTATACTCCGGCCCTATGCGCCCGTAGCTCAGCTGGATAGAGCGTTGCCCTCCGGAGGCAAAGGTCAGAGGTTCGAATCCTCTCGGGCGCGCCATTCAGACCCTCATTCATTCTGAACCAAAATATACTGAAACTTCTGCTCTACTCCCGAGGGACTATAGTGAGACCAAACTGTATTGTTGATTTCCTCCCAGCCCGAACCATCGTACGAATTTAAAGTCGCAAGCAATGAAGACGCGTCATAACGCATTACCGGAAGGCCAGAACATTTCTCTGGGCCATCCAGATGAAATGTGGACAACAATGCATACCCGCCAGGGCGAACACTTTGATGCAAGACTCGGAGATAATTACTAATAGATTCTGCATCAGTCTGGAAATGGAAAACTGCCCTGTCATGCCACAAATCAATGGCTTCTTCGGGCTGCCAATCAAACAAATCACCGATGAACCAATTGATGCCGGATGCTTGTCCGCCCAACTTCAATTGCAGATGTTGCGATGCAGCCTCCGACCATTCAACGTGGTTCAGATTCTCGTAACCATTAGCCAGCAAAGTGGGCAAGAGCATAGATCTTCCTGCTCCTACATCGACTATAGAAGCCGTTTTATTTGGAAGGGTTTCAGTTATCCATTTCAAAGAAAGCGAGTTGCCCCCCTCGGTCCATGAGAGCGTCTCATCTGAATTCTCAAGGTAGCGACAATCCCAATGATCTGGATTCCCGATATTTTTATTGACCGCGGTCATCACAATAACTTCCAGTAATAAATGCTGAGCATACTACGAGACGGAAATTCGCAGCATGTTCAGGCTTTAGTAACCGTAAAATTCAAATCCTAGGTTTATTTGCACCTCAGGAAGTCCGCATCACTTACTGAATGCTTCCGTATGCTTCCTCTGAATCTGATCTGGCCATTTTGACTTAATATAAGCAAGAACATTCCAGATCTCGTCATCTGTCAGCTTTCCATCGTATGCAGGCATTTTCGACTTGTAGTCAGCACCTGCAAACTTTTGCGGTCCATACTTTGTGAACTCAAATAGCATTTGGTCCGGATGATGCCAAGTATGACCCGTTTCATCATGCGGCGGAGCAGGTAAATAACCATCGGCACTGCGCTTTTGCCAATTAAATTGACCTTCAAGATTACGTCCATGGCATGAGGCGCAGTTTTGCTCGTAAATCGACTGCCCCAAATTCACTTTTGATTTGTCGGTATACGGGATTGCATCTGCTAAAGCCACTTGACCGAAGCAAGCGATTGCCACAAAGCCAATCGCCTTAATGACTTGATTCAAACTCATTTAATTTCTCCAGTTGTTACACCTAAGCTTTAAGCCACTTAAGGAGAGGCTGGACATACCACGAGTCGGAAGTTCGCAGTATGCCCAGACAAACGGTTTATAGTTACTTGCAATATTCCTCTCGGAAAATTTCCTAGGTAACTATGCTTAAAAAAGCAACTTTACACCGATGACTGTGAAGAATTTACTAGTTGCCTTGCCATCAGAGCGAGCCAACGCAGCTGTTTCACCAAACAGTCGTTCTTGATGGACACCGATATAAGGTGCGATTGTTCTATCAAGAACATCGTAGCTAAGCCTCACCCCAAACTCGGTCCTCGCTCCGCCGGCACCATCTCCCCGAACAGGGTTGTCTTTAAGAGGAACTGTCATTTCAAATGAAGGCGTTAGAGTGATCCAATTTGTAATGAGTCCCTCATATTCAGCCCCAAATTTCACCGATGGGTGTTCGGATACTGAAATCCCTCCTCCTACATGGATAAACTGTTCCGCAAGACCCTGCATGCCGAAATAGCCGTGGTATTGATCCTCACCATCGGGAGTATCAATACGGGCTCCGACAACAGCATCATAGAAACTCGAAACAGGGAATTTGATACCGACAATCGAGTCGAACTTTTCAACTGCACTTTCTTCAACGCTGTACTCATACACACTTTTAATCAAAAGGCGCTTGTCGTCATCACCATATTCAAATGATGTCTCTGCAACGTTAAATTGATCACCACCCGCTTGGGTTCTTGTTTCTAACTTGTCGATGCCGAGAGACCAAAAGTTATCGACTGGCGTCGCCACTGCGAGACCTGGGGTAGCAAACATAAAAAGAAACGATATGAACTTTTTCATTGTTGAGTTCCTCCTATGGAGAAATCATCGACAACGACTTTCCGGAACATCCCGCTATCGGCGTGGTATGACAGATGGCAATGGAAAGCCCATTGACCCGGAGCATCGACTTCAGTCTCTGCGTACACCGTCGTATTCGGAGCAACGCTAACCACATGCTTGATCGGATCAAAAGAACCTTGACCGTTATCTAACATCATCCACATTCCATGCAGATGCATGGGGTGCGCCATCATCGTTTCATTAACAAACTTAAATCGAACACGCTCACCCAGTTTCAATCGTATTGGCTCAGCGTCTTCGTATTTAACGCCATTGATTGACCAGGTATAGCGTTCCATGTTCCCCGTCAGACGGAGTTCGATTTCACGGGTTGCTTCTCGGTCTTCATACAGAGGCGACTGAGCCTTTAAGTCCTCATAACTAAGGAATTTCCCGACAGCATTATTCTGCGGGTCTAATCCGCTGCCCTTGGCGTAATAGCGACCAATGTTGCTAGAGGAACTGGCGGCAGAGTGATTCATGCCCGACATCGAGCTGTGATCCATGCCAGCCATAGAACTGTGATCCATGCCAGCCATAGAACTGTGGTCCATGCCAGCCATAGAACTGTGGTCCATACCAGCCATCGAACCGTGATCCATGCCAGCCATCGAACCGTGATCCATGCCAGCCATCGAGCCATGATCCATACCAGCCATCGAGCCATGATCCATACCGTCCATTTTCATGTCCGCCATGGTTAGCAAAGGCGCCTTTCTGAGACTCGGAATCGGGCCAGCCATACCAAGTTCTGGAGCGAGCGTGGCTCGTACTAAAGCTGTCCGGCCCATCGTTTCAGCAACAATGCTATACGCTCTCGACTCTTTCGGTCTTACGATCACGTCCAACGTCTCGGAAACAGCGATACGAAACTCGTCAACTTTCACTGGTTGAACGTTGTTACCATCGGCTGACACAACCAACATCTCGAGACCTGGAATCCGCACATCAAAAAATGTCATTGCTGAGCTATTGATAAAACGCAATCGAATTCGCTCGCCTTTATTGAAAAGTCCGGTCCAGTTCTGCTCGGTCGTTTGACCATTGATAACCGGCGTAAAACCTTGAACATCTTCGATATCAGTCGGCATCATCTTCATGCTGCCCCAAGCGAAGCGATCTTCTAAAGCAGCCTTCCAACCTACCGACTGAACATCATCCAACAGCGTCCCCAACGTTCTCTGCGATCGATTGTAGTATTCAGCCGAAGATTTCAGGTTTCTCATAATACGATCACCTGAGTGAGCATGCGGATCAGCGAGCTGGATCACATACTCTCGATCGTATTTAAACGGTTCACGTTTGGCCGACTCGATAACAATTGAACCATACGCTCCATCTGGTTCTTGAAAACCAGAGTGGCTGTGATACCAGTATGTTCCTGACTGAACTATTGGGAATTTGTACGTGAAAGTCTCTCCTGGCTGGATGCCCGGGAAAGAGATGCCTGGCACGCCGTCTTGGTTATATGGAAGGATTAGTCCGTGCCAATGAATTGAGGTTGGCTCGTCTAAATTATTGGTTACATGGATGACAGCAGTATCACCTTCTTTAAATCGAAGGGTCTCACCAGGTGTTTTTCCGTTGTATCCAATTCCAGTCTTTCTTACTCCGTCAAGGTCTGCCACAACCCGATCAACCGAGATGGAATATTCCACCTCGGCAGCGGATGCATTGAGACCCAAACTAAGTAAACAGGCGCTGAAAATCCTAACAAGTAGTTTCTTCATGGTTTCGCCCTCAGTGAACTAGATTGACCGTTCCAACCATCCCAGCGGCATAGTGCCCGGGAACATTACAAGCAAATTGAATTTCGTCTTTTGCGTGTTGTGGGAAAGTCCAAATAATTTCACCTGACTTACCAGGTTCTAATAGCAAGCTATTCGGTTCGTCATGGGAACCGTGGCCCATGGTCGCCTGCATAGACTTAGCTGCCTCATGGTCAATTGAAGAGCCTTTGAGCACACCATGTTGAACCATCATTAACATCTCAGGCTCATGAGCGGCGTGCATTTTCTCCGTACCTATATTGAACTCATGCACGAGCTGACCCTGGTTTTTAATGACAAAGCGGACCGTTTCGCCTTCTTTGATATCTAGCGAATCCACATCGTAGTAATTGTCATGCATCACGACTTCGATTGTGCGAGAAGGGGTACTGTGACCAGGCTGACCAACACCCTGATCACCTGAGTGACCTGCACCAGCAAATGTGAATTGGGAAACAAGAATAGTAGTAGCGATACAAACGCCACGAACAAAAGATAAAGACATTGTGTTACCTCAAAAAAAATAAACCAAAAAATTTAAAACAGATTTGGTTTAGGCTTTTGGAGGTCGTTCTATCTTGAATGAAGTATATTTAGGATCACCAGATGGGTGCACCATCCGAGCCCACATACTAGGAACGTGCTTCGCATTGAACTGGCTAGAACCAGACAGCGAACAAGAAAAATGAGCGTTATTACAATGGTCGGATGCTTCACTGCCCACATGATCGTTCGCTAACAAATCGTCATTTACGCAATGTGTGGCGTCGTTCATATGACTTTGATCAATATCCATGGTCGCATGCACAGGCTGCACGTGAGCAACCTGCACCATTAATAGAGTCATCATGATCAAAAGAAGACGTAACATGCGCCAGAACATAATTGGAAAACTACCGCAGGTCAACTGGCTTGAAAAATAGCCTCGGATCGTTGGGGCTTTCGAAACAGAGCGTCCAAGCAATCTATCGAAATACCCGGGAGACATTTCGCGGCCTCGAATCTTTTCGGGCGCGCCAATCGTTTCACCACGATCACCTAAATAGATTTGCTGCACTGATGTTGGTCTGCCGAACTTTTGCCGAAGTCGGTCCTGATAGGTTATGCATAGTCCGGCAAACGCAACGAACGCCAAGCCAGTAATTACGCCGATTCCAGCGCTTTGATTCGTTCTCATAACTAGGTAGTCAAATCAATGTATTGGGAGGCTGCAGAGTCGATCACGATAACAAAACATGCACACTGCTAAATTTTGTATCTATAAGTATTGCAAATATTGAGTTTCGTCTAAGAGCAACTTCCTCCGGAGGCAAAGGTCAGAGGTTCGAATCCTCTCGGGCGCGCCATGTACATCCGGGTCTGTACCAAATCTACGGATAACATGCTTAACAAGGCACCATTAACTGTCGAAGCACCCAACTAGTATTTAGAAACCCCAAGCTCTAACATGACAACGAAGTTCTGTCGGGGGCGGTCATGAAATCAAGCTTCTTCTTTGTCGCAATGCTGTGCCTCTTCACCACAGATCTTTATGCTATCGATCTCGACGCACTCATCCGCCATTATGCAATCAAGGCAGAAAAGGAAAATCCGGTGTTTTCGAATTTCGACTTAGAACGAGGAAAGAACCTTTACTCAAGGTCTTTTATCAGTGGAAAAAAAGATACCCCATCTTGCACAACCTGCCACTCTACAGATCCCACTCAAATAGGCGAAACTCGCGCTGGGAAAGTAATCGAGCCGATGGCAATTTCGACAAATCCTGAGCGCTATCGGTCTCTAAAAAAAGTCGAAAAATGGTTTCGAAGAAACTGTAAATCAGTTCTTGGCCGAGAATGTAATGCCACAGAAAAAGGGGACTTTTTGACATTTATGAAGAACTCGTAAGGTATGACTGTGCGGCAAATGTTGTTTTTATCGTGCGCTCTTTTGGCTGCGTATGCCTATGCTGACAAAAACCATGTGAGCGTGATTAATGATCCAGAAACAAAAGAAGAATGCGGAGGGTGTCATTTCGCATTTCCTTCCACAATGCTTCCAACAACGTCTTGGCTAGAAATTATGCAAAATCTGGATAATCACTTTGGCGAAGATGCGTCTCTGGATGTCCGAACAACTCAGCACATAACAAATTATCTCACTTCATCACCAGAACGTTCTGAGGATCCAATCTTTGGTTTTACTGACGGAATCCAAGATAAAAAGTCTCCTATACGCATCACTGAAACGCCCTATTGGATAGGTAAACATTTCCACATTTCTGAAGAGCAATTGGAGTCAGGCCTCGCCGGATTGAAAGCGAGGTGTACCGTTTGCCATCTTCGTGCCGAAAGCGGCATATTTAAGTATGAATGAACGGAATGTTAAAACGTCTATTTCTTATCTCTATGGTGAGCTTGTTGATTTTCAGTGCAAGTATGCGTGTTCGCGATGAAAACCTGAGTCCTGTCACCCACTCACTGACGATCGAGGAGTGTTCTGCCTGTCATCTGGCGTTTCCAGCTGCAATGTTACCCGCAGAATCATGGGGCCGGCTAATGCGCCAACTAGACTCTCACTTTGGAGAAGATGCAAGCATTGATGACAAATCAATGATAGCTATTTTGGAGTACCTGCAATCCAATTCGGCGGATTCATCATGGATAGGAAATCGCTTTAGCCGCGGGCAATCCGGCGCGTGGTCGACTCGAATAACCGAATCCGATCATTGGCTGCGTGAGCACAGCAATTTAAATTTTATGAAAGAATCAAACTCTGAATTTATTAATAAAACAGATTGCACAGCCTGCCATGAAGGCGCTGCTAAAGGAGACTTTCATGTTCATGATGCATGACCGAGAAACGCCTGTTTGGGATCTCGTGACACGGATATTTCATTGGTCTCTCGTTCTAGTATTCTGCGTGGCACAAATTACAGCAGAGGAATGGGATTCCGCGCATGAATATGCAGGGTACGTCATTATCGGACTCGTCATCTTTCGTCTGATTTGGGGCTTCGTTGGCCCAAAAAATGTTCGTTTTATTGACTTCGTAAAATCACCTGGCACGATCGTGGAGCACATCACCGGCATGCTGATCGGTCGTCATACTCCTGAGACAGGACATAACCCAGCTGGAGGCGCGATGGTTGTCGTACTTCTGGTTTGGCTAGCGTTAACGGGATTGACGGGGTGGTTGAATATTTCACTATCCGGCCCAACCGCCGAGATATTTGAAGATATTCATGAGCTCCTAGGCGAGTTTTCATTACTTCTAATTGCGGCGCATATTACTGGCATTATAGTGATGAGCATTCTTGAACGCCAAAACTTGGCCAAGTCTATGATTGATGGCAAGAAATTCGTGAGCGAATAGTCAACCAATACTGCCGAGCTTTGGTCGAAGTCATTCTTAATTGGGTATGCGTAATCCAGCAAATGCAACGAACACGAGGACCTTAATTACGCCGATTACAGCGTTTTTGTTCATCCTACGAGTCAGGTAGTCATTAGCCTTCGGTGACAACACATGCACAAGGCAGTACTTTCGATGTCAAAGTATTGCCAATGTTTAGTTACCTCAAAGTGCAACTTCCTCCGGAGGCAAAGGTCAGAGGTTCGAATCCTCTCGGGCGCGCCAGCAACGCTCTTCCTCAATCTCGGGTATGATCTACGACTAATTTGGTCGCATGCGACTTGCTCACACCGCTTCCCATTGCGATCTCCAATTCAGGGTATCCGCGAATGATTGGCGTTCTTCAAATTGGGTGCACGGCCAATCTGAGCCCCACACGAGGCAGTTGTCACCATAGGCGGATCTCAACGCTTCTGCCAGCACCTCACATTCAGTGGCCGCCAAGTTCGAGTCGGCAACGCCCAAAAAGCGATATGGTGCAGATGCTTTAATAATCGGTGAGGTGCTTAATTCACCTAGATGAAAGATCTTGCTTTCGCGAGAATTCGTCTCGTCAGGCATCCCAAAGTGATCGATGACGATCTGGGACCCGCAGCGATTCAGCTGTGTTGCGAGCTTGGCAATCCAAGCGTTCGAGCAGTACAGCTCGAGATGATAGTCAAAATCTTTTGACTCACTAATAATGCGGTTGTACTCCTCAATTCGAAATGAAGACTCTTTACCTACGAGATTAAAACGTATTCCGATAACGCCTTTCTCAGACAACTTCTGAAAATCGTAATTTTTGTTCCGCTCAACTGTAATCACCCCGCGGGCTAAAAATGGTAGTTCACGCTTGCGGATTTCATCTAATACGCTCAATAAGTAGTAATTGTCATCGGCAAGGAAACTTGGCTGGACCAATAAAGCACCCTGCACTCCATGCTCCTTACACAGCGCCCGATAATTCTCAAGGGTTACATCATAATCCGGTGTATAGCGACGATCCGCCTTCAATGGCAATCCGGATTCGAACAAATGCATGTGGTGATCAATAAGATGACCGGAGAACTCAGGGATAAGCGGATTAATCAAAATGAATCCTTTCTCTTTTATTGTTGAATTTGTTTGACTCATATGCTTCTCTATAGAACTATATAAGTGACCTAGATAAATAACAACTTATTAAATGATGAAAAATCGAGATTCTAGACTGCCTCTATACCAGAGATTAGCTGATGAAATCAGGGATCAGATTGCTTCGGGTAAATTTAAACCAGGTGATCGAATTCCATCTGAAAATGAGTTTATAGCTCAATATGGCGCAGCGGCTGGAACAGTGAGACAGGCGCTCCAAGAGCTAGTAGATGAAAAAATTCTAGAGCGAGTTCACGGGCGAGGCACATTCGTGAAAAAAGCGTTTGATTCGACCTTATTTCGCTTCTTTCGCTTCAATCAAAATTCAAATGCCCCCCCGGAAAGTAGGATGCTGAGCCGGGAGCTTGTTACACCAGCCTCCTACGTCCAACGACAACTCAAGTTGAATGACGGCGACAAAGTCATCCACCTTACGCGTTTACGCTTAATTGATGGACAACCCGCTCTCTTTGAAGAAATCAATTTAAAACACGAGGGTTTCGAGCATTTGCTCGACTACGAACTGAGTTCATTCGAAGACCTTTTATACCCAATGTATGCAGAAGTGTGTGATCAATTCATTTTCCGAGCGGAAGACACACTCTGCGTCGAAGAATCCACACCTGAAATCAGACGCCTACTGAGAATCGATGAGAGCTTGCCTATCGTCGCTATCGAACGTCTCGCATTTAATTTTGGGAGCACACCAGTGGAGTGGAGAAGAAGTAGGGGCAGGGCTGACTACTTCAAGTATCGAGTCGACATTAGATAGACCATTAAATACGAACAAAGGAAAATAATATGTCTAGTTTTAAAAAATTACTCACAACACTGGCATTAACTGCCTCAGTGAGCGCAGTTGCAGCTCCAATCGAAGTTCGAATCGCAAGTCACGTTTCTGAATTTTCACCGCTGCATGCACAATCTAGCCTATTTGCGGAAGAAGTCGAAAAGCGTCTGCCAGGACAGTTTGAGTTCAAGCTCTTCCCAGGCGGACAACTCGGAAAAGAAAAAGCGCTTTTAGCAAACCTCCAAGCTGGCTCACTTGAAATGATAAATATCGCTTCAGGTGTTATGAAGTTAGATAAAAAACTTGGGGTTTTTGACCTACCGTGGCTTTTTGACAATCGCTCACACGTCCAAAAAGCTATGAAAGGTGGTCTTGAAGACGAGATTCGTTCTCGTATTGAGTCTGTCGGCAATGTGAATGTAATCGGTGTTTACGAAAATGGTTTTCGTCATGTGATCAACACAAAGCGCCCTGTAGTTCAACCGTTTGATTTAGATGGACTCAAAGTTCGAATCTCAGGCGGCAAATTCCGCCAAGGAGTGTTCCAGCAACTCGGAGCGTCCCCTCAAAAAGTAGCTTGGGGCGAGACATTTACAGCACTCCAAAGTGGCGTAGTTGATGGTGCCGAAGCGGCTACCTATGGATTCTACGAGCAAAAACATTACGAAGTTGCTGATTATCTGTCGTTGACGAGCCATGTGTATACGCCATCTTTCTTAATGGCATCACAAGCCTTTATGAACAAGTTGACTCCAGAACAGCAAAAGGTGTTCAAAGAGGTCGGCCGTAAGATTACTGACAAAGCCTATGCAGTATCGGCTGACCTAGAAGCAAAGTATTTTGCTGATATGAAAACACGCATGAAAATCAACGAGGTCAACCTTCCTAAGTTCCAGGCAGCGACTAAAGCGAGCTATCAGAACTACATCGACGCCGTTGGTGACGACTATCTGAAGATCATTGAGGCCGCTCGCTAAGATGTCTAAGCGGACCGATACACTATTAAAGTGCATCGAAATGGTCGGGGTAGCAGCATTTGCTACCTCGACATTTTTTGTATTCATCAACGTGTTCGACAGATATGTGGTCGGCGATTTTCTCCGGTCCATCGCATCAGACTATGAAGGTTTTAGACCAACCTATTTTGTGATTAGAGACACAATCTCTTCGCTTAGTGTCACAGCGGATGAAATACCTGGCTTACTTTTGGTCTGGATCGCATTTTTGGGAGCGTATTCTGCCTATCGCACCACAGGCCATATCGCGTTCGATACAATATTTAAATTACTTCCCAAACATTCACAAAGAATCCTAGACCGCATCAAGCAGTTTGTGCTGATCGGATTCTTTTCCTTATTTGGCTACTTTTCTATCCAAATGATATCTATTTCAGGAGCAACTGAAATCGAGACTGCTGAGATCAGGCAAGGTTGGTTCATGCTGATCTTCCCAATATTTGCCGTGTTGATGATCATCGCGATTGCTAGTGAAATAAAAAACTATAGGGATCCTGACTAATGGCATTTCTTCTAATCGCCATACTCCTAGGCTTAATTTTTATTGGAATTCCAATCGGTTTCTCACTAATGCTGACTGCATTTTTCACAATGCTCATAGCCGATATCGACATCATCACCATCCCAATTCAAATGTTCTCCGGGACAAATAAGCTCGTTTTACTAGCTATTCCTCTTTTCATTTTTATGGGAGAGCTAATGGGTGCGACCAAGGTCGCCGACAAAATCATTAACCTCGCTCGTGCGCTAGTTGGATGGATGCGCGGAGGACTGGCACACGTTAACATCGTCACCTCGATGTTCATGGCTGAAATGTCAGGATCAGCAGTAGCGGATGCCGCTGTAATGAGTAAGATCTTCGTACCATCTATGGCCAAACAAGGTTATGCAAAACCGTTTGCAGCGGCTGTCACGGCCACATCTGCGACCCTTGGCATCATTATTCCACCTTCTATTCCAATGGTTCTATACGGCGTTACGACCAATACATCGATCAAGGATCTTTTCTTGGCGGGAATCGTCCCTGGCATAATTTTGGCTGCCGGCTTCATGATCACCAGCTATATCTTCGCAGTCAAAGAACAGTATCCAACCGATACCAAATTCGAACCGTCAAACTTGGGATTGGCCATCAAAGAAGCTCTTATTCCTCTGTTAGTTCCTCTGGTTGTGGTTGGAGGACTCATTGGTGGATTTGTTACGCCAACGGAAGCGTCGGCGCTGGGCGTGATTATGATTTTGATCTACGGAAAGTTCTTTGATGATTCGTTAAGCCTCACCAAGATTTATGAACTCGCCGTCCAAACGATCCGGCAGACATCTATTGTGATGATGATTGTTGCTGGATCGTCGATACTGGGTCAGTTCCTCGCCAACGAGCAATTACCCCAGCAGATTGCTGAAGCATTAATGGTTGTCACTGATAGCTACGTCTTAAAGCTAATTCTGATTAATGCTTTTCTTCTAATTCTCGGAATGTTTTTGCATGCAGCGGCAGCAATTATTGTAGTTGTGCCGATCCTGCTACCGGTGGCAGTGGGCATGGGCATCGACCCTGTGCATTTCGGGGTAATTGTTTGTCTCAACCTTGGGATTGGACAGCAAACACCACCTGTTGCCTCAGTCTTACTAACAGTTTGCAGCGCCACAGGCTTAGGGGTAGGCGAGGTCATGAGTTATGCGAAATGGTTTATCGTGTCCATGGTCGTCACATTGATGATTGTCAGCTTTATGCCTTGGACGGCATTGCTGTTCTTATAACGTCACATCACCACAAAACAAAATGTGCACAAGACTGGATTTAACAACTATAGGCATTGCCTCCTTTGATCTCTTTAAAAGAGCAATTTCCTCCGGAGGCAAAGGTCAGAGGTTCGAATCCTCTCGGGCGCGCCACTTTCACGTAAATCGTTTTAAAGAACTGAATGGACTGAAACCACCTTGTTTCATAAATCCAGTTCAGTATGCCAGCAGCACATACATCCTAAGTAAAAACGATTTTAAAGTATCTATTGAGCAGCTTGTGTGTTCTACTGCCATTGCTTTCATTAGATCTTCTAAGCTCAGTTTCTGACTTTCCTTTGAATTCCTCTTTGAAACTCTAGTACCTCAAGACCTTAAGGTCTCGGGGCCACATATCTTATTTACGAGAAAACTATTATGAACACAGGCGTTGTTAAATTTTTTGACACTCAAAAAGGCTTTGGCTTTATCACTCCAAATGACGGAGGCAAGGATGTGTTTGTTCACATCTCTGCATTATCTCTTAAGGGCATTCGTTCGCTCAACGATGGGCAGAAAGTCTCTTACGATCTGCAGGAAGAACGCGGCAAAACTTCTGCAACAAACATTAGCCTCGAGGGCTGATCCATGTTTTACGCGCCATCCGTCTGACGCATGGCGCGATTTAAAATAAGGAAGATTTCGAAATGACTACAGGTCATGACTCCAATTGGTCAAGCCTAGCTCTCAATTCGCCATACAAATATGGCGACCGCATTACCACCGGTAATCCACCGCGCCAGGGCGTTGTCATGGGCTTTATCGGAAAGAAAAAAGAAACAATCATTGTTCAATTCGACGATAAGCCGGGACAAAGTGTTTCGGTCAAAAAGGTTGACGTATTAGAACTAACTCGAAAACGATAATTTTTTGAGCCGACCTAATTGGCCAACGTCATCCTTATCTGACCTCAATAATCGATAGTCGAAATCTAATCTAGACATACTCTAGACTAGGTTACTGCCGCTCCATAAAGATCGTCACTTCGGCCATATCGAATCCAAACTTCTGTATGTATGAACGGTTGAATAAACGTCGCTCATCGATGACCCAGAACCAATCTTCAAAACCAACTTCATACAAAGCGTCATCAACGGGAATATCCATCCGATATGACCACCGGAGAGCATTACCATAGGAAGTACCAGAAGCCTCTCCAATGATGTCATCTGCAGCTCCCTGATATTGACCGTTATCCAGTCTCTCGATTTGCCATACTCGCTTTGCAGGGCCAGTTCCAATCGAATAACGAAATCGTTCATCTAGCGTGATTCGATTACCTGAGATTTTTCCCTGAATATCAACCTCGAACTTTTGAATCACCTCACCCTTTCTGTTTTGCACAAGACCCCAAGCTTTCACAGTTCCATCAAAAAATTGGAATAGATCGAAACCGGGTTCAACTGATCGATATCTCTCACCATCTAAAGTTGTCGCACAACCAGATATGCCGACAACGAGAACAAATAGATAAACAAATCCCTTCATTGCCGATCAATCCCCATCAAAGATTCGCGTATCTCGGGTCTTGAGGTTTTTTCTGACAACCAAATCTCAAAAAATCTTCGGATCAACACCTGATCAGTCATCGTTCCGATCGATACACCATTTAGAAAAAACTGGGCTTCATCATACGAGTGACTTATACCAATAAGCTCGTCACCTTTCACGACATCCCTGAAAATACGATTTAACTCGGTCTTCCAAGCAGCGAGGTTTGATT
Organism: gamma proteobacterium HIMB30; assembly: GCA_000227525.2. Classification (GTDB taxonomy): domain Bacteria; phylum Pseudomonadota; class Gammaproteobacteria; order Pseudomonadales; family Litorivicinaceae; genus HIMB30. Next base: position 176,312 of record AGIG01000028.1, read on the forward strand.
CATTATCCGCACCCTGTTTTTGCATTTCCTCGAGCGACCATTTGGTAATATCAGGCCCAGAGACGTCGCGTAGATAGCTCAATGATAGAGCAAACGGTTTTACCGATTCGTAAATGCCACCTGGAGCGTACAAACCGATGTCATAAATATCCCAAAAGAGAACACTCAAACGACTCTGCCCAACGAGCATCAAATCCGGATACCCCAACTTAGCCAATGACTTTGCGTGGACCGTTTCCGAGGCTGTCATTAAGGCGATCAATAGAATGCCTTGCAACAACGGGAATCCCCAATGGTGATGCAACTGCTGTGGTCTGATCGAGCCAGGAGTAATCGTTTGGTCTTGCGCCTTATGTTTATCACTAGTTTTGGCGCTTAAAAATAAACTGGGCCTCATCTTCTGCAAACAACTCCCACCCTCGTTCTCCCATGGTAGTCAGCATCTGACATGCTTTGACTTCAAAACCCTGTGTGTCCGACCATAATTCCGACACATCCCAGAACTCCGAGCCTTTTTGGACCGCGGCATATTCCCATGTTTTCATACAACACTCCGTTCACTGACATTTTTTAAGCGCGTTCGTTCTCCGTACAGACTGATTGTTAAACCAGTCGCGACGATCAATCCAATGCCGATCAGCCCAAGGGGCGGTGGCACAACATCCCAAATAAAATAGCTCGAAATACCGACCGACACGAGATAGGCGTATTCATAGATTGCTGCCTGACTGGTCTTCGTCATTTGATAGGCTCGAGTGATACAAACGAGCGCCAACAAAGAGAGCATCGCGATGATCCCCACCCACAATAAGTAATCTTTAGAAACCTCTGTCCACGGACTGAATAGAAATCGAGCTTCATCCATCCATACTTGAGAGACTGGGAATATTGAAAAGACTGTCGTTATCAAGCCTCCACAGATGCCGATGCCAAGCATGAAACATAAAAGAATTGACAGTGGACTTTCACCACTGAGGTATCTGAATGTAAGCATTGACGCAATGGCATACATCGCGCCTGCACCTAATGGGAACAAATGAAACAGAGTTAGGCCCCCTATATTCGGTGCGAGAATCAGGACCATACCGAGCATACCGATGACCACCATAGTTATCTGCTTCAGACCAATAGCTTCTTTTAAAAAAATTCCTGAAAACATCAAAACGAAGATTGGCGAAGTGAATAATCCCGCCCCGGCTTCAGGGATTGGCATAAGTGGCATCGCTGTAAAGTAGAGGAGTATTGCCGAGACCATACAAAATGTGCGTATCAACATCAACGGCCATCGTTTAGGAACTACAGACAATCCCATCAATCTAGCAACTAAAAGAATGCCAATAATAATGAATACTGATCGAATGAAATGGAACTGCCCTACGCTAGCGGAGTCCGATACGACTAACACTAAATTGTCAGAGAACCCCAAAATTGAAATCCCAACGACAAGAAGCATCGGTCCCGACAGCGAGCCTCGGAGTTGAGTAATCATGGCGCTTCGATCAATGTGGATATCCGTCTAAAAATTGAGAGGCAATACCATCAAGATCAACATCTCGAATCGTAACTAGATCCGAACACCTATCACCAGCGTCTGGCATCGGCTATGACCGAGACGAACCTGACCCTCGAACAACTCCCGCGCGGTCAACCACCAATTCCTCACGAACAATCGATACATCCCGAGGGGCATCAATACCAACGCTGATTTGCTGACTTCCTTTTATCTTCACGACTGTGATGCGGATATTGTCACCAATACAAATCGACTCATCCACCCGACGCGTTAGTACAAGCATATGCCACCTCAATCCGTTGAAAAATTTCATTTTCGAAACATACGATTGATCAAACGAACAAAGGTGTTTCTCATTACTCAGCTAGTACGATGACACAAATTTCACGAAAAACAGTAATTTAAAATAAAAGATATCAAGTCTTGTCCTACAATTTTTGTAATTTATTTACGAAATATCAATGCAAGATGCGAGTACAAATGGGATTTGGCTAGCGATTATCAACAAAACCAATTTTAAGCGGAAATCGGAAATCGACTGTTTATTTTCATGTACTGAATAGTTCTAATCGCCATAAGGTCGGCTGACCCTAGCTCTGCAAAAGCTTTCTAGCGGATAAGTTGCGCATCAGCTCCAGTAATCCAAACTCCCATGGAGCAAGGCTTGGACATCTTTGAACCTCGTGGGTCAGCTCACCGATCAAGGGACAACTGATCCGAATACGGTCACCATTAACATGGGTAAACCCCGACCCCTCACCAAAACGATCCCAAACTGGGGCAAATGCGGAGCCCGTGAATAATGCCGCACCATCCGGGTAATCGTGCTGGTCAAATAAAGCATCAACCAATGCATCGAAACCGCGCTTTAGGCCCGTCAGATTCTGAGACTCAGACACCGTGAATCCATCAGTGCCATCAATCTCCAACGTCAGTGAGCTTTCAGCGATGTCACGCAACATGCAGGACTGATCAAAAACACGGATCCATGGACCAATCACCGTACTACCCCGGTTATCCTTGGCGCGCCCTAGCAACAGGGCCGAACGACCTTCAATATCTCGAAGATTGACGTCATTACCAAGGGTCGCGCCAAGTACTTTCCCAACACTATTGATCGCCAAAACAATCTCAGGTTCAGGATTATTCCATTCAGACTCGTTTAAAAGACCAGCAATACATCTGTTACCCAGCGCAGACAAAGGCGGCGCTTTCGTGAAAATCTCAGGGTCTTTACCGAGGCCAACCTCCAAATATGGAGACCACGCGTTTTGAGCTAATAACTGCTCACGAAGCGTCATGGCCTCAGGCGAGCCAGGAATCATGTTGCGGATTTGATCGAAGAGTGTTGAACCTAAATTCTCACGAATGGCTTCTACGTTCTTCGAGTCACCGTGCGCAAGCTCCTCTACCAACCGCTCGAGCAGACTGGTAATAAACGTAACGCCACATGCCTTAATGGGCTGTAAGTCGAAAGGAGAAAGCCATGTCGATGACTCCGGCGAACCGAGCGGATACTCTCGAAAACTCGAAATCACGTCAATCGATACACGACCAGACAGCCAATGAGCGACAGTCGGGCACACCTCAGATACGTCAAAAACGAGATCATCAGAGATACTGACGACGCTTGGACCTTGATCAGTCCAGACTCGACCGATACCGATCATTGTAGAGACCTAACTTGTTTCATCCCCTCAGTCTACGCACTCTTTCGGAAACGTTCGAGGACAAAAGATCTAAGCAGAGGCCTTTTTCAAGTCCCTTTAAGGATCAGTTTGATGATCGTCCCAATCAGTCAAGTAGAGTTCTCGAATCAAGTAGACCCAGATTGGGACAAGTACAAAAAATGACCAATGGTAGCTTTGCCAGCCCTGTTCATACAGAGTGATCATCAGTCCCATTAGCGTAAGAGCATTGGCCGCCATAAGCGCCCAATGATGCAAAATATTCATCATGACCTCCGTGTCATGAGATACAACGGACGATAAAATTATCGCATGACTTATTCAGGGAAAAGCTTAAGCCTCTAGAACTTTCGTTTCATTTTTCGCTTCCTCAATCCAACAATGAATCTCGGATGCGTAGGTGATCGCATAATGGATATACCGCATCCAAATCACGCTCTCGATTTCAGGCCAGCTTAGGCCTTTCCCTACAAGATCCTTGCAACAATAAACCACATCCTTGTGGAGTGTTTCAGTTGATAACATCTGAGTACTCCCCATAAGTCTGCGATCCTCCAGATCAAAATCTCCAGCTACATTACGTGCAGGAGACTGTCCACGATTAAAATGGTTGCACCCACTGCAACCATTATGAAAATGGCATTTCGGACTTTTTTCGGGAAATCAGCACCCACTGATGCAGGTCGCTCCTCACTTAAAGCAGAGCGCCCCTCCCTTGCAACAGCATTCAATTTCCGCTCAACAGGCTCGCGTGATTGTGATTCAAATCGAGACCATGCCTCAATCAAAGTCTCAACTGCTTGCCTTTCGTGAAAATTAACAATGTTCCCATCGACCGATAGTTCAATAGAACCGTCTGGCTGCTCTTTGAGTGAGTACTGGCTGTTCGAATCAGCCCAAGCAATTTCTTTAATCTGCATCCGTAATTTCCAAAATATGTGATCGATTCAAATCTTTCGATGATCCAACACCAAGACCAAAGCAGCTAATTTTCAGCTCGCTCATAAATTGTCGCAGAGTCGCAAGCACCGCCTCAGTCGATTCGGTTGCCGGACGTAACAACTTGCCCGCGATACCCACAGCGCTTGCGCCAAGGCACATCGACTTCGCGACATCCAAGCCATTCCGGATACCGCCAGATGCCCAGCAAGTGGTTTGCGGAAGCGCGCTCTTAATCATGCTCAAACTTTCGATCGTAGTGTATCCCCAGCCGTCGAAGACGCTCTCCGAAGACAAGGTTTCATGAATTTCAGGATTCAACGCGATTTCAATATCGGCAAATCGGGTACCACCCATGCCGGCCACATCAAGGACATCAACTCCGCTTGCTACCAACGCTTTCGCCGATCGAACGTCAAGCCCAAATCCCACCTCTTTAACGACCACGGGAACGGGTGACCAGGCGCACACCTGAGCAATCTCATCGATGATATTTCTCCAGTCTGTGTCACCACTCGCCTGAAAGACTTCCTGCATCGGATTCAAGTGAAGAATGAGAGCATCAGCTTCAATCGAGTCTAGAATCCGACCCAAATCTTGTATGGTATCGAGTTGAGGCAAATTAACAGCGCCAAAATTGGCGAATAAGGGGCGTTCACCAATGGCATTACGGACCGACCAGGTCAAACCTGAAACATTCCCTTCTTGAATACTAATCCGCTGAGATCCAACACCCATCGCGATTCCCAACTCATTACAGGCTTCAGCAAGATGTCGGTTGATACGTTCAGATTCTGAAGGCCCTCCAGTCATCGAGCTCACAAAAAATGGCGCCGCTGCCGGCTTACCAAAGAAGTCAGTCTCCAGATGAATCGCATTTAGACTCACATTTGGTAACGCGCGATGTTTGAGTCGGATACGGTCGAAACAACTCCTGACGGACTTTTGTTCTAATGCCACTTCGATGTGTCCACGCTTTCGCTCGAGATTATTCACGACGCTGCCTCGCCGCCCATTCAAGTAAACACATATGCGGTACAGTCAAAGCGGCCAATCCGATAAAAATCACCTGGTATAGAACGATATCAATTGATTCATAATATTTTTCGATGTGGGAACCCGACACGGCAGCCACACCCAAGGTCACAATCGTTAACAACAACATCACAATATACGCAATGAAGCGTGTTTCTTTCTTCATCGTTGTGAATTCGGCAATCAAATGGCGTGGACTGTGAAATCCACAAAAATAAATAACGAAATACCACAAGGGCTCCAACGTAAAGGCAACCAAGGCTAAAGCAGAAAGCTCAGCCAACCGTACTATTGAGAGCCTTTTACGATCGGCAAGCAGCATGAGTCCACCGATCAGGCCAAGCGTTTGTAACAGAAGTGTTGGAATTGCTGCTGAATTTTCAAAAATAAGGAATCCAAAGATTTGTTCAACTTGCTCAGAGAATGTCCATGCCGGCAAACCCAGTACGAAGGCGCCGTAAGCAAACCCACCGAACGAAATTTGGTGCTTCCAATCACGACCAAAATGCAGGCTCGAAATCAATAGAAATAAAACGAGAGCCAGACTGGGTAGCAGTAACCAAAAGCCAATCACAAGAGCAACGATAGCGCTATAAATCGTGAGAAACCAAACGCTCGAAGGAAGATCGCGGATTAAGCCATACCTTGTCGCAACCATAGGATCGAGAGCCCCATGGGGTAGCCCAACCAAAGAGATCAGACAAGACGCTAATACTAAGCTCAGATCCATCGATATCTCCCCAATAAAGCGCAAGTAAACGGCTTGGCGGGAGCAGCTCGCAACATGTGAACCAAATCGACAGGAGACCGCATCATCATGAACGCCGCAAAACGGTCCGGACGCATTCGGTTTGCGATCTGCATCAGGAGCTCAGGAATAATGTCTGGCCGGTGATCAATGAGGTTCAGAAACAGTCGGTCAGCCCAACTGGTGATCGCCGATCCTTGAAATGGTTGGGCAACATTATCGGTCACCAACTGGTTGGCCATCTGCTGACAAGCGTAGCGAATCGTTCGATAACCGTAGCCAGTCGCATCGCGAGTCATACCACCTCGGGCGCCAATGGGAATCCCCAAATGATTTGCCTCCTGTTTAAACCCCATCGGAATGTGGGCCGCCTCGTTTCGGACCACCCGATATGGACCGTCAGGAAATCGTTGCTGTAAATAACTGCCGTTCAAACGATCCAAGGCCGAAAAATCAGCAGGTTTCGAGGTGAACTCGGTATGCTCCACCAATAATTGGTTGGCACCCAACGGAAGTAAATACACAAACTGAAGCCCTGAGTCAGTTGCTCGCATGCAGTTCATCAATCCAACTTCCAGGATTCCGTGTGGCTGTTCAAAAACAACCTCAGTCCCTGCAAAACTCTGCGTTAATTGAAACGTATCAACCGAACATGGACGGCTATCGAAGCAGTGAGTTGCCTTCGGCCTCGTATGAACCAACTCATCCACAAGATCAATTTGAGGATGCGCATCGATTGCATTCAGCGCAGATTCTAGAACATGTTTTCCCGACCGGGTCCCATATTCAAAGCGAGACCCGTGATGAGACACATGATTATCACCGCTACTGAGCGTCCAACGACTACTCGAATACTCCGGTCTAAGGAACGCTCGCTCGCTGTCTGTGTACCAAAAACTAAAGGTTTTTGCTGCTAAGGAGCGCGGCTTCGGCTCAGATATCAGCACCTGGCCCGGTAACTCTTTAAATTGAGCAAGCGAAGCGGCTAACGATAAACCGCTGAGACCACCGCCGATGATATGAACCCAGGGATCCATCGCATCAAGCCCAGTGGACCCCAGGGCGATTATTCAACCCGCGATGCAACTCGGCGTCATGAAACCCCTGATATTGATGCGCCTTCCTCGAAAAAAGGAACGTGACCACGCATCGCAAAGCAATCAAGCATTTTTGCGTTTTCGTAGTAAAGGCGCGGCCAGCCCAAATATCAAAGCGACGATCAGCGATCACCAAACCGATCTCACGATAGGTCAGTGCAGCCACGTATATCGCCAATCGCGCTTGTGTCGGAAGGAAACAGAGACCAGAAATACCAGACTCATAACGAATCTCTGCTTCACTAAGCAGATATCCAACCACGTGTTTAATGCTTTCTGTTGTCTGTGTATCGGGTGACACAATTTTTTCTGCGGTAATTGATTCAAAAAGATCGCCAGGTAAATAGACGCGACCATTCAGCGCATCTTCATAAACATCACGGCAAATGTTGGTTAACTGCATAGCAACACCCAAATCGACCGCATGATGTCGAGCAACTGGATCTTTCACATCGAATAGATCGCACATTAAAAGACCAACTGTACCCGCGACCTGATAACAGTATCGTAGGAGTTCTGCTTCACTCTGGATCGCAACTTTTTCGGTATCAAGCAGAACGCCGTCGGTCAATTCAATCAAAGCATCAAGGCCAATCGATGGCTGAATCGCGAGCGCTTTGGCGACGATGGGATGCGAGTTATCTCGATCGATCAGCGCCTGTCGTAAGGTCAATAGTTGCGTACGCGCCTGATTCGCATCGCTCGCTGTGTCTGCAAGATCATCAATTTCACGACAAATCCCATACAGCTCTGCTGCTGATTGCATTTGAGCCGTTGACAGAAAATGACTCGCAAAATGAAAAGTGGTTCCGTATTTTTTTAATTGTTGTTTGCTCATACGATTCCCTAGACGAAGGCGCGCTTCTCCATCGTTTCTTTGACCAGTTGTTCGACAACTTTTGCCGACGAAATGACCCCTGGCATTCCGGCACCGGGGTGTGTGCCCGCTCCTGTGAGATAGAGATTTTCGAACCCTTCGGCCTTGTTATGAAAGCGAAACCATGCCGATTGTGTAAACAAAGGTGCAATTGAGAATCCAGCCCCTTGATATGACAAATAATCCTCAGAGAAATGATCCGGAGTCATCGAGAAGGGAGCCTGTATATGTGATTTCAAATCAGGCAGGATCGTTCGATCCAGCGCATCAATGATACGGGACCGGAGCTTCGGTTCCTCGACGGCCCAATCGATGCAGCCACCCTGATGTGGCACGGGGGCAAGGACATAGAAACTGTCGTGACCGTTTGGAGCAAACGAGGGATCAGTCGCTGTTGGACGATGTAAATACAACGAGAAATCTTCAGCGAGTACTTGACGATGAAAAATATCATCGAGCAGATCTTTATAACGCTGTCCCATCCAAATCGTATGGTGAGCCACATCGCTGTATTGTTTGTTCGCACCAAAAAATAGGACATATAAACCCATTGAGAGTTTGCTGTAGTCTCTTTTGAGACGTGTGGTGAATGGAATTTTGTTTTCCGGTAATAACTCCCGGTACAAATACATCGGATCACCGTTAAACACCACGCAGTCTGCAGTGATAACTTCGCCTGACTCAAGCTTCACCCCAGACACTTTATTTTGTGAAGTCAATATTTCAGACACCGTTGTTCCAGTTTGGAAGGTAATCCCTTGCCGAAGCATCAACTGCTTCAACTGATCGACCAGTGCACCGGTACCACCCATCGCAAAAAAGATCCCAAATGCCCGTTCGAGATAATGGATTAATCCATAGATACTCGTCGTATCAAATGGCGACCCACCGACCAATAACGGCTGGATTGAAAATGCTTGTCGTAATTTATCGTGCGACAGATGTTTGCAAACCATGTCCCACACTGACCGATCACTGCGAAGTCTTGCTAAATGCGGGATCTGCTTCGCCATGGTTTTAATTTCATGAAAAGGCTGATGGGCCAATTGAGAAAAACCGATATCAAACATTGCTTTCGAATGCTGAACCAATGACTCGTAACCAGCCTGATCTTTAGGCTCAATCCGACGAATCTCAGCCAATGTATTCTCAAGCGTACCGCCATAATCGAAGTGGTCGCCGTCCGGGAAGACAAATCGATACCAGGGTGTTAACTCTCGAAACTCGATGTGATCCTTTCGGCGTTCACCGAAAAGCTCAAACAATTCATCAAATAAAAATGGGGCTGTGATAACGGTTGGCCCAGCATCATGCCGATACCCATCGACTTCAAATGCCTGAGCTCTACCACCAATGGATTCCTGACGCTCAATGACATGGACATCTAATCCGAGGGCGCGTAGACGCAATGCAGTTGCGATCCCGCCAAAACCTGAGCCAACGACCAGCGCACTCTTCGTCACGCAGCAACCTGGAAGGTGGGATATTTCTGATGAAGCGCTTGAATCAAGACCTCAAATGCTTCGATACAGAATGGCGGCAACGTCCGTACACGCTGCCTCGCATGTTCAAGATGCCAATCAAAACGCTCTCTCAAAGCAACTTCGGGATCTGAACCATCAGTGAGATTGTCAGCAAGAACCCAATAACCATTTAATCTTTGATTAAAATCTTCCACCTGATCGGAAAGATCATCGGCCAATTGGTAAGCCACACCAATCGACGATGCACCCGCGAGTACCTGCAATACATCCTCGTCAGAGCCATCAGCAAGTGCAAGAACCATGGCGATCGGCAAGCCTAATAACGGTCCACTTTTGTGGCGAACAATCTGCTCGTAATCTTCAAATGAAATTCTTGATTCTGGGGTCCATTGACAATCGATGGTTTGACCAGCAGCCATCACACTGATACCCCGCGATAGCATTGTCACCAGTCGAGGCAAATGGTGAATATGATGCGGCGGTAACTGGGCGAGTTCTTCAAATGCAGCACCGATCAAGTCATCACCGAGACAAATCGCGGACGATTTTCCGGCGACCGTCCAAACCGCCGCTTGTCCACGTCGAGTCGAGTCCTCATCCTGAACGTCATCATGAATCAACGACGCTTGATGCAATAACTCAACGGAGGTCGCAATCGATAATCGCGCGATTTTTTCTAGAGACTGCGAATGGCCGGCTGCGAGTGCGAGTACTGCGCGGGTCCGTGATCCACCCGATGCGAGGTGATCAATAAACAACTGGTTGAGACTGATTTCATCTTTAACGGGCTTCGACCCGTATTGTTTCAGTTTCTCTTCGAGTTCGGCCAGATCGGACTGTAGCAAGCTGAAATCGAACGTTTGCATAACATTCCCTTACATCCTTCCGTCCTTGGTTTTTTTGTTGTGTCTTCCGTTTTCAATACGCTCAACTCGAATGAACGTATTGAAAACGGAGCCTCCAAAGAGAGGCTCCGTAAAGCTTAGGCTGTCGCTGCCGACGCCTTGCTTGTTGATGTCGCTGCGTACCAGATCAACAGACCGAATGCGATCTTGTTAACCACGTCAGCAAGGTTGTAGACGATGTTAAGTGCTTCACTAGCTGCCGCTGTAGTGTTGCCCATGTCGTCGACATACACAAAGTAGCCAAGGACATAACCGAGTGGGTAAATCGCCCAACCGATCGTAACAACCATACGCATTGTGCCGTACGCACTCTGTACTGCTGGTGGTGCTTGATCTGCCGCCATCTTCGCAGCTTCGCCAGCAAAGATTTCGTACAGGATGTAGAACCATCCGAGCATACCGATTACGAAGCCTACAGTTACGTTGATGTAACCCGCTTCACCCATGTAGCCTGGTACCAGCATGATGAGAGTACCAATGAGGAGGCGCCAGAAAATGCCGCCAGACGCGTTGCCAATTGCTCTTAGGATCAAGAAGAACTCGATCATCAAGAGTGGAACGGTCAACAACCAGTCAATGTAACGGTAGACGGTTGGCGTTTCACCAGTCGAAATCCAAACATCCCGCATGTAGAAATAGTGAACAGCAGCAATAAAGGTCACGAGGGCCGATACTACTAGCGATGTTTTCCATTTCCCATCGACGCTTTGTGTTTCCCAAAGGAAGAACACGGTTGAAGCCATTAAGGCCATTGAAATCAACCAGAATGAAATCCCAACGAAATCATCTGATTGGAGGTTGGCAGCCGCAAACGCTGTTGATGGCAGCGCAGCGAGCAAGCCGACGGGCGCGAGGCCCTTTATCAGTTTTGTAAATGTCATGTCTTGCCTCCTCAGGCACTGGAACAAATGTTGTAATATTTTGTTTATCCCATCCTTGTCAGAGACCTAAAACGCAAAAACGGAGCCAGCTCCGTCCTTGTTATTCAGGCGAGCCGTACTCCGTAACGACAGGGGGAAGTGAATCATAAAATTGAATTAATGACAAATATTTGACAAAAAATAGATAAAAATTGGACGCTTCAAACATTCATCCGAAGCTGCGCTGTCGATGCATCGCACCCAACAGTTCTCGGAAAAGACACGAATGCAACGCACGTGATTTTAAAAAAGATCAATAATTCAGATGCTTATCGTGGCTTACGGGTTACTGAGTCGATCCACACACTGGGCATGTCCCTCGCTTTCTTACGGGAACCGCATTCCACTGCGACTCACGCGCGTCATAGAGCAGCATACGCCCCGACAGGCGACTTTCTCCAAAAACGAGGAAATTGATGATTTCTGTCGCTTGCATGCTTCCGATTGTTCCGGTTAACGGGGCCAAAACGCCGGAAGTACTGCACTGATCAACTGTGCTGGGGGTATCTTCAGGTACCACACACGCATAGCAAGGTGCTGCCTCATCACGCAAATCAAAAACAGTGAGCTGACCGATGTAGTTTATTGCGGTACCGCTCACCAGTGGTTTGCGCGCTTGGAAGCACGCATGGTTGATCGCGTGCCTGGTTTCAAAGTTATCCGACGCATCGACAACCGCATCGACAGATCTGACCAGTTGGTCGATCGTTTCCGGCCCCAAGCGCTCCGTCACCGGATGAATTCGACAGCCTCGATTAATCGCCTCAAGCTCAATTTTCGCCGACAACGCCTTATTCATTCCAAGACGCGTGTCACGATGTAAAATTTGGCGTTGCAGGTTCGATTCATCAACCTCATCGAAATCACAGACCGTTAACTGCCCGACTCCGGCCGATGCAAGATAACTTGCGACCGGAGATCCGAGGCCACCCATACCGACAATGAGTACGTGAGCGTTCAGTAAACGCTCTTGACCATCTGTGTCAAACTCGTCCAGAACGATGTGCCGACTGTATCGCAGCAGTTGCTGGTCATCCATTTAGCCGCCGCCACGTTTCATCGACCAATCGATCCGCTTTAGGCACTCAGCTCGCTCATCATCACTCCCAGACTGAAAAGTCCAGGTGGCTCGCAAAGATGGAAGACGCATTAGTGCGATCACATAATCTGGCAATATTTCGATCTGAATATGGATGGAGACCGCGCCATCCCGGACGGTGATCTCATGACCGTCAACTGCGATACCGCCTGGCACCGCTTGTTTGAGTCCGCTAATGTATTCTTTAGGGGTCGCCGAAACGGTCCTTACAAGCACATCAAGATTGTCTGAGCCAAACATCATCAGCCTCCCGCGACAGGGGGCCAGATGGCTAAGACTTCACCCGGACCCAAAATTCGAATCGGTCGATCCTCTGGCTCAATGTACACCCCATCGATGAGCACCAAATGAACCAGGCGCTCAGGAAGGTCATATCTCTCGATCACTCGAGCCACACTGTCGGCTTCTCCAACCTTTATTTCGGCTTCATTTTTGACCGAACCAGGAGGGAGAAATTCCGACAGACTTGCGTACAATTTTAATGTCGCTGTCGCGCTACCCATTCAGAACCATAGGCTGTTGAGCGCAAGCGAGATATGCATCCATCACTCGCAACGGCTCTTCCATTAAAACGTCTTTCCATTCACCAAGACTAACCTCTCCCTGGATTAATCCACGCAACACACCAACGTGTTGTGTCAACCCAACCGACGTTGCGCCAACCAATACATCATCTTTGAATTGTAAGCTGATATATCGGTTGTATTTCCGCTCGGACAACTCAACTCCCTCGCCGCCATCAACACCTTCCCATTGTCCAAAGGAGCTTGAAATCAGCCCAAGTGTATCGAGCACGTTGATCGCGAGAACGCCCGCATGTTCGGCAGACTTACCGGCCATATTCAATGCAGCAATTCGCGCTTGGTCGGCAGCGTTCGGCTGAATTGCAGAAACCATCGGTGAATTATTGAACAAATCTGGCGCTTCAGCGACATCACCTGCCGCGTAAATATCAGCAACAGAGGACTGCATGTTGCGGTCAGTTAAAATACCGTTTGCGACTTTCACGCCTGAACCGTTCAAGAAATCGATGTTTGGTTTCACCCCGGCTGACATCACAACCAGATCGCAGCCAATTTTTTCACCAGTCGACAGAGTAACGGTCATCTGATCAGCGCCAATTGGCGCTGATGATGCCCCGCCAAACATATTCTTGATCGAATCCCACAACGATCCACTGGACTGTCCTGGTGCGGCAATGGTTTCAACCTTAGCCGAGGTGACAACTCGAACACCCTTATCCTGAACCCAGTCTTTGATGATGCCACCAGCTTTGGGCGTCATCATCCGAGGAACCATTCGATCACCGAGCTCAACCACTGTCAGGTCAACGCCATTCTTTGCGAACGCCTCTAAAATAATGCAACCAATGAATCCTGCACCAACCTGCACCACCTTCTTCCCTTGTTTCGCCAACTCAGCAATTGCTCGCGCGTCTTCCAGGGTCCAGCACGTGTGCACGTGAGGAAGGTCGATACCCGGAATTGGTGGACGAATCGGGTGTGAGCCAGTTGCGATCAATAATTTGTCATATTTCTCAGATGACCCGTCGTCTAGAGCCACTGTCTTCGCATCGGAATCGATGGCTGTGGCTTTCGCAACCTTATTGGTGATCTTCAGTTTTTTGAAATGTGTTTTTGCTTTACGAAGGTACGTTCCCGCCTCATCGATGTTCCCTTCTAATAAGTAAGGGATAGCCATACGTGAGTAAGGCGGCTCGTCTTCTGAACCCACCATCGTGATCTTACCCTTTGGGTCCGCTTTACGGAGCGTTTCCGCGGCAATGACTCCAGCTGGTCCATTACCCAGAATGAGATATTTCATTGTTAGCCTCAAAATGATGTTATGTCTTCAAGGTAAAAAGCCCTCCAACCGAACGGTTTGGAGGGCTTTCGATTCTCAACTTACACGGACGACAATCCTGTCAATTCCATGAAGCTGTTGGTTTACAGCCCGAGGCTCTTACGCTTCTCAGCGGATGGGACACCATCTTTGTCCCAACCACGAATCTCGTAGTACTCAGGAAGCATCTCAGGAACACCTGCAACCAAACCTTTCGCAGGGCCTTCTGTTGCAGCCTCAGTTGTCAACCGTGTTGGCAACTGATCGTCTTCCTTGGTCAAGCCCGCTTCAAGATTGAAAAGCTTCTCCATATTCCAGATCCGCTCACCAACTTCCTGGAGCTTTTCCTCAGACCAGTCACCTTCACAGGCCGCGTCGATCTGTGGCTGAATATCTCCAAGGCCCCACGCGAAGCTTGTGAAGATACAAAGCCCCGATGCGTCGAATGCTGCGGTCGCATCCTGGAATGCCATCACAAGACCAGGTTTCCCTTCAGTCACAAGCGGGTCAGTTTTCACTGGAATACCCAGTGTCTCTGACGCAACGGTGTACGACCGCAAGTGACACGCACCCCGGTTCGATGTTGCATAAGTTAGACCCATGCCTTGAATTCCACGAGGATCATAGGCTGGGAATTCTTGCCCTTTCACACTCATTGAGAGTTCAGGCTGACCGTACTTTTCGCAGAGACGCTTTGAGCCAAGCCCAATCTCAACACCGAAGCCTTCGCCGTTAGCAGTCATTTCAACCAACTCACACAGCGCTTCAGCTGAACCAAATGGAGCCTTTAGGCCAATTTTCTTCTCGTCTAGGGTTCCATTCTCGTACATCTCCATTACGGCGCCGACCGTGGCTCCGAACGAAATTGGATCGAAACCATGCTCGTTACACACCATCTGCGCATATTGCAACGCCTCAAGGTCCTTGACACCATTTGCTGCACCAAGTGCCCATGCTGCCTCATACTCGAGACCGCCAGAGGCGCCGTGGTACTGAGGCTTCTGCTGGACCGAGAAGTGATCCTTATCGATCTTAGAGATTCGTCCACACGCAATGGTGCAACCAAAGCAAGCCTGATTGGTTACCAGCTGCGCCTTACCGTCGGTCTCACGTGGGGTCGCCATCGCCTCAGCGGAAATATCATTGGCACTCTCGAATTTGACGTCCTTGAAATTCCGTGTGGGCAGCGCGCCCATCTCGTTAATGACGTTCATCAGGACCTGCGTTCCGTAGGTCGGAAGTCCCTCGCCAGTCACCGCGTTTTCAGCGAGAATCTGCTTCTTCTCAGTAGTCACCTTCTGGAATTCCGCTGGATTGGCTACGTTGCCAATTCCCTTGGTTCCACGGATCGCCACCGCCTTCAGGTTCTTTGATCCCATCACTGCGCCAACTCCGGAACGTCCCGCAGCACGGTGTAGATCATTCACGACACATGAGAACAGGACCTGATTTTCACCGGCCTTACCAATTGAAGAAATACGAATTTGCGGATCCTGATTTTCCTTCTTGATCTGCTCTTCGGTGTGCCATGTTGACGTGCCCCAAAGATGAGACGCGTCACGAAGCTCAACCTTGTCGTTTTCGATCATCAAATAAACAGGCTTTGAAGACTTCCCTTCAAAGATCACCATATCCCAACCAGCGAACTTCATCTCGGCGCCAAAGTAACCGCCCGAGTTCGAGCATGCGATTGCTCCGGTCAGGGGACCTTTGGTTACAACAGTGTAACGACCACCGGTTGAAGCAATGGTCCCTGTCATTGGACCTGTCGCCATGATGAGTTTGTTGTCAGCCGATAATGGATCGACCTTTGGATCAATTTCTTCGACCAGATACTTAGTCGCCAGACCTCGTGATCCGAGGTAATCCATCGCCCATTCCATATTCAAAGCTTCAGACGTACAGGTTCCTTTTGTAAGATCTACCCGCAGGATTTGTCGCGTCCACGCCATTTTATTACTCCTTACAAACTTGCGTCGTTGGCTTTCGCAGCCCACTTCCGCATCTTATCTAAACCAGTCCAGTTCGCATCAACGAAAGTAATCGCGTCGGTTGGACACGCTTTCGCGCAAGCTGGATCTCCACCGCACAAGTCGCACTTTGCAACCTTGCCGGTCTCCACAACGTAATTGATGGTGCCGAACGGACAAGAAATCGTGCACACCTTACATCCCACGCATGTCTCGTCTTGTACTACCTTTGCACCAGTCGTGGCGTCGAGCTTAATCGAGTCAACCGGACAAGCTTGCATGCACCAAGCCTCATCACACTGCGTACAGGTATACGGTACCTTGCGGCCCTCTTCCTCAAAATTGAAGACTTTTATGCGCGATTGTGATGGGTTAAATACCCCCGTCTGCTCAAACGAACAAGCCATTTCACATTGAAGACATCCGGTACACTTTTCCGGATCAATGTACAGAGACTTCTGCATAACGTACCTCTTTATTTTAATAACTAAATGTTTAACGGTTCCTAGATCTGTGGCTTTTAACTTGGTGTTGTAAACCACAATTAAATTCCTTCAAAGAGCACACTACCCTTTCAGAATTAGAGTGTCCAATCATCTTTAGAGATACTGGGTATCACGTTAGAAGACCTTGGGTGTCACTACCATTTCTAACAATTTTAAAATCGGAACGTCATTCGGTCGCTGACGCCACCCTATTTGACCAAACAATCGGTTATTGACTGGTTATTGACGGCCCTAGGTACTTAGACCGAGCGTGCTCCAGCAGCGTCCCCACGATCAGAGCGAAGAATAGGCCTCCCACGAGTGCAAGCGGGACCATCAAGGCGATGATGACCTGGCAGGAGGGACGCACCTTGAGCAGTTTTGATGGATCGGCCAAAACCCAAGCTGCAAAAAGTACAAGCGTTGCGATGACCTCAGAAGGAAACGCCCGCATGAGGAGAGTCGCGTAATCTCCGAAGAAAACTGCAATACCTAAGCATATTAATCCGAAAATAATGATCGATGAACCACCACGAGCTCCCATGCCGTGATGCGCAGCGATCCCACCTGCGCCATGACACATCGGCATCGCACCAAGTGGAGCCAACACAACATTTGCCAAACCTGCAGTCACGGCAAATCGTTTTTCAGTTAAATGCTTCGCGCGCTCTGGGAAATAATCTTGGGCAATCACCGCGGTCAATATCAGTGCATTGGTCAAGGTCAATGCTAATTGCGGCAAAAAAAGGTCTTGTAATGCAAGCACCAGACTACCCCATGAGGGAATCATCAGCTCAGGAAGTGACAGCGAAATAGCCGCCGACGGCAAGTCAACAGAGCCCCCAAACAATAGCATGCCAACCAGGATCATCACGATGCAGCTCACAGATTTGATTGCACTTAACTGCAGTAGCACCAAAAGACCAACAAGGAAAATTAGTGGCAGAAGCTCGATCTGCGACAAGCCAAAAGCAGTCGTGACAAGACTGACAGCGAGAGCCAATCGCATCCCATGCAAGACCGTCCTCGGAATCAAACTCTTGAGAGCTCCAATCCAGTTGGTCTGGCTTAGCAGTAGTAAGGTGACACCGAGTAGGATCCCGGTCGCAACTAAGACATCTGGGCCCGCAATTCCGGCAATCCCAGCTGCAGCCACTGCCTTCATTGGCTGAACAGGGATCGGCCGCTGATAGAAAAGACCCGTACCGATAGCAAACATTCCGAAGCCAAATAACAGACCGACCGGGCTCATCCCAGTGACAAGAATCAATCCGACCACTAAAGGCAAAAATGTGCCGAGGTCCGCAAAAGCAGCTGAAAATTCATTGAACCGTATACGTAAGGCCATCCTGTACCTACTCGCTAAAGAGTCTGCACAGAATATTCCTTTTCTAGAATCTTGCAATTAGTGGTGATGGATTACTCTGATCAAACCACCCACCGTTATGATCAACATGTGACCTGTCGAGCAAACTCAGCTTCATAGTCGGGATTCAAGTGAACAACACTTTTACCAAATTCCGACTCGATCACAGTCAGATGCTTCCGTTCATCCGGAACACCGCTTGCAATTAGTAGGACAGGATCATTGGCGTCTTTCGCCGCATCGCACAGATAGCCCTACACTCATTGTAGGTCGTCACGCCTAGCATCGCCTGACTCTTTTGTTAAGAACCAAGTCCAACCTCGCCATGCGCGCTTCCGGAGAAACGCCTCGGCAAAAAAAAGAGACCCATTCATCGCATGATCAAACTTTGTTCACTTACCTCGAAGCTTAATTTTTCAACATTGTCCAATTCGATTACTATCACAATGTATGCGTTAAGAGCAGTGCGGAAGCCCAACGAAACCAGAGAAAACCCCAGAATTAAATGAAGTTTTCGATCAAAAATTTAAGTCACACATACGATGGGAAAGTGGAAGCTCTCAAGGATCTGACACTCGAACTTCAGTCGAACTCCGTGACAGCCCTGCTTGGGCCAAATGGCGCGGGCAAGAGTACTCTTTTCAAAGTTCTCGCGGGGCTCATTCAACCCACCACTGGGCGGATCGAGATTGAGGGCTTGGTGTGGGACCGCTATAACGCAGAACCGCTAAGTCATATTGGTTTTGTATTCCAAGATCCAACGATTGATCGCATGCGCAGCGGGCGTGCAAATCTGACATACGCCGCCCGCTTACAGGGTCTTGCTAAGCGGCACTTTCAATCAAGAATCGATGAATTGGTTGATGCATTTGAAATGGGTGAATTCGTAGAACGACCAGTCGGCTCTCTGAGTGGGGGGCAACGTCGACGACTTGAGATTGCCAGGGCGCTGATTCATCGCCCAAGCTGGCTCTTTCTCGACGAGCCGTCGACGGGCCTCGATATCGATAATCGTCTCAGACTGTCAGAACACCTCCATGACCTGGCAGAGACTGAGAAATGTGGAGTCTTGTGGTGTACGCACATTCCTGACGAGCTCCGTCCCGATGATAACGTCATCATCATGAATCGCGGACAACAGGTATTTTCTGGCTCGTTTGATTCTCTCGATGAACTGATGGCGCGGTATAGCGACTTGGTGAGCACGCAATGACGAAAAGTCGGATCGCACCAGCAATCGCTATTTTTCATCGCGAATTTGATCGATTCGTCAAGCAAAAAGCGCGGTGTATTTCGGCGATCGTACGACCGCTTCTTTGGCTGGTGGTGTTCGCTGCTGGATTTCGAAGCGTTTTAGGTATCGCAATTCAAGAGCCTTACGAAACTTATATTACGTATGATCTCTACGTAACACCGGGGCTGATCGGCATGATCGCGCTTTTCAACGGAATGCAATCATCGCTCAGCATGGTCTATGACCGTGAAACCGGTAGCATGAAGCTGCTCATGACCGCACCGATTAGTCGGCGCTTACTATTGACGTACAAACTGCTAGCCACAGCATCGATTTCAACATTACAGACCTATATTTTTATCGGTATCGCTATCCTTTATGGCGTTGATCTGCCCTGGCTTGGATTATTGAGCGGCCTACCAACGATATTCATTGCTTCCTATTTTATTGCCCTGATTGGATTGATTTTGGCCAGTCAAATTAAAGAGCTTGAGAACTTTGCCGGAATCATGAACTTTGTTATTTTCCCAGCGTTTTTCTTATCGAGTGCCCTCTACCCTCTGTGGCAAATCCGCGATACAAGCGAGGTGGTCTACCAGCTGGCGGTTTTTAATCCTTTCACCTATGTGGTTGAGTCGATTCGTTTTGGAATCCACGACACACCATTGACGCATGCGACAGCAGGACTCCTTTCAGCAAGCATCATACTCTCGACGATCGTTCACCGACTCTTTACCTTCGGACAGACGCGTTAATCGATACGATTGCGAGTGGCAATGCCTCACTTTGGGGTCGACTTTTCAAAACTTCGTTAGATGATTTAACCGAATACAGAGACGGCTACGATGCGGATCAACGGGGTGATTGAGCGAACTGAGAGACGTCAGTTAGCTTGTTTGGCAATTAGATTCCGCCGCCAGGGCATATAACACCCCAGAGACTGCAGAAAATTGGTGGACATCAGGCTGACTGTCTAGAGTGCTTAGAACAACGCTCGTCAGATTCTGGCTGTTCCAGTCTGAGGGTAAACACACCGGCTCCCCATGCACCATAAAGGCATACGGCTGGGCTTTTAAACGTTCGCGAGTCTGGTGCCGCGCACCCTCAACGACTCCCATCACAAAGGCAATGCAGGGATCCATTTCTTGTTTGCATTCGTGGAGGAACTGCCCGACGGTGATAAATCCGCCTTGCGCACAGGCGACCGACGTCACCCCCCAAAAGCACAGACAAACAAAAAGATTTCGTATCAAATCTCAGGAACCTTCACACTCACTTCAAACGCTGCATACCAAGAAGCGAGATCCTTGATTTGTGGCTTGGTCAAACCTTTCGCGATAATACTCATACGCCGGTCGTGACGCGCCCCTTTCTGATAATCCACGAGTGATTTTTCGATGTACAACGCACTCAGACCTGCCAAGTTTGGTGCCTCAGGATCTTTCGATAAGCCATTCTTTCCATGGCACGCCGAACATTGCGCTGAAAGGGCTTTACCGCTGGCCATGTCTGCGGCCACCGACAGTGAGCTGACGCAAAGGCTCAAACACAGAATTAATACTCGATTCAAAGCTACGACTCCAGAAAATAAAAACCCCGGCAAGTGCCGGGGTCTTCTTAGGTCAGATTAGCTACCGACGTATGAGATCTTGTAGATCGCGCCAGCGTAATCGTCAGATACGAGCATCGAGCCGTCTTTCATCATTGTGATTGACATCGGACGTCCGTCGTACTCTTTATTCTCGTTCAACCAGCCTTCAGCGAACGGCTCCATCTTGGCGTTTCCATCTTTATCGATGAATGTCACCATGACACGTGCCCCACAAGGCTCAGTTCTGTTCCAAGAACCGTGCTGCGCTGAGAAGATCGCGTTCTTGTATTTACTTGGGAACTGGTTCCCAGTGTAGAACGCCATACCCAAATCGGCACAGTGAGCAGTTGTCTCAACCGCAGGATGCACGATACCAGCCGGTACTTTGTCTTTGTCATAACCTTCGTCACTAACGCGGACCTTACCACCACCGAACCATGGGTGACCAAAGTGCTGCCCAGCCTTAGTCTGACGGTTCAACTCACCTGGTGGGATATCGTCGCCCATACCGTCAACCTGGTTATCTGTCCACCACAGTTCACCAGTCACAGGATGGAAGTCCTGGCCAACCGAGTTACGAACACCGTAGGTGTAGACTTCACGGTTCTTACCATCACGATCCATACGGATGATGCCACCGATACCAGTTTCCTTATACAGGTCCATCTTGTCACGAGGAGCCACGTTGTATGGCTGACCCAGTGAGATGTAAAGCTTGTTATCAGGCCCGATGTCAACAACCCGCGCCGTGTGGTTGTAGCTCTCTTCTCCCTCGGGGATCAGCTGGCCTTTAGGCACCACGTCAACCGCGACAACATCTGGACCCTCAAAGAAGAACTCAGCTGCTGGGAAGACGCGTACCTGGTTACGCTCTGCGATGTACAGGAAGCCATCTTTCGAGAACTGTACTCCGTTAGGAACATCAAACTCGAGTGATGGAGCAAAGTCTTTCACTTCGTCAGCGACGCCATCGCGATCGCGGTCAGAAACAACCCAGACCTTGTCTTTACGAGTACCAACAAAAAGCACAGTACCCTGTGGTGCCATCGCCATGTCACGCGCGTCAGGAACGATCGCATACAACTCGATCTTGAATCCTTCAGGCATTGTCACGTTTTTGAGGACATTACGGATGTTATCGGCTTTAGCACCATCCTGCTGGATGTAGGTATGGTCTCCCATTCCCTTTCCAGAGGTGCCGAAAATACCGACGTTATTCTCTTTTGCTACGACGCCTGCAGCGAATGCCATGGCTGCAATCGAAGCTGCTATTTTCTTGAGTTTCATTCAGAATTACTCCTTCATTTTTTTATTATTTACACCCGATCCAATTACGATCGAATACTGTGTCTTCCACGCTCACAGATCTCCTGTCTACCTGTTTTTGTCAACAATCTCAAATAAGTATTAGAACTTTTATGTCTGAGAATATAACAAAAAGATATATTCAAGCTGTGATGTGGTTTCCTATGACCACGCAACATAAGATAACCGAGTTGAAATCATGCGAGGTAGTAACCCAGTAATACGCGAGTACCACCGCGCTGTTGGCTAATTGCTTTTTATCCCCAACTATCATTATTGAAAAATAAAAACGGAAAACGCTCAGGCACCTAGCGCATGACAATACGACAACATACCCCTCTTGATTTACTGCGTGTGTTACTTATGGCAATGGCGTTCGCGACTGCCTCCGTTGCTTATAGCTTTGAAGCGTTGATCAGTAACGAACGATCCGGCGATCTCATTCACATTAACCCACAAGGAAAAACAACCCACGTCGTACGCATCTGCAACCGACCGAGGGGTATGACCAAAGGAGCGACAGAGTCTGACGCAGTCATTGCCTGCTCTGATGACAACATGATTGTCGTCTACGATCGCTCCAAACGCGTTATCACTTCATCAATCGAATCCGTGCCAGGCGCAATGAACGTCAGCTTCCATCCAACAACGGGCAGGATCATCGTCACCAATGAAGGGATTGCTCAAGCGTCAGTATACGAGTTAGACACCGGTCGACTGTTGGCAAAACTACCGACCGGACTCGAACCCGACGGCGTTGTAATCACAAATGATGGTCAAACGATTTTCGTTGCGTCCGAAAACGCGGGCTTAGTTCATGTATTTGATGGAACTTCCTACCAGTCAAAAGGATTGATCCGCACCAATCTCCGCCCACGACGAATCGCTCTGCTCGATCAAGAACTTTGGGTCTCTTCCGAAATGGGCAGCCGGGTGGAAATCTTTCACGTTGAAACCTTGGAAAAACTTGATGAAGTGATCTTCGCGCCAAAAGGATTCCGGCCAGAACAGATGACGCCAGTCGATATACTCTTTAATCCGTCGGCCAATGAGGCCTATGTCGCGCTCGGTAGTGCAAATCATGTCGCTGTCGTCGACATCAACAGCCGGGAAATCACGAAATATATATTGGTCGGTAGACGAGCCTGGGGATTGGGGCTGTCACCTGACGGCAAGGTGCTCGCCGTACTGAACGGTCTTTCTGATGACTTCACATTCATCGATTTGGATACAAAGCGCCCACTCCTGACGAAACGCGCCGGATTAATTCCACACTCAATCGAGGTGTTCAAATGAGACGACTCAGTATCCTCTCTTGCCTGTCGATCCTCATCAGTAGTCATGTCATAGCAACCACCTTTCATATCACTGTGGTCACCGCGATGGATGCTGAACAAATCAATCGTGGAAAAAGTTTCGCCGGGATACAAACGAAAATTGAGCGCCCGGTTCACCGAGCGATCGATCTTGCACTATCTGAATCGAGCACAAGTTTCCGCGCTTTTAATATTGATCCTGAGCTACAACGCATCGATCTCAATACCGAAAAGCCCATCGCTCAACAATTGAGATCTATTCACCCTAACGCATTTGTCATCCTCGACTTACCTAAAACGGTGTTTATCGAGGCAGCGAAGCTCCTCAGCGAAGCAGGTCGTGTCGTTATTAATACGAGACACCCGGATACAGATCTTCGAGATTCTCTCTGCCTCCCGATGCTTTATCATACGATTCCATCGCAACGCATGTATTTCGATGCACTCGGTCAGTTCCTGATCTATCGAAACTGGCGCAAAGTCCTCATCGTGCACGGCCCCACTGATGAGGACCGCGACCGTGTGCGAGTGCTCGAGCAGAGCTTAAAGAAATTCGGTGCCGATATTTCAGATATCCGCGAGTTCACTCTGTCACATCATCCAGATGACCGCGATAAAAACAAACCTGAGTTCCTCACCGGCGGAGCTTCCTACGATGTGGTAGCCGTCGTCGACAGCGTGAGAGACTTCGGCCGATACATTCCATACAGTACGAGGCGAGCAAGGCCTGTGGTTGGTGATGTTGGGCTAGTTCCGGTCACCTGGCACCGGACCCTCGAGCGTTATGGCGCACCACAACTGAACGAGCGGTACCAAATATTTGATGGCGAGGATTTATTTCCCGCGAGTGAATCCATGAGTGACTCAGAGTTTTCAGCTTGGAGTGCCATTAAATTAATCACCAACAGCCTGCCTATTGCCGACCTAACATCAGACGTTCTGGATCCGCGACAAATCCTAAAAGATCCAGATGCTCAGGTAGATCTCTATAAGGGAACTCGTGGATCCATTAGGAGATGGAACCATCAGTTGCGGCAGCCTATCTTGCTAACCACTGGGGACGCCGTTATCGCGGTCGCCCCTATGCCCAAGTTCCTGCATCCAAAACATTACACAGATACACTTGGATTCGATGAAAAAGAGTCACCTTGTCGGCTTAACTGAGAAGCATTCAAATGTAGTAAATATCTACTACCAAAGGCTTGTTGCGTAATGGCTTAATGATAATGCAAGGATTAGATGCGGTTCTAGCGATTGTCTATTGACAAAAAGTGCTTGACACCTTATCTATTGTTTTGCAACGTGTTCCTACTGACCCAGTCAGTATAGGAATAATAAAAACGCTACTGGAGGTAGATATTATGTGGCAAAAACCAACAGCAATCGAAATGTCATGCGGTTGTGAAATCAACATGTATGCTCCAGCAGAAGGCGATCGTCCTCTGTTCTGAGTAATGCTGAGAGGGGCTTTTGCCCCTCTGAGTTCCCATAAAAAAACAACAATAAGGGTTCTGCGTGGAATTAATTGTTCTTGGCGCAGCGGCTGGGGGTGGTCTTCCTCAATGGAATTGCGCTGGCGGTCAAAGCAGTCAGGTCTGGAATAAAACTCGATTACCTCAGTCGCAGGCGAGTGTTGCGATAGGTAATGAGCGCACTGGGTATGTGATCATCAACGCGTCGCCAGATCTTCGACAACAGATTCTTCAAACACCCCAACTACACCCAAAACCGAACCATCCAGACGGTGTTCGCAACACGCCAATCGCAGCGGTCATAGTGACCAATGCGGACGTGGATAACGTAGCTGGCTTACTAAACTTGCGAGAGAAGCAACGATTTAGTATTTACGGTCCAACCAAGGTACTGGAAATCTTGCAAGAGAACTCAATTTTTGCGGTCTTAGATCCTGAATTTGTTACGCAGCGTCCACTCGAAACTACTGAAACGATAAGCCCGATTCCAGGAGTCGAAATCGAATTGTTTACGGTGGCGGGAAAAGCGCCTCTCTACCTCGAGGACTCTCTCGGAATTCAATCTGGAGATCTTGGATTCACAAGCGGTATCGAGATCCGCACAGCAGCCAGTAAGACATTGGTGATCTCAAGTTGTGCACAAATCGATCAAAAACTGCGAGAACGAATCGAAACGGCAGACCACCTGCTTTTCGACGGTACCGTTTTCGAAGATGACGAGATGCCGCAACTTGGGCTCGGGGAAAAAACTGGAAGACGCATGGGTCACCTACCGATATCCGGGACCGATGGGCCAATCGTCCAGCTCGCCCATTGCAACTTAAAAACGAAGCGATTTTTCCACATTAATAACTCGAACCCTATTTGGGATGAACAATCCCTTGCTCATCGGACTATCCGGGATGCAGGCTGGGATATTTGTCATGATGGATTGGTATTTGAAATATGACGACGAAACTTTCTCGCGATGAATTTGAAGCTAAGCTGAGAGCAATCGGCGAAGCTCAATATCACAACAATCATCCTTACCATCATCGGATGTATCAAGGGCAGTGCTCAATCGACGAAATAAGGGCTTGGGCCCTCAATCGGTTTTGTTATCAACGCATCATTCCTGTGAAAGATGCATTAATCATGGCCCGACTCAGTGAGACTGAAGATCGGCGTGAGTGGCGAGAAAGGATCGTTGATCATGACGGCGAGATTGACGATCACCCCGAGGGTGGGTTACGCCGCTGGCTGGCGCTAACCAGCCAACTAGGATTTACCAAAGAATACGTGATGTCGATGCAAGGCGCCCTTCCCGCGACCCAATTTGCGTCCAACGCATATCTGACGTTTGTGCAGGAACGCACTGTACTTGAAGCTGTCGCATCCTCACTAACCGAACTGTTTTCGCCAAATATCATTGCTGAACGGGTTCAGGGGATGCTTCAGAATTACGATTTCATTACTGAAGAAAGTCTCACCTATTTCTCGTATCGAAAGGCACAAGCGAACCGAGACTCGAACTGGGCGCTCGATTTTATCGATCGGACCGCCGAGACTCGGGAGGATCAAGAACGTTGCCTTAATGCGTTAAAATTCAAATGCAGCATGCTATGGGCAATGCTCGACGCTCTCGCATCAGCCTATCATCTTGGGGGTACTATCCCGCCGGGCGCTTGGGATCCTCAGACACAAACCGGACTGCTGGACAAGACCGCATGACGGTCGATCTGATCCCAGCCTCTGTGACGCCGCGATTTGATTATGGCGTGCGCCTGAAGCATGACAAAGTCCGAGAGCGCCACGTGGTACTGGGTCCTGAAATTCTTATTGAGTTAAACCAAACCGGTACTGCGATTATGAGTGAGATCGATGGCCAATCAACGATTACAGACATCATTTCTCGACTCGCGGCACGGTTCGAAGTGAACCCCAATGACATCACTCAGGACGTTATTGAGTTCTGTACATCGATGGTAATGAGGCAGGTTTTGAGGACATGAGTCAGGTGACAATTCCGGCACCACAAGTATTACTGGCCGAAGTGACACACCGATGTCCGCTACAATGCCCGTATTGCTCAAATCCAACCGAACTGATCAAGAAAGATACAGAGATCTCGACCACAGATTGGGGTCGTGTATTCGCCGAGGCAGCCGATCTTGGAGTACTCCAGGTCAGCATATCTGGAGGTGAGCCCGCAGCGCGCCGAGACTTGACCGAGCTCATTCGTGCAGCACGAGATGCTGATCTTTACGTTAATCTCATTACTTCAGGTATCGGGCTAACGCAAGGTCGTCTGGATGATCTGGTTGAGGCTGGCTGCGATCACATTCAACTGTCTTTGCAAGATGTCGATTCTGACGGCGCAAAACTCATCAGCAACATGGACAAGAGTCTCGAACGAAAGCTCGATTTTGCGCGCTGGGTACGCGAACGATCGGTCCCCCTGACCGTCAATGCGGTGATGCACCGGCTTAACCTTGACCGCCTTCCAGAGATAATTGAACTGGCGCTGGAACTCGGGGCAAGACGGCTTGAAGTAGCCAATGTGCAATACCACGGGTGGGCAGCACTAAATAAACAGGTCCTGATGCCAACGCAGGAGCAATCGTCTCGAACAAATCAGATTGTGGCCGAGGCAAGGGAGTCGTTAAATGGCCGGCTCCTCATTGATTATGTGCCAGTCGATCATTACGCCGAGTACCCAAAGTCCTGCATGAACGGATGGGGCCGTGTTGCGTTAATTGTGGCGCCGGATGGATCTGTTCTTCCCTGCCATAACGCAACCACGCTTAAGCACCTTTCTTTTCCAAATGTAAGGGATCAATCGTTGACCGCTATCTGGTATGAATCTTCAGCATTTAACGCTTATCGCGGTGATTCATGGATGCCAGAGATCTGCAGATCATGTGACCGTAAAGAAATTGACTTCGGAGGCTGTCGTTGTCAGGCACTGGCAATCCTCGGTGATGCATCGGCAGCTGATCCTGTCTGCTCGCGAGCTCATCCGCACTCACTTGTGATCGCAACGGATGAGAGCCCTCAAGCTGGCGAAGTCGCGACGAGCGAGCAAATCACCTACCGACCCAACAGTTGATACTAGGCCTAAGAAGCATTAACTATCGCTAGATAGTGGATCGTTCAACTGTCACAGCTGTCAATCAGTCGGACTATATTGAACTACTCCAATAAGAATCGATCATTCTCATACAGTGACCTGAATGAACGAAAAAAGGTTGATTTACCCAAAAATCCAGACAAAATATGCATTCCTTCCCAAAAATGAAAAAAAACATATTTATGCTGATAGAAGCGTTCTCAGAGGCCTTTGGACTCATCTTATCTGCCGACGCAGATCTCTATGAGATCTTGTGGCTATCCATTCAGGTCAGTTTGACAGCGTTGCTCATCTCAATCGCACTCGGATTGCCGATTGGCACCACGTTGGCAATCGCAAATTTCCCTGGGAAGACTATTTGCATCACGGTCATTAACTCATTGATGGGCATGCCGCCGGTCGTCATCGGCTTGCTGGTCTATCTGGCCTTGTCTCGGTCAGGACCATTTGGTGTCTTCGGTTTACTCTACACACCAACCGCGATGGTGATTGCCCAAATGTTGCTGATCACCCCGATTATTGCAGCATTGACCTACCAAGTCATGGAAGACCTACATAAGGAATACCGAGACCTATTCTTCAGTCTCAGTATCCCACTCGACAAAGCGGTCGCCGCCTACCTGTGGGATGCCCGATATTCTCTGATCACAGCCGTCCTTGCAGGGTTCGGTCGAGCGATATCCGAAGTCGGCGCGGTAATGATCGTCGGCGGGAATATCGATCACCTCACGCGGGTAATGACCACGGCAATCGCGCTTGAAACCTCCAAAGGCGAGCTCTCGGTCGCCCTCGGGTTGGGAATCGTTTTATTAGTTCTCGCATTGGTCGTGAACGGATTAGTCACAACTGTACGCACTAGAGCACGGCACTACGGCTATGCGTGAAATCCGACATTCTGGACAACCCAATCTACAAATCCGCATCAACAATCTTTGTCTCGATATGCGTGGTTCTCGGTTACTTGACCAAATTGATCTGATACTCAAACAACCCGGTGTAACGATGATTCTTGGACCGAACGGCGCGGGTAAAAGCCTTCTTTTGAAGTGCATCCATGGGCTGTTATTTCCAACATGGGGCTCTATCGACTTCGATGGATTGAACAAGAATCCAAAGCAAGCGATGGTTTTTCAGAAGCCGATACTTCTTCGTCGTTCTGTCATGGACAACATGCGCTTTGCAGACCAAGGAACGCAGACCGACACTGAGCTAGAACAAGCGCTTGACTCAGTTCAGTTACTCGAAAAGATAGACCATCCTGCAACACAGCTCTCCGGTGGTGAACAGCAACGGCTCGCGCTTGCACGTGCGTTGTTGACCAAACCCGATCTTCTGCTGCTGGATGAGCCAACCGCGAGCCTTGATCCCGCATCGGTTGTGATTATCGAGAAGCTGATTCAACAGGCCACTCAACAACACATCAAGAGTATTTTCATCTCGCATGATATCGGCCAGGCAAAACGCTTATCGGCAGACGTTATTTTTTTAAATCGTGGACAGGTCGTTGAGTATTCAGACGCTGCTTCATTTTTTTCGGATCCCCACTCCGATGAGGCAAGAGCCTTTTTGAGTGGGGAAATTGTTTTGTAGTCCTCTAACAACGAGAGAGTTAAAAACCATGAGACATCCAATTATCAAACAGCTCAGCTTTGTTGCACTTTGCAGTTTCAGTATCTTTTCATTTGCAGACTCAATCATTGTCCAGTCGACCACCTCCACCAAAAACTCCGGGCTCTACGATTACATTCTTCCAAAAGTGTCGACAGACATCGGCATCAAAGTGAACGTGGTTGCGGTCGGTACAGGGCAGGCCATCAAAAATGCGCAACGCTGTGATGGAGATGTCTTACTCGTTCATGCGAAACCGTCGGAAGAGCGGTTTGTTGCACAGGGTTTTGGCATTGAGCGGTTTGATCTTATGTATAACGATTTCGTGATTATCGGTCCATCTGACGATCCAGCGTTAATCAAGGGATCGAATGATGTGTCCGAGGCGCTTAAAAAAATCGCTGTAGCCGAGGCCATCTTCACATCGCGGGGAGATGACTCAGGAACACATAAAGCAGAAGTCAGGCTTTGGAAAGACAGTACGATCGACCCTACCAAAGCATCAGGACAGTGGTATCGGGAAACAGGATCCGGAATGGGTGCAACACTCAACATCGCTGTCGGAATGAATGCTTACGCCCTAACCGATCGAGCAACCTGGACCAAATTTGGTAACAAGGGCGACTTTCAGATTCACGTCGAGGGGGATCAAAAGCTTTTCAATCAATACGGCGTGATTCTCGTGAATCCGGAAAACTGTCCAAACGTGAACGCGGCGGCTGGTCAAAAATTGATTGATTGGTTATTGTCAAAAACAGGACAAGACGCCATCGCGTCATATCAGGTGAACGGTAATCAACTGTTCTACCCCAATGCTCGTTAGCCATCGATCGTTAAAGGAAGAGCATGCGCCGCCAATCAATTTTAGCCGCAGGTAGCATGCTCGGTTTGCTTCCGAAACTGTTGAAAAACTGCTTCGGTACAACCCCGTCATCCATCACAACATCATTTGGGCCTTCAGGCGCGCTCAGGTCAAAAATTGAAGCGGGACAGTCTTGTGCGCTGTTTATTAGCGCAACTGCTGCCCACACCGATGCATTAGTAGAAAAGCAAATCCTCCAAACTTCCAACCTATTGGGGCTCAACCCGACTGTTTTACTTCATCAGAAATCACTGAACGCATCTAAGGAGTCGGCGCTGAATCGCATTCTGGACCCAAATCTAACGCTCGGAATGTCGACCACCGGGCTCGATCCCTCGGCAGATGAATTCGAGATATTACATAAGATTTCGTCAATAGCTGGCGTAAACCTGCAGGCACTGCGATCACGGACGCGAATTATTACCGGTGGTCGCGAGACTCCCAATTCACCGCAAGGTCGGAATCAATATGGGTGGATCATGGAGACCCAAGATGTCGATCTGCTACTGACCTTTCAATCCAACGCGATTGAGGCGATTGCGGACAATCCACAACTCCAGTTCTGCAACCTTCCGGAGAAAGTCAGGGTCAACGGATTCTATGGTATTGGTATTTCTTCGGACGCGGACCAAGAACTGGTTCGGTTTTATCATTGGGTGTTAAGCGACTTCGGTCAGGAGTATCTGAGAGAAAACGGGTTCGAGGCCATCACAAACAGCCGTTCAGCCGGATGACACCCAGGTCCGTCACGTCGTAACCCGCATAGCGGTCAACTTCCACCCGAAACTCATCAGACAGAGCGAAGCGCAGGAGGGTTTGAATTTCAGTTTCAAAATATGCGAACCGGTCAATCAACAAATCAAAATGTTCGATGCAAATAGGGACGAAACCTAATCGGTACCGGTCAGCAAACGAACGCAGTCCGAAAGTAGCGTCAGCCTCACCCTCGACAATTGACAATGCGGCTTCGGTCTCGTTTCGAGCGGTTCGAACGGATTGAATGGAGAGTAGGTCAACCTGAGATCTCGACAGATGAGTTTCGAACAACAGCTGCGCGGCAGCACCTGCTTGCCTTGAGACAAATCGCTTACCTTGAAGATCAGCGAGTTGTTGAATATGAGAGTCAGGACGCACAATCAGACCGCGTTCGCGTTTTGCCCAATGCATCAAGATCGATGGCGAGTGTTCAAGGTAGTCTTTAACGAACTCGGTGTTCCACCCCGGATTCGCCGAGTTTTCAATATGGATGCCGCAAGCAATACCCTCCCGATTCTTGTATCGCTCAAACCCATCCATCGAACCATTGAGAGAAGCAGGAAGTCCACAACCCGAAGCACTTATTGCCCAATCAAACAACGGATCGTGGGAGCCCAGAATGACTGCGGGACGTTGGGTTACGTCGCCCGTGAGCCCACCCTTTTGATGAATCCACTGGGTAATTTCAAGTTTAGGGAATAAAAGTTTGCCAGTTGCCTTGGCGCATGGAATCTCTCCGCGAGAAGCCAAATCATAGACCTTTCGCTCCTTCAGCCGGAGTAACCCTGCAACTTCCTTTGTCGTCAGAAATTCGGACAAGCGCGAAATCCTTTCAAGTCAATCGTGGTGCTAGCATACACCAGCGGTCAGTTAGAAATAAGGAATCGCAACCTGTTTGATTCGCTCAACAAGAAGGTGACTGCTGATTGCAAAATTAACACCTGCGTCGATGTCCGCCTCTTTGGTGAAAATCGCCGCGATCATGCCCACCAAAACACCATTCTCGTCGACAAGTGCACCACCCGACGAACCCGGATTGACGGCTGCGTCTGTTTGAATAAAGTCTTCGATCGGATTAAAGCCGATTCCGACACGATGGATTCCAGAGACCACGCCGCAGCTAATGCTCACCCCCAAACCAAAGGGGTTGGCAATCGCACAGACGTGCTGGCCAGGGGTCACACTGGTGGTCGTTAAGTGGAGTGCCGGTCGAAAGGTTGGGGTCCGGAGTAAAGCGATATCTGCATCCCTGTCTATCCACAGAATCTCGGCGTCATGCAAAGTACCCTGATCGGAATCACGAATCTGAACGCGCGTTGCCTGATTAACCACATGTGCTGCAGTTAGTACCAAATCCGAGTTGCGTTTCGGTTCAAGCGAGATTGAAATGCCGCTCCCCTCGGGTGCGACGCCTCGAGGAGCACCAAAGCCCGGCTTTTCGTGCCCAGGCCAGGTGGGGATGACGGCAATGACTGAGCGGTGCGTGTTATTCCAAGTGTGCTTGCCATGCTCAGCCAATGCAACGGTCGTACTGAACGCCAATAGCAGCGCTACAATTACCCTCATTGAGGCGATGTGGCTCGCTTCAGGTAACTAATCAGGTCAGCTCGATCTTGTTCGCCTTTAATCCGTTGCACCGGCATTTTCGACCCCGGTGTGACGACATCAGGGCCGTCTTTAAATAACCGATCAATGGTCTCTTCATTCCAAACAAGGTCCATCGCAATCAGTTCTTTAGAATACGGATAATCAACAACGGCACCGACCTTCCGTCCAAATACGCCATACAAAGTTGGACCTGCACGACGCTTACTTGAAGGTGTCAAGCTGTGACATACGCTACATTTTCGAGCGAACTGTTTTTCACCGTTATCGATCGGCTGATCCGGATGGAAGCGGCGATCACTGTCAGCCAGAGGATGGGGCACAATAAAGTCGCTGAGATTGATTTTCGTAATCCAGTCATCCAAGCCTGCGAAATAAAGGGTCTGCGCATTATTCCCCAGTTGCATGGCCCATATCGGGCCTTTCACCGCATTAAAATCGTGCTGAATCTCACCGACCACAGCATCGGCGATCACAATCCGCCCCTCGGCGGTTCCGAAAGCCATTTTTTCAGACGCTCGATCAATCGAGACGGCTAGTACTGGTGGGCCGCCTACCCAGAGATCGATGGATGGTCCCGAGTTATCCAGACTGATGCTCTTCATCACCCCATTGGATCCACCAAAAGCGATGACGTTGAGCTCCGCAGAGAGTTCCATCACATTGATGCCAAATCCGTTTCGAGCCAGGCTTCGAACATAGTCCCCTGAACTGATGTTCCATAAACGGATGTGACCGTCACCGCCTGCTGACACAATCTGGTCGTCATTGGGCATAAATTGAGCGGCATTCACAGGACCGCGATGTCCCTCAAAGAATCGGATCAATGACTGGTCCGATATATCCCACAATCCGACTCTACGGTCCCAGCTTGATGATAAAAGACGCTGGCTCGCATCATCGAATTCAAGATGGATGACCTTGGCGGTGTGTCCGTTGAGGGCGACGGGCTGGGGTATAGCAGAGGGATTCTTCAGATCAGAAACAGCCCACAACAGGATTTGGTTATCGTCGCCAGCTGTCGCGAGCCATTCACCGTCAGGGGAGAAAGTCGCCGTGTTGACCGCTGCGTTATGTCCTATCAACTGTTTGAGCTCAGTCATTGACTCTGTGTCCCAAACAACTGCTGTGTAATCAAAGCTCGTGCTCACGAGCAGATTTAGCTCAGTTGAATGCGCGAGACCCTTGATTGGCCCGCCGTGAGCAGTGTACCGATCAAAAGCCATCGACTTAGCGACAATAAATATCGAGGCGAAAAAAAGAATCACAAATCGCATACTGATCTCCAAGCTCAGCTTGTGTCATCCGTTCCGTTAGTCAGCCATCCTTATAATGAATTCGTAGGGTGGATCGATCGATTGCATCGAGACCACGTGGTGACCAGCGAGCTTGCAATAGGCAGGAACATCTTTCAGTGTCGTCGGGTCGCTGGTTTGCAATCGAATCGTCGAGCCTGGCTGGAGCGGCTCTATCCGCTTTTTTAATTTGAGTACTGGTAATGGACACCGGAGACCGACCACGTCGATCTCCAGGTCCCAATCGGCACGATCAATCAAGTCTGACTGAGGGCGCCGACTGGACTTCCGCCGACGAGAAGCCCATTTCACTCAGCACGAAATACGCGCCGACAGATACAACCGCGGTAAAAGCAAACGCTGCTAACATCGTCTTCATCGTGCGTCTCCAACTTGTTGAATCGGAGCACCTTTAGCTTCCTCTTGTTCAACCCACAGATCGTGATGCTGGCGTGCCCATTCAAGATCGACCTGGCCGTTGCCCATCGCATCAAATGCACCTTCCATCCCAACACTGCCGATGTAGATGTGTGCGACGATCGCAATAATCATCGTAATGGCCACAATCGCATGCCATAAATGTGCGAGTTGCATTTCTTCATGCGGAAGTAATTCAGTTGACAAACCCATTGCCGGGAAGATCGTATTAATCATCCCGAAAGTCTTGGCGAACATTGGCAACTCGAATGGGAATAACAAGGAGAGCCCTGACATTGAGACTGAAGCGCCAAGAATGATCGTCATCCAAAAGATCAGCTTTTGGCCGCCATTGAACTTCCGTGCCGATGGGTGAGCGTTTCCAACAATACCACCGCCCTTTGCGAACCACTCGAGATCGAGTTTGTTTGGAATGTTGTGTGCAACCCACATCACGAAAATCGCCACTAATGATGCCATAAAGACCCAGGCAATATTGTTGTGTACCCAAATAGAGAACGTTGCAATTGCTGAATTGGCTTCATGTCCGAAAACAGGAATGATGACCGAGCGACCAAACAACAGTAATAGCCCCGTACACGCAAGCATGATGAATGAGCCTGCGAGACACCAATGCCCAAAACGTTCAAACGACTTGAATCGTTCGATAGTCTGCCCAGACGGCCCGCCTTCAATTGTCATGCGTCCGCGCAGGAAGTAAAAGGCGGCCAGTGCGATGATAATGCCGCCAATACCATAGCCAGCAAATGCTTGAATCCCACCCTGCCGTGTCAATAACCAGCCCATACCGCCGTCTTGCACTAAAACTTCCGCTGCGTGGCTATTATTGGATACTTTGATTTCGGTCTCAGAATACCGGATACCGCGGTATAAATCTGAGCTTGAGACTCCCCCTAATGAACCGAGCTTGTCAGAGATCGCTTTCGCGTTCTCGGGGTTCCCTAAATTTTCACGACGAAATGATTCGTCGACTTCGAGTCCTTTCTGTCGCGCAAGAATATCTTCTAGCGTCTGCGCTCCGCCTGTTGATGCACGTTGACCCTCGTCTTGGGAATGAGCCGGAGTCACGGCAAACGTTAAAAGTGCGATCAAATACGCACCCAATACCTTTAATTTCATGACGACCTCAGGAATGGTTGTTGAGTTGTTATCACAGAGGGGCGGGGAGATCCCCGCCCTTCCGTTTGGCTGTTAGCCGCCTTTCTTCTCGTAGGCAGTTCCCCAGCCCCATGCACCTGAACCGAAGCCACGGGTCACGACTCGCTCACGATAAATCGCAGCGACATCGTCACCGTCGCCGGCCAAAAGTGCTTTGGTCGCGCACTGCTCGGCACACGCAGGAAGCTTTCCTTCAGCAATACGGTTACTTCCGTATTTCTGGAATTCAGCCTGCGAGTTGTCCTCTTCAGGACCACCGGCACAGAATGTGCACTTATCCATCTTGCCTCGTGAACCGAAGTTACCCGCTTGCGGGAACTGTGGCGCACCGAACGGACACGCATAGAAGCAGTAGCCGCAACCGATACACAGGTCTTTTGAGTGCAACACGACACCGTCGTCTGTTTGGTAAAAACAGTCGACAGGACAGACAGCCATACAAGGCGCGTCTGAACAGTGCATACAAGCCACAGAGATTGACCGCTCGCCTGGCTTACCATCGTTGATGGTCACAACCCGACGGCGGTTAATGCCCCAAGGCACCTCGTTTTCGTTCTTACACGCGGTTACGCAAGCGTTGCATTCGATGCAGCGCTCGGAGTCGCATAGGAACTTGGCTCTCGCCTTTCCACCTAATGACATAATTTATCCTCCTTACGCCGGCATGATTCGACATAGGGTACATTTCGATTCCTGCATTTGAGTCACCGAGTCGTAGCCGTATGTACAAACTGTGTTAGCGGATTCCCCAAGAACGTATGGATCAGCTCCATCTGGGTACTTGGCACGAAGGTCTTCGCCTTGGAACATTCCACCAAAATGGAATGGCATAAATGCAACACCGACGCCAACACGCTCGGTGACCATTGCTTGGACTTTCACTTTTCCGCCTTCAGGGCCTTCAACCCAGACCATGTCTCCATCACGAACGCCGAGATTATTTGCGTCACGCGGATGGACTTCGACAAACATCTGTTGCTGAAGCTCTGCTAGCCAAGGGTTTGAACGTGTTTCATCACCACCGCCCTCGTACTCAACCAAACGACCTGAAGTCAAAATGATTGGGAAGTCTTTCGAGAAGTCGTTCTTCTGGATCGACTCATAGAGAGTTGGCAGACGATACGCAAACCGATCTTCGTAGGTTGGATAATCCTTCACGAGATCGCGACGGTTTGTGTACAGAGGCTCACGATGCAACGGTACTGGATCTGGGAAGTTCCATACCACTGTCCGTGCTTTTGCGTTACCAAATGGCGCACACTCGTGCTTAATCGCGACGCGCTGGATACCACCTGACAAGTCAGTCTTCCAGTTCGTCTTCGCACCAGCAACCTTATCGATCGCCGCACGCTCATCGGCTGTCAGATCCTTATCCCAGCCCAGATCCATCAGCATTTGCATGGTGAATTCTGGATAGCCGTCTTTGATCTCAGAGCCTTGTGAGTACACACCTTCAGCGAGTAGATTTTCGCCGTCTCTTTCAACACCGAATCGTGCACGGAAGGTCAAACCACCTTTCGAAACGGGCTTCGACATATCGTAGAGGTTTGGTGTACCTGGGTGCTTCATCTCAGCTGTGCCCCAAGCTGGCCATGGCATACCGTAATAATCACCGTCGCAAGGACCGCCAACTGCTTGCAGTGTGGTCTTATCAAACGTGTGCTGGTTCGCCATATGCGCTCTGATCCGCTCCGGAGACTGGCCGGTGTAACCGATCGTCCACATACCACTATTGAATTCACGGGTAATGTCTTCAATCAGCGGCTCATCACCATTGACCTTAATGTTGCGGAAGAAACGATCAGAGAAACCGAACTTGTCCGCAAACAACTTCATGATCACGTGATCTGGCTTCGACTCGAACAATGGATCGACTACTTTCTCACGCCACTGGATTGAGCGGTTTGACGCTGTTACCGAGCCATACGTCTCAAACTGCGTGGTCGTTGGAAGTAGATACACACCATCTTTACGGTCATGGAGGACTGCGGAAACGGTTGGGTGTGGATCGACCACGACCAACAGGTCGAGTTTTTCCATCGCAACCTTCATATCAGCCTGACGCGTCTGAGAGTTTGGAGCGTGACCCCAAAGAACCATTGCGCGAGTATTGTTTGGCTGACCAAGGTTTTCTTTCGCTTCCAAGACACCGTCGATCCAACGAGAAACAGGAATACCCGTCTCGTTCATCATGGCCTTGTCCTTACCATCTTTGGTCTTCATAGTCGCAAAACGACCCTTCAACCAATCGAGGTCTTCTTCCCAAACACGCGCCCAGTGCGCCCATGAGCCTGGCTTCAAGCCGTAGTAGCCTGGCAGTGTGTTCGCAAGGACACCAAGGTCTGTTGCGCCCTGAACGTTACAGTGACCACGGAAGATGTTGGTTCCGCCACCTGACGTACCCATGTTGCCCAAAGCCAACTGCAGGATACAGTAAGCGCGGGTATTGTTATTTCCGTTGGTATGCTGTGTTCCACCCATACACCAAATGACAGTGCCTGGACGATTATTAGCCAGAGTACGCGCTACACGCTCGAGCTGTGAGCCCGGAGTTCCGGTAACACGCTCGACTTCCTCTGGGTTCCACTTGGCGACTTCATTTTTGATGTCGTCCATACCCCAGACACGAGTACGAATGAACTCTTTGTCTTCCCAGCCGTTCTCAAAGACGTGCCACAAAATACCCCAAATCAACGCGACATCAGTGCCTGGACGGAAACGCACGTACTCGTCCGCGTGAGCGGCAGTTCGTGTGAAACGCGGATCGCAGACGATCACAGGAGCGTTGTTTTGCTCTTTTGCTTTCATGATGTGCTGCAGAGACACAGGATGCGCTTCAGCAGGGTTACCACCAATCAAAAAGATCGCTTTTGAGTTATGAATATCGTTGTACGAGTTTGTCATCGCACCATAGCCCCAGGTGTTCGCAACACCTGCTACAGTGGTTGAGTGACAAATACGCGCCTGGTGGTCAACGTTGTTCGTGCCCCAGTAAGCAGCAAACTTACGATACAGATATGACTGCTCGTTGTTTGTCTTCGCAGAACCCAACCAGTA
The DNA here is from genome assembly GCA_000227525.2 of gamma proteobacterium HIMB30. Classification (GTDB taxonomy): domain Bacteria; phylum Pseudomonadota; class Gammaproteobacteria; order Pseudomonadales; family Litorivicinaceae; genus HIMB30. Next base: position 215,086 of record AGIG01000028.1, read on the forward strand.
CACACTGTCTGGACCGCTCTCTTCACGAATCTTGAGCATTTGATCGCCAATTTCATTGATCGCCTGCTCCCATGAGATACGGGTGTAGGTTCCATTGACCAACTTCATTGGATACTTCAAACGACGTTCACCGTGGCCGAGTTCGCGAACCGCTGAACCCTTCGCACAGTGTGCACCCAGGTTAAACGGAGAATCCCAACCAGGCTCCTGTCCAACCCAAACGCCATCACGCACTTCTGCCTGGACTGTACAGCCCACTGAGCAGTGCGTACAAACGCTCTTCTTAATTTCAGTTTTTGCATCGCTCGACGCAGAAGCGGCTGCTTCTACTGAACGTGGCGTCATCGAAAACGCAGCTAAACCACCCACAGCCAGACCAGTAGAACGTAAGAACGTCCGGCGGTCCATTTTATGGGAGACCACGTTTTTCAGTAAGGATGACACCTGGGAGCCAACTGCTACCCCATTCGCCTTTTTCCTTAGCATGAAAATCCTCCTCAGGATTTCTATGAATGACTGATCAGGGCCAAATGCAACCTGAGGTCATTCGTTTATTATTAGAACCGTGCTGTCTCGAGATACTTCTTGTAGTGCGCATTCTTGCGAAGACCACTATCTTGACGAATCTCTACTTCAGAACTTGCAAGCGCCTGTGTTCCCGCTGTTGCAGCCACCGCTGCAACTGGTAACCCAGTCGTCACAAGTTTCAAGAAGCCACGGCGCCCTGCCTGTGTTGTTTTCTGTTCACTCATGAACATCTCCTTGTTGTGCTTTCACACCTATTTATGCCTATCGGCCTACTCGATACGGAAAGATTCTTGCTCGATACCCATCAATAGATGGCCTAGGGAGCCAACTGGGGCATAAAGCACAGCACTTTCCGCCTTTTCGAGATCGCTAAAACAATGCGCTGCCCAGGGAGCAATATGCGCATTGAAAAATTCTTTTTGGACCTGCAACGGCATGGGTTGCCCGAAAGCACCAGTAATCATCCCGGCCATCATTTCACACAATGCCCCCAGGTGATCTTCTGGCTCAGGGATTCCCTGCTTTCGCTGAATACCTAGTCCGCGCATCTTTGCGCGCAAATCAGCGAGTGGCTTCTCATGCAGGAAGCCTGTGAGATAGTAGCTCGCGTAAGGCAATACCTCGCCTCTGCCGACACCAATAAATAAAATATTGTATTCACGCTCGACCGCGCCTGCGGTCATTGATTTCGCGAGCTGAGAAAGCGTGTTGATTGCTGACCCAACCTCACCAGCATCTCCCTGGAGAGCACCGAGTTGCTCGAGCGTTGATTGGTCCGGAACCTGAAGCAACAGATTACCTAGCAGCGCGTATAGGTGAGCACGAACCTCATCCTCTGGCGCAATCGGCGGGGTAGTCATTTCAATCGTTGAATCTACGGTCATTTATATTCACTCACACATCTTGTCGAGCGGCCCTTCCTTGGCGTTTTTTTAGTCCGTACCATCGGAGGTTACCCCTTTTGTTTAGTTTTGCAAGAAATTTACTGGAATTGCATCCGCCGCGGACGCGGCAAGACAGGCGCTGGGTTTGAGTCAACGTCCCGATCAATCAAATGATCCGACTCGGCGAGCTCAATGTGTTGAATCTCAGTGCCGGATACAGACTCTGTTTCAGAGGACTCACTTTGCAGCGAAATGCCAGGCTCCAGCGTAGCCGGTATTTGATCGGACAGCTCATCATCGATTGCCTCGATCGCAGCTATCGCTTCGTCTTGCGCATCATCGTCTGCCAAGTTTTCTAGCGCATCCAGGGCCTGTGAGGCATACCCTTTCCCAACCTCATAAATCGTCTGCAGATTCTCGATGACCGTTGCGGCATCCGTGTAATCATCGCAGTACTCATCGAGACCATCGATATTCGCCAGCAACGGATTTGTTTTCCAAAAGGCACGCAACGCGCGAGCCCGGATTCGTTCAGGCACACGACCATCCATGAATTTTTCAACGGTATCGCCAAGCTTTAACGTATCGGGCTCAGGCAGCTCCAAGATCGACAGAATTTCTTCGTCAGACTTGCCTTCGAATTCGTCCTCAGTCGGCTTCCCTTCGTCAGCGGAGGGAAGAACGACATCAGTGTTGTCAGATTCCGGCTTGAGCTTCCGCTCCGACCATCTTGATAAGAATCCTTTGTCTTCGCTCAATGTTTCTTCCTCTTCCGCAACGAAGCTGGAGACATGTACACATCATTGATTTGACTGACCCGCGGATCACCAATCCCTTCATCAACCTGATCGATCTCCAACCGGTCCCGCTTGCGCTTTTTAAAAGGCTCTTCAACAAAATGATGATCAACAAATTGTTGAGCCCAGCTTGCAATGATCGATGGAATCGGAACGGCCTCGACGAGACTAAACCCGCTGTCTAAAAGATCCTGAGCCTCGTACGGCGACAAAGTCACATCAGTCACTTGCCAGCCACCAGGCGACTCACCGCTCTCATCTTCATCCAAGATCACAAAAGCAGATGGGATCTCCATCGACAATGCGACTCGATACGCCTCAACATCGGATCGATAGAGCGTGAGCGACAGCGTTCTTGCGTGATATTGCGTGACATCACCCTCAGAGCGGAGTTCGACCCAATGCGCAATATCAGCACCGGGAATCAAGCCTGACGGCTTCCAGATTTCCGACGCCCAGCGGGTGACGCCCGGGTGTTTACTCACGATGATTCCCACCGGCATGGATATCATCCGCGCAGAAAATAAATCAGACTGGTCGATGTGTTGGCTTGGGTCGCTCACAGTTTTTTTACCTTGAGATCTTCTTTTTATAGTTTTTGCCCTTAAGTCGAGTAGTCTATGGTGATACTGAAATAAAAAGATAGCCCCACGATCATGAAAAACAACACGACTCTCGTTTTGTGTCGCTGCGACAGTAGCCTCAAATACAACCCTGAGGCCTTTAAAGGCCACGGATTCGATGATGTTATCGTCACCGACCAACTTTGCGGAAACGACCTCGATGTTGCAGTCGCCGCACTAACACAACGTGATCAAGTTGTTTTCGCTTGCGAGCAGCAAGCACAGATCTTTGAGCAGTTAACCGAAGAACTCATCACGGAAAATGCACTCAAAGCATCACTGGATCTGATTGATTTGAGAGACCGTGCTGGCTGGACGGCAACAGGCGAAAAAGACGCTTTGATCGAAGCGAAACAGCTCGCTTTGTTGGCGGATGCAACGCTCGACAGACCCGGTACGGCAGCGCGTGAAGTCACTTCATCCGGGACCTGCTTGATCATCGCAAAAGATTCGAGTGTCTTACTATTTGCTGAAACGTTGGGTGAAGAATTGGCTGTAACATGCGTATTGGAAACACCACCAGCGAACATCAGTCCATCAGGAAACTACGATCTGGCACTTGGACAAATTCAATCCGTAGCCGGAGGTCTCGGCGCTTTTGATGTCGCCTTTACACAATTCGCTACACTCATTGCAACTGGTCGCGGCGCAACGCAATTTTCTGTACCCAAGGACACTGCATCATCAACCTGCGACATCGTCATTGACCTGGTCTCAGAGCAATCACTCCTCGCCGCAGAAGCAACTCGCGACGGCTATTTGAGAGCACCCGATGCGGATGCATTCAAGCTCGCTCAACTCGGAGCCCAAGCCAAGGGGCTGGTGGGTACTTTTGAAAAGCCATTGTATGTGAAATATGAAGGCTCAATTTGTGCGCATTCACGATCACAAAAGACCGGTTGTACACGCTGTGTCGATACCTGTGGTGCAAAAGCTATCCAGTCCAACGGTGACGGTGTGTATGTGGATCCTGACATGTGTGGAGGATGCGGCGGTTGTGCATCTGTCTGCCCAACGGGTGCCATTGTCTATGATGATCCGCCTTTCGAATTCATGGTGCAGCGTCTGAAGACACTGATCGAAACATTCCAAAATCATGCACAAACATCACCACGAGTGATCTTTATTGACCGTCAATTCGGTCGTCATTTAATCGCAGAGTCCGCTCGCTTCAGTCAAGGCTTGCCCGCTGATGTAATCCCCTACGAAGTGGATAATGTGGAACTGATTGGACACGCAGAGCTGCTTGCGGCACTCGCTGCCGGTGCGAGTGAAGCGCTCATTCTTAAATCGCCAAAGACAGCCAAAACAGCCATCGAGAATCAATCGGCATTGACACACCGGTTGCTAGGGGCGACACGAGTCGATGCTCAACGCGTCAAGGTCATTGAGGCCAGTGACAGTGCCTCGCTTGAACAAGCCCTCTACGGCACGCGGATGCCAGCACTTAAACATGAAGAAGTTGCATTGCTTGGCGGTCGCCGCGAGGTCGCCAAACGGGTCACAGCTGCGTTTCTTGGGCACGATGGAGAGTCACCTGCGTCAATCGCCCTCGAGCCCGGTGATCCCTACGGCACGATCGAGGTCAACTCCGATCAGTGTACATTGTGCCTAGCTTGCGTCTCGCAATGCCCGACCGGCGCCCTCAATGATCGCTCAGATCGCCCTGAAATCAATATCGTGGAGAACGCGTGTGTCCAGTGTGGCCTCTGCGCCAACACCTGCCCTGAGCAAGCGATCACATTAAAGCCACAGCTCAGCTTCGGACCACAAACGCTCGAACAAAGCTCACTTCATGGTGAAGATCCATTCGAGTGTATCGAGTGCGGGCGTCCGTTTGGCGTGAAATCCACGATTGAGCGCATCATTGAGAAGCTCGAAGGTAATCATTGGATGTATACCGACTCAGACAACACCAAATTGGTGAAGATGTGTGACGACTGCCGCATTAGTGCGCAGTACCACGATGCCAACGCACCTCTGCGCGGTCCCGATCGTCCAAGAGTCAGGACGACCGATGATTACCTCGATAGCTAAGGATTGAATTGGATCGGTTTACCCAGATCAAGCGGCGTCAACGAGTGCACAAACGCAACAATGTCGTTGATATCGTCCATTTTCAGGTCGATCGGCGCGATCGTGATCAATGCTCGATCTTTCTCAATCCCCGATCCTTCGACCGAAATCAAAGCCTTGTGTGGCGACACAGCGTAGAACGTCGAAAACCGAATATACCAATCATCGAACGAACGCATTGCGTGGAACGAGGGCGCGTTATCAATGCCCGCGTACTTATCGGCACGATCAACTTTATGACAACGGCGACAATGGTCGTGCGACAACTCTCGGCCATTCTCAAGATTTCCGACAATGACCATCTCAATCGGAGCAACTTCTTGGGCGGTCGCTGGAATCGCGATCTGCTGGCCATCCAGCTCAAAGTCAGCAATTGTTGCCCGACCTGGCTCACTGACAAGCCAGTCAACAAACGCCTGATAATCAGAGCTCTCGACGGCTTCACCGACAGCAGTCACGTAAACCGTCTCCCCGGAAACCAATTGCAATATCTCAACTCCGGTTTCCGGACGGTCAGTCACCAATTGAATATCGCCAGCCGATTCAACCCGATCAAACCGAATCCGAGTTTTCAGAGAGAATCTCGGAACCACGTACTGAACCAGTTCCGACGGAATCACTGTTTCATGGGACAGGCTCAATGCAAAAGCACTTTGAAATCCCATTGCCAACGCACTGATCCATGCAACTGTTATGAGTTTTATTGTTTTTCTAATCAATTGACACCACCTCGTACACTGAGACAAGTCATATCTATCATGACATAGGAGATAGCCATGAGCGAAGACAACTTTAATCTATCAATGCGGAAGTTTTTAAAATCAGTTGGCGTCACGTCGCAGCAGAAGATCGAAGAGGCGATCCGGGCGATCGACGCGGGTTCGGACTTAACAAGCATCGATTTGACAGTCACACTAACGTGCGACGAGATAGGTCTTCGGCATGAGGTCAAAGGCACCGTCGAGCTACCATAACTACAGGATAGGACATTGAAGTGAGTAATCCCCAGTTTAAAGATGCAGGCGTCATCGCTACTGACGGCGGCGGGCAAGGCCCAAAAAAAGAAGCCCAACCACCACTTGAGGTAAAGGGCGTCAAGCACATCGTGGCTGTTGCCTCAGGTAAAGGTGGCGTTGGTAAGTCCACAGTCTCATCCAACCTTGCAGTCGCACTCGCAATGCGCGGACTAAAAGTCGGTCTGCTCGATGCCGACGTCTATGGCCCTAGCCAGCCGAGGATGCTCGGTGTGAGTGGTCGACCATCAAGCCCAGACGGTCAGACTATTCTTCCGCTCAGAAATCATGGCGTCACAGTCATGTCGCTCGGATTGATGATGCCTGATGACGAAGCATTGATTTGGCGTGGACCAATGCTGATGGGGGCACTGCAACAGATGCTGGGACAAGTGCAGTGGGGACAGCTCGACGTACTGTTGGTCGACCTGCCACCAGGCACCGGTGATGTACAAATGACGTTGAGTCAAAAAGTGAATGTTACCGGCGCTGTCATTGTGTCAACACCACAGGATATTGCGCTACTCGACGCCAAGAAAGGGATCGATATGTTCAAGCGTATGGAGGTTCCATTGCTTGGCTTCGTCGAAAATATGGCTTCGTTTATTTGCGACGGTTGCGGCAAAGAACATCACCCATTTGGAAATGGTGGGGCCAAAGCAGAAGCTGAGAAGCAAGGTATGCCTTTCCTTGGCGAAATTCCGCTCGATTTAGCGATTCGCGTTGCCTCCGATGGCGGCGTCCCGATGGTTGTCGCTAAACCGTCAAGTCCTCAAGCAAAAGCGTTCTTAGACATCGCTGATCAGTTAATCGCAAGTGAGGTATTGAATTGATCTTTGGGGATCTGATTACCGACCCAACCTTTCCACCGTTATTAAGCGGTGAAAAGGTCTCAAAGGGAGTGGACCCGTTCATTAAAGCAGTCAGTGCTTCAATGATGGGTGGTGAACCAGGAGTCGTTTTCTACGCGGAAGACCAAGAGACGTTAAACGCAGCGATTACACTGGCGCCCGAAATTGCTTTGAAAGAAAGCGTATCGGTTGTCCATGCGCTGATGTTATCGCTCGCTGATAGTTTAGGTGCGCTTGGGCCACCGGAGCTCGCTGTGCATTTTGTATGGCCATGCCAATTCAAAGTGAATGCGGCACGCTGCGGGGGCATCCGGTTCAAAGCCTCAACGACAGAGCCCGATACCATCCCTGACTGGTTAGTTGTTGGTCTCACCTTACCCTTTGTGAGACCCGAATCGATTGAACCAGGCTCAGACCCCTCACAAACGTGGTTGTACGAAGAAGGGTGTATTGAATTGACTGTTCCGCAAGTGATCGAGAGCTGGTCGCGGCATTCGTTGGTCTGGCTAAACTCATTTGAAGACAAAGGCTATGGCGGAATACAGGATCATTGGCGAGCAAAGTGCGACTCGATCGGATCAGACGTCACGCATCCAAACACAGGTACATTTGTAGGCACTGACGAGAATGGAAGTTTACTTCTCAAATGCGACGGAATGACGAGTATTCATAGCTTAATTGATGAGATGGCACCATGAAATTAGCGCGAACGATTCGCCTCGACGAGTCCGATGATAACGTTTTTGAGAGTCCTGCAAGTGCCGGCGAATGGGCAATTAGCGGAGGCTTTGAGTTTTCGAATTGGAGCGAAGACGATCTTACTGGTAAAGCACGCCAAGCGTTTTCAAATGGCTGGTTATCACTTGAGTCTTTTGGCAGAGCAACTTTTGTTGCGGTCGCGCCAATTACCGAAGCAGAATACGAAGCGTTGACGCAGACGCTTGCTCAATACTTCGTAGATCATTACGGTGCGCCTGACATCGAAGCCGCCTTACCGGTTGCGAAAGACGAGCTTGATCACATGCAGAGCATGTGTGAAGACCATGAAGACAACACGCTGTTAATGGTTAGCCGCTCGTTGAACGAATCAGGGATTCATGAATCCTATCGCTTCAACAGTCCTCAGGGTGCTTCTCTTGAAACATTTGCTGTTCACGGATCTGTGGACTGAGAAGGTCTCAAAAACTCTGCGTAAGGGGTGTATCGGACCACCGTACCAGGTTCGATCAACTCTTCCTCAAACCCGATCTCAACAAGCCCGTCTGACCAACTGATACTCGAAATTCGACCCGAGCCCTCAGACGGGAACACATCGACTCGGCCGGCTGCATTAATACGCGCTCGCAGATATTCAGACCGGCCACGCCGTTTGTTCTTCTTAAAATCAGCAACGACCTCATAACCTCGGGGATCTCGCCAAATACCTCCAGCCAACACCTCCATTGCGGGTCGCCCAAACACCATCGTGCAAACCCAGGCCGCGACAGGGTTTCCAGGGAGACCAATCACAGGCGTCTCTTTCCAGACCCCGAGCGCCAATGGACGACCGGGCTTCAAGGCAATTCGCCAACTGGTGAGCTGGCCCTCCGCTTTCAAAATTGCAGAAATATGGTCTTCATCTCCGGCCGATGCACCACCAGAAGTGATGATCAAATCACAGCACTCAGCGCCTTGATTCAATGTGTCCCGAACCGTATCACGCGAGTCCTCTACAAGACCCAAATCGATCGCCTCAAATCCAAGATCACGCACCATCGATAGAAGCATGAGTCGATTGGCATCATAAATTTGCCAATAGTCAGCTGACTGCCCGGGTTTTCTTAACTCATCACCAGTCGATAAAACGCCAACGCGAAGACGTGAAAATACTTCAACCTCAGCAACCCCAGCCGACGCGAGCAACGAAAGATCCGTCGCCGTCAGCCGTCGTCCACGCTTGAATATCGGCGTACCAACAATCACATCTTCGCCCGCTTCACGGGTGTTAGACCATTGCTTTAACGGTCCATTGAATGCGATTCGATCTGGCTCAATCGTGCAATCTTCTTCCAATACAACGGTGTCCACACCATCAGGCAAGATCGCACCGGTCAAAATTCGGACTGCTTGACCTTGTTTTACAGAGCCAGCAAATGGAACACCGGCTGCTGCCCGCCCATCACATAGCTGCATGATTTGTGGGCCCTCTGGAATTGGACCTGCAAATCCATATCCATCAACCGCTGAATTGGATCCTGGTGGATTTGACCTGACTGCTCCAACGTCAGCAGAGAGGATGCGATCTGAAGCGGTTTCAACTGGGATCTGATGTCCTGAGCTCACAACTGTCGATAAGGCGTCTCTGAGAAGTCTTTTGGCTTCATCGACAGGTGTCCAATCAACGCCTGGTGGCAGTGCGAAACAGTCATTGCGAAGAGGTGGCGGTTGAATTTCAGTCATGTACATATTTCCAAATGAAATCAGCAATCGAGGATATATCGTTGAGATGGAAAACCGGTATATCAAGTCCGTCGATCTCGTAATCAGAGGCCACAGCGATGATCGATGGGTTCTCTTCTGCCAGCAAACTGGTTTGACGCTCCGCTCGACGTACCTCAAGTTTTGGAATTGGAGTCTTCTTGAACCCTTCAACCAAAACAAGATCGCAAGGCGCCATGCGACTTAATAACTCATCCAACTCAAACTCAGGCTGACTCCGATATTCGTGCATCAAAGCAAATCTCGATCCTCCAGCTAACATCACCTCCTGGGCCCCGGCCATACGATGCCGATAACTGTCGGTTCCAGACCGGTCGACATCAACGTTATGATGCGTGTGTTTGACCATCGATACCGTCAATCCGCGATCCGTCAATTCAGAGACCAATCGTTCCGTCAGTGTCGTTTTCCCCGAGTTTTTCCAGCCAACGACACCAAATACCGGAGTATTCATCGTTGCTCCCCCTGTTGCGCAATGACAAGGTCTTCTGGCGTATTGACATTAAAAAATGGATCACGCGAGCCTGAGGCGTGTGCAAATTGAACCTCAGCCCCCCCGACCGAATCAGTCCAAATCACGATCTTTCGAATACCACTCTGCAATGCGCGACGCAGATCACCCTCAAGCGATACGTGCCAGAGACCAAAGGTTGGATGACGCATCCATTTCGACTTTTCATGATCGAAGCTTGATGCGAGAACCACTGGAGCCTGACTTTCCAGCGCTTTCTCCATGGCCCGAGTGACAAAATCAGTGGGAAAAAATGGTGTATCGGCCGCGACCGAAGCGACCCAATGAAACTGGTGCTCCCGAGCATATTCAAGCGCAGCAAGTACCCCTGCCAGTGGACCGAGATACCCGGTCAGCGAGTCAGCGATACAAGGGAGCCCAAACGAGGCAAAACGCTCGGCATCACCGTTGACGTTCAACACAGCTTCATCAACCTGTGGGTGGAGGCGCTCTAAGACTTCGTCCAGAATTGTCTGCTGCCCGAGTCGCAATAATCCCTTATCTGAGCCGCCCATCCGAGTGGCAAGACCACCCGCAAGCACGACTCCCAAAATTCCATCACTCATCAACAGCGCTCTTGCGACGGTGTTTTTTATCTTCTTCTGGCACAGAATCTGGGTCTGTATCAAAGACCAAGCGGTCTTCACCACTCAAACAAACAAATTTTCGACCACGCATTCGGCCGATCAACGTGAGGCCCACTTGCTTCGCAATATCGACACCCCATGCGGTGAATCCAGAACGACTGACGAGAACCGGGATACCCATCAATGCTGTTTTGATCACCATTTCAGAGGTCAACCGGCCGGTGGTGTACATAATTTTATCATCAGGCGCCACCGCCTCGAGATGCATCCACCCTGAAATCTTATCAACTGCATTATGGCGACCGACATCTTCCATATACACCAAGGGCTTGTCTTGCTCGCAGAGAATCGTGCCGTGAATTGCGCCAGTTTCTAGATACAGGCTTGGTGTTCGGTTAATTAAATGACTAAGACGATAAATCCATGATGTATGCACAGGAGTTGCTGCCAACTTCACTTGATCAACGCCTTCCATCATGTCGCCAAAGACCGTACCAACCGCACACCCTGATGTTCGCGTTTTTTTACTCAGCTTTTCTTCGTAGTTCGACTCACGCTCTGTACGTACAACAACCACTTCTAGTTCTTCGTCGTACTCGACCATTTCAATCACGTCATCCGACTTCAACATTCCCTGATTTTTTAAAAATCCAACTGCGAGGTACTCGGGATAATCGCCGATGGTCATTGCGGTCACGATTTCTTGAGCATTGAGGTAAATGGTCAATGGGCGCTCTTCGATCACAGATGTTTCAGTCGACTGACCATACTGATCAACTCCCTGAATCAGACGCGACAACCGAGGATCATTTGGATTGGGCCGGATCCGATAGGATTCGATGTGATCAAGTGTTGGCATGAAGGATCTCTATTCTATTATTCGAACTGATTGGGGTTTATCCTACTGCACTTCAAGAATTCCAGCAGTAAAACAAATTTGCGTCAGCACCGATGAGATTCCCAACGAACACCCTAGCAATTGCAAATCTGTATGCCCTGTTGAGCGCTATCAACGCGTCAGTGGCACCGATTGTGATTGCGCTCGGCGGACTCACTGGTGCATATCTCCTATCAGATGATAAGTCGCTGGCAACACTCCCTGTCAGTGGTTTCAATGTCGGCGTCGCACTCATGGCTGGTCCAGCGTCGTTGTTGATGTTCCGAATTGGTCGGCAAAAGGGTTTTATGGCGGGAGCAATGCTTGGCGTTGTTGGAGTATCAATCGCCGGTATTGCAATTCTTCAGCACAGTTTTCTCTGGTTTTGCGTTGGCTTGGCGCTGACGGGTGGCGCCAACAGTTTTGTCCAGCAGTATCGATTCGCAGCCTCTGACTTTGTCGATGATGCACTCAAAGCCCAAGCGATTTCTCGTGTACTGATTGGCGGAATTGCGGCTGCGATTGTTGGCCCGCAGATCGTTCTTCACAACAAAGATCTGCTCTACCCCATTCCGTTCGCTGGTGCATTCTTAAGCGGTGCAGGTCTATTTTGTATTGGCTTACTAATCATGACACTGCTGCCGAACGAGCGGTCAGAAAAACGAACGCCGGTTGACGTTGAGGAACGGACTAAGCAGGAGTTTTTGCGAGACCCAACCTTCTTAACGGCCGTTCTTTGCGGAACAAGCAGCTACGCATTGATGGCTTTTGTCATGACTGCTGCACCACTTGCCATGGTTGGTTGTGGCTTTGAGGTATCCGACGCAGCGATCGGCATTCAATGGCACGTGCTTGCTATGTTTGTCCCCAGCCTATTTACCGGAAAGCTTATTCGTCGTTTTGGCAAGCTTCCAATCATCGCAACAGGCTTAGTCACACTGATGGCATGCTCAGCAGTCGCCTTATCCGGGATCTCAATTGAACATTTTTATCTTGCGTTAATCCTGTTAGGTCTTGGTTGGAACTTTGGGTTTATCGGTTCAACAGCCCTTTTAACCGAAACCTATCAAGCACATGAAAAACACACAGCTCAAGGTCTGAATGACACCATTTTATTTGGTTTCGTGGCATTCGGAAGTCTCAGTTCGGGAGTGGCATATGAGATGGTTGGTTGGGAGACGATGAACTGGATCGCTTATCCAATTGGACTGGTTTGTCTTGTGGCCTTATTCTTGGAACGACAACGACATGAATCTGAAGTCGTTCACTGAAAAGGAATCCACTGTGCGATTAATTGCATCGATGATCGCGTCGTTTTTGCTCTGTTTCTCTTTACCCACCGTGGCGGATGAAGCGGCCGTGGAGGCGATGACCGAGTATCTCATGTTCCAAGAGTATGAGTCTGGAATCATTCTTCCCCAACAGATCGATCAATCTGTTTTCGAGGCTGTCACATTCATCGATACCAGAGACCTTGAACAGTTCGAGAAACAAACAATTCCAGGCGCGATCCATATTGAATGGCGCCAGGTCCTCGAGCGGATGGATGAAATCCCGACTGAGAAAAAAGTAATTGTGTTTTGTAATACCGGCTCGCTATCCGCTCAGGCCGCGTTTGCCCTTCGTGTTGCTGGTTTTGATAACGTTGTGGTCATGCAAAGCGGTTTACTGGGTTGGCACGATAATGCCGCTTACAAACCGTAAATACAGAGTCAACAGTGGTGGAAAAACTGACCAATACGGGAATGAGATTTCGATTATTGAACAATAGAACATCGTGCACTCACCGTTACTTGATGACCGTATTACTCGGTCTTGTATTGGCAAGTGCTGTCATCCCGCAGGGCTACATGCCATCGGTCACGACCGATGGAGCCCTACAAATCGTTTTCTGTTCCGCGACAGATCGCTCAGGCATCTCGGTTGAAGCAGATGACCGATGCACTTTCTCGGCTCTCCATTTGGTTGGTCTACATAGCCTTCCGTTCGATCGATTGCACGATGAACGTCGAATCATGTTTTTTAAGACTCAACCACTGGGTCCGCTCACAGACAAATATCAACTCGCTTCTGCCCGAGGACCACCCTCGATTTCCTAAGACGATATTTCTCAATATGTGTGTCACAGGAGATCAGTATGCACAAACTACTTACCGGGCTTTGCGTTGCCCTTCTATCAATCCAGAGTGTGGCGATGGACAAAGACCATCACAAGAGCCATCACCATCAGTCCAACTCATTTGTTACCGTCGAAGTCGAGGGAATAGTCCTATCGAATTTCCGAGCCCGTGCGAGTATTGGACAAATGAAGAATTCAGGCGCTTATGGTGAAATTCAATCGACCACCAATGATCGACTGATTCGAGCGTCGAGCTCGGTTGCCGCTGTTGTGGAGCTCCACGAACACATTAACGACGATGGCATCATGCGGATGCGCGAAGTCGAAGGTGGGCTCGTTCTAAAGGCAAATCAGTCAATGATCATGAAGCCAGGCGGATATCACATTATGCTCATCAGCCTCCACAAACCCCTTAAGGCGGGTGACATGATGGATTTATCACTCCAATTTGAATCCGGAAAATTAATCGAGCTGTCGATCCCCGTGGTGTCAATCAAAAAAATGCATCATTGACGAACGAACGCGTCTGCTGAATACTCATCCTCGTTATATTTTTCAGAACATAACGAGGGTCGTTTTTGCGCCGTCTAGCCATCCTTTTCTTTTGCACAATCGCAAGCTCGATTGCGCAGGCAGACCGCGTCATGGTGTTTGCGGCCGCGAGCCTCAAAAATGCATTGGATGAGATTGCCGCATCGTTTGAACAAACCGAGCCACACTCGGTTGTGTTTAATTTTGCCGGATCCTCACAACTGGCTCGTCAAGTCATCGCTGACGCTCCTGCTGACGTCTTAATCACAGCCAACACCCTGTGGATGGATGAAGTTGAAAAAGCACGATCAATCCAACCGGATAGCCGATTTGACGTAACGAGTAACCAACTCGTGATTGCCTCAAATCAAAAACAGACCATTCAACTCAATCCCGAGAATCTTCATAACTCACTCTCAGGAAAACGGGTTGCCATGGCTTTGGTCGATGCAGTGCCCGCAGGAATGTACGCCAAACAGGCACTCAGTCATTTTGGTGTCTGGGATGCTATCAAAGCATCGGTCGTACAAGCTGACAACGTTCGATCAGCACTTCGATTTGTCGCTCTTCAAGAAACACCTTTGGCCATCGTGTACCACAGTGATGTGATCTCCGAGAACAACATCTATGTCGCTGCGATTTTTCCGGAGGAGTCGCATACAACAATTCTTTATCCAGCCGCTCTCACAATGCATGGGGTCCAATCAGATGGGGCGATTCGTTTCCATCAGTATCTGCAAACAAGTGATGCGCAACAGATACTGAGTCGACATGGTTTTCGACCACTGATCGGGAAGCAACGATGACAGACTGGCTTTCACCACCTGAAATTGAAGCCATTCTTCTTTCACTCAAAGTGGCTTTTTGGGCCACGCTCATCAGTTTGCCATTCGGTATTGCTGTTGGATTCATCTTGGCACGGTTCGAATTTCCCGGAAAACAGGTTGTAAATGGGCTGGTTCACCTTCCGCTGATACTTCCTCCCGTTGTCACGGGCTTCATTCTTCTGAAACTTTTCGGGACTCAGGGACCGATCGGAAGTGTTCTGAAAGAGTTAGGGATCGTGATTGCGTTCTCTTGGACAGGGGCCGCATTGGCAGCAGCGATCATGGCATTTCCGCTGATGGTACGCGCCATCCGGTTATCTTTCGAAACCATCGATTCCCGTCTTGAGGATGCGGCGCGAAGCCTCGGGGGTCATCGATGGCATGTGTTTTGTGTCGTCAGCCTCCCGCTGGCTCTCCCTGGTGTTGTCACTGGAGCGATTCTCGCTTTTGCCAAAGCAATTGGTGAATTTGGTGCCACCATCACCTTTGTTTCCAATATCCCAGGTGAGACTCGCACACTACCGTCTGCTGTGTATTCGTTCATGCAAGTACCCGGTGGTGAGGAATCAGCATATCGGCTTGTCATTTTGGCTGTCCTTGTCTCAATGACTGCTTTGATTCTCTCTGAATGGCTCGCTAAGCGTGTCAAAACTGTTGTGGAAGGAACATGACATTATCTGTTGATTTTCAAGTGTCACTGCCGACTTTCGATCTGGTTGTCGCATTTGATGCGCCATCAGGAATTACAGCCATTTCTGGTCATTCAGGTGCAGGAAAAACAACCTTGATCAATGCGCTTGCCGGGTTACTGACGCCGAATCGCGGGCATATTGAAACGGATGGTCGGGTATTGTTCTCAAGCGAACTCGAAATCAACTTAACGCCTGAGAGCCGACAGATTGGCTACATCTTTCAAGATGCGCGACTGTTTCCACACCTCACGGTGATACAAAATCTGAAATGTGGACGGTGGTTTCGTCGACTCCCGGCGAACCCATCGATCATCGAGGACATCGTCACGTTATTGGGTATCGAACAACTGCTGTCTAGACGGCCTTCGCAACTGTCTGGAGGCGAGAAACAACGGGTTGCTATCGGTCGTGCACTATTATCAGAACCTGAAGTCATTTTGGCCGATGAGCCGTTATCCTCCTTGGACACCAACAGAAAGGCAGAAATACTTCCCTACTTCGAGATGCTCAGAGATCAATTGAATATCCCAATCGTTTATGTTTCTCATGACGCTGATGAAGTCGCTCGGTTGGCGACAACCCACCTACGACTCGATCACGGAAAGATCATAGCGCCCTAGCGACTAATTTGCTCAAGGGTCTGATTGAGGAGTCGGCATATACATGACATAACGGTTGGCCATGTACTGCGTTTGCAATGTTTGATTCCGCTCGATGCGAATTAATAAGAACAATAGGGCGCTTAACGAAAACATCACAAGGCAAACCAGCGTCAGTACCGCATTTCGTTGCATCTGTTGATCAGAGATCGCAAGAGCAAGCTGGTAATCAGCCATTGCCGACGCTTGCTGATCTGATCCGCGGGCCATTGACAGCGCACGATCAGACACTTGTTCGGCAAACCACTGCACATGCAATAGTGGGTATTCGATTAAGAAACGATCAACACGCTCACGTGCTTGACCAGCGACCGCCGCGTTGGTCGGGAAAAATGCCGGTTTCAACGAAGCTTCCATCACGTGATCAAAAAACAATGTTGCAAACGACAGGTCAGGAATACCCGGCTGCAGACTCAGCCGTTGATGGGTGTGCGCAATAAGCCGAGCAACTTTCTCACGACGGTCCTCATCTTTTGCGACACCCCGAGACGCGAGTAATGACTCGAGAAGCGCCGACCCTGATTGAATCGCTTTTCGTTCTTTGTCAGTTAAATCGACTTTAGCGAGATCGACCGGAATGACCACTTGAGGCCAAAGAATTTGACCTTGTAACAGACGATCCGAAAATTGCTCGAATTCGGTGATTTGAGGCGCGTTAAATCCGGTATTTGCTGTGTGGGTAGGAATGGTGGGAGCGTCAGAGACGACCACCAGGGCAGAGAAGTATGCCGTCCCTGTCAATCCGAGGATTGCAAGTAATGCGAAACAGACAAGGAAAAATCCACGAAAGAAATCCGCGAACCGATGAAATAATGCATCAGGCGAGATCAGTTTCTTGATGACGGAATCACGTGCCATCTTGAACCACTAGGTTGAAGAGGTTGCTTTCGCGCGTGATGCTGGTTTTTGTGTGGCTGTCGCTTCCATTGCAGCATCACCGAATGCCAGTGCACCTTCAGTCTTGGCTGCCGGCTTCTTACCACTTAGTGCGGTGATATCCAATTCAGACTCCGAGAACTGACAATTACCATTCATGCGAGCGCCACGAGCGACCGATAACGATTGATAATGGATGTCACCCTCGATAATTGCTGTCTCTTCGAGAATCAATTCACAGGCTGTGATCGAACCACTGACTCGACCAGAGATTTTCACCTCACGCCCAAATACGCGTCCCTTGACGACACCCGAGCTTCCAATCGTCAGATGGCCAGTCTGCACATCTCCTTCGACCGTGCCATCCACATGGATATTGCCTTCAGAAACCAAATTTCCTGAAACGACAAGGTTTGGCGCGAGAACAGCAAAAGTATCATTGGGTGACTTCATTGCTTGACTCCTGTTATCACTTCGCGTCTGCGACGGTGAGTTCTTGTTCTTTGAAAACATAACGTCCTGCTTCGATAAATTGATAGGGATCGACTGGTTTGCCTTGCACACGCACTTCATAGTGAACATGTGGGCCTGTGGAACGACCGGTGCTACCCACCTCGCCAAGAATGTCGCGGTGATCTAACGAATCGCCTTTCTTCACATGAATCTTCTTCAAATGCCCATAAGCCGTTTCGATGCCACATCCGTGATCTATAAGAACAAATCGACCATACCCACCCTTACGACCAGCAAAGGTGACAACGCCAGGTGCGGTTGCTCGAACTCGCGTTCCGGGCCATGCTCCCAAATCAACACCTTCATGCCAATCTGGTTTTTTCGTAAATGGATCTTTACGGTTTCCGAATTTACTGGTGAGGTTGTAATAGTCGACTGGCGGAGAGAGCGGTGCGCATGCCAGTAATGATTGCAGTGCTTGCAGATCTTGGCTCAATATCATCAAACGGTCTGATCGATCCTGAAATTTTTCAAAAATATGTTCGCCCCCACTCGCCTCTCGTAGTGGACCACCGGTTCCGAAAGACGGTGAAAAACCAGCAAATTCAGGATCCGATAACGGCGTTCCATCAATGGTCGCGAACCCTTTGGACAAAGTTTGCGTCATCGTGTCGTGCAAAACTTCCATGGCTTCTGTTTGCGTTTCGTAGGCATTTGCCAGATCTGCTGCGACATTACTCAACCATGAGCCAACAGCATCGAGTGACTCCGGCGCCTGCCGGCCTGAAATTTCAGCGACTGAATCCGACATATCCAGAACCAGCTGCGTCAAATCTGCGTTCGTTTGTTCAACCTCACGGATCCGTGTATCCAATTGGCTTTGAAACCACGGAATGAAGGCGATGATGGTCTCTGGCGACGACTGCTCCAGAACAACATCTGACGCATTCCGAATCGCATTAAATCGCGAGGCCCATTCCTCATTTTTACGAATCTCTGCGTTATAGGCTTGACGCAATTCATACGCATTTTTTTGATCGGTTTCGAGTTGCGCGATAAATGCTTGATTCTCAGCAACTGTCATGGCGAGTTCTGACTCGACTGCCAAACGCGCATCGTAATTCCAGGAAAATCCGATTGATGCAACGGTCGACCAGATAACAACAAGCGCCGCCACACCGATCACCGACAGCTGATGCCACGTCTTTAGCACGAAATAACGCGTATCAGACCCTGACCGAATGACCAGTGACCGTTCTGGGAATCGCGCAATCATTGTTCGGATAGCTGTTAGCATAAGATCCACTTATTATCAGTCTTACCAAATTGGGGCAGAGCGAATCGTGGTCTTTGCATCCAACTCGGCCGATCATTGTTGGCTAGATTGCACATCGTTTCAACCATAATATGGGCTAATACCATGATTGCAGAGCACCAATTGTTGCGAAACACAGACCCGCACATGGATCGATATCCATCTAGCGACTCGTTTACGTTCAGCAATGCCAACAACACTGATTTCATGTTAAAAATATCGACAATTGATCCGATAACTTAAACCATTGAACGTGTTTGAGGTCTCAATGAAACGAACGACTCGCGTGCTCATTTTTCTGATCACCACAAGCTTTGGTACGCATGCATCGGCGTACTCAGGCGAACTCTGGTTGTCGCAAGCAAACCAGGCATTCGGGACACCTGCGAGCATGCTCGCACATGGCTTTCTCGCAGGAGTTGTGCACAGCTGGAACAATCGCCGTGAGCAAAACTCGCAAACTTTGTGCTTCGACGCGCCAGCAGATCAAATGCAAATTCGAAATTTAATGGAAATCGTTAAAGACTATATCAGTGATCGAGATCCTGACCTTGCAGCCCCCGCTCAAGGCGTCATTCGAGTTGCAATGATGGGTCGTTTTCCGTGTCGGAATGAGAATTAAAGCTGTTTCTCAGACAGAATCAGTTCGCGACGGTGATCCTGATACGCGCGCATAATCGATGGATCCACTTTTTGGCATTGTAAAACATCCCCTGACGACAACTGCATCGACAGATTTTCGCGATCCAACATCCCCAGTTCCACTCCAAACCGATCAACGAATCGGTATGTTTCAACCGTTGTCTCCGTCGCTGTAGCGATTGGATAAGTGATTGCTTCTTTTGCATCAAAGCGCCATAACGATAACTCCATATTCGGATGCGCGACTTGCATCACATATTGATGCTCAGGTGGACCAAGAAGCTCTGTTGGCGCCTGATTTGGTGCGCACTCCAAACCAGCATAATCATCGAGCTTCCCCGTCGCATCCAACAGGTGTGTCCACACATCGGTCGGGTTGTTCACACGCATCACAAAATTCATCGCGTGCGAGCTGTTAATCACATCGTCGGGGTGAAGGCTCAAAACAAACGCCTGTAATGCAGACTGAGTATCTGGAGAATAAAACCCTTCAGCCCTCAGTTTTGAACTCATTTGCGACGGCTCACCGCCAACGCGAAGAACCTCTCGAGCCTGCCTGAGTTGCCGAGCAAATACATCGGGCTTCTCTAAAGCGATTTGAGTCAGATATTGCTGTTCCGATGGCGTTTCAATCGCGATCAGTTTCGCGATCTTAGCCTGCCTGTCTGCGTCCGAAACAAAAGTCACGTCCGAGCGATACAGCCCTTCGGCCATTGCCGAAGTCGCTAGAACCGCACAGGTCACTAAACAAAATAATGGAGCGTTCATAGCACCGACTCTACCGAGCTTTCGCTCAATTGACATCATTATTTCGATAACTCTCCCAATCGTTCAATCACACCTAAATTGTATGCGAACGTTCTTGGCGTGAGGTTGGCTTCCAAGGAATCACTGACCGCGCGTAGCGCAGCCAAACGTCCCGGCTTCTTTCGATTGGTATCAATCCGATGCCACGGACTGACTGCACATCGTGAAACCATGGCATCAAAAGCAAGTTCGTAATCGGCTCGATGAGCGAAGCTTTCGATGTCACTGACCGTGAGCTTCCACCGTTTTTGAGGCTCCGCAGCACGACGTAACAATCGCGTGCGATGAGTCTCGGCATCAGTTTCTAGAGACAGCTTGATCAGCGTGATCTGGTTATCCTGGAGCATTTTCTCAAAGGCATTAATTTCAGAAATACTCGATTCATACTCACCATCTGGCAATCCGTGCTCAACCCGCTCAACAAGGAGACGCCCGTACCAAGACCGGTCAAAAATTGCGATCTGGCCAGGTGCAGGAAGTCGATTCCAGAAACGCCACAGAAATGGATGACCTGCCTCTTTCTTGCTCGGTGGACCAATCGGATAAACTGCGAATCCACGAGGATCCCAGGCATACGACAATTCTTGGATCACACCACCCTTACCAGCTGCATCGTAACCTTCGAGTACGATAATGGCTTGACTGTTTTGACGAAAGATTGCGATTTGCGCCAGACGTAACCGCTGACGCAGCTCCCGAAGTGTAGCTTGATAGCCAGACGCTGAAAGATCAGCACTGGTCATTTCGGGAAAACCACCAAATGCTCAATATCAAGACTGACACCAATCAATTCCCCAATCGTATGGTTGTGATGTGATGGAGCCAAGCAGCCAAGGATGACCCCATTATCCAGCTTCACCTCATACAGGTGATGAGCACCCCGAAAGTGCTTACCGACGAGCGTCGCCTGATAGCTCGAATCATCATCATGTATAAGATCGTCGGGCCTTAAGAATATTTGCACATCCGAATTAATGGGATACTCAAGGTCCTCATCATTCGTCAGCAGACCCAGCGGGCTTGAGACCGAACGAGGACCCTCGATCGTCGCATCGATCATTTCCCCAGGGCCGACAAAATGCGCGACAAATGGATCGGTGGGCTCATGATAAAGATTAAATGGCGTATCAAACTGGCAGATATGTCCGTCGTGCATCACGGCAATGCGGTCGGCAAAGTCGAATGCTTCGCGTTGATCGTGGGTTACCAACAACGAACAGATTCCATCACTTTTTAGAATCGTTCTCACTTCACTGGCAAGACGACCGCGAAGTTCCGTATCGAGGCCCGAAAACGGTTCGTCCAGTAGGAGTAACTTTGGCTTGGGTGCCATCGCTCGAGCCAAAGCCACGCGTTGCTGCTGTCCGCCTGAGAGTTCATGTGGATACCGTTGACCCAACCCGGTCAAACCAATCAAATCAAGTAACTCAGCAATCCGTTTGTACTGGCTCGTTTCTGACCAACCCGTCAATCCGAAGGCAATGTTGTCTGCAACAGTGAGGTGGGGGAATAGCGCAATATCTTGGAAGACCATACCCACGCCACGCTCCTCGGGTGGGATGCGGTGACGTTCGGTGGACAGTAACTCGTTGTCCAGCCAAATTTCGCCCGAGTCGAGCTCTTGAAATCCCGCAATCGCACGCAACAGCGTCGACTTTCCACAACCGCTTGGGCCCAGTAAGCAACCCAGCTCCTGTGGTTTAAGTCCCAATGTGACATCGTCAACAATTAATCCGTCTTGGTATGACAGGTTAACGTTCCTGATCATTAAAGCAGCTGTATCCACGTTTATTCCTGAGTCACTGATCGGTTTAACCAAATAACAGGGACGAGACCCACCAACACGATCAATATGGATGGGACAGACGCATCAACAAGACGCTCATCACCTGCGAGCTCGTAAGCTTTGACCGCGAGCGTGTTGAAATCAAAAGGCCGCAAAATCAATGTCGCCGGCAACTCTTTTAAAATATCGACGAAACAAACCAAGATCGCAGTGAACACAGACCCTCGGATCAATGGAACATGTAATTTTGAAATGACGCCAAACTGATTTAATCCCAAAAGTCGCCCACTTTGATCAATACTCGGGCGGATACGAGATAAGCCGCTTGTGAGATTCCCGGTCGCGACAGTTAAGAATCGCACAAGATATGCAAAAACCAAAGCCACCAAAGTCCCCGATAGCCATAGCGATGGAGCAACTCCGAAAGGAGCAAGGCCACTCGAGATGAATCGATCGACAGCGCCAAAAGGAATCAACACGCCAATCGCGACGACGACGCCGGGTAACGCATAGCCGAGCCCCACGAATGTGGTCGTATGATTGAGCCACTGGGATGGATACAAGCGATTGGCATAACAGATCACTAGAGCGACCATCACGATAAAGAGGGATGCAAAGCCCGCCAAAAAGAAACTACTGACAATCAAGCTCCACATCGACTGCATTTCAGCGAAAAACAATGCCCAGTAACTGAGGATTCCTGTTGGTAATAAAAACCCAAAAAAGACCGGCAGGATACATAAGATTTGAGCGACAGTTTGTCTCCAGCCGGTCAAAACCACACTGGTCTGATTCAGCTTCCGGAGTCGGTCTGAGTAATATCGAACCTTACTCCGTGAGGCTTTTTCGAAAACAACGAAAAAGAAAACACAGCCTAAGAGTAAGGTACTCAATTGAGCAGCACCAACAGGGTCGCCAAATCCGTAATATGTTCGGACAATCCCAGTGGTAAAGGTTTGCACACCAAAAAATTGAACAGTTCCGAAATCAGCCAAAGTCTCCATGACTGCTAGCAAGGTCCCGGCTGCGATCGCAGGACGAGCCATCGGGATGACAATACGCGTTAATACCCGCCAGCGACCTTGCCCGAGTGTGTAGGCAGCCTCCATTAGATTGGCCGATTGCTCCATAAATGCGGCACGAGCAAGCAAGTACACATAGGGGTACAACACCAAACTCAACATCAAAGCGGCGCCGGGTAATGAGCGGATATTCAACAACGGGCTCATCAGCCAATCAGGTGCACCAGCATCCCTCAAAAAGGTGAGGACTGGGCCACTGAAGTCGAGCACTCCGGTATAGGTGTAAGCGAGAATGTAGGCCGGATAAGCCATTGGAAGTAATAACAACCACGACAAAATACCCCGCCCTTTGAATCGATAAAATGAAATGATCCACGCAGCCGGGACACCAAGCATGACGACCCCAATGGCCACTAAGATCGACAGCAATAGAGAGTTGAGGGCGTATCGACCCAATAACGTATCAAACAGGTGGGACCACGCATCGGACACGCCTGTGATCACAAAACTGACAACCACCAAAATAGGCAATGCCACACAGAGTGCGGCAATGATCGTAGTTAGAAGCAATCCGTTAGGCCGGTTGAATGCCCAACGGACTGATTGATGATTTGAAGTTATTGCCAACCGGCGCGATCCATTAATTTAACAGCCTGCTTGTTATTGACCCCCAAGATACTCAAATTCAAGGCGTCCGATTTGAATTCGCCCAATGAAGCAATGGTGGGTGACGGTTCGACACCCGTAACGACCGGATATTCATGATTAATGGCAGCATAATAGGCTTGCGCATCGCCTGAGACCATAAATTCGAGTAATTGAACTGCCTCGGCAGGGTTTTTTGCGTGTTGAGTCACCGCCATCCCTGAAACGTTAATATGCGCGCCACGGTCAGCTTGGTTTGGCCAAAACACGCCGAGCTTTTGGACGACTTCGCGATCTTCAGGTTTTTTCGAGTCAATCAAACGACCAAAATAGTATGTGTTGGCAATCGCAAGGTCACACTGGCCGGCTGCTGCCGCGCGGAGTTGGTCTGTATCACCGCCTGTTGGCTTACGAGCAAGGTTAGACATCAGACCTTCAGCCCACTCTAGAGTCGCCTCTTGACCATTGGCTTTAATCATCGACGCAACCAACGACTGGTTGTAAATGTTACTTGATGACCGGATACAAATACGATTTTTCCATTGCGAATCCGTTAATGCTTCATAGGTCGAGAGCTCCGACGGATTAACCCGATCCTTGACATAGAAAATGGGGCGGGATCTGACGGTCAATCCAAACCATTGATGATCAACATCGCGAAGGTTTTCAGGGATTTTTTCGGACAACGTTGTGCTGTCGACTGTTGCGAGCACCCCGGCCTCCTTCGCACGATGCAAGTTTCCGGCATCAACTGTGACCAACACATCTGCAGGCGTCGCGGCGCCCTCAGCCTGAATCCGAGATAACAACGTATTCGCTTTACCGGTAATCAGATTCACTTCAATTCCAGTTTTTGCTGTGAAGCGGTCAAGAAGGGGAACAATCAACGCGTCTTTACGCGCAGAATACACATTCACTTCAGCCGCCATGGTTTGACCAGCAAAAGATAGAGCGATCAGGCTTAACAGGATTCGGGGGGCAGGCATTTCATCTCTCCTCATATTCAGTGGAGGAGAGATTACGTCAATGCAAACTTAAATGCAACACATTCGCATTTAGATTTGTATGTTCAATCGACTTCAGACCAGCCAATTCCAACTAATTGATTTGCCTTAAATAGCAGTGCGCGAAGCTCTTCTACACCATCCACTTGGGCTCGAAAATACAGCACGTCATACACCTCGCCACCTTTAATGTAGTGATCCGCCAGTGTGGTTCCATGATCAACATTCGCAGCAGGCCCAAGAATCTCCAGCACCTCATCTTTCGTTTGCCCTACTTCAACTTTTGCAAGTCGATCAGCATTCAGCTCGAGTACAACATCATTCGCCGTTACAGGCTCTGAAACGACCGCCGTTTCCTCAGAAGGTGGGCCGTCCATCGTTGGTTCAGCTATCGCGGAGTCTTCATCTGACGTCCAAAATTTCATATCGAATGTCCACGATTCCGGAATCATCGAACAGGCTGTCAGACTGAAAGATGCCAAGAGGATAATGAGTAATCGCATGTTAAACCCTTTCTTTTTCAATACCGCTATTGAACATCAACCAAGCGCTGTTGTCGCCCTTAACGATCAAACCTCATAGATCGGCTGCCCATTAATCCACACCGATTCGATAGTTTGGCCCCGAAACGTCACAAAATCAGCCAGGTTCCCACGGACAATCGCCCCGTATTTGGCCAAGCCGAGCCAAGACGCCGAGCGTGAACTTGTCATTGCTGCAATTTCTGGCCATTCCAATCCAAATTGACGCAAGGTATTCACTGTAACTTCCGCAGTGGCCGCACTTCCTGCCAGTGTTCCATCGCTCAAACGCACAACATCATCTTTTTTGAATACCCGATGCGTTCCCAACTGATATTCACCATCAGGCATGCCAGCAGCAGAGGTGGAATCCGTCACAGAATACAACTGCGAGATTTGCTGCCTTGCTAACTGAAAACAGGGTTCTGTGACATGAACGCCATCACAAATGATTTCCGAATACTGAGCCGCTAACAGTGCAGCTTGCGAGACTCCAGGACAACGATGATGAACGCCCGTCATTGCGTTAAAGAGGTGTGTGACCCCAGCCCCTCGTTCAAACAACTCGCGAGCACGATGATAGTCACATCCCGAATGCCCGATCTGCAATCTCACGGCAAATTCGTCGGCAAGCACAGGAAGAACGCCGTCTGGGTCTTGTTCTGGCGCATAGGTCATGACACGCACAACGCCAGACTCGAACCAAGATCGAACCTTCGATGGATCAACACGACGTGTCAGTGCAGGTTGCGCACCCAGCTTCCCTTCACTCAAATACGGTCCCTCGAGATGAACACCCAAGCAACGCGCTTCAGAATGATCGCGGTTGTCCATCACCACTTTTGTCGCCTCGATAACTTGATCAATCGATGCATCATCGGCTGTCACAGTCGTCGCCAGAAAAGCAGTCAGACCGTATCGGGCGTGCGTACGGGCAAGCTGGCGGATACCAGCCATTCCGTCCATAACGTCTCCGCCACCTCCGCCATGAATATGGCAGTCAACAATTCCCGGAAGCACAATTCGATCATCCACCTGCGCCGACTCGGAGATGGATTGAATGGTCGAACTAAATTCAATCGATCCTCTGAGCACTCCACCCGGAGTGACAAGATGACCAGATAACTCAGGCATACGACTCCCAATAGTCAATCGTCAATTGCGATCGATGTTGATCGATATAGGCAAGACCATCAAGTGCATCGCCCTGCGACTCGATGACGTGATAACCCAACGATTGAATTCGGGGCGAGTAAACAGGAGATAACCCGCCAACGAGGGCAATGGGAAGATGTTTTGGAAAATCTTCGATCAAATCAATCAACGCCATCAGTCCCTCCGAAACAATATCGGCGCTCAACGAGACTTGAACCTCAGCTTCCACGATCGCTTTAGCCAATGAAGCAAATTGTCGGGGCTGAGCGGCGTTCGCAAATTCCATCCACTGAATCACAGATTGACCAATACCCAGTCGATCAATCAAAAGCTGATGCGATTGATTAATCAAGCCTCGATCAGCAAGCCAAACCAATTTCTGTAGACAACGCAACCCAATCCAAGCGCCGCCACCCTGATCGGCCAGCATAAAACCAAAGCCGCCCCGTTTAAAAAGCTGCCGGGATTCGTCCAACCACGCAAAGGCAACACCCGTCCCGACGGTCAAACAGCCGCCAGGCATTCCACAATGCGCGCCAAATAACCCAGAGTCGCGATCTGAAACCAACAATGTTTCACAGGGAGAATTGGATAAAAATGCTGAGCGCTGTTTGGCATATTCTGATCCAGCCAGACCCGCAACACATCTCACCGGCATCGGCACCCCAGCCAGAGTGATTGCCTGCATGATCTGCTCCCAGCAAACATCAGCCCCCAGACCGAGATTTGAGGGGCCGGTCACAGCCTCTGATATGACTGTCTGATCTGCTTGATTGAGAAACCGAACCCGAGTCTTGGTGCCGCCTCCATCAATCAATGCAATCAGCTTCATACCAAGTGTCCGTATCCTTGCCGTAGTTCCGGAAGCGCTCGTGTCACCACCGCAGGCGGCGCGATTCCATTAAACTGCGTTGCACTGGCCAAGGTGTATGCTCCCATCTCATGAAAGACGATCACATCGTTCATATTCAGTATCGGAAATTCAGGGTATCGACCAAGCTCATCAATGGAATCACAGGTCGGTCCTGCAAACACGCAAGGGGATAACTCATCACTCGAGGTAAAGACTGACATACGATACTGCATTCCGTCGAACAACCGACCAGACTGTGCTCCATAGACACCATCATCGAGGTAGAACCACCAACCGTCACGACGTTTCGCACGGCCAACGACTTTGCAGACCAAGGCCATCGATGGTGCGGAGATGACTCGACCAGGCTCCGCTAGGATTTCAAGATGCTGAGGGACTCGCTTCAAGACCTCACGAATCGGATGACAAAATGTATCGAGATTGACTGACTCACCGATGTAATGCGCTGGGAAACCGCCGCCGATGTCAATTCGAAGAATTTCGGGCAGGCACTCATCTTTAATCTGCTCACACAAATCCAAACACACACCAAGCGCATCGGCATGCGTATTGGCCGTTGCAGCCTGTGACCCCACATGAAAGCACAGGCCATCAACCCGAATTCCAGAATCGTTGGCCACATCCAAAATACTCAAAGCGTCCTGCTGCGGTGCTCCAAACTTGCGACTCAAATCAATCGGAGCGTCAGGGGCAATAAACGACAATCGCAACATCACCCGAATCGAGTGCCGATAGGGGATCAATTTCCATAACTCATCCACATTATCCACAACAAAGGTGGTGACACCGGCAGCAACCGCTTTTTCGATCTCAGTGTCTGTTTTGATTGGATGGGTATGAATCATCCGAGATGCGTGAATCCCCTCGTGCTCGAGCATCTTGATCTCTGCTGCACTTGCCACGTCGAAACACCCACCCTCATTGGCCACGGTTTGTAACAAGCCCGGGTAAGGATTCGATTTCACTGCGTAATATAAGGTGACCCCCGGAAGAGCGCTCGACAATTCATTCCACTGCCGACGACAGATTTCGGGGTCAAATACCAACGAGGGTGTTGTCTCAATCAAACCGAGCCAAGTCGACGCAGATTCACGCGGAAAGACGTTGATCAATACCAAATCCTCAAATCGGTTCAGGGACGCGGCATCATAGAGAAATTAACTGAAATTTCAAGGAGATTAAGCAATATCTGCCATATGACCACTCGCTTCCAGCCATTGCTTCCGATCTGATGCTCGCTTCTTACCCAGCAACCGATCCATCACTTCATCTGTCCCGGCTGATGCGTCCGAGTCGTCAAGGACCAACTGCACCAGTCGTCTCGTATCAGGGTCCATGGTTGTCACGCGCAACTGGCCTGGATTCATCTCGCCCAATCCCTTAAAGCGAGTCACACTCATTTTTCCAGTCCGCTTTTCTGCACTCAGGCGATCCAAAACACCTTGCTTCTCAGCGTCATCGAGTGCGTAGAACACCTCTTTACCCACATCAATCCGGTAGAGCGGAGGCATCGCAACAAAGACATGGCCCTGCTCAACAAGTGGCCTAAAATGCTTCACAAACAGCGCACACAAAAGCGTCGCAATATGCAGTCCGTCACTATCGGCGTCAGCTAAAATACATACCTTACCGTATCGAAGACCAGTGAGATCGGAAGAGCTCGGGTCGACACCAAGTGCGACTGCGATGTCATGGACTTCCTGCGAAGCCAAAATCTCATCTGACTCGACTTCCCAGGTATTCAAGATCTTGCCACGAAGCGGCATCACTGCTTGGAATTCACGATCACGTGCTTGCTTCGCCGAACCGCCTGCAGAATCACCCTCCACCAGGAACAGTTCACCAGCAAGTGCATCACCACCGGCGCAGTCTGCAAGCTTGCCTGGTAGCGCTGGTCCTTGCGTTACTTTTTTACGCGCGACCTGTTTCCGAGATTTCAGGCGACGCTGCGCTGCTGCGATAGCGATCTCGGCCAATTGGTCACCAATCGCGGTATTGGAATTCAGATACAAACTGAAGGCATCCCGAACAACACCACTAACAAACACTGCACACTCGCGCGAACTTAATCGCTCTTTGGTCTGCCCGGAAAATTGCGGATCCTCAAGTTTGACGCTCAGCACATAAGCACATCGTTCCCATAAATCGTCAGGCGATAGTTTCAGCCCACGTGGAATCAGATTTCGGAACTCACAGAACTCGCGTAGCGCGTCCATCAAACCTGTTCTCAAACCGTTCACATGCGTGCCACCTTGAGCCGTCGGAATCAGATTGACGTATGACTCTGTGACTAACTCACCGCCCTCTGGCAACCAAGTCAATGCCCATTCCACCGCTTCATGCTCTGCAGAAAATGCACCTGTGTAGGGTGTCTCTGGCACCGAAAAAGACTCACCAACCTCCGACTGCAGATAATCAGTCAGGCCATTCTCGAAACACCAACTTTCCGATTCGCCAGTTTTTTCGTCATTCAGACAAATTGTCAGACCTGAACACAAAACGGCTTTTGCGCGTAACAAATGACGCAAACGCACCACAGAAATATTCGCCGAGTCAAAATATTGTGGGTCAGGTTTGAAACGTACGGTCGTACCCACGTCTTTCTTCAAACATGAACCGACTTCCCTTAAGTCACGAACCTTGTCACCGTTTGCAAATCCAATGTCATATCGCTTTCCGTCGCGACGAACTTCAACATCCACTGCAGTCGACAGTGCGTTCACCACGCTGACACCGACACCATGCAAACCACCTGAGAATTGGTAATTCTTATTGGAGAACTTACCTCCGGCATGAAGCTTTGTAAGAATCAGTTCAACGCCTGGAATACCTTCTTCAGGGTGTAGGTCGACAGGCATGCCTCGACCGTTATCAGTCACAGAAACAGACCCATCAGACAACAGCACAACATCAATACGATTGGCATGACCAGCAAGCGCTTCGTCCACCGAATTGTCGATGACCTCTTGTGCCAAATGATTAGGACGGGTTGTGTCTGTGTACATGCCTGGGCGGCGTTTAACGGGATCTAGTCCTGAAAGGACCTCAATATCCTGTGCCTGATAACTCATTCGTGTTGATTCCGTATGCTGAAAGATCGGCGAGGCCATGATGTAAACAATAGGAGAGCCATTCGCTCAAAAATTGATCCAATTGCTCTCGCTCATTCGGTTGGACCATGGATGGATTTGGATAGGGGTATGCGCCTTGAATAAAGTCTGATGAGCTCTCGTCTGTCACTTCAGCCAGCTGCATATCGTGATAAAGCCGGACTGTGAATGCGGGCAAAGGAACCCAAGTACATCCCCCACGCAACAAACTACACTGGCTTTCACACAACCCGGTGTAGGGCCCAAGATCGGTAAAACGCATCCTCACAAGACAGTCTTGGCCACCGAAGGGTAATACAAACTGGAGGCTGTCGTCGGGACCAAAACGACGGGCAAGGCGCAACAGCAAACTGTAATTCAATCCACAGCTTGTGTGATGCTTCCTTAAATTCGGTACGTGGCGAGCCTTCTGAGGCAAGTCACTCTCCTTCCAGTCAATAAGAATAGTTCATTTGCAGCCACTGTAATCCGATGATTGCGGCTCCGTTGTTTACCTTTCCAGTCTGCAATGCTTCTAGGGCTGACGCAATGGAAATCACATGGACTTTGAGATCTTCATACTCCCCAGCTTGACCTCGATAACGAGAGATTCCAGAGACATCACAGGACGCGAAAAATAAATGAATCAACTCATTAGAGCCACCAGGACTCGGATAATAAGTAAACAAGAGTTGGGGGTCGTCGAGAAGCGTGAGCCCGGTCTCTTCAAGCACTTCCCGATGACAAGTTTGTAACGGAGATTCGTTGTCATCACAAATTCCCGCCACCCACTCAAGCATCCAAGGACTGTCTTCCAAATCTGACATGGCTGCGCCAATCCGAAACTGCTCCACCATCACAAGCTCTTTGCGCGCTAGATCACACAAGATCACAACAACGGCGGGCGTTCGAATGAATAGCTCTCGATGCATCGGTCCAATCAACTCAGCCTGGTACCCGCGATGCGTTAGCGTCAGTTGATCAAGTTGAAAAAAGCCATCAGCTAACCGAGTGGTTGCTTGAAGATCCCAATCATTTGTTCCGAATTGCGGCTTCGGCCATTCAGCCATTATTCCCCCAGAGCGCCCAAAAATGGTTCACAGGTCCATGTCCTTCACCCACATTCAATTGATCAGCAGCAGCGATCGCACCGCTGATGTAATCCTTCGCTTCGGCGACGGCAACGTCAACCGGATGCCCTTGACCCAAATACGAGGCTAGGGCGCTCGACAGGGTGCAGCCAGTTCCATGCGTGTTCGTTGTTTCAACTCTCGCAGTCTCAAACCACTGAGCCTGGCCTTCAGAGATCAACAAATCAGGGGACTCTTCCGTTAACAGATGCCCTCCTTTTAACAGAACGGCTTCTGGCCCCAGTGCAAGGAGCATCCGTGCTTGATGTTGCATCAAATCACGATTGACTGCCTCAGACGTATCGAGAAGGTCAGCAGCTTCAGGCAAATTCGGAGTGATTACAGTTGCTTGTGGAATCAGAACATCACGTAAAGCCGAAATCGCATCTGCATGCAATAACCGATCGCCACTCTTTGCGACCATCACTGGATCAACAACCACAGGGCATGACAGGGTTTCTAGAAACTCAGCGACTGCCTCAGTCACCTCAGGCGTTCCCAGCATGCCCACTTTCACCGCATCGATCCGAATATCATGCGCAACCGTTCGCATTTGCTGCTTCAAAAAATCGACAGCAACTGGGTAGATCGCGTCAACACCAACGGTGTTCTGCGCTGTGAGCGCTGTAATCACGCTAAGACCATATGCGCCGGTTGCCGAAATGGCTTTCAGGTCAGCCTGAATCCCGGCTCCACCACCTGAGTCCGAACCAGCAATCGTTAGAATATTTGCGTACATTTTCCACCCTAAGTTTCAAAACAGTGTAGCCGGTTTCGGGGCAAATCCGGGTATACTTCACCAATGAAAAGATTACTAACCACTCTCATTATCAGTACAAGCCTATTCTTGGGCGCTTGCGGGCAAACTGGGCCGCTATTTCTGCCCGATCAACCCGATAAAACAGTTGATGGCCGCTAGTCATGGATCATTTTCAATACCGTGACGGCGCTTTGTTTGCCGAAGATGTTCCTGTTTCAGTCATTGCCTCTCAATTTGGCACACCCTGTTTCATTTACTCAAAAGCGACCCTAGTGAGACACTTCCGTGCCTATGCGGATTCACTCACAGACATCCCGCACTTAATTTGTTATGGCATGAAAGCGAATTCCAACCTTGCGGTGTTACAAACACTGGCAAAAGAGGGAGCAGGTTTCGACATCGTCTCGATCGGAGAGCTCGAACGTGTCATTAAGGCCGGCGGCGATCCAGCCAAAGTTGTGTTCTCGGGCGTTGGAAAGCAAGACTTTGAGCTGCGACGCGCCCTCGAAGTTGGAATCCATTGCTTTAACGTCGAGTCACTTGCGGAACTCGAACATCTGAACGCGATCGCAATTGAGATGGGAAAAGTCGCACCTGTCTCACTACGCATAAACCCTGACGTCGACCCAAAGACTCATCCCTATATTTCGACAGGATTGAAGGCAAATAAATTCGGTATCGCACACGAAGATGCGATCGCAGCCTATCGTCGCTCCAGTGAATTACCTGGATTGAGTCCTGTTGGAATCGATTGTCACATCGGTAGCCAGCTCACCGACGTGTCACCGCTCATTGAGTCACTGGATAAATTATTGAGCCTCATTGACCAACTCGCCGACATCGGAATTCAGCTAGAACACATCGACCTCGGTGGCGGGCTCGGCGTAACTTACGACCAAGAAACACCACCACACCCGTCTGAATATTTGGCGTTGGTCAAAGAGCGACTGGCCGGTCGTAATCTCACCTTGGTCCTTGAACCTGGACGTTCGATTGCAGCCAATGCGGGAATATTCGTCACCAAGACAATTTTGACGAAAACAAATCAGGATCAGCATTTTGCGATTGTCGATGGTGCGATGAACGACCTTATCAGGCCAAGTCTTTATGGTGCTTGGCAAAATATCGTTCCGGTTGATACCACCGAAAAACCGGGACAAATTGAGGCGAGTTTTGACATCGTTGGGCCAGTGTGTGAATCAGGAGACTTTCTCGGGAAAGCACGCACACTGAGGATCCAAGAAGGTGATTTGCTCGCTGTCCGGTCTGCCGGCGCATATGGCTTTGTCATGGGATCTAATTACAACACTCGCGGGAGAGCGCCAGAGATTTTGGTCGATATAGACCAAGTTCATCTCATTCGTGAGCGAGAGACGATTAATAGTCTCTGGGCACTTGAACATACGGTGGATGACTAATGCGCGTTCACTTCACAAAGATGCACGGTCTAAGCAATGACTTCGTCGTCATTGACGCAGTCAGTCAGCACGTCAGCTTACGATCGAGCCAGATTCAAAAGTTAGCTGATCGCAATACAGGCATCGGCTTTGATCAGCTGTTATTGATCGAGCCACCATCGAGGCCTGACGCGGATTTTGACTATCGAATCTTTAATTCAGACGGCGGCGAAGTCGAGCATTGTGGTAATGGTGCGCGCTGTTTCGCTAAATTCGTTACGGATCGAGAATTAACAACCAAACCTGTCATCACGGTGAATACCTCGCGCGGCTTAATCGAGCTAACACTCACAGAGACAGGTCTTGTCCGCGTAAACATGGGGCAACCCGCACTCGATCCAACAACACTCCCTTACCAAGGGCCTCCCGAACCCGATCAAACACACACAGTCGTGCTTGAGACACCCAATGGAGCGCGATCCTTTGGTCTGATTAGCATGGGGAATCCTCATGCCGTGACCGTAGTCGATTCTGTCGATGCGACTGCTGTGTCTGATATTGGCCAAGCGATTCAAAATTCGCCGCAATTTCCAGATTCAGTGAATGTTGGATTCATGGAAATCATATCCCCCACGGAAATCCGACTACGCGTGTTTGAACGAGGCGTCGGCGAGACACTGGCCTGCGGAACGGGTGCCTGTGCTGCGATGGCTTATGGCCACCTACTTGGACAACTCGATCAGGATGTGATTGTTGCAACTCGAGGCGGAAACCTGCAGATTGAGTGGCAAGGAGAGGGGTACGATTTAATGATGACCGGTCCTGCAGAATCTGTTTTTGAAGGAGAGTTTCGCCTGTGACAATCACAGCTGATCAGATCGCTGAATACCTTCAGGATCACTTAGATTTCTTTGAACAGCATCCTGAGCTCGCTCGAGAACTCAAACTCCCCACAGACTCCGGCGATGCAATCTCTTTGGTTGAATTCCAATTACGGAAATTGCGTGATCATATCCGCCAGCTCGAAAAAGAAAACGATCATATGATCGAGACTGCGCGAATAAACAGTGTGTTATTTGAAAAAACTCGGTCACTTGTTTTATCGCTACTCGATGCGCGAGATCTGGCTGATCTGGCAATCGTGCTTGATGAAAAGCTTGCCAACGGATTTGATATCCCAGTGGTACGGCTTCTTTTATCGGATCAATTCAACATCGTTGACGGACTGTCTCTAATTCAGGCTGTCAAAGCAGAATCACTCGAAGAGGGCGGCAAACTTGCACAAACCGTGTCTGATAAAGCACCGTCGATCGGACGCCTGACAAGAGATCGTCGAACAGCATTATTTGGCGAGGATGCTGATACCATCGAAAGCTCTGCGACGCTTGCGCTGGTCCGGGGTCACACCTACGGTTTACTCGCTCTCGGCCATCCAGATCCCGCCCATTTCCAATCCAATCAAGACACGCTCTTCCTCGATCATATCGGCGAAGCACTTGCGTTGATCCTTCCTCGGCTTCTCGATAAGGCGAAATAGGTCATGACGTTTCACGCATTCGTCACGCGATATCTTGATGACATGCGTCAGACGCAACGACGGAGCAATAAAACAATCGAGGCCTATGCACGCGATCTCCAGCAGGCAATTGGTTTTTTTGGAGAGGACACCACGATTCAGTCACTGGATACATTGTCTGTCATTGGCTGGGTCCGATCATTGAGCGCACAACGCATCGCTGGACGCTCAATCGGTCGCAAACTCTCTGCGCTGCGCGGAGTCTTTCAAGAAGCAATCAATCAACGGTTGATCAAAGTCAATCCTGCAGTTGATGTGAGACCACCAAAAACAGGAAAACATCTACCCAATGCGTTGAGCCCAGACGCCATGCAACGCTTACTGGACTTCCCGATTAATCCAAACGATATCGAAGCCATTCGAGACCAAGCAATCTATGAATTATTGTATTCGTCCGGGCTTCGACTTGCGGAAGTTTTGGGTCTGACCGTCAAGGATGTCTATGGAAATCCTGAAGAAATCAGGGTCTCCGGCAAAGGAAATAAAGAGCGAATTGTCCCAGTGGGCGCTAAGGCGAGAGAGGCGCTATCACAGTGGCTAAAACAACGATCCGAGTGGGATCATGGTCACACTGATCAGGCATTTATCACTAAGAGAGGACTCAGTGTCTCGCCACGAACGATTCAGCGGCGTCTCAACCTTCGCGCGCAAGCCGCTGGACTTGACCAACATGTGCATCCCCATGCCCTACGACATTCAGCTGCAACACATCTTCTCGAGTCCTCAGGGGATCTTCGTGCCATTCAGGAGTTTCTGGGGCATCAAAGCCTTTCCACAACACAGATCTACACTCACCTCGATTTTCAGCATCTCGCAGAGGTCTACGACAGAGCGCATCCGAGGGCAAAGACAAAATCATGAAATCAATTCGCGCACTGACCTTTGATCTCGATAACACCCTTTGGGAAACCGATTTATCAATTTTAAAAGCAGAGGATGCAATGGCAGCTCACTTGCGTTGCCTGTCGCCGCCCGCCTGGATGGCTGAATTTAGTCTCGATACGTTTCGTGCAGTCAGAAAGCAAATTGTTGAGGAACAGCCGACGATTGCGCATAACCTGACGGTGGTTCGCCATGAAACGTTGATTCGTTGGTTTGAAAATCAAGGCGCGACACGAGCGATTGCTGAAGAGTTGGCAAGTGAGGGGTTTCGCATATTCTATGAGGAACGACAAAAGGTCGAACCGTATCCAGACACAGTCGAAACACTAAAGATATTGGCAAAAACATATCCCCTCGCTGCGATTACCAATGGCAATGCAGATCTAATGGCAATGCCTTTGGGACAATATTTTCAGTTCTCATTGCAGTCTCAGCACTTCGCGAAGCCAAAACCAGACCCAGTGATGTTCGAAGAAGCGCTCAAACGGCTCGCGATTCAGCCCAATCAGTGTTTGCATATCGGCGATGATATTGAACACGATGTGATGGGTGCGAACCGGTTAGGCATACGAACCGTCTGGTACAACACCCGCGCTCAAGTCCCGGAAGACGATGTTCCTGCGGATCACACCATCACAAACTTAAAGCAACTGCTTAAGATACTTAAATCACCCGATTAATTGGGGCGCCCTCGATAAAGGCTTCAAGATTCGCCTGCATGATATCGACGATCCGTTGCCGTGACTCACGACTGGCCCATGCCGAATGCGGCGTGATGACTAGGTTCGGATGCTGGCAGTTAAGAAGACGAGAATCCCTCGCTGGCGGCTCTGTGGTGACGACATCAAGACCGGCACCTGCCAAATGACCTGATTCAAGTGCATCGCAAAGTGCATCCTCATCGACCAAACCACCACGCGCCGTATTAATCAAAAATGAACCCTGTTTCATTTTCTGAAAGGCATCGCGATTCATCATTTTTTGAGTTTGTGCGTTCAATAAACCATGCAGACTGACGAAATCTGATTGCTCAAGGAGCGTATCAAAATCGACTCGCTGGCTCCCATCCTGATAGTCGACGCCGTCGCGACCCATCACAAGTACGCGCATACCAAAGGCCTCCGCGAGTTTGCCAACGGCTTGACCCAATTCGCCATAGCCGACCAAACCAAGTGTGCGACCCGCGAGATCAATAATTGGATAATCCATCAAACAGAACATTGGACTCTCTGACCATCGCTCTGCTTTGACATCATTCCGATACCGTTCTGCTTGCGTTGCAACCATCAACATCAACATCAACGTGTGCTGACTCACTGACGGTGTGCCATAAGCCGCAACATTGCAAACAACGACACCATGATCTGAGGCGGCCTGCTTATCAACATTGTCCGTGCCCGTGGCCGACACCAAGATCAACTTCAAGTCAGGCGCTGCTTCAAAGTGTGCACGCTCAAATTTCACTTTATTCAAAATGATAACTTCGAAGCCTTGAATTCGTTCAGTCACCAGGTCAGGGGGAGTGACGTCATGAGTCACAAATTCAGAAGTTGCACCAGCCAGCTTTTCGAAATCTAACTCGTCAGGCTTCATCGATTGATAATCAAGAAATACAGCGCGCACGTTTTATTCTCTTATGTTTCAGGGAGTCGGAGAGTGTACGCAAATTCACAAATAAAAAAAGGGCGGTCGAGCCGCCCTAATATGTTCCCTGAGGGGGTGAATTAAGACCGTTTGAACTCCGGATATGCCTCAATACCGCAGTCCACAACATCCATTCCAAGGTACTCTTCCTCTTCAGTGACTCGGATACCCATCACCATTTTCAGAACAGTCCATACAATCAGTGATGCGACGAATGTGAACACAAAGATCGAAACAATACCTAGGACCTGACCACCCAGAGTCGCGTCACCATTTGACAACAACACCGCAAACAGACCCCAGATGCCAACGACACCATGAACTGAAATTGCACCCACAGGATCGTCGATTTTCATCCGATCAAGAGTGATGATTGAGAAGACAACCAAAACGCCACCAAGTGCACCAATCAGTGTCGCTAACTCAGCAGATGGCGCAAGTGGCTCAGCAGTGATCGACACTAAGCCTGCTAGTGCCCCGTTCAGTGCCATTGATAAATCTGCTTTACCGAACAATATTTTTGCGACGATAGCCGCTGCGATTGCGCCACCGGCTGCGGCCATATTCGTGTTGAGGAACACCTGGGCTACTGCATTCGACTCATCGACATTTGAGACCATCAACTCAGAGCCCCCGTTGAATCCGAACCAACCCAACCACAGGATGAACGTACCTAATGTCGCTAATGGCATATTGGCGCCAGGAATCGCGTTGATTTCACCGTTAGGTCCGTACTTTCCTTTTCGCGCACCGAGGACAATGACACCAGCCAGCGCAGCAGCCGCACCACACATGTGTACGATACCTGACCCGGCGAAGTCACTGAATCCAGCTTCTGACAGGAATCCACCACCCCAACTCCAAGATCCTTGGATCGGATAAATGAAGCCTGTGAAGATCACCGCAAATGCTAAAAACGCCATTAGTTTCATCCGCTCAGCGACAGCCCCAGAGATGATCGACATGCCTGTCGCGACAAATACGACCTGGAAGAAGAAGTCAGACCGGGCTGAATAGTAGGGTGCGTCATCTCCACCAGCAATGACTGCGTCAACAGTGTTTTCATCACCGATTAAGAATCCAAAGTCTGGGATGACTCCACCCCAAGCATCGTTGATGTACATCAAGTTATAACCGAGAGCGAGATACATCACGCATGCAATCGCGTAAAGAAGAACGTTCTTAGTTAGGATTTCTGTGGTGTTTTTAGCGCGAACAAGGCCTGCTTCGAGCATGGCGAAACCGGCCGCCATCCACATCACTAAAGCACCAGATAATAGGAAATAAAATGTATCGAGGGCGTAGGCCAACTGGGCCAGATCGCCACTCACAGTAGCTAAATCGTTCACAATGACTCTCCTGCGAAGTGTGTCTTTGATCGAGTTGTGTTGTTGTGCGCTTAAAGCGCTTCGTTGCCTGATTCACCAGTACGGATGCGGATCGCCTGCTCGAGGTTCACCACAAAGATCTTGCCGTCACCAATTTTTCCGGTATTTGCAGCTTTCGATATCGCCTCAATCACCTGATCAACTTGATCATCTGTTGTAGCAACTTCGATTTTCACCTTTGGCAAGAAATCAACGACGTATTCCGCACCCCGATACAACTCAGTGTGCCCCTTTTGACGACCGAAGCCTTTCACTTCAGTGACAGTGATGCCCTGCATGCCAATATCTGACAGTGCTTCTCTGACATCATCTAACTTGAACGGTTTGACAACCGCCGTTACCAGTTTCATGTATAGCTCCTTACTCACGAGACCCTAACTGGAGGAATAACCTCTCTCAGGGAGTCATTGCAGACACCGTGCCAATCAATCACTTCGCAGGAGATTGCGGGTTCTGGCGGGTTTTTTCCGTTCAGAAAGCACCGAAATTGCGCACACCCTGAACTGTAACGGCTTTCACGGCACTAAAATAGTGCGAACTGTATGAGATGAAATTTTTTCTGATCACCCGCATCATTAAGCGGGTAACTTAAAGGAGATAGACCATGCTCAATAGAGATGCGTTTAATGACATCGCCACGAAAATTTCTGAAGCGTTGCCAGAACCTGCTCGAAAAATGCAGGCCCAATTTAAGCAGCAAGTCGAAGATTTAATCGCGCAAGGATTGAAAGATCTCAATGTTGTAACGAGAGAAGACTACGACAAACAGACTGAAAAGCTGTCAAAAGCTGAAGCAAAATTAGCAGAACTCGAAACACGGCTCGCTGCACTCGAGAAATAAGATCTTTGAGCGCACTATGAGGCACTGCATTTTACTGTATATAATTACAGTATGTTTGCAGAGCTTTGTTGTACATCTAATTTCACTTTCTTAACAGGTGCATCACATCCTGAGGAATATGTCATGCGCGCTCATACTCTTGGTTACTCGGGGATTGGCGTTACCGATGAAGCCTCCGTGTCTGGAGCTGTTCGTGCACATCTCGCCTCACAAACACTGAATATCCCTATGGTGCATGGATCGCGGTTCCGAATCGATGAGCAACTTGAGCTGACGTTTCTTGCACCGAACAGAAAGGCTTGGGGAGAACTCGGACAACTGATTTCACTCGCGCGACGACGATCATCAAAAGGTGCGTATCAGTTAACACGACGTGACTTAATTGGGCATACAGACACACTATTATGTCTGTGGCATCCACATCCTCAGGCATTGGACTGGACCTCTCAAATCGAAAGCTTGTCTTATGCCTTCAGAGGACGATTTTGGATTGCAGCCCACTTACCCGAATCTGGGCATCAAGCCGATCTAGCTGAACGTATCGATCTCACAGCATTTGAGTGGAACTTACCTGTTGTGGCAACACAGCGACCTCTGATGCATATCCGTCAACGTTTAAAGCTACAACACACGCTAACAGCGATCCGGCTTGGTGCTCCAATTATTGAAATCGCAGATCAATTAGAACGATCAAGCGAACGTACTCTAATGGATCAACACGGTCTCAAGCTGCGATATCCAAGCGCCTGGCTCCACGAATCACTCAATCTTCTGGACCGATTCGACTTTTCGTTAAGTAATTTACGTTACGAATACCCGCAAGAGATTTGCCCCCCACAGTATGATAGTGAGCAAGCATTCTTGCGAGATCTGGTATTCGAAGGCGCAAAGCGACGCTGGCAGCAAGGAATACCCGACAACATCACCCGCCTGATCGAAAAAGAACTCACACTCATCGAGGAGATGAACTACGCCTGCTATTTCC
Source organism: gamma proteobacterium HIMB30 (assembly GCA_000227525.2). Lineage (GTDB taxonomy): Bacteria > Pseudomonadota > Gammaproteobacteria > Pseudomonadales > Litorivicinaceae > HIMB30. Next base: position 255,931 of record AGIG01000028.1, read on the forward strand.
TGACTGTGCACGATATCGTGGCTTATGCTCGCTCTCAAAACATCCTTTGTCAGGGTAGAGGCTCTGCTGCAAATTCCGTGGTCTGCTATTGCCTTTTTATTACAGAAGTTGATCCAAGCCGCGTATCGGTATTATTTGAACGCTTTGTATCTAAAGAGCGTAATGAGCCACCCGATATTGATGTCGATTTTGAGCATCATCGGCGAGATGAAGTCATTCAATATATTTACCGGAAATACTCCAAAGAACGAGCAGCACTTGCCGCAGCCGTTATTACCTACAGAAAACGGTCAGCCATCCGGGATGTCGGTAAAGCCTTGAATCTACCAATTGACTTAATTGAAGCACTCTCGGGCAGTCTCGCGTGGTGGGATAAAAAAGAGGCAATGATTGAACGCTTTGCTGAGCTCGGAATCGATCCACAAGGTCCTCAAATTCAATTACTGACCGAATTAGTGACGGAAATCTTGGGCTTCCCAAGGCATCTCACACAGCATGTTGGCGGATTCGTGATATCACGCGGCCCACTCTCTGAATTGTGTCCTATAGAAAATACAGCCATGCAAGACAGGACCTGCTTGCAATGGGATAAAGATGATATTGATGCACTGGGGCTTCTCAAAGTCGATGTTCTCGCACTCGGTATGCTGACTGCCATTCGTGGAAGCTTAGAGCTTGCGCTCCAATATCAGACAACCTATCAACCTCGTAGCGGACGATATCAGCATCCTCCTCGTTCAATTGCTGAGATCCCTCCAGAAGATTCATTGGTTTATGACATGCTGTGCCAAGGAGATGCGATTGGTGTTTTCCAAGTTGAGTCCAGAGCTCAACTGGCCATGCTTCCTCGACTGAAACCACGGACCTATTACGATCTTGTAGTTGAAGTGGCCATTGTCAGACCCGGACCAATTCAAGGCGATATGGTGCACCCATATCTCAGGCGACGCGATGGTGTTGATCCCAAAGAAGAACAACCGAAACAAATCAGCCAAGTTCTGGATCGAACCCTCGGTGTACCGATTTTCCAGGAACAAGTGATCCAATTGGTCATGGTGGCCGCTGGCTTTAGTGCTGGAGAGGCAGATGCACTGAGACGAGCGATGGCGACTTGGAAAGCAGGCAATGGCTTATTTCATTTTCATGAAAAAATTGTCAGCGGCATGCTGGAACGAGGATATTCTCGCGAGTTTGCTGAGCGACTCTGTCATCAAATCGAAGGATTTGGGAAGTACGGTTTTCCCGAGTCACATGCTGCAAGCTTTGCATTGCTTGTGTATTTATCAGCCTGGATCAAATGCCATCTTCCAGCGGCATTCTACTGTGGCTTATTAAACGCCCAACCCATGGGATTTTATACGCCATCGCAACTACTACAAGATGCCAAACGTCACGGTATCGACATCCGACCGATTGATGTGAATGCATCTGAATGGTTATCAACACTTGAGGATGCGGAAGGGTCTCCATGTGTCAGATTAGGCTTGCATCTCATTAAAGGACTGCGATTTGAAGCAGCGAACGCACTCGTCAGAGCACGCCGTCATCCTTTTCAGAACCTCAACGACTTTCGAAGTCGTACAGGCCTCCTAACAAGGGACTTGGAAGTTCTCGCCAGCGCACATGCATTCCGCTCACTGACTGATAATCGTTTTGATAGTTTTTGGCAGCTTGGAGATCAAGAATCGCAATTACCATTATTTCAAGGCGCAATTCAGGCAGTTGAAGATTTTAGGCCGCGTATTCCTGTACTTGGTGAAACCTTAGTTGCCGATTATCAAACCACCGGATTATCGCTTGAAGCACATCCGATGAATTTATTGCGGAATAAATCAGCGTTTCGTACCTGTCGACGGTCATCGGAGCTCGATCGATTGCCAAGACATCCCGATCTTCGAATTTGGGTAGCAGGCATTGTTGCGACACGCCAACGACCAGGTTCAGCCTCTGGTGTGGTTTTCATTACCTTAGAAGATGAAGATGGACAAATTAATTGCCTTGTCTGGCCTTCTCTCGTGGAAACATTCAGACATCAGATCTTGGCCAGCCGTTTATTGAAAGTGAGGGGAAAAGTCCAAGAATCTCACGGGGTCATTCATATCATCGCTGATACCCTGGAAGATGCCAGCGAATGGCTTGGAAATCTCACACCAAGCTCTCGTGATTTTCACTGAATCAGGTACCGGTTGATTCGCGCAATTGCTGACTCGGACAGATCTCCAATGGCTTGGTCGAATTGCAATTGTCGAATGACATGAGTGTGTCGTGCCTTTGCGAAATCACGTTCTGCAGCAAATAAATCCTTTTTCGCATTTAACACCTCGACGATATCACCTGATCCAACCGCATAGGCGGCCTCGGTCGCTTCAACACGACTCGCTGCAGAAACAATCGCCAACTGTCGAGCTTCCACAGTGCGCGCACTCGCCTCGAGATTACGAAACGCTTTCTGCATACTCGCGCGAACTTCACGGCGGACTTTCGCTAAGTTCGCTTCTGCTCTGATGACATTGGCTTTTGCCACATCAACCTTTGCAGCAGCAACACCGTTGGTATAGATCGGTGCAGACAATGTCACACTCAGAACATTACTTCGCGCACTGGCATTGGTCGCTGCTGTATTACTGCCTGACGTATCAGATATGGAAAAAGTTGACGATAAAGCCAGGGTCGGATTGGTCTCAGCGCGCGCTTCATCAAGGTTTGCTAGCGCACTCTGGTAACTCTCTTGTTCAGCGATCACGTCAGGGTGTTGATCGACTGACATCTCAAGCTGATCATCCAATGATCGATGAAGATCTGCCGCGAAGCCCTCTCCCAAATCCAAAAGATCAGGAATTGAGGTATCAACAAATTGCTCGAGATCTGATCTCGCAGTATCCAGTGCAACCTCTGCACTAATCAAACCCACCTGAGATAAATCCAACTGTGCTCGCGCCTGATCCACATCAACCCGCGTCCCGATGCCGACAATTAAACGTTCAGATGCTTGCTCCAACTGGCGCTCAAATGCCTCAACTTCCGCTCGGGCTGCAAGCAAATCCTGCTCCGCCGACAACACAGCAAAATATCGATCCGTCACCGAAATGATATGCGTCTGCCGATACGCGGCTAACGACGCGTCTGCCTCGCGAACCGCCGCGTCCTGACTTTCGATTTTGGCATCCAGCCCTTGATCATATAAAGGCAGACTGAGGGTCAGTGACAGGGTACCTGTTCGATACACATCGTCACTCTTAAGATTCTGAGTTCCCTTTCCAGACACTGACGCACTCGCACTCAAACCACGACCGCGACGAACCTGTTGCCCCAATGCCACTGACGCGTCACGGGTTGCAATCTGAGCCCGCAACGCCGGATCATTGGCGACCGCTAAATTGTAAATATCGGATAAATTTTTGGACTCTGCCATGGCGCTACCCGCCAGGACGAGACCTAACGCAATACTACAGATGCGCATGATGTCGACCTCAATGTGAGCCGGAATGAATCTCGCGGCTAATTCGTTGTATTGCTTCAATCATGGTGGCAGGCCGCTGAGGATCAACGTGCTGGTTGATACCGTGGCCCAAATTAAACACATGGCCCAGGTTCGGACCGAAGCTTTTCAGAAGTCTCTCCACCTCAGATGTAATCAATGCATCAGACCCGAACAAAACAGACGGATCAAGATTACCCTGCAGCGCGACCTGTGATCCGACTCGCTCCCGGCAACGACCAAGATCAACGGTCCAATCAAGCCCCAACGCATCGCAACCTGTGGCTGCCATTTGCTCGAGCCATGCGCCGCCACCTTTGGTAAACAGGATCACTGGAACTTGTTGTCCCTCAGATTCACGAACCAAGCCGGCGACAATTTTTTGCATGTAGTAAAGAGAAAACTCACGATAGGCAGGTTCCGTCAAAACTCCGCCCCACGTATCAAAAATCTGTACCGCCTGTGCACCAGCGGCGATCTGCGCGTTCAAATAATCCGTGACAGCGGTCGCAAGCTTTTCGAGTAATACGTGAAGCGCGTCTGGATCTGAATACATCAATCCTTTGGCATAGCGGTATTCTTTTGATCCTCCACCCTCGATCATATAGGTCGCCAACGTCCAAGGGCTTCCAGAGAATCCAATCAATGGCACACGGCCGTTGAGTTCGCGACGAATCGTTGTCACCGCATTCATCACGTAATCCAATGCATCTGCCATCGACGGAACCGGGAGCGCATCGATGTCTGCACGTGTTCTCACAGGACGCTCAAAACGCGGACCTTCGCCAGCCTCAAAATAGAGACCACAATCCATCGCATCAGGAATCGTCAAAATGTCAGAAAACAGAATCGCTGCGTCAAGTGGATAACGCTCAAGCGGCTGCATCGTGACTTCACAGGCGAGCTCTGCATTTTTACAGAGGCTCATAAAGTCACCTGCAACTTTTCGGGTCGCCCGATACTCTGGCAAATAGCGCCCCGCCTGACGCATCATCCAAACAGGTGTTTGATCGACAGGTTGGCGGAGCAATGCTTTTAAAAAACGATCGTTTTTTAATGCCGACATCATACCAGCGATAGGGCCTGATCGAGATCAGCCAAAATGTCATCGATGTGCTCGATACCTACGCATAAGCGAATCATTTCAGGCTTCACTCCCACCGATAGTTGTTCCTCATCCGATAACTGTCGATGCGTGGTCGATGCCGGATGACAGGCTAATGAACGCGCATCACCGATATTGACAAGACGCTTGAACAAACCAAGCGCATCGTAGAATTTCACACCCGCATCAAAACCACCTGTCACGCCAAAAGTCAGAAGTGCTGAAGGCGTACCTCCAAGCTGACTCTGGGCTAGCGCGTGATGAGGGTGATCGGGCAACCCTGCATAACTGACCCACTCAACCTTTGAGTGCGCTTGCAAGAACTCCGCAACTTTCTGGGCGTTCTCGCAGTGTCGCTCCATCCGAAGATTCAGGGTTTCAATACCCTGTAAAAGGAGAAAGGCATTCATTGGAGCAAGTGCCGCACCAGTGTTACGAAGCGGTACAGTACGCGCCCGTGCAATGAAAGCGGCAGGGCCAAATGCATCTGAATACACAACGTCGTGATACGCAGGCTCAGGTGCAGTCATTCCAGGGAACTTATCTCCCTGTGCAGTCCAATCGAAGTTACCACCATCAACGATGATTCCGCCCAATGAGTTGCCATGGCCTCCCATGAACTTCGTCAGCGCGTGCACAACAATGTTTGCACCCAATTCAATTGGCTTACAGAGCGCTGGAGTGGCAACCGTATTGTCAACGACCAGAGGCAACCCATTACGAGACGCCATCGCAGCCATTGCGCGAATATCGACGATGTTACCGGCTGGATTACCAATGGTTTCGCAATAAATCGCGCGTGTATTTTCATCGACCAACTTTTCCAAGTCTTCCGCACGGTCAGTTTCAGCGAAACGCACTTCAACACCCTGGCTCGGCAACATGTGCGCGAACAGCGTGTAGGTTCCGCCGTACAGTTGCGGTGTCGTCACAATGTTGTGGCCGTGACTGGCAAGTGTCTGCAATGCGTAAGTGATTGCCGCCATTCCCGATGAGACAGCAAGCGCGGCAATGCCACCTTCAAGAGCCGCAACGCGTTGCTCTAGCACATCACATGTTGGGTTCATGATGCGGGTATAAATATTGCCTGGGACTTCAAGGTTAAATAGCGCCGCCCCATGCGCTGCATCATCAAACTCAAACGCCACATTTTGGCAAATCGGTGGAACGACCGCCTTGGTTGTTGGGTCGGTTTGATACCCCGCATGGATCGATAGTGTTTCGTCGCGCATTCTCGTTGCCCTCTTATCGTGTATTTCTAAAAACGCTCTGTGTAATCAAGATTCTGTCAGGAATCCAATATCTTTATCGAATATCTAAATAATCGAGGATCGATTGTGCCGCATTGCGTCCCTCTGCAATGGCTGTGACCACCAGATCTGAACCACGCACCATATCACCACCAGCAAACACCTTTGGGTTGGTCGTCTGATACGGAAGTTCCTGATCATCACTCGCCAAAACAAGTCCCGAATCCGCAGTATGAATATCCAAATCGGTAAACCAATCTGCCGGACTTGGACGGAATCCAAAAGCAATAAGGACACAGTCTGCAGGAATCACTTCTTCCGATCCTGGAACAACTTCCGGACTCCGGCGACCGTTTGCATCCGGCTCACCAAGTTGCGTTGTCACAAACTTTACACCAGTGACACCGGTCGCATCGCCGACAACTTCAACAGGTTGACGGTTAAACATGAATTTCACGCCCTCTTCTCGTGCGTTCGCAACCTCGCGACGTGACCCAGGCATATTGGCTTCATCGCGGCGATAGACGCAGGTCACAGACTTTGCTCCCTGGCGAATCGATGTCCGATTACAATCCATTGCCGTATCACCGCCACCGAGGACGATCACACGCTTACCTTGCATGTTGATGAACTCACTTGGATCTTTTTCAAATCCAAGGCAACGGTTCACATTTGAAATCAAAAACGGTAGTGCTTTGAACACTCCAGGGAGATTTTCCCCAGGGAATCCACCAGCCATGTTGGTATAGGTGCCCATTCCCAAAAAGATTGCGTCAAAAGTCTCCATCAATTCGCCGACAGAAATGTCCTGACCAACTTCGGTGTTCAAACGAAATTCAATGCCCATGCTTTCGAAGATCTCACGACGACGATTCATGACTGATTTCTCGAGCTTGAATTCAGGAATCCCAAAAGTTAACAGACCGCCAATCTCAGGATGACGATCAAATACCACGGGCTTAACACCACCACGCGCCAAAATATCTGCTGCTGCAAGACCTGCCGGACCAGCACCGATGATTGCAACACGCCTATCAGTCCATTCAACATCCGACATATCAGGACGCCAGCCTAGAGCGAACGCGGTATCCGTAATATATTTTTCAACCGACCCGATCGTGACCGCACCAAAACCATCATTCAAGGTACATGCGCCCTCACACAGGCGATCTTGCGGGCAAACCCGTCCGCAAACCTCTGGTAAAGAATTAGTTTTATGGCACAGCTCGACAGCAGCCATGATGTTCCCCTGACCAATCAGCTCAAGCCAGTTAGGAATATGATTGTGTACTGGGCACTTCCACGAACAATAGGGATTCCCACAAGCAAGGCATCGATGTGCCTGCGACCCAGCATCCTTATTCGAAAACGGATGATAGATCTCAGTAAACTCATCTTTTCGCTGATCAAGATCCTTTTTTGCAGGATCCACTCTTCCGACATCTAAAAACTGAAAGTCATTGTTTTTCTGCGTTGACATCGTCATCAATCCTCTAATTTGCTACTGCGCACCTGACCTCGATGACGCCAATAAATCACCCAAACTTGCGGCCTTCGGCTTCACAAGCCAAAACTGACTGACGAATGACTCGAAATCAGAAAGGATGGTTTGCCCCCACTGACTACCGGTCGCGTCCGCATAGTCACGAATCTGAGACCGCAGGTGTGCACGATACTGCTCCATCTGCTCAGTGCTGATACGCGTAATTTCGACCAGTTCGTGGTTATAGCGATCAACAAAGGTCCGTGACTCATCAAGCACATAGGCGAATCCTCCGGTCATACCGGCGCCAAAGTTACGGCCAGTATTCCCAAGCACGATCACTAAACCACCAGTCATGTACTCACAACAGTGATCACCAGCGCCCTCAACAATTGCTGTTGCACCTGAATTACGCACAGCGAAGCGTTCACCCGCTCGACCTGCCGCGTACAACGTTCCACCAGTTGCACCGTATAAACAAGTATTACCAATAATCGATGTGTCTTGGGTAACAAATTGTGAGCCTATCGGTGGTGCGATCACAAGTCGCCCGCCAGCCATGCCTTTACCAACATAATCATTGGCATCACCGCGCAAATGCATTTCCAGACCAGGCGCGTTAAATACTCCAAAGCTCTGGCCAGCCGTCCCAGACAAATTCAAGCGTATCGGGTTGACCATTCCTTCTCGACCATGAGCCAATGAAATTTCACCCGACACGGTCGCACCGACGGAACGATCTTGGTTTGTAATTTTGAACTCAAACTCACCGCCTGTTCCAGAAGCAACTGCGTTAGCTGTTACCTCAACGATAGCCCGGTTCAATGGCGCCTCATCATAGGGCGGGTTCTTCTCAACCGCACACAGTTGTGGTTTACCCTCGTGTTCTGGTCCTTGGTAAAGAACGGGCGAGAAATCAAGTTTCGCCTGGCGCTGCGACCGACCCCCAACCTGCGTTAACAGGTCAGTTCGACCAACAAGTTCGGCCAAAGTCTTCACACCGAGTTCGGCCATCACTTCCCGCGTCTCTTCAGCCACAAAGGTGAAGAAATGCTTGATCATCTCAACCGTTCCACGGAAGTGTTGCTCCCGCAGCAGTTCATTTTGTGTGGCCACACCGGTTGCGCAGTTATTCAAATGACAGATGCGCAAATACTTGCACCCCATCGCAACCATGGGTGCTGTACCAAAGCCGAAGCTTTCAGCGCCTAAAATTGCAGCCTTGACGACGTCTACACCCGTTTTTAATCCGCCGTCAGTCTGCAAACGGACCTTGTCACGCAAATCATTCGCACGCAGTGCCTGATGCGCCTCCGAGAGACCCAGCTCCCAGGGAGAGCCCGCATACTTAATCGATGTGAGAGGGCTTGCTGCAGTACCGCCGTCATAGCCCGAAATCGTAATTAAATCTGCGTAGGCCTTAGCGACACCCGCTGCAATCGTTCCAACACCTGGTTCACTCACAAGCTTGACTGAAACCAACGCTTTAGGATTAACCTGTTTCAGGTCAAAGATCAGCTGTGCCAAATCTTCGATCGAATAGATGTCGTGATGCGGTGGTGGTGAGATCAGTGTCACGCCAGGTACTGAATGGCGAAGCCTCGCAATCAACGCATTCACCTTTCCACCAGGTAACTGCCCACCTTCCCCAGGCTTTGCGCCCTGGGCGACCTTAATTTGCAAGACCTCGGCATTCACCAGGTAATGCGGGGTAACACCAAATCGACCTGATGCGATCTGCTTGATCTTCGAGACACGGCTGGTGCCAAAACGCTCGGGATCCTCTCCGCCTTCGCCAGAATTGGAACGCGCTCCCAGTTCATTCATGGCTTGAGCCAAGGCCTCGTGTGCCTCTGGGCTCAGAGCCCCTAACGACATACCGGCAGAGTCAAACCGCTTCAGAATCGATTCGACAGGCTCCACTTCGTCAACAGTGATTGCTCGACCAGCATCTTTTTCAAATTTCAACAAATCGCGCAATGTCGCAACTGGACGCTCATTCACCAGCTTCGCGTACTTTTGGTAAGTCGAGTATGAGCCCGTCTGTACCGCTTGTTGTAATGTTTGAATCACATCCGGGTTGTATGCGTGATACTCACCGCCATGCATATACTTCAAGAAACCGCCCTGAGGAACGGGCTTACGTGTTGACCAAGCCAGAGACTGGCGAACCTTTTGGTCATTTTCGAAGTCAGAGAAATCTGCACCAGCGATTCGGCTTTGTACGCCTTTGAAGCAGAGATCGACGATGTCATTCGACAACCCGACAGCCTCGAACAACTGCGCACCACGGTAACTGGCAATGGTCGAGATACCCATCTTAGACAAGATCTTCAACAATCCCTTATTGATGCCTTTGCGGTAATTCCGATGCAACTCAAGCGGATCACCAACGATTTCATCCGCCTCAACCAAGTCATTGATCACACGGTAAGACAGATATGGATAAACCGCGGTCGCACCAAATCCAAGAAGTACTGCGAAATGATGGGAATCGCGTGCCTCAGCAGTATCAACGATGATATTTGCAGAGCAACGCAACCCTTCCTCTATCAGCCGGTGGTGTACTGCGCCTGTTGCCATTGTTGCAGACACGACCCACTGATCCTCAGTCACATGACGGTCTGAAAGAATCAGCAAGGTCTTTCCTGCGCGAACCGCATCGACAGCTTGCTGACACACGGACTCAACCGCAGCCTTCAACCCAAGTGTTGGCTCGAATGCCAACTCGATCTGGATCCGACCATATTTTGAGTGATCAAAGCCTTTGAGGCGATCCATCTTAGGTGCCGACAATATTGGAGAATGCAAAATAACGCGTTCGGCGTGGTCGGCAGTCTCTTCAAACGGATTCAACTCCATACCCAAGCATGTTTCCAAGCTCATCACTATCGATTCACGCAGAGGATCAATCGGTGGGTTGGTCACTTGAGCAAATTGCTGCCTAAAATAATCGGCGACGTGGCGCTGTTCGGTTGACAGCACCGCCATCGGTGTGTCATCACCCATCGAACCCACAGCTTCTTGGCCAGTCTCAGCCAACGGTTTGATGACTTGGTGACGCTCTTCGCTCGTCAAACCAAAGAGTTTCAAATAGGGCGGCAAGCCGCGTTCTGACAATTTCTTGAGATCAGAAAACGGATCCTTCATCTCGGTTTCGAAGCGAATCGTTTGCTCCCGTAACCACTGTTTGTAAGGCTGACGACCCTTCAGGTGATGATCAATATCATCGGCAGCCAACATTTCACCTGTTTCTGTATCGATCGCTAAGATTTCACCCGGTCCAACGCGGCCCTTTGCAACCACATCTTCTGGCTTGTAATCCCAGGTTCCGATTTCGGAAGCAAGTGTTAGATAACCATTATTGGTCTTGACCCAGCGCGCTGGACGGAGCCCGTTACGATCGAGCAAACAACACGCATAACGACCATCTGTTAGAACAATCCCGGCGGGGCCATCCCATGGCTCCATGTGCATGGAGTTGTATTCATAAAAAGCACGCAAGTCTGCGTCCATGTCGTCCACATTCTGCCACGCAGGTGGAACGAGCATTCGGATCGCACGGAATAAATCCATGCCTCCAGCGACCATGACCTCAAGCATGTTATCCAGACTCGATGAATCCGAGCCGGTTGAGTTGACTAATGGAAGAATCTGATCGATGTCCGGCAAGCGATCTGACTTGAACAGATGGCCACGCGCATTGGCCCAGTTTCTGTTCCCTGCGATCGTATTAATCTCGCCATTGTGCGCAAGTAGTCTAAATGGTTGTGCAAGCGGCCAGCGAGGCAGTGTGTTGGTCGAGAACCGCTGGTGGAACACGCAGATTGCCGTGGCCATCAGTGCATCGTTCAAATCCGGATAGAAGTTCGGCAGATCGACGGGCATCATCAATCCCTTATAAGAGACGACGCGGCGTGAAAGCGAACACAAATAGTTCTCTGGGTTCGACGCGATCGATCGCTCAATCAGTCGAGAGGCCATGAACAATTCGTTATCAAATTGCTCCTTACTCTGCCCTTGAGGCTCAACGAATACCTGCTTGAAAACCGGCATGTTTCCGCGGGCAATGGGGCCCAAATTCGTTGGATCAACTGGTACATCACGCCATCCAACGACGGCCAATTTCCTGGAATTTAGCGCATCCTCGATTGCCGATATTGCCTGTGCTTCGGCGTCTGAATCATTCGACAGAAAGAGCATTCCCACCGCGAACAAATCACCTAACTCAACGCAAATTGCATCTTTGGCAGCGCGACGCATGAAAGCATCAGGCATCTGGAACAACAGGCCACAACCGTCACCAGTTTTGCCATCAGCAGCAATCCCGCCACGATGCGTCATGCGCGTCAACGCCTCAATTGACGTCATGAGCAAATCGTGACTTGCTTCGCCTTCGCTATGTGCGATCAGGCCGAAACCACAGTTGTCTCGAAATTCGCCAGGCGTATAAAGACCTTTAGCCATAATTTTTTCCTACCATTCACGACCAAACGGCCGCAACCCCAAGTAAAACGGGACGACGCACGTCCCGCCGAAATCACACAACGAACCCAGCGAACCTGTCTAAAAGCTCGAGCTGTACGTCCGTGTCAATTGGGCTCAACCGACTGAATCCCTGAAGAAAAAGGCCGCGTAGTATATGTCTCCAGCGGCTGTGGAGCAAATTTAAAATACGCGTTGAAAGGTTACTGCTTATTCGGCGTTAAGGGAATCATCGTTGGTTTCGACGGGATCCCATCAGCATTATTCATTTGCACAAAAATAAAGATTGCGACACAGACAGCGATTACAATACCCAAACCGATCGCGACACTCGAAGTCGCCGAGTATGATACCGAGACTTTTTGTTGAAGCACTGCCTCCACATCACTCTCTATGATTCGATCATCACCAGAAGCCGCCCTCAGCAACTGTTTCGGATGCATCGCGAATTGCTGTAACAACTGAGGTGCCCTCGCTGTAATTTCGAGATCCGGATGAAGCGCAGTACAGGCTTCCTCAAGATCATGTTGATCCCAGCGTGGTAACAACACCGTACTGGATAGCGCCGGTTTCGGCTTTAATGCCTGAAGCTGGGACACCAGGCCATCCTCCCCAACCAACAAAACTGACCAACGGCGACCATAGGCGCCAGCACTGAGTTCTTGAAATAATCGAAGGACGTCACCAGGCAGGCGATGCGCATCATCTACGATAATCTCGGGAATGCCCTGCTCGGTCCCCGCCTGATGCTTATTTTGCAGACGAGCCAGCATTTCCAGATCCGTTCCTTCGGGACGCAAACCGGCTAAACCGATCAATCGAAGGATCGCATCGGTACGATCTGATAATAATTCACCGTCGAGCAAAAGTGGATTGACAGTACTCGCCAAAATAAGCGCCTCGATGACAGTGCTTTTACCCTGACCAGGCGCACCAATCATCACGATCAATCGTCTCGCCCAACGAACAGCCGAGCGAATTCGTTCGATACAGGCCTGTTGCGATCGGACTAGCTGCAGCACGCGTTGAGTACATCATTAAGTAAATCAGACGGCACCTGCTCCTCAACATAGGCATTGCCCAAAGACTTCATCAAAACAAAGCGAAGGCGCCCATCGATATTTTTCTTATCAACGGCCATGTGTGTCAGGAAGTCATCAACGGTCATTCCGTTTGGCGGCCGTACTGGAAGATTTGCACGCTCACACACAGTGACGATACGCGTAACATCTGACTCTGCAAGCATCCCCATGGCTTGTGATAGACGCCCGGCCAACACCATACCTGCACCAACAGCTTCGCCATGAAGCCAACCACCGTATCCAAGATGCGCTTCGATTGCGTGGCCGAATGTGTGACCCAAGTTCAGTAGTGCACGAACACCACCTTCCCGCTCATCACGAGCAACGATCTCTGCTTTCATCTGGCATGATCGCTCAATTGCGATCGACACAGTCTCTGTGTCTTTCGCCATCAATAACTGAATATTGGCTTCGATCCAGGCCAAAAAATCTTGATCACCCAATAAACCATACTTAATCACCTCGGCCATGCCAGCGGACATTTCTTTTTGCGGAAGTGTTTCTAAAACATGCGTATCGATGAGAACAGCGATCGGTTGATGAAATGCTCCGATCATATTTTTCCCGAACCGATGATTGACTCCTGTTTTTCCGCCAACAGACGAATCAACCTGCGAAAGGAGCGTAGTGGGAATCTGAACAAAGTCGATGCCACGCTGATAGGTTGCAGCAGCAAAGCCAACCATATCTCCGATAACACCGCCCCCTAACGCGACCATCGTGGCATTTCTCGAAAATCGCTTCGTCAGTGCTTCTGAAAAAATGAAATCGAGGGTATCGATTTGTTTGTATTGTTCACCATCTTGCAAAACCACCGTCGCTACATCGAAGCCCTGTAGGGTCGAAAGAACGCGATCAAGATAGAGGGGGGCAATGCAGTCATTGGTCACCACGAGAACCTGACGACCTCGAATAACACCAGCCAAGTGATCTGAATCAAGCAGACCGTCTCCGATATGAATTGGATACGCACGATCGCCCAAATCAACATTAAACGTTCTCATCAATCTGCCTCTCTATTTGTTCCATAATTTGGCGCACGACAACCGATGGATTGGTCCGTCGCGTTTGTACCTGTATGCTCGAAAACCCGCGATACAGAGGCTCGCGCTCCGTCGCCATGGCCCTTAACTTCGCTTTTGGATCGGCTACCTGTAATAGCGGCCGATTTTTATCATTTTTTAGACGGTCAAACTGTGTTTTCAGATCAGCTTGCAACCAAATGACATGCGACTGATGGCGTTTTAATAACTCTTGATTTTCACGACGTAAAACAACCCCAGCGCCAGTTGACACAACAACAGCACCCTTGTCGACAAACTCTGCAAAGATACGTGCCTCACGATCACGAAAGCCCATTTCACCTTCAACATCGAAGATCCATGGAATATCGGCTCCGCAGCGTGCCTCAATTTCTTCATCCAAGTCGAGAAATGGTACGTTCAATTTGGTCGCGAGCAACCGACCGACAGTGGTTTTGCCGGCACCAGTTGGACCGATCAATATCAGTGGAAACGAAATGTCTGCCATGAAACCTCAGTTAAAGAACGCGGGGCGTGATGAATATTAGCAGTTCTGATTTGAAGGCTCGACGCTGACTTGATTGAAATGCGCGACCAATCAAAGGAATCGAAGACAAACCCGGAATGCCAACACGAATGTTTTCTTCTTTTGATTCGTAGATCCCGCCGAGCACCAAGGTCTCGTCAGGATCGACAGTCACCCGTGTATTGAGTTCGCGCGTCTCGATCACCGGACCTTGCTGGGTCGTTAGTTGACCGACCTGATCCTGCCGAATATCTAAAGTCATTTCGATCCGTCCATCATCACGCAATACTGGCGTCACTTTCAGTTCGAGGACTGCGTCCTTAAATTCAGTCGATGTACGCCCTTCGTTATCAACAGTCACGAACGGCAGTTGCTGTCCTTGGCGAATGGTCGCGGCACGACGGTTTGTAGTCACGATCCGCGGCTCTGAAATCACCTCGCCAATGCCTGATGATTCGAGTGCTTGTAATTCGAGAGCCAACAGCTTTGGATCAGAAACAAATGCGAGAGAGAGCGCTGAACGACCCAACTCATCGCCAAGCCCAACGGTTTCTCCTTGAACACCTGAACGTCCCACTTCATTAGTCGCAAAAGACCATCGAATGCCAAGATCTCGACGTCTATCCGTGTCTTGCGATACTAACTTTGCCTCGATCAAAATCTGTTTGACTTCGATATCAAAGACTTGGACGAGGTCTCTGATCGACGCAAGATCCGTTTGGCTGCCGCGCAGAATCAAACGGTTTGTCTCAGGATCAGCAATAATCGACACAGTGTGACCAAACTGAGTCTTCCAGTCACCAAGCAAGTCCAATACTTGATTGGCCTCACGATGTTTGAGTTCAATCACCAAGACGCTTAGGTTTTGACTGATCGGCGCAAGCCGATAGCCATCACTCAGTTTTATGGCCTGTAATGATGATGCCTTCGCAATGAGCTCAATCGCGTGATGATAATCAGAAACAGTGTGATCAAGTGAAATCAGCGGATTTGTGCCTTGAGGCACCTCGACTGCAACACCTGATGCATCTGAAAACATGGCAACCACCTCCTGAAGTGGTGTGTCATCAAACGATAAAGGAATCGGATCAGCAGCACACACCCACGCGGACACGAACCACAGAATCCAACTCATCAAGCGCTTTGTTTGACGCATATTCGCCCCAGTGAATTTTTGAAAATCAATTGTTGATCCCGGTAGGCCAAAAACCGCCAATCTTGGTTAAGCCAATCCCCAACCTGTAAGCGCTGGATTTGAGACGGATTGATCTCAACCAGAAGCCAATCTGCTAACCGCGCTTTGACAACTGGCGCTGGACAATCGATCAGTTGGCCAAATTCAAAATCATTCGGCAGTTCCAAAGCTGAAATGTCGACTGAATGCCAACGTACACGCTCTTCAGGGATCAGTGACAAGCGCAGAGTGATTCGCCTATCAGCGGACTGGACGTTGATTGTGTCGACCGTTAAACCAGAGACATGACCCAACAGGCGGTAGAGCTCTAACGGGTTCGACTGATCTGTGACGTCAATATCAATCACCCAACGATCAACTGAGGCTTCGACGCGCAATATGTTTCCGCTCTCACGCAGTCGATTTGCCAACGATGTCGCATCAAGCGTTCGGATATTTGCTCGCAGGCCAATCAGTCTCTCATCAAGGCGTCTTCGCCGGTCTTCGAGCGATTGCGCCCGCGTCGTCTCAGACCGCAGATCACGCTGCTCGATCAGCCGCTCAACATATTGATCAAAGGCTGGTTTCACAATCCAAAACCCTAGCCCGCAACTCACGCATAGAAACCAGAACACCAGCAAGAGATTGGTATATCGAACAATCCACATCGAATAGCTATCCATCGGTCAGCTCTACTTCAGCGACGACCGCGTGACTGTCTGGATGAATCGAGCGCACGATGACAGCAGAACTGGAGCCTGCCGAATTCAGTTGACTGATTCCCCCCAGTTGTAATTTGACCACCGTCTTCGACCGATCATCGGCCACTGAAATCAATCTCAAAGCGCCAAAATCATGCAGGCGCTCGAGCCGGGATAAACGGTCTTGCAAAGCCTTGGCTTGGTGCTTTTGAGCAATGATCGACTGATCCGGTAGCTCCTGGATCAAAGAACCAAGCATCACCCAAGCAGACAGAGCAACAGAACTCAAGCTCACCGCCAAAAGACAACACCATCTTAAACACCAACCGCATCGCTTTCGGATCATTGCGCCTCGCCAATGCGTCAGATTCAGCACTCAAACTGACCAGTCAAAAGCGCTTCCGGGGAAATCGATTGGACCTTTGGCAATGCGGTACCAATCCGCTTGGCCCATGCGGCTAACTGACAATGCGATTCAGACGTTGACCAAAGTCCAACGCGAATGACCTGTGAATTTGTAACCACGCAAGCCGTCGTTTTGGATTCGCAATGCCATGCAAACATCCCATCTAATCGTTCATGACAGATCCAATCCGACTCTGGAGTGACTGATTGCAAATTGTCATAGTTAAAAAGATTCGTCAGTAATTCAAAACCCTGGCTTCTCAGACTGGCGCACATCTGAACGTGACAGTCATCCTCAACAAAGTCGAAAAAATCAAACCCGGGGCGACATGAACGATGACGATCTTTTTGAGCAGGCAGAATTTCACTCCGAATCCAGTATTCAGACACAATAATATGTCGCGGTTCAGTGCAGTCTGGATGCTCGTCGAGGCGACAACGTTTGCAATCTCCATCACTTATCCAATAAAGCGAATCAGAACTTAGATAAACTCGCTGAGATTGTGGGTTGATTTGCATGGGATCCTCCGAGTTCGGAGAGCCAAGCACAAAATTTAAGTCTGTCAAATCGATATTGGACTTTGATTTTAGGTACACTTTGGCCCGAGATTTGGAATGGAATGACCGTGACCGGACCTGTGCGTTTTTTAATCAGCCTCGCACTCACTTCAGCGCTCCTCGGGGCAGGTGGATTGATTGGTGGCTATGTCTATCTGAAGCCCGGGCTTCCCGACGTCGAGTCACTGCGAACAGTGCAGTTACAAACACCACTTCAGATCTTTACCTCCGACGGTCAATTGATCGCGCAATTTGGTGAAAAACGACGTGATCCAGTCAGTATTAACGAAGTTCCACTTGACCTTGTGCGCGCCTTCCTGGCCGCCGAAGATGACAACTTCAGAGACCATGTTGGTATCGATCCGCTGGGGCTTGCGCGTGCTGCATGGCAACTCGTTTCAAGTGGGCAGATTCAGTCTGGCGGTTCGACCATCACGATGCAGGTGGCAAAAAACTACTTCCTAAGTCACGAGCGAACATTTGCACGTAAATTTCGAGAAATCTTACTCGCGCTTGAAATCGAGAAAACGCTCAGCAAGGATGAAATTCTTGAGCTGTACTTCAATGTCATTTTTCTCGGACATCGCGCTTACGGCGTCAATGCCGCATCGCAGATTTACTACGGAAAGAACTTGGATGAGTTGACGCTGGCGCAGGCGGCGATGGTTGCCGGGCTTCCAAAAGCGCCCTCGAAGTACAATCCAATAGCAAATCCCGAACGTGCCAAAGAGCGTCGTGATTGGATTCTCGGTCGGATGCTGAAATTGGGTTTCATTGAACCATACGACTTCGAACAAGCAATTGAACAACCGGTCACAGCATCACTTCATGGTGTTCAACTCGATCTCACTGCCCCATATGTCGCTGAAGAAGCGCGTCGAATTGCATTAGAAATTTTCGATGATCGAGCCTATACCGATGGCTTACGCGTCTTTACCACCATCAATGGTGAGCAACAAAAATATGCACAAAACGCGGTCATCCGAGGACTAATGGAGTACGACCGTAGACACGGTTGGCGAGGCGTTGAGCAAACGCTGGTCGGCACCGGATTATTCGACTGGAAACGACAACTCGAGGAGATCGATACCATCGGGCCGCTTCATCCTGCGGTTGTTGTCGCCGTAACGGACAAAACCATCCGCGCAGTTACCAAAGATGATGAATCAATCACCATCGAACAAAAAGGATTTAAATGGGCCCGAGAATATCGTAGCGTCAACAGCATCGGCCCTCGTGTCAAAGACGCCAGAAAGTTAGTGGGACCAGGAGATTTGATCCGCGTACTTCAAGACGATACGCGCTGGTGGCTGGCGCAAAAACCTGAAGTCGAGTCAGGATTTGTCGCTTTAGATCCAAATACCGGGGCCATCCGCGCGATGATTGGCGGCTTCAATTATTTCGAATCCAAATTCAATCGGGCAACACAAGGCGGTCGTTTGGTTGGATCTGGAATCAAACCATTAATTTATACCGCCGCACTCGAGTCTGGAATGACTCCAGCGACACAGATCAACGATGCGCCCGTGGTGTTTGATCAGACGGAAGGTGCAACTGACTGGCGCCCACAAAATTCAGGAGGAACATTTCTGGGGCCTACTCGACTGCGAACGGCGCTATACAAATCGAGAAATCTGGTCTCAGTACGGCTTGTCCGCGAGCTTGGAGTCAGTCGTATCATCGATATCGCCGATCGCTTTGGCTTAGATATCGCGAAATTACCAAGAGATCTTTCAATTTCGCTTGGAACAGCCTCATTGACACCTCTCGAAATGGCCGAGACCTACGCGATTTTTGCAAATGGTGGCTATCGAGTGCAAAACCACTTAATCGATCGCATCGAATCAGCCGACGGCGCGATTCTCTACCAAACGCGGCCAGTGAGTGTATGCCGAAATTCATGTGAGGGACGGTCCGTGTCGGTCGATTTGGAATTCGATAATCGGCTACGACCAACACAATCTGACTTCTTCGAACTCGACTACAGCGACCGTATCGCGCCTCGTGTTCTTGATGAGCGCATTCATTTTCTAATCAATGACATGTTGAAAGATGTTGTCCAACAAGGAACGGCAAAAAAAGCGAAGGCACTTGGCCGACAAGATCTCGCCGGTAAAACAGGAACAACAAACGATCAAGTCGATGCCTGGTTCAATGGCTATCAAAAAAACTTAGTCGCTTCAGTCTGGGTTGGATTCGATCAACCAAAAACTCTCGGGCGCTCAGAATACGGCGGACGAGCGGCACTGCCGATCTGGATCGAATTCATGAAGCACGCACTCAAAGACACGCCAAAGGATGCGCCTCCATTACCGACAGGGGTTGTCGCGACGCGCATCGATCCAGAAACTGGTGCCAAAGCACGAGCCTCTCAGACCAACGCCATGCGTGAGTTCTTTCTCTTGGAAAATCCGCCAAAGGACCCGGCGCCAGAGGCAATCATTCCCTCAACGGATGGCCAAACAATACAAACACCCCAACAATTATTTTAAAACACGCGAACGCGATTACTTAGATCTTTGAGCCTCAACGTCCAAGGCCAGTCCGATCGCAATGATTTGGGGGATCGCGAGACCCAACCACGTACCTCGTAGCGAGTCCCGATTCTCACGCTAGAATCAATCTCTGGAAATACAACGCGCAACTTACCGTCCAGAATCACAGTCGTTTGATCAAGTATCTGGGTCACCACACCAACCCGATGCTGAAAGCCACCACTCGATAAAGTTTTCACCGTTTGAGGTAACTGATCCAAAGACCAAACACCGATGTCCGACATTCTCGCGCTCCATTCAGTTGATAACAGACATGGAACTAAACGATTCTCCGGAGGGACCGAAACGGTGAGCGCTAGGCCTTCGGCAACAAGTATCTCTCCGAGATAGGCCTCACCCATCCATAGATTTCCCAACAGCCGACCATACCGGTCTTTTGGCGCGGGCCATGGAGTGACTTGGATTGACTGCGGAAGCACCTCGATTGCACGCCGTTTCGCCTTGAGCGCGTAATCACGCTTCCAGCCAGAATCTTTTAATTCGAATGTATTAAAACCCGTCAAACGGACACGAGAGCCGTCATCGAGTTTAACGGTATCACCATCAATGACTCGATCGATTGTCAGTGGCGGAGAAAGGGTTTGCGGTGCAGGGCAGGGGGTCGCAAAAGCAGCCCCTGAAAGCACAAGAGCCGCAACAGCAGCGGCTCTTGTCAATACTTTATTTCGAAATTGCTCGACCACCGAAGCGCTTATTGAATCGATCGATACGTCCACCAGTATCAACGACTTTCTGCTTGCCGGTGTAGAAAGGATGGCATTCCTGACAGACGTCGATTGAAAAATCTTCGCCTTTTGTTGAACGCGTCTCATAGGTTGCTCCACATGAGCATGTAACCTTTACGTCCGAATACGCTGGATGAATATCCGCTCTCATTTTTCTATCCTCTGTATAATCGATGCCGCTTCCCCAACCACGTTACGCGTCAGGCACCGCATCTAAGTTTGGGCGGCGGAGTCTATCAAACACTGGGGTGTTCACGGAAGCCTATGTCACGCTTTTTTATCAAAGTTTTTGTTCCAGGGCCGTTTTTCGAACCCCTGACCTACTCGACAGATGCTCCGATCAGCTCTGGTATTCGCGTGACAGTGCCTCTCGGATCACGCGAAGTCATCGGCCTCTGCGCTGGCAAAGCGAATGGGCCTGAAGCACTCGACACCATCAAATCAGTGATTTCAGTGATTGATGACGAGCCGATCATCAGCACACAACATCAAGCGCTGGTGGATTTTGCGTCAGACTATTATTTAGCACCGCCGGGTGATTTATTGCTCTCAAGCCTTCCGACAACTCTTCGTAAAGGTCAGCCAATCCCAAAAGCAAAAACTGAAACCGGGCACAACAACTCACCGGCCTATCAGCTCACAAAGGATCAGCGTGATGCGATCGAAGCCGTGGATCAAACAGCCAATCAATTCCAATGTTTTTTACTCCAAGGGGTGACTGGCAGTGGAAAAACCCAGGTTTTTTCGGAACTGATAGATCGAACGATCAAGCGAGGCCAGCAGATCCTGTTGTTGGTTCCCGAAATTGGACTCACGGGCCAGATGATGAGCAGGATTCAAGATCAGCTTGATGGTGAGCTTTGTGTGTCTCATTCAGGCATCGCTGATGGCGCCAGAACAAAAGCCTTTATTGCATCCGCTCGCGGTGTTGCCGATATCCTGATCGGTACACGCTCTGCATTATTCACGCCCATGCCAAATCTAGGGCTCATCTTGGTCGATGAAGAACATGATGGCGCCTACAAAAATCAAGAGGGGTGTCGTTATTCAGCGCGAGATCTGGCCATCGTTCGTGCAAAACAAATGGCGATTCCGATCGTACTCTCGTCAGCAACACCGTCCCTTGAGACATGGCAACAGGCGGAGCTCGGAAAATACACACGATTACGCTTATCGGCTCGACCAGGACAGCAGCCACAGCCCTCAATTCGTTTAATCGATGCAAGGTACGACCGACCAAGAGATGGGCTGAGTGAGGCAGCTCGACGGGTCATTCGCCACGCGTTAGATCATGAACAACAAGCACTCGTTTTCCTCAATCGACGAGGTTACTCCCCCATTCTCATGTGTACCGACTGTGGGTGGATCCCCGGCTGTAAGCATTGCGATGCAAAACCAACGCTCCATCGTCAGCCAGACTCTTTGTGGTGTCATCATTGTGATCATCGCCAGCGACCGGTATCGATCTGCCCCGAATGCTCCGGACGCAATTTATTAGCTGTTGGCCATGGAACTGAGCGCCTAGAAGAAACGTTGGCTGAGAGCTTCCCCGATGTTCCGATTATTCGTGTGGATCGCGACACGACTGCACGACGACGTGCATTTGAAAAGCTCATCCAACCAGTCATTGACGGCCAACCCTGTATCCTGGTGGGCACACAAATGCTCGCCAAAGGACACGATTTTCAAAAGCTCTCCACCGTTGTTGTTACTGATGCCGATCAAGGGCTATCGGGTGCTGACTTCAGATCGGTGGAACATTTTGCGCAACTCCTCACGCAAGTCGCAGGCCGCGCAGGGCGACATGGTGCGACCGGCCAGGTGTTGATTCAAACACACCGTCCTGACTCCGCGTGGTTCGATAAGATACTGAAGCAGGATTACGACCATCTCGCAAAAGCGGTGCTTCTCGAACGGCAACAATTCAACTGGCCTCCAGAGTCACATCTCGCCCTGATCACAGCACGAGCCACATCGTCGACACCGGTGTTCGAAGCGTTGGAAGCGGTGGCGAATCAAATTCGTGCATTAAATAGCCCAGTTCGTGTGCTTGGACCCGCGCCTGCTCCAATGGAACGTCGAAATCGGCAATATCACGGCCAACTTTTGATCCTCGGAAAACGATCTCTGATTCAATGGGTATTAAAAGAAACTGGTCCTTGGGCTTATAAAAGACAAGGAAAAGTCATGTTTCAGTTAGATGTGGATCCCTGGGACCTTTGGTAATGCTACACTCGCGCGCTTAATTGGAGGGACACTATGAAGGACGCTGTCGCTGGGCTATTTGAACAAGCGCTCGATCAACTCATCAGTCAAGGCATCATTGATGCGGCCGACCGTAAACCCGTTCAGATTGAAAATACCCGTGATCCTGCGCATGGAGATCTTGCAACCAATGTGGCCATGATGCATGCAAAAGCAGCTAAAATGGCACCACGCACCCTTGCAGAGTTAGTCCTCGAACAACTGCCTCAATCAGACAGTGTCCAGTCAACAGAGATTGCCGGACCAGGGTTCATTAATATTCGGCTGGCAAAAGGAGCGGCATTTGAGCCAGTCATACGCTGCCTGACAGAACACCATCAATTTGGATTTCACCAAGCAACCAACGAGCGCGTGCAAGTTGAATTTGTGTCAGCCAACCCAACCGGACCCTTGCATGTGGGACACGGCCGTGGCGCTGCCTATGGAGCGACACTGGTGAACCTGCTCAAGGCTCGTGGGCATCAGGTTGAGGCTGAATACTATGTTAATGATGCGGGCCGCCAGATGAACATCCTGGCCGTCAGCGTATTCATTCGGTATCTCGAACACACCGGTGAGTCGGTGGTATTTCCGTCAGCTGGTTATCAAGGCGATTACATTTCTGAGCTTGGTGCGACCTTGTTTCAACATGCCGGAAACTCACTCCAGGTATCTTACGACGCGCTGCTCGCAGGGGTACCCAACGATTCTGAAGAGACCAAGGACACACACATCGACGGATTAATTCAGAATACCAAAGAATCGCTTGGTGACGATTGGCTCAAGCCTTTTGATCTCGCCCTCACTGCAATTCTTGATGACATCAAAGATGACCTATCTGAATTCGGCGCAGACTTTGATGAGTGGTTTAGCGAGAAGTCTCTTGTGACATCTGGCGAAATTGACCAGGCCATCGCAACACTGGAAGAGCGCGGACATCTCTACGAACAAGGCGGCGCAATTTGGTTCAGATCAACAGATTTTGGCGACGATAAAGACCGGGTTGTAAGACGGGATAATGGTGAAACCACGTATTTTGCAAGTGACATCGCTTATATCGCCAACAAGTTCTCGCGTGGATTTGATCGGATTATTTACGTTTGGGGTGCTGACCATCACGGTTATATCGTGCGGATTAAAGCGGCTGCCCAAGCACTCGGATTTGATCCAGAGCGCCTCACGATTCGGCTAGTCCAATTTGCAATCCTCTATAAAGATGGCGAGCGACTACAAATGTCGACCCGTTCAGGTTCGTTTGTCACGTTGAGAGAGTTACGAGACGATGTTGGTCGCGATGCATGCCGTTATTTCTACGTCATGCGTAAGGCAGATCAACACTTGGATTTTGACCTGTCGCTCGCCACAAGCCAGTCAAAAGATAATCCGGTCTACTACATCCAATATGCACATGCGCGAATCTGCCGCGTATTTGAAGGCTTGGAGGGACAACCGTTTGACGAGCAACGCGGTCTCGACCACCTCACATCGCTCGTCACCCAAGAAGAGCTGGACTTAGCAACCGCAATCGGACGATTCCCGGAAGTCGTCAGTAAGGCAGCTGCTTCGCTGGAAGCACACGTGATTTGCTATTACCTGCAAGACCTCGCAGCTGATTTTCACCGCTGGTACAACGGAACACGCCTTCTGGTCGATGACATGGATGTTCGTGATGCACGCCTGGCGCTGGCTAAAGCGGTTCAAACAGTCATTCGTAACGGTCTTGATCTACTCGGTGTGAGCTCTCCGCGGTCGATGTGATGCGAGATTATTCGACTCAAGCAGCTCGACACAGACGCCCTGAAAAGAAGGGGCCAAGTGCTGTTGTTGGCATCACTTTGAGTATCGTATTGCTCGGCGCTGTCGCAACCGGGCTGATTTGGCTCGATCAGAATGCTTCGACACCACCTGAAGCAGAATCCCAGCAACCAGAAGCACAGGTTACAGAGCCTCAATCTCAACAAGCTGTCACACCAACCAACCCGGAACAAACAACAACCGTTCAGCAAGAGATACCGGAGGCACCGGAGAACTTTTACACTTTTTATGAGTTGTTGATTACAGGGGAAGTCCCCATTGATGTTGAGGCAGGACAAACTCGTGATGAAGCCGTCGCTGAAACGCTCAAAAGCACAATTATTCAGGTTGCTTCATTTAGGACAGCAGAAGCAGCAGATGACACTCGCGTCGCCTTATTGTTTTTAGATTTAAAAGCGAGAGTCATTCCGCCGAGTGCAACAAATGGTGGGTGGTATCGAATCGTACTTGGTCCATTTAAAACGGTCCGCGACATGCGTGCTGCGGCCGATGTACTGACAAAAAATGGCTACAGCGCACTGGTTCGAAGGGAGTAAATATGGAGCAATTCCACGGAACAACGATCGTCTCGGTCCGTCGTGGTGATCAGGTTTGCATCGGTGGCGATGGCCAGGTAACTCTGGGTAACACTGTCATGAAAGGAAATGCCCGAAAAGTCAGACGTCTCTACCAAAATAAGGTGTTGGCTGGATTCGCGGGTGGAACAGCTGACGCCTTCACCTTATTCGAACGATTTGATGCGAAACTTGAGAAGCATCAAGGGAATCTCACCCGAGCTGCAGTCGAGCTCGCCAAAGATTGGCGGCAAGATCGGATGCTGAGACGACTCGAAGCGATCCTCGCAGTCGCTGATACCGAAACTTCACTGATCATTACAGGCAACGGTGATGTGATGGAGCCTGAAGACGGCATTATCGCAGTTGGCTCTGGCGGTCCTTTTGCTCAGGCGGCTGCGCTTGCGCTTTTACGTAATACCGAACTCTCTGCAGGAACAATCGTCGAAGAAGCACTCAAAGCCGCGGGCGAAATCTGCATCTATACCAACACCAATTTCACCATTGATGAGCTAACAACAAATCATGACTGATCTCTCTCCAAAAGACATTGTTGCTCGACTTGATCGACACATTATTGGACAAGCAGACGCCAAACGGGCAGTTGCAATTGCATTGAGGAACCGCTGGCGTCGAATGCAACTCCCGGAAGATCTTGCCAAAGAAGTCACGCCAAAAAATATCCTTATGATCGGTCCAACCGGTGTCGGAAAGACTGAGATTGCTCGTCGACTTGCACATTTAGCGGAAGCTCCTTTCATCAAAATTGAGGCAACAAAATTCACTGAGGTCGGGTATGTGGGTCGTGATGTTGAATCCATCATCCGAGACTTGGTTGGTGTTGCAATCAAAGATGAACGTGAACGCCGAATGCTCGCCGTCCGTCATCAAGCCGAAGATCGTGCAGAAGATCGAATTCTGGATATTTTGTTGCCTCCACCACGGGGTGATCAACCCATCCAATCAGACACCAGCGGCGCACGACAGGTGTTTCGGAAAAAGCTCCGAGAGGGAGACCTCGACGAAAAAGAAGTCGAGATTGATATCAAAGCCGGCGGAGTCGGTGTGGATATCATGACACCCCCTGGTATGGAGGAGATGGCGAGCCAACTCCAGGATATGTTCTCTAAGTTCGGGCAAGACAAAAAGAAGAAGCGCAAATTACCGATTGGCGACGCATATAAGATTCTGGTCGATGAAGAAGCTGCTCGTTTAATCTCCGACGATGATGTCAAACTGACGGCAATCGATTATGTCGAAAGTCGTGGCATCGTCTTTTTGGATGAAATCGATAAGGTGTGTCGCCGTGAGAATGCTCAAGGTGGAGATGTTAGTCGAGAGGGAGTTCAGCGTGATCTATTGCCATTGATCGAGGGAACAACGGTGCAAACCAAATTCGGTTCTGTTAAAACAGATCACATCCTGTTCATTGCTTCTGGCGCATTTCACCTGTCAAAACCGTCAGATCTGGTTCCAGAATTACAAGGTCGTTTACCGATACGAGTCGAACTTGATGCCCTTAAGCCTTCCGATTTTGCTCGAATTCTCACAGAGCCCGATCACTCATTAGTTACTCAATATCAGGCGCTTTTGAAGACTGATGGCATCACCATCGAATTTGCCGAAAGCGGTATTGAGGCGCTCGCTGAAATTGCCGCCGTCGTCAACGAAAAAACTGAGAACATTGGCGCACGCCGGCTGCATACGCTCGTCGAAAGAGTGTTGGAAGACTTACTGTTTCAAACTGGCCAAAGCAGGTCCGAAACAGTCACAATTGATCGTAGCTACGTTGAATCTCGCTTGTCTGAACTCAGCCAAGATGAAGATTTATCGCAATACATTCTCTGAGGCCGCATGAAAGAGACAACGCATTTCGGATTCAAGAAAGTCCCTGTCGAAGAAAAAACCTATCGAGTCAGGGAAGTCTTCAATAGCGTTGCTCGTCGTTATGATCTGATGAACGATTTGATGTCAGCTGGCCTTCATCGGTTATGGAAGCGGGTTGCAATCGAAACCATCGCCATCCGCCAGGGTATGCAAATACTTGATTTAGCATCGGGAACCGGTGATCTGGCTCGAGCGATGTCGCGTCGAGCGGGCTCAGATGGTCATGTCGTTCTGGGTGATATTAATGATCAAATGCTCCGGGTTGGCCGCGATCGCTGTATCGATCGTGGTGAATTAAAGGGACTCAGTTGGTGTCAATGTGATGCGGAAACACTACCTTATCCTTCAGAGTCATTTGACCGTGTCACGATTGGCTTTGGACTCCGGAACGTGACAAACAAAGAAGCCGCACTAGAAGAGATGTATCGAGTACTCAAACCAGGCGGTAAAGCACTCATACTTGAGTTCTCAAAGCCCGTGTCAGCGTCGCTATCACAAATCTATGATGTGTATAGTTTTTCTGTGCTGCCAGCTATGGGACAGTTGGTGGCGCAAGATAAAGAATCCTATCAATACCTGGCCGAATCGATCCGCAAGCATCCTGATCAGGACACCCTCGCAGACATGCTAGGTTCAGCAGGATTCAAAGCTGTCGTGTATCAAAATCTAACGGGTGGGATTGTTGCGATCCATACGGGAGTGAAGACATGATTCCGCGCTTGATGCTGGCCGGATTGGTCGCTGCATCAGAACAGGCAATCAGCGCCGGTATGCGCGCTGCTGATATCCAGCCAGAACAGCTTGCGCCAATGGTTGGCAAAGTATTGAAACTTCGCGTCACTGATCTCGACCTTGATGTTTGGATCATCTGTGGGGACGAGCGTTGGTGGCTTGCAACTGAGTCTCAAGAAGCTGCCGATGTTGAACTCTCTGGTACGTTAGGAAGTCTCGTTGAAACAGCACGGTCACTCACGCAACCCAATGCACCTCTCATCTTTGAGGGTCTCGATATTCGCGGTAGCGTTGGTGTCTTACAAACCATGCAGAAAACCTTTCAGGCAATGGATTTGGATTGGGAGGATGCTGTCACCAAAGCGCTTGGCCCCATCCCTGCCGGTATGCTGATCCAAACACTGCGTACTGCTCGGTCGCAGTGGGCAACAAGCCGCAACTCGGTGAAGCGCCAGACTCGAGAATTCTTACGATCAGAACAAAAAGCACTCGTGACAGGTGATACATTTTCTGAAACAAAGGCGCGGATTACATCACTGAACCGCCGAATGGATCGTATGGAAGTGCGCATGAAACGACTCGAGGCTGACAATGAGTAGTTCGTTACGTCTTCTTAAAATCGTCCGTGTTCTATTTTCTGAGCGGATCGATGAGCTACTCCCCCAGCCTAAACGGAAACTATTGAGAGCCATCGCATGGTGCATCCCCTCAGTTCGAAAAAAACGAAGTCGTGGTGAACGTTTGCGCGATGCATTACAAACACTCGGACCTGTATTTGTAAAATTCGGACAAATGCTATCGACCAGGCGTGATCTGTTACCTCCGGACATCGCCGGACCGTTGGCCGAACTTCAAGATCGTGTCAAACCATTTTCAGGTGAAGTCGCTAGATCGATTATTGAATCGGAGTTAGGTTGCTCGGTTGACGAGGTCTTTAGTGAGTTTTCATCAGATGTTATGGCGTCGGCCTCAGTTGCGCAGGTCCATGCTGCTCGTCTTAAGACCGGCGAAGAAGTCATCGCAAAAGTGATTCGACCGGGAATCGAGAAAGTCATCGAAGAAGATCTGAAACTGATGATGACGATCGCCAAGTTTGTTGAGAAAAACTTTGTTGATGGCAAACGGCTGAAGCTCGTGCAAGTGGTATCCGATTATCGCATGACCATCCTGGATGAGTTGGATTTGATGCGTGAAGCGGCGAATACGGCATTAATTCGTCGTAATTTCGCAGATTCAGAGATTTGTTATGTGCCCGAAATCTACTGGGACTACACCCGTCGCAATGTCATGGTTGAGGAGCGGATTTACGGTATTCCAATCTCTCGCGTTGATATATTTAAAGAGAAAAAAGTCAACATGGAAAAGTTGGCTGAACGTGGTGTCGAAATTTTCTTTACTCAAGTGTTCGATCACAGCTTTTTCCATGCAGATATGCATCCAGGAAACGTGTTTGTTGATATTTCAGATCCCGAAAATCCAGTATACAAAGCGATCGATTTTGGCATCGTCGGTACGCTTGATCCTGAATCACAAGCCTATCTGGCACAAAATTTAATTGCTTTCTTTGACCGAGATTACCGGGCTGTTGCTGAATTACACGTGGAATCCGGTTGGGTACCTAAAAATACCAACATCGGTGAATTCGAAAGCGCGATCCGAACAGTGTGTGAACCGATCTTTCAAAAACCACTCGGTGAAATTAGTTTTGGTGTCCTGCTCATCCGGTTATTTGAAGTCGCACGGCGTTTTCAAATGGAAGTCCAGCCACAATTGGTCTTGCTTCAAAAAACATTGCTCAATATTGAGGGCCTTGGTCGAGAGCTGTATCCAGAACTCGACCTTTGGAATACAGGAAAGCCATTCCTTGAGCGCTGGGTTAAAGAGCGGTTGGGTCCAAAAGGGATTGCTGATTACACAAAACGCAATATTTCTCGTTGGGCAGTTCAGTTCCCGGCATTGACCAATATCATCTTGTCCGCTCCGGATCGGCTGGAACGACTTGAACTGATCCAGGTGGAGCAAGCAAACGCACTGCACCTTCTTGGTCAAGAGACGAAAAAGCGGAGACTCACGGGATATCTGAGTACAGTTCTTGGCGCAACTGGATTAATCGTTGCTGCGGTTGCACTGATTGCTGAACATGACTGGCTTGCAGGGCATTGGCCGTTTGCTATTGCCGTACTGTCACTTGTGCTTTTGGTGAGACGCTGATGATCGAGATCAAGGATGAGAATACAAGGCAGCAATTACTTGATGCCGTTAACTTCAACGCTGACGGACTTGTGTGTGCAGTTGCTCAAGACCACCAATCAAAAGAGATCTTGATGGTTGCATGGATGAACCGAGAAGCACTCAATGAAACGCTACATCAGGGTCGGGTCGTTTACTATTCCCGCTCGCGGGGGAAGCTGTGGCGAAAAGGTGAGTCCTCTGGTCAAACACAACAATTAGTCGACATTCGGATCGATTGCGACAAAGATACTGTGCTTTTAGGTATCCTGCAGACTGGTGTCGCCTGTCATACTGGACGTCGATCCTGCTTTTCGTGGTCACCCGAAAGTGATGGCGAATGGAAGGCAGTTGAACCAGTGGAAGTTGATCCAAAGACTTTATACGGAGGCAACACATGACGGTGATTGAAGTTCTGGAAGACATGCTTGCTGAGCGACGCTTTGGCGATCCAGAAAAATCATACGTGTCAAAGTTGCATCACAAAGGTCTCGACCACATCTTAAAGAAAGTCGGCGAAGAGGCGACTGAGGTGGTGATGGCTGCCAAGGATGCGGCAAGATCGGAAAACAACGAGGATGTGATTCACGAAGTTGCCGATCTATGGTTCCACACGTTGGTGTTACTTTCCCACCTCGAAGAGCCGCCGAGTGCGGTTTTGGCGGAACTCGAACGACGTTTAGGGGTCAGTGGGCTGGTCGAAAAAGCAAATCGGGAGAGTTGAGATGACTGGTTGCTTATTTTGTAAAATTCGAGACGGTGAAATACCCGCCGATATCATTTACAAGGATGATGATTGCCTCGCATTTCGCGATATTAATCCCAAAGCACCGGTGCATTTTTTGGTGATTCCGCGTCGGCATATTGAAAATTTACTTGATACGACACCCTCTGATGAAGGCTTGTTAGGGCGAATTCAGTTAAAGATTCCACAAATTGCAAAGGAACAAGGGCTGGATTCAGGATTCAGAACGGTGTTGAATACGGGACCCGGAGGTCATCAAGAGGTGTATCACATGCACTATCATGTTCTCGGGGGCGGCCCGTTTACAGGCTTTATTTAACAAAACATAAAACAACAGGAGTCCGTTATGGGAGTTGGTGGTATCAGCATTTGGCAGTTACTGATTATCTTGGCCATCGTGATCATGATTTTTGGTACCAAAAAATTGAAATCACTCGGTACCGATCTTGGGAGCGCAGTGAAGGGTTTCCGGGCATCAGTAACTGATAAGTCGGAAGACAAGGATGCCGAAGGCGCTGCGGACACAACAGCGGAAAGTACTGTTCAGCAAAACGAATCAGCAGAAACACAACAGACCGAACAAAAAGAGAAAGTCTAAGTGTTCGATATTGGGGCGACAGAGCTGTTGCTTGTCGCTGTCATTGGTCTCGTTGTTGTTGGTCCCGAGCGTTTACCTCGTCTTGCCCGCACACTTGGGTTATGGGTGAAGCGGCTACGTGGGCAAGTCCAATCCATTCAAAAAGATATTAATCGCGAGTTGGAACTCGAGGACCTGAAGCGCCAATTGGAAGAGCGCGGCGGCGGACTGAAAATGGAAGATATCGCTGGAGAGGACCCCTTAGGTCTCAGCCAGACGAGTAATACGACGCAAGCAGAGAAAAATGAGCGATCCAAGCCTGAATGATCAGCCCCTGATCGCCCACCTTATTGAATTACGAGACCGACTGATACGGATCTTGGTCGTAATTCTCCTGTTCTTTTTGGTATTTATCGCCTTTGCGAACGATCTTTACGCCTACCTAGCTGATCCGTTGCAATCCTTGTTACCAGAAGGTGCTTCGATGATTGCAACACAGGTGGCATCGCCGTTTCTCGCACCATTTAAACTGGCATTATACCTGAGTGTCTATTGTGGAGCGCCGATGATTCTCTACCAGTTGTGGGGATTCATTGCGCCTGGCCTTTACGATAACGAAAAGAAAATCGCAGGACCCTTGCTCATATCGAGTATTTTTTTATTTTATGCCGGAATGGCGTTCGCGTATTTCGTGGTATTCCCGCTGGTATTCGGATTCTTCACCACCATTGGGCCGACTGGCGTGACGGTGATGACTGACATCGACGCCTATCTTTCTTTTGTACTGAAGTTGTTTCTTGCCTTCGGGCTTGCCTTTGAAATCCCTGTTGCAACGATGTTGCTGATTAAAGCAGGAATCGCTTCACCGGAATCGCTGAAAAGTAAACGCCCTTACGTTTTCATTGGTTGCTTTGTCGTTGGCATGCTGGTCACTCCCCCAGACGTGATTAGCCAGACGTTGCTTGCAGTACCGATGTGGCTACTGTTCGAAGTGGGTTTAATTGGTTCACGCTTCCTGGGGCAACCAAAATCAAAAACCGACGAGGACGTCGACGATGATTCCGCTGAAGAACATGAATCACCGGCTGTAGCTGCTATTACCAATGAAGCAACCGAGGATGAGCCAAAAGACGGTGAGATCGATGAATTCGATCTGTATGCACCAGTGGAAAAAGACGAGACGGATTCGCCAATTATTGAAGAGCTTGATAAGCCTGAGCCTCTGGATGGAGACGACTCAGATGTCGGACCTCCAAAACCGCCTTCAGCCTAATCATCCGTGACCGTACAAGGCAGCCATATCGCGTGTTGCCTGACACAGTCCTTCAGCCATCTCAGGGCCGAACGCGCAGTGACCCGCGCGTTCAAGAATCTGAAGGTTCAGGTTTGGGTAAAGCGCCTTCAGATCATGAGCGTTACTCACGGGGCAGACGTGATCATTGGCGCCATGCAGTAACCACATCGGAGTTGAGTCGAGTTCATCATGTTTCTCGTGAAAAACTGACTCAGACAAAAAACAACCATGACTGAGATAATGATGCTCGACCTGAGCGGTGGTGAGCTCGCGACGAAGAGATCTTTGGCTTGTTTGATTGGCCCGTGGGTTGCAAGTTGATAAACGATGTTCCCATAAATTCCAGGCGCGTGCTGCTTGCAGCTGAGTGAACTCATCGTCTGCATGGAGTAGGTGCTGATAGGCCTGGAACACCGTTTTCAGCGTTAGATCCTGATCTCCGATTGGCGCAGTAAAATCCGCCCAGGCAGCAGGGTAAAGCGGCGCCGCTCCACCACCATATAACCAGTTGAGGTTATCAGGAGTATTCAGGAAAACCCCCCGCAAAATTAAGCCAAGACAGTGTTGAGGACGTTCCATCGCGTATAACAGCGCGAGTGTTGCGCCCCAAGATCCGCCAAATAAAACGTATCGACCAATAGCGAAATGGTCGGTAATCAAATCAAGATCCAACAGTAAATGATCTGTGGTGTTTGCTGAGAACAGATCGATGGACTCAGAACGTCCACAACCTCGTTGATCGAAACACAACACATTGAACACATCGGGGCAAAAAAATCGGGGCATCAATGGTGATGTTCCAGACCCTGGACCACCGTGTAAACAAATAACGGGAAGACCGTTGGGATTGCCAAAACAACCGACCCACAGGCGATGCCGACCGTCAGACGTGGTCAACATCTCTTCACAGTACGGTTTGAGATCAGGATATAGTCTGTGCATACGCCCCCTTAAGGGGCGGCATGCACTCCTAGCTTGCCGCCTTTGAGCGTCCCGCACGTTTGCGGTCCGACTCTTTGAGTAATTTTTTACGAAGTCGAATATGGTTCGGTGTGACTTCAACTAATTCATCATCATCAATGAATTCTAGCGCAGACTCAAGCGTCATCCGAATTGGCGGTGTGAGAATGAGGTTCTCATCTGTTCCTGCCGCTCGAATATTGGTGAGTTGCTTGCCTTTGATCGGATTGACTGGGAGGTCGTTGTCACGCGCGTG
Organism: gamma proteobacterium HIMB30; assembly: GCA_000227525.2. GTDB lineage: Bacteria > Pseudomonadota > Gammaproteobacteria > Pseudomonadales > Litorivicinaceae > HIMB30. The sequence continues at coordinate 289,773 of AGIG01000028.1, forward strand.
GATGCCAAGCAGCATCCCCTCATAAACATCCACCCCCGGCCCAATCATAAGGCGACCGCGGTCCTGAAGGTTGTACAATGAATAGGCCGTGGTTGCGCCATCGGTCATGGACACTAGTACACCATTAATTCGATTTCCTAAATCGCCCGGCTTGACGGGTCCGTAATGATCAAATACGTGACTCATGATGCCAGTCCCGGAAGTCATTGTGAGAAACTGGGATCGGAAACCGATCAATCCACGAGCGGCAATAATGTATTCAAGACGCAAACGACCTTGCCCATCTGGCGCCATATTCTTCATATCGCCCTTACGTAGGCCCATCGCTTCCATCACGGCACCTTGATGCTGATCTTCGATATCGATGGCGACGTATTCATAAGGTTCTTCTTTAACCCCATCCACTTCACGAACAATCACCTCGGGTCGAGAGACGCCAAGCTCAAATCCTTCGCGTCGCATCGATTCGATCAGGACAGACAAGTGGAGTTCGCCACGACCAGAAACCACAAATTTATCTGGCGAATCGCCCTGTTCAACCCGGAGCGCAACATTGTGAATCAATTCGCGGTCCAGACGATCTTTAATGTTTCTCGAGGTAACGTATTTACCGTTTTTTCCTGCAAACGGGCTGTCATTGACCTGAAAAGTCATGCTCACCGTCGGTTCATCAACAGTCAGTGGCGGTAACCCTTCCGGTGCTTCAACCGAGCAAATAGTGTCTGAAATCGACAACGGGTCCAAACCAGTGATGCAGACAATGTCACCTGCTGTGGCAGATTGTTGCTCGATCCGTTCAAGGCCTAAATATCCAAGAATCTGAAGGACCTTACCGTTGCGAGTACTGCCATCGCGGTCAACCACCGTCACTTGTTGATTACGTTTCAACTGACCACGACGGATCCGGCCAACACCAATCACACCTTGGAATGAGTTGTAATCCAGCGCAGAAATCTGAAGCTGAAGTGGTCCATCGAGATCGACCTCGGGAGCCGGACAATGGTCCACAATGGCCTGAAGAATCGGCTCCATGCTTTCAATCAATTGGTCTGGCTCTGGACCCGACAGCCCATTAATGGCCGAGCAATACACCACAGGGAAATCAAGTTGATCATCCGTAGCACCGAGCTGGTCAAACAGATCAAATACTTTGTCAATTGCACCGTGCGGATCAGAACCAACCTTATCCACTTTGTTGACGATCACAATTGGCTTCAGACCCTGGTTAAACGCTTTTTGCGTGACGAACCGCGTCTGCGGCATGGGGCCTTCGGCTGCATCAACCACCAACAGCACCGCATCGACCATCGACAATACGCGTTCAACCTCACCACCAAAATCAGCGTGACCGGGAGTATCCACGACATTAATCCGGAAGTCATTCCAATTGAGACCAGTATTTTTCGCTAGGATTGTGATCCCACGTTCTTTTTCCTGGTCGTTCGAATCCATGACGCGTTCGTTCTGGATCTCTTTTCTGTCGAGTGTGCCAGATGCCGCAAGTAGCTTGTCGACAAGTGTGGTTTTCCCATGGTCAACGTGCGCAATAATGGCCACGTTACGTATCCGTTCAATCATAAAGTCCTCCGAGCGCGCGGGAGTATAACGGACACTCGATGACAGCTGTGTGTTTTTTTACGTCCGACTAGTTTGCACCATTATTGTGCGATATCATGCCCAATATGCACTAACATGGTGCAGTTTTAGACAGTCCTGCACCACAATAGCACTTGTATTCGCTTAAAAACCAAGCGTTTATCAAAACGGCATAGCGATTGCTAATTGCGTGTGAGTGCTCAATTTGAATGAGTTGAATTAGTAAGTTCGATTAACGGAGTCAAAAATGTCCGAAAACACCTTGAAATTAATTGCAGACAACGAAGCGCGTTGGGTAGACCTTCGTTTCACCGACCCACGTGGTAAAGAGCAACACGTGACTTTCCCAGCGTCGAAAGTAGACAGCGAGTTTTTTGCTGAAGGTGCAATGTTCGACGGTTCCTCTATCGCCGGTTGGAAGGGTATTAATGAGTCAGACATGATCTTGATGCCCGATGACGCAACAGCAGTGGTTGACCCATTTACGGAAGAGGTCACCGTAAACTTGAGATGCAATATTGTCGAGCCTAGTACGATGCAAGGATACGAGCGTGACCCGCGTTCAGTGGCCCTTCGCGCTGAAGAGTATCTGAAGTCGACTGGAATCGGCGATACATCCTTTTTCGGACCAGAACCCGAATTTTTTGTATTCGATAATGTTCAGTGGAAAGCTGATATGTCCGGTGCGATGTATAAAATCGATGCCGAAGAAGCGGCCTGGGCAAGTAGCGCTGAGTTTGAAGGCGGCAATATGGCGCACCGACCAGGTGTCAAAGGTGGTTATTTCCCTGTTCCTCCAATCGACTCTGCAATGGATTTGCGTACAGCGATGTGCGAAACCATGGGAGCAATGGGTCTCGAGGTAGAGGTTCACCACCATGAGGTTGCGACCGCTTGCCAGAACGAGATTGGAGTGAAGTTCAACACGCTCGTCAAAAAAGCTGATGAGGTTCAAGTACTCAAATACGTTGTGCATAACGTTGCACATGCCTACGGTAAAACCGCAACATTTATGCCGAAGCCGTTGGTCGGGGATAATGGATCAGGCATGCACTGCCACCAATCGATCTGGAAAAACGGCGAAAACTTATTTGCGGGCAATGGTTACGCCGGCCTATCTGATGAGGCTCTTTACTATATTGGTGGCATCATCAAGCACGCACGAGCCATTAATGCTTTTGCAAATGCATCGACAAACTCATACAAACGCCTAGTTCCTGGCTTTGAAGCACCTGTGATGCTTGCCTACTCAGCACGTAACCGCTCTGCATCGATCCGTATTCCTTACGTTTCAAGCGCGAAAGGTCGTCGTATCGAAGTCCGCTTCCCAGATCCAACAGCGAACCCATACTTAGCGTTCTCTGCGATGCTGATGGCCGGTCTTGACGGTATCCAGAACAAGATCCACCCAGGTGAGGCTGCAAGCAAAGACCTGTACGACCTACCAGAAGAAGAGGCTCTTGCTATCCCAACGGTAGCCTCCAGCCTAGAGCAAGCGTTAGATGCACTTGACGCCGATCGTGCATTCCTGACAGCTGGCGGTGTTTTCACCGATGACATGATCGATGGATATATCGAGCTAAAGCATGAAGAAGTTGAACGACTGAATATGACCACTCATCCGGTCGAATTTGGTATGTATTACAGCGTATAAACATGGCGGGCCGAGAGAATATCTCGGCCGTTTCTATGATACCCGCAATACTTCAAAATCACTTAACCACAGGGGTTTTACTGCTAGACCAGTCACTGAACGTAACTTGGGTGAATGACCCAGTTCTCCAGATTTTTGGTACTACCAAGTCACAGGTTGTTGGGAAATCCTTCGATGCATGGGTAATTAGCAGATCGGAAAACCATTACCTAGAAGCGCTTAAGGCGTGTCTGCATGCTGGCCACCCCTTTACAATCAGGGAGTTAAAGGTGGGACGTAACGATAATACAGCGACAGTCGACGCCTCCTTCAGCCAAATTCCGGACTTGCAACCAAACGGTGCTGAAGCTGAAATCAAGCCCGCTTTGATGGTTGAAATATCGCAGGTGGATAATTTACTGAAGATCGCCAGAGACTCTAAGTATGCGACCGACGAGAACAATTTAAAAAAAATGCTCAGAGGTCTGGCCCACGAAGTGAAAAATCCATTAGGCGGCATTAAAGGTGCTGCACAACTGATGGCAAAAGAAGCGGACGCCTCAATTTTTCAGGAATACTTGCAAGTTATAATCTCAGAAGCTAATCGGCTCACTAATTTAGTCGATCGGTTGATTGGACCGCACCATCAAGAGAAATTTCAAGCTACAAATATCCACAAACTCCTGGAACATTCTAGAGCATTGATCAGCGCTGAGTTCGGAGGGGACTACTATATTGATCATGACTATGATCCCAGTCTTCCCGAGATTCAGGCAGATGAAGAACAATTGACCCAGGCGATCATTAATATAACCAGAAACGCCGCTCAAGCTCTAAGCGAAAGCCATATACTCAATCCTCAAATTTCGTTTACAACAAGAGCCATTAGGAAGTACGAGCCCGAAACAGGGCTGGTTAGCGCAGCCATCCGTCTTCGTATTCAAGATAATGGACCAGGAATTCCCGAAGATTTAAAGGACAGAATTTTTTTCCCAATGGTGTCTGGCCGAGCACAGGGATCAGGGATCGGGCTAGCAATTACACAAACAATCATTTCACGGCATCACGGTTGGATTGAAGTTGAGTCAGAACCGGGACACACAACAATCGACGTGATTCTGCCATTTGGAGACATGCCATGAATTCACCAACAGTTTGGGTCGTTGACGACGATCGCTCCATTCGCTGGGTTCTTGAAAAAGCACTTCATAGCGCGGGTTTTGATCACGCAGTTTTTGACTCCGCGAAGGCGGCACGAAAAGCACTCGAAGCAAATACTCCAACCGTTGTGATGACAGATATTCGTATGCCCGGTGAAGATGGCTTTTCGCTTCTTGAGCACCTTCACGCGGTCTCTCCAAAACTTCCCGTCATTGTGATGACCGCACACTCAGATTTGGATAGCGCGGTCGCATCCTATAGCCGCGGGGCCTTCGAGTACCTTCCTAAACCTTTCGATGTAGACGATGCCATTTTATTGGTTCAACGGGCTCTTGAGCGTCATCAAGAACCAACCCCAACGATTGAGACCGAATCCAATGAAGCGCACCCGCTTATGTTGGGTGAGGCACCGGCAATGCAGGACGTGTTCAGAGCAATCGGCCGACTCGCTCAGGCCGAAATCACCGTCTTGATCAATGGAGAATCAGGGACTGGCAAAGAATTGGTAGCCAAAGCCGTCCATGCGAATTCACCACGAAAAAGCGGTCCATTTATTGCCTTGAACATGGCAGCTATCCCAAAGGACTTGGTCGAATCCGAGCTATTCGGTCACGAAAAAGGGTCGTTTACTGGAGCAACCGGTGCGCGTACCGGGCGCTTTGAACAAGCGAACGGTGGAACACTCTTTCTCGATGAAATCGGAGATATGCCATTTGACACGCAAACACGATTGTTACGCGTCCTTGCGGATAATGAGTTCTATCGTGTCGGAGGCACATCACCAGTGAAGGTGAATGTAAGAATCATTGCTGCGACTCACCAAAATTTGGAAGAACGCGTCAGAGAAGGCCTATTTCGCGAGGATTTATTCCACAGGCTGAACGTAATCCGTATCCAATTACCTGCGCTCAGAGACCGCAGAGAGGATGTTCCAGCTCTCGCTGAACACTTCTTAGCACTCGCTGCGCGGGAGATTAATACAGAAGCCAAACATCTTGGTGAAGATGCAAAACGCGCACTCGCCGAATTTAGTTGGCCCGGCAATGTGCGCCAGCTCGAAAATATGTGTCGCTGGCTGTCAGTGATGGCACCAAATTCACAAATCCAAGCGCAAGATCTTCCCCCTGAGGTGACATCACCGGCAGAAACAACGCATCGATCGGCGTTAACGTGGACAGGGCTTCTTCGCGAGCGGGCCGCGAGCTTGATTAAATCGCATGAAGGCGAAGTCATCAGCAAGTTAACTGAAGAGTTTGAGAGGACCCTGATCGAGGTTGCGCTGACAGATACTGCCGGGCGCAAGAAAGAGGCCGCAGAAAAATTAGGCTGGGGTCGAAACACCCTCACCCGCAAACTCAAAGAGCTTGGGTTCGCGGAGGCGGATATCGCCGAGGATTAATTCGTTGTCTGTTGCTTGCGCTGCTCCAAGAGCGCATCAAAGTTGATGGGTGCAAGCATCGGCGCCGGGAACGTCGCTTTCACGGCTAATGAGTCGATCGTCTCGCGCGCATACGGGAACAGGATATTCGGGCACATTGAGCCCAAAACATGTTCGACTGTCGCTTCATCAAACCCTTGCAACACAAAAATCCCGGCTTGTTGGATCTCAATCAAAAATGCGACTTCGTCGTCAGTCTTCACAGTCACACCGAGCTTCAGGATGACCTCATACAGCGTGTCACTCAATTTCTCATTAGTGACATCCACTTCAAGTCCAAGCTTGGGATTCCACTGTTTTTCGAAGATTTGAGGTGCTTTTGGCGATTCAAGCGATAAATCTTTTGTGTAAACTCGAGCAATCGAAAAATTCTGTGCAACTTCTTCAGACATGAATACCTGCTTCCTTTAACCATACATTAAGTTGTCCCGAACGAAGCGCGTTCTGCGTATCATCACAACCACCAACATGGTGATCGCCGATGAAAACCTGAGGCACGGTACGTCGGTTAGTGATTTCCATCATTTCCTGACGCTTTTCCGGGTGTTTATCAACACGAATCTCTTCATAAGGAACTTTCATGTCATCGAAAATTCGTTTTGCCATGATGCAAAATGGACAGATTCCAGTGGTATACATTACCACTTTGCTCATGACGACTTTCCTTTTTTAGTGGGCAACGACGCAGCTGTCCATTCAGACATACCACCGGCGAGCCGAACAACGTTTTCGAACCCCCGTTTTTTTAACGTTTTCGCTATTGATCCTGCTGAGGTTCCCATCTTACAAACAACGACCACAGGGTGCGCCTTATGCCGGTCAATCTCGGACACTTTTTTATCGAATACACTCGCTGGGAGATTGTACGCCCCAGCAATATGCCCCTGGGTAAACTCTTTTTGTTCACGAATATCAAGAATCAACGCGTTCTCGCGATTAATCATCCGAGTCGCTTCTGTCGTATTCACTGACTTACCCGCTTTTTTTGTTTCCGTGTAGTAAAGTGTTCCGGCCGCAGAGAGCCACAACACCATGAGTACCCAGTTTTCCTGAGCAAATCCGATAAATTCCTGCATAAATGACGAGAGACCGTGATCCATATTAAGACGTCGAGTATAATGATGTCGCTGACGAAGTCACGGGTCCCTCGTCAGATCCATGCCTAGATCCGTAATATTCGATCAATTCTGGACCATTAAATGCGACCTAAACCCGTTGTACTGTTAATTTTAGATGGCTTTGGGATCCGCGAAGTTGCGGATGACAATGCGATCTATCATGCGAACACTCCAACATTTGATCGGCTGGCTGAAAATGCTCCCAGTGCGCATTTGGAAACGTCGGGTGAAGCAGTGGGTTTGCCAAAAGGTCAAATGGGTAACTCTGAGGTTGGTCACATGAACCTCGGGACTGGCCGCATTGTTTATCAAGATTTCACGCGAATCAGTAAAGCAATCGATGAAGGCGACTTCGAAACCAACGAAGTTCTTGTCAGTGCGTGTCGTCAAGCCAAGGCTCAAGAAGGCACGCTTCATATTCTCGGATTACTCAGTCCAGGCGGTGTTCATAGCCACGAAGATCATATTGAAGCAATGATCGGCTTAGCCGATTCATTGGGCGTTCCGATGACACGTCTGCATGCCTTTTTAGATGGTCGGGATATGCCTCCACAATCAGCGGAACATTCGCTGGTTCGATTCCAACGGCTCGAAACTGTTCACACCAATTACAAACTCTCAAGCCTTTGCGGCCGCTACTACGCAATGGACCGGGACAATAATTGGGATCGCATCCAGAGCGCGTTCAATCTGATCACCAAAAGTCAGGCTGAGTTTTCAGCAGGAACGGCAGTCGAAGGCTTGCAGCAAGCCTACCAACGCGGCGAGACAGATGAATTTCTGAAAGCGACACGCCTCGGTGAATCCTGGGAAATGCGGCCTGAAGATGTTGTCATTGTGATGAATTTCAGAGCCGATCGAGCGAGACAAATTACCAAAGCGCTTACGGCGCAGTCGCTTCCTGAGCTCAGTCGACCAAGCTGGATTCAAGAAGTCTCTGTTTCGACCCTGACACAGTACGCAGACGATCTCGGCGTGCGCGTCGCGTTCCCTCCAGAACCGTTGACCAACACGCTTGGTGATGTGGTCTCAGATGCCGGGTTATCGCAGCTACGAATCGCAGAGACAGAAAAATATGCCCATGTCACCTTTTTCTTTAGCGGCGGCCAAGAAGCCCTCTTGAGTGGCGAGCATCGCGAACTCATCCCGTCCCCGAAAGTTGCAACTTATGATTTGCAGCCCGAAATGAGTGCTCCTGAAGTGACAGACTATCTCGTCAATGCCATCTCATCGCAGACATTTGATTTGATCGTGTGCAACTACGCAAATGGTGACATGGTCGGCCATACCGGGAATTTCGATGCGGCCGTCAAAGCAATTGAAGCGCTTGATCAGTCGGTTGAGCGCGTACTGCAAGCATGTAATTCAGTTGGAGGTGGTTGCCTGATTACCGCCGATCACGGCAATGCGGAACAGATGATCGATCCAGAGAATGGACAACCGTTCACAGCACACACAACTGGACCGGTACCGATTTGGTTAGGAGCAAATCCTGTGAATGCATCAGGCCTCTCAGCAGGAGCCCTACGCGACGTCGCTCCAACAGTGCTCGCACTTCTTGGCCTGGACCAACCCGCAGAAATGACCGGTCGGTCGCTTCTGAAATTCTAATGCATCGGATCCTCTGGTTATTGATCGCTCTATGGAGCACTCAGAACCAGGCGAACGAGATTCGTAATGCAGAAACTCAACGTCAGAAGGCTGAGCAACAACTCAAAACGCTTCAGCAAGATGTTCAGCTTGATACCAAAAAACTGAAGATCATCGAGTCTGAGCTCAATCGTTTGAATGTGGAATCAAAAAAACTCACCCGCGAAATTGCCTCCTCGGAACAATTACTTCGCGATTTAACCGAAACGCAAAAAACGACTGAAGGAAATATCAATGGGATCACCAAAGAACTCAAAGATCTGATTGACCAATATCGGGCAGAGTTGGTTGCTTACTACGTTACTGGATCAACCTTGCGATCAAATGCAATGACTGACAATGACATGGCCGACTACCTTCCATTTCTTCTCGATGCACGACAAAACAATGCACGAGCGATTGAGCAAAAAGCCAACAATCTCCGTTCCCTGCTTGCAGACCAAGAGCAGCAGACGCAAATTGCACAAAAAACCCTGCTCGACCTGACCGATACACGGGATGCGTTATCACAAAAAACTCGGGATCAACGACAACTACTGGCGAGTATTAGTCGCACACTGAAAACGAAACAACAGCGTGAAGATGCATTGAACTCAGATCTTCAATCCCTTGATCGCCGCATTAAGTCACTACAACTTCAATCGGGTAGCGCGGGACTTCAGTCCCTCAAAGGAAAAATGCAATGGCCCGTTGACGGTCGTGTGCTCAGACGGTTTGGGCAAAACCGGCAAGATGGTTTTGGCGATTGGCAGGGACTTGTGATCAGCACGACGGATAATAGCGAAGTGAAGGCTGTACAAGCAGGTAAAGTGGCTTATGCCGGATATCTCCTTGGCTATGGCCTGGTCGTGGTCATTGCCCACAACGATGGTCACGCGACAATTTATGGCCATAACCAAAGCTTGACTGTTGAAACTGGTCAAACAGTCCTAGCGAGGCAAGTGATTGCGATTGCTGGAAATACAGGTAGTCTGAACATCACCGCGTTGTATTTTGGAGTGACTCGAAATGGAAAGCCAGTCAACCCAAGCTCATGGTTAAATTGAGAACATGATGAAAAATATTCGAAACATTCTGAGCTTTCTGCTTGTCATCCCTGTAGCCGCTCAGGCTGCAGAACAATCATCTGACGTCGAGTCGTTAGATGCGTTACGCGCCTTCATTGAAGTCTATGAGCATATTAAAGGCGAGTATGTCGAAGAAATTGACGACCAAACATTACTCAATGATGCCATTAATGGCATGTTGACTAAGCTTGACCCGCATTCGGGTTACCTCAAACCACGCGATGTTTCGAGTCTTCGCGACTCAACATCTGGTTCATTTGGTGGAATCGGCATCGAAATGGATGTGATTGATGGTCTTATCGAAGTCATTGCACCGATTGATGACTCTCCCGCCTCACGTGCAGGAATTCTTGCAAAAGACATTATTACTCACGTTGACGAAGAACCTGTGCGAGACATTAGCCTTCAAGAGGCCATTGAAATCCTGCGCGGCCCCATCGGATCAGCAGTCACTCTTGGCATACTTAGGGAAGTCGAGGGCCAACCGCAAGAGGTGACCGTATCGCTCGAGCGCGCAGTTATCCGCGTGACGAGTGTTAAGCACGAGATGTTACCTCATGGCATCGGCTACCTGCGAATCTCGCAGTTTCAAAATCGAACCGGTCCAGATCTAATAAAAGCGATTAGCAATTTCCAATCTCAAGGCGAATTCAATGGGTTAATTCTTGATTTAAGAAACAACCCTGGCGGAGTTTTATCAGCCGCAATCGAAGTGACCGACGCGTTCATCAATGAGGGATTGATCGTTAGCACGAAGGGCCGTGACGAGTTTTTAGATTCAAAATATGAAGCGACGAACGAGACGGTCTTAGCCGATCAACCAATTGTTGTTTTAATCAACGGCGGCTCAGCATCCGCAGCCGAAATCGTTGCTGGCGCATTACAGGACCACGAGCGTGCTGTGCTGATCGGAACTCCATCGTTCGGGAAAGGTTCCGTCCAAACAATCTTAGCGCTCGAAAACAAATACGCGCTCAAACTCACCACGGCACTTTATTACACGCCAAACGGGCGTTCAATTCAGGCCACGGGCATTCAACCAACAATTCAAGTGTCCGAGGGAGAGGCATTAATCGAGACTGATACCCGGATTCGTGAAGCAGATTTACCCAAGCATTTGGAGAATGCCAGTGAGCAATCTGGAAGCAGTGACAAAATCGTCGATCGACTGACTGAAGACAATCAGTTGCTTCATGCTTACAACCTACTACGCGGTTCGCAGTTATTGATTCGTTAGAGGCGGACCTCAATCCCCGCGGCCGCCATGACCTCTTTTGCTTCACCAATCGTGTATTGCGCAAAATGAAAGATACTCGCCGCGAGAACCGCTTCAGCATGACCTTGAACGACACCATCGACCAAGTGATTGAGATGACCAACGCCACCAGATGCAATGACTGGAACAGTCACGGCATCTGCGACTGACCGCGTTAAGCCCAAGTCAAAACCGTCGCGTGTCCCATCTCGATCCATCGAGGTCAAGAGGATTTCTCCCGCACCGTAAGAGACCATTCGTACGGCCCACTCGACAGCGTCGAGTCCTGTTGGCTTTCGGCCACCATGAGTAAAAATTTCCCAACGGCCTTGCTCAACTTGCTTTGCGTCAATTGCAACTACAATGCACTGTGACCCAAACTTTTCCGCTGCTTTTTTGACCAATTCAGGCTCAAAAACAGCCGCTGTATTAATCGAAACTTTATCGGCTCCAGCCAACAATAAATCGCGAATATTATCTGTATTCCTAACACCACCACCGACAGTCAAAGGAATAAACACCTCACTCGCCATACGAGACACCGTCTCATATGTCGTTGCTCGATTTTCATGACTGGCCGTGATATCCAAAAAGGTGATCTCATCGGCACCTTCTTGATTGTATCGGCGGCTGACTTCAACCGGATCACCCGCATCACGGATATCCTCAAATTGAACACCTTTGACAACCCGACCCTGATCAACATCTAGACAAGGAATGATACGCTTGGCTAGCCCCACTTAGTTGGACTCCGTTAACGCGATTGCTTCAGCCAAATCCAATGTGCCTTCATAGATTGCACGACCCGTAATTGCACCGACGACACCATCAGATTCAACTGCCAATAAAGCTGTTACATCACTCAAACCTTTTAACCCGCCCGATGCAATGATCGGGCATCCTGTCTCTCTTGCGAGCGATGCAGTTGCATCGATATTGACCCCGGATAACATGCCATCGCGACCAATGTCGGTATAAACAACAGAAGATACGCCAACGTCGGCAAACCGTTTCACAACCTCAGTCGCTGATACGGTACTTGCCTCTGCCCAACCTTCAGTTGCAACCCAGCCATCTTTGGCATCAACGCCAACAATGATATGACCCGGAAATCGCTGACACGCCTCAGTCACAAACTCAGGCTCTTTGACAGCTTGCGTTCCGATAATCACCCAAGACAAACCGAGGTCAAGATAGGCTTCGATAGTGGCAAGATCACGGACTCCTCCACCAAGCTGAACAGGTAATTGTGGAAACTTTGCAAGAATGCCTGCAACCGCCTCTTTATTCTCAGGCTTTCCTGCAAATGCGCCATCGAGATCAACCACATGCAAACGTTCAGCGCCTGCTTCAACCCAGCGCGATGCTGTTGCCACTGGATCATCTGAATAGATCGTCGCGTCGTCCATACGACCCTGACGTAAACGTACACAGGTTCCATTTTTCAAATCAATCGCAGGAATAATCAGCATGTCCCGTCCCAAGTCAAAAAGTTTCGATAAAGTTGAATACCAGCGTCATGCGATTTTTCAGGATGAAACTGCACCGCAAAGACATTCGGCTTCGAAAGTGCCGCCGCAAACGGCGCACCGTACTCGCAGGTTCCGACTACGCACTCTGCTGTGGCATCGGCATACCGGTAACTGTGCACGAAATAAAAACGTGTCCGATCGGCTATCCCAGTCCACATTGGATGCTGACGTTGTCCGACTTCGTTCCAGCCCATATGCGGGACTTTCAACGCCTCTCCCTTCGGATTTTTCATCGATTTAGAGAATTGCGTAATCTGCCCAGGAAACACGCCTAACGCATCAACTCCAGCGCTCTCCTCACCAGACTCGGTCAAGATTTGCATGCCAACACACACGCCCATCAGTGGTTTTTCCTGAATGACTCCGAGCACGACTAAATCGAGCCCTCGTTCTTTAAGGCCTTGCATGCAGTCACCCATCGCACCCACACCAGGCAACACGACACGATCGGCAGACTGAATTTCTTTTACGTCGGCAGTGACGAGTACGCGGCACTGTCCCGCATGCTCAACCGCTTTGGCAACACTGTGCAAATTCCCAGACCCGTAATCAATGACGGCGACTGTTTGCGTCACTTACAGCGACCCTTTCGTCGACGGAATCATTCCTCCCATCCGAGGATCTGGGCTCAATGCCATTCGCAGGGCACGGCCAAAGGCTTTAAAAACTGTCTCAATTTGATGGTGAGAATTGTCACCTTTAAGATTATCGATATGCAAAGTCACCTGCGCATGATTCACAAATCCCTGGAAGAACTCGCGGAACAAATCAACATCGAACCCTCCGACAGCTGAGCGAGTGAAAGGGATATCGTAGAATAAGCCGGGTCGACCAGAAAAATCGATCACAACTCGGCTGAGTGCCTCATCGAGCGGTACATAGGCATGCCCGTAACGCGTCATTCCTTTTTTATCACCAACAGCTTCAGCAAAGGCCTGCCCAAGCGTTATTCCAACATCTTCCACAGTGTGGTGGTCATCTATCTCTAAATCCCCAGTCGCCTGAATCGACAGATCAACTAATCCGTGGCGTGAGACTTGATCAAGCATATGCTCAAAAAACGGAATGCCTGTTTTAAAATCGCCGACACCGGTTCCATCAAGATTTAGCCTGACTTGAATCTGTGTTTCTAATGTATTTCTTTCCACTGAGGCAATACGATCTGCCATGGCCTGTTCCTTAAGCCGTTATAAACACCGTAGTATAACGGGACTGGGTCTGACTGACGACAGAGGGTGTCATGCGAATTTTCAAAGCTCTTCTCATACTGGTGATGGTTTCCATCGTCGCTGTTGCGGCTACAGTCGCCTACATCACACAGGTTCTCGACCCAAATGACTTGAAACCAACGTTAATCGAAACTGCAAAAAAGCAACAAATTGCCCTTCGGTTAGATGGCAACATTGCTTGGGCTTTTTGGCCATGGTTTGGAATGACAGTCGAAAATGTTCAAGCGAATTCTGCAAATTGGACCTTTGACGCAGATCAACTGGAGGGTTCTCTTTCAATTTTATCAATTTTGTCTGACACCATCGTCATCGACGAACTGACCGCAATGTCTCCAAGAGTCAGGTTTGATCTGAGCAAATCTTCAAACGCTGATTCAGCCACAACCGAGTCTTCAGAAAGCGCAGATAGGGTTGTATTGATCCGGCAATTAGCGATTCAAAGTGGGGCGATTGAGGGTTTATATCCTGGACTGACGCTCAATCGATTGAATTTATCGGTCGATTCTCTCAGTCCCGCGACCGCGAGCCGTCTTGAACTCGAGACCTATGTTGAATGGGATGAGAAACAAGCACCTTTGAAGATCGGCGCACAAATTATTCCAACCGCCACCTTCGATGGTCTGACCATTCGAGACCTCGAGTTGCAATCACGCGATTTAAAACTTAGCTACGCCGGTTACCTCAGTGCATCCAAATCAGGGCAATTCAGTGCGGAGGGCCAACTGTCTGTCGATGAGCTATCCCTGCGACAATGGCTGAGAGCGGGTAATTTTGAGGTTCCTAAGACGAATGAATTGGATCGGTTTAACCGCTTCCAATTAAACACCGGGCTCAAAGTGTCCAACGATCTCGTTAGTCTCCGACCGTTTGCTTTGATACTGGATGAGACATCCATTGATGGGCGCGTTGACCTGCAATTGAATCCACTCAATATTGACCTGGAGCTGTTGGCGGATACGCTCAATTTAGACCAGTATGTAACGACTGAAGCAGATGCAAATTCGGGACAATCAAATCTGCCACCTGTTTTGCTCGGCACATATAAGTTTGATATTGGCTCATTGATCGTCAATCAACGTGAATTGACTGACGTTGGTGTAGATCTTGGAATCGGTGCAGACGAAATTACAGTCGGGCGGCTGGATGCCAACTTATTTGGTGGCGAGCTTCGCGCTGCTGGTACCCATCTAATCGCACCGCAAATCACAAATTTGACTGGTACAGTCAACGGAATTCAGCTGTCGCAGTTTCAATTCGCAAAGCCCCTAGACACCCTTTCCGGATCACTACAGACGACCTTTGACTTAAGAGTAGCAGGGCGAACCCAGGAGGAAATGGTGACATCTGTGTCTGGGCCTGTACGCGCAAAGATAGCCAATGCGTTTTTGGGACCACTTAATGTTTCAGATGTTATTTGTCAAACCATCGCGTCAGAGCGAAATTTGAGCGCCAACACCGCTGATACGCTTGCGCTGAAAGCGGATTTTCAAGAAGGGATTGCCGTAATTGAGTCGATAAAAGCGACTGTTGCGAATATCGCCATCCAAGGCAAAGGTAGAATCAGTCTCGTTTCTACTGCATCAAATATCCAAGGATCGATCGAGATACCCCGTGATGGTGTGATCGGTTCATGCAATGCACCAAAGGTACTTAACGGAGTCTCACTCCCT
Organism: gamma proteobacterium HIMB30; assembly: GCA_000227525.2. Lineage (GTDB taxonomy): Bacteria > Pseudomonadota > Gammaproteobacteria > Pseudomonadales > Litorivicinaceae > HIMB30. Next base: position 305,122 of record AGIG01000028.1, read on the forward strand.
CTTTCTTGTCGAGGTCAATTGCGGAATGAATCGCTCAAGTGCTCCTTAGATGAGAAGGCACTGAATCAAGTGATCGCTAAAGCAGCTGAGAAAGAGTTGAGAAAACAAGCTGATAAAAAATTAAAAGCAGCGGAGCAACAACTGAAATCGTCTGTTGAAGAGGCGATCAAGAAAAGGCTCGATAGCGAAGGCTCTAATTTATTGAAAAATCTTTTGAATCAATGATCGAGAATTTTTCAGAGCGCCTCGCTATTTGGCAAAACCAATACGGCCGCCATGAGCTACCGTGGCAGCGGCAGGGAGCTTATGCAACCTGGGTTTCAGAAATTATGCTGCAGCAGACCCAAGTTCAGGTGGTCATACCGTACTTTCAAAAATTCATGAAAGCATTTCCGACGATCAGTGATCTTGCAAACGCGTCGCTAGATTCAGTCCTCGCTCACTGGGCTGGCCTCGGATATTACTCAAGAGCTCGGAATTTACACAAAGCGGCCAAAACTATTGTCAGTGACCACCATTGTGAGATCCCAAAAGATCTCGGTTTATTGATTCAGCTCCCTGGGATCGGGCGTTCAACGGCAGGAGCCATCTTATCGTTAGGCTTCGGATTACGTGGTGTCATACAAGATGGCAATGTTCGACGCGTGTTGTCTCGCTTGTTCTGTATTCATGGCGATTTATCGAAAGCCACTGCGCAGAAAATATTGTGGGAGCTTGCGGATCAACTGACGCCGAACTCTGGGCCTGCTGCGCGCATCCACACCCAAGCCATGATGGATCTTGGATCTCTCGTTTGTCGACGGAGCAAGCCTTCATGCCGGCGTTGTCCATTCGCTGATGACTGCCAGGCGAATCAACGAGGAGAAGTATCGCTGTTTCCGAGACCGAAACGCGTTAAACAACGACCTGATGAAACTTGGGTCGTGCTGCAACTCGAAAATGAGCGAGATGAAACTCTATTTCTTCAAAGACCACTCGAGGGCATTTGGGGAGGGCTCTATGCACCCCACATTGGTTCGTCACTCTCTAAAATTGGCGAACAGTTAAAGACCGTCGATGTACTTGAAGCAGAATATCAGGGTGAACTAACACATGCGTTTAGCCACTTGAAGGTACATCTGGAACATTACAAGTTAAAAGTTCACTCGCAAGACATTGCAGGGATCGGTGTGTGGCAACCAATTGGTCGCTTCCAAAAAGGAGTTCCAGCCCCCATCAACACACTACTTAACGGTTGAGGATTTGATATGACGAGAATAGTTTTCTGCCGAAAATACCAACAGGAATTATCTGGCTTGCCTGTGCCTCCTCTTCCTGGTGCAGCTGGACTTGATATTTTTGAAAACATCTCAGAAAAAGCATGGAAAGAGTGGCAGAACAATCAAACGATGCTTATCAATGAACATCGACTCAGCTTGATGGATCCGGATGCTCGGAAATTTCTGACGCAAGAAATGCATCGTTTTTTTGATAACCAAGAATATGCAAAACCTGAGGGATATGTTCCACCTTCAAGTTGACAGCGTTCCAGTATTTCTGTTCAATACGCGGCCTACTCTTAGAGGCCAGATAGCTCAGTTGGTAGAGCAGAGGATTGAAAATCCTCGTGTCGGGGGTTCGATTCCCTCTCTGGCCACCATTAGCATCTCTGCAAACTCTGCAAGTTACTGAAATGTCTACACAAACCTACTCAGGCTGTGATGGTGGTAGACAATGCAGTATACAAATCCTAAGTACACTTATCGCAAAGATGGTGTGTTCTATTTCTCTAAACAAGTTCCTAATGACGTTAGGTCTTATTACTCAAAGCAACGCATTGTTCTCTGTCTTAGAACCAAGTCACCCAGTCAGGCGCAACAGGCATCTAAAGCTGTCTTAGCCAAGCTAGAAGACTACTGGTTAAAGCTCCGCATTAAGGACTTGGATGTACCTGCATCACACCTTCTCAATGAATCTTTGTCTGTCACAGCGGGTATGCCTACGATTGAAGATGCACTGAACCTATATCTCGACATCAAGGGTGTTGGACGCAGTGAGCTGTTCTTCAGAGCCGCTAAACGCAATGTCAGATACCTAGTCACCGCTCTAGGCGTTAAGAGCTTGGACAAGTACTCCACCAATGATGCGTCTAAGTTCAGAGAATGGTTAATCAAAGAGCAGAAAGTCGGGACATCTTCTGTCGGCAGAGTCTTTGCATCCATCAAGGCCATCACCAACTTTGCCATCAATGAGCTTGGATTAGACATTAGGAATCCATTCTCCGGTGTCTATATCCCACCATCAGATGCACAGAAGCGTCACGCCATCAGTATTGAGAACATCAGAAAGATACAGTCAGAGTGTTACCAACAGGATGATGAACTCCGTCACATTGTTGCCCTTATCTCCGATACTGGGATGCGTCTAGCAGAAGCTGTTGGCTTACATCAGGATGACTTGGTGTTAGATGCTGATGTGCCTTACGTACAAGTCCGTGAACACACTTGGAGACCTTTGAAGACATCGACCAGTCACAGAGTCATCCCGCTTGTTGGAGCTTCTCTGTGGGCGGCTCAGCGTATAAAACAGAATGGTTCTGAATATTGTTTCCCACGCTATACCGATGGAGTGAAATGCAACTCCAACTCTACATCTGCCGCACTCAACAAATGGATTAAACAGGTGGTCGGTTCAGGCAATGTCATCCACGGCTTCAGACACAGCTTCAGGGACAGGCTCAGAGCTATATCAGCACCTATAGATATGATTGACCAGTTAGGTGGATGGAGTCTGCAGAGTGTTGGACAGGCCTACGGTGACGGCTATAGCTTACAGGTAATGGGGCAGGCAATGAGTCAACTTACGTAAATTGGGCTTGGATTATCGACATAACCCATCCAACACCTCCAACCTTGAGTGAGTTTCAACGCTTCAAAGTACGCACTTAGAGCAGTCGTGGACAAAACATCGCACCTTATAGCCCTTGCAATCACGGGACTAAACCAAGCATCTGCGATAGACAAATGACCGTAGAGAAATGGCCCATCAGATTGCTGTAAAAGTTTATCTAGACGTTGCATCCAAGTAAGTAAATCAGAATGGGCGATTAGAGTTTCCGCATCCAATGACAAATCCATAGGTACTGCTTTGCGTAAAGCGTCTGAGGTTGCCTGAAATTCCAAACATAGACTTCTAGCATTGGCTCTATCAGCACTAGATTTTGGCCAATTCAGCCCACCTAACTCTGCCAATGTTTCTGCAATTGCAAAACTCTCAACGATTCCATTCGCATCATGCATGTAAAGAACAGGGACTTTGCCTGTAGGGCAGCCGGATGCGTCAGCCAATCTATCGTTGACGTCAAATGTTCGCCAATCAATGGTCAAAGATTCTATCAATGGGCTTGCGCAAAGAAATGCTCGCATTGACCAACTAGATTGGCTTGCTGTGCCTAGGATAAGGCGTACTGCGTTCTGCATTGTCTACCACCATCACAGCCTGAGTAGGTTTGTGTAGACATTTCAGTAACTTGCAGAGTTTGCAGAGATGCTAATGGTGGCCAGAGAGTGGATAGATGCTTACCTAAGGCTCCATAGACCACTGATGTCTACCTAGAATCAAAGACTTACACATCATCAGTTCATCTACAACAGCACTGTTTTGTCTACTCAGTTGTCTACTGTTCAAACTGCATAGCTCCCCAGTCTATTGTCATAGCCCAGGGTGGTCTTTTTTAGACACCCGGGAGCGGCTGAGTCGGCTTTTAAGTATTTGTAGTAACTGCTGAGGCTTGTTAAAGGGTGGGCTGAGTCAGGCTCATAACATGTTAAACGCTACTGAACGGGATAGGGCACTAGTTCTATTGTGCAGTATTCTGTTAGTGGTGAAGCTTAAAGAATAGACTTAATAGCCTCCTGGGATTCCTGGGCATTGTTCAGTCAAATCTAAAAAAGCGCGGTCATATCTCTTCTTTGTCATGTAGTCGGGTAGTTGAATTTTGATTTCACTTTGAGGTCCGACAGTGAGTCCAAGAAAAGCTGCACCCATACGCAATTCATCCTCACTTTCAAATGTATGATCGTAACGAATCTCCCTTAATCCTTTTTCTCCATAAATCTCAAACCTAACAACATCGTTGACATAATCTGGTTGATACACGGCTGACCGCCAATTCGCCTTACTTAAATCGTAGGTGATATAGAGTTTTTGAATTGCGTGTGAATACAGACCACCGTCTGTTTCGAATGATATTTTGCATCCGTCGACAACAAGATTTTCAATGCCTGCCTTCATAAAGCCATCATTACCAAACAACATAAAGCCGAAAGCTTTACCAACTACAAGTGGGTTAGGGCCGCTATCGTGGATCACCGCCGCATTCACGGTTTGCGTATTGTGCAGCCAGAGCGCGAGCATGAGAGGAAGGCATAAACGCGTTGTCATGATGTATCAATAACACGAACCTCACCAATGCTTCAAATCGATGGCTTTCCCAATAACCGTCGCTAACTAACGCCCTGGAGGAACCATTTAGCTGGTCAATTATCTCTGTTTGGAAATGAATTAATAATTGAGATTGTCGGCAATACCGCTAGTGCTATATAGCCCTTAACACTCTTACAATAGGAGTTCCTGCATAGACTGCTACAGCTCCTTAATCTTTCCCATTACCCATAACAGGATTAGAGATGTAGTATGCATAGGGCAGTGCAGGCCTATGAACCTTTACCAGTTCACTGTATTCCCGTAATACCCATCATTCTCATATCTTAGAGATAGAGACAGTAGAGCTTCAGAGCCTTGCAAAAACTCATAATATCCAGAAGTAAATGCCTTTAATTCAAAGCCTCTAGAGTACCCATATGGATACATCTTTTATTCATATATCACCTGATATAGATCAAGAAATAGTCTTGCTATTTGAAACCACGATGAACCAATGGAGTGCATACTGAACACATGCGGTAAGGGAGGTTTCCGCTTGCCACTTGGGAACGTTTATAGAGTCGATTATGGATGGTTGGCTGAACGTCCCTGTTTTTTATTTTAGCCTTTAACAAGCCTCAGCAGTTACTACAAATACTTAAAAGCCGACTCAGCCGCTCCCGGGTGTCTAAAAAAGACCACCCTGGGCTATGACAATAGACTGGGGAGCTATGCAGTTTGAACAGTAGACAACTGAGTAGACAAAACAGTGCTGTTGTAGATGAACTGATGATGTGTAAGTCTTTGATTCTAGGTAGACATCAGTGGTCTATGGAGCCTTAGGTAAGCATCTATCCACTCTCTGGCCACCATGGTCCATACGGTCCATACCTGACACACGGGTAACATTTTATTCCGAGGACATAGGTAACACTTTTGATGAACAAGGGTTATCTACCTAAGCGATCCGGTCGTTGTCCCCAGCGATCACACTCGGATCCAGACAGAATCGGTCGCGAGACGATAACTTCCAATGTATTCATGGTAGTACGTCCCAAATTCCTCTGGCGCGATCATGCTGACCCACTCTTCGCCATTTTCCCGCCTGTATAGATGGTAAGTATGGCCAATAATCGGAACAAAACTGACCGTGGCATCGTACATGCGTTGCGTATCTTCAGAGGTCGCAACGAGTTGACGAAATTCCTCCTGTAGTTCCTCGTAACGACCGCGTAGCTTTGCAGATGCCTCTTTCGACTTCACTTGGCGATAACCGCTCGTGTCGACCTTCGTTATTGCGGGCGCACTAACGCTATCACCGTACGGCATGGTCGATTTGTTATCTGCTACACGATCTGGTTTTTTCATTCTTGTGGATCACTTCCTGGATAATAATATCCATCATCTTCTGCCAGCTTGGGCGGGCTTTTCGGCGCCTCGGTGATGGGTTGTTGTGCAGTAATGGCGTCTGCTTCGTCCTTGAGTTCATCTTCGTAAACTCCGCCACACATCAGTCCTGCCTTCCAGTATCCGCCATTGCCAACGCTACGAACAAACCGATACCCAGCCAAAGCAGGAACGGACCAACTGTTTCCATCATCTTTCTCCAAGCACCTGCACCCTACTGTTAGTGGGGAGACCGAGTCTGTGGTTCAAGGTTTTGCCGTGACTCCCATTTGAAAACAAAATCGACTTGCTTGATTCAGTGGCGTATCTTTGCCTGTGACGAAGGAGATTCATTCGATCAAAACGTCAGCACTCTTATATCGATAAAAAGCAAAGAGGGAATTTCTAATGGCAACTTACGAATGTGACGCATGTGGAATGGCTGTAAACGCATCATGCGCAAAGTGTGATACTCCACTGGTCGATGGTTCATTGACCCTTGATGACGGAACAGTTGTTCAAATCTCAAAATGCCCAGAATGCGAAGGAAAAATTAAGAGCCCACAATGCTGTGGCGCCGATATGGTCGCAAATTAGCAGAGCATATGGAGAGGCTTTATTCAAACCCGAGCACTTCTCTGAGATGAAGCCTCTTTTGCCAATTATGTTGGCCAGAAAAATTTTGCATGCGACTGATTGCATTGTTGGTTGTATATCCTAAGCAATGCTGTAGGCTGTCTCATGTCGGGAAAGGATACCATCCGGGTCTATATGATGAATGAACCTAGGCTTTCAGGGTAAGGAGTCCCAGTTCTAGGTTCATACCCGTCCCCTCTTTGGCGTCTGAATTAATCCCGAAACTCAATCGTAACAATCATCCGATGCGTTCGTTGGCCCTTGTACATGACTCGGGCGGCTAAACATGTTCCAAACCGACTCACCTATTGTACAGAACGCCCTCGCTCCGATAAGCGATCCGATTACCTCGATAATTCAACCGACGGATCAAAAATCCGTTGCCAAATCTCGGTCATTCGGCTGAGCTGTGGTCGCTGCTCCAGTTGCGCGAAGCTCCCGGTGACCACGCCATCAATTTCTCTTTTAGCAACCTCGAAGTTGAATACATAGGCACCTTCGATACCCATTCTCAAATCACTTAGAAAAATTTTGTCGCCAGATTCCCAAGCTTTGTACTGCTCTTTTGTGAACCATTGCAATCGTTGAACGCTGGAATGATTGGCGACCGGCTCCAATAATTCTAAATTTCTCGGATAACCGATAATCTGTACGTCGTCGATCTCATCAAAAACTGATGTCCAAATTTCGTAATAGTGATCACCCGCTATGGCTACACTTCGCCACAACAGTGTATTGAAAGGTGCGGGAGTCGATTCATAGACAGCGGGAGAGATGCCGCGAAAATTGAGAGCAGTCATTGCTTTTTCATCGATCAACACTTTAGCGCTCGCACTCCAACATAAATAAGCAGTCGAGACGATCAACATCAAATGATTGATTTTTAGATTACGGTGGGTATTACGACTAACCAATGCGCTCACAAATGCAATGATCAAGGGCAGGGTATATAACGGATCAATAATGAATAACAATGAGTGTGAAAACGGATGTGCTGACAAGGGCCATAAAATCTGTGTGCCATACACCGTAAATAGATCTGCCAAACTGTGAGTGATGAAACAGAAGAAAATCGCCAGCCACCACTGGAGGAACACTGAATCAGTTAACTGCTTCGGACGAGTGATCATCCAAGCAAGTACAGGCGCCACGAGAGCCTGAATCAAAAACGAGTGAGAAAAACCGCGATGATAAGTCATATTTTCGATGGGCCCGCCGAAATCGATCAGCACATCAAGATCAGGCAAGGTGCCGAAAGCAGCACCATAGAGAGCGGCACGCTTTCCAATGCGTTGACCTAATATTGCATAGCTAACTGCGCCACCGAGAACTGCCTGTGTTACCGAATCCACGCAAGCTTTCCTGAAAATCCAATATCCCTAAAGATTTGCGTTTTCATGCAACTCAATCGCCATTTCCAATAATCGCTCAACATCAAGCTTTCCATAATTTGTTCGGCTCCATTCAAGCCCTTTACGCAACTGCTCGATATCGAGTTTCATCAAGCCGGTAACAATTTGATCGTGAGCTCCACGAACCAGGATTTCGACTTCACATTGCGTTTTCGACATATGACACCTCACTACTCATTATTTTTGATTTCAACGTCTTGATCTCGTTTTCAAGACCAAGAAAGACAACGCCAACAGACAACCAAAATGCTTAGGATAAAATCAAAAGCTAACCAACTGCTTCTGCCGACAGCCTCATCGGAGTTGCTTGTCGATCAGGGAGAAAGCCAACATCATTTCATATCAGTATTGTTCATTAATGGCCGCATTCAAACGTAAAACTTTTTTGTCATGCGATCCAAAATCAGACGAGGTCTCTCGATATCAAATCGGCAGATCCGACGGATTCACCGAGGCTTACTGTCAGTCACATTTGGCAACGCGCATTGACCCCTCGCACAGGCTTGTCGCGCCTGCAGTCTTTCAATCGCTAAATCAATATTACGGGTCAGATAAAAGAGCGTGACGACCCACCACCAGACTTTCTGAACAGGCGAATGTTTTTCCACCGAATCTTCTCCTTACTTTTTCGGCCGTTTAGCCGGCTTCGTATCTTCAGCCATCCATCGTTTGATTACCGCGGCAATACGTCTTGGGTCTTGCTTGATTTGCTTTTGGAGTTTTACAAACTCCTTAATCCGATCCTCATCTGCCATTCAGTCTTCTCGCCTAATTCAATCAATTAACTCGGTTCCCAGTACTCTGAAACCTCTGCATTGAGAGCACAAAATCATTGAACTTAACCTCTGTAGTTCAGTAGCATAAACATCAAATCAATAAAAAATAACCCTGCGAAATCATCATGGTGATGAAAGTGTGGGGAAGAACAGGGAGATGCAATCAATGCCGCCACGTCGTTGGACTACAGACGAGCTAGATACAGCGAATAAAATGTTGAGTGATGGCGCAACATTCGTCGAAATCGGTAAAACAATAGATCGGAGCCCTGCGGCTGTCGAAGCAAAGCTAAAAGGGAAGAGCGCGCCTAAATCTGCAGCCGCTAAGAAAAAATCAGCGACAAAAACGCAAGCACCGGTTGAGTCACAATCAACCGAATCCAAAGCCCCTGTGGTTGAGGAAAAATCAGTCGTTATTGAGCCTCAACCAGCTGAATCAAATCCCGTACCTCGATCCGATGACGATATGCAAGAGAGCTCGACCATTAAGTACATCGTTGGCGCAGTGATCATCGCTGTCGTGCTTTACCTTGTACTTGGCGGCTAGTCCGAGGAACTCGACGGCCTCTGTTGTATCACGAAACCATCGCTGCCCCACCGGCGAGCAGCGTGGCTGCGAATAAGAACCATCTCAGTACTTTTGGATCGGTGTACACGGCAAACTTGACGCCGAAATAAGCGCCAGCAACGTAGCCGATTGATAGGATCAACCCTTCCAGCCAAGCGACCTGGTCCTGCCAAATAAAGATCGCGAGGGAAACAAGGGTAAAGACGAACGTACACACCAGTTTGATCGCATTCGCTCGAACAATGTCATACCGCAACGTACCGGCGATCGATGCTAACAATAAAAATCCAACACCCGCCTGAACAAATCCACCATAAAAACCAGCGGCCAGCAGACCGATCAACGCAGACGGAGTCTCACTCACGCGACGTACCATCGTTCCGCTTGGTGGCGAGACGACTGCCGGTCTAAAAAGAACCAAGAGAGACATACAGATCATCGTTCCAATCAAAAGCGGCTTAAGAATCGCAGGGGGCGCGAAGGCGGCCGCCAATGAACCAAATAGCCCACCAATAGCCATCGGGATAAGAATCGCCTTGAGATCAAAAGTTTCTAGCTTTTTATGCCGCCTAAACTCAGAGACCGCGACCACGGACTCAACAAAAATACCAACCCGGTTGGTTGCATTGGCAACCTCAGGCGGCATACCCATGATCATTAGGGTTGGAAGTACAAGATTGGAGCCACCACCAGCCACTGTGTTGATCGCGCCGGCGAGTAATGCAACAAAAATGAGAATAACGATGTCAAAACCGGCAAGTTCCATGATGAGCGATCCATTGATGAAAGCGCGAGCATACGCGTCGAGAGGAGGAACTCAAAATCAATCGAATAAGTAGGATGACCTTGAAGACTAAATCTCACTGACCTGCGGTCTCTCTAAGTCCGCCAACCATTCTGACAAATCTTGAGCGACCGACTTTCCGTGCTCACCCAAAAACTCGATAAATCGTCGAGCATTCAAGGTCACAATATTGCTCTCAGGAAATGCAATCTGATCAATTTTCTGAAGGGCAACATCGACCTCACCGATCGTGTAATGGACATGGGAATCGCTTGATAGGGCCACCTTCCAATCCAATGCCTTTACGGTCTCGAGGATCTCAATACAGTGAGGCTCGCTACCGAGCCGCGAACTGACAAAGGATGAGTTATTAATTTCGATCAGGACGTTATTGTCGCGGGCGGCACGAACAACCTCTCCAATGTTGATCGGGTAATTTGGATTGCCCGGATGTCCAAGAATTTGCACCAGACCTGTTTCCATGGCTGCGATCATCGCTCGCGTATGCGTTTGACGATCCGATGGTGGGAAAACGGGCTCATGGAAACTCGCTATCCCAAAATCCATAAAACTCATGAGCGTGTGATTGACATCAAGTGGATGATGGTCAGCGGGAAGGATGTTCGCTTCAATCCCCCGAAGCATGGCCACACCATACCGAATGCGAGGCAATACCCGCATATTGCCAAAGTGCCATGGATGAGGCGAGTCGGGCATCTCCGGGCCATGATCTGTGATACTGAACAACTGGAGCCCTTTGTCCGAAGCCGCTCGAAAATATTCTTCGACCGTAGAATAAGCATGCGTACTCGCCACTGTATGCGCATGCGTATCTGTTAAATGCCTCATTCGTGCCTCCTACTTGATTTCATCAGTCTATGTAGGTTTTATTGCAGTGTCTTGACGTTTGGTGATCTGATGGTGAAGTCGCAACCTATTTCCTACGCAGAAGATTGGATGCCGATCCAGCAACGTCTCCTGATTAAAACAATGGAGACACTCACAGGTCGTGGACGCCTGATGCGTCGGTATCGCGCATTCCAATCAGCATCCAGTCCATTTCAAACACCAGAGGTCTGGGACATGGCCATGGATCATTTAGGCTGTCGCGGACCGTCAACAGAGCAAATCGAAATCCCACGGCGTCGAACAAACCAAGGCTTGTTGCTGATCGCCAATCATCCATTCGGCGTGACAGACGGAGTGACCTTGGCTTGGATCGCGTCGCGGCTCGATCCCGATTTCCGTGTCATTGCCAACGGGGTTTTGAGACAAGAACCGTCCTTGAATCCAAATATCCTACCTGTTGAATTTCAACCGGGTCGACACGCAACTAAAATCAATGTCGAGACGCGACGGCAAGCGATTCAAATACTCAAATCCGGAGGTGTCGTTGCGCTTTTCCCTGCAGGTGCCGTTTCTTGGTCTCAACAGCGTGGCGCACCAGTTGAAGATGACACTTGGAAACCGCTGGTTGGCAGGCTCGTGAAAGCATCTGGGTGCGATGTCCTACCCATCCGATTCTACGGTTCCAACTCGAAACTTTTCCAACACGCGTCGAGAACGGCACTCACCCTCCGCCTTGGATTGTACATGCACGAAATCAAACGCCGTCTCGATCAACCAATCCAGTTCGAAATCATGCCGATCATCGAACACCAAGAGATTCCGAATGTTCCTGAGCAAGCACTTGCCCAGTGGCTCAGAAATCAACTGTTTTCAGGTAACGGAATAAACTCGCTATCGCCAGGTACTTGAGCAAATCGGCCATCCACCCAATCGGCTTTTGCCTGCTCAATGCGTTCCTTATCTGAGGACACAAAGTTCCACCAAAGATGTCTTGGTCCATCGAGCGGTTCGCCACCAAATATCAATACGCGAGCGCCCTGCGGAGCAACAACGCTGACTTCTTGACCCGGCGCCAAAATCAAGAGCTCTGATTCGGGATATCGAACCCCATCGATCTCGAGCGCACCCTGCGCACTATAAATCGCTCTCTCTTGATACTGTTTTGGAATCTGAATGGCGCTGCATTGGGACATCTGGAGATCCACATACAAAGAATCCCACGGGAAAGGAACCAAGCTCTTGAGTCCAAACCAGTCACCAAGCAACACTCGGCCTTCGATCCCATGATCAGAGAATTCAGGAAGACTCGATTCACCATAGTGATCAAAACTCGGCGCCGTCTCTTCCATCGCCCGAGGTAACGCTAGCCAACTTTGGATGCCAAATAATTGGGAGATGTTTGCCCGAGACTCAGAGTCTGATCGCTCAGAGTGCACAATTCCGGAGCCTGCTGTCATCAAATTCACCGTCCCCGGCCCGATGACCATGTCATTACCGAGGCTGTCCCGATGCTGCATAGATCCTGCAAATAGATAACTGAATGTGGACAGCCCAATGTGTGGATGTGGCCGGACATCCAATCCGACATCCCGAATCAATTCGCCTGGGCCAAATTGATCCCAAAAAACAAATGACCCAACAGCGCGTTTTTCGCGCGATGGTAAGGCCCGTTTGACTTCAAGATTACCAATGTCTGATGTCCGCGGAATAATCTGTGTTTCAACTGGATGCATAAGCTCCTCCTCATTCGAATAGTCGATGCGATGACAAAACAAATAAAGAGCGTTTATGGATGCTTAATTCATTCCATTTTGGAACCGCTGATGCACGCTTTCTTTTCTCTGGTAACGCGCGTATTGTCTCGCCATGCTGACAGTGTGCCTCTATCAACCCGAAATCCCACCGAATACAGGAAACATCATCCGCTTGTGCGCAAACACAGGTAGTCAATTAGATTTAATTCGTCCACTGGGCTTTTCGCTTGACGAAAAGGCGGTCCGACGATCCGGTTTGGATTATCACGATCTGGCACGCGTCAAAGAATTTGAGTCGTGGGATGATTATATCGGCGGTCCGAAGAGACGGGTTTTTGCGCTTTCGACCAAAGGCACTGTGTCGTATGAATCGATCGCTTATCAGTCAGAGGATGTTCTATTGTTTGGGCCCGAGACACGCGGGCTCCCCGAAGATGTCAGAAAGCACAATGCAGTAACTGAAGTCATTCGTGTCCCGATGTGCCCGAACAACAGAAGTTTGAATCTATCAAATGCGGTAGCGATTGTCCTCTACGAAGCGTGGCGTCAACTGGGCTTCCCGGGAGGCGTTGCGTGAGCGTCTTATCGATAAAAAATATTCAAGTGAGCTTTGGTGGACCGGCGATTCTCGACAACATCAGCCTCAAAATCCAACCCAAAGAGCGGATCGGATTACTCGGTCGCAATGGTGCGGGCAAATCGACATTGATGAAACTGATCGCAGGAGAAATCCTTGCAGATTCCGGTGAGATCAACAAAAGCTCGAGTCTGAGAGTTGCTCGCCTTGTACAAGATGTGCCGACCGGAACGGTGGGTACGATCTTTCAGGTCGTTGCGTCAGGCCTTGGCGATCTCACACCACTACTTGAAAGCTATCACGAGGTGCTGAAATCGATCTCTGAAGACCCTTCAGATAAAAATATGCAGGCGCTTGAGTCTTGTCAGCACGCACTCGAAGCTGCGAATGGTTGGCGAGTCGAACAGATGGTCGAACAAACGCTCTCAAAATTTGGTTTGGATCCTGATGCGCAATTCAACGCACTCTCCGGTGGTATGAAGCGACGCGTATTACTGGCTCGCGCTCTTGTCGTTGAGCCAGATGTGTTACTTCTTGACGAGCCAACCAACCATTTGGACATTCCAGCAATTGAATGGTTAGAAGAACAGATTCGATTGTTCCAAGGAGCTGTTCTCTTCATCACTCACGATCGACGGTTTCTCGATGCACTTGCAACACGCATCGTCGAACTCGATCGCGGTACGTTAAGAAGTTACGAGTGCAACTATCAAACCTATCTGGAGAGGCGTGACCAGGAGCTTTCGGCGGAAGCTGATCAATTTGCTGCATTCGATAAAAAGCTCGCAAAGGAAGAGGAATGGATTCGCCAGGGGATCAAGGCGAGGCGGACTCGCAACGAAGGCCGCGTTCGCGCACTAGAACAACTCCGACGCGAACGTGCAGCGCGTCGAGAACGCCAACAGACAGCAGACTTGACTCTCATTGACGCGTCAAAATCGGGGCGCTTGGTCATCGAAGCAGAGGGGTTGGGTCTGACTTTAGGTGATCACAAGCTGTTTGAAAACTTTGCAACAACGGTCCTACGCGGTGATCGAATTGGAGTCATTGGGCCCAACGGAGTAGGAAAAAGTACACTGATCAAAACGCTACTTGGTCAGATTGAACCGACAGAGGGCACATCCAAGCTTGGAACAAATCTCGAAATCGCGCTTTTCGACCAATTGAGAGAAACACTCGATGATGATGCTTCGGTGATCGACAACCTCCAACACGGCTCCGACTTTGTCGAAGTCGGTGGTGGCAAAAAGCACGTCATTGGATATCTGCAAGATTTTCTATTTTCACCAGATCGTGCGCGTGGACCCACCCGAATGCTATCAGGCGGAGAACGCAATCGACTCTTACTTGCGCGTCTCTTTTTAAAACCCGCCAACCTGTTGATCATGGATGAACCAACGAACGATCTCGATCTTGAAACGCTTGATATTCTTCGTGATACGTTACTTAACTATCAAGGAACGTTGATTGTCATCAGCCACGATCGAGACTTCCTCGACTCAGTTGTGACCGGCATTTGGTCCTTCGATACCGATCATACACTTCGGGAGTATGTCGGCGGATACAGTGATTGGCTTCGACAACGGCCTAGCGATCAGACAACGCAAACAAAACCAACTGCGCAGAAAAGTGCTCCTGTTACGCCCAAGCCGGCGAGCAAAAAGAAACTCGCATTTCATGAAAAACGCGAATATGAGGCGTTGAGTGCTGAAATCGAGCAAATGGAAGCACAAATTAAAGCGCTCGAAGAGGCAATGACTGACCCTCAATTCTTTCAATCAAATCCGGATCATGCCGCGGCGGAAAGTGCACGGTACCAAACCTTGCAAGCTGATCTTGAAATGAAGTTTTATCGTTACATGGAGCTCGACGAACGCTCGAATTGATCCAAATCAAGTCTGTCTACCCATGGCCCAGCTTATCATCGCGTTTCAGGTCTAACCTAGTGTGATCGAGACAGGGAGTGGAAACCGATGTTTGAAATCGATATCGAAACGTTTAACACACTATGGCCGAGCCTTCTCGTCGTCATCATGATGATTGGAGTGATGACCTGGGCTTTAGTCAAAGTGGTGCAGTTAATGAACCACGGTGACGCAGACGGGTCAAAGCAGAACAGAATCACCCTTTGATACTGTTCAGTCAGTAAAAGGCTTGTTAGGCTTTCAGCATGAAAAAACTCGTTATTCTTCTCAGCTGGTTCTGTTTCAGTATGAGCGCAAGTGCTGCTCGTGACTTCACGCGATCAGATACCAACCAAGAATTTTGCAAAGATATCGTAAGTAATCTGGCTGAGGTCGGCGTCCGTGTCTCTCACAAGTCAATGACGAAATGCGCGCTACAGGTTCTTGGCGGCGCCTCGGCAACATTTCAGCGCTCCTATGGGTCACCCGTGAATGTCATTGTTAAAAGCAATCCATATCGCATGTTCGTGACGCGAGGCGATAATGAAATTGGAACGTGTTACGTATTACACCCTCGTAAAACACGCCGAAAGGTGGAAGACAGAGATTGCTAGCAATGCATGCGCCTCGTCTCAAGCTCAAACTAGTGCTCGGTGACAACGATACGCTTCTCGGCTCAGGGAAAATTGCTCTTCTTAAAGCAATTCAAAAAGAGCACTCGCTCTCCAAGGCTGCAAAGTCAATCAACATGTCATATCGACGCGCATGGCTTCTAATCCAGGAACTGAACGACTCCCTCAAAGAGCCGGTGTTAATTACGCATACTGGTGGCCAGTCCGGTGGTGGGAGCGAACTCACCGAGATGGCGAATCGAATCATCGAGGTTTATGAACGTCTCAACCAGGAAGCAGAGGAAGCAACCGAGGCGACTCGTGAATCAATCGCCTCGTTGCTTCGCTGATTACAACACCGCTAATACAGCTTCATAATCTGGCTCGGTGGATACTTCTTCTACCAGCTCAACGTGCTTTACGATCCCAGCAGGGTCGATTACAACCACTACTCTGGCAGTCAGGCCGCGCCTGATGCCCGTCAAGACTGTCACTCCATAATCGTCAGAAAATGTTGACCTAAAGGTAGAGGCAGTCTTTACCCTATCGAGACCCTCTGAGCCACAAAATCGTTTTTGGGCAAAAGGTAAATCCGCGCTAACGCATAAGACAGCGGTATTATCTAATGACGCCAGTTCTTCGTTAAACCTACGAGTACTCGTGGCACATGTCGGAGTATCAATGGAAGGAAAAATATTCAGAACAAGATTTTGACCTGCAAAGTCAGCCAGTTGAATTTCACCAAGATCATCTGCGGTTAGAGAAAATTCGGGCGCTTTTTGACCTACAACCGGCAGATTTCCTTTGACATCAACGATCTCACCGCGCCACCCAATTTGAACTGTCATATCCATTTCCTTACACCAAAAATTCTCAAGTGGCGGTTCTTCACTATTTTTCAATTCTGCGCTGCTGAAAATTGAATTAAATATTTTTCATATCCACGGGCTTGCATCTGCGACACCGGGATAAATTCCAGAGCCGCTGAATTGATACAGTAGCGCAACCCAGTGGGTTCTGGTCCGTCGGGGAACACATGGCCGAGATGTGAGTCACCAAATTTAGAGCGTACCTCGACACGTTTCATCCAAAGCTTTGTGTCATCTCGCTCAACAATATGTTGCGGCTCGAGCGGTTGCCAAAATGAGGGCCACCCAGTTCCTGAATCATATTTATGTAGCGAGCTGAAGAGCGGTTCACCACTCACAACATCCACGTAAATACCATCCGCTTTTTGGTTCCAAAAAGCATTTTGAAACGGAGGTTCCGTGCCATCTTCTTGTGTCACTTGAAATTGCAGTGGAGTCAGTCGCGCACGGATTGCTTCAAGACTCGGTTTCCGATAACTACTTTTCTTAGACCCTGTCTCGCTAAACACTGCAAATCCCTCATGTTCTGACCAAACGCGATCCAAAAATTGATCACGCCCTGAGCGATATCGATAGAATTTATATTGGAGTGCATTGGTCTTGTAGTAGTCCTGATGATAGTCCTCGGCTTGGTAAAACGCTGGGGCAGGCAAGATTTCAGTCACGATTGGTGCATCGAAAATTTGCGAAGTAGCCAAGCGCTTTTTTGATTCCAAAGCCAGAGCCTGCTGCGCGTCTGAGTGCGTAAAAATCACGGTTCGATATGGTGAACCACGATCGACAAATTGTCCGCCAGCATCGGTGGGATCGATCTGCTTCCAAAATGTATTCAACAAGGTTTGATAATCGATGATGCGTGGATCATAGGTGACTTCGACCACTTCGATATGACCCGTCTCGCCGGTGGTGACCTGCGCATAGGTTGGATTGGGTATAGATCCACCCGAATACCCAGAGACAACCGAACTCACGCCATGGAGCGACTCAAATGGTGGCTCCATACACCAAAAACAGCCACCACCAAAAGTCGCTTTTTCTGTCTCAGCGAACAATGAAGAAGAAACCAGCCAGCATAAGGCCATGAGTGCTTTTTTCATCGAAACTCCGTTTAGCGATTTACCACTCTAGGATTACGACTTTAGTCTCAAACGACCGAGCTTTGCAACTATTCGACCGTCAATCACAGCAAGGCCAGCGGCGATCAACAAATACGCAGTGATGTGTTGCACGGCAAGTTCCTCACCGAGAAAAACAATACCAAGCCCAGATGCACTCACCGGAACAAGAAAAGTCACCAAGACAACATTACTAGCACCTGCGGTCTGCAAGACGCGAAAATACAGAAAGAATGCAAGCGTTGTTGATAGAAATCCGATTCCCAACATTGCCAACCAGGGTTCCAACCCAGGCGTAGGAAGTGTCCAAGGCTGGTCAAGAAACATCACTGCGGGAAATATCCACAAAGTCCCGTAAAAAACTTGTCCCGTTGCATTGATCATCGGCGGATTACTTTTCAATCGCTTGGAATAAACAGAACCAAATGCATAGCAAATCGTTGCGGTTAAGCCTGCTGTCATTCCGAGCAATGATGCACCCCCAGCAAAAGCGGCTGGCCCAAACAACACCAGAACACCAGAAAACCCAAAGCCAATGCCAACAACTTTAGAGACTGATAAGCGCTCATCAAGAGTAAACTGATGTGCGACTAAAGCCGTCATAATCGGGGTCGATGCGTTAATAATCGACGCCAGAGATCCTGTGATTTCAGTTTGTCCAAAACTGATTAAACTAAATGGAATCGCGTTATTGATCAGCCCAATGAATGCAAATGGCCGCCATTGTTCAACGATCGGCTTCAACGAATAGCCAAGAACCTTCAACAGACAAACCAGCCCTACCAAGCCAACCAGCAAGCGGCCAAGTACGCTAGTCATCGGGGGCATCGCTTCAAGCATGACTTCCACAAAGAAAAACGACCCACCCCACACGAGCGAGAGGATCGCGATACGAATCCAGTCAGCGACTGCCATAAGACCTCACAATGTCGAGCGGCTAGCGTACACTAGGCACATGCAAACCCCAACGACAGACAACGCTTGGCTCAAAGCCGACAACTGGCGGGAAGTTCTGGAAGAACCAGAGTCACTGCCGCCCGAGATTCGAAACTTTCTCCAGACGCAAAATCAAACAGCGGAGTCTTGGCTCGGCGGCCCTGATTCGCGGCAGTGGATCACCGACGAACTGAAAGCGACTATTCGTGATCGCGACGATTCAGTTCCAGTCGAGGATGGTGATTACAGCTACTGGCAACGGTTTACTGAAGGTGCTGAACATCCCGACTTTTTACGCCGGACCGATCAGAATGATCTGGAAATTTTGCTGTGCGGTGATGAACGAGCAGCGAATCATCCCTACTACGATATCGGCGCAGCAGATCACTCTCCGAATCATGAATTGTTCGCTGTGACGGAAGATCGGCAGGGTTCTGAGCGCTATACCCTCACACTCTTCCAAGCCGGCTCTCAGCATCCGATTGAACCTCCGCTCACAGATTGTCGCGGCGATTTCGAATGGAGTACTGACAGTCGCAAGTTGCTGTACACACGACTTGATGAAAACCAGCGACCGAGTACTGTCTGGTGCCATACGATCGGTACGCAGCAAACAGATGACCGCCTGGTTTTTCAATTAGAGCATCCTGGTCGCTTTATTGGGTTGGGTAAAACAAGCTCTGACGCCTGGATCACGATCGACATTCACGATCATCAAACCAACCAGAGTTTTTTGTTGCCGGCAGATCTCAACACGCTCTGTCCAATCGCTGTTACAGATTGGATAGAAGGACTTGAATACGAACTTGAACATGCCGATCCCTACCTAATTATTCGTGGTAATCACGAGCATGAGGATTTTGCACTGTACCGCGCACCGCTTCCAACGACGGAAACCCGAAGTAATCCGGAATCTTGGGACACGCTGTGGATTCCCAAAAAGGGCGCCTTATTTAGTGATTATGAAGTCCTCGAGAATCACTGGATCATTGAATACTCAGAGGAAGGCTGTGGTCGTTATCTGATCGCTGAGCCAAACCCGGCGGCATTCGAAATTCGCCAAGAACTCACATTATCGACCTCGATTCATGATACGCATCTCGACCCGCTTCCTGGATATCACCGCGATACGATTCGAATGCGGGTCTCAACGCCAGCGATGCCTCCTGAGGTGCGTGAAATCAATCTGACAAATGGAAATTTCAAACAGCTTAAAGTATCGACTCCGCCCAATGGTCACGATGAATCGAACTACATCGTGCAGCGATCGTATGGCATTTCGGGTGACGGACAACGCATCCCACTGACCATCGTCCATCATCGCGACGTCACGCCACACCCTGAAAGCCCAATATTGCTGACGGGCTATGGCGCCTATGGGATGAGTTTGACGCCGGGCTTTAGTGCGAGCAGGCGCACGCTCCTGACACGGGGGGTGATCCACGTCACGGCGCATGTTCGTGGCGGCATGGAAAATGGATACCAGTGGTATCGTGCTGGTCGAATGGCAGACAAAGATCAATCCTTTAACGATTTCATCGGCGCCGCCGAGACATTGATTCGGGATGGCTGGACTTCTGCAGGAAACATTATTCTGCACGGCGGCAGTGCTGGTGGTTTATTGGTGGGTACAACGGTCATGCGCCGACCTGAACTGTTTAAAGGCGTGATCGCAGATGTCCCTTTCGTCGATGTACTTGAAACAATGCTCGACGCCGACTTGCCACTCACACCACCAGAATGGCCAGAATGGGGCAACCCCATTGAATCAATGGATGCCGAACGCAGACTGGGTCATTTTTCACCAACACAGATGGTCAAAAACCGGCCTTATCCTTGTATTCTTGCAACCGCTGGTCTTACAGATCCGCGAGTCACATATTGGGAGCCCGCACGATGGATTCATCGTCTTCAGGCAATTGCCGAGGGGGGGCCGTTTCTCCTATATACCGAACTCAATGCAGGGCACGGAGGACCGAGCGGACGCTATGCAGGCCTTGACGACATTGCTCGAATCTATCAGATGGTAGTTCAGTTGTTTGATTTACCAAAGGAAGCGCCCTATGCCATTTAACATTGATTGGCAGACGATCGACGACGTCCTACTCGATATGGACGGCACACTGCTCGATCTTCATTATGACGCGACCTTTTGGTTAAAAACTGTGCACTCGATCGTCGCAAGTTTTACTGGAGAATCTGAAAACGAAATCCGTGATCGGTTTCAAAACGAACTGAAAAAGCACGAAGGGACACTCGCTTGGTATTGCACAGACCGTTGGGCAGAATTCTTTGGTATCGACCTGATCGAAGCGAAAAAACAACTTGCGCATCTGATACGTTATCGCCCACATGCGAAGCAATTTCTCGAAGCATTACGTCCGTTGCCGTTAAGAACCATTATCGCCACGAACGCGCACCCTGACGTGATTCAACTGAAATTAGATGTTGTGCCCTTGAGCACATTGGTCGATGGCATCGTTTCCAGTCATCAATATGGCGTCGCCAAAGAGCATCCAAGTTTTTGGACTGCATTATTTGATGAGTATTCGATTGATCCAAATCGCGCAATATTTATGGACGATTCGCCAAGAGTCTTGGACGCTGCAGATCGCGCAGGCGTCCGAGAAATTGTCGAAATTAGGCACCCCAATTTATCTGAACCACCCCGCACCACGTGGAAACAAGGTATCGATGACTTCGATGCGCTGTTACCTGAATTATTGGCTCTAGGACAACAATGAGCGGGGTCAGGCTCGATAAGTGGTTGTGGGCAGCTCGCTTTTTCAAAACACGAGGGCTTGCTCGCGATGCCATTGACGGCGGCAAGATCCACATCGACGGTGTTAAGGCAAAACCATCCAAAGTCGTAACGCCGGGTCTCGAAATTGAAATTTCGAGAGGACAGACCGACATGGTTGTGATCGTACGCGATGTTCGTGAAGATCGCCGGCCGGCGCCTGAAGCACAGCTACTTTACGAAGAGACCTCCGGCTCGATTCAAAAGCGTGAGACGGAACGTGATTTGAATCGGTTTTCTCGTGCAGGATTCCAGCCGGCAGATCATCGTCCAAATAAACGGGAACGCCGCCAGATGACCAAGTTGAAAGGAATCTTTAATGACTGATCTCACAGCTGATCAAGATGCAGTGCGCCGTTATCTGTGCGACTTAGCGCCGGATGCCCGACTCATGACCGTACACCTTGGCAAAACCAAAGATGACATGCTTGATCATCAGACAATGCCAGTGGCCGTTAAAACGTTGTGTGAGGAACTCGTTGCAGCAGCTTGTCTGTTATCTCATATGCTGAAATTTGATGGCGAAATGATTCTTCAAATTAAAGGTTCTGGGCCAATTACCATGATGGTTGCCGAATGCTCCTCCGAAGGCCGCATTCGATCGACAGCCCAGTGGTCTGACATCGGCGATGCGAGCACCTTCGAGAATCTTGTTGGAACAGGCTATTTGGCGGTTACCGTGGACCCGAGACAGGGCGAGCGGTACCAGGGCATCGTACCCTTGGAATCAGGCTCGATATCGGGCTGTCTCAATCACTATTTTGAGAATTCTGAACAACTTGACACCAAGTTATGGCTCGCCAGTAACCAATCGACTGTTGGCGGGCTATTGATCCAACGGATCCCAGAGGAAGGCGGACAATCGCTTCAGGAGTACTCAAACTGGGAAACACTCTCAACACTTGCCAACACCATTACGGATCACGAGCTTGCCTCGGACGCAGGTCCACTGCTGATTTATAAGTTATTTCATGAACTGGATCCTCGGAGTTTTGATCCGTGGACTATTGAATTCGGTTGCTCGTGTTCCAAGGAACGATCTGCCCGCGCACTGAGAGCGCTTGGTGAAATAGAACTCAAACAACTGTTCGCGGAACAGCCTCAGCTGACGCTTGATTGCCATTTTTGCGGACAGGTATACCAATACGATCAGGCTGACTTAGAATGGTTGCTCTCTGATCAGCCACCGAGGTCTGACACATTACAATGAAAACCGATGGGTCAAGTCGTTACGACGACCTCACCATAGCCGAACTGGTTGAACACTCACTCACTCTCGGCGAAGGTCAATTATCCGCCAAAGGCGCTTTAATTGTGTCCCCCGAGCGTCACCCTGAAGTGCAACGTTTCATTGTCAATGAACCGTCCGTAAGCGATGTGATCCGGGCCGATACCCAATTCAAACTTCTCGACAGCGGCGTTTTCAAATCAATTTGGGAACGTGTTAAAGACGATATCGTTGAACGCGACCGCTATCGAATCCATGCGCAAATGGGTGTCAACGCAGAGATTGCGGTTCCGCTCGAAATGACAACTGTCACCGCGTGGCACGCTTTGAGCTGTCACCATTTGTGCCACATTCCCGAAGAATTTAACCCGCGCGAAAAGCCGGAGTGGAAATTGATCTGGGCACCTATCTCAAGTTTTGGTGACGCAGAAACGTTGACCCGTGGGGGCGGTGTCATCCTCATTCACGTCGGAAAACGTCGAATTTTGATGGGGGGAGATCTCACGACTGGTGAAATGCGTCGAACCTTGCTGACGCTTTTGGGATTGATCCTCCCTGAAAAAGACACACTACCTTTGCACGGCGCCGCTTCCCAAGGCGATGGAGAAATTACCCTGTTCTTAGGTCCAGCTGGTACTCAAAAAACAACCTGGGCTCTTCGTTGTGGCCAATTAATTGGTGACCGCGGATTATCTTGGTCAAATACAGGATTGCATCGACTTGCCGATGGCTGCCGACTGCACCTGGATCACAATCTCCCGATTAGTCTTGATGACGCCCTACGATTTGGCACCATCGCCGAAAACCTGGCATTAGGGAACGACCGTGAGCCACTGCTGACCGATTCAGAAGCTGACTCAGCAGTGCGCACACCCACACATCTGGTTGTTCCTTTAACGCGACTCAACGCGACTCAAGCATCTGATACGCGAGGTCCAAGCCAATTAGTCATTCTCGCAACAGACCCCTTGGGTGTCTTGCCTCCGCTCTCCAAAATCACGCGAGAGCAATGCCTTGCTTGGTTTATTTTAGGCTACGGTAATCATCTAGGCCCCCTTGAAGAACGCCAAGCTGAGATCGATATCCGATTCACACCAGGATTTATGGATACGCTTTTACCAAGGAATCTCGATGACTACGTCTTCATCTTAGAGGACTTATTAGAAGCACACGAGACACGATGCTTTCTCGTGAACGCTGGATGGCATGGTGGACAGGCGGGGCTCGGTGATCCATTGTCCGCATCAGAAGAGAGCGCGGTCATCACAGGGATGTATTACTGCACTGATTGGGAGCCATTTGGATCTCTTGGTCTATCAGTTCCGGCTGGTCAATCAGAAACTGCGGGTCCATGGCACCCGAGAGAGCGCTGGCCAGAGGCGGGCGACTACACTGTCAACGAGTCACATTTGATCCAAGCAATCACGGATGAACTACAGCGGACCAAAGACCCACAGCGATGGCTTAAAGCCTTGGAAATTGAGTGCAACTAAAACTACCAACGATCTCCTCGCATATCCTGCAAGAAAACCACATCGACGTTTTGAGTCAACTCTTAACCGGCATGCGATTCGGGCTCGAAAAAGAAGGTCTTCGTGTCGACCGGGCGACGGGCCAACTGGCACAAACGCCACATCCACGGGATCTTGGTTCTGCACTTACGCATCCACACATCACCACCGATTATTCTGAGGCCCTGTTGGAATTTGTCACCGGAACGCACGCATCACCACAGGCAGCGATACAGGAACTTGAAGAGCTGCATATTTTTGCAAGCTCTGTGCTCGAAGACGAGCGGATTTGGCCGCTCTCCATGCCGTGCCAATTACCCGAATCGGACTCCGATATCCCACTTGCTTATTATGGGGAGTCCCACATTGGCCGGCTGAAAACTGTGTATCGCCGGGGGCTTGGGTTTCGCTACGGCAGGCAAATGCAAACCATCGCTGGGGTCCATTTCAATCTGTCGTTCAGTGATGATTTATGGGCTTGGAAAGCTGCACTGGACGGTCATCCTGACGGCACTGATCAGCGTCTCATTCGTGATCATGGATACTTCCACACAATTCGCAATTTTCGTCGGATCCAATGGCTGATCATGCTGCTAACCGGATCAAGTCCATCGGTTGATGAAAGCTTTCGTTTGCTTGCCACTGATCGATTTACAGTCACTGGCCGAACACGCCTCGCAGAAGGGGCAACGAGCCTCCGTATGAGCGATCTTGGTTATCAATCTGCAGCGCAAGAATCCATCAACATCTGCTTCAATCATTTGGATACTTATTGCGATACATTATCCAATGCAGTGCATCACCCATGGCCAACCTACGAAGGCTTAGGCCTCAAAGATGACCATGGATTCAAGCAATTGAATACTGCGGTGTTACAGATTGAGAATGAGTACTACTCAAGTATCCGGCCAAAGCGTATTCAACAACCTGGGGAACGACCTGTTCGTGCACTCATTAATCGTGGCGTTGAATATCTAGAGGTGCGCGCAATCGATTTAAATCCATTCGCTCGCAACGGAATCTCAGAGCATGAGGCATCGTTGATTACGTTACTGATGACCGCATCAGCACTTGCAGAGAGCCCGCTGAACACAACCGAGGAGTGCATCGCCATCGACGGCATCAATGCACGCACAAGTTGGGCTGGTCGGAGCCCTGAACAACGATTTGATGACCACTCGACGTTCAAGCAAGCAGGTCTCAAGTTTCTCGGATCACTCGACCCGATCGCTGAGGCTCTCAATACCGCTTTTCACACAGAAAGCTTTACCGGTGCACTCGAGGATGCACGCTTGAGGCTCGATGGGACCTGCCCGTTACTGTCTGAAGAAATCGAACAAGCGGTTATCCAAAACGGGCATTTGGAATTCGGGCTTGCGCGCGCAACCCAGCATCATGACAGTTGGCAAACGGTCAGCTTGACACCCGAAAAATTGGCAGCGATGCGACAGGAAGCGCAACAGAGTCTGACAGCCGAACAACAAATGGCTGCATCAAACGAGGGCTCTTTTGATGCCTTCGTTGATGCATACATTCACCAGCCATAGGTTAGTTGGCTGGATTGATCTCCAACAACTCAACATCAAACACGAGTACTGAGTTTGGTGGGATTGGTCCTGTCCCAGCAGGACCATAAGCCAGCGCTGATGGAATCGTAAACTGGAACTTCGATCCAACTTTCATGAGCTGAACGCCTTCAGACCAACCAGGAATCACACCATTCAGAGGGAAGCTCACTGGCTCGCCACGTGCGATTGAACTGTCGAATACATCGCCTGAAATGAGTCGACCTTCATAGTGCACTTTGACGGTATCGGTGGCCTTCGGTGAATCTCCCGAGCCTTCGGCCAAGACCTTGTACTGCAACCCTGAAGCGGTCACAGTCACCCCATCTTGTTTTGCGTTATCAGCCAAAAAGGCTTCACCTGATTTCAGATTTGCTTCGGACATTGCTTCTACCTGTCGTTGTTGTTCTGCACGCACCTTCGTCTGTGCATCTTGAACAGCTTGATTGATTGCTGGACGGTCGAGTTTCCAACTATTCGGATCTTTTGAGTCTTTGAGCCCTTCAAGTACAAATTGAGGGTCTAATTCGCCAAAATCATTTTGAATACGCTCGCCTAGAATGATTCCAAGGCTGTAACTTAATTTTTCTAAATCTGTTGAAGGTTCATTCGCAAGCGCCGGAGTCGCAAGCAAAGACGCGATGATTGCGCCCCGAAACATTGATTTCATAGATACTCCTTAATTGGTTTATGAAAGCCTATCAGGCTCTGGGGTCGAAATGCCACGTAAGACTCGATTTCCCTCTGTTATACGTGATGCCGTTGTCATCAAACACAACACACCAAACCCCCACGCAAGCCAATCAAACCACTCCGGTATCAGACACATCAACAATAAAACGACTGTCGTTTCAAAGCCTTCAGTCAAACCTTGCAGATAATAAATAGACTTATCTTTCAAAGCCTGGTTCTCCAAATGATGACGCGCAGCAAAAATGGAGAACGCAAGGAAACTAGAGCCTGTTCCAACAAAACTGAAGAGCAGGAATGCAGCAGCCAAAGCCACATTCGGATCTCGGATCGCAAACGCTAAAGGGATCGCGCTGTAGACGAGGAAGTCACAGGTAATATCAAGAAAAGCGCCCCGTTCAGTTGGACCTTGAACGCGAGCCAAAGCTCCATCTAACCCATCCAACAAACGGTTCAAGCCAAATAAAATTGCCGCAGTCATCAATGCATCAAGCATGATCGCAATTGCCGCCAATAACCCAATGACAGCGCCAATCACCGTTAGTTGAGTCGCCGATAATCCTGCTCGATCGAGCGGCCGGACTGCTGAGTCTAACGGCGCCTTCAGCCGCTTCACGATCAACGCGTCAAACACATCATGTCTCCCCCTAGCGGCCGATCCTCTGGATGATGTGTTACCAAAATTCCATAACTCCCGTCATGTCGTACTTGCTCATAAATGACTTGTTTCACTTGTTCTCGGGTCTCTGTATCAAGTGCGCTCAATGGCTCGTCAAGCAGGAGTAAACGAGGATGTGGTGCCAAAGCGCGGGCGACGGCCACGCGCATCATCTGACCGCGAGACAATTCAAACGGATCCTCGGCGGCCATCCCTTGCAGACCCAGCTGATCCAATAACTGATCCACACGGGCCTTGCGAGCGACTCCTGCACATTGATGCATGGACAGTTCAATATTTGCACCGATGGATAAATGTGGAAAGAGTAATGGCTCTTGAAATACGGTTTGCGACTCAGTGCTCAGCCGAGCGTCAGCATCCATCTGATGACCATCGAGTGTGATCTGACCCATGAATTCAACTCCCGGCTCCTGATCAATTAATGCGTGCAATAAAGTCGACTTGCCAAGACCAGACTCGCCCTGAAGTGTCATGATTTCTCCTCGCTTAAGTGCAAATGAAACCGGTTGAAAGAGTCCACGACCAGCGCGTCTCACAAACACCTCATCGAAAATCAGCATAACCGTCTCCTTGCATCCCCGCACGATGTCGCCACGCAAGTCGGTTGAGACACGTCGCAAGTACGAATGCGATCAAGGGCAATAGCAGATTCACAAGTCCTGTTATCGCGGCGGATCGCCGCTCGCTGCCAACAGTGACCATCAGTTCGGTCATCAAGGTTTCAATTCGACCACCACCGAGCAAAATTGTCTGGGTATAGAGCGCACAACTCACAGCAAACGCCAGCGCCATTGCCAACATCAATAATCGGCTGTTTCGCGGTAACCAAATCAACACGATCCGTCGAGCGATCGATAAGCCCGATTGTCGCAAAAGCATTTCATGACGCACATCGCGTTCAAACCAGCTATCACTGATGACGATCATGACGTATGGCAGCGCAATCAGCGTATGGCCCAAAATGACTGGCCAGAGACCTGGACTTCCACCGAAGAAATACACCCAGGCAAGCAAGCCCGACGCCATCGGGAGTGCAGGTAGCCAGAGGAACGCCCACCAGACCCAGTGCAATCGCTTTTGCCCTTTTGACACCAAATACTCAAGAATAGCGACTGCCAAAACGATCGAAATCAGGCCAGTGATGAGGCCGATCAACAACGACATCCAAAATGGAGAGGCTAAAGTGTCCAGGTTTTTCAAAGCCATCAACGAAATGTGCGGTAATGGCTCAAATACACTCCATCGAAGGGTCATCGACCAAATCAGCAAACTCGCCAACGATAGACTGGTGATGGCAACCAGCATGCATCGCAATACAGTCGCTAGTCGAGTGAATGTCCAAACAACCGGCAACCGATTTTTTGCACGCGAGCGAAGCAGTGGCCGACATAAAATCCAAGCCACACCGAGTCCAATCAATAAAATGAGTAACCCCTGCGCGCCCGCTTGTCGATTCGTGGGGTCTGGGTCGGTGAGTAATTGCAGCAATCGAACACCGATTAGCTGGGGCTGATCTGGCCCCAAGATCAAACTGACCTCAAGATTGGTCAATCCAAAAACAAACACCACAAATATTGCCGGTCCCATTAATTGTAGGACCTGTGGCCAAATCAGTTGATGATGGCATGCCGTATCAGTCATCCCTGCTTGTCTGGCAATGACCCGATAGGATTGAAGTGGAAGCCGTTTGGTCATTGGGATCGCAATGGCAGCTAAAAATGCACTCTCTTTGATCACAAGCGATAGGATTGCTCCGACTCCCCATGGATCTCTGGGAAATAAATATTGCTGTTCGATTGGAACCTCAACAATCACCGAGATCCACCGCCAGCCAACACCACCAGCTGACAACGCGAGCACTAAACCAATGGCAAGTGCACTGTGTGGCATGGCAAGCAACAAACTCCGCCACAACTGGAAATCACTCAGTCGCAATGCTTGAGCAGACAGGGCGCGTGCAATAAATAATGAAACGATCAGCGAAACAGTCGCGACCCAAAGCGAGAGTCCTGAGGAATGAACAAGGGCCGGCTCAGTCGATAGTCGGTCCCAACCTTGCGCCCAAGAAGCGCCTGAATACCGACCAAGGGCATCATCCAGCAAGCCAAGGATAGGAAGAATCAGAATGAGAACGAAACATCGCTCAACCCAATTCACTGAGCCTTCCCAAAATAGCGCTGCTTCCAGGCACGCTCAATAGGCTCGACCCAACTTGCATGCGGCTCAGATAATGGAATACCGCGGTCCTGTGAAGTTAATGTCGCCGGACCTAATTCAAGCGCCTGGAAAAGTGTGCGATCCGCAGAACGCAATCGCGACACATCGATCACTGTCGGGTCACCCCAAATCGATGGATTCGCTTTCTCGGCCTGTGCCTCAGGACTCAACAGAAGATTGATCCAAACGAGCGCCGCGTCGCGTGACTGCGCATTGAACGGAATCGCCAAAAAATGCGTATTTCCAACTGTGCCAATCTCATGAACATAGGTACGTACAGAAGGCGCAAAACGACCATCCAAAATCCGTTGTGATGCATCATTTGGATTAAAGCTCAGCGCAATATCCAAGATGCCATCGGAAAACAAATCCATCATAACTTCTGCTGAGTCAGGGAATTCTCTCCCGTTCCGCCATAGATTGGGGTGCAATGCATCAAGATATTCCCACATCGATCGGGTGACTGGCTTGAATCGCTCCTCTGAATAAGGTTCTGTCAGCCAATCAGGGTATCGCGTGGTTTCCCAAAGCACCTGCTTTAGGAAGGTGGTTCCATGAAAATTGGGTGGCTCAGGGTAAGTCACGCGTCCAACATTATCTCTCGCGTAGTCGAGCAGTGCAGCCATTGACTTCGGTGGTTCAGTGAGTCGTGCCTGATCAACAATAAATACCAATTGAGCGCGACCCCACGGAGCTTCCAATCCGTCCGTCGGAATCGAAAAGTCAGCGGCAATTGTCGGCTCAGCTAAGTTAATGGCACTCGACGACGGAAGATCAGCAACAAACGGAGCTCCTAATAGCTCGTCACGCTTCATCCGAGCAAAATTCTCTCCATTAATCCACATCACATCGACTGAGCCCTGATCCGAGCGGCCGACACGTTTCGCTGTTTGTATGCCCTGTATCGCAATGGAGATGTCATCGACTTTGACATGCTCGACAGTAATATCATGTCGCTCCTGGGCGATTGTTGCCCAGCGCTCGATATATTGATTGATCGTTGACGAACCACCCCATGCGTAAAAATAAACCGTCTGGCCTTTGGCGTTGGCCTCTATTTCCTGCCAGTCAGCCGCTTGGCCAGACTGAGCACTCAGGAATACACTGAGCGCAAAGATCAATCGACAAATCATGAATTCACTTTATCCCTATAACGATTCGAAACAAAAGCAGACACACCTGAAAAAACACCGAGTAAAACCAATGGTAACCAGACCTGTGGGTGCTCAATTAAATTCCACTGAGGCTTCAAGCCTTGCGCCATCAACGTATCGAGCCCACGACCCACACTGACATAAATCGCGGTCCCCGGGATGATACCGACTGCTGTCGCAAAGACGTAATCACGCATTTTCATCTGTAATACTGCAGGAACAATATTCACCAGCCAAAATGGAAAAAACGGAATGAATCGCATCGTCAACAGCCAGCGAATTGGGCTCCGATGAAATGCTGTTTGAACTGAATCAATAACGCTGCCCGCACGCTGCGAGAAGAACTCACGAGCAATGGTTGAGGCCAAAAGAAAAACCACAAGCGAACCCGCTGTAGCCGCTGAAACAATCATAGGGAGCGAAATCCAGCCAAATAACGCGGCCCCCATCAGTGTCAGTAGTGATGCGACCGGCAACGACAAACTGACTGCTGCGACATAGATGAAACAGAAAATCCCAACAGACCAAGCATAATGATGTTGGATCATGAGCTTGAACTCTGAATAACGCGAAATCAGATCAGTTGGTTGTAACCAATCTCTAGCAAACCAAATAACCAGAATAATGCCAGCCAAACTCACTATCCATTTGACTTGTTTCACGGTGATTGCGCTCAAATTTTCGATATCCACTGCTGTGAAAGACGCGAAACACAATAGTAATTCAGATACCCTATAGCGCGTGCAATAGATTTCATCCAAAGGGGTCCACGATGACAGCAATTGTTCCTGTCGGCTATCCAACGCGTCGATTGCGTCGCAATCGACGTGACGCCTTTTCTCGAGCGCTGGTCCGCGAAAATACATTGACCACGTCGCATTTGATTTACCCAATGTTCGTTCTCGAGGGGCACAACGAACGTGAAGCTGTCAGCTCAATGCCCGGTGTCGAGCGATGGTCGATCGACCTGATGCTCAAGCAAGCCGAACGCGCGCACACGCTGGGCATTCCAGCGATTGCATTATTTCCAGTTGTTCGTGACAACAAATCGGAGGACGGCCGCGAGGCCTACAATCCGGATGGATTGGTGCAACGAGCAGTCCGCGCGCTGAAAGCGGAACTACCGGACCTGGGCATTATCACAGACGTCGCACTTGACCCATACACCACTCACGGACAGGACGGTCTCATTGATGCCTCTGGATATGTGTTGAACGACGAAACCTGTGACGTGTTAGTGCAACAAGCGCTGTCTCATGCGGAGGCAGGTGCGGACATCGTGGCTCCGAGCGATATGATGGATGGACGCATTGGTCTGATTCGTGACGCGCTGGAAGATGAAGATCATATTCACACCCGTATTCTCGCCTACTCTGCTAAATATGCGAGTTCATTTTATGGTCCATTCCGTGATGCCGTTGGTTCAAGCGCAAATTTAGGAAAAAAAGATAAGCGAACCTACCAGATGGATCCGTCCAACAGTGATGAAGCGCTGCATGAAGTCGCTGAAGATCTCTACGAGGGCGCGGATATTGTCATGATCAAGCCAGGCCTTCCCTATCTTGATATCGTCCAACGCATCAAAACAACCTTTAAAGTTCCAGTTGCTGTCTATCAAGTCAGCGGCGAATACGCGATGATTCAGGCAGCACATCAAAACGGATGGATTGACGGCAAGGCTGTCATGATGGAAAGTTTGGAATCAATGGTGCGCGCGGGAGCAGACTGTATACTGACCTACTCCGCAATCGATGCGGCCGAAAACCTCACCGCTTAACAGAAGAAACATAACGAGGACACAATGAGCGATCAAATTACGACTTTGACAAATGACAACTTTGATTCAGTAATCAAGGATGCGCAAACGCCTGTACTAGTGGATTTCTGGGCTGAGTGGTGCGGCCCATGCAAAATGATCGCACCGGTCTTGGAAGAACTCGCGACCGAATATGCAGGCCGCCTCACAATTGCAAAGCTGAATGTGGATGATCACCGCGAAGCAACTGAAAAATTCAGTATTCGCGGCATTCCGACGCTCATCTTATTTAAAAATGGCGAGCCTGAAGCGACCAAGGTTGGCGCTCTATCCAAGAGCCAACTCGCCGCATTTCTCGATTCAAACATTTAAAACACTAGACGAGCCCACCGAAAGCGCCTAAGCTTTCGGTGTGGATGATCTCCGCAACCCCCTTTTATCTTTCAAAAATGACAGTTTGACCAACCCAAATACCGCTCGCGGTCCGTACCCGAGTGATCCAGAGAACTCATGAACCTCACAGAACTCAAGAAAAAATCAATGCCGCAACTCCTTGAAATTGCGGAAAGTATGAACCTCGAAAATCTCGCACGGTCTCGCAAACAGGACGTTATTTTCTCAATCCTTAAAGCGCATGCGAAGAGTGGCGAAGACATCTATGGTGATGGTGTCTTGGAGATTTTATCAGACGGTTTTGGATTCCTAAGGTCCGCCGACTCAAGTTATCTAGCAGGTCCGGATGACATCTATGTCTCACCCAGCCAGATTCGGCGGTTCAATCTTCGTAAAGGAGACTCCATTGCTGGCAAAATCCGCCCGCCAAAA
Organism: gamma proteobacterium HIMB30; assembly: GCA_000227525.2. Lineage (GTDB taxonomy): Bacteria > Pseudomonadota > Gammaproteobacteria > Pseudomonadales > Litorivicinaceae > HIMB30. The sequence continues at coordinate 338,128 of AGIG01000028.1, forward strand.
GACAGCGAGCGCTACTTTGCATTGTTGAAGGTTGATGAGATCAACTTTGATAAGCCAGAAAATGCGAAAAATAAAATCTTATTCGAAAACCTAACGCCGCTGTTCCCGCAAAAACGTCTCACCATGGAGCAAGGCAATGGTTCAACCGAAGATTTAACAGCACGAATCATTGATTTAGTTTGCCCAATTGGTAAGGGCCAACGTGCGTTGATCGTTTCACCACCGAAGGCGGGTAAAACGCTCATGTTGCAAAACATTGCCAACAGTATCGTGCGAAACAATCCAGAATGTTATTTGATTGTCCTCCTGATCGATGAGCGTCCGGAAGAAGTCACAGAAATGCAACGGACGGTCCGCGGTGAAGTGGTGGCGTCGACGTTTGATGAACCGCCGGCGCGTCATGTACAAGTTGCTGAGATGGTGATCGAGAAAGCCAAGCGACTAACCGAACACAAGCGCGATGTGATCATCTTGCTCGATTCCATCACTCGACTTGCGCGAGCTTACAACACAGTCCAGCCATCATCTGGCAAGGTGTTGACGGGCGGGGTCGATGCCCACGCACTCGAACGACCAAAGCGATTCTTTGGTGCGGCTCGAAACATCGAAGAAGGTGGCAGTTTGTCCATTATTGCGACCGCTTTGGTTGATACGGGTTCGAAAATGGATGAAGTCATCTTTGAAGAATTCAAAGGGACTGGTAACTCCGAACTCAACTTGGAGAGACGAGCCGCTGAGAAACGCATTTTCCCAGCGATCAATATCCGTAAATCTGGAACGCGCCGTGAAGACCTTCTCACCACAGAGGAAGAACTGCAGCGTATGTGGATTTTACGAAAGTTACTGGACTCTATGGAAGATCTTCAAGCGATCGAGTTCTTGGTCGATCGCATGAAAACCACGACGACGAACGAAGAATTCTTCCAATCGATGAAGAAGCGCTAAGACGCATCTTCGATCAGGCGGCGCCTGAGTTGCTCAAGCGCCGCTGTTCTTCCAGACTCCGCTTCAATACTTAACAAATGCACCAAGGGATGATCGGAATCAAGCTGATTCGCTCGATCGATATGGTGTTTCGCTTCAGCATCAAGACCAGCCGCCATTGCCAATCGGGCATGCACAATCTCCAATGCAACCGAATCAGTGTGGACTTTCGTTAGTGAATTGAGAGTTGCCAACCGTGACAAGGCATCGTCATCACCAATCGTCTCAAGGGCCAGCGCCCAGTCTTCACGCCACTCCTTTTTCAACGCTTTCATCAGCGGTTTGAATTCGGATGGTCTGGGATCATGTTCGATCGCTTTTGGAATATTCGCCATCAGTCGCTCTGCTGATTCCAAATAACGCTCTGATTCATCTAGTTGTTCAAGCCGTCTCGCAGCTTCCGACGCCAGTAACCAATGCAGTGCTGGCAACGATTCAGAGCTCGCATCTTTTTTTAATACCGACAAAGCACGCTCAGGTTCATCACGACGTAACCAGAGTGCACCCTCAATGAGTCGCGAATCGGCTTTTCGATGACGCATACGACCCCAGGCCTTCCAGGCATTCTGTGGGAGACGCCCCAAAGCACCACCCAAACCAAATAGGATCCAGAGAATGACGGTCACTGCCAGAAAAAGAACAATAAATGCCCAGAGTGACATCTCAACTGTGTAACCACCGTAAGCAAACAGCACGTAGCCTGAATCAGCTTTGACTCGATCTCCAAGGTATAGACCAAGTGCCAGTAGCGCACCGAAACCGATGATCCAGATCGCGACTCTGACAGCACGACTCACTGTTGAACCTCTGCGCCAGAAATGCGCTCTTGAGTCAGTGCATCCCGATACACTTTGAGAGCTCGAAGCCCTTGAGCAGCATCCGGAATTTCACTTGTAATTTGTATACCTTCCAATGATCCGAGGACTGTGATCACTTTCAGTCCAGCACCTTCCGTGACATCGAAGAAGTGCATCGATAAGCGTTTTGCCTGAGCAAGCCCCGCGTCAAAGAGTGCTTGATCTTCACGAATCAATGCGAGCTTGATTTGTTCAAGGCTCAAGCGGAGAACCTCACGCGCTCGTCCCGCATCCGACGCAGAAACCAATGGTGTGATCGGTTCGTTCACCTCACGAATTCGAATGAAATCAGACAATTCCCCAAGCCATTGTTTCACATCGACCGTCGCCGCCGATTCTTCCTCAGGAGCTAAGCGACGCACAGGTAACTGCAAATCATCCAACACAGAGTCAAGAGCAAGTAGCTCAGCTTGTACACCCAATATATCAACAGATTGAACCGTGGAGAGTGACTGTAAATCCTGTGCTAAACGCTCTCTCACTGATAACAAGCGACCATCCTGTAGTTGGCCCAAAAGCGCTTGTGCTGTACGCATTAGGGTCACCGCGGTTTCTGGGTTGCGTTCAATCAGCAGTCGTTGATCGGCGAGCTTCAAAAGATATTCAGCTTCAGCCAGTACATAGCTACTTCGTGTATCTACCTGCGCTTTTGCAAGCTGTTCTGCAACCACCTCAACACGATCGATCACTGACTGATTACGGGCGTCAGCACGGCCAATCTCCGATTCCAATCGTTGCATTTGCTTATCAAGATTTTGGGTCGTCGTCTTTAAATTTTCGAGTTGCGATACCTGCGCGCTCAATGTTTGAACAGAAGTACCGAGTGACTCGGTTAATCGCGTGAACGACTGAAATTCGTGCCAACCAAACCAAGCCGCAAAACCAACGCCAACGCATGCGATACAACTGAACAGGAGAGCAATCCAAGCACTGGAACCCCTGGCCCCCGGATGTTCTTGAGACTCGGTAGCCGTATCAACCGACTCAATCTGTTGCTCGGTAGCAACCTCCTCAGCGACCTCAGGTGTTGTTTCTTCAGTCTTTGACACTCGGATCTCCTTGCATCGCCAATCGAACGCCTTCTGGTGTCGGCGCTTCAATTTGATGATACCGGCTTCCAGCGGGTAATTGTGCTTTCGCGTCAGAACTTGTGACAAAGTGCAGGGAATCCAACACACTCAAATCATGCATCTCTGCAATTTTCAAAAAGGCGCGCACGAGGAGTGCAGAGCCGTGAACAACCCCATCAACTGCGTCGATACGTGTATTTCCCAGATCGAAATGAGGAACCAATTCAAATAGCTCCAGATGCGAGACAGGATCCATTAACACAGAATTCAGTTGGTCAAATTGACGCCCCGAACCTTTGCCACTGACAACTAAGATTTGACTCTCTGGAACGATCCCAGAACGCATCAAATGCATCAGTGATTGAGAGCCTGGACGCGAAGCGGTCCTCACTGAATGCGATTCGTCCGTGAGCAACTCCGATGTTCCGACACCGACTGCCCAAAATTGTTGCTTAGCGGGCCACTGTGCCCAGCGTGATGCTACTGCATCAATCAATAATCGCGCAGATTCGGGAGAGGTCACAACAACATGATCGAAGCGGTCAAAATCGACAATCGCTGAATCCAACGAAACATCGAGCGGGTGGGACCGGACACATGGAAGCGCAATCACCTCAAACCCGGCATCAACGAACGCATCAGCGACTCGCGGAAACGCTGAAGGAAGCCGATTGAGCCAGAGCTTCAATTACAAACCCGCTTGAGCAAGAAGCTCTCTCGCACCTTGCGAAACCAGATCTTCTGCAACACGAATACCGAGGCTCTCAGCATCGTCGAGCTCACCGACACCCTCTGCTTTCAGCAGCCTTCCACAATCAGCCGAACCAACCAATGCGCGTAGCCATAGCTGTCCGTCACTTTCAATTGCATAGGCCGCAATCGGCACCTGACAACCACCGTTCAAATGACGATTCAACGCACGTTCCGCCCGGCCAGCAGTTTCACCCTTGGCATCTTGTAATGTCATCACAATGTCTCGAGTTGCCGGATCATCTTCGCGGATCTCAATTCCAAGAATGCCCTGGCCACATGCAGGCAAGATTTCCTCTGGTGCGGTCTCAAATGCGATGCGATCTCCTAATTCAAGGCGTTTTAGACCAGCCGATGCCAGCACAAGCCCATCGAATTCACCGGAATCGAGTTTCTTCAGACGTGTTCCCAGATTGCCTCGGACTGGCGAGAGTTTTAGATCGGGTCGTAGTGCACGAATTTGTGCGATACGCCTCAAACTTGAGGTGCCAAGATGTGCACCTTGAGGAATATCAGCAAAACCATCCCAAGCTTGAGTCCCAGTGCGATGGACCACAGCATCTGTTGGTGTCTCACGTGCTGTTAAACAACACAAATCCAGACCGCCGGGAAGCTCCATCGGTACGTCTTTCAAAGAATGGACAGCAAGATCTGCGCGCCCGTCATACAGCGCAGTCTCTAGTTCTTTTACGAAGACACCCTTACCTCCTATTTTGGTCAAAGACACATCGAGCCGCTCATCACCCTGCGTCGTCATTTCCAAGAGCTCAATTGTCAACTCGGGAAAATGCGCTTGAAGACGATCACGCACGTGATAAGCCTGCCACAGAGCCAACGGACTCTTCCTTGTTGCGATGGTTAATGTTTTTTGCATGTGTGGTCCTTTGTTACACCAAGTATACTGGATGCCTACAGAAGGAGTCTCTATGAGTCAGGAAACGCCCAAAGCGCTTTGGGGCGGCCGTTTTTCGGAATCCACCGATGCGTTCGTCCAAGCATTCACTGCATCCGTCGAATTCGACCAACGCATGGCACGCGAGGATATTCAAGGATCGATCGCGCACGCCACAATGCTCGCTGAACAGGGAATCCTGACCGACAAAGAACTTCAAACCATCATCGAAGGCCTGCGCCAGATCGAAACTGAAATTGAATCAGGGCAGTTCACATGGTCCATTGCGCGTGAAGACGTGCATATGAATGTCGAATCACGACTCATCGATCTCATCGGCGACACTGGAAAAAAACTGCATACAGGCCGTTCTCGAAATGACCAAGTCGCCACCGACATCCGGCTGTGGCTACGGGGAACCATTGATCACGCTGTATCTGAGTTGTCTCGCCTCCAGATGGGTTTGATCGCCTTAGCTGAGCGTGAAGCAGACACCATCATGCCTGGTTTCACACACCTTCAAGCGGCACAGCCCGTCACTTTCGGGCACCACATGCTCGCATGGAATGAAATGCTCGAGCGCGATGCGGGTCGCTTGCTTGATTGCAGACAGCGGATGAACCAATGTCCGCTAGGCGCAGCAGCACTCGCTGGCACCAGCTATCCGATTAATCGCGAGCGCACAGCCGAGCTCCTTGGATTTGATAAACCCACAGAAAACAGTCTCGACTCTGTGTCTGATCGCGACTTTGGTATCGAGTTTTTGAGCGCCGCAAGCATCATCATGATGCATCTGTCACGGTTTTCAGAAGAACTCATCAACTGGAATTCGACCGCCTGGCAATTTGTCGACCTACCTGACAAGTTCTGTACGGGTAGCTCGATCATGCCGCAGAAAAAAAATCCCGACGTGCCTGAACTTATTCGCGGCAAATCAGGGCGCATGTTTGGCCACCTTATGAGCTTACTGACTTTGATGAAAGGGCAACCACTCGCCTACAACAAAGATAATCAGGAAGACAAAGAGCCACTATATGACGCCGCAGATACATTGCTCGGATCACTGCGCGGTTTTGCCGATATGATGCCGTCATTACTGGTCAATCAAGACATTTTGAAAGACGCTGCAATCCGTGGGTTCTCAACAGCCACAGATCTGGCTGATTACTTGGTCCGTAAGGGCTTACCGTTCCGTGATGCGCATGAAGTCGTTGGGCAAGCAGTTGCCCTTGGTGTCCAAACCAAGCGCGATCTCTCGGAAATGAATCTTCTCGAACTCCAAGCATTCAGTAATCTCATCCACGATGATGTATTCGAGGTGTTGACTGTTGAAGGGTCCGTGAATGCACGTGATCACATCGGCGGAACAGCGCCCAATCAGGTGCGAGAAGCGGCCGCGCGTGCAAAAGCACGTTTAGCCAGCCGCTAACGCGCAGCAATTGCTGCCAAAATCGCCTGCACTTGAAGTAGGGTCGAACCGCGATTTGCTTCAACCCAAGCACTCGCGGCCTGCCCCATCACTTGAGCTGTCGCAAATGCCGCATCAATGGATTGAGAGAGATGCTCAGCGTCTGTACGCAGCAGAGCACCTGCGGCTTCTAAACCAGTACTGATCGCCTGAAAGTTGTGCATGGATGGCCCCGCGACAAGCGGCTTACTCATCAGCGCGGGCTCAATCGGATTTTGACCGCCCTTCCCGGAAAAGCTGCCCCCAATCGCAATCACATCAGACTCAGAAAGATATGCCCCCATATCTCCAAAGCTGTCACCGATCAAGATTTGAGCCTTGTCTTGAATCTCAACAGATACCTGCGATGCGTGGACCCCTTGAGCATCTGCCAATGTCTTGATCTCAGATCCTCGAACAGGATGTCGAGGCACGATCAATAATCGCATTTCGGGATGTTGCCGAGCCCAAGAGACAAAGAGCACGTCATCATCGGCATGGCTACTCATCAGGCAGACTAGGACATGGCCTCGTTTCCAATCACTGATTTGATTCGCTCTTCCTCGTGAAATTTGAGGAGCAGATTGGTCAAGCTTAATGGATCCAACTTCAGAAATCACATGGACCGGCACCCCCACACGATGCGCATTGTGGGCGTCATCTTCAAATTGCATCAGCGCGCGTGACACTTGAGACCACATTGGTCGCGATACCCAACCAAACCGTTGATATCCTCGAACTGATTGATCACTTAACCGTCCATTCGCAACAATCACAGGAACATCAGTCCGATGGCATGCGGCAATCAAATTAGGCCAAAGTTCGGTCTCAATAACGATCAATGCTCTTGGGCGAAGTCTGGATAACCAACGAGACCAAATCCAAGAAAAGTCCCAAGGAAACACGTGGCTCACGAATTCACTCTGAGCCAAAACGCCGAGTCCAGCGGGTGTCGTCGCCGTCATAAAGACATGAAGTGACGCGTCATGTTTGATGAGTGCTCGCGCAAGCTCCACTCCAACTTTTGCTTCTCCGAGACTACAGGCATGAATCCAGACGCAGCCATCCATCTGATCAGGTACGTGCGCCCCGAGTCGACGACTCACCATCGGATCTTGATTTTCTCGACGATACTTCCTCACCACATGCGCAATCAGAAGTGGTGTGCAAAGTAGTAAGAGCAGTGAATACAGATGTCGTCCCATAATTGAAGATGCTAGCATGCCTGCATGAAAATCATCGTCGGTGGCGGAATTTCAGGTCTCTGGCTAGCAGCTGAACTGAAAGCTCGCAACATTCCATGCTGTGTTATCGAAAAAAACGCGCTTGGCCAAGGTCAAACCCTAGCAAGCCAAGGGATGATTCATGGCGGCACTAAGTATGCACTTGATGGATTATTAACCAAAGCAGCCAGTGAAATTGGTGCCATGCCCGCGCGCTGGAGACAGGCTTTGCAAGGCGAAGGAACAGTCGACTTAAGCCACGTTCAACTCGAACGAGAAGATCAGTTGTTATGGTCTGTCGAATCAATTGCTGCGAATCTTTTGGGATTCTTCGCAAGCAAAGCCATGCGATCGCGTATGGAACGCATTGATCCGCTATCCGAAGCGGCATTCAATCATCCGAATTTCAAAGGCCATCTGTATCGATTGTCAGAACCGGTGTTAAAGCTCGATACATTGGTTCATGCGTTTGCAGAGATCTTGGATGGACAGATCTTCCAAACTGAGGTCACGCAGCTGCTGATGCAAGACAGCAAGATCGTTGGGATCGAAACCACTGCTGGTCAGATCCAAGGGGATGTCATTTTGACTGCTGGTGAAGGAGCGGAAGCGCTATTATCCGAACTTCCTGGCGAGTATCCAGCCATGCAACGACGCCCGCTGGCAATGGCTGCCTGTAAACTTGCGCAACCCATTCCAAAAGTATTCGGTCACCAACTCGGGCGCGGCAGCAAGCCCAAACTCACCGTTTCGACCCATGAATTTGATGGAGCGCAATATTTGTATCTAGGCGGACAACTTGCAGAAGACGGAGTCACACAAGATGACAGCACGGTGTGCTCAAATGCGAAGCGTGCGTTGTCAGAAGCACTTTGCTGGCTTGAACCCAATGTGGAATCAACGCACGTTTTTCGGGTCAACCGAGCGGAGCCCAGTACACGTGAAGGAAATCGGCCTGATACCGCATTCGTCTGTCAATCAAACAACCTGATTGTCGCGTGGCCAACTAAGCTCGCACTTGCACCTGCACTTGCCGACCAAATTCTTCCGCTTCTCGGTGGAGACGCAAAACCTGCAACACTGCCACAGTGGTCAAAAGCACCAGCAGGGCATTACCCATGGGTATGATTCATCGACCACTCGGACAAACAGGGCTCGAGCTTAGTCCGATTGGCCTGGGCACCGTCAAAATTGGCCGGAATACAGATGTGAAATATCCGACCGATTTTGAATTGCCAAGCGACGACGACATCATTGAACTCCTGACACTTGCGTCAGAATTAGGTATCAACTGTCTTGATACAGCGCCTGCCTATGGCGCCTCTGAAGCGCGGCTCGGTGAGTTACTACCAGAGATCAAAGCCGATTTTCGTATCATCACAAAAGTTGGTGAAACCTACGATCCTGACACAGGAAGTCATTACGACTTCTCAGAAATCGCAATTCTCAAGAGCGTAGAACAAAGTCTTCAACGCTTGAATCGTGACCATTTAGATGTCGTGTTACTGCACTCTGATGGGAGGGATATCGAACACCTGAATCAAGGTGGACTTCAAACCTTGATCAAAGCGCGAGACCAAGGGCTCATTCAGGCGGTCGGGTTATCCGGCAAAACAGTGGAAGGTGGACGTCACGCCCTGCTTCAAGGAGCGGATTGCCTGATGATTACACTGAACCCTGACTCTCAAGATGACAAACCACTTATCGCTGAGGCAGAGCGATTTGGTGCGGGGTTATTGGTCAAGAAAGCCCTCGGGAGCGGCCACCTAACAACATCTATCCCTGAAATTTTTAAAGACTTGTTCGCGCACCCAAACATCACTTCCGCTATTATTGGCACGATTAATCCTGTGCATCTGCGCAATAACTGTCTTGCACTCCCAACAGAGATCCAACTATGAGCCTAGACGCAATCAAAGCCACCTTCCAGGCAAGCATTGATACCAAGCAAACACTGATCAATGACACTAGACGTTTGGAAGAACTGCTTGAAGTCGCAGGCGTCGCGTCATCAACGATTAAAGCGGGCCATAAAATTATGCTCTGCGGAAACGGGGGGTCAGCAGCCGATAGCCAGCATATCGCGGCAGAGCTGATCGGTCGCTTCGAGAAAGAACGTGGGTCAATGGCTGCGATTGCACTGACCACAGATACATCGGCTCTGACAGCCATCGGTAACGATTACGGCTATGACCAAGTGTTCTCGAGACAAGTTGAAGGCCTCGGACAATCCGGTGATTTACTCATCGGCATCTCAACGAGTGGCAATTCAAAGAATGTCGTCAAGGCAATGGAAGTTGCTCAAAGCAAAAGCATTCGAACAGTGGCACTCGTTGGCGACAAGCCGGGTGGCGCAATGCAAGCGATTGCTGATTACGTTTTAGCCGCACCGTCAACGAACACGGCGCGTATTCAGGAATGCCACATCCTAATGATGCACACGCTCTGTCAATTGGTTGAGTCAGAATCCGTCTGACGAATCTTTGCAATCAAGTGGCTGGTCGATAAATTAGCCACTTCGCCAAGCACTTTGACCTCCCCGCCGTAGTCCAACACATGCTCGTAGCCAACCACTTCCTCGATCGATTTGTAGTCACCGCCCTTCACAAGAACATCCGGTCGAACCACATCAATTAATGGAATCGGTGTGTCATCCGCAAATGCGATCACGGCATCCACGGCAGCGAGCCCCGCAAGGACTTGCAAACGCCGTTCGATGGTATTCACGGGACGCTCAGGACCTTTTAAACGAGCCACTGATCCATCTGAATTCACAGCAACAATCAAACGATCACCAAGCGAAGCCGCCTCTTTCAAATACGCAACATGACCGGCATGCAGGATATCGAAGCAACCATTAGTCATCACAACTTTCTCACCTTGGGCTCGGCATTGTTCAGCCCAGGCAGCAGCGTCTTCTGCGCGATCGAAAATGCCATGATCAACCGACAAAGCTCTTTCCAACTCTCCACCACTGACAGTTGCCGTTCCAAGTTTTGACACAACAATTCCGGCCGCTCGATTTGCCAATTCAGCGGATTCAGCCATGCTCATCCCCGAACCAAGCCCTGCAGCAACCGTCGCGATCACGGTGTCACCAGCACCTGTGACGTCAGCCACTTCGCGAGCTGTCGCCGCAAATTGATGCACAGATCCATCTCGCGCAATCAACGTCATTCCCTGTTCAGAACGCGTGACCAAGATTGTGTCGATATCCAGTTCATTAATCAGTTTCCGAGCTTTTTCAGCCAGCTCTTGATCGTTAGCCCAAGCACCACAGACCGCCTCGAATTCAGCGCGATTCGGCGTCAGCAAGGTCGCTCCTCGATATCGCTCAAAGTCAGTACCCTTTGGATCAACAACTACGGGAATCTTGAGTGCACGCGCTTTTTGAATCAGTAAACGGGGCTCCAGGCTTCCTTTTGCATAGTCACTTAAGACGACTGCCGTGATTCCATCAAGAGTCATCGACTGAGCGAGCGCCTCTGCATGTGATGCATCAAATGGTGTCTCAAAATCAAGGCGAATCATTTGATGTGCTTGGCTTAAAACCCGCAGTTTTGTAATGGTTCTGTGGTCAACACGTGTTAACAGTGGCGTCACATTATGGTTTGTCAGCGTCTGCTCCAGTAAATCGGCATCAGCGTCATGGCCCACAAGGCCAGCACAAGTCACTTGAGCACCCAGTGACGATAAATTCAAAGCAACGTTTGCAGCTCCACCTGGACGTGCTTCATCGTGAGTGACCCGAACAACCGGAACAGGAGCCTCGGGGGAGATCCGGCCTGCATCACCATGCCAATACCGATCAAGCATGACATCTCCAACGACTAAAACTCGCGATGCGGAAAAGATATGTGACACAGAAGATCTCTCTAATGATTCGAAGCTTGTTATAGTACCGAGCTTCATCAATGAACCCAACCGGATTACACATGGGCAATTCTCTCGTTCCGCTGGGACTTGGCTTCATTCGACTCTTAGCCGTGCTGCCACCCAGGCTCGGAATGGCTATCGGCCGCCTGATTGGGACATTGCTGTTCCACACAGCAAAAAATCGGCGTCTTGTCTGTGAACGAAATATTGCTGTCTGCTTCCCGGAGCTGGATCCGTCCGAACAGCACAATCTCGTCAAAGCCTGCTTTGAACAAAATGGAATTGGATTAACGGAGACCGCATGGTCTTGGCATCGGCCAATCAACTTTATTCGCGACAAAATCCATGTATCAGGACAGGAGCTACTCGAACAAGCCAACACAGGGGGTCGAGGCGTTTTATTGCTCTGCCCACACTACAGTATGTTAGATCTGGTCGCCCCGCTCATGTATGCCGTCGCCGGTCGATTCGTCGTCAGTTATCGCCCCAACGATAATCCTATGTTTGATCAAGCGGTGTGTCGTGGACGCGCACGCTATGCCGAATTGGTCGACGTCCGTGCATTACGCGATATCGCTAAACACTTAAAACAAGGTGACGTGGTGTGGTTTGGACCCGATCAAGACATGGGACCAAAAGGCTCTGTCTTTGCCCCGTTTTTTGGCAGGCCTGCCTGCACTGTAACAACACCAGCTCGACTCGCTCGAATGTCTGGCGCAGTCAGTATTTTCCTTGACCTCCACCGCGACGATAATGGTGTCTATCAAATCGCATTTGTCCAGATGCCCGATGATTATCCGGTTGCGGATGAAGTTGAGAACGCGCGCCTACTCAATCAACACATTGAAAGCGCCCTGAAAAAGCATCCGTCCCAATACATGTGGATGCACAAACGATTTAAGACAAACCCAGACCTTACGCGGCAGACACTGTATCAATCTGACTAACCCATTCCATCACGTCAGATGCGTTGAGATCAGACATTTGTCCTGTCGAGCTTTTGAGAATCTGTGACGTTTCAGAAACAGGCCCCACGAGACCCGGCTTCGTTGGCCCATACAATGCAAGCATGGGGATATCCAATGCGTCAGCAACGTGCGCAAGACCCGTGTCAACCGAAACCACTGCGCGGGCATTTGAAATCTCAAACGCAACGTCACTCAAGGAGGCTTGATTCAAAATCCGTACCGGCAATCCTTGAGTCATTTCCGACACTGCAGCAAATTCAATATCACTACCAACGGGTAGGACAATGTCGGAAAACTGTGGAAGTGCGTCCTCGATGACGGCTTTCCATCCATCAATTGTCCAACATTTAGCTTGCCGACTTGTCTGAGTCACCAACACCAGACGATCTGTGGGTTCTTGTGGCCGACTCAGGTCAATCGACGCATCTGGATCCGTCTCTGGAAGGGTGTAACCGAGTGAATGAGCGAACAGTTCACGTGTCCGCGATATGGCATGTTTCGAGCGAGCCACGCGATGCCTCACATTGTAAACACTCGCTGCCAAACCTTCTTTTGCCGACCGACGATCAAATCCATGCTTTGGCCCATCGGTAAAACGGGTAATTAAAAATGCGCTTTTCAGTAACCCCTGAGCATCAATCACGGCATCGTATTGCTCCGCACCAAGGGCTTGTTTGTACGCAGCGAATTCATTGGAGAAAAGCAGGCGATGAAGCTTTCCTTTCCACCGCCGTAATGGAATCGCCAAAACATCTCCAACCGACGGGTGCCAGTGGGGGATTTCAGCAAAGGCAGGCTCACACACCCAATCAAATCGAATATCACCAAGCGCCTCAGTTGCGTCAGTCAATGCTGGCAGTGTGTGGACAAGATCACCCATTGAGGATGTTTTCACCACCAAAACACGCATTAGGCAATCCGCTGAATTTGTTGCGATACCGCGTCGAATACCTCATCAACTGAGAGCTCAGACAAGCATGCCTGATGCTCTAAGGGACACTCTCTTTCGAAACACGGATGGCAGGGTACAGGATGCGTCAAAGTCACTGCCATCTCACTGAGAGGCGGCGTATGCACTGGTGAAGACGGTCCAAACAATGCAACTAACGGACGACCTGTGGCTGCGGCCACATGCATCAAACCAGAATCATGTGTCACAACGGCTTTTGATAACCCAATCACATCAACTGCCTCAGGGATTGACGTCAAACCTGCAAGATTAACCAGACTTTCTCGTTTTGATTCCTCAACCTGATCAGTTAATCGCCGACTATCGTCTGCATCATTCGGTGAGCCCAACAAGACAATCTGGTACCCATCATCAATTAAGCGCGTCACTAGATCGGAAAAATGATCAATCGGCCATTGCTTGGCGGGTCCAAACTCAGCTCCAGGACAAATCGCAACTAGCCGAGATCGATCCAGTCCATGCGCCGTCACCAGACGGTCCTGTGATGCTTGGTCTGTGGTCAAACGCGGAAATAGGGGAGCTTCAGGTAATTGATTGGCCGACAGCGCAAGGTTTGCCGGAAAACCAAGCGCCATGTACCTATCAATCATTCGCGGGAAGCGAGCCTCGTGCAGAATTCGCAAGTCGGTCAGTAACTTGTACCGATACTCCCCTCGCCATCCGATTCGGCGAGGAATACCTGCCATCGCTGGGATCAGTGCTGATTTGAGGGAATTGGGAAGAATGAACGAGCGATGATAGCGAGAAAAGCGAAGCTTTCGAGCGAATGCCCACCGCTCCCTCAACTTCAGCTCACCATGATCGAACGGAAGTTCAATGACCTGATCAACTTCAGGCATTCTCCGCGCGACTTCCAAACTCCAACTGGGTGCGAGCATATGAATCGGGTCATCTGGCCGCTTGGACTTCAAAAATGAAATCAATCCGTGCGCCATGATCATGTCGCCGACCCAATTCGGGCCAACCACTAAGGTTGGCATCACTCAGTCCTTAACGAGTGTGACCCACTCGCTGAACTTTTCATTCCGGCCGTGCACGACATCGAAATAATCTGACTGTAGCGTTTCTGTAATTGGTCCTCGAGACCCCGCACCAATCGGCCGAGAGTCAAGCTCTCGAATCGGTGTCACCTCGGCTGCGGTTCCGGTGAAAAACGCCTCGTCTGCGATCAAGACTTCATCACGGGTTATCCGTTTTTCAACAACATCAAGACCGTGGTCTTTAGCAAGGGTGAAGATGGTCTTCCGCGTGATTCCATCCAAACAGCTGGTCAGCTCAGGGGTATAAATCACACCATCACGAACGATAAAGAAGTTTTCACCGGATCCCTCAGCAACATAACCCTCTGGATCCAATAACAATGCCTCATCTGCACCGCCAGTCAGCGCCTCTTGCAATGCAAGCATCGAGTTCATGTAGTTCCCATTCGCTTTTGCTTTGGTCATCGTGATATTCACATGGTGGCGCGTATAACTCGAAGTACGGACCTTAATCCCACGCTTCAGATTCTCTTCGCCCATGTACGAGCCCCACGCCCAGGCAGCGACGATAACGTGAGTCTTGAGTGAGTCTGCTCGTAATCCCATTCCTTCGGAGCCATAGAAAACCATTGGTCTTAAATAAGCATGGTCCAAATCGTTTGACGCAACAGCTGCTTTTTGTGCCGCATCAATTTCCTCCATCGAAAATGGAATATTCATTCCGAGAATTTTTGCTGAATCAAAAAGTCGTCGGGTGTGATCATGCAAACGGAAGATCGCCGCACCCTCAGCTGTTTGATAGGCACGGACTCCCTCGAAACACCCGAGGCCATAATGCAAAGTGTGTGTGAGGACGTGTGTCTGGCAATCCCGCCATGGCTTGAGTTCACCATCAAACCAAATTAATCCATCGCGATCAGCAAAGTTCGGCTGCATTTTTATTTCCAATCAATTCAAGAAGACATCCACTGCGCCCACAGACTCTCAACCAACTGCCGTTCGTTCTTAACCTCTGCAAATTCAACACGGCCATTGCGACCGGCTAAGATTGCCTCATGGTTCAACGTCCGATAGCGGACATAAGCTGTTTTCAGCGCATCTGCATCTACTGTTGAAATACACCCTGAATCCGAAAGTCCATCGAGCTGTCGGATATTATCCGTATAAGTCGCAAGCTCTGGGTGTGTTTCCGCATGTGCTAGAACCTGATATTGCACCATAAATTCGATATCAACGATACCTCCCCGATCGTGCTTTAAATCAAAACCGACATCACCGTCTTTACTCCCAAGGTGCGCACGCATTTTTTCCCGCATTTCAACAACATCGTTTAACAATTCGGTTGGCTCACGGGCATTGCGTAAAATCTCGAGACGAAGTGTCTCTAGTTTTGTATTCAGGAATCGATCTCCGGCAACCGGTCGTGCCCTGACAAACGCCTGTAACTCCCAGGTCCAAGCCGACTCATCGAGATATTTCTTCAACGCATCAAGGCCGACAACCATCAAGCCAGAGCGACCGGATGGTCTGAGCCGCGTATCGATTTCATATAAGCGCCCAAATCGCGTATTCGTCTCGATCAGCGCAATGACACGACGCACGACACGATTAACGAAAAGACCACCCTCGATCGCGACATCGCCGTCTGTCATCTGCTCGGAATCGATGCCATGGACAAACACGAGGTCAAGGTCTGAACCGTAGCTCATTTCCAAGCCACCTAATTTGCCGTACCCAAGAACCGATAAACCGAGCCAATTATCACCTTCAGTTGAATTGACCACCGGATGGCCATGCTTGTTGGCAACTTCGCGATAGGCGTAATGCAGCACTTCGGAAACCACTGCCTCAGCAATCCAGGTCAACTGATCGGATACCCGCATTAATGGAATCTCACCGCGGATCTCAAATACTGCGACTCGGAATGCAAGACCGCGAGCAAACTGGACGAGCACTTCAGTCAGGCGTTCTGGATCATCTGGATCAACTCGTTGCAGGCGCATTGATAATTCCTGACCAATTGCCTCACGCGACATTTCAGCGTCGCTCGCATCGAGCGTGAGCAGCTCATCCAACAGAGCCGGCATCTCAATCAGACGCTCAGTAACCCAGGATGATCGATCCAAAATATCGAGCATACGCGCGCGTGTTGCTGGATTCTCGGATAACAGCGATAGATAAACGCTTCGTCGAGTACAGGTCGAAATGAATCGAAGCATCCGTTCTGTCACGTCAATCGGATAAGCACTCAATTCGGGCCCTAGTTGATCCAACAGTGTGATCAGTCGAGAGCGCGCAATCGGTTCGAGACGATCGCATACTGGATCATCGAGGAATGCATCCAAACACTCTTGGACCTCGTCCTTGATCGAAGCCTCAGCCATCGCTTGTGACTTCTCGACCCGCATAAAAGAGACAAACGCCTCATGAACTCGATCAGTGACTTCTCGACGTTTCCGTTCAAAGCTATCAGCCGACTCAAAGCCCATCACAGCAGCCAACGGCCCACAGTCGGTTGGCAATTCCTGTGTTTGCTGATCATTTTCAGCTTGGATCACGTGTTCGACGTAGCGAAGCCACAAATAGTCTTGTTTGAGTTGTAAGCCATCATTCTGACTAATGATGGCCTCCGTCATCAGAGTCGATAGGGCATCGAGAAATCCAGTGACCTGCAAGCTCGGAATCTGGCCTCCACGCAATAATTGCATCGCTTGAACAATAAATTCGACTTCACGGATCCCACCGCGGCCGACTTTGACATTCTTATCGCGGCCGTGACGACGCACTTCTGCCTCAATTTTTGATTTCAGATCGCGAATTGATTCAAACACCCCAAAATCGAGGTATTTCCGATACAAAAACGGCTTGAGTGATCTTAACAGCGTAAGACCCAACTCCAGATCACCAGCGACTGGTCGCGCTTTCAGAAGTGCAAATCGCTCCCATTCCCGGCCATGGACCTCATAATAGTCTTCACAAGCAACCACTGGGATCGCCAGCTGGCCTGAAGAGCCCCAGGGTCTCAGCCGTTGATCGACACGTTCAACAAATCCATCAACAGTTAGTGCATCAAGCGATTTTGCCAATTGTTGGGTCAGACGAGTGAAGTAATCGCCGTGATCCCGCACGCGCGGACCGGATGTTTCGCCGTCCTCCGCAAAGACACAAAAAATGTCGACGTCGGATGATAAGTTCAACTCCCGTCCACCTAATTTACCCAAACCCAAAATGGTGAATGCTGGATTTGACGGAACACCGAAAGCTTGTTCAAGAATGACTCGATGATGTGAAAGACTGGCTTCCAAGGCAGCCTCAGCCATTTGAGTGGTCACTCGGACCGTGTCCTCAAATGAGTCAACTCCATTTAATAATCGATAAATCAGACCAGCTTGCGTTTGATTTCTCAATAATCGAGCGTCACGATCGAATTCCTGTGTGCTGGCTGTCACCAGCTGTTGCCAGGAGACCTGTATTGCAGAAACCGTTGGTGGCGTTGCGCCAAAGTCTCGCAACCATGCTTGTTCAGGATCAAACCTTTCAACCCAGCGTTTTAAAAACTGTGAGTACTCAACTGGCTGCATTCATTGACTCCAACGATTGCATGATCATCCAACGGGCAAGTCCTTTTGGAAGATCCCCACGTTTCAAACCATCGTCATAGCAAGCAATGGCCTCATGATCACCGACCGCTTGCAATGCCCGAATCGCTTCATCTGGGGCCGGCCCAGATAACGGATCCAATGCACGGCTCAACCGGTAAAGCCAATGCTCTTGAGTTACAGGGATCGGGTCGTCCATCGGGTTGGCGTTGCGAATCAATCGATCACCTCGCTCTGCTTTCGAGATCACAGCCATAAATGCGGGTAAGCACTCAGATACCTTACCGCCGAGTGAAATTAATTGTTCGACATCTCCTGAGAGCAGTTCAAGCTCCAGTTCTGATACTTGAGACTCACGACCGCCAACTTGGACAGAGCCAAGGTCTAAGGACATCATCACATCACAATTTTCTTCGGTGATACGCCAGTCCGTGCGCTCAAAGGCATTCTCAAATACGACTTCAAGTAACCGGGCCTGTATTACCGAAACGACTGACACCGGAAGATCCAAACCCTCAAGACGAGCATAATCCAGCGAAGGAGTGTCTATTGGAAAATTCCACTCACGCCGTTGCGACAAACCTCCTTCATCGGGCTCTCTCATCTTCACGGTCATTTCATGAGATCCATTCACGGAGCGCGTGCGAATGGCGACACCAGCCCGGTGTAATAATCCTTTATAATCAAAGTAGACGTTTTGCAGCACAGCTGTGTGCCTTGGAATCATTCGACCTAACACGGAATACAGCGCATCAGATACTCTCGACGGGTCGCAATCTCGCAATCCCAATTTGAGCTCGAGTTCAATCGTATCTGGAGTTGATGCCCGATTCATCGCACAATTCCCTGTGAGAAGAGGAGTTTAACCATTCAAACACAGCCCTTAGTCGCATGGCTTCGTGAAGCCGGACCTTACATTGAGCAATTCAGGGGCAAAACCTTTGTCGTTTTGCTGTCAGATTCCGATCAGACCGAATCCACCATGAGTCGTTTGGTGGAAGATCTAGTCCTGCTCAACGCACTGGGCGTTCACCTTGTTCTGATACAGAGTACACGGCATGCCATCGACTCGTACATCAGTGAACAAGGATTACAGAGTGCCTTTCATGGCCATCGTCGTATCACCGACCAGGCGCTGCTGAAACGCATCGTCGAATTGGTCAGTCAAATCCGACTGACATTCCGTGGTTTGTTTATGCGCGCTCAACATCGAAACCATGGCCAATCTTCATTGATCTCAGGAAATTTTATTTCAGCAAAGCCCTTGGGTATTCATGAAGGTGTGAACCATCAATTCACTGGATCAATTCGGCGGATTGATGCGTCAGGGATACGTCGTCAATTACAAATCGGCTCAATTGTCTATCTTGATCATCTTTCGCATTCCCCAGCGGGGGAACTTTATAATCTCGCAAGCGAAGAGGTCGCCGCAGAAACAGCCGTCGCCCTGAATGCCGATAAACTGATTCTGATGGGTAGCACGCCACACTGTGTTGATGCACACAATGAACGGATCTCGGAGCTCGCGTTGGCACTAGTCGGCACCACGCGCACGCATCAAAACGAAGAAATGCAGCGTAGACTTGACGCCGCTGAGCGCGCCATCCGTGGCGGAGTGAACCGGTGTCATCTGCTTGGCGCAGGAATCGATGGTGCGATATTGACGGAGCTGATGACAACGGATGGAAACGGCACCCTGATCGCTGCACAGCCCGCGGCACCTGTCCGACAAGCCCGCGTTGATGACCTGCCTGGTTTGATTCATTTACTGGCCCCGATGGAAGAACGCGGAGCCTTGGTGCAACGTTCTCGCGATAAACTGGAAGCAGAGATCGATCACTTCTGTGTAATTGAGCAAGATGGTCGCATCCTCGGATCTGCAGCACTCTATCCGCTCGATCAACAATGCGCGGAACTGGCAGCCTTGGCAGTTGACCATGCGATCTCCGAACAACAAATCGGTAGCAAATTGCTCAAACATATCGAAGAGCAAGCGCGCGCACTGGCGATTCAAAATCTCTTCGTATTAACAACACAAGCAAGCGACTGGTTCAAAGAGCGCGGTTTTGTGATGTCGTCTGTTGAAGCTTTACCCGAAAATCGGCAGGCTTTGTATAACTTTCAGCGAAATTCGCTGATTCTGAAGAAAGAACTATAGGACCCACTATGACCGACAAACGTCGCCCTTATTCGTCCGTTATTGTTGATGGACTCGCACAAACTCCTTCGCGCGCCATGTTACGTGCGGTGGGCTTTGGTGATGACGATTTCAAAAAGCCACAAATCGGTATCGCCAGTACATGGAGCATGGTGACTCCTTGCAATATGCACATCAACGAACTTGCTGATCATGCGGAAGCGGGTGCCAATGCCGCCGGCGCAAAGGCTGTCGTCTTCAATACCATCACTGTCAGCGATGGTATCAGCATGGGTACACCAGGCATGCGTTACTCACTTGTCAGCCGCGAAGTGATTTGTGATTCCATCGAAACGGTTGTTGCTGGCCAAGGATTCGATGGTGTGGTCACGATCGGCGGTTGCGACAAAAATATGCCGGCTTGCGTCATGGCAATGCTTCGACTGAATCGTCCATCGGTCTTTGTTTATGGTGGAACCATCAAACCAGGCGAAGAGCGTCGCGATATCGTGTCAGTCTTCGAGGCTGTTGGGCAACGCGCGGCTGGCACAATTGATGATTCACAGTTAATTGCCGTCGAAAAAACAGCGATCCCAGGACCTGGCTCTTGCGGTGGGATGTACACCGCAAACACCATGGCAAGCGCAATTGAAGCGCTTGGTTTATCACTGCCAAATTCATCTGCTCAAGAGGCAGTCTCAAGCGACAAAAAAGACGACTGTGAGCGAGCGGGCGCTGCTGTCATGCGAATGATCGAGACGGATCTCAAGCCATCGGATATAGTGAGTAAAAAGTCATTTGAAAATGCCATCACCGTCGTCATTGCGCTCGGAGGTTCAACCAATGCAGTTCTTCACATCCTCGGAATGGCACAATGTGCCGGAATCGACGTGACTCTAGACGACTTTACAACAATTGGTGAACGGGTCCCTGTTTTGGCAGATGTTAAGCCGTCTGGTCGATATCTAATGAGCGAGCTCATTGAGATTGGTGGTATTCAGCCACTGATGAAGATGCTACTCGACCGTGGTTTATTGCACGGCGATGTCATGACGTGTACCGGCCAAACAATGGCCGAAAACCTTGCCGATGTGCAGCCATACCCTGAATCACAAGACATTGTTCGCGCATTCGAAAACCCAGTGAAAAAAGACAGTCATCTTCGAATTCTTTACGGCAATCTGGCGCCTGAAGGGGCGGTTGCAAAGATTTCCGGTAAGGAAGGGCTCTCGTTCACCGGGACTGCGCGATGCTTCAATTCAGAAGAACAGGCGCTTCAAGCCATCCTCGATGGGAAAATTGAGAAAGGCTCGGTCATCGTAATTCGTTATGAAGGCCCGAAAGGTGGACCAGGTATGCGAGAAATGCTCTCACCAACCAGTGCCATCATGGGCGCCGGCCTTGGCAAAGACGTTGCACTCATCACTGATGGTCGTTTCTCCGGTGGTTCTCATGGTTTTGTGATTGGCCATGTGACTCCGGAAGCTGCAGTCGGCGGTCCTATCGGACTGCTCGAAGACGGAGATACGATCACGATCGACGCTGAAACAAACGCTCTGATCGTTGATGTTGATGATTCAGAGTTGGCTCGTCGGAAAGCATCATGGACGATGGAAAAAGAAACGCCAACCCGTGGTGTTCTTGCAAAGTATGCACGATTAGTGTCTTCCGCCAGTCTTGGAGCAGTCACTGACGGCGACTAATTAACGAGAGATCCGGTCCCAGATCTCGTAACTGTGGGCCGGTGACGCGTCATCGCCAGCATGGTCTTCAACTGAATTTCGAGCGAACTTCTTTCGGTCAGGTGCGTCAAAAAATGCGTCCCCATCGGGTGACGCATGCACCTGTGTCACATACATCCGATCGACTTGGTCAATTGCTTCACGATATAGGGTGGCTCCGCCGATCACCATCACCTCATCGGCGCCATCAAGATCCGCCTGTGCTGCTGCAAGCTTCAATGCATCCGCCAGATTCCCCACAACTCGAGTCCCTGGTGCCGACCAATCCGCATTGCGCGTAATCACGACGTTGGTTCGTCCGGGGAGTGGCCGCCCGATCGATTCAAAGGTTTTTCGGCCCATTACAACGGGTTTCCCCATTGTGACTTGCTTGAAGTACTTCAAATCACAGGGCAGATGCCATGGAAGTTGGTTATCGACTCCAATGACGCCGTTATCGGCGCGTGCAACGATTAATGCTGTTCGGATCATATGGCCACCGGTGCTTTAATATGAGGATGCGGTTCATAGCCATCAATCACAATATCCTGTTCGCGGTAATCCAGAATCGAATCAGGTGTTCGTAGCAAAGTGAGTTTGGGTAGTGGCCGAGGGTTGCGAGAGAGCTGTTCACGCGCTTGATCGACATGATTCTGATACAAATGCACATCGCCACCGGTCCAAATAAAATCGCCCACACCAAGACCGCATTGATCAGCAACCAGATGTGTCAATAATGCGTAGCTTGCGATGTTAAAAGGCACCCCGAGAAACACATCAGCAGAACGCTGGTACAACTGACATGACAATTGATTATCAGCGACATAGAACTGAAACAGGGTATGACAAGGAGCAAGCGCCATCCGTCCTGCACGGACATTGTCCTGCGGCGATTGGCTTTCATCAGGCAATAACGATGGATTCCACGCGGAGACCAAAAGACGTCTGGAGTTTGGTCGGACTTTAATGGATTCAACCACCTCCGTCAGCTGATCAATCGTGCCACCACCGGGAGTTGGCCAAGAACGCCACTGTGCTCCGTATAAAGGGCCTAAATCACCGTCCTCTGTCGCCCATTCATCCCAGATCGACACACCGTGATCACGAAGATATTGCGTGTTGGTGTCGCCCTGCATGAACCACAGAAGCTCATGGATCACAGATTTCAAATGGACCTTTTTGGTTGTCACCAGGGGAAAGCCCGCATTCAGATCAAATCGCATCTGATGACCGAAACGGCTCAAAGTTCCTGTACCAGTTCGGTCGCCCTTCGCGGTACCTTCATCCAATAACAGTTGGAGTAAATCAAGATATGCGCGCACCCGGCGCCTCCTTCCATACGAACAATAACCACACACCGATTGCGATCATGGGAACTGTCAGCAATTGACCCATCGTCATCCAATTCAGTGCAATAAATCCAAGATGTGAGTCCGGCTCGCGGACAAACTCCACCATAAAACGAAATACGCCATAACCCAACAAGAAAAGACCCGTCACTTGTCCGCGTCTCCGCGGCTTGGACGAGAATAGCCATAACACCACGAAAAGGAGGACGCCCTCGAGGGCAAACTGATACAACTGACTCGGGTGACGTGCCAGCTCGTCTGCTTTCGAAAAAACCATCGCCCAGGGTAAGTCTGTTGGTCGACCCCACAATTCGCCACCGATAAAATTACCGAGCCGACCAAAGCCCAAGCCAATCGGAATGAGCGGCGCTAATGCGTCACCGAGAGCAAGTGGCGCAATCTGGTGCTTTCGAGCAAAAATCCAGGTCAACACGATCACGCCAACCAACCCACCGTGGAAAGCCATGCCGCCTTCCCAAACATAGAATAACGACAGTGGATTATCGAGCAGACGATCTGGCTGATAAAAGACCATATAGCCCGCACGGCCACCAATGATCACACCAAGAGCAATCCAGCTCAAAAAATCAGACATCTGTTCTCGATTGATTGGAAATAACCCGCGATCAATCCGATAAATCGCAAGCCCATACCCACCCAAAAAACCGAACACGTACATCAACCCATACCAATGGATCTGAATAAATCCCAGATCGAGGGCAACTGGGTTAATCATCCAATCACTCATCCCACGGACGTCCAAATCAAACGAGCTGACAATACAGCAAGAAAGGTCGCAAACAGTCGTTGAAGCAATTTTTGGTCGAGAGCATGGGCAAGCCGAGCCCCTAAACGGGCAGAGACTGTGGATGTTGCAATAATGCCAATCAGTGCCGGCAGATACACGTAGCCAAATGCCCAATCAGGCCTTCCTGGATGGTCGAGACCTGCAACGACAAATGCTACGGCGCCGGCAAATGCTGTCGGTATACCGAATGCTGAAGCTGTCCCAATCGCGTCGCGTACCCGCGCACCATGGGATGTCATAAACGGTACAGTCAAAGCTCCGCCAGCAATACCCATCATTGAACTGATCCAACCCGTCAACGTCCCAGCAAAACCGAATACCGGAATCGATGGCATCCGAATCGTTCCACCCTCGGAATGTCCCGAATTTTTGATAAACAACTGAAACGACATCAACAACAAAAAGGTACCGAGGATCACAATCAGAATGTGTCCTGGTAACTGATCAGCCGTCCACCCACCGATCAAGCCACCACCGATCAAAAACGGTCCCATACGAATGACCCACGACCACATCACTGCACCTTTCTTGTGATGCGCAACCGTCGAACTCAATCCAGTGAATACAACGCAGGCAAGGCTTGTTCCGATGGCCAAATGTGCCAGAACGTCACGATTCATATCAAGCAATTCAAAGCCCAGGAGTAAAACGGGCACAAAAATAATCCCACCGCCAATGCCAAATAGGCCTGCAAGAATACCAGCGACAACACCCAAGGGCAGGTATAGGAATATTTCTGTCACGCAATTCCCACTTCGAGTGATTCGCGCAAATTTGGTGGCACCAACAGATTCAGGTGCTTATCAATGAATGCCTGAGCGACAATCCGAAGGACTTGGACGCCAGATTCACGGGTTAGTGCCTCCTCAGCGAGCATTCGACATTCCACAGAGCTGAACTCACCTAATGCACGCTTCACCTGAGCCAATGCCGCAGACGACATGGATAACTCATTAAATCCAAGACCAACCAATAAGACTGCCGCCAGAGGGTCTCCGGCCATCTCACCACACAAAGCAACTGGAATTTTTGCCTCAATACCCGCCTTAGATGTCATCTCAAGCGCACGCAAGACGGCTGGATGAAACCCATCAAACATGTCGGCAACGCGCGCGTTTGTTCGATCAACAGCCAACAGGTATTGGGTTAAATCGTTTGAGCCGACTGAAAGAAAATCAGCCTCTTGAGCCAATTCAGAAGCAATATAAACAGCACTTGGAACTTCAATCATGACACCGACTTGTGGAGCCTCAACTGCGTACCCTTCGGCGGTTAATTCCCGAACCACGCGTTGAATGAGCGCCTTCGATGCCCGCAACTCTTCGAGGGTAGTAATCATCGGTAATAAAATACGCAGATTGCCAAATCCTGAATTCGCACGCAGCATGGCGCGAATCTGGGTCAGAAAAATTTCCGGATGATCAAGAGTGACACGAATACCGCGCCATCCCAAAAATGGGTTTTCCTCGTCAATCGAAAAATAGGGAAGACTTTTATCACCACCAATATCGAGTGTCCTCATCACGACTGGTGCCGGGGAATACGTTGCCAGCTCAGCTCGGTATTCACTTTCTTGCTCATCCTCTGTTGGAAATCGAGATCGCGCCAGAAAAATGAACTCAGTTCGGTAGAGTCCAACACCATCGATCCAGCTTCGCTGTCTCTCTGATAACTCACCGAACGGACCTGCGTTAAACATCAGATGAACGTGCTGACCATCGGATGTCGTCGCAATCCCAGAGTCAATCTGCTCGAGATCCATTTCAAGACTTGCAGCGTCATCAAGCGCTCGTTGGTATTCAGACAGCACATGCTCTGACGGTTCAACAATCACTTCTCCGCGCCAGCCATCGACGATCAAGTGAGCCCCTGAAATATCGCCCAACGGTAAATCCACAGCCCCCATGACCGCGGGAATCCCTAAACTTCGAGCCAAAATAGCCACATGCGAATTCGCAGAGCCCTTCACAGAAACAATCGCCTTCAGCGAACGCGTTTGGACTTCCCCAAGCATGACAGGCGTCACATCTTCCGCGACTAGAATGACGTCATCTGGATAATCAAGGGACTCTGATTGCTCATGCAGCAACTTTGCTAAGATCCGTCGTCCTAAATCCAGCAAGTCCGTCGCCCGCTCTTTGAGATACGCATCATCCATCGCCTCAAATCGGGCAACCAAGTCCGATACAACGTGTTTGAGAGCCGTTGGGGCGGTTTCCCCCGATCGGATGCGCTGGCAAACCTCACCACTCAGTGTGTGGTCTTCTAGCATCCGTAAATAGGTATCAAATAATGCTGTCTCTTTACGCGCTAAATGCTCGGACAATGAATCGCTGATCTGACGAAGCTCTGCTTTGACCTCACCCAATGCGGTTTGAAACTCCTCAAGTTCGTGCTCAGGGTTGTCAGTCTTCGCATCCTTGATTCGCCGTAAATTAGCAGGTGGTTGACGCACAAATGCGGTGCCGGTGGTCACACCTGACACGCCAGCAACTCCCTTAAAATGAACGTCGATCGGCTGCTCACCATCCATATTACTGAGATGAAGTCGGCCAGAAACCTTGGCGTGCGCGATCAAAGCTGAGATCTGTGCGGCGACGGTGACGAGCAGTGCCTCTTCATCATCACTGAATTTGCGCTGTGTTGTTTGCTGTACAACCAACACGCCAAGAATTTCGCGCTGATGAACAATTGGAACACCGAGAAACGATTGAAAAATCTCCTCACCGGTTTCTTGTAAAAAACGAAACGCCGGATGATTCGGGGCGTCATCAAGATTGACTAATTCACCACGGCTGCCGACTGTACCGACAAGACCCTCTGTCTTTGCGAGGCTCGCACTTCGCACTGATTCCGGATTTAAGCCGTCTGTTGCCATTAAAAGCCAACGATCTGTCGATTCATCGAGCAAATACACAGAGCACACACCGGTCTGCATCGTCTGCTTAATACGTATCACGATAATTGTGAGCGCCTCATCCAAAGTCGCGGCATCGGTCACCGCCTGAACAAGCCGTCGAAGAATATCTAGCATGCCATCGGACCGAACCAACGTAATGCGGGTGCAAGCTCCATCATTGCCTGACGATACACGTCCCGTTTGAACGGAATAACCTGTCCCAGGGGATACCAATAACTGACCCATTGATAGGCATCAAATTCCGGATGATCTGTTGCATCAAGATTTGGCTGAATAAACGGGTCATTCAGTGCCAGCAAATACCAACGTTGCTTTTGCCCCACACAGGTTTTTTTGCCACGGGGCCGAATGAGGGATTTTGGTAGCCGATAACGAAGCCAGCCTGCGGTTTGCCCCAACACAAATACCTGATGACTCGAGATTCCTAGCTCCTCGTGAAGCTCTCGATACATGGTCTCTTCAGGAGTTTCACCAGCTTTCATGCCACCCTGAGGAAATTGCCATGCATCCTCCCCGCGTCGCCTCGCCCACAGAACAGAGCCGGTCGGGTGCGCAAGGATAATCCCCACGTTAAGCCGAAAACCGTCCTGATCAATCATGACTTGAAACTCCCTAAAAACCCTCGCATTCTTTCAACTTTTCATACATCACTCAAATTAAACAAGACAAATCCTATGCAACTTGCCATTTTCGACCTCGACCATACGTTACTTCCATTCGACAGTGACAAGGGCTGGAACCAATTTCTGATCGACGTTGGGGCGGTCGACGAGGCCTATTATCATGAAAACAACGAACGGTTCTATCAAGACTACCTCGATGCATGCCTTGATATCCGCGCCTACCAGCGGTTTGCATGCGAGGTACTGCAAAACTACCCAATTGACCAAGTGACTGCCTGGAGACATCAGTACGTTCAGGAAATCGTTCGGCCACAATTACAGATCAAGGCTCTCGACTGCATCCAAGCATATAAAATTGAAGGTTTTCACACACTGATAATCTCAGCGACAAATACGTTCATTATCGAGCCGATCGCCCGTTTGCACGACGTCGACGGTTATTTGGGATGCGAATTTGAAATTGTAGAAGGTCAATACACTGGCGAATTGACAGGGATTCCGACTTATAAAGAGGGCAAAATTGTTGCCTTAGATGCTTGGCTTGAGTCACAGAACGCGAGTGCGTCGACGATTCATTTTTATTCAGACTCAATTAACGATCAGCCGCTTCTTGAGCGAGCTGATCAAGCATTTGTTGTTGATCCAGATCCGGCCTTGGCTCACCTTGCGAACGATCGAGGATGGCCCGTCATCCAATTTTCAAACTAAGCGGAGTGTCATGAAACAGGTCGGTTATTTCACTCATTCAGATTGCATGAGTCACAACATGGGACACATGCACCCAGAAAGTCCAATGCGATTGGAGGCGATCAATGCGCAGCTCCAAGCCCAAGGACTGATGCTTGATTTGACACAATTCGCTGCGAAACCGGCTGAGCTTAACCTCATCGAGAGAGCGCATCCGCGTCAATATGTGCATGAAATCGAGCAAACCGGGCTTGATGTGGAGGATGGTGATTTAATTCCACTCGATGGCGACACGTCGATGGGCCCAGGATCACTGCGAGCGGCACTGCTTGCCGCCGGTGCGGGGTGTCAGGCGGTCGATTATGTGATGGCTGGTGACTTACAGCGTGCTTTTTGTGCAACCCGGCCTCCAGGGCATCATGCTGAAAAATCGTTAGCCATGGGCTTTTGTTTGTTCAATAACGTCGCAGTCGCAGCATTGCATGCCATCGAACAGCATGGCTTAGAGAGAGTTGCCATTATCGATTTTGACGTCCATCACGGTAACGGAACAGTTGATATATTCGAAAATGACGAGCGCGTAATGGTGTGCTCTTCCTTTCAACACCCATTTTATCCGAACCGACACTTTGATACTCCGGGCGAACATTTGGTTTTGACGCCAATTCGCGCTGGGGCTTCTGGATCAGAATTTCGAAATAAATTCGAACATGATTTTTTTCCCGCATTGGATCAATTCAAACCCGAACTGATCCTGATCTCGGCAGGCTTCGATGCACATGCGCTGGATCCGTTAGGTGAGCTCAATTTAGTGGAGGACGATTATCGTTGGATAACGGCGCTGATTAGCGATATTTCAAAACGTCATAGTCAATCACGTATCGTATCTGTCCTCGAAGGTGGGTATCATCTTGAGGCGTTGAGCCACAGTGTGTGCGCCCACATCGAGACGTTGCTTCATGACTAATTTATCTGACTATCAACAAGTATTGACACCAAATTATGGTCTGCCTCCAACAATCATTGTCAAAGGACAAGGCTGTGAGCTGTTTGGACAAACCGGTGAACGCTATCTCGATCTTGCTGGTGGTATTGCTGTCAGTGCACTGGGCCATTGCCACCCCGATGTCATAGAAGCACTGACTCAACAAGCCAATAAGGTATGGCACCTCTCAAACGTATTGGCCAATGAGCCTGCGATCGAGCTCGCAAAAGCTCTGGTGGCATGCACATTTGCTGATCGTGTTTTTTTCTGTAATTCCGGCGCCGAGGCCAACGAAGCAGCAATCAAAGCGGCACGAAAAACTGCTTTCGACCTCCATGGTCCTGAAAAACATGAAATCATTGCTTTCAATGATGCGTTTCATGGGCGCACGATCGGAACCATCACAGCCGGAGGGCAACCCAAGTATCGCGTTGGATTTGGCCCCATGCCGGCAGGTTTCACACACCTTCCTTTCAATGATTGCAATGCCCTGAATACTCAAATTTCTGAGAAGACCTGTGCCGTCATGGTTGAGCCGATTCAAGGAGAGGGTGGTGTCCGTCCAATCTGCCCCACATTTTTCGAGAAAATTCGTACAGCCTGCGACCGTGTTGGTGCTGCATTAATCGTAGATGAGGTACAGACAGGGATGGGGCGGACAGGCGAGCTATTCGCCTATCAACACAGCGACATTACCCCTGATATTCTCACAAGCGCGAAGAGTCTTGGGTGTGGTTTTCCAATCGGCGCGATGCTCTGTCAGGAATGGATTTCTGAGCACCTCATTGCTGGCACCCATGGGAGTACATATGGCGGAAATCCACTTGGAACGGCAATAGCTGCCCGAGCGCTCGAGATCATCAATACACCTGAGCTTCTGAGTAACGTAGTGGCTCGCGGCCAACAATTGATCCAAGGGCTCAACCAACTGAACGAAAAATATGGTCTGTTTAAGACGATCCGAGGAAAAGGGCTTCTGATCGGCGCTGTTTTAAAGGATGAATACGATGGGCGGGCTGGCGAGCTCTCGGCCCTCACTATGCAAGAAGGGCTCATGACACTTGTTGCTGGGCCGCGTGTGCACCGATTTGCACCACCCTTAATCATCTCGAAAGTTGAAATTGATGAAGCATTGGATCGGCTTGACCGTGCATATGCTCAGTTTAATAAACAGGCTTAACTCAACCGAATAGGCTACACTGGGCGGTATGAAAATATCTCAAATCACACCACGGCTTTTGCTGGCAGCTCTCGCTCTCTCGATTTCCCACACGTCGATTGCATTCGATGTTGCTGGACTGAAAATCGGAGACACTGTCGATGACTTCCAGAGCTTGGAAAGTCCTGCGAAAGAGTTTTTGACAATTACTCACGATCCGGACGGCAATATTGTTCGCGTTTTTTATCGCCAAGAGGGCTTACCGAATGACGAAAAAACGCAAGCCAAGTTAGTCAACCGCATCTGTAATAAATATGGACGTGTCACACCTTGCTACTCAGCACTCTCCGAAATCGAATCGAACGACAAACAGTTCCTACGATTCTTCCATCTGTATCGTGATGACAACGAAACTCAAGAACTGCGCGCGCGGATTCGTCGTACCAAAGCGTTTAGTTTGACTCCAGATCTGACGGTTGAAATCGATTTGATGGATTCAGCTTACGCAAAGGCTTTGCGTGAGCAAAAGGCGACTGCGTCTGATTTGATCGACTTTTAGAGAACTTAGCCAATCCGAAAACACGAATTGGCTTTTTGTTCACTTTTGTCGTGACTTTTCAATCAACTCGTCGAGTAGTTGAAACAACTGAGATTCGCCACCCGCTTGTGACACGCCTGTCACAAACTGTCCATTGACAACGAGTGCAGGAACGCCCTGAATCCCATAAGCACGGACTCGTGCATCAGCAAGACGCAATGCACTCTCCGTCGCAAATCCAGCGAGCTCTCGTTTCACGACCGCAGGATCAGCCCCATAGCGCTCGAAAAATGCAACGACATCGTCCACACGCTGTAAACGCTGCCCCTCGCGATGAATCGCATTAAACAGTGGCTCGTGGATCGTCTCCAAAAGCCCCAAATTCTTCGCAACCCAGAACATCCTCGCATGCATTTCCCAAGAACGCCCAAACACAACGGGCATTCGCATGAACACCACATCGCTTGGTAGTTTTTGGGCCCATGCCTTCAAAGCCGGATCCAGCGTATCGCAGTGTGGGCATCCATACCAAAACAGTTCCAAAACCTCGACGCGTGAAGGGTCTGATGTGACCACTGGCTTGGTGAGGGTTTGGTAATGAACTCCTTCCTGGAATCCGTCCGCAGAACAGGCTTGATTCATCATCAAACCCAAGCCGAGAACTATCGCCGAAAGGATGCGCTTTAACATTACTGAAGGCCTCCGACATAGCTCGCAACAGCTTTAATGTCTGCATCTGACATATTTTTAGCGACACCATTCATCATGACATGCTGACGTTGGCCGTCACGATATGCCTTTAACTGCGTCTCCGAATACGCTGCCCATTGGCCCTTGAGTGATGGGAAAACAGCTGAAGCCACTCCGGCGCCAGTCGGCCCATGACATGCAGCGCACGCACTGATTCCTTTTGCAGAATCTCCAAACCGATAGAGCTGCTGACCACGAGCAACTAAATCTGCCTCGACGGCACCTGTTGATGGCGTCTGTGCTGAAAAGTAAGCAGCGAGATCGGCGATATCTTCATCTGATAGAGCTGCAGCGAAACCGGCCATGATTGCGTTGGCGCGGGAACCGTCACGATATGCTTTGAGTGTCGACTGCAAATAAGTCGCGTGCTGGCCTGATAATTTAGGATAATCCGCGACCGCACTATTGCCATCTGCACCGTGGCATCCAGCACAAGTCACACTCTTTGATTTTCCTTGGTCAGCGTTTCCGACATAAGCGGCAGTTGCTGAAGAATCTGCAGCGACAACAATTGTCGAGGCGAGGGTCAATCCAATAACCGTGATTAAAGACTTCATTCTTTTCATCTCTTTGTTGGGAAAGCGATAGGTTTTTCGATGGCGTATTATACATAGCACTTGAAATTTATGCAGTGAAGGATTCAATTACCGTGCGCGATACACAGCTCGACCCAAGACTGGCTCAGACCAAGTTCCTCACTAGCGCACCGACACTGGCTCATTGCCCTCCTGAATGCGGACCCGAGATCGGCTTTTGTGGTCGTTCAAATGCAGGTAAATCCAGTGCACTAAATACATTAACCGGACAAAAAAGTCTGGCCAGAGTCTCGAAAACACCAGGGCGTACACAGCTGATCAATTTCTTCGAAGTTCCTCATACAGGGGGTTTCCTGGTCGACTTGCCAGGCTATGGATTTGCCAAAGTTCCAGAAGCAATGAAAAAACAATGGCAACAACATCTCGGTGAATTTCTTGCAGAACGCCGAACACTCACCGGACTTGTACTACTAATGGACGTCAGACATCCGATGACAGCTCTCGACGAACAGATGTTGTCTTTCGCCGATCATCGGGACATGCATACGCTCCTGCTTTTAACTAAAAGCGACAAACTGAGTCGAAATCAAGCCGCTAAAGCTCGTTTAACAGTGCAAAAACGGCGCCCACAATCACTTGTGCTTAATTTTTCCAGTCTCGACAAGACAGGAATCACCGAGGCCTCTGCTTGGATTACTCATCATTTGGATGGAAGCCAATAATAAAAAACCCCGGTAGCTCACACCGGGGTTTCAACATCCGACAGGGGTCTCGTCGGAACAACGACTGAGGGAAACTCGTTGCCTAATTATTCAGACAGTACAGATCTGAAAAAGTTCAATAATCATTAGAAAATTTTAATGCGCCTCAAACCAACTTTCGCCACTCCCAATCTCGACGATTAAAGGAACCGCAAGCTCAGCTGCCGCCTCCATCTCTGTTCGGACGATCTGTCGGGCGCCATCTAGATCCTGATCACGAACCTCAAACACAAGTTCGTCGTGCACTTGCAATAACAAGTTACAGCCTAAATTTGTAGTCGCCAGCGCCTTTTGAACCCGTAACATGGCACGTTTAATAATATCCGCTGCTGTTCCTTGCATCGGAGCATTAATCGCTGCCCGCTCAGCAGCTTGGCGAATCGGCACTTGGCGTGCGCGAATATCAGGAAGCGTCAGCCGCCGGCCAAATACCGTCTCGACATAGCCTTTTTCATGAGCCATTGCTCTCGTCGAGTCCATGTAATGTCTCACTCCAGGATATCGCTCAAAATATCGATCGATATAGGCGGCAGCCTCTGCCCGCTCAATTCCAAGTTGGCGAGCAAGGCCGAACGCGCTCATCCCGTAGATCAGTCCAAAATTAATCGCTTTTGCACGGCGTCGCTGCTCATCCGTGACGAACATTGGCTCGAGATCAAATACCTCAGCAGCGGTGGCTCGATGGATGTCATCGCCACGAGAAAAGGCATCGACCAAACTCTGATCACCAGACAAGTGCGCCATAATCCGCAATTCGATCTGGGAATAATCGGCAGCCATGACAGACCACCCATTCGGAGCAACAAATGCCTTTCGGATTCGTCGTCCCTCTTCAGTACGGATCGGGATGTTTTGCAAATTCGGGTCCGAAGATGACAATCGCCCGGTCGAGGTCACAGCCTGATGGAAAGAGGTATGAACGCGTCCATCCGCTGGATCACAGTCATCCGGCAACTTGTCAGTGTATGTTCCTTTGAGTTTCGACAGACTGCGATGCTCAATCAATAGCTTCGGCAACGGATAGTTAAGCGCCAGTTCTTGCAAAACCTCTTCATTTGTTGACGGTGCACCTTTCGGTGTTTTTTTCAATACGGGCAGCTTCAATTCATCAAACAAAATTTCTTGTAACTGCTTAGGGCTCGCCAGATTGAATGGACGCCCAGCTAACGTCTGAGCTTCTGACTCCAATTCTTCCAGTCTTGTCCCAAGTGACTTTGATTGTGATCTCAATATCGCGCTGTCGAGTAATGCTCCGTGATTTTCCATCTCACGAAGCACAAGCATGACTGGTAATTCCAAATCTTGATAAATCGATTGTAACGAGGGCTCATCGGCCAAGCGCCGTGAAAATTGGTTAAATAGTCGCAATGTAATATCAGCATCTTCAGCTGCGTACTCAGATGCCTGCTCAAGCGGCACCGCTGCAAATCCAATCTGTTTGGCGCCTTTACCACAGACATCCTCGTAAGAAATCGTATCAATACCCAATAACCGTTTCGCGAGAGAATCCATATCGTGGCGACCACCGGCAGCATCCAGTACGTAGCTCATTAACATGGTGTCAGCCAGCACACATCGTGGGATCAAACCAACAGTCTCCAGAACCGTTAGGTCGTATTTCAGGTTATGACCAATCATTGTCAGAGTCGGGTCTGCTAGCAGCTTCGACACCTGGTTCAGAACCACTGTGATATCAAGTTGCTCTCCAGCTAAATGTGCAACCGGGACATAACACGCCTTGCCTTCTGCAGGCGCCAATGAAATTCCGACGAGCTCTGCATGCCTCGAAACCAGCGATGTTGTTTCCGTATCAAGCGCAAATACTCCCGCCTCACGGCACTGTGACAGCCAAAATTCAAACCGATCGAGAGTAGTGACGAGCTCGTAGTCAGTATCAACCACAGCCGGAATCTCAACTGATGTCCGAATCGATGTGGAGGCATTTGAGAGCTGTTTTAAAAATTGATTGAGTTCGAGCTCGGTATACAACGCGGTGAGACGCTCAAGATCTGGACCCGAACGGGATAGTTCCTCAAGCCCGACTGGTAATTCACAGTCCGTTTTAATGGTGACCAAAGCCTTGGACAGTGGTAGCACATGCATATGCTCCCGAAATGTCTCACCAATCTTGCCTCCAATGTCATTCGCGCTGGCAACAACTCCATCGAGAGTTCCGTAAGCATTCAACCATTTCGCAGCCGTCTTCGGACCACACTTCGGAATCCCAGGTACGTTGTCAACGCTATCGCCTGTCAATGCGAGAAAATCAATAATGCGCTCTGGTGGAACGCCAAACTTTTCCGAAACACCAGCAGGCGTCAGAGTGGTGTCACTCATCGTATTCACGAGCGTTACTTTATCGGTCACGAGTTGTGCTAAATCTTTGTCTCCAGTTGAAATAAGAACGCTCTCTCCAGCCGCCTCCGCCATCTTCGCAAGCGTCCCAATCACATCGTCAGCCTCGACACCCGGTACTGCAAGTAATGGAAATCCTTGTGCTTTGACAATCGCATGTAGTGGTTCAATCTGTTCACGAAGCTCACCGGGCATTTTTTCTCGATTCGCCTTGTATTCAGCGTACATATCGTCACGAAATGTTTTTCCTGACGCGTCAAACACAACAACCATCCGCTCAGCACCGGTGGAATCTGCCAGCTTATTAAGCATCGAGATCACGCCACGTATAGCACCGACAGGCTGGCCGGTACTCGTTGTCAGTGGTGGCAAGGCATGGAAGGCGCGATATAGGTAAGAGGACCCATCGACTAAAACCAAAGGTGCAGGCATTCAAGCTCCTGAGAGTGTTGCTTTTGTATCTCTCGATGCATAATACCGCGCTTAGACAGGACGCGGCGATGAGTGTTTACACAGAATTAAACCTGCAGGATATGCAGGATTTCACCAAACAGTTTGATTTTGGTGCACTAAAAAGCTTTCAGGGAGTGGAAGCAGGTGTTGAAAACACTACATATTTTGTCTCATTTGACCAAGCTGAAACCGTTCTTCAAATATTCGAAGAACAGGGATTTGATGAAATTCCTTTTTTTATTGAACTCAATCGTCGTCTCTCGGAAGATCAAGTCCCAGTCGCAACACCGCTTGCCAATCGGTCTGGCGACCGACTCTTTACGATCAAAGGGAAGCCGGCCGCTTTATTTCAGCGTATTCAGGGATCAACCATTTCCCCGATCTCTGTTGAGGCATGTGGACAAATGGGTGAAGCGCTCGGAAGAATGCATGCTGCAACGCAACGATATACAGATTTAAAGCGTGAAAACCATCGTTGGAATCAATGGTGGGAAAGTAATGTGGAGCGAGTCATCGACTTGGTACCCGAAGAACACAGAACCACGCTCGAACAACAAATTATTCGCTCAAGAGAATTTGTCGATGCCTCAGTATCGCTACCTCAAGGAATCATCCATGGCGACCTATTTTGCGACAATGCTCTCTTTCACGGCGGACAACTCGCCGGCATTATCGACTTCTACAATGCGTGTGATGGATGCCTGCTATTTGATTTGGCCGTCACTATCAACGATTGGTGTTCCACCCCAACAGGGCGTCTTGATGCAGACAAAACCACAGCACTCTTCAACCAATATCATGCGTTACGGCCACTCACAGACGAAGAAATTTCCCATTGGCCACGAGCCGTGGAAACGGCCGCGCTTCGGTTCTGGATGCTGCGTCTGGTTGCGCTCGCTCGAAAACGTGAAGGCGGCCCAAAGGCACCTCCTCACGTGAAAGATCCCAACGATTTCTTGGTTATTTTGGTCGCTCGACACGCAGACCCTCAATGCGATCTCATATCAGCGTAGAGCCTGTTCGTCGGCTGTGGCATCTCGCCTGGCCTCTGATCATCGCCAATATTGCTACACCACTTTTAGGACTCGCAGATGCCGCCATTGCAGGGCATCTTGATCAAGCGTATTACCTCGCTGCCGTCACGGTTGGTGCCGAATTACTGGTTATCTTCTTTGGCACATTCTCGTTTCTACGCATGGGTACCACTGGGCTTGTCGCACAGGCTGTCGGCTCAAACGATCAGGCCCATGCTTTCCGAATCGTCGCAAATTCTGTGTTACTGGCTTTAGGAATCGGTATCCTGCTTCTTCTTTTAGGGGCACAAGCGATCGACTCTCTATTGCAGTTCGCAGAACCCTCTGCAGAAATGACTGATCCTCTTCAAGAATATTTAGCAATCCGGCTATGGGGGGCACCAGCAAACTTAACACTCATTGCCTTAACTGGCTGGTTCATTGGCCAAGGGCTCACCCGAGTCGCTCTCTATCTCTCTGTTGGCATTAATGTCTTGAATATTGTGGGTAACTATCTGCTTGCAATCGAGCTGCAATTGAATAGTTACGGAATTGCTCTTGGTACAGTCATCTCTGAATACGCTGGGGCGGTTATTGCCAGCTATGTGCTGTGGAGAAAATTTACGCTTAGCCGAGTTGTCATCGCTTCGATTCAGGCATCTGGCCTTTGGCTACAGCTTGTCAAAATCAATACCCCTCTGATGCTTCGTACCATTTTGCTACACAGTGTTTTTGTGACTTTATCTGTATTCGCGGCTCGACTTGGCGTCCAGGAGGCTGCTGCGATCGGCCTCATTTTGGTACTTCTTGCGACAGCTGCCTATGCTCTGGATGGGTTTGCCTATGCATCCGAGATCGAGGCGGGCCAAGCCCTTGGGGAGCGGCAGTTTATCAGGTTCAAAGAAAGCCTATGGGCTGGAGCCATTCTTTCCCTCATCTCGACAGCCATCATCGTTCTCATTGCAAATTTATTCCACAGCCAACTCTTTCAAACACTGACCAATTTCCAGAATGTGGTGGCCGAAGCCAATGCCCTGATAACCTGGTTTACGTGGATACTTTTGGCGCTTTGTTGGTCTTATTGGCTCGATGGTGTGTTTATCGGAGTGACTAAAACAATCGACATGTGCCTCGCTATGTGCATCGCAACCGCTTTCGGATGGTATGGAAGTCTCTGGTTGATAGGAACAAATTCACTGGATCAATTAATGGCTGGCTTTCTCATTTTCTCGGCCATTCGGACCATTACTTTGGCCGTCCGCCTTCCAGCGGTCATCTTCGAGCTTAAGCATCTTTCGATTCAGACGCATCCAAAATCCTAACCGGTTGGATATCTTCATCGAACACTGGATCTGTGTAATTGACCCGCGTGACTAACTCAGTTTGCTCAGGGGCCTGA
Source organism: gamma proteobacterium HIMB30 (assembly GCA_000227525.2). Lineage (GTDB taxonomy): Bacteria > Pseudomonadota > Gammaproteobacteria > Pseudomonadales > Litorivicinaceae > HIMB30. Next base: position 375,938 of record AGIG01000028.1, read on the forward strand.
AGTGCAATGACGTCTTGATGGCCGCATGAAACGCACTCGCGACGCATCACTTTTTCACTCTCATCTTCCCAGGCCCTAACTTTGTCTTGCGCCCCACATTGCTGACAAACAGCTCCAGCGATAAAACGTTTCAGTGCCATGATTGACTCCTATGCTCTTTGGGAAATAGTGTGGGACTTTCAGTGCATCACAAGGATCATTATGACCATTCGCGTATACGATAACCAACATCCCGAAATCGATGAATCAGCGTGGGTAGACCCATCTGCTGTCGTCGCTGGCAAAGTCTCTTTAGGCCGAGATGTATCCGTTTGGCCTCAAGCGGTGATTCGCGGCGATGTGAACTCCATTACAGTTGGCGCGCAGACCAATGTTCAGGACGGCGCTGTTTTGCATTGCACTCACGATGGACCCTACACCCCTGGTGGAAAATCACTTCAAATTGGAGAGCGCGTCACCATTGGGCACCAAGCATGTTTGCATGGTTGTACGATTGGTAATGAGGTGCTCGTGGGAATTGGAGCGACAGTGCTCGATGGCGCGATTGTCGAGGATCAAGTAATGATCGGTGCAGGCAGCTTAGTACCACCTGGGAAAACCCTTGAATCTGGGAACTTATACGTCGGCGCACCCGTCAAAATGGCGAGACCACTGAAAGACAGCGAGAAAGAGTTTCTCAAGTACTCAGCAACGCACTACACCAAGCTCGCGAATAAACATCGAGAGGTAACAGGCTAACTCGAGGCCTGTTCAACTTTTTTGGCTTTCTCGATAACTTGAGCAGCTAAGTCAGCCTTATATTGTGCGAGCCGATCGCGAAGTGAGTGGTCGGCTGTCGCGACGATTTGAGCCGCTAAAAGCCCCGCATTGTAGGCACCGTTAATCGCAACGGTTGCCACGGGAACACCTTTCGGCATTTGAACAATAGACAGCAAGCTGTCTTCGCCATTCAAGCAGGTCGCCACAACAGGTACGCCAATCACTGGCAACTCAGTCGCAGCAGCAATCATTCCTGGCAGATGGGCTGCACCGCCAGCGCCCGCAATGATAACATCAAGACCGCGATAACGTGCCGATTTTGCATAATCCATTAAACGATGTGGAGTGCGATGAGCCGAAACGACCGTCGCTTCAACGCCAACGCCTAACGATTTCAGTGCATCAACAGCACCTTCCATGACAGGCCAATCTGAATCTGACCCCATGATGACGCCAACTTTTACAGTCATTGCGGCGTATCTCCTCGAACAACTAAGCTTCTGCGAACCGATTCTAATTGTTGAATCAATTCATCGTGATTGTTACCTATCAAGGTAAAGTGTCCCATCTTTCGGCCTGGACGACACTCATCCTTTCCATACAGATGAATATGCGCATCAGGAAGTTGCGACAAGTCTTCCAACCCTTCAATCACTGGCGACCCAATAAAACCTGACTCCCCAACCAAATTGGCAGTCAACGCAACACCGCGAAGCTCGACCGCTCCAAGTGGCAGGTCCAAACACGCGCGGAGCTGATTTTCAAACTGACTTGTGACACATGCTTCAATGGTGTGGTGCCCGGAATTGTGCGCACGTGGCGCAACTTCATTGACCAGTAAATGACCATCATTGGTCACAAAGAGTTCAACTCCGAAAAGACCATCGGTTCCGAAAGACTCGACAGTTTGTTTAGCAAGCTCTTGTGCTTGCACCCTCAACGCATCACTGACTCTGGCAGGGGCAACCAGATAATCGAGTAGATTCAATGCTGGATCGACAACCATTTCAACTGGATCGTAAGCAACCATTTCACCCGATGCTCGGCGCGCAACCATAACAGCTAACTCGGTTCCGCCACTGACAAATTTTTCAAGAAAGCTTTTTGTTTTCAGCCGTCTATCCCAGTCACTAGCCGATCGGATCACGTGAACACCACGGCCGTCATAACCGCCGGTATGGGCCTTTTGCACACAAGGCAAACCGAAAGCTTCAACCGCGGCAAAGTCTGGATCATCGCCGATGTCGATGAACTCAGCTGTCGGGACCCCACTGGCCTGATAATGGCACTTTTGTGCGAATTTATTTTGGATTAAACGAATCGTCGCCGGTGCTGGAATCATCTCGACACCTTGATCAGCAAGTGTCATTAAAATATCAGCGCCGACATTTTCAAGATCAAAGGTCACAATATCCGACTGTTCACACAATGCTTTCAGGGCATCCGGATCATGAAGTGCACCCTGAATTTGACCATAAGCGACCTGTCCAGCAGGTGAATTATGCAATGGATCCAACACTGTCATCTGAACGTGGTGCGCATTACACGCAGGTGCCAGCATCCGAGCAAGTTGCCCGCCGCCAACAACACCAAGACGCGCTAGTGGCAGAGATTTGAGCATGAGCATCTCTCAAAAGGTCAACAGTATATCAAAAGGCCCGCAAGTCGGGGGCGCGACCAAAATCAACAAGTTGTTCAAAAGGATCCGGATAGATGCCGGTCCATAATTCAAATTGACGCGCCGCCTGCGCCAACAACATCCCCAAGCCGTCGGCGCGTTGATCTGTCAGTGCACGACACATTTTCAAAAATGGCGTGTCGTCCACACCATACACCAGATCATAGCAAGCACCATCAGCATTCAAGATTCGATCAGTCAGCTCGACCCCTGTGCTACCAGACAGCCCCGCAGAGATTCCATTAATAACCAAATCAAAAGGTGCGCCCTGTGAATCCAGCTCCGACAGTGCAATGCCACGCACACCTTGGTCATAACGCCCTACCAAACGGTCCAACTTCTCTATTGATCGATTAGCAATCACGATTTCATCTGGGCTTTTTGCAACAAGCGGTCCCAAACAACCTGCAACCGCTCCACCAGCACCCAAGATCAATATACGCCGACCTGTCGGAGACAATCCGAGTCGCTCGAGATCATCCAACAAACCGAGACCATCTGTATTGTGGCCGTATAAACCGCTTTCGTGCGGCATCAATGTGTTACAAGCACCAGCAAGTAAAGCCTCATCAGAGAGCGAACTGGCGAGTTGGAAAGCTGACCACTTATGCGGAACGGTAATACTCAGTCCGTTTCCCCCATCTGCAAAAAATCGCGAGACTTCGGATTCGAAATCTCGCTCCTTGACTTGGACTTTGTTGTACACCACGTCCATGGACAGCTGTTCACCGAACCGCCGGTGAATTTCGGGGGATTTTGAGTGTCCGATTGGGTCGCCAAAAACCGCGAACTGATAGGTCATAACCATTCTCGAGGCTTCAGGTAGTCAAAGAGCGCCGCTTCATCCGTATTGTTTTCTGGAACGTAGCCATACTCCCAGCGTGCAAGAGGGGGCATCGACATCAAAATCGATTCTGTACGACCACCACTCTGCAACCCAAACAGCGTGCCGCGGTCGTACACGAGATTGAATTCGACATAACGTCCCCGTCGATAGAGCTGAAATTCACGTTCACGCATCCCGTACGTTATGGTTTTGCGCCGAGTTACGATTGGAATATATGCAGGAACGAAAGCGTTGCCTACCGCCTGCATGAACGCAAAGCTTTGCTCAAATCCCAGCTCATTAAAGTCATCGAAAAATAACCCACCGATGCCACGAGTTTCGTCACGATGCGGCAAATAAAAATAAGCATCGCAAGCCTTCTTATATTTCGGATAATACTCCGCTCCAAATGGCTCGATCGCATCTTTGGCCACCTGATGGAAGTGAACACAGTCCTCATCAATTGGATAAAAGGGTGTTAAATCAAATCCACCGCCGAACCACCAAACTGGCTCTTCGCCCTCTTTTTCAGCCACAAAAAACCGCACGTTAGCATGCGATGTCGGGACGTACGGATTCTCTGGATGAATGACGAGGCTCACGCCCATTGCCTGCCAGGATCGACCAGCAAGCTCGGGACGCGCAGCAGTTGCCGACGGAGGAAGTGTCGACCCCATAACATGACTGAATCCGACGCCCGCCTTCTCAAATACCGCGCCATCAGCCATTACGCGAGACCGACCGCCACCGCCTTCACGTCGCTCCCATTGGTCTTGTTGAAACGTTGCTTGGCCGTCTTCAGCCTCTACTGCTTGGCAAATCTCGTCTTGGAGTCCAAGTAAATAAGATCTCACAGCGTGAAAATCTGTCATTTCATCAATCCCTAATGATTGTTCCTGTTTGCATATCTCGGATGGTACTTGGTTTTCGGTACCCCTGGGTACGGCCTTGAGCTACATGGTCGACAACATGGCCCAACTGATTTATGACCTGCCATCGTGATTGACATGCCGGACGCCCTGAACGGTTTGCAGACGTTGAAACAAGCGGACCAACGTAATGAATTAACCGAACAAGGCTCGGCATGGTCACGCGACGCACAGCCATCGAATCACGGCTACCGGTCAAAATGTTTGGGCAGTCAGAGTTCACAGGAATAATCCAGGTTGACGGCCGACCGACTTCGTCCTGAGCGGCATCCAAAACCGGACATGCAAACCAATGTGCTAACTCGTCGAAGGAGGCAACCAACGTAATCAACCCTTTCGCAGGATCACGTTGCTTCACACGCAAAATACGCTCAATCGCATGCCCTTTCGAAATCGAGCAACTAAGTCCCCAAACACCTTCTGTTGGGATCGCTGATACGCCGCCCGCCAGCAGTATCCGAACGTGTTTAGCGAGATCGTTAACAAAAATCATGTGTGATCCAATTCAACTTCCTGTGCATCATAAACACCAAATGCTCGTTGGTCTGCAACACTCAAAATGCGAAAAACTGCAATCATCCCCGTTTGAAGCCTCACGATGACTACACTCCCATCGCGTAGGCCATGCGAATTCCCGTAATCAATGTAGCAGTATCGACATCCAGACAAGAGTCCAGATTGACTTTCGACCAACACAGGCCGGTTCAATGGAATGAGGCGTTTTACTTGGTTGTGATTGAGCGACGTTAACGCAGAACGATGAATTGCTCTCAATGAACGGAGGACATTATCGGTTGCGATTAATTCCGCCGTTTTACCATCGTCCAATACGTTGACATAAACACAATTGTCGAAGCATTCCGATTGATGTTTCACATGAAACATTCTATCGAATGAACACCCGATTACAGGCGATGCTCCACAGAAAAGCGCACACAGGAAAAGTGCGGTAACCAACCGAGTTCGGTTACACTGCAATGCCTTGGACATAATCTGAAACCTTAGAGATACCATGGCATTACGAAAAATTCTGGAATTTCCTGATCCGCGCCTGCGGACGATCGCAAAGCCAGTCGAAACTGTTGATGACTCGATTCGCACATTGATCGATGACATGTTTGAAACGATGTATGAAGCGCAGGGAATTGGGCTGGCGGCAACTCAGATTGACGTCCATTTGCGCGTTGTTGTGATCGACCTGCAAGATGATCAAAACGAACCACTTGTAATGATCAACCCCGAATTCGACACATTGACGAAAGAAATCGACGAAATGCAAGAAGGTTGTCTTTCCGTTCCTGGAATTCACGAAGTGGTCAAACGTCCCGAACATATTCGGTTAAAAGCACTTGATCGTGACGGAAACTCATATGAACTTGAAGCAACCGGACTTTTCGCTGTGTGTATACAACACGAGTGTGACCACCTTAATGGCAAGCTATTTGTTGATCATTTATCAAATCTGAAAAGATCTCGAATCAAGGCCAAACTCACGAAGCAAAAGCGAGTTGAGGCAACTTCATAAATGTTGCGAGTCCTTTTTGCCGGCACTCCTGAATTCGCTGTCCCAACGCTTGAGGCGCTCATCGACGATCCAGAGATCTCGGTAGAGTGTGTCTTAACCCAGCCTGATCGCCCAAGCGGTAGAGGACAAAAGCTGTCAGAAAGTGCTATCAAACGGTGTGCGATTACCCATGGCTTGGCTGTCAGACAACCAAACACATTAAAGGACCCCAGAGAGGTAAACTGGATTCGCGAGCAACACTTTGATGCCTTGGTTGTCGTTGCTTATGGACAAATTCTGAGGGCAGACGTGCTTGAAAGTCCTCGGCTTGGCTGTCTCAATGTTCATGCATCCCTTCTTCCGCGTTGGCGCGGTGCGGCGCCTTTGCAGCGGGCAATTGAAGCCGGTGATACAGCAACCGGGATAACCATCATGTTGATGGACGAGGGTCTCGATACTGGACCGATGCTCGCGACATCATCCGTACAAATCGATGAATCAACGACCACATTCAAACTCCATGACCAACTCGCAACGATTGGCGGTCCTTTACTCGTCGATACATTGAAGAAACTGGACAATGGCTCCGTTACACCCAAACGCCAGCCAGACGAAGGAATCACCTACGCCCACAAAATTTCAACACAAAACGCATGCATTGACTGGTGCCAAGACCGTCAAACTGTCATGCGACAAATTCATGCGTTCAATCCCGCGCCTGGCGCATATACCTTTGCCGGTCACGAACGTATGAAAATTTTCTTGGTCTCTGAGGCTCAGGGGAAGCACGCCCAACCTGGAACCCTCTGGAAAGTCGAAAATCAAATCCTCGTCAGCACTCAAACAGGTAACCTTCAGATCCTCGAATGCCAACTTCCCGGCGGCAAGCGACTGTCTCAAGAACAAATGGCATCCCATCAAACAGCCCCTTGGAATCAGACGATGACGCTGACGGAGCAGTTAGCATGAAAAAATCCGTCAGAGCTCATGCCGCTGAAATTATTTATGCACTTCAAAATCAACAGTCAAATCTTGATGCGCTACTCCGGAAACACACGAAAAATCTGAGTCCGAGTGACAAAAAACTGCTCCAGTCGATTTGCTATGGTATTTGCCGTGAATGGTTCCATTTAGATGAAATTGAGGCGCACCTTTTAGATAAGCCGCTTAAAGCACGCGATCAGATTTTAAGTGCCATTGTCCGGTGTGGTGTCTATGAACTGGGTTGGATGGGCAGCAAAGAGCATGCTGTGGTCTCTGAATATGTCGATGTCACCCTGGCTGCGGGGCGCCCATGGGCAAGGGGCTTAATTAACGCTGTACTCAGGCAATTTATTCGAAAGAAATCTGAACTCAAAATGGAGCGGCATTCCAAACAAACCCTTTGGAATCATCCAACCTGGCTCATCGATACGATTCAAGACAGCTGGCCGGACTACTGGGAACAAATTCTGGTCGAAAATAACGTGCATCCCCCGATGACACTTCGTGTAAATAGAACAAAAACTGATCGTGACACATACATCAAATCACTGGAATCTCAGGGTATTCATGCAGAATCTGGTTCTTCACCCGATTCAGTCCGTCTTTCCGAACCGATGGCAGTCCAGTCTTTAGACGGATTTGCAGAAGGTCTAGTCAGCGTTCAAGACGAGTCCAGCCAATGGGCGTCAATCATTCTTGATCCTCAACCCAACGAACGCATTCTCGACGCATGCGCAGCTCCTGGAGGGAAAACCTGTCATTTGCTCGAAATCGCCGATGCACAGATCACCGCTCTCGATGTCAGTGAACAGCGACTATCACGCATTAAAGAGAATCTTGTACGGCTCGGTCTTCGAGCCGATCTAATCGCTGCAGATGCGTCACATATGGGCAGTTGGTGGGATCAAAAACCGTTCGATGCCATTCTGCTCGATCTTCCCTGTTCTGCCACCGGAGTGATTCGCAGGAATCCTGATGTGCGACTCATGCGATCAGAAGCCTCATTGAAGTCGCTTCTCGGAATGCAATCCATGATTTTGGATGCAACATGGGAAACCCTGAAAATTAACGGGCGATTCTTGGTAACGACCTGCTCAATATTACCCCAGGAAAATGAGCATCAGATCCGTAAGTTCCTTGATCGACACTCGGATGCTGCATTAGTCCAAATTGAAGATGTTCCTGGAATCCATACACCTTATGGAATCCAGAATTTTCCTCTACATACCGGGGGAGATGGCTTCTTTTACTCGCTTCTGGTTAAATCAGCACCCACCAACGGCAGGGTATCGGCTTGAAAATCATTATCCTAGGCGCAGGGCAGGTTGGCGCTACCTTAGCGGAAAATCTGGCTTCCGAAGCCAACGACATCACAGTAGTGGACACTGATCGCTTTCGGTTGAGGGCCTTACAAGACCGGTTAGATATTCGCACGATCCACGGAAACGCGTCATATCCAGATATCTTGAGACAAGCTGGCGGTATTGACGCCGACATGTTAATTGCTGTGACCAATTCCGACGAAATCAATATGGTTGCCTGTCAAATCAGCCATGCCCTGTTCCGAACACCGACAAAAATTGCTCGCGTCAGATCACCGGCATATGACGGAACAGACGATAGCAAGACAAACCCCCTTTTCGGTGGAAAAGCGGCGTTTCATATCGATCAAATCATTCGTCCCGAACAACTGGTTACAGAAGCGATTTTCAGGCTTATCCAGCAACCTGGAGCTTTGCAGGTGATGGATTTTGCAGGAGGCCTGGTTCAGCTTGTTGCTGTTCGAGCATACTCTGATGGCGCGCTCGTCGGTCGGGAATTAAAGGATTTGCGCCAAGATCTACCACAAGTTGATACCAGAGTTGCGGCTATTTTTCGTAAAGATCGGCCGATCATCCCCCGAGGGGATACGGTCATCGAAGCAGATGATGAAGTCTTTTTTCTAGCAGCCAGGAAAGACATTCGAGCCGTTGTTTCGGAGCTTCAGAAGCTCGAGAAACCCTACCGTAGGATTCTCATAGCGGGTGGCGGAAATATTGGTGCCCGACTTGCGATTTCACTTGAAAATCAGTATCGCGTGAAACTAATCGAGCGCGGTCAAACGCGTTGCAAAGAGCTATCGGAAATACTGAATAAAACGGTGGTTCTACAGGGTGATGCATCTGATCAAGACCTATTGCTGGAGGAGCGAATCGATGATGTCGATGTGTTCTGTGCGGTCACCAATAGTGACGAAGCCAATATCATGTCATCGATGCTGGCAAAAAAACTCGGCGCCCGCAAAGTGATGACACTGATTAATAATGCTGCTTATGTGGACTTGGTTCAGGGTGGATTAGTCGATATCGCAGTGAGCCCTGAACAGGCCACAATTGGATCACTACTACAGCTTGTTCGACGCGGGTCGATCCAAGCCGCACACTCATTGCGACGTGGTGCTGCCGAAGCAATCGAGGCAATCGCGCATGGGGACGCTCGATCAAGCCGGGTGGTTGGTCGGCCGATCAGCGAAATTGATCTCCCATCAGGTGCAACAATCGGCGCGATTGTGCGTGAAGACGAGGTGTTGATTGCGCATGATCACACGAAGATCGAGCATCAAGACCATGTCATTATGTTTCTGACAGACAAACGCAAGATTACTGATATTGAGCGTCTGTTCTCAGTAGCTCCAACATTTCTATGATGAATTTCGGTCCAACGCTCCGAATTCTTGGTCTTCTACTGATGCTATTCAGTTTGACTATGCTCCCTCCCATCGGTGTCAGTCTTATTTTCGGAGATGGCCAAATACCGCTTTTTGGAGCCGCCGCTTTTTTAATCTTCGGGGCAGGAATGTTGAGCTGGCTTCCGGCGAAACGACAAAAAAGAGACCTAAGAATTCGCGATGGCTTCGTGATCACCGTGTTATTTTGGTTAGTTCTTGGCAGTGCGGGAAGCGTCCCACTCGCACTATCAGACCAATTGAACCTGAGCGTCACCGATGCCGTTTTCGAATCAATCAGCGGCTTAACGACGACTGGTGCGACGGTCATCATTGGGCTTGATGACTTACCCAAGTCAATCCTATTTTACCGACAACAACTTCAATGGCTTGGTGGTATGGGCATCGTGGTCCTCGCCGTTGCGATCCTTCCAATGTTGGGGATTGGAGGGATGCAGCTTTACCGTGCAGAAACTCCTGGCCCAGTGAAAGATGCCAAATTGTCGCCACGAATTGCCGAAACAGCAAAAGCACTGTGGCTGATTTATTTATCCTTGACCGCTGCTTGTACCGTTGCCTATTGGATATCCGGAATGGATTTATTTGACGCGATCTGTCATGCCTTTTCGACAATTGCGATTGGCGGCTTCTCCCCCCACGATGCATCGATTGGCTACTTCGATAGCGTGACCGTTGAATCCGTCGCGATCATTTTTATGATTATTTCAGGTATGAATTTTTCGTTGCATTTTATTGCGTGGCACAACAATTCGGTTCGCCATTACCTCCATGATCCGGAGTGGAAGTCATATCTTTTATTCTTATTCACTCTCTCAATGTTGGTATCGCTTGTTCTGGTGGACAGTGATACCTACGCTGTCAATGAAGCCTTCCGTAAAGGGATTTTCGAAACGGTGTCAATCGCGACAACAACGGGTTTTACGACTTCAGACTTTGTGACCTGGCCGACCTTTATTCCATTTCTACTTCTGATGAGCGCATTTATTGGTGCGTGTGCCGGCTCAACTGGAGGCGGCATCAAAATCATCCGTCTGTTATTGCTGTATAAACAAGGTTCTCGGGAAATTAAGCGCCTCATTCATCCAAATGCGGTGATACCAATCAAAATCGGCAAAAAACCTGTGAGCTCTCGAGTCATCGATGCTGTTTGGGGATTTCTAGCAGCGTATGTGCTGATCTTCGCTATATTGATGCTGATTTGCATGGCGTTAGGGGAAGATCCGATCACTGCATATTCCGCTGTCGGAGCTTGCTTGAATAATCTTGGACCGGGGCTTGGCGAAGCGTCATTGAACTATGCATCGTTATCCGATGGGACTAAGTATGTTTTGAGCTTCGCAATGCTTCTCGGCCGTCTGGAGTTATTTACTTTATTGGTCGTGTTATCACCGTCTTTTTGGGAGCGTTAGGGATAGCGAAGCGTCCCATCAGGAGCATTCCGAAAACGACGATATTCCCACTGATATTGGGCCGGATTATCCCGGACTAAGCTCTCGATTTCTTGATTCATCAAGGTGAGCCAGGAATGTTGATCATGATCCATCGGTGCTGGCATTTGTTTCAACACGATTTCATATCCGTGCTCACGCTTTAAAGCTGCACCAATAAACACCACCGCATCTGTGGCAAAAGCTAAGCGATACGGCAGGACGGGAGTGAGAACTTCGTGGCCAAAAAAGGGCGCAAATACGCCATCGCCCTCTTTCGGCGCCTGATCCGGAAGTACGATCGCCGTCCCTTGGGACTTTAAGCACTTTAATATCTGTTTTACTCCCTGCGTCGTTGCAGGAACCAGCTGGTTTCCCCCGCGCTCTCGAGCACCCCGAACTAACTCGGAAACTTCGGGGACTCTCAAGGGGCGGAACATGGCGGTGTAGGGACGCGATTGGCTCAACCAAATACCAAAAAGCTCCCAATTACCCATGTGCGGTAGAAGAACGAGTGTCGGTTGCTCTTGAGTTTGCGATTGAAATTCGTGAAAACCAGATACTTGAAAGACTTGCCGGTGCGAATAATCAACAGACTTGACCCAAGTAGTAATCAGATCGAAAAACTTGCCAGAAAGCTCTTGAAGTGAATTCCGGACAAGGATCGATCTCTGGCTAACACTAGCGTCTGGATAAGCTAAGGCAATATTTTTTCGTGTGACTCGGGCCGATTGATTTGGAATATAAATCAAATAAACACCCATGATCATCGCCATCATGGATTTCGTAAATTTGGGCATTTGGCCTAGAAACCAAACTAACCGCTGAATCAACTGCACAAATTATTAACCTGTTAGCTATACTGTGCCCCTTTATCTTGGCTGACGGGACGACTATGCCGACAACTGGCGCACCAGATATTTCAACTTTCCAAGGACTCATCCTCGCCCTGCAGCAATATTGGGCTAATCAAGGCTGTGTCATTTTACAACCGTATGACATGGAAGTGGGTGCTGGAACCTTTCATCCAGCAACTTTCTTGAGAGCAATAGGCCCTGAGCGTTGGAATGCAGCTTACGTCCAGCCCTCAAGACGTCCAACAGACGGACGTTATGGGGAAAACCCTAATCGAGGACAACACTATTATCAGTTTCAGGTTGTGATGAAGCCAAACCCAAGGAATCTCGTTGATCTTTACTTCGGATCCTTAAAGTACCTTGGGATTGATCCAGAGGTCCATGATTTGAGACTTGTGGAAGATAACTGGGAATCCCCGACACTCGGTGCATGGGGGCTTGGTTGGGAAGTCTGGCTCAACGGAATGGAAGTCACTCAATTCACCTATTTCCAACAAGTTGGTGGGCTCGAGTGCTATCCCGTGACAGGTGAACTGACCTATGGTCTTGAGCGCATCGCGATGTATCTACAAAACGTCGAATCAATGTTTGACTTGGTTTGGACTAAGACAGCCGAAGGTACCGTCACATATGGGGATGTATTTCTGCAAAATGAGCAAGAAATGAGCGCATATAATTTTGAACACGCGAATACGGATTGGCTGTTTAGTGCGTTTAATGAAGCAGAAGTCTCTTGTCAGCGATTATTGGAGTCTGCGCTTCCACTGCCCGCATATGAACAAGTTCTTAAGGCTAGTCACACATTTAATTTACTCGATGCGCGGCATGCGATTAGCGTGACGGAGAGACAACGGTATATTTTAAAAGTAAGAAACTTAGCCCGCCAAGTTGCTGAGAGCTATTTTGAGTCAAGAAAAAACGCCGGGTTCCCTTTAGCTGACGAAAAGTTGAGAGCGGAAGTATTGGAAGGAGCCAAAGGATAATGACTTTTGTATTTGAACTCGGTTGCGAAGAACTCCCTTCATCGTCACTCCCCTTTTTGAATGCGCAATTCAACCAACTATTCGCTCAAAAGTTAGATGACGCTTTGTTGGGTTACGAATCACTGTCTGTCATCGCCGCACCTCGTCGGCTTGGCGTTGTGATTGAGGGTGTTGCCCAGGCGTCTGAGGACAAGCCATTTGAGCGGAGAGGTCCAGCGTTTAAAGCAGCATTTCAAGGTGAGGAGCCAACTAAAGCACTTCTGGGTTTTTGTCGCGGATTGAACATCAAGCCGGAAGATACCTCGGTTATTGATACCGAGAAGGGCCAGTGGGTAGTTTATCGAGGGATCGAACAGGGCAAGCCTGCTTCAGAGGTACTGGGCAACATTTGTCAGGCTGTCATAGCAGATCTGGCATTATCAAAGCCAATGCGCTGGGGAAGCGGTCGTGATGAATTTCCAAGACCTGTGCATTGGGTTTTGGCAGTGCTCGATTCTGTTATCGTGCCATTCACTGTATTCGGAATAGAAAGCGGAAATACAACCTTCGGGCATCGATTCATGGCACCAGGATCGATTACGTTGCAATCAGCGAGTGAATACCGTGAGCGTTTAATTGGTTCGTATGTGATTGCCGACTTTGAAGCTCGAAAGGCAGCGACGTGGTCAACCATTCAATCAACCGCAGAATCGAATGGCGTCACCGTGGAGGCGGACGATACGCTTCTCACCGAGATTAACTGCTTGGTCGAGTGGCCGGTTGGTCTATGTGGTGAATTCGAAAATCACTTTTTGGATGTGCCAGACATCGCTCTGATAGCGGCGATGAAAGGCCACCAAAAATACTTTCATACCAGAACAGACAGCGGCAAGTTATCCAATAAATTCATCACTGTGTCCAACATCGAAAGTCGCGACGCGTCTCAAGTCATTGCCGGAAACCAGCGCGTCATTCGTGCGCGTTTGTCAGATGCCAAATTCTTCTTCGAAACCGACAAAAAGGTATCGCTCGAGTCACGGCGTCGACAATTAGATTCAATTACATTTCATCCGAAGCTCGGATCTCTTGGCGAGAAAACCAACCGAGTTTGTAAATTGGCCTGTGCAATGGCATCTGCCGTCAATGCCGATCGGAATACAATGAAGCGTGCGGCGGATCTTTCACGGTGCGACCTCGTCTCGGAAATGGTTTTGGAATTTGATGAACTTCAGGGTCAAATTGGGACAATCTACGCAGCACTCGATGGAGAATCCAATGACGTGAGTCAAGCAATTCAAGGACTGTACCAGCCGGCTGGCGCCTCGGATTCCGTTCCGAGTGATATCTATGGAAGTCTGCTGGCATTAGCGGACCGACTCGACACCCTCGCTGGGCTTTTTGCCATTAATCAACCTCCGACGGGCAGCAAAGACCCCTTTGCACTGCGTCGGGCCGCGATTGGCGTTCTTCGCCTGAATGAACATCCATTACTGCAGTTCGATCTGGCTCAATGGGTCAATCAGGCATTTGACGGACAACCGGTTGAGGCCACAGGTGATGCGCGCGCAACGGTGATGCAATTCATCAATGATCGTGAGCGCGTCCGTTTGATGGAAACCGGTTATCCGCACGATCTCGTTGTCGCGGTGCAAGCGACCAATGGGTTATCGACTGCAAACACTGAAAACCGTGTCAAAGCATTAGAAGCGTTTTCAAGGAATCCAGAATTCCAATCGGTCGTCGCAACCAATAAGCGCGTTGTTAATTTGTTGAAAGAATCCGAACTTAAGACCACCGAGATTCAGGCCTCATTGTTTGAACACCCATCAGAATCAGCGTTATATGAATCGGTGATCAATATCTCAAGCCAGGTTGCAGATGCTGTTTCACGTGAAACATTTTCAGAAGCGATTACAGCGCTCCTGGCCATGACACCCGCCACCGACGACTTTTTCGAGAATGTGATGGTCAATGCCGACAATCAGGCGGTTCGAGCCAACCGCCTCCAACTTTGCCAATCAGTTCGCGACGTTTATCGATTGATAGCGGACTTCAGCTTGGTTCAGCAGTAATCAAAAATGCTAACGATTGTTCTTGACCGCGACGGCGTCATTAATCAAGACTCCGATGCGTACATCAAAAATCCAGACGAATGGCACGCGATTAAGGGATCACTGGAGGCGATCGCACGCCTCAATGACGCTGGCTACGTCGTATGCGTCGCGACCAATCAAAGTGGCCTCGGTCGCGATCTGTTTTCGATTGAAACCCTTGCTGCCATCCATCAGAAAATGATCAATGAGCTAGAAGCAGTGGGCGGGCGCGTCCAACTGATCGCATTTTGCCCCCACCACCCGGACGTTGGTTGCGACTGTCGCAAACCCAAGCCAGGCCTGCTTCAAGCAATCAATGAACAGTTCCCGCTCGATCCAGATACGACATGGATGGTTGGAGACACCGCAAAGGACATCGAATGCGCTCGCCGGATGGGAATTCGCGGCGCGCTGGTGAAGACCGGAAAAGGACAGCACGAACTCGATAATGAAGTTGTTTCACGTGAAACAACCCCCGTCTTTAGCGATCTCAGCGAGTTTGTTAACTGGCTCTTGTAGGGCTTAAATATCGAGATTCGATACGTTTAACGCGTTTGCTTCAATAAACTCGCGACGCGGCTCCACGTCATCACCCATCAAAGTCACGAAAATCTGATCTGCAGCAATCATGTCCTCGACTGTCACTTTCAGCAAGCGTCGCGTCGAGCTATCCATCGTCGTTTCCCAGAGCTGCTCTGGATTCATTTCGCCGAGCCCTTTATAGCGCTGAATCTGTGGGCCTCGCCTCGCTTCTGCCATCAGCCAATCGTATGCTTGTTCAAATTCGGCTGTTTCTATCGTTTTCTCGCCCCGCGAAATCGTCGTACCCTGATCCATCAACCCAACGAGTAGACCAGCCGCTTTCGCGATTTGCTCAAAGTCTCCGCCATCAAAAAATTGATGACCAAAAACAAACCGATCTGTTAGGCCATGTTGGATTCGCTCAACGACAATCCGAGACTCACTGCGCTCTGGATCAGGCTCAACTGCAACCCTAAAAAACATTCCTTCGCGTGGGTCACTCGGCAATTGCTCGGCAAGTTCAGAAGCAAACTGCTGCATCCGCGTTTCATTACCCAGGTCATTGAGCGTCACCGGAGTGACAAACAACATTCCATGGAGCGCCTCATAGGGATATAAGCGATATAATTTTTCCGCAACGCTTCGTCCCCCGCGATAGGTTTCGATCAATCGCTCGAGAACTTCCCCCGATACAGAATCACCTGAAGAGAGCTTAATTGCGGCACCATCGAGAGCAAGGTTTGTGAGGTACGCATCGAGCGCTCCCTCGTCTTTAAGATACTGCTCCTGCTTACCCCGTCTCACCTTATACAGAGGAGGTTGAGCAATGTACACGTGGCCACGCTCGACCACTTCTTTTAGGTGACGATAGAAGAACGTCAGCAATAACGTCCGTATATGCGCTCCGTCGACATCCGCATCCGTCATGATGATAATTTTATGGTAACGCAGCTTCTCGATATCGAACTCAGGGCCGATGGAGCACCCAAGCGCGGTGACAAGCGTCCCAACCTCTTGCGAGCTCAGCAACTTATCAAATCGCGCCTTTTCCACGTTTAAAATTTTCCCTTTAAGCGGCAAGATCGCTTGGGTTTTTCGGTCTCGGCCCTGCTTAGCCGAACCACCGGCAGAATCACCCTCCACAAGAAACAGTTCCGACAGCCCAGGATCCTTTTCTTGGCAATCAGCCAACTTTCCGGGTAATCCTGCAATATCTAACGCGCCTTTCCGACGCGTCAGCTCTCGTGCTTTCCGAGCCGCCTCGCGCGCACGTGCCGCATCGATCATTTTTGCAACAATTTGTTTGGCTTCCGACGGACGCTCAGCAAGAAAAGTCTGAAACGCCTCTCGCATCTCTTGTTGAACTGCGGTCTTTACTTCTTGTGAAACAAGCTTATCTTTTGTTTGTGACGAAAACTTCGGATCCGGTACTTTCACCGATATGATCGCTGTCAAACCTTCTCTGGCGTCATCTCCTGAGGTTGCCACCTTCGCTTTTTTCAATAACTGCTCTTCTTCAATATATTGATTTAACGAACGCGTTAACGATGCGCGAAACCCCTCAAGATGCGTGCCGCCATCTTTTTGCGGAATATTGTTGGTATAGCAAAAGATGTTTTCCTGGTACGTGTCGTACCACTGAAGTGCCACCTCAACGCCGATGCCGTCTTCCCGTTCGGGGGATGAAAAATGAAACGCGTCACAAATCGAGGTTTTGTTTTTCCCGAGATATCCAACAAAAGCCGAAAGACCCCCCTCGTATTCAAACACTTCGGATTGACCGCTTCCTTCTTCGGTTAATTGAATCCGAACCCCGGAGTTCAAGAAAGACAGCTCACGAAGCCGCTTCGCTAACACATCATAACTAAAATCCGTGATCGCGAATGTTTCAGCCGAGGGTTTAAACCGCACAGTTGTTCCAGTCTCGGAGGTTGTGCCCACTGACGCCAGAGACGCCTGTGGCTCCCCATGCCGGTATTCTTGTTCCCAGACCGATCCATCTCGCCTCACCGTCAACACAAGACGCTCGCTGAGAGCATTCACCACAGACACGCCGACCCCATGCAGCCCACCGGACACTTTGTATGAGTTTTCGTCAAACTTACCGCCAGCATGAAGAACGGTCAGAATAATCTCTGCCGCACTTTTTCCCTCTTCATGCGCGTCAACGGGAATTCCTCGTCCATTGTCTTGAACAGTGACAGATCCATCTGTATGGATAATCACATCGATCAGATCACAATGGCCTGCAAGCGCTTCATCAATCGAGTTGTCGACCACCTCAAAGACCATGTGATGCAAACCAGTCCCATCATCCGTGTTGCCGATATACATCCCCGGGCGCTTTTTGACAGCCTCTAGCCCTTTGAGCACTTTGATCGAGCTTCCGTCGTAACTCGCTGGTGGTTGGCCGTTTTCCATCACTATTCCTTACTCCAATTCAACAACCCCGTGTTTCACGTGAAACACGTTTGCATCTTTCACCCGATCAGAACTTAATCCAATCCGTTCGATATCGATTCCCGTTGCAAGCACCTGAACCTTAGTTTCCAAGACTTCCTGCCAAACCCTCGATACAAATTCTTTGTCTAGCTCCGCCCCAATATCATCGAGACACAATACGGGCGAAATTCCAATATTTGCTGCGGCTTGCAACTGCGACAACGTGAGAGCCAAATTCGCCACCTTAAGTTGACCTCTACTTAATGTGTCAGCCGCCCGCTCTTCGGAACGCCTTACATCGAAATCTGCCCGCTGAGGCCCTAGCGCGGTGGTCCTCATTTTGACATCCCTCGAACGACTCTGCCTCAGCGCATCCAGTAACGGCATCGAGCCCCACCCATTCTTGTATTGCAGCTCAAGCTCTATCCCTAAACCCAAACGACGGCACAGCCCCTTAAACAAAGGTTCCACACTTTCAAGGAACGAACAGCGCCAGTTATCCACCGCCTCACCAAAAAGCGCGATCTGGCGTTCCCACGGTTCCAACGCGGTTTCCGCAAGTATACCACTCCGGAGCGCTGTGTTCCGCTGTAAGAGCGCTCGCCTCAGTGATGCGAAACTCGCCGCTTTCCCGCCCGACCAATGAAACGCGCCCCAATCCAAAAACCGCCGACGATCGCCAGGGCTTCCTGAAATCAAATCGGTCACGTGAGGGGTCAGGTGCAACACAGGCAAAACCTTACTCAAAGACGCTTGCCCTCGCGCTATGGCACCATCTAGACGCAACTTGCGCTCTTCGTCCCGACTCACCTGGATGGCCATTCGGTGAATGGTCGACGCTTGGGCCACCTGACCGAATACCGTTAGGCTCGGTTGATCGAACGCGATCACTGAGCGCAATCGCGAAGTCACGAAACTCCGACCGGATGAGAGGATGGAGACCGCTTCAAGAACAGAGGTTTTACCCGCCCCGTTACTTCCCACCCATAGATTAAGAGAAGGCCCGAGAGACAATGACGTCTCCTCGAGCCCCCGTACTTGATGTATGTGGAGTGATTTGATCACTTACAGACGCATTGGCATCACAACGTAACGTCCAGTCTCATCGCCAACCCCCAAGACGAGAGCACTTCGATTGCTATCTCCAAAACGCATCTCAACCATCTCGGTCTCAATCGTCGCCAAAACATCAAGCAGGTAGCTCACATTAAATCCGATCTCAAACCCATCCTGGCCGACAAACTCGACTTCGAGAGACTCTTGAGCTTCTTCTTGTTCCGCATTGTTTGCCATCACATCGATCTGACCTTGCGTCAAACGCAACCGCACCCCACGATACTGCTCGCTGGACAAAATCGAGGCGCGCAACAGCACCTCTCGCAAACGCTTACGATCAGCTCTGACCACGTGGTCTCCACCCTGCGGAACCACGCGCTCATAATCCGGAAAACGGCCATCAATTAATACGCTCGTGAATACAAACGTTGGGCCTGACACACGAAAATGAGTTGTTGAGAACGCAAGCTCAACAGTGTCATCGGCACTGCTCGCTAACCTCGCCAATTCCAACACCGCTTTCCGAGGAACGATTAACGATGACGGCTCAGATGACATGCCTTCCAGAGCCGTTTGATACAAACTCAGTCGATGACCGTCTGTTGCAACCGTACGAAATTCGCCACCACCAATGGAAAACAACATCCCATTGAGATAATAACGGACGTCCTGTTGTGCCATCGCAAACTGCGTCTTCCCAATCGCATCCTGCAACGGACCCTTAGCGAGAGCCACAGTGGTCAGATCACCCCGTATTTCCAAACGCGGGTAATCTGCCGCTGGCAGCGTCGCCAATTTGAACCGCGACCGCCCAGACGATAGCAACATCTGAGCGCCATCCTGCTTGAATTGTATTACCGATCCTTCAGGCAGCGCTTTTGCGATATCGACCAACTTCTTCCCAGGCACGGTTACCGCACCACCAGAGGCAACTTCCACGAGCTCCATGCTGGTCGAGATCTCTGTATCGAGATCTGTACCGGTAACCACAGCACCGGTTGCATCAACCTCAATCAGCACATTCGCCAAAATCGCCATCGTTTGTTTGCGTTCAACCACGGATGCCGCGGTTTGCGCTTTCTCGAGTAATTGTTCGCGAGAAACCGAAAATTCCATCGTCGTTCCTTATCCAGTCAATGCCTTTAGTAAGTTGCTATAATCGTCCCGAATTGCCAAATCAGTGTCGCACAATTCCTTGATCTTTCTGCACGCGTGCAACACCGTCGTATGATCGCGCCCGCCGAATGCTTCACCGATTTCAGGAAGCGAATGATCGGTCAACTCCTTACACAACGCCATGGCAACTTGACGGGGTCTTGCTACTGAACGGTTGCGACGTTTTGAAAGAAGGTCAGAAATTTTAATTTTAAAATAATCAGCAACCATCCGTTGGATATTATCGAGAGAAATTTGACGATCATGGACCGCAATGAGGTCTCTCAATGTTTCTCTAACAAAATCAAGTGTAATCGTTTGTCCGAAAAAATGCGCATTTGCCAACACGCGTTTCAATGCACCTTCGAGGTCACGGACATTACTTCGAACCTTTTGTGCGATAAAAAAGGCACAATCCCGCTTCAACTCAACGCCAGCTTCCTGTGCTTTATTAATCAAAATGGCAACACGCGTTTCGAGCTCCGGCGGTTCAAGCCTCACTGTCAATCCCCACCCGAACCGAGACTTCAGTCGATCCTCCATATTGTCGATTTCCTTGGGATATCGATCTGAAGTCAAAATGATCTGCTGTCCGCCTTCCAGCAGACTATTAAAAGTATGGAAAAATTCTTCTTGGGATTTCTCCTTCCCTGCGAAGAATTGAATGTCATCGATCAATAAGGCGTCCACATTGCGATATACGCGTTTGAAGTCAGCAATTGCGTTCAGCTGTAATGCCTTCACCATATCTGCAACAAACCGTTCAGAATGAACGTATATGATTTTCGCTTTGGAGTTTTGCGAACGAATCTGGTTACCAACAGCATGCATTAAGTGGGTCTTTCCTAGCCCCGTATCTCCATAGAGAAAAAGAGGGTTATATTCAGAACCTGGTTTTTCCGAGACCCGCTGTGCCGCCGCTCTCGCCAGTTGGTTAGACTTCCCCTCAACAAAATTTCCGAACCGAAAATCGGTATTCAGGCGATTACTATGCTTAATTGAGCCTTCGACAACCGCTGGCTCACGATCCTGCATCTGGGCGGGACTTTGGTGCGCCTTGTTCTCCAGTCCGTTTTTTTCCGCCTTAGCAGCTGACGCCAGCTCTGGAATCGGCCGATCACCACCGGTCGACGAACCCACCCGAACCGACACGTGAAAAGTGCCACCTACATGCTGCGAATAAAATGACTGAATCCGGTCAAGATAGCGGTCGGAGACCCAATCTTTAACAAACCGATTCGGTGCAAACAAGTATATCGATTGTGCGCTCTCTTCAACCTGCAGCGGTTTAATCCATGTATTTAACTGCTCAACTGTTAATTCAGCAGCGAGTTGTTCAACGCAGACATCCCATTTCATTCGTTTATTTCTCCGTGACGGGGATAAGTTATGCACACTCTTGCCCGCTTAGGTCAATAGCGCCGGGCCATTTATTTATTAAATTACTGATTTATCGCCAGAAATTAATTTTATAATGCTTTTGTGGATAACTTTGTTACAACCGCCTTAAAGTGAAAAAAATCCGATTAAAAACAACAATAAATATGTTTCTATTGAATTATCCACAGCCCGAGTCTGTCTATAAATTGATCAATAAAAAAACGAGCAATCAGATCCAGCTCGAAAAGCGCTTTAAATCCACCGCATCTTTCGATAAACTTCGCGCCCCATAAAACGAACTGATAGGAAAAGAGTCATGAAACGTACGTTTCAACCAAGCGTCCTCAAACGCGCTCGAAATCATGGTTTCCGTGCACGCATGGCCACCAAGAGCGGTCGTCAAATCATCGCCCGTCGCCGCGCAAAAGGTCGCAAGCGCCTATCTGCTTAAACGGATCGCACTATGACGGTGACTTCACTACCGTCGCGAAGCGACTTTGATGCTGTCTTTTCAAGTCCCGATGCTAAAACCAGCACTCGGGATTTTTTGGTTTTAGCCAAGCGAAGCCAAGACCTTTGTGCCCATCGTGTTGGTTTTGTGACGTCAAAGAAAAAAATCCGACGTGCCGTTGATCGTAACCGTTTTCGCAGAGTCTTCCGAGAATACCTGCGGACCAAATTTATTGCACCGACCAGCGATATCGTCGTTATTGCGCGGCAAGTTCCTCACTCCCTGCGCTCTCCACAGTTCAAAGACGAACTTCACCATGCGCTCACAAAACTTTCTAAACGACTCGGAGCGATCGATGCGGGCTAATCGTCTGTTTAGCGCTTTGCCGATTGCGGTAATTCGTTTCTACCGGTACTTTATTTCCCCATTAATTCCACCATCCTGTCGGTTTCAACCGACCTGCTCAGCCTATATGATAGAAGCGATTGAACGGAATGGTGCGATCAAAGGATTATGGTTGGGAATAAAACGAATCAGCAAATGTCATCCCGGCCATCCTGGCGGGTATGATCCGGTCCCTGAACACAACGGAAAAACGAGACAACATTAATGGATATTCAACGCACTGGCCTTCTCGCAATCCTAGGCATCTTAACGTACGTTCTCTTTCTCCAGTGGAACCGCTATACAGAAACGAATCAAGAAGTCACTCAGGTTGCAGCCATGCAACCATCGACTGTCTCACAATCAAAACCAATCAACGAGATCCCTTCAACCAACAGTCGCTTAGAAACGCCGATGGCACCGTCAAAGTCGACAACTGACGGTAATCATCTTTTGATCCGTACCCCGATCACCGACATCACGATCGATCTAACCGGTGGTGATATCATTCAAGTGCTACTCAAAGACTACCCAGTGTCATTGAATGACCCTGATAATCCAATCGCATTACTTGATATGTCGAACCGGACGTATGTTGCTCAAAGTGGTCTTGTAGGAACTGATGGTCCAGATGCGGCATCAAGCGGACGACCTGTTTATCAGGCGGAACAAGACCAATATGTCGTTAATGCACCGACAGACATTTCCATTCAAACAACAACCCAATCAGGTTTGACGGTTACCAAAACTTTTTCGATCGATCCTAATCGTTACGATATTCAGGTGACCCACACCATTCAAAATACGTCTGATACCACCAAAACTGTTTCACCGTTTGTTCAGTTGAAGCGAGATAACTCAGCCGATCCTTCAATTCAAAACTCGATGGGAATGCAGGCGTTCTTAGGATATGCCTTACGAACAGCCGAAGAGCGATATCGCAAAGTATCATTCTCCGATTTTGAGACAGCAGCTGACGCTCGAAATCTCAATACGGAATTGAAAGGAGATTCAGTAACCGGAGGCTATCTCGCGCTCTTGCAACATTACTTCACAAGCGCTTGGGTACCCAACGATAATCAAACTCATCTTTATTCTTTTCGGACGAATCAAGACGGCCATTTCATCGGTAGTATCATCAGCCCCGACATTGTGATCCCGGCTGGTGAAACTCAACAGACTACCGCAACGCTTTACGCTGGACCGAAAGATCAAGACACATTAGAACTGTTATCACCAGGCCTCGAGCTCGTGGTCGACTATGGGTGGCTCTGGTTCATTGCTCAACCGTTATTCTGGCTATTGAAATTCATTCAGACATATGTGGGTAACTGGGGCTTCGCAATTATCCTAGTGACCGTGGTTGTGAAAGCCGCTTTTTTCCAACTGTCTGCTGCAGCATACAAGTCGATGGCTAAAATGCGGAAATTTACGCCAGAAATCACGCGCATGCGTGAACTATACGGTGACGATCGTCAGCGCATGTCGAAGGAAATGATGGATCTTTATAAGCGTGAAAAGATCAATCCTTTGGGCGGTTGCTTACCGATTCTTGTGCAAATGCCAGTATTTATCGCTTTGTATTGGGTACTTCTCGAGAGTGTTGAACTTCGCCAAGCACCGTTTATTCTGTACATCGAAGATCTCAGTGTTAAAGATCCTTATTTTATTCTGCCTCTATTAATGGGCGTTTCGATGTACATCCAAACATCACTCAATCCAACACCACCAGATCCAATGCAGGCAAAAATCATGAAATACATGCCTGTCGCATTTACCGTCTTTTTCTTGTGGTTCCCGGCTGGACTCGTACTATATTGGGTTGTCAACAATATCCTATCGATTGCTCAGCAATGGGTCATTACCAAATCCATCGAAAAAGCTGATCCCCAACACTCATGATCCGTTCTGATACGATCGTCGCATCGGCCACAGCACCTGGTCGTGGGGCGATCAGTATCATTCGAATTTCCGGCCCCCAAAGTGCACAGATCGCACAAACACTTAGCGGCAAAACTTTAAAACCACGAATAGCCACCTTTGGATCAATCATCTCCGGATCTGAAGTTATCGATACCGGTATTTGGATCTATTTTATCGGTCCACACAGCTTCACTGGCGAAGATACCATTGAGTTTCAAGGACACGGCGGTCCTGTCGTCATCCAAACAATCCTGCGCTTAATAACACATCATGGGGCCCGCCTTGCCGAACCTGGTGAGTTCAGTCAACGCGCTTTCCTCAATGGGAAAATTGATTTAACTCAAGCAGAAGCGATCAGTGATTTAATCAATGCCTCATCGGTGTCTGCTGTGAAAGCAGCCAACAATTCTTTACAAGGCCACTTCGCTGATCAGATCAATTCGGTTATTTCGGATCTCATTGGACTAAGAACACAAATTGAAGCACATATCGACTTTCCAGACGAAGATATTAATCCTCAAAGCATCAACACCTTTTCTCTGACCATCACCAACATCAAAACCCATATTAACAAGCTAATACAATCAGCAAATGAAGGCGC
Organism: gamma proteobacterium HIMB30; assembly: GCA_000227525.2. GTDB lineage: Bacteria > Pseudomonadota > Gammaproteobacteria > Pseudomonadales > Litorivicinaceae > HIMB30. The sequence goes on from AGIG01000028.1 coordinate 400,596, forward strand.
AAAACTCAATCGGTCCGCTGAAATCGTGTTAATCGGTGAACCGAATGCTGGAAAAAGTTCATTACTCAACGCACTCGCCCAAGCACCTCTCGCCATCGTGACGGATATCCCTGGGACAACCCGAGATTTAATTCGCCATGATTTGTTGATCGATGGGCTTGAAGTACGAATCACCGATACGGCTGGCATTCGTTCAACAACAGATATCATCGAAACCGAAGGGATCAATCGAGCTATCGAAGCATTACAAGGAGCAGACTTAGTGCTCTGCCTATTTGATGAACGCCATCAGCAAATCTCTGACGACTCCGTTCAACATCTGATCGGAATGCTCTCAAATATTCCAGTTGGCTTGTTAAACACCAAAATCGACATAGATCGCAAACCCATCGACAACCAAACTCGTTACCCGCTACTCGAAGTTTCTGCAAAAACAGGTGAAGGCTTAGATGAGGTCAGAAATTGGTTGCTTGATCAACTCGACTTAACAACTCATTCAGAAACACCGTTTTTAGCGAGACAACGTCATCTAGAACACCTGAAAAATGCAAATTTGCATATGAACGCAGCCGATCGTCATCACCTTGCAGTTGAAACAATCGATCTTGTTGCCGAAGACTTGCGGCTGGCGCAAAACGCGCTATCTGAAATTACTGGACGTTTCACTTCCGATGATCTCCTAACATCCATTTTTTCCACATTTTGTATCGGCAAATGATGTGGATACCTAACTGCTTTGATGCTTGAAGAACTTATGGATAACGATGGTCTTGAATAAGTCAGCCTTTGATACACCTCTATTCACATCTTGTCCTAAACGCTCAGATGTTCATATACACAGGATTAAAGGTTCATTAAATAATTGATAAAACGATTAAAAAATGTCTTTTCCACAAATCCAAACATCCGTAATATAAATAACTTCAACAATACTTTTCTTTAAATATTCTTTTATATATATGGATTACACACGTTTATATGACGTCATCGTAGTTGGCGGTGGTCATGCAGGTACAGAGGCTGCTCATGCTGCTGCTCGCATGGGTTGTGACACATTGCTTGTAACTCATTCCATCGAAACCCTGGGGCAAATGTCTTGCAATCCAGCAATTGGTGGAATCGGTAAAAGTCATCTTGTCAGAGAAATTGATGCTTGTGACGGACTCATGGCAAAAGTCACAGACCGAGCTGGTATTCAATTTCGTGTATTAAATCAAAGAAAAGGTCCCGCGGTTCGGGCGACACGTGCCCAAGCCGACCGCGTACTCTATCGTCAATACATGCGATCCGCGCTTGAAAACACAGCGAATTTAACGATTTTTCAACAACCTGTATCTGATCTCTTAATTGATAATGATCAAGTCACTGGTGTTGTTTTAGGTATGGGGCTTAAGCTCCATTCCAAAACGGTCGTTATTACAGTTGGGACATTCTTAGCTGGTCAGATTCATATTGGGATGAATCAACAATCTGGTGGACGTGCTGGTGATCCAGCATCGAATGATTTAGCAAATTGTTTACGTGATCGACCATTTCGTATCGCACGTTTGAAAACTGGGACACCACCACGAATCGATTCCCGTTCTGTTGATTATAAAAATCTTGATGAACAACCAGGCGACTCACCGATCCCTTATCTATCAATGATGAGTACAGGAGATGAGCATCCTCGGCAAATCCCGTGTTATTTATCCAGAACGACTGAAAAAACACGCGATATTATTTTAGAAAACTTACATCTTAGTCCAATGTATTCTGGTGTCATCGAAGGTGTTGGACCACGTTATTGTCCTTCTATTGAAGATAAAATAGTGCGCTTCGCTGACAAGCCTACACATCAGGTTTTTCTAGAACCTGAGGGATTAACATCTAATGAGTTATATCCAAATGGTGTCAGTACATCGCTGCCTTATGAAGTTCAATTGGATATTGTGCGTTCGATGGAAGGTTGTGCTGACGCAATCATTACCCGCCCAGGTTATGCAATTGAATACGATTTCTTTGATCCACGTGATTTGAATTCAACGTTAGAGAGTAAACTTGTAACAAACCTCTATTTTGCTGGCCAAATCAACGGGACAACTGGTTACGAAGAGGCGGGTGCACAGGGTTTGTTGGCTGGAGCGAATGCTGCATTGAGAGCACAAGATCGCGAGTCATGGACTGTCGGACGTGATGAGGGTTATTTGGGTGTAATGGTCGATGATCTGATCACGTTGGGAACCCAAGAGCCTTATCGAATGTTCACATCACGCGCTGAATACCGATTGGCTTTACGCGAGGATAACGCGGACACTCGGTTAACAGAGAAAGCACGTATGTTGGGTCTTGTTGGGGAAGAATTATGGCAGAAATTCAATGATCGACAGGAACAGATAATTAAGGAATTGAGTCGATTGAAGTCAATCTGGGTTCGACCATCAGATCCATGTACAGACAATCTTAACCGTGTGTTAACCGCTCCTTTGTCGAAAGAATCAACAGCACACGATTTGCTGAAACGCCCAGAAATTCACTATCAAGATTTAGTCGAGTTAGCTGATATTGAGTGTCATCGCGATCCATCAATCTCATCACAAGTTGAAATTTTAGTGAAATATTCTGGTTACATCGATCGTCAAACAGATGAGATTAAGAAATTAAAAAAGAATGAACAGGTTCGCTTACCGATAGACATCGATTACTCGAATATTGTTGGTTTATCGAATGAAGTGAAGCAAAAGTTACTCGATCACCGGCCGGAAACAATTGCGCAGGCTTCAAGGATTTCAGGTGTGACACCTGCAGCTATCAGTTTGTTATTGGTGCATCTGAAAAAACTTGAATTGACCCACCTGGCAAGTTGATGCACTTAGTTGATGGCTTAAACCACCTTGGATTGGCATATTCAAAGAACCAATTAGTTTGTTTACAGACAATTCTGCATGAGCACTTAAAGTGGAATAAGGTCCATAACATCAGTGCACATCGAGATGAAAGAAGTGTTCTCATCTATCAAATTCTCGATTCATTAACGCCACATGATTTTATTCGCCAGGGAAGACTGCTTGACGTAGGATCTGGCCCTGGTTTTCCAGGATTACCGCTCGCATTATTTTTTCCGAATACACATGTAACGATCGTGGATTCAAATGATAAAAAGCTCGCTTTTTCTAGACATATCAAAGCACTATGCAACATCGATAATTTACAAATTGTGCATAAACGTATTGAAGAGTTACCAACAACCCAACAGTTTGATCAAATAATCAGCAGAGCTTTTACGCATCTCAATGGTATGATCGAAAGCACGCTCGCTTTTCTAGAGCCTGATGGAGAGATCTTGGCAATGAAAGGCGCACAAGCGGAGCGTGAAATAGTTGACGCACAATCGACACATGGCAATTATATGATTCGATTACACAAATTGCCTCATATTGTTGATGAACAGCGGATGTTGGTAGTAGTCAAACAGAGATTAGAATGACCCGAATTATTGCGATAACAAACCAAAAAGGCGGTGTTGGAAAGACAACCACATGCGTAAATTTGGGCGCCACACTCAGTGAGATGGGTTACCAAGTACTGGTTATCGATTTTGATCCCCAAGGGAATGCGACTTCCGGATCAGGAGTTTTAAAAAATACCATTGAGCATGATGTGCGCGGTTTACTACTTGGTGAATCGACTTTTCGAGAAACTTGTATTCTTGGGACGGAGGCTGGATATGACTTGTTACCATCAGACATTCAGCTTACCGAAGCGGAAGTTGGCTTAATTGGTCAACCAAGGGCTCAATTTCGATTAAAAGACGTCCTTGTTGAACAGGCGGATAGTTATGATTTCGTGCTTATTGATTGTCCGCCGGCATTAAGCATGTTGACAATCAATGGTCTGATTACAGCTGACGGCGTCATCATACCGGTGCAATGCGAGTTCTTTGCGCTCGAGGGAATTGCTGCCTTGATTGAGACAATCGATCAAGTGCGGGGCAGTCATAATTCAGATTTGGTAATCGATGGCGTTCTTCGGACTATGTACGACCCGCGGACCAGCCTGACCCGACAAGTGTCTCAGCAACTTGAACAATTTTTTGGCGATCGGGTTTTTAAGACAGTGATTCCCAGAAATGTTCGGTTGGCAGAGGCACCGAGCCATGGGTTACCAGTATTACGGTATGATCGATTATCAAAAGGTGCTTTGTCATACTTAGCTTTGGCTTCTGAATTACGTAAACGACTTAAATTGAAAAAAGCAGCATGACCCAAAAAAAACGCGGACTTGGTTTTAATCCTCTTCTAGGTCTCGACCAATCAACGGTGGATGCCGTTCTTAATACAGGCCAGTCGTCGCAAGAATTCACACATCCTAAAGAGACAACAGGGTTGATTCAGCTAGCTGTTGAAACAATCGTTCCGAATCCATTTCAGCCACGAACACGTTTTAATGAACTCGAATTAGACGAACTGTCGGATTCCATTCGCCAACATGGCGTAATGCAACCAATTGTTGTCCGTCAGACGGAGCGAGGTTTTGAGCTCATTGCAGGTGAGCGTCGTTGGCGAGCGAGTCAACGGGCGGGACTCAGTGATTTGCCTGCAATCGTGCGAGATCTTGATGATCAGCAAGTCGCTGCATTAGCACTGATTGAAAATATTCAAAGAGAACAACTCACAGCGATTGAACAAGCCCGAGCGTTGGCTCGTATGCGCGATGAATTTTCAATGGATCAAACCGCGTTAGCCGCAATGATCTCATCGAGTCGATCAAATGTGGCCAATCTACTACGGCTGTTGAATTTAGCGACAAGTGTTCAGGCGATGCTTGAAACTGGAAGCCTAGAAATGGGGCATGCGCGAGCGCTGCTACCACTTCCTGAAAACATGCAACAGAAAACGGCAGAGGATGTCGTTCGATCACAACTTTCAGTAAGACAGACTGAAACCCTAGTTAAGCGTCTATTGTCCGATGACACGACGCCATCAAAAACTGATGAGAAAGACCCGGATGTCAGTCGGTTGGAAAGTAAGCTTTCCGATCGCCTTGGTGCGACTGTTCGAATCAAAGCGAAAAGTGGCGGGAAGGGGCATATCGTAATTGAGTACGGTTCCCTAGATATCCTGGACGGTATCGTTGCGCGCCTAAAAGCCAAAGACTAGAATACACGACCTTCGACGTAGTTTTGATGATTGTCATTGATCCGACACATTGGACTGCATATACTCCCGCGACAAATGGATGGCGATCAGCTTGAAAACCCACCCAGTGGTGATCGTTTTTTTGATACAAACCGCGTTGACGGCGGGCAGTTCGGCCATCGCTTATATAGTTTTTAGCCCGTTACATGCAGTGAGTGTTGTAGTGGGTGGAGGTGTTGCGATCATGCCACAAAGCCTTTTTGGCTTTTGGGTATTTCGGCAACGCGGAGCCCGCAATGCGCGGGCAATAGCCAGGAACCTATTTGTAGGTGAAGGGCTTAAGTTAAGTATCACTGCGGCACTTTTTGCGATCGTTTGGCTGAATGCCGAATCATTACAAGCAGCTGCAGTATTTGCTGGGTTCGTAATAACGGTCTTGGCTGGGCAATTGAGTCTTCCATTGATCTTGAAAGGAAGATGAATACATTGATTGGAAACAGTAATGGCGCTTCAAAATCCGACACCATCTGAGTATATTCAGCACCATCTGACAAATCTCACATATGGTTATCACCCTGAGAATGGTTGGTCTTTCGCACACGGTGCGCAAGAAGCATCCGAGATGGGATTCATGGCAATTCATGTAGACACAATGGCTTGGTCTGTTGGTCTCGGGATTCTTTTTTGCTGGTTATTCCGTGTTGGTGCGAAGGCAGCACACGCAGGCGTACCGACAGGCGTCCTCAATTTTGTCGAGTTGATGGTTGAGTTCGTTGATAAGTCTGTCAAAGAAACTTTCCACGGTAAAAGCAGTTTGATTGCGCCATTAGCGTTGACTATTTGTTGCTGGATTTTCCTCATGAACCTCATGGATTTGGTTCCAGTTGACTTGGTGCCGTATCTGTTTATGGCTGCTGGTGTTGAATACATGAAGATTGTTCCGACCACCGATGTCAATGCAACGCTTGGTATGTCCATTGGTGTTTTCTTGTTGATCATTTTTTATTCGATCAAAATTAAAGGCGTTGGCGGGTTCGTCGGTGAACTGACCCTTCAGCCATTTGGGAAGTGGATGATCCCCTTTAATCTGTTGCTTGAAGGCGTCGGCCTGATTGCAAAACCAATTTCATTGGCTCTTCGGCTATTCGGTAACTTATATGCCGGCGAGCTGATTTTCATCTTGATTGCATTGTTGCCGTTTTACTTGCAGTGGTTCTTGTCCGTCCCTTGGGCAATCTTCCACATTCTTGTAATTGTGCTTCAAGCATTCATTTTCATGATGCTCACAATTGTCTATCTGTCGATGGCACATGAGCATCACTAAAACAAAAATTTAATTTAACGTCCTTTTATTGGAGGAAATATGGAAACTGTAGTTGGAATGACCGCGATCGCCGTAGCACTGCTAATCGGTATGGGAGCACTAGGAACCGCAATTGGATTCGGTATCTTGGGTGGCAAATTCTTGGAAGGCGCCGCGCGTCAGCCAGAAATGGTCCCAATGTTGCAGGTAAAGATGTTTATTGTTGCCGGTCTTCTTGACGCTGTAACAATGATTGGTGTGGGTATCGCACTGTTCTTTACGTTTGCGAACCCGTTCCTGGCGCAGGTTTAAGACGTCCCGATCCTTTGGATGATTTAACCGACCGCGAGGTGTAATTGTGAATTTAAACCTGACCCTTATTGGGCAGCTCATCGCTTTTACGATCTTTGTCATCTTCTGCATGAAGTATGTTTGGCCACCAATCGCCGGGGCCCTGGCAGAGCGCCAGAAAAAGATCGCCGAAGGCCTCGATGCTGCTGACAAAGCGGCTCGTGATCTTGAAAGCGCAAAATCTCAGATCGAAGAGGAACTGAAGCAAGCGCGAACTCAAGTCACTGAGCTGTTAGAGCAGGCGAATAAGAGATCGTCACAGATCGTTGAAGAGGCACAAGATAAAGCGCGAGCTGAAGCCGAGAAAATTATGGCGTCAGCTCAAGCCCAAATTGCTCAAGATGCAGCTCAAGCACGCGAATCACTGCGCGCTGACGTTGCTAAGCTAGCTGTTGTTGGTGCAGAGCGTGTGCTTGGTGCGACTGTCGATCAGGCTGCACATAAAAAGCTGTTAGCCGAGTTGGCTGAAGAGCTGTAAGGAGGCGACCGATGGCAGAACTCACCACGATCGCTCGACCTTATGCTAAAGCGATATTTTCGCATGCTGTCGGCGCGAAAGCTGAAGCAGCATGGAGTTCGTTTTTGCAAAAAGCCGCTTCAATCACCGCTGATGAAGCAATGGTTCAAGTACTAAAGAATCCGGCCGTCAAAGCCGACGCGAAATGCGAGATTCTGAGGGACTTAACCAACGATGTGGCAGTGGATGGTGCGGATGCATTGATGGAAGCGCTAGCGTATTACGGGCGCCTTCTAGCTTTGCCTGCGATTTCAACAGAATTTGAAACTCTTTTGGCCCAAGGCCAAGAAGCTTTGGAAGTGACAATTACCAGCGCATTTCCATTGGAAAACGATGAGATTCAGATTTTGGAATCTAAGTTGAAAGCGCGTTATGCAGGCAAATCTATTCGTGTTGAGACTGCCGTTGATCAATCGTTGATCGGCGGTTTCGAAATTCGATCGAGTGACACTGTAATTGACGCGACGGTCAGAGGACGGCTATCAAAAATTGCCGAATCCCTGACCGCTTAAGCAAAGAGAATTTGAAAGGAAAGTTTCATGGATCAATTGAATCCTTCTGAGATCAGCGAACTGATCAAACAGCGAATTGCCAAGGCAGACATCGCTGTATCAGCAAAGAATGAAGGAACGATCGTATCCGTTTCAGACGGTATCGTTCGTATCTACGGCCTTGCCGACGTCATGTACGGTGAGATGATTGAATTTGAAGGTGGTGTCTACGGAATGGCGCTGAACCTTGAGCGTGACTCTGTTGGTGCCGTTGTACTGGGTGACTATCAGAAACTCGCTGAAGGACAAACAGCTCGCTGTACCGGACGTATTCTAGAAGTCCCTGTGGGGAATGGCCTTTTAGGTCGTGTTGTTGACGCGCTTGGAAATCCAATCGACGGAAAAGGCGACATCGAATCTGATGGTACTGACGCGATCGAGAAAGTTGCGCCGGGTGTTATTGCTCGCCAATCAGTTGATCAGCCTGTTCAAACAGGTCTTAAAGCGATCGATGCGATGGTCCCGATTGGTCGTGGCCAGCGTGAGCTCATCATTGGTGACCGCCAGACTGGTAAGACGGCAGTGGCAATTGACGCGATCATCAACCAAAAAGGTACAGGCGTAAAATGTATCTACGTTGCGATTGGTCAGAAGCAATCATCGATTGCTTCGGTTGTGCGTAAGCTCGAAGAGCATGGTGCGATGGCTCACACCATTATCGTCGCAGCCGGTGCGGCTGATCCTGCAGCAATGCAATTTTTGGCTGCGTTCTCTGGTTGTACGATGGGTGAGTATTTCCGTGATCGTGGTGAAGACGCTCTGATCGTCTACGATGACCTATCAAAGCAAGCTGTCGCATATCGCCAGATTTCACTGTTGCTGCGTCGTCCACCCGGACGAGAAGCGTATCCAGGCGATGTCTTCTATTTGCATTCACGCCTACTTGAGCGAGCGGCGCGAGTCAACGCAGACTATGTTGAGCAACTGACTGGTGGCAAAGTTAAGGGTCAGACCGGCTCGTTGACGGCACTTCCAATTATTGAGACTCAGGCGGGTGACGTGTCTGCGTTCGTACCAACGAACGTGATTTCGATCACAGACGGTCAGATTTTCCTTGAGACGAACCTCTTTAACTCAGGTATCCGTCCGGCGATGAACGCTGGTATCTCGGTATCACGAGTGGGTGGCGCGGCTCAGACAAAGATTGTTAAAAAGCTTGGCGGCGGTATTCGTCTCGCACTTGCTCAGTATCGTGAACTCGCGGCCTTTGCCCAGTTCGCTTCGGATCTTGACGATGCAACGCGTAAGCAACTTGAGCATGGTCAGCGAGTCACCGAGCTGATGAAGCAAAAGCAATATAGCCCACAGTCTGTTGCTGAGATGGGGCTTGTGTTGTTTGTCGCGAACGAAGGTTTTCTTGATGACGTCGATGTGACAAAAGTTGTTGCGTTTGAGGCAGCACTCCTTGACTACTTCAACTCAGAGCACGCAGCGTTGCGCGATGAGATCAACAAGTCAGGCGATTACAACGACGATATCGCGGCGAAGCTCAAAGCTTGTGTCGAATCTTTCAAATCATCACGGACTTACTAAGGCCGGATAGGAAAGGGGCACAATATGGCAGTCGGAAAGGAAATTCGCACCCAGATCGGTAGCATCAAAAACACTCAGAAGATTACGAGTGCGATGCAACTGGTTGCGGCCTCAAAGATGCGTAAAGCCCAGGAGCGCATGGGGGCAACTCGCCCGTATGCGGATCGTATACTGGAAGTGATTGGTCACTTGGCCTACGCAAATCCGGAATACAATCATTTGTACCTGGATGAGCGCGAAGTCAAGCGGGTTGGTTATATCGTTGTATCGACCGATCGCGGCCTTTGTGGTGGATTAAACGCGAATCTATTTAAGAAAGTTGTCGCTGAGCTCGGAACACATCATGGCAATGGTGTCGAGGTTGATTTAGCAGTGATTGGGTCAAAAGCACTGGGCTTCTTCCGCAGTTTCGGTGGAAACGTGGTCGCGACGGCAGGCCAGGTTGGTGACCAACCGAGTGTTGCTGACTTGATCGGTAGCGTTAAAGTGATGATGGATGCTTATGAAGAAGGCAAGATTGATCGCTTGTATGTTGTTTACAACCATTTTGTAAACACGATGACGCAGAAGCCAACAGTGCAACAACTGTTACCGCTTCCAAAAGATCAGGCGGTTGACCTGTCTGCAAACATGGGCACACATTGGGACTACATCTACGAGCCTGACGCTCGTGAAGTCTTGGATGCCCTTCTTGTTCGTTATGTTGAATCACTTGTTTATCAGTCAGTGGTAGAAAACCTGGCTTGTGAACAAGCGGCGCGGATGGTGGCCATGAAAGCTGCAACCGATAACGCAGGTCAGTTGATCGACGACCTTGAGCTTGTCTACAACAAAGCTCGTCAGGCAGCGATTACACAAGAAATTTCAGAAATTGTTGGCGGTGCTGCGGCACTGTAAAAACGGATTGTTTTAGGAGAAATACGATGAGTAGCGGAAAGATTGTCCAGATCATCGGCGCGGTTATCGACGTTGAGTTCCCGCGTGAATCAGTTCCTCAGGTTTATGACGCGCTGAACGTTGAAGGGAAGCCGATTGTTCTTGAGGTGCAACAGCAACTCGGAGATGGAATCGTTCGCACGATCGCAATGGGTTCCACAGAAGGTCTATCCCGAGGGTTGGATGTTACCAATACGAATGCGGCGATTTCTGTGCCAGTTGGTACAGAAACCTTGGGTCGGATTATGGATGTATTAGGTAACCCAATCGATGAAAAGGGCGACATTGGTGAAAAGGCGCGCATGCCAATTCACCGTACAGCTCCTACATTTTCGGAGCAGTCTGCCTCAACAGAGTTGCTAGAAACAGGGATTAAGGTCATCGACTTGGTCGCGCCATTTGCAAAAGGCGGTAAGGTCGGACTTTTCGGTGGTGCCGGTGTCGGTAAGACCGTGAACATGATGGAGTTGATTCGTAACATTGCGATCGAGCACTCAGGCTACTCGGTGTTCGCTGGTGTTGGTGAACGGACGCGTGAGGGTAATGACTTCTATCATGAGATGACAGAGTCAAACGTACTCGACAAAGTATCACTGGTTTATGGCCAGATGAACGAGCCACCTGGAAACCGTCTCCGTGTTGCGCTGACAGGCCTCACAATGGCGGAATATTTCCGTGACGAGGGTCGTGACGTACTGCTGTTCGTCGATAACATTTATCGTTATACACTTGCTGGTACAGAGGTTTCTGCTCTCTTGGGTCGTATGCCGTCAGCGGTAGGTTATCAGCCAACATTGGCCGAAGAGATGGGTGTTCTTCAGGAGCGTATTACATCGACCAAGACAGGGTCGATCACCTCGATTCAAGCGGTATACGTACCTGCTGATGACTTGACTGACCCCTCGCCTGCGACAACATTCGCGCACTTGGATGCAACAGTCGTATTGAGTCGTAACATTGCTGCACTTGGTATTTATCCAGCGGTTGATCCATTGGATTCAACGTCACGTCAGCTCGATCCACTGGTGATTGGTCAGGAGCATTATGATGTTGCTCGAAACGTCCAGTCGATCCTTCAGCGCTATAAAGAGCTGAAAGATATCATCGCGATTCTCGGTATGGATGAATTGTCTGAAGAAGATAAGATGACTGTCGCACGTGCTCGTAAGATGGAGCGTTTCTTATCACAGCCATTCTTCGTCGCGGAAGTATTTACCGGTTCTCCCGGTAAATATGTTTCGTTGAAAGACACAATTCGTGGATTCCAGGGAATCTTGAATGGTGAGTATGATCATCTTCCGGAACAGGCGTTCTATATGGTCGGTGGTATCGACGAAGCAGTTGAGAAGGCGAAGAGTCTTTAAGGGGTTCTCATGGCAACTACCATGAAGTGTATTGTTGTATCAGCTGAACAATCACTCTATGAGGGTGAAGTTCAGATGGTTATCGCTTCAGGTGATTTGGGTGATCTCGGTATTACACCGGGTCACGCCCCGTTGATCACCTCGCTTAAGCCAGGTCCAGTCCGTCTTGTATTTGAAAATGGTGACGATGAATTATTTTTCGTCTCTGGTGGGTTCCTCGAAGTGATTCCATCGCAAATTACCATACTGGCTGATACCGCAGAGCGCGCAGAAAACCTGGATGAAGCGGCGGCGCTTCATGCTCAGGAAGAGGCGAAGCGACTTCTAGTCGAGCAACAATCTGAGTTTGAATATTCACGAGCTGCAGTCGAATTGGCTGAAGCGGTTGCACGAATTCGTGTGATCGAACAGCTGCGCCAACGCCGTGCTTAATGTTGTCATTCTGGCTGCCGGTAAAGGCAGCCGGATGCACTCCTCCCTACCCAAAGTCCTGCACGAAATCGCAGGTGAACCACTGCTTGGACACGTTTTATCAGTCGCTCAATCTCTGATCGATCAGTATGGCGGTCGAATCCGCGTGGTAACCGGCCATGGTGCTGCTCAAGTGGATCCTTTTGTCATTGATCGTGGCGCTGAGGTCGTTCATCAAAACGAGCAATTGGGCACAGGGCACGCGTTACAAATTGCCATGCATGGACTTGGTACTGATGGACAAACGTTGGTGTTGTATGGTGATGTTCCTCTAGTCTCAAAAGAGGATATCGAGCCGTTGATCACAGCCGGGGAGTCCGGTCTTGCCGTGCTGTCCGCAGTCGCAACCGATCCCACAGGTTATGGTCGCATTGTGCGCGACGAGGATGGCAATGTCATCGCAATTGTTGAGCATCGCGACGCTTCTCCCACACAGCGCGATATTTGCGAGATCAATACTGGTATTTATGCAGCCCCAACTTCACTGTTTCAGGAACTGCTCCCACAATTAACTAAATTCAATACTCAGAGCGAGTACTATTTGACAGATTGCGTTCAGTTAAGTGTGAACGCGGGACGCGAAGTCCAAGGAGTTTCGGGCACAATCACGGCAACCATGGGCGTCAATGATCGTCAGCAGCTCGCTGATCTCAACCAATTGATTCAAAGAACACGCCGGTCTGCGTTGATGGCTCGAGGTGTGACCTTGGTTGATCCAGATACTGTGTACCTCAACGGCCGACATCTCGAGATCCATCCAGATACTATTATTGAGCCGCATGTGACGCTCAATGGGCCAATCGCCATCGAATCGAACGTTCGCGTGGGTTTTGGCTGTCACTTAACGAACGTTGTGATCGGTGAATATACCGTCATTAAGCCATACACGGTCGCAGAATCAGCAACTATTGGACGTGAGGCTCAAATTGGACCTTTTACTCGATTGAGACCAGGAACAGAGCTCTCGGATGCCACTCACGTTGGTAACTTCTGCGAAATTAAAAATGCGAGTGTCGCCGAGGGCTCCAAGATTAATCATCTTTCCTACGTTGGCGATGCGGTGGTTGGCCGAAACGTGAATATCGGCGCAGGTACAATCACCTGCAATTATGACGGTGCGTCGAAACATCAAACGACGCTCGGTGATGATGTATTCATTGGATCCAATACGAGCTTGATTGCACCTGTTACGCTTGGTGACCAAGTGACCACAGGGGCGGGGTCCGTGATCACTAACGATGTTGAGTCTCAAAGTCTTGCGCTCGCACGCAGTAAACAGATTAATATCCCTGGCTACCAAAGACCAAAGAAAACCAAGGGTTAAAGCATGTGTGGCATTGTTGCAGCAATCGCTGAACGTCCAGTTCAATCAATTCTACTTGAGGGCCTAAAGCGGCTGGAATATCGCGGATATGACTCAGCTGGTTTGGCCACATTGGCTGGCGACCATATTCAGCGAACGCGTGCTAAAGGAAAGGTTGCTGAACTCGAGTCGTTGTTAGGTGATTCAACGGCTAATCAAGGTATCGCACACACTCGCTGGGCCACACACGGTGTCCCAAGTATCGAGAATGCGCATCCGCATCAGTCGGGACGGTTTGCCGTTGTTCACAACGGTATCATCGAAAACTACGAGTCGTTAAGGAGCGAACTCACTGATCTTGGATATCGGTTTGATTCCGATACGGATACGGAAACCATTGCACACCTTCTTCATTACGTAAGCCAGACAAACGAAAGCTTCGATGCTGTGGTGACTGCGGTTATCAAGCGACTCGAAGGTGCATTCGCTCTCGCGATCATTGATGAACAGACTCCAGGCGTTTTATGGGTTGCGCGTCAGGGTAGTCCTCTTGTGATAGGCGTTGGTCATGGTGAGCACTTTGTTGGCTCAGATCAACTGGCGCTAGTTCATGTGACTGATCGTTTTATTTTCCTGGATGAAGGTGACTCGGCAAAGCTCAAATCTCATACCCTCGAGATTTATGATGGTGATCATCAGCTGGTCAACCGGCCTCTTGTGCGGGCGACCGCTTCCACTGAGCAAGCATCTAAAGGGCAGTATCGTCACTTTATGGCGAAGGAAATTTACGAACAGCCCAACGCGGTGTTAACGACACTTCAAGGGCGGCTTGGAAAGAATCAAATTCTGACAGGCGTTCTCGGGCCAAATGGCGATCAGCTGCTCGCAGAAGCCAAGGCTGTGCAAATTGTCGCATGCGGTACCAGTTATCACGCGGGGCTTGTTGCCAAGTATTGGATTGAGAGTCTGGTCGGTATTCCTTGCCAAGTCGAAATTGCAAGTGAATACCGTTATCGAAAAGTTGTCACGTTACCGAACACATTATGGATTGCCATCTCACAATCAGGCGAGACAGCAGATGTGTTATCTGCACTCCGCCATATCGATTCGACAAATGTTTTGACCACGCTCGCTATTTGTAATGTGGCAACGTCGAGTCTGGTTCGCGAGACTGATCTTGCGTTATTAACCGAAGCAGGCCCCGAAATAGGTGTTGCGAGTACAAAAGCGTTTACCACGCAATTGACAGTATTGTTGTTGCTCGCAGGTCTGATGGCTAAAAATCAATCGGCCGCAGAATTCAGTGAAACGAACTTCGTTCAGGCCCTACAGCAGCTCCCACGCTTACTCGAAGAGGTGCTGACATTAGAGTCCCAGATTCAGAACATTTCTGAACAGTTCATTGATAAGCAACATACCCTCTTTTTAGGCCGCGCCACCATGAATCCAATTGCAATGGAGGGCGCCTTAAAGCTTAAAGAATTGTCTTATATTCACGCCGAAGCATATCCTGCTGGTGAGTTGAAACACGGTCCTCTCGCACTCGTTGATGAGACAATGCCAGTCGTTGCTGTTGCCCCAAATGACCAACTGGTAGAAAAGCTTCGGTCGAACCTGTCAGAAGTCAAAGCGCGCGGAGGACAGCTCATCGTGTTTGCAGATTTTGCGGTTGCGACAGAAGCATCTGATGAAATTACTCAGTGTGTGATGCCAGAGACCGATCCGTTGATTGCCCCTATCGTCTTTACATTGCCTTTACAGCTTCTTTCTTACCATGTTGCGGTGCTTCGTGGCACAGATGTCGATCAACCGCGTAATTTAGCTAAATCAGTCACGGTAGAGTAACCTTGTTAGGGGGTGAGTCATCCCCTAACGATGTAGGTGCTTATCTCTGCTTCCATCTCAAACTTCGTGCATCCCATCTACTGGTTGCACCCTATTCTGAATATCAAGAATTTCTCTATCAAACCATCTCTAAACATTTAGAGATGGGATGGAATTACCAACAGAGTGCCGATTGGTTGAATGACAACGGTTATACAACCCTACGAGGTAAGAGATTTGGTAATGCTCACACGCACTCTATTGTAAAAAAGAAAAAAATGAGAGAATCTAGAATAACAAAATTCTATGAATCAGAACTAACTGATTTTCAACTTAGATTTGTTGATAAAACAATTCTTAATGAAGATCCATGAAATGGAAAGAGACCCTTGAAAAAATTTTTGAAAAAAATCCTACCAGATGTTGTTTTTATATCTATGAAAAAAATATATAGATTTTTCGTAAAACCAAATCACGCATCTGGAGTAAATTACAAAAGTGTTACGATAAATGAAGGTATTTTTGATCTTTTGCATTTCAACAAAAATGAAGTAAAAAAAATATTAGATAAACATGGATATTCATATCATGACAGCAATCTTTCCTGGCATTATCATATATTTGCAGGGTGGAGTGACTATCGTGATAGAAATAACATGAAAGTAAAAAATATTTTGGAAATTGGGACACACGATGGAACATTCACTCACTTTCTATCCAACCTTTTTAATGACTCCACCGTCTATACAATTGACCTTCCGCGAGATGACCAACAGTTCGTAAACTCTTACAATCGCGAGACCTCAGACAAACTTACCAAATTTTTAAAAATTCGCGAGAAGAACCTAAATAAAAAAAATGTAAAATTTATTGAGTTAAATTCAATTCACATTTTGAGTTATTTTAGTGACATGAAGTTTGATGCTATTTGGATTGATGGCGATCACCATGATCCTCAAGTGACAATAGATCTAGTTAACTGCATAAACCTCCTCAATTTGGATGGTATCATGTGTAATGATGATGTGATCCAATCTAAAGATCATGAAAAAGATGCTTATGTATCCAATGAATCGTTTAAAACGTTACAACATTTAGAAAAAAATAAAATATTGAAGAATCAATTTATTGTAAAGAGAACGAGAAATTCAGAAAGCAAGATACAAAAATTCATTTCTGTGTCTAAAATCAATAGTTTTATTGGATAACAATTATAATCAAACTCAATTAATTGATGTTGTTTTGGCGTATCCCATCGCGGTGGAGTAATAACCGCAATTGATTCTTGGCCTTTGTGATACGGTTCACTGTCGAGACTGTCGGTTAAGTTAAGAGAGAGTAATAATTTGTGAAGAATGTTGCGACTAACATGCTTTGGTTCGTTGTCACTCTCGGGCTTCCGTGTGCAAGTTTAGCGTCTCCCTTCCAGTTGATCTGTCAATCGCAGGATACTGAAATGCTGGTTCCTCTTTCGATTGATCTTGAGCGCGAGGAAGCCAGTTTCGGTGGGATAGAAGAGCGTCAACCACTGGATTTTCAGTCTGGTCGATTTATCGTTTGGTCCAAAGTCATCCAATACAACGAGGGCCTTGAGAACAGCTCTGTGTCATCCGATATCTTCATGTTTGACAGGCTGAATGGAGAACTAACGACAGAGTTTGTCAGTACGGATAAACCGATGAATGAAATGCTCGGTGAGACCCTTTTTTATTTGTGCCGTAAAGATGAGAAAGTGTTGTGACTCCAAGGTTCAAAGCCCTGATTTTAGCGACCTGTCTGTTCCAGTCATACCCAGCATTTGGTCGCCTTCTCCTATATTCGGACCAGATATTCCTTGGATGCTTGGACTGTATTCAGGCTGTTCCAGATTCTGTTTGCAATTTAAATGGGCCCTATGGCCAATTACACTCCAAGACAAGTATTTGGAATCAGGTAAGCAAATATGGAAGTCCGGAGTCTCCTCAGAGCCCTTGGTCTGGCAGTCGGAAGGGCCCATTGATGGTCGATCAACACGGCACAGTGTTTGGTCGATTCCAGGTCAATCCCGAGGGTGGCTATACCCAATCGATTAAATTGATGCAGTTATATGAGGGTTTGAATCGCGACTTATCTAAAGTCAGAGAGATTTTTTGCCAGGATTAGTCTGACGTTTGATACATATTTTTAACTGAGACTTCCGATTATTGAATTAACCATTTTTTTGTTTTCTCCATTTTAGATTCAGTTTAAGAAGCTGATAGAACAAAAACAGAATCACTCCGGTCCCTATTGTATCTCCGATAATGAAATGCAATGTGTACTGCAGAGCTTGATCCAGCGGCACAACGCCAGATACTGTCTGATTGATCGCAGATAAAATTCCTGTGCTGAAAGATAGAAGCAATGCAAAAATCATGGCCCCCGAGATGGTTAATTGATTTTTATCGACATCACCAAATACGTCCCAATTCGCGTTGTTGAGGAGATATAGCCACAATGGGTAAAGCAACGCGACGACCAGATTGAAAATCATCATGTCTAGGATGAGTTCTGCGGGGGCTAGTTGTAGTGAGATGTAGGTTCGTCCGATCAAAATGACCGGCAAGAACCACCAACGCAGCAAATAAAAGGACAAAAAGATCACCCCGGCAGGTACATAGACCATGCTTGCGTATTGCGTGATTTCAAAATTCAACAGGCTCTCGATTGGATAAATGACGTATCTCTGGACCTCGAACGCTGCTAGCACACTGATTATTAGCATTACGATGAGTTTTGGGCGGTTATCGAGTATTCTTAAGAGCACTAGGACATCCGTTTAAATAGTGATTTTTACCTAATTTGAAGGTGCCCTTTAAAATTGACAGTTGCAACCAATCATTGGTATCAACCGAATGAGCGAGGTATTGAAATGGGGCTATCGACTGAACGCGCATTGAATCTCTTGCGGGTGATCGAAAGAGCAGAAGAGATCTCACAGCGTGAGTTGGCAGAACAGGTCGACGTCAGTTTAGGTACTGCGAATCAGACGATTCGGGCGCTTGTTGGTGCGGGTATTCTCGAGACGAACATCGTCACGACATCAAAGGGCAAGCGTGGGCAAACATACCATTTGACTGCGACAGGCGAAGAGCAGCGCAAGCAACTCGCACAACTGCGGATTAAAGAGTGTGAGCAGGATATCCAAAGCCTAAAAAGCGAAATTAATACGCTCAAACAAGAAATTTGATGATTTATCATTTCACGCACGAGCCGATTCGGAAAGAAATCGATTCCTCTGGATTCATTGGGCTGGAGGGGTGCAGGCTTGAATATTTTATCGAAGCAGGACTTCACCTAAATCAGCCTCGCTCGTCTGAATTGAGCTATCAATGGCGGGCAACTAAAAAAGACTATAAAGCGCGCGGGCGTTATGTTTGGTTCACTGAGCAGCCGTTTTGCTATTCGATGGGAAATCCCGAAGTGCGAAAAGTCAAATATGCATTTAATCCAAAAGATATTCGTGCGTTTAGTTGGCCATCAATTATGGAGATGGCTTCTTCGCATAAAAACCGATTTGCCGCGATGAAAGCAGTGAGTGAATACGGAATGGGCCTTGGCGATGATCCCTTCAAGTGGTGGGTCACCTTCGAGGAAGTTTCCTTGGATCACTGTCAGGACGTCACTGAGGTCGGAAACTTCCCGGTGGCCACATCGTCATAGATTGGTCGAGACAATCGGCGCGATCAATCCTCCAACTAATAATCCGACAACGTAACTCACGGATGCCGATACCGTTCTTTTCCTTGAAGATCGCTCTCGATCGTCGGTGAATTCAACATCGTCAAATTCACTTTTGAAAATAGAGGCTGGGAGACCGTTCGAATGGATAGCCTCAGAGATGTGGGCCGATTGGCTGTAGAGCTTAAAAACCCAAAAGAAGCAGGGAGCTATGCAGGCGACAACGACCAAGATCAACGCGTTATCGAACACAAACCCCAGGCTGAATCCAAAGATCATAGCGAGCAGTGATGAGACAACAATCATATCTCTCTCCTGTTAGTGACACGAAGTCATAACAACATCTTGTGCTTAGTATCAGTTTAGACTACTACATCTAGTGAAACAACATTGATGAGGATTGCCTGGTGAATCAATATTTTCATGATTTGATCGTTGATACGGATGGATTTTCGATGCATTCAATCACAGCTGAGGTTGAACAGTTTGTCAGAGACCAAGGGGTATCGAATGGGTTGTGTCTGATGTCAGTTCTTCATACCTCGGCCTCACTGCTCATCCAAGAAAATGCCTCATCTGATGTGCAACGAGATATTGTTCGATTTTTGGACTTACTTGCACCGATGGAGCGAGGCCGTTACGAACATGAGCTCGAGGGTCTTGACGATATGCCGGCCCATTTGAAGACGGTTTTAACCCAGACGCATTTGACGTTGAGTGTTCGTGACTCTCGATTGGTGCTTGGAACGTGGCAGGGAATTTTTCTCCTTGAGCACCGAACTCGCGGATCAAAAAGACGAGTGCAGATCCACTTGGTTGGCTAGGATTTACTCTGATCGTTGCAACGAGCCAAGAATCGTTGTTCGTTTCGTTTCGACGTGCTCGATCAGAATTGCCTCGAGTCGCTCGGGATCTCTAGCCTCAAGAGCGATTACCATTTCTTCATGCTCAGACACCGCCTTTGCCCAGCTCTCGCGTGTCATTTGTGCCGAGAAGCGAGCGCGTCGTACTTTGGCAGAGAGGCTGTTAATCGTATCCACTAGGGTTTGATTCCCACTTCCCTCGGTAATCAGTTCATGAATCAGCCGATTTGTTTCGAAGTATTCCGTCACTTCATTATTTTGGTAATGCGTGACCATTTGATTGTGAATTTGCCGGATCTGCTCGATTTGATCGGTTTGCATGTGCATCGCAGCAAGTCGACCCCCTAATCCCTCAAGTGATGCCATGATTGGAAGAATTTCTGTGACGTCTTCTTGGCTGACAACGCTGACGATTGCACCACGATTTGGCTGTAGCTCAACAAGACCCTCGGTGGCCAAAGAGCGGATCGCTTCGCGCAGAGGCGTGCGACTGACCCCCATATTTTGGCAGAGTTCATTTTCGTTGAGGCGGGTGCCAGGTGCTAGTTCGCCGGAATCAATCAGGAGTCTAAGCCTCTCTGCAACTTGAACATGAAGTGGTGCACGAACAATAACATTTGAGTTCAATGGGTTAATCCTTTCTCAGATGTTCCGCCAACAGGACAGCGACATGTTCTGCCTGACGAGGCGTGTTGTCAGCAATCTGATGTCGGCAACTGGTGCCGTCTGCAACAATTCGTGCGGTTGCATTTGCCTCTCGCACAGCAGGGAGCAGATTCAATTCTGCCATCGCCAAGGATTCTTTCAGAGTCTCTTTCTGATAACCGAAATGCCCAGCCATTCCACAGCATGATGTTTCAATAACCGATATTTTCAGTCCCGGAATCCGTTTAAGGAGTGCCTCTACTGGGGCCATTGAGCGAGCCGCTTTTTGATGACAATGTCCGTGAATCAGAGCTTCAGAACATCGTGCCTCGACTAGATTCAAGCTTGCTCGTTCTGCTTTCAGCTCACCTTCAATAAACTCTTCAAAAAGAAATGCATATTTCGCAAGTAGTTTGACATCGTCACTTGGAAGCAATACCTGAAATTCATCACGTAATGTCAACAAACACGATGGTTCAAGACCCACCACTGGGATCCCTTTTCGAACCCACGGCATCACAGTTTCAACGAAGCGCGCTGCTTCTTCTTTGGCTTGGTCAATCAGGCCTGACGCAAGGAATGTGCGACCGCAGCAAACAGACCGATTGTCAGGTTTTGGCTCGATCACCTCGTACCCCATCGCTTCCAAGACTTCACGTGCGGCATAGAGATTTTTTGTTTCGAAGGATCTGTTAAATGTATCGCCGAACAGAATCACAGTCGGCTTGTCGGTTGTCGGCGCGCTGGCTGGCTCGCGATACGCTTTATCCCAGACTGGCAGTTGTCGATCTTTTGCTAAGCCAAGTATTTTCTCAGTGAGCCAAGGAAGCCCAGGGATCTGGTCACGGAGGTTTGCCAGCCATGGAGCCTTTTTTATCCATGGGGAATAATATGGCATGTAAGCAATCAGCTTATCGCGGAGACCGATACCCATTCGCTGGCTACGCTGGTACAGCACCTCTGTTTTCATTTTGGCCATATCAACGCTGGTTGGACACTCGTTCTGGCATGCCTTGCAGCCAACACAGAGTTTCATGGTCTCTATCATCTCATCGGATGTTAATGCATCGGGACCAAGCTGGCCGGATAAGGCCAGTCGCAGCGTGTTAGCCCGGCCACGAACCAAGTCTTTTTCGTTTTTGGTTACGCGATATGAAGGACACATTACGCCAGGATCGGTTTTGCGGCAAGCCCCGTTGTTGTTACACATTTCGACCGCACCAGCGAAACTTCCCCAGTCAGACCAATCAAATCCCGTATCGAATGTTCCATGGATAGTTACTTGATCCGCATAGTCCGGGTTAAAACGAAACAATGTTCGATCATCATGTTTTGGTGGATCAACGATTTTGTTCGGATTGAATATTCCTTGGGGATCAAGTCGATCCTTGACTTGTTCAAACAGACTAACCATGTCTTGGCCAAACATATCCTTGTGGAATTCAGACCGTGCAATACCGTCCCCGTGCTCGCCTGAATGAGATCCCTTATATTCACGCACCATTGAAAACGCATCTTCGGCGACCGCTCGCAAAGCTTCGGCCCCCAATTTTTGCTTCAAATTAAGTACCGGGCGAACGTGCAAAGTGCCAACAGACGCATGCGCGTACCAGCAACCACTGGTCCCATGTTTTTCAAAAACTTCCGTCAGTCGTCGTGTGTATTCAGCAAGGTCTTTGAGTTCAACAGCGCAGTCTTCGACGATCGAAATTGGCTTGGCATCACTACGCATCGACATCATGATGTTGAGGCCTTGTTTTCTCACTTCCCAGATTTGTTTTTGGAAAGCTGAATCCTCTGCTCTGACAACGGAGTCAGGTTGCCCGAGGTCAGACATCATGACCTCAAGTTGGTTGAGGCGTTGAATATTTTCTGCCTGGTCTTCTTCCGAAAACTCAACGAGCAAGAGCGCATCAGGCTCTCCTTTAACAAACTGATTGACCGTCTTTGCAAACATCGGGATGTCACGCGAGAGATCGATCATTGTCCGGTCGACGAGCTCAACTGCAGATGGACCTAAGGTCACAAGATGTTGTGCAGCATCCATTGCCGCGTAAAAGGTCTTGAAGTGACAAACACCGAGTGTTTTGTTGGTCGGAATTGGTGAGAGTTTGAGCTCCAACTCTTCAAACAGTCCCAAGGTACCCTCACTGCCAACGAACAGATGCGCGGGATTGCAGGGGGTGCCTGGCCAGCATCCTGAGCCCCCTTTTCCATCTGGAATCAGAGCATCAATGTTATAGCCACCCACACGACGCATTAGTTGTGGAAGTCGAGACTCGATTAAGTCTTTATGCGTCGCCCCAAGACATAAAAGCTGGCCCAATAGATCCGTTCGCTGTGCTAAATCTGATACGGATAGCTTTTGGTCTTCGGGTGTTAACTCCTGCCAGTGTGCCACCGAACCATCGGCCAATAATGCTTTAACGCTCTGCACATTATCGCGCATCGTGCCGTACCGGATACTGCGCGACCCACAACTGTTGTTTCCTGTCATACCGCCAAGTGTTGCGCGGCTTGAGGTTGATACGTCGACGGGATACCAAAGACCTGTTGACTTCAGCTTTGCATTGAGATGATCCAGAACGATTCCTGGTTCGACATGGCAAATCCGTTTCTCAATATCGAGATGAACCAATTGATTGAGATATTTTGAATAGTCGATAACTAGCGACTGGTTGATGGTTTGTCCGTTTTGGCTCGTGCCACCACCGCGACCCGTGAGACAAATGTCAAATTCTGTCGCGATATCGATTAAAGCGCGAAGGTCATCTCGCGTTGTAGGGATTACCACCCCGATTGGAAAAATTTGGTAATGACTTGCATCTGTTGCGTATCTACCGCGATCGAACTGAGAAAAGAGGATTTCGCATTGCGTATTGCGTTCAATTTTGTGTTTGAGCCGGCTTAGTTCACCACTGTCCAACTGACGCGGTGAGCTTGGGCGCTGGTTTTCATTCACAGGCGGAATGGTTAATGTGTTCATCGCTTTATTGACCGGGTTTATATTGCATACAAAATACGTTATTCATATTATGCTTCACAACTGCGGAATGGCAAAGTCCGCAAGTAAACCCGAATTACCGTCAACACAAGGATTGAATGCATGGCCTACAGGGCAGGACGACATTTCCTACAAATACCCGGGCCAAGCCCAGTACCAGATCGAATTTCACGAGCAATTGATGCAGCTGTGATTGATCATCGAGGACCGGATTTCGCCGAACTTGGTTTGTCGGTCCTTTCGGGTATGCAGCGAATTTTTAAAACCCAGGCTCCTGTTGTGATTTACCCAAGTTCAGGAACTGGGGCGTGGGAAGCCTGCCTTTCAAACGTTCTGAAAGCTGGTGACCAAGTGTTATTTTACGAAACCGGGCAGTTTGCGACTCTCTGGAAACAAATGGCAGATCGGTTAGGGATTGAAACTGAGTTCCTCGCAGGGAATTGGCGCAATGGCGTTGATGCTGATCGGATCGAGGCTCGACTACGGCAAGATACCAAGCACGCAATTAAAGCGGTGTGTTGTGTGCATCACGAAACCAGTTGCGGAATCACATCAGATATCGCAGCAGTTCGTCAGGCGATTGACGCTGTGGGTCATTCGGCCCTACTACTGGTTGACAGTATTTCTGGCCTGGCATCAGTTGATTATGAGCACGATCAATGGGGTGCTGATGTGACTGTTTCTGGCTCCCAGAAGGGCTTGATGATGCCACCAGGTTTAGGTTTTAACGCGTTATCAGATCGTGCACTTGAGGCTGCTAAGAACGGTGGATCACAACGTTCTTATTGGGACTGGCAGGAAATGCTTGCCTCCAACACATCAGGTTATTTCCCATACACGCCAGCGACCACACTGCTTTATGGCTTGAGAGAAGCGATTGCAATGCTTGAGGAAGAAGGCCTCGATAACGTCTTTGCTCGACACCAGCGCCTTGGTGACGCCTGTCGAGAGGCCGTTGCTGTATGGGATCTTCAAACGGTTTGCCAGAACCCGAGCGAACATTCAAACGCGTTGACGGGCATTATGATGCCCGATGGCCATGATGCTGATCGTGTTCGGGAAGTGATTTTGGATAAATTTGACATGTCACTTGGTACAGGGCTTGGAAAAATTAAAGGAAAAGCCTTCCGTATTGGTCATCTAGGTGATATCAATGATTTAACTCTGATGGGCGTCCTTTGCGGCGTTGAAATGGGCCTCGACCTGGCTGGCGTGCCGCATCAGTCAGGTGGTGTTGAAGCCGCAATGCGGTTTTTGTCGCGGTAAAACTGACTCCAGACATAAAAAAAACGGAGAAAATAATGAAAAAACTACAACTGGCAACTTCGGTTGCTGTTCTGTCGGCTGCTTTCGCTGCCCCCTCATTTGCAGCTGATGTCACGCTCAAATTTGGACACGTTGGTAAGCCAGGATCATTGTTCGAAGCAAGTGTGGATGCATATGCCCAGTGTGTGAACGACGAATCAAACGGAAAAATCGAAGTTCAGACATTCGGCTCGTCTCAGCTTGGAAAAGATAAAGAGCTTCTACAAAAACTGAAGCTTGGCCAAGTCGACTTCGCTTTGCCTTCGTCGGTGATGTCATCAGTTTCTGATGAGTTTGGTGTGTTTGAGATGCCATACATCATTAAGGATCGTGAGCACATGAAGCGGGTGCAGGAAAAGTTGGGAGGCACCTTCCAAGCTGCTGCTCAGGCCAAGGGATATCATATCGTCGGCTATTTTGAGAATGGTTTCCGCCACATCACAAACAACACTCGACCTGTGAACGTGCCTGCCGATCTGGAGGGCGTCAAATTAAGAACACCAAAAGGTGCGTGGCGTGTGAAGATGTTCAAGCTTTATGGCGCGAACCCAACTCCGATGGCGTTTTCTGATGTTTTCACAGCACTGAAAACTGGTGTCATCGATGGCCAAGAAAACCCCTATGCGCAGATCGCATCTGCGAAATTCCAAGAAGTACAAAAGTACTTATCGATTACTGGACACGTTTACACGCCTGCATACATCCTGTCGTCTAAAAAGCACTTTGAAAAGCAACCAGCTGATGTGCGTCAGGTTCTCAACAGTTGTGCTGCGTCGACACAAACCTTCGTGTACCGCAAAGCGGCAGCTCTTGAAACAGAGCTTCTGGATGTGATCAAGGCCGCTGGTGTGGCAGTGAACAACGCGGATAACGCAGCGTTCATCAAGGCATCTAAGCCGATTTATGATGAGTTTGCATCGTCAGTTGATGGCGGCGCGGAACTGATTAAAACAGTTCAAAGCCTCGCAAATTAATCATTCGGTAACGACCAAATAGCGGCCCAATCGGGCCGCTCACTTTGACACGTCAGGAGTTTCGTGTGACTCGGTTTGCTAAGGCTGTTGACCAGCTGCTTGTGTGGTTTATTTTATTTCAGATGATCGCTCTCACCGGTGTTGTGATCTTCGCAGTTCTTGCACGTATTACCGGTAATTCAGTCTCTTGGTATGACGAGATCGCAGCAATACAGCTTGCGTGGCTTACCTATTATGGCGGGGCGTATGCTGCGCTACACCGGCGCCATATTGGATTTGACTCGGTACTTCTCGCTATTCCAATGCCAGCTCGGGCTTGGGCTGTGATTTTTGCTGAAGCGATCGTCATCGGATTTTTCGCGCTACTCGCCTACACCGGATATGAAGTGCTGGTGGTTCTTGAAGGCGAATACCTCGTGTCATTAACGTGGATTCCGATCCAGTTGACGCAATCAGTGATCCCGATTGGTGCATCTCTGTTCGTCCTTTGCGAAATCCTGAGTTTTCCAGACTACTATAAGAAAACATGCGCCGGTATTTCACTCGAGCATGCAGAGATCGAAGAAGAAGTCGAAACTGAGTTGGCCAAAGCGGGAGTCAAATCATGATCGTTTTTATTATGTTCGTGATCTTAGTGGCGCTGATTTGTCTCAACGTCCCGATCGCAGTCGGTCTGGCTGTGGCCGCCATTTTCGGTCTTGCAGTGACAGAAGGCGTCGATAGTATCGTCACGCTTGCGCTCGATATGTACGATGGGTCAACTAAGTTCTCATTGATCGCCATCCCAATGTTTGTCTTGGCTGGTGCAATCATGAATGCCGGCGGCATCACCGACAAACTCATCAACTTTGTGAACGCCATCATCGGTTTTGTGCGTGGCGGCCTCGCAATGGTCAACATCGGTGTCAGTCTTTTCTTTGCCGAAATATCAGGTTCGGCTGTGGCCGATGTTGCAGCGCTCGGCTCGGTGTTGATTCCGCAAATGAAGAAACGGGGATATTCTGGGCCACTTGCCGCTGCGGTGACGTCATCATCGGCTTCTCTCGCGATTATCATTCCGCCGTCGATTCCGATGATTTTGTATGCGACATCGGCCGGTACTTCGGTCGAGCAACTCTTTGTCGCAGGAATTATCCCCGGTCTTCTTGGTGCATTCGGTCTGATGGGGATGGCTTACTATTTCGCGAGAAAGTACAACTTGCCCACGGAAGAAGCATTCGAATTCCGTCGGCTATGGAGCACGTTGATTGACGCACTCCCTGCATTCACTCTTCCAGTCATTATTCTGGGAGGAATCTTCGGTGGTTTCGTCACTGCGACTGAGGCCGCTGGACTTGCTGTTGTTGCGGCTCTCATGGTCAGTGCCTGGTATTCAAAAATGGATTTTGGACACCTAAAGCGCGCGATGATTGATGGCGGTGTACAGACAGCCGTCGTGATGTTGCTGGTCGCTGCATCCGTGGTAATGGGCGGGTTCCTGACACGGGCGCAAATTCCACAGGATTTTGCTCGCTGGATCCTCGACATGACGACCAACCAATGGGTGATTCTTGCGATTCTCAATGTGTTCTTCTTGGTCATTGGTTTCTTTTTGCATTCTGCGGCAGCAATCATTTTGGTGGTTCCGATCGTTATCCCATTGATTCAGGCTGCGGGAATTGACCCAATTCATTTTGGTCTCGTTGTGACTTTGAACTTGGCGCTGGGCCAGCAGACCCCGCCTGTGGCCAGTGTGTTGATCACTTCGTGTGCGGTTGCTCGTGCGAATATCTGGGATGTATCGAAAATCAATATCTATTTCATCGCAGTCTTATTTGCAGTTTTGATGCTGTGTACCTATGTACCGGCAGTACCGATGTATTTAGTTGACGCTATTTACAGGTCGTAAAGTGAGTGATTACACAGTTGTTCAGGAAGGCGGTGTTGCTGAATACCGCCTGATGCGACCTGAGTCCCGAAATTCGCTGACGTTTGAGATGTATCAAGCGTTGGAGGATTTGTGCCGCGATCCTGGTGACGCGCGCGTAATCCTGCTTACAGCAGAGGGTGATAAAGCATTTGCGTCTGGGACCGACATTTCTAACTTCAAAGAGTTCGATTCCGCTCAAGATGCCATCGATTATGAAGCAATGATCGGTCGAGTCATCGACGCGGTCGAATCAAGTCCGATTCCTGTGATTGCATCTTTGCATGGCGTTGTCGCTGGCGGTGGAGCCGCGATTGCAGCTGCTGCAGATATTCGGCTAGGAACGCCGGACACGCGTTTTGGCATGCCGATCGCAAGAACTTTGGGCAACTGTCTGTCAGTTGCCAATCTCAATCGGCTGGTGCATTTGCTTGGCGAGTCGCGAACGCGTTATCTGTTGTTAACCGCAGAGTTTTTATCAATCACTCCTCTGGTCGAGTCGGGGTTTGTGAGCGAAGTGTTGGAGACAGCGCCACTCTGCGACGAGCGAGCAAGAGCGCTCGCTCACCATTTGATGACCTTGGCTCCACTGACGATTTCGGCAACGCGAGATGGCCTCAAACGGCTGTCTCAACGTGCAACTCCCGACGATATTGATCTTATTCAGCGTTGTTATCTCAGCGACGATTTTGCAGAGGGTATTGACGCATTTTTTGCCAAACGCAAAGCCAAATGGAGTGGTCGATGAGTGCGCAACAGAGGCCGCTAACTGGCATGCGAGTCATCGAGTTAGCGCACATTATGGCAGGACCCTTGTGTGGAATGATGTTGGCAGATATGGGCGCCGATGTGATTAAGGTTGAGAAAATCGAGGGTGGTGACGACTCGAGGCGCATGGTCCCTCCAAATGTTGGCGACGAATCTGCTGCATTTTTGATGATGAATCGCAACAAGCGCGGGATGGCTCTCGATCTGAAATCTGATGATGGAAAAAAAATTCTCACGGCGCTTTTGAAAGACGCAGACTGTGTTATTGAGAATTTTCGTCACGATACCATGGAGCGTCTGGGGCTGTCGTATGAGGAATTAAAGGCCATCAATCCGGGTCTCATTTATGTGGAGATATCGGGTTATGGTCGTACCGGACCATATCGTGAACGAGCAGGGTTTGATCTTGTGGCGCAAGGTGCCTCTGGCTTGATGAGCATCACTGGGCCTGGTCAGGACGACGGGCCCGTTAAAGTCGGGGCACCAGTGACGGATATTACGGCAGGGATCCTCGCAGCCATGGGTGCGGCGGCTGCTTATGCTGGGAAGCAAAAAACAGGTCTCGGTACACGCGTCGATACATCATTATTTGAAGCAGGGATTACCCATACCTACTGGCAGTCTGCCATTGCGTTAGCGACAGGAGAGTCTCCACAAGCGCTTGGCTCAGCACATCCATTGAACGCGCCATATCAGGCGTTTCCCACTGCAGATGGTTATATCAATATTGGTGCTGCGAATCAGCGAAATTGGCTACGACTATTGGATGTTATTGGTGCGCCTGAATTAAATAATGATCCGCGATTTTCGTCGAATGCTGATCGGATGGCGAATCTTGATGCGCTGGTCGAGGTGTTAAATGGGTATTTTCGCCAACATGCCTCTGAGGTTTGGCTCGAAAAGCTTGACCAAGCAGGTGTCCCTGCAGGCCCTATTTTGTCGATTGGAGAAATGCTTGAGCACCCTCAGGCCCTTGCTCGTGACATGGTTGTTCAAACGGAGCATGACCGAGTGGGTCCAGTGAAAGGGCTCGGAATGGCCGTGAAATTTCATGGTACTCAGCCCGTTACGTCACGAGCGGCTCCAGTCCATGGCCAACATTCAGCGCAGGTTCTGATGGAGCTCGGTTATTCAGAGACTGAGATTCAATCGCTATTTCAAGAGGGCGTGATTCATACCGGCTAGCGGATCATTTGACTGCGGAAGTCATCCTGGACTCGATTACAGCCGCTTTTTCTCCGGGATAAGGCCCTCTGGTGCATAGCGAAGCGTTAAAAGCAAAATGATGCCTACAGTCATCAAGCGCATGTGTGCGGCGCCCTCGAGCAAATGGGCTCTCACCGCGCTTTGAGGATCCATTCCAGATGTCAACGCGTTAATTAACCAGAGTCCGATAGGCTCTGCCTCGATCCAGAAGAACCAAATAAAGAACCCACCAAGCACAGCACCCCAGTTGTTACCAGATCCACCAATAATCACCATCACCCAAATCAAGAAGGTAAAGCGAAGTGGGTTGTATCCGACGGGCGTGAACTGACCATCCAGCGTCGTTAACATGGCGCCAGCTAGACCAATCACTGCAGAACCCAAGACGAACACTCGTAAGTGCTGCCATGTGACATCTTTTCCCATTGCGGCTGCGGCGGTTTCATTATCGCGGATAGCGCGCATCATACGACCCCATGGAGACTTAAGGGCTGTTTCAGAAAGCCATAACAAGATTCCGATGACTGCGATGAAAAGGAGCGCATAACAAATCTTAACGAATACAGCAGACGAATCATCGACAGGCATACCGACTGCCATAGCCCAATCTTGAAACCACTGTGCTTGCTGCAAATCGATTTCATATGGAACTGGTCGCGGTAGACCATTGACGTTTTTTACACCACGGGTCAGCCATTCTTCGTTTTTGATAAAGAATATGATGATTTCACTAATTCCAAGCGTGGCGATTGCCAAGTAGTCAGAGCGTAGACCGAGAGCGATCTTTCCAATAACGAATGCAATACCAGCGGCGAAAAGAGCGCCAACCGGCCAAGCGACTAAAATTGGAAGATCAAGACCGCCCAAATAGCCTGTGACAGAAGGATTAATTGATTCGACCGCATCCACGCCCGGATCAAAGAAAATACGCAGTAATGCATAGCCTGAAATGATAATGACAGCGATGATCCAATAGCGCTGCCGTCTCAGATGTTGAATCCGCGACCACGCGAACAAGCAGGTGACAACGGTACCGATGGTGATCACCAGGCCGAGTAAAATGCCAAACCCGCCAGCCTGCCATGCGTCTGAAACTGGCGGCATCGAGATTAATACGCCGGCGAGGCCACCTAGGGCCGCAAATCCCATTACACCCACATTAAATAGGCCTGCATAGCCCCACTGGATATTCACACCTAAAGCCATGATGGCGCTAATCAAGCAAAGATTGAGAATGGTTAGGGAAACCGACAGGCTTTGGATTAACGCAACCAGTATTAATAAGCCGGCCATTAGGCTGAACAGGATTTGATTACGGTATTGCTGGTACAGAGCTGTCATCAGATCGTTTTCCCGCTAAATAAGCCAGTCGGCTTAATAATCAACACGATCACTAAGATGATAAATGAGACAGCGATCTTGTAGTCGGTCCCTAAGAACTGCACCAGTGATTCAAGCTCCATATTGTCTGGGCCTAAATATAAGACGACTTTTTTATAGGCAAACGTCAGTATCAACTCACTAAATGCGATGACATACCCGCCGGCGATCGCGCCAATCGGGTTGCCAACGCCACCAACAATTGCGGATGCAAAGATCGGAAGTAACAGTTGCATGTAAACAAACGGTTTGAATGATTTATCCAGGCCGTAGAGTGTACCAGCGATGGTGGCGAGCGCTGCAACGAGAATCCATGTGATCAGAACCACACGATCTGGGTTGATACCCGACAGCAGCGCTAAGTTTTCATTATCCGAATAGGCTCGCATCGATTTACCGGTGCGCGTGTGGTTGAGGAACCAGAACATTGCAGCAACGATGATGACCGCGGTAATAATCGTGACCGCTTGCGTCATTTTGAGCGACAAGCCCTCGTTGAGCCCAGTCATTTGCTTGAACTCACGTGCCTTTAATATAAATCGTGTTCCATCAAAGAAAATTTGGTCGCCGGGCCCGATAATGAAACGAATCAACCCACCGAGGAAGAACATAACGCCAATTGAGACAATCAAAAAAATCACTGGATTGGCCTTTCGCTCGCGATGATATCGATAAACAAATCGATCGATGAGCAAAGTGAGTACGACGGTCGCGAGGATTCCCACAGGAATCGCTAACAGCGCTGTCGGGAGTGGTTGGATCGAGAGTCCAAGGGACTGAAGTCCCCATGTGACTAGGATCGTCACCATAGCGCCAAATGCCATCGTTTCACCATGGCCAAAATTTGAAAATCGGAGTACCCCATAGACCAATGTGACGCCTAGGGCGCCGAGTGCGAGTTGCGAGCCATAAGTGAGGCCCGGGATGATGAGGAAATTGCCGAGCAGTGTGAGTGCGTTGAAAAAATCAGTCATTTATCCCCCCAAAAACGCTCGACGAACTTCTGGGTTTGCTAGGAGTGACTCGCCAGTGTCCGTAAACCGGTTTTGCCCTTGTACAAGAACATACCCTTTATCAGCGATTTCAAGCGCCTGTTTGGCATTCTGCTCGACCATCAAAATGGCGACATCCAGTCGAGCAATTTCAATAATGCGATCGAATAGTTCGTCCATGACGATGGGAGAGACGCCTGCTGTGGGCTCATCAAGCATGAGCACTTTTGGATGGGTCATTAATGCTCTACCCACTGCAACCTGTTGGCGCTGGCCGCCTGACAGTTCTCCAGCAGGTTGTTTTCTTTTTTCTTTTAGAATGGGAAACAAATCGTAGACTTGCGCGATTGAATCATCGATCGAATCGGTGCGAATGAATGCACCCATTTCCAAGTTTTCTTCAACAGTCATCGACGTGAATACATTATGGGTTTGCGGAACAAAACCCATTCCTTTGACCACTCGCTCTTCGGGCTTTAACTGAGTGACGTCTTCGCCATCGAACATCACCTGACCCTTCCTCAGGGGCAACATGCCAAAAACGGCTTTCATGGCTGTTGATTTGCCTGCGCCATTGGGTCCAACGATGACCGCGATCTCGCCTTTTTCAACGCCAATCGAGCAGTTGTGCAAAATATCTGCTGCTCCGTATCCGCCTGTCATCTGTTCGCCAAGTAAAAAGCTCATCTTATTTTTTGTGCTTCAGTCCCGTTCCGAGATAGGCCTCAATGACCTGCTCATTATTTTTGACTTCATCGATCGTGCCTTCGGCGAGAACGGTTCCCTCGGCCATGCAGATCACTGGATCACATAAACGAGCAACAAACTCCATGTCGTGTTCAATGAGACAAAACGTGTAGTTACGCTCTTCATTCAGTTTGATGATGGCATCACCAATTTTGTGGAGCAGCGTGCGGTTGACACCTGCACCGACTTCATCGAGAAATACGATTTTTGCATCGACCATCATGGTCCGACCGAGCTCCAGCAACTTTTTCTGACCACCTGACAAGTTGCCAGCAAATTCCTCTGCGACATGCTCGATTTCGAGGAAGCGGATGACTTCGTCAGCCTTCGCTCTGACCTCTTCTTCATGCGCTTTGACGAGACCGGGTTTAAACCAGGTATTCATCAGGCGCTCACCTGCTTGATTCGGTGGAACCATCATTAGGTTGTCACGGACAGTCAGTGTTGAAAATTCATGGGCAAGCTGAAACGTCCGGAGTACGCCTTTGTGAAACAGTTCATGGGGCTTTAAGCCTGTGATGTCTTCGCCATCGAGAAAGACTTTGCCGGAGGTTGGTTGATATAGGCCGGCGATTACGTTGAATAAGGTTGTTTTTCCGGCACCATTGGGACCGATGAGTCCAGTGATCGATCCTGGTTGAATGGAGAGCGTTGCTCCGTTAACAGCCTGGACACCACCAAAGTGTTTATGCAAGTTTTCAACAACAATCATGGCACGACATCACAAAAAAGCGGCGCAGAGATCATCCCTACGCCGCCTGTGATTCAACGATTAGCGGTAGCGAACCGTTGTGTTTTCGCCGTCTTTGACAAGAATCTCGCGGTAACTACCGGAAGACTCGCCAGCACCGATCAACTCAACCGCTGTCGCGCCCACGTAGTCGATTTGACCGCCGTCTTTCAGGATCTGAAGGCCTTTGGCAAGCTCACCAGGGAGGATCTTTGTTCCAGGCGCGTTGGCGACATCAAAGATTTTTGCTTTCACTGCATTGCTATCTTTTGAGTTCGCCGCTTGCATCGCAAGCAACGTCAGTGCTGCTGCATCGTAAGCCTCGGGCGAGTATGGGCCAGCTTCAAAACCATCTTTTTTTGCAAGCTCAGCGTATATTTGTGCACCGTTAGAATCTGTTCCTGGAACCGTACCAATCGAGCCGTTCAAATCAGGACCGATTGCTTGCAAAAGACTATCGCCAATCATGGCATCCGGAAGGAAGAACTGGTCAAAAGCACCTGCGTCTAATGATGACTGGATAATTCCTTTTCCACCCTGATCGAGATATCCGACCACAACTAAAATATCACCACCTGCTTGCGCTAGTGCGCCAACCTCTGCGCCGTAGTCTCCTTTGCCAT
This sequence comes from gamma proteobacterium HIMB30, assembly GCA_000227525.2. Taxonomy (GTDB): domain Bacteria; phylum Pseudomonadota; class Gammaproteobacteria; order Pseudomonadales; family Litorivicinaceae; genus HIMB30. The sequence continues at coordinate 434,708 of AGIG01000028.1, forward strand.
CTTCATGTGGTGTATTGATTGTGACTTTGCCGCCAGCTGCTTCAAAGTTTGATTGAATCGAATCAGCGAGACCTTTGCCGTAGTCGTTATTGGTATAGGTCATTGCAATCGACTTAATGCCCTTTTCTTGGAGTACTTCTGAGATGACCTGACCCTGACGAGCATCTGATGGTGATGCGCGGAAGAAGAGATCATTGTCTTCAAGTGTTGAGAGCGCCGGTGATGTCGCTGATGGCGAGAACAGCAAAACACCTTTGGGCATGGCAACGTTTTGTAAGATTGAAATGGTGGCCCCCGAGCAAAGCGCTCCAATGATTGCATCGACCTTATCTGAAGCGATAACACGTTCCGCAGCCGCAGCTGCAGCCGATGCATCAACACAGGTTGAGTCAGCCCTGACATGGCTAACAGTGGCACTGTCGAGCAACAGCTTCGACGCAGATACCTCTTTCATTGCGAGTTCAGCGCCACGAGCCATCGATTCAGCAAGCGATTCGGCGGGGCCGGTAAAACCAAGTACAACACCAAGCTTGACGGTTTTGGCATGACCACCGGCCAGTGCGACAGACGATCCGAGAATGGCGGCAGTCGCCATAGCAATTGCAGTTTTTTTCATAATTATCTCCATAGAGGCCTTTGGGTTATGGGCTACCGTCGAACTGTATGGGTTTTTGTAGTGATTTTCGAGTCGACGAGCAAAAAAAAGCCCGACCAAACGCCGGGCTAGTCACTTGGGGTACTCGATTATGCAAAGTCTTCGATCAGAGAGCCCTGGGTTTCAGGATCGATCTCATCAACGCGATAACTGTAGTTGGGATGATCTGATCCCATTGCGATTGCTGCACCATTTTTGATGGCGGCGACCATATCAGTGGTGAATTCAAAGCGCGAGAAATGCACAGAGCTGGTTTTCTCTGAATTGGCGCGCTCGAGATCTTCATCAGCAATCGCATAGACGCGATCAAAACCTTGGATCTGGATGTAGGTCCTGTTTTCAACGTTCACTAATTCAGCAAGCTTCACCTTCCGCTCTTCCTCGTCAGGGAACTCGATCATTTGCGTGCATTTCAAGTTCGAGCCGTCTGGAATCAGTGGGTTGTAAGCGTCGAGCTCATCCATGATGCCCTCTTCTTCAAATGTCTTTTCGATGCGCAGCATCTCTTGCACTTGATACCGGATGGTCGCTTCGTTTTCGAACTGTAATGTCATATTTGGTCCGATAAAGACACTACGAATGCGCTTTAAGCGCATCGCTTCAGTACGAATTTCAGGCCGCTGTTTTGCGTAATCTTCCAAAGACAGCAGAGAGTTACGTGCGATTTTAGTCATATTTACTCCTGATTCAGTCCGTAAGCCTTAGCCACCAATGACAATGGATGTGCTAAGGCGGGTTCATTGTCGTGATTTTCACGAATACCTTGGGCGATATGGTGACCACCGAGTGGGCAATCACTCGAAATGTAGTCTGGGTTTTGCTCATTCATTGTTCTGAATACCGGACGACCGATTTTCATCGACGTCTCATGGAACTCTTTTTTCACGCCATATGTCCCTGCGTGACCTGAGCACCGTTCAGTGGTTTTGACATCGGTGTCAGGGATCATCTTCAAGAATTCTTCGGTTTTCTTACCGATATTCTGAACCCGTCCGTGGCACGGCGCTTGATAAGAGACCGTACCTAAACCGGTTTTGAAGTCGGTGCTCATCAGTCCATCCTTGATCCGAGCGATAAAGTAGTCAAATGGATCCCAGAATGCCGCTTTCACAGCCTGTACATCTGGGTCATCGGGATACATCAGCGGAATTTCCTGTTTAAACATCAATGTACAGGATGGCACGCCTGCCATGATCGCATAGCCTTCACGCGCGAGTTTCGCGAGGTGTGGGATGTTGACTCGTTTTAGACGGTCAACAGCCTCAAGATCACCTTGTTCGAGCTTCGGCATCCCGCAGCAGACTTCTTTCTCAGCAACGACCCATGGAATGTCGTTATGCTCTAGAACCTTGATCATGTCTGTACCGATGCCTGGCTCGTTATAGTTGATATAGCAGGTTGCAAAAATCGCAACCTTGCCAGGAGTCCGCTCGCCATCTTTGATCTCGACGGCTTTCGACTGTTTGATCATTTGACGTAATTTTTTCGGTGCAAACTCAGGCAGCCATGCATTTTCATGAACACCGAGTACGCTTTGCACAGCTTTGCGCACGGGCTTCCATTGGTTAACAGCATTGACTGTCTCAGTGACAACTGGGATACCTGCGAGTTTTCCAAGGCCGTCAGTGTCTGAAAGGATCTTGTCTCGAGCAGGCATCCCGTCTTTCTGGTGCTTCACGGCTTTCGCTTGCAACATCAGATGTGGAAAATCGATATTAAATGGATGTGGCGGTACGTATGGACACTTTGCCATATAGCACATGTCGCACAGATAACATTCATCAACGACTTTGACATAATCGTCTTTCGCTACACCGTCCACTTCCATCGTTTCACTGTCGTCGATCAAATCAAACAGTGTTGGAAATGAGTTACACAAACTCAGACAGCGACGACATCCATGGCAAATATCAAACACGCGCTCGAGCTCGGCGTTGAGCTTGTCTTCATCGTAATACTCAGGATTTTTCCAGTCGATTGGGTGCCGCGTCGGCGCTTCAAGATTACCTTCGCGTTTTGTTTCTGTCGCCATCATTGTCTCCGTGGGGGATGAAAACCGGGGGAGAACCCCCGGCTTTCGGGCGAATTAAGCTTCTGCTTTGTACGCGTCCAGAGTCTTCTGGAACTTATTTGCGTGGCTACGCTCAGCCTTCGCAAGTGTTTCGAACCAATCAGCGATTTCGTCAAAACCTTCTTCGCGAGCTGCTTTAGCCATGCCTGGATACATGTCCGTGTACTCATGAGTTTCACCTGCGATTGCAGACTCAAGTGCTTCGGCAACGTTTCCAGCAGCCAAGCCAGTTTCAGGATCACCTGAACCACCTTGAATGAGGTATTCCATGTGACCGTGTGCGTGGCCAGTCTCACCTTCTGCAGTGTTACGGAATACGTTAGCAACTTCTGGAGCGCCTTCGATGTCCGCCATGTTTGCGAAGTAGAGGTAACGACGGTTTGCTTTTGACTCGCCAGCGAAGGCTGCCTTCAAGCTTTCTTCAGTTTTTGTACCCTTCAATTGCATGCGATTTCTCCTTTAATAGAGTCATGCGTTTTTTTACATTGATACCGCACCGGGATCCCGGTGACGGCTAAAGTATGGGGACGGGTGTAATTTAATTCCAAGAGTATTTATAAATAACTTCGATAAATTTTCTCTATAAACGTTTCTGTTATTCGGCCACGTTTCCGGTGGCACAATTGCTGCGTGAAATCAGCATGCGCTGATGCGCTAAAACCCGTTACACTTTATTTATGCAATTGAACTCTCCTCAGTATCAGGCGGTGACGGCGCCTGAATCGAATTTACTTGTGATTGCTGGTGCAGGATCTGGCAAGACCCGCGTGCTGGTCGAGCGCATGGCCTATTTGATGCGCGATCAAGGGTTGTCCCCCCATGCATTGATGGCCGTAACCTTCACCAATAAAGCGGCGCGCGAAATGCGTGAACGGCTGGAAGAGACACTTGGTCGATCATTGCATGCGATGTGGGTTGGTACTTTCCACGGCCTAGCGCACCGATTCTTACGTTCCCATTGGCGTGACGCCGGACTCATTGAGCAGTTTTTGATTCTTGATTCTGATGATCAGCAACGGATGATGAAGCGCATCATTGCAGACCTGCAACTGGATGATGCGAAATTTAAACCGCGCGCCGTAGCCGGCTTTATTAATGGTTGCAAGGATGAAGGTCAGCGGCCGCATCATTTGCAAACAGGACGTGACTATTACAACGACACGTTAATCCGGCTGTACGCCGAATATGAGGCGCGATGCAATGCTCAGAATTTAGTCGATTTTGGTGAGCTGTTATTGCGTACATTCGAGACACTTCAAAACAAATCAGAACTTTTACGGCATTATCAAGACCGTTTTAGTCACTTATTGATCGACGAGTTCCAAGATACAAACACCATTCAATATGCTTGGATCCGTTTACTTGCGGGCACAAAAACTCGTGTCATGGCGGTCGGTGATGATGATCAATCGATTTATGCGTGGCGCGGTGCTCGGATAGAGAATATTCATCGGTATGAATCTGACTTTGCACCAGTGACGACCATTCGATTGGAACAAAACTATCGATCCACTGACGTGATCTTGAAGGCGGCGAACGCAGTGATCGCAAACAATACGGATCGACTTGGAAAAGAGTTGTGGACGAACCAAAGCGAGGGTACTCCGATCCAGCTTTATGCAGCGTTTAACGAGCAAGACGAAGCGCGCTTTGTTGCCAACCGTATGAGTCAACATGTTGATCAAGGCGGTCTCTATGGAGAGCAAGCGATTCTTTATCGGAGTAACGCCCAGTCGCGCGTTCTTGAAGATGCATTGCTGCGCGCAGGTATTCCATATCGGATCTATGGTGGCCAACGTTTCTATGAACGGCTCGAGATCAAAAATGCGTTGATGTATTTACGGCTGATTCAAAACCGGTTCGACGATACGGCTTTCGAACGCATTATCAATGTTCCACCACGGGGTATTGGTGAGCGAACAGTCGAACAAATTCGCCAAACGGCCCGCGATGAAGGCAAAGGATTATGGGATGCTGCGTTACAACTGACCCGCGGTGACGGATTGAGCGGTCGTGCGAAAACCGCCGTGGTTGCATTTATCGATTTAATCGATGACCTCGATCGCAAAGCGACCGATCTCGAATTGTCAGATCTGGCACGTGATGTGATTGACACCACAGGGCTCCTTGCATATCACGGTTCAGAAAAGGGAGAGCGTGGTCAAGCGCGCGTTGATAACTTAAACGAACTCGTGAGTGCGTGTCGTGCTTTTGAGCCTGAGGATGAGGAGTCGTCCATACTTCTTCAGTTTTTGTCTCAAGCAAGTCTCGATGCAGGTGAAACCCAAGCGGATCCAGATGCAGATGCGGTTCAATTAATGACGCTTCACTCGGCTAAAGGACTCGAGTTCCCTCGGGTCTTTTTAGTGGGCGCTGAAGAGGAGCTATTTCCACATGTGATGAGCCTTGATTCTGCAGGTGGGCTCGAAGAAGAGCGACGTCTCGCCTATGTGGGAATTACACGCGCAATGCAGCATTTGGTCGTGACTTATGCAGAGACACGACGGTTGAACGGCCGTGATCATTTTGGCCTTCTGAGTCGGTTTATTCGCGAGATTCCACAAAACTGTATTGAAGAGGTTCGTTTGGAGTCACAAATTAGTCGGCCGTTTGTGTCATCATCGTTTGGCGCAAGACCCGTTGATCGTCCGCATCGGCATCCGAGATTCCAAGACTACGATGAAGGATTGGGGGAACAGACAGGCTTAGGGATTGGTTCGCGCGTAGACCACGGGTTATTTGGCGAAGGGACCGTCTTGGCTTTTGAGGGATCAGGGCCTCAAATGAAAGTGCAGGTCCGTTTTGACGATGGTTCGAAAAAGTGGCTCGTGCTTCAGTACGCGAAGCTTGTGCCACTCGGATAATCAGGAACCAGGAACTTGACGAATGCGCCCGTTGGAGTCGATCGCGACGAAGACAAATCGGGTTTCGGTGGACTTATAACTTTCAGCGTCTTGCTCTGTTATCCAGACTTCAATGCGGATTTGCATCGATGAGCGACCAACATCCTCCAGTTCGCCATAGATCGAAACCTCTGACCCAACAGGCACCGGCGCAATAAAATCAACATTCTCAATTGAAACAGTCGCGCAACGACCACCACTTGTTTTCATTGCGATCTGGGCGGCTGCCTGATCCATTTGATCCAACAACCATCCAGCATAAATATCGCCAAGCGCATTGGTGAATCGAGGATGCGCAATGACTCTGAGAATCAATTCGCCTTCTGGGGTTGGATCCTGCTCATCAAGCTCCACGGCAATTCCTTGTTAACCAATTGAAGTATTCAAAGTCTACATGGTCATGAGACATTCAAGAAGTGGTCAAGACAGGTCGCACGATGCGTTGTCTGTGAAATTGCTTGGGCAATCATCGATTCTGTTGCAAAAAGTTGGATCGATTCTTTGGCTCTTGTGAGCGCCGTGTAAATAAGCTCCCTGCTTGGCTTGAAACCTGATTGCGATGTGATTGGCTCAGGCAGGCAAATGAAGACAGATTGATATTCAGATCCTTGGGATCGATGGATACTAATTGCCCAGGCAGATTCGACTGAACCCAATTGGTTTTTTCGAAGTGGTTGATCAAGATTCTCAAATTGGACGCGCGGATTTGGCGAGTCATAACAATCAACGACAGTACCGATATCGCCATTGAACACGCCGATCCCCGCTTGATTTTCGGTTATCAATAAACGCTCGCCGAAGCCGTTCAGGCCGAGACGTTGGGTTTCTCCTTGGACTAAGTGATTGATCATCCGACGTCCACCGATACCCTCGCTGATTGCTGTCAGGCACTGAAAATCCGGAGAGACTGGGGTTTGTGTCCGTTGTAGACCCTCGAAATAGTGTCGATATCCGTTAATCAGAGCGCTTTGTAGGCGGTCGACTCGTTGGTTGTCTTCCCAAAACGTACCCGAATCCCTCAGCCCTTGAATGAAGTGTTCAGAGTCACCGGATAAACATAGATCCTGGAGTTGAGCCAGTGTTGCCTGACCACCAATTCGATGACGTTGAGTCAGCTCAAAGCAATGATGAGATAACCTATTTGATTCTGTGAGGACTTTGAGGATGCTTCCGGCTTCAACGCTGGCTAACTGGTTGGGGTCACCCATTAGTACGAGATGCGCATGATCGGCTAGCGACTTCAGCACTCGATCAAATAAATCAAGTGACACCATCGAGGCTTCGTCGATCAGCACAATGTCAGCTGAATCCAGTTCTTTGAGTTGTCGATGAATCGTGGTCGCTAACACAGGTTCGAGATCAACCAACGGCATTGTTGATATTGCGGCCTGAAATGATTCAGTTAAGCGAACGGCTGCCTTGCCAGTTGGCGCAATTAAGGCAATACGTGGCTGTCTTTCGAACAGGGTTCGTTTCGCAGCCACAATAGCGGCTGCAGTTGATGTCTTTCCTGTACCAGGGCCCCCAGTCACGATGGCGAGGTGTTGTTTAGCCGCACCGACAATTGCACGCGTTTGTGATGGATCGGCATTTGGCATCAGTTCTCTTGGATCAACGCTAATCGTTAGCGTAGGAAGCCTTGAACGCTTTTGGAGTGCGTCTGCAACACGCGATTCCTGAGCGAAATGTCGACGAATTTGTAGCGCATCATGATTGACCGCAAAGAGTGCTGCGAGCTCTGAATTGGTCAGTGTTTTCGCCCATCGATCAGCCTCCTCATTGGATAAATGCTGCGCAGTATGTCCTTGATGAATTGCTTCAAATAATTGTGTGACCGAGGCTTCTAATTGTTTGGGTAGTCCGGCTTCTTTGATGAAATTCAACACATCGATTAATGTCATAGGATGCATAGACAACGCTCCTCTAACGCCAACACACCATTCATCTCCATTGGTCTCCTCCAAATACCCTGATTGGGTGCATCGACCCCGCGACAAAAAAGATAAATGACCTCACCCAAATGTTTTTCGGGATCGTAGTTTGCCAATCGGCTTTTCAGCCAGCGATGTAATGCGAGGGCGTAAATCGCAGCTTGAAACGGATAAAACGAATGTTCCATGGCGGATTCGATACGCTCGTCCGAGTACGCTTGGTCATTTGGTCCGAGATGGTTTGTTTTGTAGTCGATGAGATGGAATCTGCCATCTACCTCAAAGACCAGGTCAATAAATCCAATTAAATGACCATCGATGGATTGTTCGGCTATTGACTCGACTGGTTTCCACCAGGAAAAGGCAGCACACGCGTTGATAAGATCGCGTAACTGTAATCCGCGCTTTAATGGAAGTTCAAACTGTGGCTCTGGTCTTTTTTTGTCCACGTTCAATGTCTCGAGCATCACATGTGGAAAGACTTTGGTTGAGAGGATCTGTTGGATCCAATCAATGACGGTGGGTATGTGAATTGGATCGAGATGGACCGGCAAATTGGTCTTGATGAAGTGCACAAGTGCAGGCGTATCTCTCGTGTCATTCGCATGCCATTCGAGAACGGCATGAATAAAATTACCGGTGTCCGTACCTCCTGGAACCCTATGCCATTTCTCGTTGAAGTCGGTCTCTACAAGAGCATGCTCTTCATCCGCGGCTTTGGAAATGATCTCATGGGTACCACCATGTTTAATCAAACCTGAGAAACTCCTGAAAAACCATGATGGATGGTGCGGTTGATTCAAATATGCTGTGGCCGCTAGCGGGATGGTGATGGGTTGAATCACTTGATCGACCGAGGAAATTTCAATCACTTGGTGATCGGTCCCGAGGTCTGTCAAGTCGCGATCATCAAGCAGACGATGTAGCGTACTGCCCGCGTTTGGAATCCCCAAAAATACGGCATGCTCTGCGCGAGTCAGAGCCACATAGAGTAGGCGGTTGAGATCTTCTTCCTGATCACGACGTGCGGGTTCAAAGGCTGTCTCTGTGAGATCGATGATCGATCCATTGGCGTTACAGTAGTCGAGCCCCCACGCGTTTTTGGGAAGTGCTTTTGCCGTGATTTCATCGGCCAAAATGACCACGCGATATTCGAGGCCCTTTGCTCCATGGATGGTGTTGATCGTCACAGCACCTGATTCGATCGGTGGTCGTTGGCTGGTTCGATCATCGGCATCGTTGCTGGCGGTTGTTTGTTGCGACCACCATATCGCTGCTTCAAGGGGTGATAAGCCTTTTGCGTCTTCGCCAAAAATTTCGAGACAGTGAGTCAATATGTTCCAGTCTTCGAGTCCATTCAGATTGTGTGGAATACGCTGAGCGGTCAGACAGACCTCAAATAAACGCGTGATAGCAGCCGCTGGCCCATCGGATTTCCAAAGATCTCGTGCATTGAAAAGTTCGGTTTGCAATTCAATAAAGCGCGATTGTTCGCTCAGTTGTCCCGGTGCGTTGAGATCGAAACCCATCAGGGTTGTTGAAGCAGCAGACGCGATGATCGAGAGATCATCTGGATTCGCAATCGCCTCAAGAATCAACACCATTTCTCTGGCGATCCGCCGACTGAAAATACTGGCTTTGTTCTGATAGTGAAAGGTAAGACCCATTCGGTTGCCGGCTTTTTTGATCTTCTGTGCCGTGGTGCGACTCTGAACTAAGACACACAGATCTTTTTCACTGATCGGTTGTGCGGCGATCCGGCACGAGCCCTCTTGTCCGCCTGCCAAAAGTGATCGAGTCAGCAAGACGATGGATTCAGGTGTTAACGAGTCGACCCAGTGAAACCCAGCGGTTGCTTGATGCTTGACCGTTAAAGGCGCGATATCGTGGGGGCGACCGGCTTTTAGCAGTTGATATTGTAGCTGCTTGCCGACAGGACAGTTGCGATCGAATAGCGCATTGAGCCCATCAACAACCGTCTGCGCAGACCGATAAACGGTATCCAGATACCAGAGACTGTGCTCGGGAAGGGTTGTTCGGATTTGATGGTAGAACGCGGTGTCAGCTCCACGGAATCGGTAGATTGCTTGTTTGGGATCGCCGACCATGACCATTAAACGTTCTGACTCATCTGGGTATAAATGATCAAGCATGTCCCATTGATGGCGATCGGTATCTTGGAATTCGTCGACCAAGATAAGCGTATGTTTGGGTCTCTCATTGTCGAGCTGTTTTGCGGCTTCAGCCGCATCACGAATCACCTGATCATTGTCTGTGATTCCGAGTTCATTCAGTCGGCGCCGAAAAAGATGTCGTAACAGATGGAGACAGTACGCGCGAAACTCGATTTCGATGGTTGAAGGTTTGACCAGTTTGACCCACTGATCGAATGCTGTGCCTTTGAACTTGTCTTCTCTCTCTCGAAAGTACGTGATCGTTTTTTCCGGAATTTCCTGACGAGTCGTCGCTTTTTCGATCGCGGCACAGTGTGTTTTGAGCGATTTGAGGGTCATCCCTTTCAAGGCAAAGAGTGACTCAATATCTGAGAACACAGCATCCTTTCGATCAGTGAATTCAGACACAATTCCACTGAGATCTGGGCAGATCGTTGTGGAGGGGTTGATGTGATCGATTGGTTTCCATGCAAGCTCGGCACGGCCCACGAATGCTTTCAGGCCACCAGTGAGTGAGCTCACAATTTGCGCGCCATGTTCGGTGACAAGTTGTCGGTAACAATCGATCGCAACTTCTTGACGAATGCTTGCGACTTCAGTTTCCACTGGAAAGCTCGGCACCCCAACGCTCGGTCCAAAGTCATTGATCAAACGCATTGCAAAGCCATGGATGGTTTGTATTTCGATGGTATCGATTCGTCGAAGTGCGCGGCTGAGCCGCTCGATACCGACGTCTTCTGACAGCTCGGGATAACTGGTTATTAATTCCGATTGCCGGTGGCCGAGTTGATTGATCTCTTCGATCAGCCGTTCCCGGACGCGTGCTCTCAGTTCTCGAGTTGATGCCCGAGTAAACGTCACTAGCAGACAATCCTCAGGTTGACGACCCTCGATCGCTAGAGCACGCATCATGAGTGACATCAGCGCATAAGTCTTTCCAGTTCCCGCACTTGCTTCGATTAAATGTCGCCCAGATTGCGGGAGGAGTTCCGGCTTAAAGCGTTTCACAAGGTTTTCCCAAATAATGAAGAAGCGGCTGGACTAAGCGGTGACAAAGATCCGAGTGTTTCTCTGAGATGTGTGGATCATTTTGAAATAGACGCTGGTATTCGGGTTGATGCGCAAGTGTCCTGTGATTCCAGTCAATCCGAGGATTTGCGGTGCCATCTTTGGCCAGTGTTTTCGCTGTTGCTAGCGCGAGTGGTGCAATGAGCGCGCACGGAGCGTGTCGGTCGCAAATGGCTTCCAACCAATCATTAAGCAACGTTTTTGCTTCATCGGTCGGAATCGGACCGAATGGTGTCACACGATGATCAAAAGTCACCAGCTGAAAAATCTGCTCTGTTGGTTCAATTGCATAAAGTATCAAGCCTTCAAGCAGAGCGCGGAGGCCTCTGACACCGTCAAGCGAGGACTTGATCACAATTCGGGGCGCTGTGATCGTGCTGATCCCATCAATCTGTACTGTAAATTGACCAAGTCTTAATTCCGATGGTTCCACTACTTGGGCTTGTGTCGCGAGCGCGTCAAAAACCACTGAAGGGGCGTAATGTTGCAATGCTTCGTAAACATCGATGTCATCGGGGAGTTCCGCGTCATACATGAGACAGTCAACAAGAGAGTCCGCCGTTAATTGTCGTTCGGCGACGCGCTGCCGCATTTTAAACGCGCTAAGCGTATCGATAGCCAATGGCTCAACGTTAAGTTCCGGGAACTCAGGAGCACGAATACGAGCCCCTTTTTGCTTTAGAAATGCGACAGCCGGCTCTGCAGCGGCATCAAGAAACTCTTGCACGGTCCAGTGGGTCTGAATCGCTTGCTCCACCGTCGTTGCCTCAGGATCGCGCGTTGGACGCCCATCAAGATTGATTCCTGAGGGTAGTTCAACAATTGGAGACGCGTTATCAGGATCCCTAAAGCAATCAATCAACGAGACCACACCTGGACCGGGGAGTTCTATGGTCTGGTGGATGGGGTGCTTTCCGATCCAGCTAATCCACAACTGATCGCTCGTATTCAACACGATATCGGCAAGTACTTGGCGTTCTTTTTCAGATTCGATTAAATCGCCAGGACGAGGGTTTTTTGCAATGAAATCCCAGGGGTGTTCATTGGATTCTTGGGGGAACGTGTCATGGTTTGCACCGAGTATCGCGACCACTTGATTTGGAATACTACGAATGGTTTGCGGCGCGGTGACCGATAGTTGGTCATTGAGTGCAAGCGGTCGAGACAGCCCGGTTTGTTGGTTTAACTGAACCCACTGAAAGACCGTGTTTAGATTGACATGAGCTTCTGCAAATTGGGTGGTGAGTCGGTTGAGATTCAAACTTGAAATGTGACCCAGAGTCAGCCGGTTGACTGCCTCGTCAATCCGTTGGATTGCAGTATGAAGCGGCATCATATCGGGTGCAGACAATAAATGTTCGATGGCAGAGAGGACTCCCATGAGTCGATCAAGCCCATCAGTTTGCTCCATCGATTCGGTTGGTGTGCTATCAGTTTTAAAGGCAGCCTCTGGATCAGTCATCAGTCCTCTCAAAAGCCGCTTTTTGGCCGCTTTCAAGGTGTGTCGATAGCCTGATACCCCACGTCGCGCACCTGATTGGACAATCCAACGTTGGATATGTCTCAATTTCTGGTCACTGATATCAAGTGTCTCGCGGACTCTGATATTTGATAGGAATCGGTACACTGAACCGGCTTTAAAGCCTGAGCGACACACCTCGGCTAACAGATTGATTGCGACCACTTCGATTGGCTGAATGATCAAGGGATCGGCAGTGGTTGGAAGCCGCTGTAACAGATCAGATGAATGAAATATCCGTTGTACGATCGGTCCATACAATGCCGGATTTGGTGTCACGATCTGCACTTGTTTGAGATTTCTGGCTGGATCAACGTTCAACCAATCGATCAGCCATTGCTTCAATTCCATCACTTCTTGGGTTGGACTCGTTGCACTGATCAGCGAGACGGACTGATCGAGCTTGATGGATGCCTTTCGGTTGTCAAAGATCTGCGCCTTGAGTTCGGACAGTGCACTTTTCGGTTCGAGTGGGGTATAGCCCTCGATTGGTTCATCGTCGCCGAGCATCGACAAGACTTTGGCTTTTTCACGACACAGGTCTGCAAGAATGGGGTGAGTTTCCGGTAGCTCGAGCGCGCCCTGTGTAAACCAGGGCTCTGGGGACGGAGATTGTATGCAAACAAACAATGGTGCGTTGTTTGACCATTGTTTCAGGGCGTTCAGTGTGAGCATCGATAGACGATCTGGATTAAAAAGAATGATGCGTGCGATCGAATCGAGACTTTCTGAATTCGGTTCTTTGAGAGCATTCATGAGTTTTCGATGTGGGGCAGTCGGCAGCAGTGGCTCGATGTCTCGCCAGAGAGCGATTTGCCAGCCGGAAGACTGTTGTATTGACGATGAGGCTTTTTCAGGATTGGTCAGCCAGTCAGGTCGCTCAGCCAGATAGTTCTGAAATATCTCGAATAAGCAACCGACTTGTTGTAGATACTCAGGTTGAGCCAGGTCAGGATATTTCTGCTGCCAAATTGTTGCGATAGCCCAGTACAAATCAGACTGAAATTGTTGATCTGGATGCACGTCTGAAATCCACCAAATGAACTCACTGAAAGTCGTGACTTTGGTGTTGGCTAAACTTCCTAAACGATCGGTCAGCTCAATTTGTAGCCAGCGACCGGTATCGTGATTGGGCACGATTAACCAATCTGGAGCGAGCGGAGATCGAAAACTCTCAGCTGAGAGAACCCCTGCGGCTGTATCGACAAGGGTATTGAGATCGTTGGAAAAGATACTCTGCATAATTGAATTTCCGCATGTTCGTGATCTTTACGCAACCACTGATGACAGGTCACACTGTGCGCTCGTTTGGAGAATATATTGTGCAAAACCCATTAGTCGTTGATGACACTCGAATCGCGCAGATGAAACCATTGATTACGCCGGCCATTTTGTTGGAAGAATTGCCGATGTCAGACGCAATGGTGGCATCCGTTGCTAAAGATCGTGCTGAAATTACAGAAATTATGCATGGCCGTGATCCACGCTTAGTGGTGGTCGTTGGTCCATGTTCGATTCACGATCCTGACGCTGCCAAAGAATACGCAGCGCGACTGAAACCACTGATTGATCAGTATCGAGAGACTCTAAAAATTGTGATGCGAGTGTACTTTGAAAAACCGCGCACGATCGTCGGATGGAAAGGTTTGATTAATGATCCGCATTTAGATCAGACCTTCCAAGTGAATAAGGGTCTTCATAAAGCACGAAGCCTTTTGGCTTACTTAGTTGAGCAGGGAGTGCCGGTCGGCTGTGAGTTTTTAGACACCATCAGTCCTCAATTTATCGCGGATTTGGTCAGTTGGGGGGCGATTGGTGCGCGAACCACAGAAAGTCAGGTACACCGCGAGTTGGCGTCAGGACTGTCAATGCCTGTCGGCTTTAAGAATGGTACCGATGGTACCATCACAATTGCGACCGATGCGGTCCAAGCGGCGAGTCACTCCCACCATTTTCTATCAGTGACGAAGCAGGGGGTCGCCGCAATTTTCGGTACCACCGGTAATCCGGATTGCCATGTGATATTGCGTGGAGGGCAATCGGGACCGAACTATCAACGTGCTGATATCGAGACAGTTCTCGATGCGCTTCGAGCAAAATCCTTACCGCCGTATTTGATGGTGGATTGCAGTCACGGCAATTCGTTGAAAGATCACACCAAGCAACGTTTGGTGGTTGAGAGCGTGATTGAACAGCGAAAAGCGTCTGATCACGGTATTTTCGGTGTGATGATTGAGAGCCATCTGGTTGCCGGTAATCAACCTTTGAAGCCAAATTTGTCAGAGCTCACCTACGGACAATCGGTCACGGATGCATGCATCGGTTGGGATGAGACCGAAACGCTCCTTTTTGATCTTGCGCAGGGTTAGAAGCGCAGTATTTGCGACTTCTGCTTGCTAAATTACAGATTGTAATGTTTTCGTAACATTCGGGGAGTACAAAGCGTAGGTGTCGAAAACAAAAGCTGAAAAAGCTGTGTTTTGGCCTCGAGAAAAAATTTTGAAGGAGTTCTCCATGTTTGTTCGTATTGCTACTTCTGCCGCTTTGGCAGTTGCGATGAGCACGACTGCTGTAGCACGTGATTACGTCAGCATCGCTGGTTCATCAACTGTTCTTCCATTTGCAACGATCGTTGCTGAGCGTCTAGGACGTACTTACAACCAAAAAACCCCGGTCGTTGAATCTGGCGGTTCGTCGGTTGGTAAGAAAGGTGTTTGTGACGGAATCGGAACAGAGTTCATCGATATCGGTAACGCATCGTCGCGTATGAAGACGAAAGAGCTCGAATACTGTGAAAAGAACGGTGTGAAGCTGACTGAAATCAAAGTCGGTTATGACGGAATCGTTGTCGCTAACTCGAAAAGTGGTGAGCAACTCAAGATTTCTTTGCTGAATCTTGGCAAAGCGTTGACTGCTGAAGTTGCGATCGACGGTAAGATGGTAGCGAATCCATACAAGAAATGGTCAGATATTGATTCGTCACTACCTAACACAGAAATCCGTGTGTATGGTCCGCCAACCACATCGGGTACACGCGCTTCGTATGCTGAAATCGTGAATGAAAAGGCCTACTGTAAGAAGGATGCTGATGCGAAAGCGGCATTAAAGGCTGCTGGGAAAAAAGCAAAAACATGTCGTGCAATGCGCACAGACGGCGCCTATGTCGAAGCAGGCGAGCAGGATAACCTGATCGTTCAGAAGCTTCAGGAAGATCCAAAGGCCTACGGTATTTTCGGTTTCTCATACCTTGATCAGAACTCTGACACACTTCAGGGTGCTGAATTGTCAGGTGTCGTGCCAACATTCGAAGCAATCGGTGATGGTTCGTACAAAGCATCACGTGCGCTTTACTTCTACGTCAAGCATCAGCACCTCGGTGTTGTTCCTGGTGTAGAGAAGTACATGGCCGAGTGGACAAAGCATTGGGGCGATGATGGTATTCTTGCTGACGCCGGGATGATCCCGCTTGGTGCTGAAGAAGCTGCAGAAATGAAAGCTCGTATGACAGATCTTCCAGTTCTCGTCGCTGCAGATCTCAAGTAATCATTTTCGCTAGTTGATTATCCGATGACCGAACGGGACAATCCGTTCGGTCTTTTCATGTCTGAGGGAAAGTTCACGTGTCTTTTACGAATTTGATGCTCACTGTGCTTGTAATTGGCGCCCTGTACTTCATAGCAGGTCAGCGAGCTGCGTTTGTATTCAGATCAAATGGCGCAGGAAAACTCCACTCATTGCCTCACTATCACGGGGTATGGGCTGCTATCACTTCGGTACTGCCAGCCCTGATCGTTTTATTGATCCTTTTGATTGGCAAAGATCTCTTATTCCAATTGATGGCCAGAGATTATTTTCCTGAAGAGATCTTGATGGGTGATACGGTCGACCGTGCGATTGCGTTGGCGAAGATCTCAAATGTAGTGAATGGGATCAATTTCGGCGAAGTTGAGCCCTGGGTTCAGTCTGCCGGTGATGCTTGGATACGCTGGGAGGCCAACGCAATCATTGTCGCAAATTCGCTTGTCCTTGCGACCTCGTTGGTCGGTGGTCTATTGGGATATCGTCGTATCAACCCCACTTTTCGTTCTCGGAACAATGTCGAGCGAGTCTTGACCTGGATGTTGATTGGAAGCTCACTTGTCGCAATCGTGACAACGATCGGCATCGTGTTATCGGTTCTTTTCGAATCAATCAGATTTTTTAAGTTAATTCCTCCTCAGGATTTTTTATTTGGGTTGGAATGGAATCCTCAGTTTGAGGGTGCAGAGCGCGCCGGGTCAGGAGGTGGCACTGCGACTTACGGAATGATTCCGATGTTCGTCGGAACATTCTTAATTTCAGTAATTGCGCTCACAGTTGCGGTACCGATTGGTTTGTTTAGCGCAATTTATCTGGCTGAGTATGCCACACCGCGTATTCGCGGTATCGTCAAGCCACTGTTGGAAATTTTGGCGGGAGTGCCAACCGTCGTTTATGGATTTTTCGCCGCATTAACAGTTGCACCTGTGGTGAAATCTATTGGTGAATCGATCGGCTTGGAAGTTGCTTCTGAGTCTGCACTGGCGGCCGGTTTGGTCATGGGAGTCATGATCATCCCGTTTATTTCATCGCTGTCAGATGATGTCATTAACGCAGTTCCTCAATCTTTGCGTGACGCTGCCTATGGGCTTGGTTCAACGAGGAGCGAAGCTGTACGGCAGGTTGTTCTACCAGCCGCACTCCCCGGTATTGTTGCAGCGGTCATTTTGGCTGTATCGCGAGCGGTAGGGGAAACAATGATTGTTGTGATGGCCGCAGGTTTGGCAGCTAATCTATCCTTTAACCCGCTGGATGCTGTGACAACGGTAACCTCTCAAATTGTGACAATTCTCGTGGGAGATCAGGAGTTTGAGTCAGCTAAAACGCTGTCAGCGTTTGCACTGGCATTGATGCTAATCATCACAACACTGGCTCTGAATTATTTCGCACTACAAATCGTTAAAAAGTATCGAGAGCAGTATGACTGATCGTCCATATCAAGGATTGGATCCTCAAAAGGCAGCTGAACGCGTCGCAGCATCCATTCATCTGCGTAAACGCAAAGAGACTCGGTTTGTGTGGCTGGGAAAAACTGCAGTAGCGATTGCTCTTGGATTTCTGGTTTTACTATTCGCGGGCATCTTGAGTAAAGGGATTCCAGGCCTTTTTCAGTACTACGTCACATTAGATCTTAAGTTGGACGCACAACAGTTGGATCCGAGTGGACAAATGACCGCCGAATCCCTTGCTGAAGGGGACTTTGATGGCGTGATTCGGAGTTCGCTGTATCAAGCATTAGGAAACCCTGAAGGCCGTAAGGCCAAGCGTGAGGCGAGACGATTAATTTCATCAGGCTCTAGCCAGCGGTTGATGAACTACGTGCTGGATAATCCGGATCAATTAGGATCTACCGTCTCGATTCAGTTTGCTGTGGATGATGACGTTGATACGTTTCTTCGAGGGCTGATTTCCCGCGATACTCCAGAGGCAGATCGGCGAATTAGTAATCAGTTAATCGATTATATTGATGCGCTGAATGCTCAGGGACGCGTGAGCTACCAGATCAGTGATTACTTATTTTTCGGGTCTGCCTCTCGGGATGCTGAAATGGCTGGTATTCGCGGCGCACTTGTTGGATCGATTCTGACGCTACTAGTGTGTATTGCAATTGCCTTTCCTCTCGGTGTTGCGACAGCAGTTTATCTGGAAGAGATGGCACCAAAGAATCGGCTGACCGAAATCATTGAAATCAACATTAACAATCTCGCGGCGGTGCCATCAGTTGTGTTTGGTATCATGGGACTTGCCATTTTTATTGTTGCGTTTGGAATGCCTCGTTCGATTCCATTGGTTGGGGGTATAGTACTAGCGCTAATGACATTGCCTACCATCATTATTTCGTCTCGAGCCGCGATCCGTGCTGTGCCACCAAGTATCCGAGATGCCGCTCTTGGTGTGGGTGCTTCAAAAATGCAGACCATCATGCACCACGTTCTTCCACTAGCCATGCCAGGTATGCTGACGGGAACGATTATCGGTATGGCACAGGCGTTGGGTGAAACAGCTCCACTTTTGATGATTGGCATGGTCGCTTTTATCGTTGACGTACCTGGAGGTGTGACCGATCCAGGCACAGTGCTGCCGGTGCAGATTTTTATGTGGGCTGACTTTGCGGAACGGATGTTTATTCAAAAAACCAGTGCTGCAATTATCGTGCTTCTTGCGTTCTTAATTAGCATGAATGCTGCTGCAATTTTGCTTCGTAAAAAGCTAGAACGACGCTGGTAAGAGGATTAAAGTGATGGAAATGGTGATGAGTGAGTCAATGGTCGAGAACACGAGCCAAGTGGAGGGACGAGCGATCCCGGAACAAACAATCGGCGACATCCATGTTGATAATCCGCGAATGACAGCCCGGCACGTCGATGTGTTTTACGGTGACAAGCAGGCGATTGATAACATTAGTCTGGACATCGGCGTCAGTCAGGTCATTTCATTTATTGGTCCATCCGGATGCGGTAAGTCAACGTTTCTCCGTTGCTTAAATCGGATGAACGATACCATTGATATCTGCCAGGTCGGCGGGGAAATAAAAATCGATGAGCAGAATATTTATGATCCGATGATTGATGTTGTGTCTTTGCGCGCGCGGGTTGGCATGGTTTTTCAGAAGCCAAATCCATTTCCGAAATCAATCTTTGACAACATTGCTTATGGCCCGCGTATTCATGGCCTCGCTGCAAGTAAAGTTGAACTTGATCAAATCGTGGAATCATCATTACAACGGGCCGGTCTTTGGGAGGAAGTGAAAGACCGACTGGATCAACCGGGGACAGGCTTGTCAGGCGGACAACAACAACGGTTGTGCATTGCACGCGCTATTGCAGTAAGCCCCGAGGTCATCTTGATGGACGAGCCATGCTCAGCGTTGGATCCGATAGCAACGGCGAAAGTTGAGGAACTGATCCACGAGTTACGAGAGCAATATACCATTGTGATTGTCACCCACTCGATGCAACAGGCTGCTCGGGTGTCTGATAGAACAGCATATTTTCATCTTGGAAGACTTGTTGAAGTCGGTGACACCAAGCAAGTGTTTACAAATCCAAAGCACGAGTTGACGCAAGATTACATCACAGGACGATTCGGATAAAAAATGAATGACTTAAATGACGATTTCTTTCGGCATATTTCGAGCGAATTCAATGAAGAATTAGAGGCTCTAAGGCGGTCAACCCTAGAGATGGGGGGGCTCGTCGAGGAGCAACTGCGATCTGCTTTGCAATTCTATTCGACTCAGGATTCGTCTCTATTGAGTCAAACCGCTGAAATCGAACAGAAGATCAATGCGGCTGAAATCGATTTGGATGAGCAGGTTGAGGCACTGATTGTCAGGCGACAACCAATTGCTTCGGACCTACGCCTTGTTCTCGCCGTCTCGAAGATTGTTCGAGATCTCGAGCGCATGGGTGACGAGTTGGAGAAGGTGGGCAGTCTGAGTCTCGAATGTTTCACCAGTGGCAGCGATGTCGGAGTCACTGAGATTCAAAGGATCGCCGAGCACGTTGCTAAAATGTTAAATGAATCACTCAATGCGTTTGCTCGTCTTGACCTTGACCTTGCGAGGGATATTTTCCAACGTGAGCGCGAGGTTGATAAGGTCTATCAATCGGCATTGAGAGCGCTTGCGACCTTCATGATTGAAGATCCAAGAAACATCGGGCGCGTATTGAATATTGTTTGGATTGCCCGATCGTTGGAGCGCGTCGGCGACCATGCGACAAATATCGCCGAGTATGTGATCTATTTGGTGCAAGGTGTCGACGTTCGACATCCCGGAATCAATCAGAACAGTTTTGATTAACCGGGCGATTGATTCGATTGGCTGGGAAACGGCATTCTACGACCGTCCCTGATCCCAGGTGAGAGCTGATGTTGAGTTCGCCGTCGTGTCGATTCACGATGTGTTTTGCGATCGATAAACCAAGGCCTGTTCCGCCTGTGGTTGATGCGTGACTATTGTCGATACGGTAGAATCGCTCGGTGAGTCGTTGGATATGTGCTTCTGGGATGCCTGGGCCGTTGTCACTGACTCGCACAAGCATGTCGCTCTCTGTTGACGCGATCGAGACATTGACTGAGGATCCATCAGGACAGTATCGAATTGCATTACTGAGCAAATTCGAGAGTAGCGAGTAAATCTCGTTATGACTTCCTATCATCTCCCAAGGTCCTGAGTCCGACAGATCGATGAGAGTCTGCTTTTTATCAAGATTTTCTTTTAACAAGTGTGCCTGTTGGACAGCCTGATCCACCACATTGTCTAGGCTGAACGTTGAAAGCTCAGCGCTTTGCGATGTTTCGAGTTGAGACAACATCATTAAACCCTGAATGATATTATTCATGCGCTGCCCTTGAGACCACGCATTCGTGATGGCTTTGTTTGCAACACCCTCGACTAACTCGTTATCGATCAGTGTTTCGAGGTAACCATTGATAACGGTCAGAGGTGTCTTCAGCTCATGTGAAACGTTCGCAATAAAGTCAGATCGCATTTGATTGAGTTTTTGGAATCGAGTGACGTCTCTGACCAAAATGATATAACCACTTGAGCTCACTGGACCAAAGAAAAACTCGATGGAGGATTGTTCATTGCGGAAGTTGTCGACGATCAATGGATCATCAAATTGTTTTGCAGACACATAGCTTTTTAATGCCGGGGATCTCAGTAGTGCAAAAAGGTAGGCATCGAGGTCATCTGGGTATTTGAGGCCGAGCAATTCTGCACAACGGCTATTCCACCAAGTTAAAGACCACATGCTATCGGTTAAAACGATACCGATGTTGAGGCTGCTCAAGGCATGTTGGAGGTTTTCAAGTTTCTCAGAGAGTGCTTTGTCTCGTCGTTTCGCATTTTCGCGATCGAGTTCGATCCGTCTCACGATGTCTCGCCATAAATCTGAGGAGAGCAGCATCTCGTTTTTTTTACCCTCTTCAAGCCAACGGTAGAGGCCATTTCGACGCCAAAGTGTTAAGCCGAGGTACATCGTCGTCACGGCGAGTGCTGATGCCGTGAAATGATCAGAAATCGTGCCTATCGTGATCGTCAGAAGGAGTAACGAGATAATTTCTATTAAGGTCGTGGAACCAGCATTTCTCATAAACGTTTTTTACATGATTGATGTTACAAGTTTGTAATCGAAATGCTTTACCATCAAGTTAAGACTGCATACTAAGGAAGACAGGTTGGTACATTATCCCACATATGACAAGGAGCTGAGCTGGTTGGCATTCAATCATCGCGTGTTACAAGAAGCGATGGATAAGACCAATCCACCAATTGAGCGGGCTCGATTTCTGGGGATTTATTCAAATAATCTCGACGAATTTTACCGGGTGAGAGTGGCGGATGTTCGCCGTCGAATATTGCTGCATCAAGAAGTTGGTGGTGATCCGGAAGCTCGCCGGTTATTAAGTGCGATTCAGAAAAGAACCGTGGAATTGAACGCTGAATTTGAGCTTGCGCATTTGGAAGTGATTCGCACATTAGCACGTCACAACATTTTCTTAGAAAATGAGGACCAACTGAGCGATGGGCATAAAGAATGGTTGCGTCGCTATTTTCACTCAAAAATTCGAAAATTCATTTGCCCGATTATCGTCTCTGATCGTGTCGATCTCGGTGATGTCCTTGCTGATGATGCGACGTATTTGGTTGCCGAACTGCGCCTACGTGAAACCTTTACTTACGCGCTAATCGAAGTCCCTACCGATCATCATACGCGATTCATTGAATTACCAGCAGAGACCTCTCGACGCAAAAAACCATTGGTCCTTTTGGATAATGCGATTCGTGTGGGTTTGGCTGAAATATTCGAGGGATATTTTGAGTTCGAGGAAGTCAGGGCCTGGTCAATGAAATTGACACGTGACGCAGAATACGACCTGACTGGAGAAATTGATGACAGCTTGATGGACCGATTATCTTCGGGCTTGAAGCAACGGTTGACAGCAGAACCGACGCGACTCGTGCATGATCGTGAAATGCCCGAGCGCGTGGTCGATATGTTAAAACGCGAGCTTGGCATCACACGAATCGATGCGATAATCCCAGGTGGTCGCTATCACAACATGAAGGACTTTTTGAGTTTTCCAGCAATTGGAAGGTCGTCGCTTCAAAATACTGAATTACCTCCGATAGCCTCAAAAGCGCTTGATAATCAGCGGAACTATTTTTCGATTATCAAAAAGAAAGATGTCCTTCTTCACTATCCGTATCACGATTTTTATCATTTCACAGAGTGGTTACGTCAGGCCGCTCATGATCCAGCTGTTGAATCAATTCGGATCAGTCTATATCGAGTGGCTAGTTCTTCGTTGGTCATTAAAGCGTTGCTCGATGCAACTGCAAACGGCAAAGACGTATTCGTCGTTGTTGAGCTGCAGGCACGCTTTGACGAGGAGGCGAATATTCGTTGGTCGAAGCTACTGACCGACGCTGGCGTTCGGGTCACGTTTGGGATCACGAATCTCAAAGTGCATTCGAAACTATGTCTGATTACCAGAAAAGAGGGTGACCGTCGTGTCAGATATGCGCACATCGGTACCGGTAATTTCAATGAAAAAACGGCGCGAATTTATACTGATTTCAGCCTTTTGACAGCTCATCCAGAGATTACATCTGAAGTCCGCCAGGTATTTTCGTTTATTAAAGCGCCCTACCGCAGTTATTCATTCCGTCATTTGTGGCTTAGCCCAACAACTCAGCGTGAACAGATTTATCACCGTATTGATCGTGAAATAGACAATGCAAAGTCTGGTAAACGTGCACAATTGACTCTAAAGGTAAATAATCTTGCCGATGATAACCTCGTCGAGAAGCTCTATGAGGCGAGCAGATCTGGTGTCAGAATCCGCGCCTGTGTTCGTGGCATGTGTACGCTTGTTCCGAATGTGTCTGGTGTGAGTGATCGTATCGACCTGATTAGCATTGTTGACCGCTTTTTAGAGCATCCCCGAGTCATGATTTTCCACAATAATGGAGATCAGGAAGTGTTTATCAGTTCGGCCGATTGGATGACACGGAACCTCGATAATCGGATCGAAGTGACAACACCCATCTATGATCCAGCACTGAAGCAAGTAGTGATTGACCTCATGGATCTGCAGTTTAAAGACACCACAAAAGCACGGATCATCGACGAAGATCAGTTAAATGATTACGTGGCTCGCGGCAATCGACGTAAGCTGAGAGTCCAAGTCAGCACCTACAACTACATAAAGCAAATAGAAAGTGCCTGAGACAAATAAGACCACTGAAGGGCGTTTGGTTGCGGCCGTAGATCTGGGCTCAAACAGCTTTCATATGACTGTTGCCAAACTTACCCCGTCGGGCGTGATAACGCTGATCCGTGATCGAGAGCGTGTGCGACTGGCATCTGGGCTCAATCATAAGAATGTCCTTGATAAAGAATCGATTGCTCGCGGTGTTGAAGCACTTGCACGATTTGATGCCAGGCTATCTGGTGTGGCAACTGATGACATTCGTGTGGTCGCCACCCATACCCTACGTGAGGCACGAAACGTCGATGCATTTATTGAAAGTGCCAGCCAGCATTTCAGGGCGCCGATTGAAGTGATTTCAGGCCCCGAGGAAGCTCGATTAATTTTCCAAGCGGTTGCGCACACTCAGTCGATTGATGGCAGATTCCTGGTTTTTGATGTTGGAGGTGGCTCAACCGAGTTTGCGGTTGGTCACGATTATGACAGTGAGTTTCTCTCCTCTCGAACGCTTGGATGTGTCACCTTTACACATCGATATATGAGAAAAATCAATAAGAGAGCGTTTGCCGAGGTTGAACTTGCAACTCGTCAGGCAATCGAGCCGATTGCATCACGGATCAGGGCATTCCATGTCGACAAATGTTTTGCGTCCTCAGGTTCTGCCAAAGGCGTGAGTGCACTTGGAAACTTTTTGGGTTTGGGACCAGTGATTACGCGGGAGTCAATTGAGGCATGTAAGCGGTTTGTGATGAAAGATGCGAACCGGCTAATTCCCGATATCCCTGACGTGAGTCTTGAGCGGATGCAAGTATTACCCGCTGGTCTTGGAATCATCTCCGCGGTGATGGATGAGCTTCGATTAAGTGAAATTCATTTTGCGGATGCTGCACTTCGTGAAGGTGTGCTCTATGGGATGGATGATCGGTTAAAGGCATCGGATGTACGAGAGAGAACCGCACTTGATTTAGTAAGGAAATATGGCGTTGATCGCGCACAGGCAACAAGAGTCCGCGAGACCGTCGAGCAGATTTTTGAAGTTGCGTGTCGCTCGTGGTCGATGAGCAAAGACGATAAACAAATGCTGGTGTGGGCAGCGATGCTTCACGAAATTGGGCTGCAGATCAATTATTCCGGCTACCACCGCCATGGCTCCTATATCGTACTCAATACAACGATGCCCGGGTTCAACCGAGAGCAACAGTCTGTGTTAGCGACGTTGATTCGCATGCATCGTAAGAAACTAAGTCGCGAACTGATTCCGCGGCTTCGGTATTGGTCCGAAAATCGGATCATTCGGCTGGTGCGTCTGATTCGTATTGCCTACGCGATGCACGTGGGTCGGGAGTCAAAAATTCCTAGATTTGAGGTGACAGTCGATCAAGAAACAATCGTTTTGACATTCGATCAATCGGTGTTTGATTCGCATCCGGTCATGCTACTTGATCTTCAAGAAGAGGTCCGGAGACAGAGGGATGAGAGCCTCCATCTTACCATTCAATGAGCCTTGTCGAGATCTGTTGTCGTAAAGCGATATCCGGTTCCGCGGACTGTTTGAATCAGATCCTCATGCGCTGAACCTAGAGCTTTTCGTAACCTCCGAATATGGACATCTACGGTTCGTTCTTCGACATAGACGTCTCCGCCCCACACACGATCTAGGAGCTGAGTTCTTGAAAACGCGCGATCAGGATTGGTCATAAACAATTGAAGTAGTCGGTACTCGATAGGACTTAACGTCAGAAGCCGGCCAAAAGCCGTGACTCTTTGACCGATTGGGTCTAATCGTAACTCAGTAAATTCGACAGGTTCTTCAATGCCTTTTGGTGTTGTTCGTCTCAAAATTGCTTTGAGCCGTGCGACAAGTTCACGCGGAGAAAAGGGCTTCGTAATGTAGTCATCTGCGACTTCAAGCCCTTTGATTTTGGCATCTTCTTCGCCACGAGCCGTCAATAAAATCAGTGGGATGCTCGCAGTATCTGGATTACGTCGTAGTCTTCTGCATAGTTCAAGGCCAGATACCTGCGGCATCATCCAGTCGATGAGCATTAAGTCAGGGATCGATGATGCAACTTGATTGAGTGCTGTCGCTGCATTGTCAGCCTCAGTGACTTCAAAGCCAGCCATCTCTAAGGCAACAGCTAACATTTCTCGAACTGCTGGCTCGTCATCGACGATAAGCACTCTGCGGAGAGGCTGTTGACTCATATTATTTCCCGATTACTTAAATATTTAAAATGGAACCATAGGAATATTACAAAAAGGTTACAGCTGAAATAAAAATGTCACAAAACACCCAAGACCGTGCCGATAAACAGCGCAGCACCGAATCGGTGGTTTTCTAAGAAGGCTCGGAAACAGGCGTCACGAGCGCGCGTTTTGGCAATGCGTTGATGTTGAAACGCAAATCCAGCTGCCACAATGACACCAAAGATCACAAAGGGAGAGAGGTTGGCTAGCCAAAATGCATAAGTGAAGGCAGCGAGTGCAATCAACTGGCAACAAGCGATTGCGAAGAGGTCAAAGCGTCCGAATACGATGGCGGTGGATTTGACTCCAATTTGCAGATCGTCGTCACGATCGACCATTGCGTAAAATGTGTCATAAGCAAGCGTCCAAGCGACATTGCCAGTAAACAACACCCAAACGACTTGATTTAAAGGTTGCTCATACGCTGCAAAGGCCATGGGGATGGCCATTGAAAACGCGAGGCCTAAGCCAATCTGTGGCCAAAAGGTGATCCGTTTCAACCACGGATAAAGAATGGCAAGACCGAGTGCAACGAACGATAAATAGACTGTCTCACGATTGGTTTGCAGAACCAGTCCAAATGCGACAAGCAACAATACAACGGCTAAAATGATGGCATCTTTAATGCGTAGGTTGCCTGTTGTGATCGGACGGGTTTTGGTCCGTTTGACGTGCTTATCGAACTTTCGGTCAGTCAGATCATTGATGACGCAGCCAGCACTGCGGGTAATGATCACGCCCAAGGTAAAAATGACCCAGGTTTCGATCTCAAACGCATCAGCAAGGTAGCCCGCCAGCGTCAGTGCAATCCAGGTTGGCCAGAGGAGCACAATCCAGCCGACCGGTCGATCAAGGCGTGTGACCTGAATCCAAAACGGAGCTTGAGAAGCGATCGTGCGAATATCAGACATGCGCAAAGTGTTCCTCATGTCCGATCCATCTTGCAATGAGTTGTTGACGAATATCCGGGTGTTTTCGGCGAATCGTTTCTGCGAGTTCAGCGATCTCGTCAAGCAGGTCCGCATGGTCAGCTAAATTGGCAACTCGAAAAGAGAGTTCACCGGTTTGTCGCGTACCGGTCACATCACCAGGACCTCGAAGCCTGAGGTCGGCTTCAGCAAGCACAAAGCCGTCATTGGTGTCTTTGACAAGATTCAGACGCTCCCTAGATTGCTGAGAGATTGCATCGCCAGCGAGCAAAATACAGAAGCTAACCCGTGCACCACGGCCAACTCGACCCCTCAACTGGTGGAGTTGGGCAAGTCCTAATCGTTCTGGATTTTCAATCACCATAATGTTGGCATTTGGAACATTGACGCCAACTTCAATTACGGTTGTAGCGACCAGTAAGTCAAGATTGCCATCGGCAAATGCAGCCATTACCTGAGATTTTTCATCAGCTTTCATTCGGCCGTGGACTAGTCCGATCCGTCGATGCGGTAACTGAAGTCTGAGTTTTTCGGTGCGGCTCTCGGCGGCCTCAGCGACACTTTGTTCGGTTTCCTCAATCAGTGTGCAAACCCAATAGGCCTGTCCACCATCATCAAATTGTGCATCAAGGCGTTCAGAAATTTCAGATGCTCTGGCTTGGCTCAAGACGCGTGTTTCAACCGGCGTCCGCCCTGGCGGTAGCTCATCAATTGTCGACACATCAAGATCAGCAAAATGCGTCATGGCTAACGTCCGCGGGATGGGTGTTGCCGTCATGATCAGTTGGTGAGGGGTCAGGCTTTGCCCTTTTTCGCGCAGCAACAGTCGTTGCGCTACTCCAAAGCGATGTTGTTCGTCGATGATCGCCAATCCAAGATGTTTGAAGACGATCTCATCCTGAAAGAGCGCATGTGTTCCTATGACCATTTGACAGGTCCCATTTTTGAGTTGCTCAAGCATGATGCGTCTCGGTTGTGCTTTCATAGAGCCGGTAAGCCACCCGACAGCAATCCCAAGCGGACGGAACCATTCTGAAAATTGCACTGCATGCTGTTCTGACAGTAGCTCGGTAGGCGCCATCAAGGCGGCCTGAAAGCCCGCTTCAATCAAAGGCAGAGCGACCAATGCGGCAACCAAGGTTTTTCCCGAGCCAACATCACCTTGTAAGAGCCGTAACATCGGGTGTCCATGCGTCAGGTCTTGATCAATTTCGTTCAAAACACGCTGCTGGGCCAGAGTTAAGTGAAACGGTAATTGTTCGAGTAATGCCGTTCGTGTTGCCATGGCCTTTGTTTTCAGTTGAGGGGCTTGGAAACGAACGTAGTCATCTCGGCGTGTGAGTAATAACAATCGATGAGCCAGGAGTTCTTCAAATGCCAACCGCTCAATAAATGGACTGGGAGGAAGCCCTTTCGCTGGCTGATGAAGAGCGACGAGGGCATCCCAGAGCGCTGGTCGGTGGCTTGTCTGTGTTGTGCCTAACAGTTCCTCGAGTGCGTAATAATCAGGCCCTTTGGCGAGTGCCTGGCGGATGATATCTCGTAGCTTAGGTTGCGACAGACCGTCTGTTGTTGGATAGATGGGCGTCAGTGTGTCATCTAATGGGGGCGGGTCCCCCTTGAAGACAGCAATTTCTGGATGAATGAACTCAGTGACTCCCTGATTGAAGCGAGGCTCGCCAAAAATCCTGACAGATTGAGCACTTTTCAGTGTCATCAAATAGGCGCGCGAAAAGTGAAACAAGCGGATCCTCGCCGCGCCACTGATATCTTCAAAAGTCAGAATTGCCTGCATCCGTCGTCCAGGAATCACCGATTGAGAGGTAATCTCACCCTCAAGTAATTGTGGAATTCCAGGTTTGAGGTGCGCCACTTCGACGCGAGTCGTTCGATCTTCATAGCGAGCCGGCAAGTGAAACAGAAGATCGCGACACGAGTACAATCCGAGCCGGTTGAGTGCGTTCTCAACTTTTGGACCGACGCGTGTGAGACCTTGTAGTTCGCTAGGCTGCCTGGTGTTTGGCATTGAGCTGAGGGCCGACCTGTTTTCTGATGACATCAATCAATAGATCGATGGCTTCAGTTCTTGGAAACTGCTTTCTCCAAGCGATGGCAACGGTGCGCGATGGTTCTGGCTTCGAGAATGGCTTGGTTTTCAGATAGCCAGGTGCGTAGTTTTCGAGTCCTGCCGCCGAAGCGGGCAGAACCGTGACACCTAACCCTGAGGCGACCATATGGCGTAAGGTTTCAAGGGAGCTTCCCTCGGCAACCACGTGGTTCCGGTCGTATGGAGATCTCGATAATGCTGGGCATGCATCAATAACCTGGTCTCGGAAACAATGGCCTTCTCCCAACAGCAGCACATTTTCTGTATGCAACTGTTTTGGCGGAATACTCGGTTCCTTGGTCCAGGGATGGTTTTCTGGCAACAAGACTTCAAAAGGTTCGGTATACAGTTCGCGAACCTCAACATCGGGTTCGGTAAATGGCAACGCAACGATAATGGCATCGAGCTGACCTTTCTTCAGCATCTGTCGAAGTGTCCCGGTGAAGCTCTCTTCGATATATAACTTCATCCGAGGTTCTGCAGTTTTGAGTGCGGGTAAAAGAGATGGGAACAAGTAGGGACCAATGGTGTAAATCGCACCGATGCGCAACGGGGTCAAGAACGGGTCTTTGACGTGGTCGGATAATTCCTTAAATGAATCCACTTCGCGCAGAATGTTGCGGGCCTTTTCCACTAACTGCTCAGCGACTGCGGTGAGGTGAACGCCCGTTTTGCTGCGTTCGAATAGGGTCACACCGAGCTCATCTTCCAGTCGCTTCACGCCGATGGACAAGGTAGGCTGACTGACGAAACATTTGGACGCCGCGCGACCGAAATGTTTCTCGTCGGCGACGGCGATGATGTAGCGAAGTTCTGTGAGGGTCATTGTTGTGTC
Organism: gamma proteobacterium HIMB30; assembly: GCA_000227525.2. Taxonomy (GTDB): domain Bacteria; phylum Pseudomonadota; class Gammaproteobacteria; order Pseudomonadales; family Litorivicinaceae; genus HIMB30. The sequence goes on from AGIG01000028.1 coordinate 464,448, forward strand.
TAATCCTTGGGATATTGTCATCCTAGGCTGTGGTCAGTTGGGTGGCAACCTGAAAACAGCCCTCGAGGCAGAAAAAATTCATGTATTGGGCGTCCGAAGAACACCGGTTCCAGATGATTCAACATTTATCAGCCTTGATTTAGATGTTGCCGATGCTTGGGAGCAGCTGGCCCAGGTACCGCTTGCTCCAAATGCGGTCATTGTTGCGATTATGACTCCGGATGCTCGAACGGAAGATGCGTATCGGCAGCGTTATGTGGGTGTTTCTGAGAGACTTCGCCAGTTTGGCTCTGCGCCTGGTCGGGAGCACGCGGTGATTTGGGTGAGCTCAACTGCTGTCTTTGGACAGCATCAATCCGGCGTTTTGGACGAATCGGTCCCAGCTGAGCCTGATCATTGGCGAGGGTATTGTTTGCGTGAAGCTGAGCAGAATATTGAGCAGATCCAAGCGGCGACGGTGATTCGTTTGACAGGGCTCTATAACGCGCAAAGCTTGATACGACTAAAAGACCAAAGATTCAGGGAGCAATTAGACTCAAAAGTCGTGTCGAACCGTATCCATCGCGAGGACGCGGTTTCCTGGCTAAACGCACTGGCTTGTAATTATTTACAAAAAATACCAGTTCCGTCATTGATTCACGGTGTTGATATGGGGTCAGCACGGTATCAAGAGATTTACGATTTTGTTGATGGTGTGTCATCGGCCATCAAGCCGGCGACCGTCGGACGTATTGTGAATTCGCGCTACCGAGATCGGATGCCTGCACTTCAGTATCCGACCTGTGAAGTGGTCATCAACTCACCATAATGCCATCGACTTCCACGCGCGCGCCTTTTGGTAGTTCAGCAACTCCAATGGCTGCGCGTGCGGGAAAGGGTGCTTCAAAAAACTCTTCCATCATTTGATTGACCACCGGGAAGTGGCTCAGGTCTGTCAGGAAGACATTGACCTTCGCGAGGTGATTCAGACTACCACCGGCTGCTTCACAAACCGCTGCCAAGTTGGTGAATGCCTGACGGACCTCGGCCTCAATATCTCCTTCAACCAATACCATTGTGTCGGGTATGAGTGGGATTTGACCAGATAAGTAAGTTGTTTGTCCGACTTTTACCGCTTGAGAATAGGTTCCGATTGCAGCAGGGGCATTCGCCGTTGCAATAAAGCTTTTGTTCATGGTTAGGCCCGTATCCGTGAGATTTTTGTAACCGACTTGATCCGACGAACATGACGGACAACATTCGCAAGATGTTGCCGGTCACGAACGCCCACTTCAAGAACAATCACGCTGGTTTTCGCATCACGTTCTTCACGATTGATGCGGTCGATCGCAGCATCGGCATCTGACACAGCAGACGCGATATTGGCAATAATGCCTGGTTCCGCCTCGACGAGGATTTTTAAAGCGGTATAAAACTCGCCATTGAGATCATCATCCCAAGTGAGGAAAACACATTTTTCTGGATTATCGCGAATTTCGGAGACGTTATGACAGGTCTCATGGTGGATCACCATGCCGCGGCCTTTTGAAATATGGCCGACGATCGGATCCCCTGGAATTGGCCGACAACACTTCGCATAGCTCGTTAGCAGTCCTTCAGAGCCCTTGATTGCCAGCGGCCTGGTTTCACTCGTTTGTGAGAGTTTCGCAGGCTCTGCATCCGCATTCGGGGCGAGGCGTCTCGCAACTGAATATGCGACACGGTTCCCGAGGCCGATGTCTTCGAGGATATCGTCAAATTCAGTCAGCTCAGCTTCGCTGACCAGTTGAAGCTGTTGGGTATCGGTGACTTGTTCGAAGCTAAAGCCTAGATTCGCCAGCGCACGACTCAAGAGCCGCTGTCCCAGATTGACGGACTCCGAACGTTGTTGGTTTTTCAAGAAATGTCGAATTGCGGAGCGCGCTTTCCCGGTCACCACAAAAGATAACCAAGCCAGATTTGGCTTGGCGTGCTTGGCGGTAACAATCTCAACCGTTTGGCCGGATTGGAGAACCGTTGACAGTGGAGCGAGTGCTTTATCGATTCGGCAGGCGACACATCGGTTACCAACATCGGTATGCACTGCGTAAGCAAAATCCACTGCTGTTGCCCCGGTCGGTAACTCCATAATTTTCCCTTTCGGGGTAAAAATATAGATATCGTCTGGGAATAAATCGATTTTCACGTTTTCGATAAATTCGAGTGAGTTACCGGCTCGCTGTTGGATCTCCAATAAACCTTTCACCCATCGATTGGTTCGTTGTACCGCAGCCGTGTCATCTGAGCCCGCTTTGTAGAGCCAATGTGCAGCAATACCGCCAGAGGCCATGGCATCCATTTCAGATGTTCGAATTTGAATTTCAATCGGTACGCCATGCATCCCAAACAGCGTCGTATGAAGACTTTGGTAACCGTTCGCTTTCGGGATTGCGATGTAGTCTTTAAAGCGACCCGGGCGAGGCTTGTATAAATTATGCACAATGCCAAGTGTACGATAACAATCATCGACGGAATCCGTCACGATTCTGAATGCGTAAACATCCATGATGTCAGAGAAGGATTTACTTTGATCGCGCATCTTTCGGTAGATGCTATTTGCTGCTTTTTCTCGACCCTCAACGCGGGCCTTAATCGCACTTTTTTCAAGTGCACCTTTGAGTGACTCAAGGATCTCTGACACAATTTTTTTGCGGTTACCTGAGACATTTTGTACCGCTCTCTCGATACGTTCGATCCGCATCGGGTACATCGCACGGTAGGCAAGTTCATGTAGTTCACTTCGAAGCTCGTACATACCGAGACGATTCGCGATTGGGCTGTAGATATCGAGAGTTTCACGTGCGATGCGGCGGCGTTTTTCGGGATTCAACGACCCAATGGTGCGCATGTTGTGAAGTCGGTCAGCGAGTTTCACAATAATCACTCGGATGTCACGCGCCATCGCGAGTGTCATTTTTTGAAAGTTTTCTGCTTGGGCTTCAGCGCGAGTCTCGAAGCTGATGTGCGTGAGCTTACTGACGCCATCAACGAGCTCGGCAACTGCGTCGCCAAACTGTGATTGCAACGCATCTTTGGCGATGCCTGTGTCTTCAATCACATCATGCAGCATCGCAGCCATGAGGCTTTGATGATCCATACGCATGTCTGCGAGAATTTCCGCGACTTGCAGTGGATGGATGATGTAGGGGTCACCTGATCGACGTTTTTGTCCGTCGTGTGCTTGTTCGGAATAGAGATATGCGCGTCTGACCTGACGGACTTCGTCGTCCTCGAGGTATCGGGTCAGACGGCTACATAAGCCGTCAATCGTCTCGACGGCGGCGTTCATGGCTTAGAAATCGTTATCGAATACTGGCTGACGCGGCTCGAACCGTGCGCGAGCCATTTCAAGCTCAGCTTCAGTCTTTGCATCTTCAGCGTCGAGTGCTTCGCGATTAATGAGCCCGTCAGCGATTTCGCGCAATGCGATGACCGTTGGCTTGTCATTTTCTTCCGCTACCAGTGGGTCTTTGCCACCGGTAGATAGCTGGCGCGCACGTCGCGTGCCCAGCATTACGAGTTCGAAACGATTCTCGACATTTTCGAGACAATCTTCGACAGTCACTCGAGCCATGGTTCATTAATCCTCAATAAAATCCGGGTAGCCGGATAGTATAAGCAATTTATTGTTGTCCGAGAAGTTTTTCTAGAAATTTCGGGTGTTTAGACTGAATTTGAGCACAGCGCTGTCGGTGGCTCAGGATAATTGACTGCAGTTGCTTAAGCGCGATTTCGAAATCGTCGTTGATCACCCAGTAATCGAAATGTGGCGCTTGCGCAATGGTCTCATCAGCTTCTGCCATTCGCGCATCGATAATTGCCGCATCATCCTGTTGCCGACCGACCAGACGCTCTCGAAGCGCTTGGCGAGTGGGTGGAAGAATAAAAATTGAGACCGCCTTTGGCACTATGTTGCGAACTTGTGCTGCACCCTGCCAATCAATTTCTAGGATCACGTCCACTCCCGCGGCGAGTTGGGCTTCAACAGCTTGTTTCGATGTACCGTAAAAATTTCCGAAGACCTTTGCGTGCTCAAATAGAGCGCCGGATGCAATCAAACGCTCAAACTCTGATTGCTCAACAAAGTGGTACTCACGACCATCGACATCACCCGGGCGTGGGCTCCGAGTGGTATGAGATACGCTTACAGCCAAATCCTCGACGCGCGCGATGGTCGCGGCAACGAGACTGGTTTTGCCAGCACCGGATGGCGCTGAAATGACAAATAGCTGGCCCTGCGACATGAAAGATCCGTTTGAGATGGTCATAATACGAGTTGTTGTCTAAAGCTTAGTTCAAATAGAGAGGTTCTGCCATGCGACCAAGTGGCCGCGCGTTTGATGCATTGCGCCCAATTTCCTTCACTCGTCGATTCACACGCCATGCGGCGGGTTCAGTATTGGTCGAATTTGGTGATACTCGAGTTTTGTGTACAGCATCGATTCATGAGCAGGTACCACGCTGGATGAAGGGTAAGGGCCAGGGTTGGGTTACCGCGGAGTACGGCATGTTGCCGGGGTCGACGCATACTCGCTCTGATCGGGAAGCGGCGCGTGGCAAGCAATCAGGTCGCACCCAAGAGATTCAACGTCTGATTGGTCGATCTCTTAGGGCTGCGGTTGATTTGAAGAAGCTGGGCGAGCGCCAAATCACGATCGATTGTGATGTGTTACAGGCCGATGGTGGAACACGAACAGCATCGATTACCGGAGGCATGGTTGCCTTGGTCGACGCAATCAACGGGTTGCAACGCGATGGATTGCTATCTGAGGATCCCTTGATCAATTTTGTTGCCGCTATCTCTGTCGGAATTTATCAGGGTCAGCCAGTGCTGGATCTCGATTATCCCGAGGACTCTAGTGCTGACTCCGATTTGAACTTGGTCATGGCTGAGGGATCACAACTGATTGAAATCCAGGGAACAGCAGAAGAGGCTCCTTTCAGCCGTACTGAATTGAATGCATTACTTGATCTGGGCGAAAGTGGAATTGCTCAGCTGATCAGTGCGCAGAAGGCAGCCTTGGCAGAGGGTTAATCGTCTGCCTCATCGCTGACTGATATGTCGTAATCGACAATCAACGGGACGCGATCGTCGAACCGTCGCTTTGATACGTAACCTGCAGCCAGGACACGCCGAGAAATCTCAAGTGATGCTAACTGAAGGTCTGTCCGCCACGCCCCAGGATTTGGCATATCAAACACCTCAGGCCCCGGGAACCAGCTGTATGCTGGTTCATTGGCAAAGACTTCGCGGAATGCATCGACATAGCCGATGTCATTGAGCAGTGTGTCGATCCAATGTCGATCTTCTTTGGTAAACCCCGGTGATTCATTGTGTTGATGCCATTCTTCAAGATCGAGCGTGCGAGCGGCCACACCAAAGTCTCCGCAAAAGATAAAGTGACGTCGTTTTTTTCGGATTTTCCGCATCCATGTCTCGAGTGACTCTAGAAAGGCGGCGCGTAATTCTTTAGGTTCCGCAGTAGGTGATGGTGGGAGAAGGGACACAACGCTGACGTGTTCAAAGTCGGCTTGGATATAGCGTCCATCACGATCCAATTCGTATGAACCGAGGCCGCGCATCACCGCTTTGGGTGTGTGACGCGTGAAAATCGCAACACCACCTTTATCCTCGTCTTCCCCCTCGAAATAAAAAGCGTCGAATCCCTTGGGACAGAAACGAGAGTCACCCATGACCTTATATTCGCGCACGCGAACATCCTGGAGACAGATGATGTCTGCGTCTTTACTTGCTATCCATTCAATGAGGCCTTGTTTAACAGCCGAAATTAGACCGTTGCATCGCAGGCTGATTACGCGCATCAAAAGATTTTATGTCCCTAAAGTGAGAGACCAGATGAACTGGTGTACTATTTTTAATCGATGATTGTAATGTTAGACGCGTCCTATGTCCCCATACAAGCGTTCCTTTTTGGAATTAGCCCTTGATGCCAACGCTCTGAAGTTTGGCGAATTCACGCTCAAGTCAGGCCGGGTGAGCCCCTATTTCTTTAATGCATCTGCATTTTCCAGTGGACTTCAATTACAAATTCTCGGTCGATGTTATCGTGATGCCATTGCCGAGCATGGTGTTGCGTTTGATGGACTGTTTGGTCCTGCTTACAAAGGAATACCGCTTGCGAGCTCAGTTGCAGTCGCCTTCGCGGATCAAGGAATGGATTACCCGGTGTCATTCAACCGAAAGGAAATCAAAGATCACGGCGAAGGGGGAACCCTGCTCGGTGCGCCAATGAGTGGGCGGATTTTGGCAATTGATGATGTGGTCACAGCCGGAACAGCCGTACGAGAGTCGGTCGAATTTATTGAAAATCACGGTGCGAGTTTGTGTGCGTTTTGTGTTGCAGTTGATCGGCAAGAGCGAGGCCAAGAGGGGACTGGTTCCGCGCTTGCCGAACTCGCCGAAACCTTCCAGTTGGTCCCGGTTTCAATTGTGACTCTTGATGACATTTTGGCATTTGCGGCCGATGATCCGCGGATTGCACAGGATGTCGCACCGCGTATTGAGGAGTATCGCGCCCAATATGGAGCGTTGTGATTTAACTACGCTTTCTCAGAATTTGCGTGCCGACACCTTGGTCGGTAAAGATTTCCAAAAGGACTGAGTGCGGAACGCGGCCATCAACAATATGCGCACTATTGACGCCTGCGTTGACTGCGGATAGGGCGCAGCCGACTTTTGGCAACATACCACCTGAGATTGTGCCGTCATCGATGAGTGCGTTGACCTCGTCTGCAACGAGTCCGGTGACAACGTCACCGTGTTTGTCCAAGACGCCTGCGGTATTGGTCAGGAGCATCAGTTTCTCTGCTTTCAGCACTTCGGCCAGTTTGCCCGCAACAAGGTCTGCGTTGATGTTGTAGGACTCACCGTGCTCACCGACGCCAATCGGCGCTACCACCGGAATCACGTCGCTCTCTGTCAACATGGTTAGGACGCGCGTATCGATGGATTCAACTTGGCCAACATGTCCGATATCAATGATTTCAGTGGCTTCGAGCTCAGGACTTTTTCGTTCAATTTTCAATTGTTTGGCACGGATGAATTGGCCATCTTTGCCCGTCAGCCCCATAGCGCGTCCACCTGCCAGATTGAGTAGGCTGACAATCTCCTTATTGACGAGTCCACCAAGCACCATTTCAACAACATCCATGGTTTCTTCGGTTGTGACTCGCATGCCGTCAATGAACTTCGATTCGATATTGAGTCGTTCGAGTAACTCGCCGATTTGTGGTCCACCCCCATGCACGACAATGGGACGCATACCGACCGCCTGCATCAAGACGATATCTCTTGCAAAAGATGCCTTCAGCTCTTCATCAGTCATCGCGTTTCCGCCGTACTTGACCACAATGGTGCGCCCAGCGAATTTTTGGATGTATGGAAGGGCCTCTGATAGGACCTGAGCAACTTCAGTGGCACGGGCCAGGCTTAGCATAGTGATTCAAGCTCCAATGTCGGTTCTGCCTTTTTTAATGCATTAAGCATTGTACTCTGGATCGTTTCCAGTGCTTCAGTTGATTCGGCTTCAAAGCGTAAAACAAGATTCGGGGTCGTGTTGGAGCAACGAATTAAGCCCCAGCCCGACTCGAGATCAACACGCACGCCATCAATCGTTGAGAGTGGCAAGCCCTCTGCTTGAATGATTGAAGCAACACGCTCAACGATGGCAAATTTTTCGGTATCTGGAACTTCAATATTCAGCTCGGGGGTTGAGACATCGTCTGGAATCGCATCAAACAAGACAGAAACCGGTTGATCTGACTTTGCAAAAATTTCCAATAAACGTGCGGCTGTGTAGAGCCCATCGTCAAAACCAAGCCAGCGTTCCTTAAAAAAAATGTGACCGCTCATTTCACCCGCTAACAAAGCACCGGTTTCTTTCATTTTCGCTTTAACAAGGCTGTGACCTGTCTTCCACATCAGTGGTTCGCCACCCGCCCGTTCAATGACGGGCCCTAAATGTCGGCTGCATTTGACGTCGTAGATAATGGTTGCGCCGGCATTGCGACTGAGTACATCTTCAGACAGAAGCATCATCAGACGGTCTGCAAAAATCGATTCGCCGTGTTCAGTAATCACTCCAACACGGTCACCATCACCATCAAACGCCAGACCAACATCACAATGTTGTGTTTTCACCGCTGTGATTACGTCCACCAGGTTTTTCGGTTTGGATGGATCTGGATGATGGTTTGGGAAAGTTCCATCAATCTCAACGTAGAGCGGAACCACGTCACAGCCAAGTTGCTTGAATAATGCTTCCGCACAGACACCTGCAACACCATTACCGCAATCAACCGCGACTTTAAGCGGTTTTTGCAATTGCACGTCGCCGGTGATTTGTTTGAGGTAGGGCGTCAGTGCATCGGCCTCGGAAATCGATCCTTCGCCCATCACTAAACTGTCTGATTCGATGGCGTCATAAAGACCGGTAATATCGTCGCCGTACAGCGTATGCCCACCGATCATCATCTTAAAGCCGTTGTAGTCGGGTGGGTTATGGCTTCCCGTCACCATGACACCAGATCCTGTGCCTAATGTCAGTGCCGCAAAGTAGAGCACTGGCGTTGGGACCATGCCCACATCGACGACATCAATCCCGGCACGAATTAATCCCTGATTGAGCGCATCCTGGAGATCTGGACCGGATAATCGACCATCACGTGCGGTGACGACCGTTGATTGTCCTCGCTGTTTCGCATAGGTCCCAATTGCTTGGCCAAGGGCGCCAACCACATCGCGATTCAGTTGGTCGGGGTAGGTGCCTCTGACATCGTAGGCGCGAAAAATCGTTGGATTCATTGCACTCATTAACGCGTCCCTGTGTGCCCAAAACCACCTTCACCGCGTTCCGATACATCGAAATCGTCCACTTCGACAAAATGAGGTTGAATGACTGGGGTGATGATCAGTTGTGCAATTCGATCGCCCGGCTCGATTATTTGAGGCTCGCCACTTCGGTTCCATGTGGAAATCTTCAGTTCGCCCTGATAGTCAGAGTCGATCAACCCAACCAGATTACCGAGCACGAGACCACGGTGGCCAAGTCCACTTCGCGGCAGAATCATCGCGCAAAGGCTTGGATCTTCCAGATAGATTGCAAGCCCAGTCCCAATCAGCATTGTTTCTCCGGGCTGAAGTGTGACCGCTTGATCGAGACATGCGCGCAAATCAACGCCAGCAGAACCTAGTGTGCCAACCTCGGGGATAGGCCAATCAGCGCCAACGCGGGGGTCGAGACGTTTAAATTTCAGGTTCATTTCAGATCCTTTTCGCTAACAGTGGAGAAAGAGTTGCAAAGATTTCTTGAGACACCTCAGATTTGGTTCCCGGCACAAGCTTTTGTTCGCTGCCGCTGAAAACAAGTATGGCTTCAGTCACGTCTTGCCCAAAAATTTCGCCACCTGCGACACAGTTGGCGATGATGGCATCGAGTGATTTTGCGATCAGTTTTTGTCGCGCATGCTCAAGCACCGATTCAGTTTCTGCTGCAAAACCGATGACCAGGCCTGGACGGTCTGGACAAGTCGCGACCGAATGAATGATATCGATATTTTCGGTTAGCGTGATTTGAGACAGATCGTCTTTCGACTTTTTTAATTTTTGCTTGGAAACAGATGCGGGGCGCATATCACAGACAGCCGCCGCGCCGATAAACAGATCAACTTGATCAAGAGCGGAGTGCACCGCAGTGTGCATATCGCCAGCCGTTTCAACATCAATGCGATTCACGCCAGCCGGCGTCTCAAGATGCACTGGGCCGGTAATTAAAGTCACAGTTGCGCCAAGACGGTTTGCGACCTCAGCGAGTGCGAATCCCATTTTACCTGATGAACGATTGCCTAAATATCGGACGGGGTCGACGGGCTCGTGAGTAGGACCAGCTGTAATGACAACCCGTCTTCCAGCGAGAGGACCACGATTTAATGTTGCCTCGAGGGTATTTGCGATGTCGAGTGCTTCACTCATCCGTCCTGAGCCAACATCACCGCAGGCTTGGATCCCTGAATCTGGTCCAATGATCTGTACTTTGCCTTCCAGCCGTTCGAGATTTGCCTGTGTCTCGGGATGTTTCCACATTTGTTGATTCATTGCCGGAGCAATCGCTTTTTCACATGCTGCTGCGGCCCAAAGGGTACTCAGTAAATCCGGCGCTTGGCCTTGGGCCAGCAAAGCCATGGTGTTGGCAGTACAGGGTGCGACAAGAATGAGATCAGCCCAGCGGGCCAGTTCGATATGTCCCATTCCAGCTTCTGCTTTGGGGTCGAGCATCGAGACCTTAACCTCTCTGCCGGTCAACGCTTGGAACGTCAATGCACTGACGAACGCGGTGGCAGCTTCAGTCATCACGACCTGCACAATCGCCCCACGACGACCGAGTTCTCGAGCGAGCTCACACGCTTTGTAACAAGCGATTCCGCCTGTCACGCCAAGCACAACATGCTTGTTTTGAAACCAGGATGTTTGCGTCACTGACGTTTCCTTGTCATCGAAGCCGCAACTTTATCATGAGTGATGGAATCAGCGGATGCTGAAATAAACGATGAATCGGCCCTTGTATGTTATTTCCAGCGACGGTATCATTCGCGTCCATTTTTTCACGGTCTGTGCAACCAGAGGCGGATCAAATTATGTCAAAAGTGTGCCAAGTAACAGGCAAGGGTCCTGCAACCGGCAACAATGTGTCGCATTCGAACATTAAAACGAAGCGTCGCTTCCTCCCGAACCTGCATTGGCATCGGTTCTGGGTCGAGTCTGAGAAGCGTTTTGTTCGTCTTCGCGTGTCAACGAAGGGAATGCGCATTATCGATAAACTGGGGATTGATGTCGTGTTGGCAGATATCCGCTCACGTGGCGAGAAGGTGTAAACTATGCGTGACAAAATTAAATTAGTATCATCTGCTGGTACTGGTCATTACTACACGACTGACAAGAACAAGCGGAATACTCCAGACAAGCTTGAATTCAAAAAGTACGATCCCGTTGTTCGCAAGCACGTGATGTACAAGGAAGCGAAAATCAAGTAACGGCTGATGCCTGAGCTTCCAGAAGTCGAGACAACGGCGCGAGGAATCGCGCCGTTTCTTATTGGGCAACGGTTCACCGCGATTCGAGTCAATCAACCGTCGTTGAGGTGGCCAATCCCACCTGATTTCTCGAAACGTCTTTTAAACCAGACATGCCTTTCGGTTTCCCGCCGCGCAAAATATTTGCTGATTGAAACGGAGCACGCAGGCATTCTGTCTCATCTGGGGATGAGTGGTTCATTTCGGTTAGTAGACCCGCACACGCCGCTAAAGACTCATGATCACGTGCAGATTGCCGTTGGTGATTTGGAACTGCGATATCACGACCCCCGTCGATTTGGATGTCTTCTCTGGGCGGATTCTGACCGAGCGAAGCAATTGGTTGATCATCTGGGTCCTGAACCGCTATCCGATGCATTCGATGGTGATTGGTTGTATGCGCAATCGAGACGGCGAAGTATTGCGGTGAAGTCATTCATCATGACCAATGCTGTTGTAGTTGGTGTTGGGAATATTTATGCATCCGAGTCTCTGTTCTTGTCTGGTATCCATCCGTCAAGAGCTGCTAATCGGATCTCAAAGGTTCGCTATCGGGTGTTGGCAGAAGCAATCAAAAACGTGCTGGCACGAGCCATTGAATCGGGTGGTACCACACTGCGTGATTTTGTAAATGGCCAAGGCGAACCCGGCTATTTTCAACAAACATTAATGGTATACGGCCGAGATGGTGAGCGATGCCACCGATGTGATGGGTTGATTCAGAGTCGGGTGATTGGCGGTCGAAACAGCTATTTTTGTAGTCATTGTCAGCGTTAATGATTAAAGTGATCTTTTAATGCTGTTGCGACTGGCTGGGGGACAAAGGCTTCAACCTGACCATCGAGGCGAGCCACTTCTTTGACCAATGTCGACGAAATAAAGCTGTAATGTTCGACTGGCGTTAAAAATAGACTTTCGAGTTCTGGTGCGAGCTGCTTATTCAAATTGGCAAGTTGTAGTTCGTACTCATAGTCTGCGACAGCACGTAATCCACGGAGCAGAACGCGAGCGCCAACCGCTTGCGCAAAATTGGCAAGCAAGGTGTGAAACCCTCGGATTTCGACATTATCCAGATGCTCGAGCGACTGTTTTGCCAGGTCCACCCGCATATCAAGATCAAACATCGGCGTTTTATGTGTTGACCCGGCGACTCCAACAATCACTCGGTCAAAGATGCGCGCCGCGCGCTCAACCACGTGGATGTGTCCGTTGGTGATTGGATCAAATGTTCCTGGATAGACGGCAATAGTCATGATGTTCGTCTCAATAAACGCAGCCAATCAATGCCTGCTTTTAGTTCCCTGATGACCTCGAATCCCTGTAGATCCAAGTCCTGATCTCGCTCGTGCTCAATGACGAGACGAGAGTCTGGCTGAACTTTATCGCGAATCCAAGTCAGATAACGCTGACTCATCCCTTGGTGGAATGGAGGATCTGCAAAGAGAATATCGGCTCCTTGGAGTATTTCTTCTGCGACTCGGAATACGTCAGCCTGCGTGACGTCCGCCTGAGATGTGAGCTGGAATCGATCAAGATTGTTTTGCAGTTGATTAGCAACTGCCCTGTCTTTCTCGATAAATGTGCATCGAGCAGCACCGCGTGACAGTGCCTCCAAACCAAGCACGCCACTCCCTGCGAAACAATCGACGACGATGGCGCCAGGCAATGCCGGCATCAGCCAATTGAACAGCGTTTCACGGACTCGATCCGGAGTGGGTCTTAAGCCTTCACGGTCTAGCACGTCGATTTTAGAGCGTTTGAGTACTCCACCGATAATGCGAACGCCCGTAAGGGCTTTGCGTTTGTTCATCTCTCTTTTCATTTGCAAATGCTATCATCTCGTCTCACGATTTTTAGGGTTTCCAATTGCCATGACATTCGATCCACTTCTACTTATCGGAGTTGCTGCATTCACTGCACTCATCGTTTGGTTTGTGCTCGGGCGAAAGAAAGAAACGCCGGAGCAACCTGCACAAACACAGGACAGTGCACCAGAGGTGACAGATACTCCTGCTATCAGTGAAGTCGCTGAGCCGGTGAGTTTCTTTAGTGCATTGGCTCGGTCACGCTCCCAATTATCGAGCAGTCTCAAAAGTTTGTTTAGCGGCGGTTTCGATGAAGAGATCCGAGAGGATCTCGAAGCCATCCTGCTATCGTCTGACGTGGGTGTCGAGACGACAGACTGGGTTTTAGAGTCGCTTGAAGAGCGCTCGAAGCAGGAAGGTATTTCAGATCCAGAGGGCCTGGTTAAGCTCTTAAAGGAAATCCTGGCATCCACTTTGACGGCATCAGAAGAGACTGTGGATGAGAGTGTGAATTCACCACATGTGATTTTGATGATTGGCGTGAATGGCGTTGGTAAAACGACAACTATCGGTAAGCTCGCTCATCGTTATCAAGCAGATCAGCGCTCGGTATTACTTGCCGCGGGCGACACATTCCGTGCAGCAGCTGTTGAGCAGTTGAAAACCTGGGGTGAGCGCAATGGGGTTCCTGTGATTGCTCAAGACACCGGTGCAGATTCGGCGTCGGTTCTTTATGACGCTTGTGAATCAGCGAAGGCCCGAGGGACTGATATCGTTTTGGCGGACACCGCAGGACGGCTTCAAAATAAAGCAAATTTGATGAATGAACTCGAGAAGATCGGGCGGGTGCTTGGTAAGCTCGATATCGGAGCGCCGCATGAAGTATTGCTGGTATTGGATGCGGGCACAGGCCAAAACGCGATCAGCCAGGCGCGAGAATTTTCGAAAGCAATTCGGCCGACAGGTTTGGTTCTCACAAAGCTCGATGGCACTGCGAAAGGCGGTATCGTTTTTGCGCTTGCCCGTGAGTTTGGTCTTCCAATCCGTTATGTCGGTCTTGGCGAAAAAGCTGAAGATTTGCGTGCATTTGATGCAGTCTCGTTTGTTGACGCCATGTTCTCGGAGGCGCCTGAGTGATTGAGTTTGAGAGCGTTGCCAAAGTATACGATGGACAACGCGAAGCGCTCTCTAATGTGAATTTCCGCCTCGCGCCTGGTGAGATGGCATTTTTGACTGGTCACTCTGGAGCGGGTAAGTCGACATTGCTGCGGCTCATTCTTGGTTTTGAAACCGCGTCGTCTGGTGTTGTTCGCGTTGCGGGGACCGATTTATCAACACTGTCGGGTGAAAAGCTGGCACGTTATCGACGACGTGTTGGTGTGGTCTTCCAGGATCCCAATTTGGAAGACGATTTGTCTGTTTACGATAATGTGGCGTTACCGCTTCGTATTTCTGGATTTAGCGAATCAGAGATACCAAAACGAGTGAAAGCAGCACTGTCTCGAGTTGACCTATCGGACCAAGCGACCGCGAGGCCCCGCGTACTCTCTGGTGGTCAGCAACAACGCGTCGGTATTGCACGGGCAATCGTGCATCGACCTGCTTTATTAGTGGCTGATGAACCAACGGGAAACCTTGATCCAGAGCTTTCGGCACGCGTGATGCGGATGTTTACCCAATTTCAACAATTGGGCGTCACCATCTTGGTCGCCACGCACGAACGCGCGGTAGTTGAGTCGTTACCATTCCGACGGTTAGTCATCGAAAAAGGATCTCTTGTCTCGGATGGAATGGGGACAAATCGTTGAACCGTTGGCTTTTGGATCATACGCAGGCTGTCTCGGACGCCTGGAAGCGAACGTCGGATCGATTCACCCAGTTCATTGTCTTGGTCTGCCTATTGGGAATTTTGCTTGCGATTCCGGGTTGGCTCGCGCAAATCTGGATTGGGATGGCCTCGTTGGTGCCGGAGGATGCTGTTCGCAGTGAGGCCATTGTTTTTCTAAAACAAGATCTCGATGTCGAGGCACGAATCGATTTAGAGCGCTCACTTTCTGAGATGCCATCAGCGGATGAGGTTGTTTTTGTGCCACGAAGTGCGGCACTTGAACAATTGAGTTCGCAAGATGGTCTTGGACCGATTGCAGACTTGAAGTCTAACAATCCATTGCCTGACGCTCTTCGATTGAAATTTACCATGCAAGGTGTTGGGGCGAGTGAAGATCAAATTATTGAAAAATTAACGTCAGATCAGCGTGTCCTCTCTTTACGTTACTACCCCTCCACACGGATCCAATATGCGTCGCTTGTAGAGATGTTGGGTTTTTTGGGGATTGGCTTATCTGCACTGACAATTATCGGTGTTTTGATGGCTGTCTTCTTGGTTGCAGCGGCTGATGTGGTTGATGATCGTCGACGCATTGAACTGTATACCCTGCTTGGCGCATCTCGACGTTTTATCAGGCGACCGTATCTGTACAGAGCGACAATTCTTGGCGTATTAGCCGGATTGATTGCATGTCTTGTGGTTACCTTACTAAATGAGGTATTGTCCTCGGTCCTCGCATCAAATTTGGAAGCTTTGGATACTCGGCTGACAAATTTTCCCATGGATGGTCGGATACTGATTGGTGTTGCATTGATTGCAGTGCTGGCCAGCTGGGTTGGTGCAGAGCGTGCTGTCAGTCGACGATTGAAGGCCCTTCATTGATGACAAAAAGGCCTCAATCACATTCGATTTTCGGCGCATTGGAACTAAAATAGAATTATGCTGTCTATATACTTAGACGAAAGGCTAAACAGGGAGGTCGGCGAAGTTACAAATGAATGCGCTAGCTGAAACGAGGTGTTTTGTGCCGAAAAAATCAAATTTACCTGTCGAAGTATTACTTCCAGGCGGTCAGATTGAGGCCTACATTCAGGCAGTCAGTCAAATTCCAATTTTGACCGCGGAAGAAGAAAAGGAAATTGCTGATCGGTTGTATTATGACAACGATCTTGATGCTGCTCGTTCTTTGGTTATGTCGCATCTACGTTTCGTGGTGCACATAGCGCGCAGCTATTCTGGTTATGGGCTGCCACAGGCAGATCTGATTCAGGAAGGTAACGTCGGTCTGATGAAA
This sequence comes from gamma proteobacterium HIMB30, assembly GCA_000227525.2. Taxonomy (GTDB): domain Bacteria; phylum Pseudomonadota; class Gammaproteobacteria; order Pseudomonadales; family Litorivicinaceae; genus HIMB30. The sequence goes on from AGIG01000028.1 coordinate 480,481, forward strand.
GCAGTGAAGCGGTTCAATCCTGAAATGGGTGTTCGCTTGGTGTCGTTTGCTGTGCATTGGATCAAGGCAGAGATGCACGAGTACATCCTGAAAAACTGGCGGATTGTCAAAGTTGCGACGACCAAAGCTCAGCGCAAGATGTTCTTCAATTTAAGAAGTGCCAAGAAAAAACTGGCTTGGTTTACTGCAGAAGAAGTGAAAAGTGTCGCAAACGACTTGGGCGTCAGCGAAGACGTTGTTCGCCAGATGGAGGGCCGGCTTGCTGCTCAAGATATGGCGTTTGATGGCTACTCGGATGACGACGATGACCTTTCTCTAGCGCCGGCACAATATCTCGAAGCCTCGGAAGCGGATCCAGCTCACATTTTGGAAAAGCAGGACTGGACGCAAGATTCCACCGATCGTTTGTACTCTGCATTGTCTGATTTGGATGATCGGAGTAAAGATATTTTGGCGAGTCGTTGGTTGTCGGATGAAAAAGCAACGCTTCATGAGCTTGCAGGAAAGTATAATGTCTCTGCGGAGCGTATTCGTCAGCTTGAGAAGAATGCGATGAAGAAGGTGAAAACAGCGCTCGTTGCTTAATCGACGAACGTACGCTGTTCGAAAAAGGCCGCTCCCGCGGCCTTTTTTATTCAGGGAAAAAGCATGCAAATATCGGTGAATGGTGAGGTTGAACAAATCGAGCCTCAAAGCCTTGAGAATTATCTGTTCAACAAGTCGTTACTGGGTCGCCGAATTGCCGTTGAGCGAAATGGCGATATTGTCCCAAAATCGCAATTTTCTGATGTCATATTAGAGGATGGTGATGTACTCGAGATCGTGCATGCCATCGGGGGAGGTTAAGTGACAGACACAATTCAAGTGGGTTCATATACGCTGAAATCCAGACTACTGGTGGGCACTGGAAAATACTGTGATTTGGATGAAACGGGCCGCGCAATTGAGGCTAGTGGCGCTGATGTCGTGACAATGGCCGTGCGCCGAACAAATCTTGGTCAACATCCAAATGAGCCAAACCTGCTGGATGTGATCTCTCCGGATCGCTACACCCTTCTACCAAACACTGCAGGGTGCCATACGGCGGATGATGCGGTTCGAACTTGCCGTCTTGCACGGGAGTTATTGGATGGTCATAACCTTGTGAAGCTTGAGGTCATTTCAAAGTCTCGGACACTGTATCCGGATGTGGTCGAGACATTGAGCGCCGCGCGTACGCTCGTCGATGATGGCTTTGAGGTCATGGTATATACGTCCGACGATCCGTTAATCGCCATTGAACTTGAAGCAATCGGTTGTGTTGCTGTGATGCCACTTGGCGCGCCGATTGGGTCAGGCCTTGGATTGCAAAATCCGTACAATATTCGGGAAATTCTTGAACAACTGAAAGTGCCTGTCATCGTCGATGCCGGTGTCGGCACTGCATCGGATGCGACGGTGGCAATGGAGCTCGGCTGTGAGGGAGTTTTGATGAATACCGCAATTGCCGAGGCCAAAGACCCAGTCAAAATGGCTCGCGCAATGCGACTTGCCATTGAGAGTGGGCGTCTTGCCTATGAGGCAGGACGGATGCCGAGAAAACGTTATGCAGATGCTTCAAGCCCCGAGACCGGTTTGATTGGATGATCGACGAAGCGAAGAAGCGAACGATTCGGAGTTTTGTGTTGCGCGCAGGTCGGATGACAGAAGCGCAAGATAAGGCGTATCAGACTCTATGGGATGAGTATGGGCTCGTTTGCCAACATCAGCGACTCGATCTTCGAGAGACATTTGGTCGGGATGCCCCGGTCGTTTTTGAGATCGGCTTTGGTATGGGGGATTCATTGTTAAGCCAAGCGCTGAACGAACCCCATCGTGATTTTGTGGGTGTCGAGGTCCATAAGCCGGGTGTGGGGCGCTTGATGAACGAGGCGAAAAAGGCAGGTGTCACGAATCTCCGTGTCATCTGCGAAGATGCGGTTGAAGTTCTGTCGGATGGATTAGGGCCACAATCGCTTGAAGGCGTACAAATTTATTTTCCAGATCCATGGCACAAAAAACGCCATCACAAACGGCGTCTCGTGCAGCTCCAATTTATCAACCTGATTGCACATCGCGTGCGTTTGGGTGGGTTTTGTCATTTGGCGACCGATTGGGCTCCGTATGCTGAGTGGATGGTTGAAATGTTTAGCCAAACGGCTGCTTGGCATAATACCTCTGAAAATGGAGATTTTGTTCCACGGCCAGCGCGTCGGCCGATCACCAAATTTGAAACGCGTGGTGAGCAATTGGGTCACGAGGTTTTTGATCTCGTCTACGAGCGAAAGGCCTCAGATCAGCATCTCTAAAATACGATTGAGGTGTCGCCATCCAAGTTCGGATGCTTGAAAACGCCCCGGATTGAGTAACTGAAGTCGGTCAGCTTCGATCAAATGTGCTGCCCGAAATTCAATGGGATCAAGTCCGGTTCTCTCTTGAAAACACGCATACGAAATCCCTGATTTCAATCGAAGGCCATTCATTAAACACTCAGCACCGAGATGGCCATCGGACAGTGGATGTTCGGTTGCATGAAAATTAGTGCGAGAGAGGTAATTGGATGGTTGCCTTGTTCGTTGCGTGCGAACCACGCCACGTTCCGTCGTGATTTTGCCATGCGCGCCCGCGCCAATGCCAAGATAATCACCAAACTCCCAATAATTCAGATTGTGTCGAGCTTCTTCGCCTGATTTGGCAAACGCAGAGACTTCGTAGTGCTCAAGTCCCATCGCGTTGATGATCTCACTTCCCATCTCTTCAGTGACCTCGAGCGAGTCTTCTTCTGGAAGCGTTGGAGGCTTTGAATAAAACGCGGTGTTTGGTTCGATGGTAAGTTGGTACCAAGACAGATGACTGACCTCGAGATTTCGGATGATGTTGAGATCTTCTTGCGCAATCAGAGGTGTTTGACCCGGAGTCCCATGCATGAGGTCAACATTGAGTCGGTCGAAGCCAATCGCTTTCGCATGCTCAATCATTGCGACCGCTTGATCCTTGTCGTGGATGCGACCAAGTTCTTTCAATACCTCTTCATTAAAGCTTTGGACACCGATCGACAGACGATTAATGCCTAAATTGCGATAGCCACTGAGGTGCCCTCGATCTAAAGTTCCCGGATTCGCTTCGAGCGTAATCTCAGTGTGATCGGAGATTAGATCAAGATCTCTGAGTCGCTGAAAGAGTGGTTCGAGGTATTGCGGTGGGAAAAGGCTTGGGGTGCCTCCGCCAAAGAACAATGAAACGAATGGGATTGATCCATAGCGCTCAAGATCCGCGTTGAGATCACGAACTAATGCGCGTCCATATCCGGCGAAGTCAGGATTTGCCTGTTCATGGCTATTAAAATCACAGTAGGGGCACTTCCGAATGCACCATGGGATGTGAATGTAGAGTGCGCGAGGTAAAGAAATCAACTGAGAAGCGATCTGAGTTCGATGACGGCAAGTCCGCGATGGCTTTGCTGATTTTTGGTTTCTGAGTCGAGCTCAGCAGCCGTCTGACGGAGCCCATCTGGTAGGAAAATCGGATCATAACCAAATCCACGCTCTCCACGAGGAGTATCAATAATCTGTCCGTGCCATCGACCGATGACGACAATCGGATCGGGATCGGCTGCATGACGAACAAGGGCCAGCGCACAAATATAATGTCCTCGCCGATGGACACCGGTGAGATCTTTCATTCGATCCAGTAGCAGGGTCAGATTCTCTTGGTCTGACGCATTGCCCCCGGCGAAGCGTGCCGAATAGAGTCCGGGAGCGCCATCGAGCGCGGGAATCACAAGTCCGGAATCATCCGCTAAAGCTGGAAGTTCTGTGATCGCTGACGCGTGGCGGGCTTTTAGCAGTGCGTTTTCGATGAAACTGAGCCCGGTTTCTTCTGGTGACTCGACATGAAGATCACTCTGCGGAATGACGGTCGTTCCAAAATCCGAAAAGAGTTTTGAGAACTCACGAAGCTTTCCTTGGTTGGAACTGGCTAACACCAGTTTGTCATCAGTCCACATAGACTCTGTGCTTAAAGTTGACATCAATCGCTCGGGCATTGACGGGAGTGACCTCAAGGACTATCTGGATTTCCTCTTCGCTACTCACACGTACTGGCGCAAGGTAGTAGATGGCATCATCACCCTCATCAATTTCACGAAACGTGAGAGTTTGTGTTTGTCCTAGCAGATTTTTTGAAAATCCAGTCACAGCCGCCGCCACTGCCCCCCGCGCTTGTCCATCTGGCTGAATTTTCAACACGACAACGTTGATCAGTGCCTGACGACGACTCCGTTCAAAGCCGTATGTTGAAGCAACATCCTGCGTTAAAAATGTTGATGGGAAGGGCTGAATCTGTACCTCAAATCCTCGTTCCCTGACCATTTCAGTGGCGTTAGTACCGAAGGTCCAACAACAGCACAAAAGGGCGATGATCAACTGGCGCATTAGGGCTCCTTGGTGAGTCTATAGACAGCAACTTCCCCAAAGAGATTGGGCCAAACTGTTCCAAGCCAAGTGCGTTTGCCCGATAGATTCTGCGTGTCTTTATCCAGAATCTGAATCCCCAGCGTCTGACAAAGTTCTTCGAAGTCCCGGAATGTGGACAGGTGAATATTTGGTGTGTCATACCATGGGTTCGGAAGCTGTGGGTTGACGGGCATATGGCCTGCCAACCCCAATTGAATACGGTTCCTGATGTAGGCAAAGTTTGGAAATGTCACAATCGCTTCTCGGCCGACACGGAGCATTTCAGACAAAGCGAGATCCGGCCGACGGATCGCCTGTAACGTTTGCGTCATGATGACAGTATCAAACTGCTGGTCATTGAAGTTTGAGAGACCTCGATCCAAGTCTTGTTGGATGACACTGAGGCCCAAATCGAGGCAGGTTGCGATTTTATCTGGATCCAATTCCAGGCCGAGCGCATGGATCGCATGTGTCTCAACCAATTGGGCGAGCAACCGACCGTCGCCACAGCCCAGATCCAGAACACGCGCGTTATTGTCGATCCAATCTGGAATCCGATAAGAGTGCGAAATCATGACGTTCCCCCGAGATCAGCGTGGACGCGACTCATGAATGCTTTGAACAGTCGTTCGTAGGTTGCATCGGGAATGAGGAAGGCATCATGACCGTGCGCGGACTCGAGTCGTGCATAGCTGACGGGTTTACCGGCCTGAATTAACGCATCCACAATTTCCTCAGAACGGGACGGTGAAAAACGCCAGTCAGTCGTGAATGATAGGACCAGAAACTTACAACGTGTCTCGCTCAGCACTTGAGACAAAGCGGTGGATTCATTCAGAGTGGGATCGAAGTAATCGAGTGCACGAGTCATCAATATGTACGTGTTGGCGTCAAAACGGCCACTGAATTGTTTACCCTGGTAGCGAAGATATTGTTCAACAGCGAAGTTGACACCCTCAGCATCACGATCTTCACGCGGAAGGTTTCGGCCAAATTTCTCACCCATCGAGATATCAGACAGGTAAGTGATATGTCCGACCATCCTTGCCAATCCAACGCCGGATGCTGGAATGACATCATGGTCGGCATAGTTTCCGTCAAAGAAATTCGGATCTCGCATAATTGCTTGTCGTGCGACTTCATTGAACGCAATATTTTGCGCGGTCAATCGAGGTGCGGCGGCAATAATGACCGCAGATTCGAGCCGATCTGGATAGGTAATTGACCATTGCAGTGCTTGCATCCCTCCAAGTGACCCGCCAACAATTGCAGCAAATTTGTCAATCCCCAAGTGATCCGCAAGTCGCGCTTGCGCATGCACCCAGTCAAGCACCGTGACTTCTGGAAACGCGGGTCCATAGGCTTTGCCGGTTTCGGGATCGATCGACAGCGGACCTGTAGACCCCGAACAGCCTCCGAGATTATTGAGGCTGACAACAAAAAAACGGTCGGTGTCGATACATTTACCTGGACCTATATAGTGATTCCACCATCCAGGCTTATTGGATTCTGATTCGTGGTATCCGGCGGCGTGGTGATCACCACTTAGGGCATGACATACCAAAACCGCATTGGATTTGTCCGCGTTTAAACTGCCGTAGGTTTCGATCATCAGATCATAACGCGGTAACGTCTGACCACGTTCAAGCTGCAGCGGTTTCTCAAAGGAGATCAATTCGGGGGTGACTACCCCGAGTGATTGCGACATCAACCGATTCCAACAAAGAATTGGGCAACGGTTTGCGATAATCCCATCGCTCGCGCCGGACCGCGAATCACCATCGCCTCAACGAGATTAATTGCGACAAACAAGAGAATCGGTGATAGATCGAGGCCGCCCAGATCAGGGACGATTTTCCGGAACGGTGCGAGAAAGGGTTCCGATAGTTGATACAGCAGTTCGGCACCGGGATGGGATGCGTTTGGCGCAAGCCACGACAGAATGATCATTCCAAGTAATGCGTAGAACACCAGATTGATCATCACACCGAATACCGACAAGATTGACCAAATCACGAGCTGGGCGACTCCTGGTATGCCACCGAGCAGTAGTAAACAGAGTCCGGCTCCTACCGCTTGGATGACAATTGCGGCGACCAATATTCCACTATTGAAGGGCCCAATCGTAGGAAGTCCACTGAAGACCGCTGTCAGCGGTGCGGTAAATCGATTCACACCTTGGGAAATTGGATTGTAAAAATTAGCTTGTGCAAGTTGCAGGAGGAAGCGAAGGCACACGAGGGCCACAATGACAGCAACTGCTGTATTGAGAACGTAAAAAATCAGGTTTGCTTCCATGTGTCTCCCTTAAGTTGATCGCTAGCCTAACGTAATTTTTAAGGTGCGTCTTTGGATAGCTCGCCCGCTCGATCCCGTGCCGCAATCAGAGCGCGATCAACTAAATCCGCGAAGTCACCTTCATTGAATACATTTAACGCTGCTTCTGTCGTTCCACCTGGCGATGTGACTCTTTCCCGCAGCACAGAAGGACCCACATCTGATGCCTCAACCATCCCGGCAGCGCCTTTTGCGGTTTGAATCACGAGAGCTCTCGCAATCTCAGGCGAGAGCCCGAGTCGAACGCCAGTGTTAATCAAATTCTCAATCATTAAAAAGAAATAGGCCGGACCGGACCCAGAGACTGCGGTCACTGCGTCTATTGCGTCTTCACTGGGTACCCATAACGCTTTGCCACATGCATCAAAGATTTCTTGTACCGCGATTTTAATGTCGTCACTTAGAGTGCGGTCTGATGCAAGTGCGGAAATTCCCTCACCAATCAGAGCCGGCGTATTCGGCATCACTCGCACCACTGGATTTTGCGCATCATTTAATTGACGACGAATTGTGTGAATGGTGATCCCCGCCGCAATCGAAATGATCACTTGCGTTGCCCTGAGTGAATCCACAAGCGTTGTTAATACGCTATCCATGATTTGAGGCTTCACAGCAAGCACGAGCAGGTCAGCCTGAGCCATGACTGGAGCACTATCTGCGAAGCTGGTGATGCCCATTTCGGCGAGTGCTTTTCGACAGTCTTGGTTCGGGTCAGAGACGAGAATATCACTGGATGATCGCCCGCTCTTCAATAATCCAGCGATAATTGCTTGGGCCATATTACCGCCGCCAATCAACCCAATTTGATGGTTCATAGTGAATCCTTTGGAGGTCTTGCTCCGAACAATGCAGTTCCGATCCGCACCATGGTACTGCCTTCGGTCACAGCAAGCGCGAGATCGTTTGTCATTCCCATCGAAAGCGTATCAAAGATCTCTGGTGCCGGGTGAGCTTGTTTCAACTCTTCAAACAGTGATCTCAGTGTTTGATGCGACCGCTTTAAGTCTTCTTCGCTCACGGGGTCTGGAATTGACATCAAGCCCCGCAGTCTCAAGTTGGGTAGTGCCCAAATCGTTTCAGCGAGCCGCTTTAGATCGCCCGGTGCCACTCCCGACTTGGTTTCTGCAAGATCAACGTTGACCTGAATTAAAATATTGAGAGGTTTGCCGACCCGGGCCTCGTTGAGGCGGCTGGCTATTTTTTCGCGATCAATGGTATGCACCCAGTCAAATGCAGTTGCAATGATTTTCGTCTTATTGCTCTGAATGTGCCCGATATAATGCCATTCGATATCAAGATCACTCAGTGAATCGATCTTATTGACCGCCTCTTGCACGTAGTTTTCGCCAAATTGCCTTTGTCCGAGTCGAAACAGTGCTTCGATATCTGATGCAGGCTTGGTTTTAGACACTGCGAGCAGATGGACTGAGCCACGCTCTCGGTTAGCCGCACTCTCCGCATGCTGAATAGCAGATTTGATTTGAGAAAAGTGATGTGTGAGCTCAGCAATTCGATCCATCGTTAGGTTGTGACACGCTCCCCGTTAATCCAACATCCAACGACACGCCCAGAGAATGTGTGCCCAAATAATGGACTATTGGTCCCAGCACTTAACCAATGACTCGCATCAAAGACGGTGGAACCATTCGGATCAAACAGCACGCAGTCGGCTGGATGACCGTATTGGATTGAACCCAGTTGTTGTTGATTCGCGACTTGCGCTGCTTTCACCGTCATCGCACCGATGGACTGTTCGAATCCGAGTTCGCCTTTTTGATCTAGTTGGAAGAGCAGCTGAATGGCCCCTTCGACCAAGCTCATCCCTCTTTCTGTTTCTGGGAAGGGAGCCAATTTGGCGCCCGTTTCATGTGGTGCGTGATCTGACACAATAAGGTCAATTGTTCCGTCAGCAACGCCGGCGATCAGTGCCAAACGATCGTCTTCGGTACGTAATGGCCGCTCGAGATGAAAATTAGGATCCAGATCGGCGAGCGCTTTCTCTGAATACAGAAGGTGAGCTAACGTCACATCACAGGTGATTTGAAGCCCCTTGGCTTTGGCTTCTCGAATACGTGCGACCGATGCACCAGTCGTGATTCTTGAAAAGTGAGCAGTGACACCGGTTGCATCAACTAGCTCGAGATCAGCAGCAAGGCCAAGGGTTTCCGATAATGGTGAATTGAGTGAAAGCCCGAGTCCTGTTCCAATTTGTCCCGCGTGAGCGCAGCCTTCAGCAAAGTCGCGTGATTCAGAGTCCAATATCACCCGAATACCGAGGCTCTGCGCATATTTTAGGGCGTTCAGTTCGATTTTTCTCGAGCTGAATGGACGATTACCTTGTGCGAGAGCAACGCATCCTGCGTCGATGAGTGCAGCCATCTCGGATAAGTGATTCCCTTCACCACCTTGGGTGAGCATGGCTGTTGGAAAGACCCGGCAATACCCCGATTCCTTCGCGCGCTCGAGGACCAGCCGAACATCAGCCGGGGAGTCAACGACGGGATCTGTGACTGGTGTGGCGACCACAGATGTGACGCCACCTGCGACTGCTGCTCGCGTCTCAGATGCAATCGTGCCTTTGTGTTCAAGACCAGGTTCTCTTAAGTGAATTCTCAGGTCGATCAGGCCGGGTACCAGCCACCCAGCTTTCCCATCAATCTCAGTGGCGTTGGTCAGTGCTGATGGATCGACGAAGGTGTGTTGATCAATCCCGATCTCTGTCGCTCCATGTAAGGGGCTGCCGGGTGAAATGATTTGAACATTCCGAATGATCAGACTCATGAGTGGCTGCCTTGCTGCGTTGACAAAGTCATTGCCATGACGGCCATGCGGATCGCGATCCCATTGGTCACCTGATCGAGGATGACCGCTTGAGGTCCGTCGGCAACTTCATTTGCGATCTCGACTCCTCGGTTAATGGGTCCTGGATGCATCACGATTGCATTATCCTTCGCATGCCGAAGGCGCGATTCTGTCATTCCGTACAGATTGAAAAATTCTCGTTCACTTGGCAGTAGCGCGTTACTCATGCGCTCTTTTTGAAGTCGGAGAAGAACGATCACATCAACATCGCTGAGGCCGTCATCAATGTGATGGAAAGTGCGGACGCCGAGATGTGCCAGGTCGGCAGGAAGCAAAGTGCCGGGCGCAATTGCTCGAATGTCCGGGCACCCCATACCTCGAAGACCGTGGACCAGGGATCGTGCGACACGTGAATGTTTCAGGTCACCAACAATCGCTACAGATAGGTTCGCAGGGTCGCCTTTGTGCTTCCGGATCGTCATTAAATCGAGAAGAGCTTGCGTTGGGTGGGCGTGTGTCCCATCTCCGGCGTTAATCACCGCAATATCTGGGGTCACGCGATCAGCGATGAAAAATGGCGCACCACCAGCGCTATGGCGTACGACGAAGAGGTCTGCCTGCATGGCCTCGAGATTTTTCAGTGTATCAAACAGGGTTTCTCCTTTTGATGCTGAGCTCGTTCGGATGTCGAGAGTGACAACATCAGCACTCAATCGGTGTGCGGCAATATCAAAGGTTGTTCGAGTTCGCGTTGAATTTTCGAAAAATAGATTAACGACGGTCTTTCCGCGTAATAGCGGAACCTTTTTAACGGGTTGTCCTTGCGAGGAGAGAAATGTTTCAGCGGTATCAAGAAGTTCAGTGATGAGAGATTTTGGAAGGCCTTCGGTCGTCAGGAGATGTTTCAATCGTCCGTCTGGAGTGAGCTGGAGCGCGGCTGGACCGTGCATGGCGTTCCTTATTCCGAGTTCGGGGTCATGAGCATTAGTGGCTCAGGTCCGTGTAGTTTACACCGTCCAACCCCCTCTTCGCCAAGGGATTCTCCGAGGAAAGTTGGTTCTATTGGTAATTCACGACCGCCACGGTCAAATAAAATCCCGAGATGAATTGTACCAGGGCGGCCATAGTCAAAGAGCACATTGAGCGCCGCACGAATCGTTCGCCCTGTAAAAAGCACATCATCAATGAGCAAGATATTCTCGCCATTCAACTGCTGAGGCATTCGGTCTGTGGTCCCGGAACGTTTGAGACCACTGGTTTCGAAGTCGTCACGATACAGTGAAATATCGAGAGTTGCAGGCGCAGCCCATTGCAAGGCTTCACAAAGACGGGAGGCGACCCAGGCACCGCCAGTATGAATCCCAACCACTAATGGACTGTTTCCTCGGTAGCCATCACGGACCTGATTGATCAGATTTTGAAGTGCGGCTTCAGTCGCTTTTTGAGATCGAATCTCATGCATGTTGCTCTCCAAGCCAGCGCTCAAGGATGACGCTTGCTGCTGTTGCGTCCAGTTTTCCATCTTGGTCGCTCGCTTTGCCTCGATAGTTGAGGTGCTCGCGTGCTTCGCGGGTGCTTTCATACTCATTAATAAATGCGACTTGTACACCAAACCGCCCATGAATGCGTTGGCCGAATTTTTTCGCGCGATCAGCCATGTCACTCATCGTGCCATCCTGATGGAGCGGCAGTCCGACGACGACCACGTCAGGTTTCCATTCCGCCAAGAGTTGTTCAACAGTCTCCCAGTGGGGTGTGCCATTTTGAGCCGGTAATGCGGTCAGCGGGCTCGCTGTTTGTGTCAGCGTTTGTCCGGTTGCAACGCCGATGCGAGACAGCCCGTAATCAAAGCCGAGCGCCAATGGCATTACGCGTGGCCTACACCTTGTGACAACTGAATGGGATCAATGCCAAGTTGAGCAAGTGCTGCACGTTGTCGATCTGCGGTCGGAATCTGGAAGATCACATCGGCATCCCAAGGCACATTGATCCATGTATTTGCTGCCATCTCCGATTCCAGTTGGCCTTCAGACCAACCTGAATATCCCAGGATAAAAATCGCATCGCCTTGATTCAGTGCGTCAATGGCCGACGGTAACACGTCAGGACTTGATGCAAGGAATAGTCCATCAAGCACTTCAACCACATCATCAGTGATTGGGTGGTTAGAAAGTAAGAATCCGCGCTGAGGCTCAACCGGCCCGCCAGTCATCACCGGTATATCGGGATCAAGCCCTTCTGCAGCATCAAGATTTAACTGCTCAAATATTTCCTGAACTGAGAATTCTGTTGGTTTATTGACAATAAATCCCATGGCACCGGTCTCACCATGTTCACACATCAGCACCAATGATGAATCAAAAACACCGTCTTTGAGGTCGGGCATTGAAACTAAAAATTGGCCGTTGAACTGTGTTTGTCCTGAATCATCGCTCATCACTTGAGTCTCTTTCACAAATGCGTTTCCTAGTGTAGCTCACTCATCCAAAAGTGCTTTGAAAAAATCGTGTGCGATCGTGGTATCCGCCTGCGCATCAATTTCGCGAACACAGGTTGGGCTGGTCACGTTAATTTCAGTCAGATAGCCACCGATGACGTCGAGTCCCACAAACAATAGACCACGGCTGAATAGCGTCGGGCCAACTGTTTCAGCGATCTCTCGTTCACGATCTGATATTGGCATGGCAACTCCTCGTCCGCCAGCCGCGAGATTGCCACGCGTTTCGCCTTGCGACGGGATTCGCGCAAGCACGTGCGAAATCGGTTTGCCGTGCAGTACGAGAACGCGTCGATCGCCATCAACGATCTCTGGCCGATATTCTTGCGCCATGACGAGCCGTGACTCTCCGGGCGAGAGAGTCTCTAGGGCTGCCCCAAGATTTAAACCATCAGCGGTAATCCTGAAGATTCCGGAGCCACCCATGCCATCGAGCGGTTTGAGAATGATGTCGCCCTGTATTTTTTGGAACGCTCGAATGTCTTCATGGTTGGATGAGACAACTGTCTTTGGCATCAGATCACTGAACTCTGTCGCAAACAGTTTTTCATTACAGTCGCGAATCGCCTGAGGGTCATTCACGACTTGGACGCCTTGCTTTTTGGCTCGCTCTAAAATGTGGGTGCCGTACAAGTATTCGCTATCAAATGGTGGATCGACACGGATGATGACGACATCCAATGTATCAAGTGACGCTTTGACGGGTTCGCCGAGTACTGCAAAGTTCTCCGAGAGCCCATCAGTGACCCTGACCTCTCGCATGATGGCTTTCGCCTCCCCGTTATCAAGGCAGAGTCCGTTTTTCGGGAGATACACAAGCTCATGGCCCAAGTCCTGTGCCGCGAGCATCAAAGCAAAACTCGTGTCCTTATAAGGCTTGATGTGCTCGATTGAATCCATCCAGAATCCAATCCGCTTAGTGTGTGTTCCCACGTTTCTTTCCTAGTACTGGCCGTATTGCTGTCCGAGCAACGTCAGACCTACGATCGCTGCGGTTTCAGTTCTCAATATTCTGGGGCCAAGTGACATCGGTTTCACCTGCTTTTTTTGCAGAACATCCAGTTCCGCATCACTAAAACCCCCCTCGGGGCCAACCAGTAAGAGCGCCTCGTGGTCAGGATTGATCTTTACTGAATCGGTTGCTGGATGCGCGATGATTGTTTGTTTAGGTAGTTCAAGTTCATGCAGTTGCCGTGGTTCACGAAGCGCGGGAAGCCAGTTGTTTTCTGACTGTTCGCAGGCATTCACGAGAATTTCTTGCCAGTGACTCCACTTTTTTTCGAGTCGATCTGCTTTCGGTGGTGAATCTGTAAATTGAGTAATGATTGGCTGAATTGCACTGACCCCAAGCTCAGTTGCTTTTTGTAATGCCCAGTCAAAACGATCGGATTTAATCAACGCAAGACCGAGAGTCACAGGAAGTCTGCGATCTGGACTGTCGCTGATCGTCAGGAGTTCGATGGTTGTTTCGCGCTTGCTGATTGCTTTGACGGTTGCCTCGCCTGTACGCCCACAACCATCAAATAACCGAATCATCTGGCCCGGTTTCGCACGTAAAACGCGAGATAGATAGTGATGATTACGCTCAGACAAACTGACCTCGCCTGTCGCGTGACTGAAGTTGTCCGCATACAGACGAGGTATTCTCATGATTAGTACTTGTATGTATCTGGCTTGAAAGGACCTTCGACTGATACACCAATGTATTGCGCCTGGTCTTCAGTCAGCTTGGTGATGACACCACCAAATCCTTCGACCATACAACGGGCCACTTCTTCATCGAGACGTTTAGGTAGTACTTCGATCTGAATGTTGTTCGCTTTGTCAGCCTCAGGCATCTTTGCAAAGCCACGTTGATACATTTCGATCTGCGCAAGCACTTGGTTAGCAAACGATCCATCCATGATCCGCGATGGATGGCCGGTGGCGTTGCCCAAGTTCACAAGACGGCCTTCTGCGAGTAACAGTAAATAGTCGTCCTGTGCATCTGAGCGGAACACCTGGTGCACCTGAGGTTTCACCTCTTCCCAACGCCAGTTTTTGCGCATGTAGGCGGTGTCGATTTCATTGTCGAAGTGACCGATGTTACAAACGATTGCACCTTTCTTGACACACTGAAGCATCGCACTGTCGCACACATCAATGTTCCCCGTTGTCGTCACGAGGACATCGGTGTCGTCGAGGAGTCGTGTATTGATGTCTTTGATTTCACCTGTTTTGAGGCCGTCACGATAAGGGCTGACGACTTCAAAGCCGTCCATACAGGCCTGCATCGCGCAAATCGGATCAGATTCGGTAACTCGAACGATCATTCCTTCCTGACGGAGACTCTGCGCCGAACCCTTGCCGACGTCACCGTAGCCAATGACGAGTGCGCGTTTGCCTGACAGGAGCATATCTGTGCCACGTTTCAGAGCGTCATTGAGTGAGTGGCGACAGCCGTACTTGTTGTCGTTTTTTGACTTGGTAACAGCATCATTGACGTTAATTGCTGGGATCTTTAGTTCACCATTGTTCAGCATCTCGACCAAACGGTGGACGCCCGTTGTTGTCTCTTCAGTGACGCCGTTGATGTGAGCAAGCATTTCTGGATATTTCTCGTGAACCATTGCGGTGAGATCACCACCATCATCGAGAAGCATATTTGCATCCCAAGGCTGACCATTTTTCAAAATGGTTTGCTCAACACACCATTCGCCTTCTTCGTTCGTTTGGCCTTTCCATGCGTAGACAGAGATACCCGCAGCAACGATCGCCGCTGCTGCTTCGTCCTGTGTTGAGAAGATGTTGCAAGAGCTCCAGCGGACTTCAGCGCCGAGTGCAACGAGTGTTTCGATCAGCACAGCGGTCTGCACCGTCATATGAATACAACCGATGATCTTCGCGCCTTTCAAAGGTTGCTCAGCAGCATATTTGTCGCGGAGACGCATCAAAGCTGGCATCTCGTTTTCGGCTAAGCGAATCTCTCTGCGGCCCCAATCCGCCAATGACATATCTTTGATTTTGTAATCGCCGTTGAGTACGTCGTTTGGTAATGCGCTCATGATGTTGCCTCTTTGATAATTACAGCTTCGCGGCTGCGTCAGCTAGTGCTTGCGCGCGATCAGTGCGCTCCCAGGTTAGATCCAAATCGTCACGTCCGAAATGGCCATATGCTGCCGTTGGACGATAGATTGGACGATTCAAGTCGAGCATGGTTGAGATTGCTCTCGGACGCAGATCGAAGTGCGCACGAACCAGCTGATCCAAGTGTGTGTTGGTGAATTGTGATGTGCCAAATGTTTCGACACGGATCGACGTTGGTTCGGCAACCCCAATCGCGTAAGACACTTGTACCTCACAGCGTTCAGCGAGCCCAGCTGCTACCAGGTTTTTCGCGACATAGCGTGCGGCGTAGGCTGCAGAGCGATCCACTTTTGATGGGTCTTTCCCTGAGAAAGCGCCGCCGCCGTGACGCGCCATACCGCCGTACGTATCGACGATGATTTTCCGGCCTGTGAGTCCGGCGTCACCGACTGGTCCACCGATCACAAAACGCCCCGTTGGATTGATATGGTATTTGGTTTGCTCAGTGAGCCATGCTTCCGGCAACACAGGTGCAATGATGTGCTCTTTGACGTCGCGCTGCAGTTGCTCGAGTGATATCTCTTCATCATGTTGGGTGGAGAGAACGACTGCGTCGATACCGACGATCGTGTCGCCGTCGTATGCAAATGTGACTTGGCTTTTCGCATCCGGTCGAAGGTATGGAAGGTCGCCATTTTTACGAACCTCTGCCTGCCGACGGACCAGGTTGTGTGAGTAATGGATTGGAGCTGGCATCAGACTCTCAGTTTCAGTTGTCGCATAACCGAACATCAAACCTTGGTCTCCGGCACCTTGCTCGTGGTTGGCCGTTTCGTCGACACCCTGTGCGATATCTTGTGATTGCTTGCCAATACCATTGAGGACGGCGCAAGTATTGCCATCGAAACCCAGTGACGAATGATCGTATCCGATATCAAGCACCACTTGGCGGATGATGTCTTCGATATCGACCCACGTATTGGTGCGGACTTCGCCAGAAACTAAAACAAGGCCTGTTTTAACCATCGTTTCGATTCCAGCGCGCGTGTATTTGTCATCCGTGATCAGTGCGTCAAGAATCGCATCTGAGATCTGATCTGCCATTTTGTCTGGATGGCCTTCAGATACAGATTCAGAGGTGAAATAGGTTAAATCGGTCATTGCAGGGGTCCTGAGTCCTTAAAAGCGAACATAATTGTATAAAGATATCTTTATATGTCAATGTAATAGCAAAATCCTGCCTTGTGGTTCTTGGCAGGTTTCATAACAATGCGTGTTCGAATTTTTTCTAGGTGATAACAAAGGACGTCATATGACTGACCGCAGGACGCTCGCCAATGCGATTCGCTTTCTAAGTATTGATGCTGTTCAGGCCGCAAATTCAGGTCACCCAGGAGCTCCAATGGGGATGGCGGATATCGCTGAAGTGCTCTGGCGTGGGGTGCTCCGTCACAATCCAAATAATCCACAGTGGGCAAATCGCGATCGATTCGTTTTGTCCAATGGACACGGATCAATGCTGATCTATTCATTGCTTCATTTAACTGGATACGACGTCACAATTGATGACTTGAAGTCATTCCGTCAGCTTCACTCCCGAACTCCAGGACATCCTGAGTATGGCTATACAGCCGGTGTTGAAACCACAACGGGTCCTCTAGGTCAGGGTTTGGCGAATGCGATTGGTATGGCCCTCGCCGAGAGAACCTTGGCAGCACAATTCAATCGCGAACAATTCCCCGTTGTTGATCATTACACCTATTGTTTTGCCGGCGATGGCTGTTTGATGGAGGGCGTGAGTCACGAGGCATGTTCGTTGGCAGGTACATTGGGTCTCGGAAAGTTAATCGTTTTCTATGATGACAATGGGATCTCAATCGATGGCGATGTGCGCGGATGGTTTAGTGATGATACACCGGCGCGTTTTGAATCCTATGGATGGCAAGTGATTCGTGGCGTTGATGGACATGACGCCACAGAAGTTGAAACCGCATTAAAAACGGCGCGCCAGGAAACTTCGCGTCCGACGCTGATTTGTTGCCGGACCGTGATTGGTTTTGGATCACCGAATCTCGCAGGCAGTGAAAAGACCCATGGGGCACCACTGGGTGATGCTGAGATTCAGGCCACGCGTCAGGCAATGGATTGGGGTTACGGCCCGTTTGAGATTCCAGCAGATATCCAATCAGCATGGGATGCAAAAGAGTGGGGCGCCAAAGCACAGGCTGAATGGGACCAGTTATTTGCCAGCTATCAACAACAGTATCCAGATTTAGCGACCGAATTTGAGCGTCGTACCCAGGGTGATTTGCCCGAGGGCGCGCTTGCCGCTCTCGATGATGCAATTCGTAAGACGCAATCTGAATCGCCGAAACTGGCCACTCGAAAAGCTTCGCAGAATGCGATTGAAGTGGTTGCCAACCTGTTCCCAGAAACATTGGGTGGTTCTGCAGATTTAGGGCATTCAAACCTCACAGTCTGGCCAGATTGCGAAGCGAATAGCCAAGATAACCCGGGTGGAAATTACATGCATTATGGCGTGCGAGAGTTCGGCATGTGTGCGCTGATGAATGGAGTTGCGTTACACGGTGGCTTCCTTCCTTTCGGCGGAACCTTCCTGATCTTCATGGAGTACGCTCGTAATGCGGTGCGTATGGCCGCTCTCATGAAGCAACGCGTGATCTACGTTTTCACCCATGATTCGATTGGTCTTGGTGAAGATGGACCAACACACCAACCGATCGAGCAACTGGCGAGTTTACGCTCGACTCCGGGCCTCGAGACCTGGCGTCCATGTGACACCACTGAAACCTTTGTTGCCTGGAAAGAAGCGGTCGGTCATCGGGGGCCGACCGCCCTTGCACTGTCGCGTCAGGGACTCGCAAATCAGCCGCGTGTTCCCCAACAGATCGCAAACATCGCTCGTGGTGGTTATGTTTTGAAGCAAGAGGCATCTGCACTCGAGATGATCTTGATCGCCACAGGCTCTGAGGTTGAGTTAGCCGTTGCAGCCGCCGATGCATTGGGTCAGGGGGTACGTGTTGTCTCGATGCCATCGACAAGTCGATTTGATCAGCAGGACGCTGCTTTCCGTGAGTCAGTCTTACCGGCCTCGTGCACCAAACGTTTAGCCATTGAAGCGGGTCATCCCGATGGTTGGTATAAATACGTCGGACTCAATGGCAGTGTCATTGGCATGCAGAGCTTTGGTGAATCAGGTCCGGGTGGTGAGGTGATGAAACACTTCGGGTTCACGGTTGAAAACGTTGTTACTCGCGCGAAGGCACTTTAATTGGCTTGGCGACTCGGAATTAATGGTTACGGTCGGATCGGTCGCTGTGTTGTTCGCGCGCTTGCCGAGCGAGGTCTATTTGATCGAATTCAGCCGGTTTTGATCAACGATCCTGCAGATGCTGAAAGTCTGGTGCATTTGACACATTATGATTCCACCCATGGACGATCAGAGCGCGTCTTTCAAAACGATCCAACAGGTGGGTATCTACTGAATGGTCGTTCGATCGCTTTAACTCAGTCGCTGACACCATCCACGATTGATTATCAAGGAACGCCGGTCGATGTCGTCCTCGAGAGTTCAGGTCGGTTTGCGAATCGCGAATCTGCGGATGCGCATATCAGGGCGGGTGCTCCCCGGGTCTTGATCGGTGCTCCCGGTGGTCCGGATGTCGATCTGACGGTGGTGTTTGGTCTGAATCACCATCGGCTGAAGGAATCACATCAGGTTGTTTCAGCCGCAAGTTGCACAACCAATTGCCTGGCATTGGGGGTCTCTGGCCTGACGCGGTCTGTTGAGATTGAACGTGGGTTTTACACGACGATTCATGCGGTCACGAATGATCAGGTGTTGATTGATAGTGCCCACCGTGACCCTCGTCGCGGACGATCCGCTCATAGCTCAATGATTCCAACTAGTACCAATGCAATTAAAGCACTTGAGTGGGTGATGCCAGAGTTATCGGGGCGCATTCAGGGTTTCTCGATGCGTGTTCCGACACAAAACGTGTCATGCGTGGATTTAACGGTCGAATTCAGCCGTGAGGTGACAGAGACAGAAATTCTGGATGCGATGCACCATTGGTCGCAAATCCAAGGGGGCATGTTTGCCGTCAATGAAGAGCCACTGGTTTCGATCGATTTTAATCACCACCCAGCGTCATCGATCTTTGATGCGACGCAGTTGATGGTGAATGGGCGACTGGTGAAGTTGCTGTTTTGGTATGACAACGAATGGGGCTATTCCAATCGTGTCATTGATTTATTACTGCATTGGCAGTCGATTTCTAGGGAGTGAATCAAATGATAAAAACCATGTCTGATTTGAATGTGCAGGGGAAGCGCGTCTTAGTTCGTCAGGATCTAAATGTACCAGTGAAAGATGGTCAGGTTACATCAACAGCTCGCATCGATGCAGTACTACCGACCCTTCTCGCGTTACTGGAACAAGGTGCAAAGGTCGCTGTAATGAGTCACTTAGGGCGGCCTGAAGAGGGTGTGTGTGAGCCAGAGTTTAGCTTGGCTCCTGTCGCGGCAACCTTGTCTGACAAGCTGGACAGACAAGTTCCTCTGATCACAGATTGGATTGACGGGTTTGATCAAACCGATGACTTGGTTTTGCTTGAGAACGTCAGGTATCTGAAAGGCGAGAAAAAAGATGACGAGGCACTTTCCAAGAAAATGGCCGCTCTCTGCGATGTGTACCTCATGGACGCGTTTGGTACAGCCCATCGCGCTCAGGCATCGACGCACGGTGTTGGTCGATTTGCGCCGGAAGTCGCCGCAGGTCCATTGATGGCAGCTGAACTCGATGCGCTCGGCAAAGCACTTGCCAACCCAGAGCGCCCAGCTGTTGCCATCGTCGGTGGTTCGAAAGTATCGACTAAGCTCGATGTGCTAACAGAGCTTGCAAACCAGGTCGATCAAATCGTCGTTGGCGGAGGGATTGCCAACACCTTTTTAGCCGCAGCAGGGTTTCCTGTTGGTAAATCCCTGATGGAAGCGGATTTGATCGATACAGCCAAAGCATTGATGTCGAAAGTAGATATTCCGTTACCTGTGGATGTTGTCGTTGCTACTGAGTTTTCCGCTGATGCGACGGCAACAGTTAAGCGAGTTGAAGATGTTGCGGATGACGACATGATTCTCGATGTTGGGCCAGAAACACAGGCCTCGTACCACGGTATGATGGCGGCTGCTAAAACCATCTTATGGAATGGTCCTGTGGGTGTGTTTGAGTTCCCACAGTTTGAGGGTGGAACGCGCGCTTTATCGATGGCGATTGCAGCGAGTCATGGCTTCAGTCTCGCAGGTGGCGGTGACACCTTGGCCGCGATCGATCAGTTTGGAATTGCCGATCAAATTAGTTATATCTCGACCGGCGGTGGTGCCTTCCTTGAATTTGTGGAAGGGAAGGAGCTGCCGGCAGTTCAAATGTTGAAATCCAGAAACGATTCATAAGGAGTCTTTATGGCTTTAATCAGTTTGCGCCAAATGCTGGACCATGCCGCTGAGGAAGGTTATGGCGTTCCAGCGTTCAATGTGAATAATCTTGAGCAGATGCGCGCAATCATGGAGGCCGCAGATGCTGTCGATGCGCCCGTGATCGTACAGGCCTCGGCTGGTGCGAGAAAATATGCGGGTAGCCGCTTCTTAAGTCATCTCATTGAAGCGGCCATCGAGGAGTTTCCTCATATTCCGGTGTGTATGCACCAGGACCACGGAGCATCCCCTGACGTTTGCCAGCAATCCATTCAATTGGGCTTTTCTTCAGTCATGATGGATGGCTCTTTGATGGCTGATCAGACAACTCCTGCAAGCTATGATTACAACGTCGAAGTCACCGCGCTAACCACTCGGATGGCACATGCTTGCGGTGTCTCAGTTGAGGGAGAGCTTGGTTGTTTGGGTTCACTAGAAACAGGTCAAGCTGGCGAAGAAGATGGCGTTGGCGCAGAAGGGACCTTGTCGCATGATCAGATGCTGACTGATCCTGATGAGGCAGCTGATTTTGTGAAAGCGACTCAAGTCGATGCGCTAGCGATTGCGATTGGAACATCGCATGGTGCCTACAAGTTCACGCGACCACCAACTGGAGATATTCTTGCGATCGATCGGATTAAAGCGATCCATCAACGGATTCCGGATACGCATCTGGTAATGCACGGTTCGAGTTCTGTACCCCAGGACTGGCTCCAGATCATCAATGAGTTTGGTGGAGAAATCCCAGAAACTTATGGTGTCCCAGTCGAGGAGATTCAGGAAGGCATTAAGTATGGTGTTCGCAAGGTGAATATCGATACGGATTTACGTTTGGCATCGACAGGTGCGATCCGTCGTTACCT
This sequence comes from gamma proteobacterium HIMB30, assembly GCA_000227525.2. Taxonomy (GTDB): domain Bacteria; phylum Pseudomonadota; class Gammaproteobacteria; order Pseudomonadales; family Litorivicinaceae; genus HIMB30. The sequence continues at coordinate 502,011 of AGIG01000028.1, forward strand.
GGCGAAGAATCCAGCGGAATTCGATCCACGGAAATACTTCAAAGAAGCAACAAAAGCCATGAGCGATATCGTGAAAGCACGGTATGAAGCGTTTGGCTGTGCTGGCCAAGCCTCAAAGATCAAGGTGATCGGCCTCGAAGCGATGGCCGATCGGTATTCAGCAGGGGAATTGAATCCAAGGGTTTCCTGATCATTCAAGGAGTGTTGGAAGCCTCCCAGAGGACCCAACGCCCTTCAATCAAAATTTTTTACGGATTCTGCACTCCAGTGATGTGTTATTTCGATTGTTGTTACATGTCACGCACCTGTTATGGTTCTTTAGAAGAAATTCGGTGGAGTTGGACTCGATGAGTGTATCTGAGCGCGTCGGTAGATACCGAGATCGCTTGCGAGCGTAAGGGCTTCGGCCAGTTCAAATATGGGTTCCTGATACAAGGAGTCCGCACTTTGTGGAAGAATGTCGGCGTCAGTCGCTTTTAATCAAAAACAACCCACGCGATGACGAGATCAACGAATGGTTGGGCAAGGTGGCTGACACGGATGGCTGGCAGTGAAACGCGGTTGTTTAGTCACGGTTACATTGCCGGGCGATTACGGTAAGCCAACGCCTGCGCTTGTTGTTCAGTCAGATTTTTTTGAAGCACATCCATCGCTGACCGTTCTTCCAATCACAAGCGATTTGATTCCGGCGCCATTATGTCGAATAACAGTTGGCCCGAGCGAATCGACAGGTCTTACTAAGTCATCCTAAATTATGGTGGACAAAGTTCAAACGGTGTCTAAAAAGCGGATTGGCAAGGTCATAGGATCTGTCGATGACACTGCGCTGTCGAAGTTAATCGAGCTCTGGCGGTTTTTCTGGGGATTGTTTAGTTCATTCATAGCCGACCCCAATGTTGGGGTCGGACTCAACGAGGTGCTTAAAACAAAACGCGGCAGCGAATTGTTCCTTCGATTTCAGAGAGTTTCTCGAGTGCCATGTCTGAATAGTCTCGGTCAACGTCAATCACGACATAACCAATTTTGTCTGATGTTTGTAGGAACTGAGATCCAATATTGATGTGATTCTCTGCAAACACTGAGTTAATTGCCGAAAGCACACCTGGCCGATTCTCATGTACGTGCAACAGCCGGTGATGATTTGGATGTGGTGGTAATGCCACTTCTGGGAAGTTCACACTTGTCAGTGTTGATCCATTATCTGAGTAACGAACAAGCTTTTCAGCGACTTCAACACCAATGTTTTCTTGAGCTTCTTGCGTTGATCCACCGATGTGAGGAGTCAAGATGGCGTTATCAAATCCACGCAGAGGCGAGACGAACTCATCATTATTTGACTTTGGTTCGGTTGGGAACACGTCGATTGCCGTGCCAAGCAGATGCTTTTCTTCCAGTGCTCTGGTGAGTGCATCGATATCTACCACGGTACCTCGCGATGCATTAATCAGAATGCTCTTGGGCTTCATCTGACTGATCCGCTCTTGATCCATCAGGTTACGAGTCGATGGGAGATCTGGCACGTGAAGCGTCACAATGTCCGCCTGCCCAAGCAGTCCCTCAAGTGAGGGAATTTGTGAGGCGTTACCGAGAGGGAGTTTCGACACCACATCGTAGAAAATCACCCGCATACCGAGGCTTTCAGCAAGTACCGACAGTTGGGATCCGATGGACCCATAGCCAACGATACCGAGTGTCTTACCGCGAATCTCAAATGCGTCATTCGCAGTCTTTGCCCAGCCACCGCGATGTGCTTTTGCGTTCTTTTCAGGGATACCTCGAAGCAACAGAATTGCTTCTGCCAAAACGAGCTCAGCAACAGAACGCGTATTTGAGTAGGGTGCATTGAAAACGACGATGCCGTGCTCGGTCGCAGCCGAGAGATCGACTTGATTGGTACCGATGCAGTAGCACCCGACTGCAACCAGTTTATCGGCGGCTTCAAAAATATCCCGTGTTAGCGTCGTTCTCGAACGAATCCCCAAAAAATGAACACCCTCGAGTTTAGCCTTCAGTTCTTCGCCGGTCAGCGCTGTTTTCACCGTTTCAATGTTGGCATAACCCGCGTCGCGGAAGATGCGTTCTGCGGAGGGGTGGATGCCTTCGAGTAAAAGGACTTTGAGCTTTGATTTATCAAATGAAGTGGTCATTAAGCGTCTCGTGAAAATTCTAGGATGTCGGCATCTGATGCCAGTAACAAAATGTCGGCGGGGCGTTTTGCGAATAAACCGCAGGTGACAACACCGGGTATTTGGTTGATCGCTAATTCTAAACCTTTTGGATCGGTGATGGACATGCCGTGCACATCTAAAATCAGATTGCCGTTGTCTGTAAGAACACCTTGACGATATTCAGGGTCGCCACCGAGCTCCACCAATGCACGGCCGACCAAGCTTCTGGCCATGGGAATCACTTCCACCGGGAGCGGAAACTGACCAAGAACGTCGACGCGTTTTGAGTCGTCGGCGATGCACACGAATTGGACGGATGCTTCAGCAATAATTTTTTCGCGGGTTAGGGCAGCGCCACCACCTTTGATCAAATTGAGTTTCGGATCTGCTTCATCAGCTCCATCAACGTAGACGGGTAAGGTTCCGGTCGCATTGAGATCGAGCAACTCAATGCCGTAATGCGTTAGCCGGTCTTCAGTCGCCTTGGATGAAGCCACTGCACCCAAGATGTCGATTTTGCTCTCAGCCAGAACATCGATAAAATGGTTGGCAGTTGAGCCTGTTCCGATTCCAATCGGCGTTTCCGAGTCGAGTAGGTGTCGGACTTTTTCGAAAGCGGCTTCTGCCACTTGGCGTTTTTTCCCATCCTGGCTCATCATGATCTCCATAAAAGCGGGGCGAAATCATAGCTGTTAGCGGGCTCAGACGCTATGATAATGCGCTTAAATTTGGAATTCTCATGCTAGACACCCTCATTCAAAAGATTTTATCGGCTCGTGTTTACGACGTCGCGATTGAAAGCCCCGTCCACCAAGCGCCTTTTTTGTCAAAACGGCTTGGTCGTCCTATTTTTTTGAAACGTGAAGATTTGCAACCCGTCTATTCGTTCAAATGTCGGGGTGCATACAACAAAATGGCAGGGATTCCGAAAGAGATTCTCGAGAAGGGTGTGATCGCGGCGTCTGCTGGTAACCATGCCCAGGGTGTCGCGTTAGGTGCTCAGAAACTGAAGATCCCAGCAGTCATCGTGATGCCAACAACCACACCTGCAATCAAAGTCCGCTCTGTCAAAGCGCGAGGCGCTCAGGTGGTGCTTCATGGTGATAGTTTTGATGAAGCTTTCGCCAAAAGCCAAGAGTTGGTCGCTGAGTATGGATACACCTACCTGCATCCATTCGACGATCTTGAGGTCATCGCTGGCCAGGGAACTGTTGCCGTCGAACTATTAAGACAAATGACTCGTCCAGTGGACGCGGTGTTTATTCCAGTCGGTGGCGGAGGTCTGGCTGCGGGCATGGCGGCCTACATCAAATATGTCCGCCCTGAAATCAAGGTCATCGCTGTTGAGCCAGAGGATGCAGCCTGCCTCGATGCTGCGATGAAGGCAAGCGAGCGCGTTGTGTTGCCGCAAGTCGGTTTGTTCGCCGATGGAGTCGCTGTTAAGCAGATTGGTGAAAACACTTTCAACGTTCTAAAAGATGCGTGTGATGAGGTGATCACCGTTACCACAGATGAAATCTGCGCTGCGGTGAAAGATGTGTTTGATGATGTGCGGAGCGTCAATGAGCCCGCCGGCGCACTCGCAGTCGCGGGCTTGAAAAAATATGCGGAGCGAGAGGGTGCTGGCGAAGCGCTCGTTGCAGTGCTTTCAGGCGCCAACGTGAATTTCGATCGAATTCGCCATGTTGCGGAGCGGGCGGAAGTCGGTGAGAAGCGCGAGGCCATTTTGGCTGTGACCATTCCTGAGCGTCCCGGTGCATTTAAAGCGTTTTGTGAGCAAATTGGTCACCGAAACATTACCGAATTCAATTATCGGTTCGCTGACGAAAATGAGGCTCATATCTTTGTTGGTGTAACAACAGATCCAACAACCGATGATCGAACACAATTGGTTGATCGGCTGAACGCAGCAGATCTTCCCGTGGTCGATATGACTGATAACGAGCTGGCGAAGCTCCACATCCGCCATATGGTCGGAGGTCGAAGTCCCGAAGCAGGGTCTGAATTGGTGTTTCGTTTCGAATTTCCAGAGCGGCCGGGAGCATTGTTGAAGTTTTTGAATAAAATCGGTTCGCGCTGGAATATCTCGGCCTTTCATTACCGAAATCATGGTGCCGCCTATGGACGAGTGCTCGTGTCAATGCAAGCAAGGTTGTCAGAGCGTGATGAGCTGTCGAGTTATTTTGACGACATCGGGTACACGTATTTTGATGAGACAGAAAATCCGGCAGTTAGCCTCTTTATGAAAGGTTGATTCTCATAAATTGTCTTAACTCACTATAAAAGTTGACTTTTTTATTTTTTGTCGTATTCTGCACGAAATTTAGACAGGTGCAGGAAGCATGAATCGTCGCAATCCACTCCGAATGCTTATGGTGATTGGTGGCCTCATTTTAGCTGTCACTGTTGCGCATAGCGCAATTATCGGCGGATAAATCCGTCTTCTGTGACAATCCAGTCGAACGCCTGATCCCACGGGTCTGGCTCAAAACTCGCTTCTTGTGCGGTAAACGCGACGCCGATACGGAGCGGTGCGTGGGGTTCACAATGTTCCAAAGCGCGATCATAGAAGCCGCCGCCCATTCCTAACCGGTAACCGCGTTGGTCAAATCCACTGCAAGGCATGATCAGCCAATCGAGTGCGCCAAAATCAATGGTCTCTTCCTTTGACGATGTCACAATCCCGAAAGCTCCCTCGGTGACTTGCTCTTGGTGGTCTAGGGCAGCCATTTCCATTGTTGTTTTCGACAGGATTCGCGGAACATAAAGCCGGTGGGCTGATGCCAGGATTTGATGATGAAGCCACTGCAAGTCGACTTCGGATCCAAACGCCATGTACGAGCCAATTTGCAGGGTGTCTGTGGGAAGCGCGGAGAGCAAATGCTCACTGATCGAGAGACTAAGTTCTCGGCGAGTTTCGTTCGAAAGACGATTCCGTCGTTCGAGCAATTGATCTCGTAGCATCTCTTTAGACATCAAAGACCCAAGTTGCCGCTGTCAGTTTGGCCCTTGAACCCAATGGTTCAAGGCGGGAAACGCAAACACACATTAGGCTTTCCGTCGACGGACCTGCGCACCGTGTGTTGTGTGCTTCCCTGGAATAAGATTATCGGCTCAGGGACATCACCGACTGGCGAACAACCCAGGAGCTCGGAGTATATCAGCCTGCTTCGGTCTCAGACAGTCGTTCAAGTGTTGTGCCGATGCGATCAGCAAGCCGCTTCAGTTCTTGGTCTTGTCCTGTGGTTTCGCCGGTCAAGTGTTCGTGAGCGATATTTAGTGCGGCCATCACAGCCAGTCGCTCGAGGGCACTGTTTCCGGTTTTTTCCTGAATCTCGCGCATTTTGTGGTCTACGAATTCTGCCGCTGCTTCGAGCTCATGTTCTTGGCCCGCTGGACACGCGACTGGAAATTCTCGTCCTAGAATCTGAACGCGTACGGTTGCGATTTCGGTCATGACAGCACCTCGTAGTTTTTGAGCCGCCCAAGGACAGCATCGATGTGCTGCCGTGCTTCGTCGCGTTGTTTCAACAATTCTGCCCGTGCACGCTTTAGCTCCACCTGTTGCTTCCGCAAGTGGCGGTTCTCCTGATTGAGACGTTCTGAAAGTTGGATCAGTTTCTCAACTTGCTGTTCCAACTCTTGCAAATCATTATGCATTTAGGTTTCCCGATAACACTCGCGCATCATACGTCTGCTCACTCGTCGGCACAACAGACGTGATACGATTAATGACTTAGGAGGTGCTCGGTGATCACAGAGTTATATCGTCCGATAGACGATTGGTTAGTCGACCAGAATTGCGATATTCGGGCGTCAGAAGTCCAGGGGTTACTTGCGGGTTTAATGGCTGCCAATATCCAAGTGAAGCCCGATGAATACGTTGCTCGCTTAGCCGAATATGCGGATCTTCAGCCGGGTGCCATCACCCAAATTGCGAGCATGCTTGAGACCCTTTTTGGGAGTCTTCACGAAAGCTGGAACGGGATCGGTCTGGACTTTGAAATGTTGTTGCCTGAAGACGACGAGCTCATTGAAGAGCGAGCTGATGCGCTGGGAGCTTGGTGCGAGTCCTTTCTGGCGGGTCTTGGTTTGTCCGGTGAACTATCAAAGGAGCGAAAACTGTCTGAAGACGTTCGCCAAGCGTTAGAGGATTTGTCCGAAATCGCAAGAATCGAAGCGGATGGTGATGATGAATCCCTTGAAAAAGCGTTTGCCGACGTCAGTGAACACGTAAGATTGGCATCGCTTCTGATCGCTACCGAGCTCCGCGGCGACCAAAATGACGCATCGAATGAGCCAGTCGTTCATTAAGTGAGTACGTGATGTTTTCTTTGTATGTTTATCAGCAGCGACGCGACCGTCTAAAGGCATTGATGCCTGATAAATCGCTTGCGATTATCTCGGCGGCACATGAGATCGTTCGAAATCGGGATGCCGAGTACCCTTTTCGACAGTCGAGCGATTTCTGGTATTTAACCGGATTCACTGAGCCTGATGCGGTCCTTATGATCGGTCCGAATCAGCCAGATCGCTTATTTGTGCGACCTAAAAATCCCGATCAGGAGGTTTGGACCGGCCGGCGACTGGGGCCTGAGAACGTAGAGACTCAGTTAGGTATCGATGAGGGATTTCCAATTGATGCGCTCGATGCGGAACTTGGGCGCTTGTTAATGGATGTTGTTTGGCTTGAGTATCCATTTCAGTGCATGCAATCGTCAGCGATCGTGGACCAAGCGATTAAATCGAAGAGTATCAAGTCGAGACGCCAGGACTTGTTATCGCATCGTGCCGATTTATCTCGTCATTTGCATCAGGCGCGTCTCATCAAGTCTGATGAAGAAATTACTGCAATGCGTGAGGCGGGACGGATTTCTGCATTAGGTCACGTCGCTGCAATGCAGGCATGCCAGCCGGGTATGACTGAAGATCAATTGGCATCCATCGTTGAGCATTGTTTCCGAATGGAGGGCTCCCCTGCAGTCGCTTATCAGACCATCGTTGGCGGTGGTGACAATGCATGTATTTTACATTATATCGATCGCTCCGATCGATTGCAGGATGGTGACCTGGTGCTGATTGATGCCGGTTGCGAAGTCCATGGATATGCGGGTGACATTACTCGTACTTTTCCGATTAACGGTTCATTCTCGAGCGCACAAGCTGAGTTGTACGACGTGGTATTGGGCGCACAGGCTGAGGCGATTCAGACCATGGTTGTCGGGAATTCGATCAAACAATTTCACGAGGCTGCCCTCCGCAGACTCACTGAAGGTTTGATCGACCTCAACATCATTGAGGGTTCTGTTGAATCTGCACTGGAAGAGAAGCGATATCTTCCATATTACATGCACGGGACAGGACATTTTCTAGGCCTCGATGTGCATGATGTTGGCGCTTATGAGGATGACGGCCAGCCTGTTCGGTTGTCTGAAGGCATGGTGATTACATGTGAGCCAGGCCTATACATCGATCAACGATCCGATGCCCCTGAACGATATCGCGGGATTGGCATCCGCATTGAAGATGATGTTCTGATTACCAAACAAGGCCCCGAGATTTTGACATCAAATGTGCCAAAAGAGCGGTCTGACATCGAAACCCTTATGCGAGGCTAATCGTGGAAGTGAGTGTCATCGGTGGCGGACCGATAGGGATGATCGCGGCACGCGCGTTGCTCGATGATGGACATCAAGTTCGCTTGTTTGATCCCTCAATCAACAAGCCGACGATGTCGCTTGCCCTCGCGGAGTCCACGCTCCTTTTACTCGAGCGTACGGGCGTAGACCTTGAGGCAGGCGAAGACCTCACCGAAATCCTTGTGAACGAGAAAGGATTACCAGGCTCCATCTTGTTGCAAGCAGCCGAGTGTGGATATCCGCGATTCGGTCGGGTCATCTGCTCACAAGCCCTTGAAAGCGCTGTGGCACGGCATGTATCAGACAACGTTGAACCGACCGCTGTTGAGACGATCCATGCGCGAAGTGCGCGAGCGAATCCTCGTGTTCAGCTGGCGACCAGCGAAGAAGTCAATCCAGACCTTGTGATTCTGGCTGATGGTGGCCGTAGTCATCTCACCGAGATGTTGGGGTTGACGGCGCACTATAGACCCTTTGGTCGTTCCGCAATTTTAGGCCGTATTCGTGTCAGCGCGCCGAAGAAAGGGCGTGCCTATGAGCGCTTCGTCGGTACGGGACCATTGGCATTGTTACCCATCGAGCCAGATATCTACGGATTTGTCTGGTCTCTCAGTCCAACTCACGCTGAGCAATTTCAGCGATCGTCTACTGCACTGATTGAAGCGCTAAGGGATGCGATGCCTGACGAGCTTGGGTCAATTGAACTTGCGACTGATCCTCTGGTAATTCCATTGATCGAACGATGGATTGATCAGCCCTATCGTCCAGGCATTGTGTTGATCGGTAATGGTGCGCAGACGATTCATCCGGTTGCAGGCCAGGGCTTGAATCTTGCGCTTCGCGGGGTGATGCAAATCACCGCTGAACTCAAGCACTCAGATCCTGACACTGCGATTCGAAGGGCCTTTGCCAATTGGAAGCCGAATCGGGACAAAACACGACTGGCCTCCTCCAGTCTCGAGGCATTATTTGATCGTGATCTGTTACCACGAAAAATTTTGACCAGTCTCGGTATGGCGGCCGCTGACCAAAGTCCGTGGCTGAAGACTAAAATTGCCGAGGCCGGTATGGGGATTGTGTCTTGAAAACCGCGGTGATCGGTGCAGGTTCAATTGGTTTGGCGGCAGCATTGGTGTGTCAGAAAGCAGGACATTCCGTCACCCTCTTCGATCCACAGGGATTCGAGCAGAAGGCGTTGTCGGTGGAAGCCGATCCACGTGTTTGGGCGCTGGGGTCGCGATCAACTCAATTGCTCACAGAGCTTGGTGCGTGGGCACCTGATGAAAGACTCTGCGCCTATCAATCGATGCATGTGATTGACGCACGGAGTGATGCGCGAGTGACCTTTACCGAAACCGCCCTTGGTCATTTGGTTGAGGCAGATTGGGTTCGCAATCAATTACTGTCACGGGTTGCTGAATCAGATATCGATTGTGTTTCGGAGCGCGTTGGGTCTGTTTCGCAACGAGGCGTGTTGACACTGCCAAAGAATGAGCTTGATGTTGATTTCGTGATCTTTGCCGAGGGACGCCAAGCACACACAGCGTTTGCCTCTGGTTTTGAAATTGTCGACGGTGGTTATCGACAGATGGCAGTCGTTGGGACATTGAGAAGCGAGCAACCGCATCATGGAGAGGCGTTTCAAATTTTCACTGACTGTGGCCCGCTAGCACTGCTGCCATTGCCCGATCGAGACGGTGAGCATCGTGTGAGCCTGGTTTGGTCGTTGGATCTCGACACCGCGGCTGAACTCAAAGAGTGTTCAGTCGAGACATTGTCTTCAACGATCACTCAGACCAGTGAGTCGGTCCGAGGTGCCTTGAGTTTCGTCGATGAACCGATTTGGATTTCGTTGTCTCAGCAATCATTGACGCAGGATTCTCTCGGTTGTTTATTAGCCATTGGCGATACTGCACACGGTATTTTGCCGTTAGCAGGTCTTGGTGCGAACCTTGGATTTGCAGATGTGATTGCGTTACAACAGACCCTGGTAAGGGCTCCTTCAGCCGGTGGTGATCGCATTGCACGCACTGTTGCGCGTGAACGGCGTTTTGAGCAACGGACTGTTGCTATGGTGATGGGCCTTTTTTCCAACGTATTTCGGTCTGATCAGCCACTGCTGCAATTGGGCCGAAGTTTTGCATTACGAACAGCGGATCGTCATCCAACGATTCGATTGTTGATTCAGGAGTTAGCCGGTTAATGTTCACAGGGATTGTTCAGGGCTTGGGTGAGGTCACTCAGATTCAGGATCACGCCGGAATTCGTCGTCTCCAGGTTCGACTGCCAACTGGCCGCGACCAGGGGCTAGAAACGGGTGCATCTGTTGCAATCAATGGTGTTTGCTTGACCGTCGTCGGTTGGGATCAGCATGGTGTCGAATTTGATGTGATTGATGAAACGCTGCGACTGACAAATCTCGGTGATTTGAAAGTTGGTCATGTTGTTAATGTGGAGCGTGCGGCTCGTTTTGGTGATGAAATTGGTGGTCATGTGTTGTCCGGGCACATTCATGGGCGAGCTCAAGTGACCGAAGTGGTCGAAACTGACGCAAATCTCGCGGTGTGGTGGGCTGTTCCGGACGCGCTGAAAAAGTACGTATTGCCAAAGGGCTATGTCTCACTGAATGGATGCTCGGTAACCGTCGGTGATACTGAGCGAGACGGCCAGTTGAGTATCCATTTGATTCCCGAAACCCGTGAATTAACAACTTTTGGTCGAGTCACGGTCGGTGACTCGTTGAATCTAGAAATTGATTCCCAAACCCAGGCGATCGTCGATACTGTTGAGCGAGTATTGGAACAGCGATTGTGAATTTGTGGCAACAGGAGTTAGCCAACGGTGTGACAAGCTCCGAAGTGCTACTCACGCGTCTCGGGTTGGAGGCTACCCAAGTACTGGGTGTTGATCATCAGCCGGCCTTTTCAGTTCGGGTCCCTGAACCTTTTATCAAGCGAATGGTCCCTGGCGATCCGCATGACCCGTTGTTACGACAGGTGCTTTCGGTGAGTGAAGAACGCACCCCGACTCCGGGCTTTGTGGCTGATCCTTTGGATGAATTCGACTGTGTGTTACCTGGTGTCCTCCACAAGTATCGCTCGCGAGTTCTGCTGATTTATCGCGGTGGTTGTGCCATCAATTGCCGTTACTGTTTTCGGCGTCATTTTCCGTATCAAGAACAAACACTGACTTCTAGAGATGTTGATTTGCTAATCAACTATTTGATCGAACACCCTGAAGTGAACGAAGTCATCTTGTCAGGCGGTGATCCTTTGATGGCGGATGACTCCTCGATTCGGGATTTATTGTCGCGACTGGAATCGATACCCACGATCGCGCGCTTGCGCATCCACAGTCGGTTACCAGTGGTGATCCCGACTCGGATCACCGATGCCCTTTGTGAAACGATTGCATCCACACGACTGCCTATTGTCATGGTTTTGCATATTAACCATGCCAATGAAATTGACGGGTCCGTGAAGTGTGCTGTCGATCGGTTAAGAGCAGTCTGCCGTTCAGTACTGAATCAAGCTGTGATTTTGCGTGGCGTCAATGACTCCGCAGAAAGTCTCATTACTCTGAGTGAACGGTTGTTCGAGGCGGGGATCGATCCGTATTATCTCAACGTATTGGATCGAGTTGCTGGGTCACATCACTTTGATGTGACTGACGAAGAAGTAGCCACGCTCTATGAGGCGTTATTAGATGCACTTCCAGGATATCTCGTTCCGAAACTTGTGAGGGAAGTACCGGGCGTAGGGCACAAAATGCCATGGAGGGAGACGGCACGCTTATGATGTCGACAGTATTGATTTGGATTGCCGGTGCTTGGGGAGCTGGGCAAATTGCTCGTTGGCTGGCATTACCTCCTCTGGTCGGATATCTAACGGTCGGTGCTCTTTTTGCCGCAAATGATCTTGGGGATGTTAACCACTGGCTCGATGTGCCATCAGAAATTGGTGTCGAGCTTCTTCTGTTCGCGGTTGGCTTGAAAATGAACCCCAAATCGATCTTTCGATTCGACGTTGCATTTGGCACCCTCCTGCATCTGATGTTGTCGGCCCTGATTTTGGTGTTGGCTCTTACGCAGGATTTGTCGATCGAGATGAAGATTGCGTTGGCGCTGACCCTTGGTTTTTCGAGTACGGTCGTCGCTGCAAAGGGACTGGAGGCGCGTCGAGAACTCCGCGCCTTCCACGGTCGCTTATCGATTAGTATTCTGGTTCTTCAGGACCTTGTTGCAGTGACTTTGTTGGCAATCGGTGGTGAATCGGCGCCCTCACCTTATGCGCTTGGCTTGCTGGCAATCCCACTGGTTGCTCCGATGTTGAGGAAAAGTCTTGAGAAACTGTCTCCAGAACCCGAACTGCAGTTATTGGTTGGCGTTCTGATTGCCTTGGTTCTTGGTGCTCAGTTATTTAAAGCCGTTGGGGTCAGTGGTGAACTTGGTGCGCTAGTCATGGGTATGGTGTTTGCCAACCATCCAGTGGCGAAAGGTCTTGCCAACTATCTGTGGGGAATCCGAGAGTTACTGCTGATTGCATTTTTCTTGCGTGTTGGGATGCAAGTCCCGCTCGATCTCAAGGTTCTGATGGACGCCATACCACTGCTACTTCTGTTGCCGATCAAACTGATGGTGTTGTTTGGGTATTTGTTAGTCATTCGGCTTCGCTCTTACACCGCATTTTTGATGTCGATTACGTTGTTTTCGTACTCTGAATTTGCCCTCATCGTAGCCGCAGCTTGGGCGGATACTGGCTTGATTCCAACATCGGTACTTCCGGTGATTGCTGTTGCTGTGACATTGAGCTTTGTGATCTCTGCGCCGTTGAATCGGTTTGCGCATGAGTTATACGAGCGATTTGAGGGGCCGCTCATGCGTCTTGAGCGAACCAATCGTCATCCAGATGAGCAACCCTTGACGTTAGGTGGAGCGCACGTGCTTGTGATCGGGATGGGTCGAATCGGAACGGCTGTTTTCGATAGCTTGACGGATGATGGTGAAAAAGTGGTCGGTATTGACGCTGACCCCGGGAAACTGGAATCGCATCGTGAGGCTGGTCGTCGAGTTGTATTTGCTGATGCTGAGGACCCTGGTTTCTGGAATAACTTGCGTTTTGGTCGACTTGAGGCAGTAGTCTTAACGATGCCTGAACCAGAATCACAGTGTTGGGCAACGAATCGTTTGAGGGAACGTGGTTTTGAAGGCGTGATCGCGGTCAGTACACGCTCTCGTCATACTGTTGCTCGGGTTGAGGATGCCGGTGCAAATCTTATTTACGACGCCCACGATGCCGCGGGTCTTGGCCTTGGAAAGGCGGTCCTCAAGTGTCTTGATGGCGAGCGATTAGGAAATCCCGAGCCTCGTTGATCAACGCGGCCAGATAATCGGTTCCGTCTTTGTCTGGATGCATTTTACCCATGAGTTTTCTGTGTGCTGCTCTGATCTCGGCAGGAGTTGCGTTCTCATCGACACCCAGAATCTCAGCGGCGCGCTTTACGGTCATTGGTTCGTCGCGTGCCGATCTCTGCTGGTTCGCATGCGCCGCACCGGCTCCTGCAGCCGCACCGAGTCCCAGGATTTGACGGAGTTGCGGGAACATCGATAAGAGCCCCCGAAGACTCCATAAGCGTCTACCAAATGCTGCAATTGGTGCCGCGAGAGCCGCCAAAGCAGGGAGTTTGCCAGTGACAACCAATAATAGGATGCCAATTGCAACTGCGCCGCCGATGACCTTGAATTTGTTTTCTGCAATCCACCCTTTGGTTGACCCGCGAGTGAGCAGATAAAACAACGCAAGGACGACGAGGGCGATGATGAGTATTCTCATGTTCTATATTTGTCTGGACAAAAGTGGGACAACATTGCCACACTAGCAGTTATGGCTACTTTAGAAACGATTTCAAGTATCGATACAGCTCCTCGACATCCGATCCGACTGGTCGCCAATCGAACGGGTCTGACGGTCGACTTGATTCGCGCCTGGGAGAAACGTTACCACGTTGTTGAGCCTGCGCGTAGTGATACCAAGCGCAGACTCTACAGCGATTATGATATTGAACGGCTTCGACTGATTCGGATCGCGAAACAAAACGGGCGCCGCTTGGTTGATGTGGCCCCGATGTCGCTCGAAGCCCTTCGCGACGTGGTCTCCGAAGATAGCCGTTTTGATGCAGCACAGGACAATCCAGCAGAGGTCTATCGGCCAAGCTGGTCTAACCCGCTGGAGTCCACAGATACACAAGATGCTGTCGACGCCATGTTGTTCGCAATCCAAACCATGGATCAGCACCGCTTTGATCAGTTGCTACAAGAGGGCCTTGTGAAGCAAGCGTTGCCTGCATACCTTGAGACTGTGATCGGACCGCTGCTCCGCGAAATTGGCGAATCCACGCGCCTCGGAAAGCTCCGGATTGCACACGAGCACATGGCAACTGCGCACTTGAGGACGTTTATTGGGGCTCTTCGATTTCGTGAAACCTTCACCGGTAGCGAACCGAAGATCGTGATCACGACACCAACCGGACAGCTTCATGAGCTCGGAGCACTGATGATTGCCGCGCTTGTCTCAGTTGATGGCTGGTTACCCGTTTACCTCGGACCGAATACGCCGGCGGATGAAATCGCAGCATGCGCAATGCAATCTGGAGCACGTGCGGTGAGCTTGTCGATGACTTATCCAGCCGACGATCCGCGGATTCCGACCGAATTGACCCGGTTGCGATCACAACTTGACCAGAAGATCCCAATGTTTGTCGGTGGTTCCGCTGCGGCCCATCATCAAGAGTTGATTGGCCGGTTGGGTCTCCAGTCACCGTCGTCCTTAAATGGCTTGCGCCAATCGTTGAACGAACTTCGCGATCGAGGCTTCAGGCTGCAATCGGCATGACGTTGGCAGATCTGAAAATAATGCTCGCGAAAGGTCAGTCGCCGACTCTTGAGATCCATGCATTTGAGGGAATTATCTATTTGGTGAAGATCGTGACAGAGGTTGGTGAAGTCATGCTGAAAAAAGCCGATGGTGACAATCAGGTGTTTAAGTCATCAACACAGGCTGGCATGGCATTGGCTGATGTGGGGGGAACTGACGCTGTCATTGTGCATCAATGCGCGTATGACGAGGTGATTGGTCACGAGCCATGCCGAACTGAGGATCCATCTCTGCGTACACCAATGGATTTGCGGCTACTTGCCGGGCTTGGCTAGCTTTTGAGCTGGTTCCTTCGCTCACACAGTGACGCATACTCTGGCGTATTGTCTCCGGTCAAAATGCCGTGACGAATCGCGAAATCAATAATCACCAGATTACAGTTGTATTTAAAAGCGTCAGTCGTTTCGATGATTGTCAGTACCTTTTGAATTGGTAGTCGCTCAAAGGATTCCACTTCACCATCCTGGCACTTGGGTACGAAACTATCCGGAAGTTCGAGATCGTAACAATACAAAACATCGCGTTTTAATCCGCGTCCATCGGTGTATCGATAGCTGACAGTCCCGGTTGCAATGGATTGACTGGCTTGCGCTTCGGAAATACCAGCTTCTTCAGCGCATTCTTTGATTAAATTTTCGAATAGACCGAGCCCGGCCGGTTGGCCACCAGCAACCATATTATCGAGTTTGCCTGGAAATGTTGGCTTGCTCTGTGATCGCTTGGCCACCCACAACTCGATGCCTGCTTGGGTTCTCACAAAACCATTGAGATGTACGCCGAAGGTGAGGCAACCAAGCGGTGCGGTCAATGTGCGCTCCATCACAAAGCGGGTTGGATCATTGACGGATGCTTTAACCGGAAAGGGTTCGCCAACCCAACTGTGGAGAAGCCCGTCTTCATAAACCTCTTTTGCAAATCGCGCGAAGATTTGGTTGAGATCTCCCTCCGATAAGCTCGGAATCACAAGACCCAGTTCTGATTCCTGCCACAGACCAAAACTTAACCCGCGTTCTTTGAACCTTTCTTGCACATAACCCAATAGTGCATCCCCCTGAAACCAGGGCGTCCAAGATTGCAGATCCGCGTTGTGCGCACGGTCAAAATGGTCAAGATAACTCAAGAGCGACTCCAATAACTTGCAAACAAAGGAATACAGACACCCATCGCGAGCACACGAATCAGGTGATGTGTTGTGACGTAGAGTCCATCAGCACCGGCTTCTAATGCAACAACAGGCATGACCTGGAAGCCACCGGGCATGAATGCGAGTGCGGCATCGACAAATGGAAATCCGAGTAGTTGGTTCACGGCGAAACTACCAACCATTGCCAATCCAACCGCCACTAGAGTCGAAAGTGCAGCCGGTGGGAGCGTTCTGAGTAATACGCCGAGCCCCTGTCCAATGATATCGATCCCAATGCGCCAACCAAATAGCAACATCGCAAGACTAATAAATGAAGGAGGGGTGTTGAGTTGAATGAGCCCTGAAAGACTGAGGAAGGCGCCGCCAAAAATACCGATGATCAAACCAGGCGTTGTGATTTTCAAATAGCGAAGTACACCCGTGACTGTCCAAGCGATCGGAAGAACAATGATCCATGACACAAAGTCCGACTGCGTGAAAACAAAGACTGTTTCAACTTGTTCCGGTACGACAAACAGAACAGGAACGATTAATGTGAGGAATGCGAGGCGCAGACTCTGGTAGACCGCGACTTGCGATAACGCACCGCCATAGTGCTCGGTGACCGCAAGTGCCGACGATAGATTACCGGGCGCTGCAGCCATATGAGCACTGATTCGATCAAGATTCAGTAGTTGCTGATTGAGTTTACCGACCAGCCATAAGATGAGCACCATACAAATGATCATAATGAGAAGACTGACAGGCCACAGTTGAATGCGGTCAACGATATCTGGGGTCACCTGACTGCCGAGTGCGATGCCGATCAGTAAGATTGCAAAATGATGAGCGTCAACACCGGGCTTTTGATTGATTCCTGTGAAGTGCGCCAGACACGCAACCGCAACAATGGGCCCGATCATGGCGCCAAGAGGAAAGTTGATGGCTTCGAAGACAGTGGCTGACGCTGCTGACACCAGTCCAAACACAAGTAAAGGCTGACGCATTAAGCATCTTCGAGTTGCAGTTCGATTACTCCGTTACCGTTAATTCGGATAGGGAAAGTCGATACCTGTCCATAGGCAGGTGCAGACAGCGCTTGGCCTGTCTTGACACAAAATCGTGCGCCGTGCCGCGGACATTCAATTTCGCCATTGATATAGAGACCACCACAGAGTTCAGCACCATCGTGGGTGCACAAATCTTCGATTGCATAGACTGCGTCACCTTCACGAAAAACCAACACATCCATGTCATCAAACTCGAAGCGCTCATAAGCGCCGTCGGCGAGTGCATCGATCGTTGAGATTTCAATCCAATTACTCATAACACCTCCTAAAATAAACCTGCCTCTAGGCGTGCTTCTTCGGTCATTCTGCTGGCATCCCAAGGCGGATCAAAGACCATTTGTATGTCTGCTTGATCAACTTCAGGCAGTGCCTCGATCTTTTCTTTGATATCTCGGGCCATGATGGGCCCCATGCCACAACCGGGGGCTGTCAACGTCATGTCCACTCTGACATGCGTTCGACCATCGATCAGTGTTGAGATTCTCAAATCATAAATTAAACCCAACTCAACGATATTCACCGGAATTTCCGGATCGTAGCTCTGTTTGAGCACATCCCACACTTGATCTTCGAGTGACAGTGTATCCATTGTGCCATGCTGCTTAGGGGCCTCAACACCAAGCTTCGCGAGATCGTCAGTTTCAATCCGGACCAAACGACTACCAATATCGAGCGTTAAGGTATCTCCAAGCGCCTGGGTGACCGTGACTGTCTCGCCAATACCGATGGTCAAAGGGATCCCTTGAGGGACTTGTTTCCCCGTCACATTCTCAAGGACGGTTAGTTCAGAGCCTTTGTCGAGCGTCGAAAAGGGGATCATCAGTCTGTCAGCATACCGATGACGCGATCGAGTGCCTCAAGGAATCGATCCACTTCATCAACTGAGTTGTAAAACGCCACAGAGGCGCGAGCAGTTCCTGGTAGTCCAAAATGCTCCATCGTCGGCATCGCACAGTGATGGCCGGTTCGTACAGCGAAACCGAGTTGGTCAAGAAGCGTTCCGACATCAGTTGGGTGCGCACCTTTGACATTGAACGAACACACACTTATCCAGCGTTTAGGATGGCCTAATACGTCGACTTTGTTACGACTCAGCATGGCCTCAGTGAGATGTTGATGGACTTGGTGTTCATGGGCGATAGCAGCATCAAAGTCGATTGATTCAAGGTAATCGAGAGCTCTTGCAAAACCAATGGTATCCGCGATATTTGGCGTGCCTGCCTCGAATTTCCAGGGCAACTCATTGTAGGTTGTTCCACTGAAGCTCACACGATCAATCATATCGCCACCCCCTTGCCAAGGCGGGAGCGATTCCAATAATTCTCGTTGGCCAATCAGCACACCGATCCCAGTTGGACCGCAACATTTGTGTGCACTCACTGCGTAGAAATCCGCGTGAAGTTCTTTCACATTGACTCGCATATGTGGCGCAGCTTGCGCTCCATCAATCACTGAAAACGCATTATTGTCTTTGGCCAGTTGAATGAATCCAGTGACATCATTGATCGCCCCGATGGCATTTGAGACATGGCCTATCGCGATCACGGCCACTGTGTGTTCTTTACACAGCTTTTTCGCTGACTCCAAACACAAAGTCCCTGTGGCATCCACCGGAATTGGAATAACCTGAATGCCAATTCGAGATTCCAGTTGCTGCCAGGGAACGATATTCGCGTGATGCTCAGTTTCACCAACTAATACCACATCACCGGACTTGAGCCGGGTTGACAGCGCATTGGCGACGAGATTCAGAGCTTCGGTCGCTCCTCGTAAAAGGATCACTTCTCCCGTATCTTCAACTCCAAACCATTGCCCGATTCGGGCGCGTGCCCCCTCATATGCGTCGGTTGCCTCACCGCTTAAGGTATGAACTCCACGATGGACGTTGGAGTTGTAGCGATCATAGTAGTCACTGATTGACTCGATGACTGTTGTTGGCTTTTGCGACGTTGCGGCGTTGTCGAAGTAAACCAACGGTTGTCCGTTAACCTCACGCGATAAAATTGGGAAATCATCGCGAATGCGTGCGAGATCAAACATCAACAGATTCCTTAAGCTCGGCGATCAGTTCGCCATGCTTTAATTCACCCAAGAGTTGCGTCTCGACCAGTGCTCGGATCTCGGAATGCTCAATTTCCTCGACGATTTTTTCTGCAAAGGCATATTGCAGGAATGCGCGGGCGTCAGCTTCTGACAGTCCACGGCTTTTCAGGTAGAACAGCTCCGTCTTATTCAGACTGCCAACAGTACATCCATGCGAAGCAGTCACATCGTCGGCATAGATTTCGAGTTCCGGTTTTGGATTGACGCGAGCAGACTCTGACAATAAAAGATTTGCGATCGACTGCTCAGTCGCTGATCGTTGGGAATCCTTGCAAATCAGGACGCGACCATTAAACGTAGCCTCGCCTTTCCCATCGACCATATTTCGGAAAGTCATTTCACTGTTGGTCTCGCCGACCACATGGTCAATCGCCAGATGTGTGTCGTGGTATTGCGTGCCGCTTGTGATGGCCAGTCCGTTCACCGAAGCCGATGCCTCGCGCCCCACTAATGCAACGTAAATATCGTTCCGAGCTAACTTCGATCCAAACTCAATGGTTTGGAGTCGGTAAGTCGCATTTTCGCCGCATTCAACATCGAGATTGGAGAATACGTGAGCAGTCGCATTGGCTGCTTGAAAGCGCACATGTGTGACCGATGAATCACGTGATAACGTCACCAGGCAACGCAGTGAGCTGAGATTTGCTGACTCAATATCGGTTGATTCAAATTGTTCGACCAGGGTCAGTTGTCCGCCGGCCTCGACGCGTAACACGAGTGTTGCAAAACCTGCTGAGCTCGCCTGATTCGCAAGGTGATGCAGATTTAAAACCACCGATGCAGTCGGTTGAATCGTAAGCACCAGCCGAGTGTTTTCAAGTGCAGCCTGGGTGAGGCCAAACCCATGAGCCTGACTCATTCTGTCAAGGCGTTTCTGCTCGGATGCGGTTAGCGTATTCTCAGATACCGCGCATCCACCGACTGCGGGGACATTGGCAAATTGACCGCCCGTTAATGCAAATTGCTCTGTGGCCTGCGGGCTTGCCGGTTGCCATGTGGTACGTGTAAGGCCCCGGGTGGGAACATATTTCCATGACTCAACGCGTTTTGTGGGTAAGCCAACCGCTAGCGCTTCTGGCGCACGGACGTCCTTGGCGTCAGCTAACCACTCACTGAATCCGCTCATGCTGCTTCGATCCCTTCGTAGCCTTCGCGTTCGAGCTTTTCAGCCAGCGTATGGTCACCTGACAACTTAATTTCACCATGTGCCAATACGTGCACAAAGTCGGGCTTCACAATGTCGAGTAGGCGTTGGTAGTGCGTGACGAGTAAGACGCTACGTTCTGGCGAGCGCATGCGGTTGATTCCTTCACCAACGACACGAAGCGCATCAACATCGAGGCCAGAGTCTGTCTCATCGAGCAGCGCGAGCGTTGGCTCAAGCAGTTGCATTTGCAGGATTTCGTTTCGTTTCTTCTCACCACCTGAGAAGCCTTCATTGACGTTGCGATGCAAGAAGGCTTCATCCATTTGCATGACTTTGAGTTTTTCACGAACCAGTTTTAGAAACTCGCCAGCCTTTAGCTCAGGCAGTCCACGATGTTCGCGAATGGCGTTCACTGCTGCTTTCAACAAGTAGATATTTTTGACACCCGGAATCTCAACAGGATACTGGAAAGATAGAAACACCCCGGCCCAAGCACGCTCTTCAGGCTCTAAATCGAGCAGGTTTTGACCCATGTAGATCACTTCTCCGTCGGTCACTTCGTAGTCATCACGGCCGGCAAGTACCGACGATAAAGTACTCTTACCGGAGCCGTTTGGTCCCATGATGGCGTGTATTTCACCAGTACCGATCTCAAGATTGATGCCTTTGAGGATGGGTTTATCACCAACCCGTGCGTGTAGATTTCGAATAGACAGCATCAGCCGACTGCTCCTTCAAGTGTGATACCAAGGAGTGCTTCGGCTTCGACAGCGAACTCCATCGGAAGTTTTTGGAAGACTTCTTTACAGAAACCATTGACCACCATGTTGAGTGCGTCCTCTTCACTCATGCCGCGAGTCCTCAGATAGAACAATTGGTCATCACTGACCTTTGACGTCGTGGCTTCGTGTTCAAGTTGAGCGCTGGGTTCTTGAGCCTCAACGTAGGGGAATGTGTGCGCACCACACTGATCGCCAATTAACAGCGAATCGCATTGTGTAAAATTCCGTGCGTCAACAGCACCAGGAAGGACTTTCACCAGTCCTCGATAGGCATTTTGACCGCGGGCAGTCGAAATACCTTTTGAAATAATTGTTGATCGCGTGCGTGGGCCAATATGGACCATCTTTGTCCCGGTATCTGCTTGTTGCTTTTTGCCGGCAACTGCCACTGAGTAGAACTCGCCAACGGAATCTGCACCCTTTAGGACGCAACTTGGATATTTCCAGGTGATGGCTGAGCCTGTTTCCAATTGTGTCCAACTGATCTTGGCTCGATCACCACGGCATTCACCGCGCTTGGTGACAAAGTTATAGATTCCACCTTTGCCTTCATCGTCGCCAGCAAACCAGTTCTGGACGGTTGAATATTTAATTTCAGCATCAGTCTCGGCGACTAGCTCAACTACGGCTGCGTGCAACTGGTTTTCATCGCGCTGTGGCGCTGTACATCCTTCGAGGTACGAAACGTAAGAGCCTTCCTCAGCGACAATCAGTGTTCGTTCAAATTGCCCGGTGTTTTGCTGATTAATTCGGAAGTAGGTCGAGAGCTCCATTGGACAGCGAACACCCTTCGGGATGTAAACGAACGAACCATCGGAGAATACTGCCGAGTTGAGCGCGCCATAGTAGTTGTCGTTTTGAGGGACGACCGAGCCGAGGAATTTTTTCACAAGCTCAGGGTGGGAATGAACCGCTTCTGATAACGGGCAAAACACAACGCCCGCTTCATGCAGCTTTTCTTTAAAGGTTGTTACCACGCTGACCGAATCGAAAACCGCATCGACAGCCACGCCTGCGAGCATCTTTTGTTCTTCAAGCGGTATCCCGAGTTTGTTGTATGTTTCGATCAATGCAGGGTCGACTTCGTCCAGACTTTTCGGTCCATCGCCTTGCTTTTTCGGCGCAGAGAAATAGCTGATTGCTTGGAAATCGATCGGTGCATAGTCAAGATGCGCCCATTCAGGTGGTGT
The DNA here is from genome assembly GCA_000227525.2 of gamma proteobacterium HIMB30. Classification (GTDB taxonomy): domain Bacteria; phylum Pseudomonadota; class Gammaproteobacteria; order Pseudomonadales; family Litorivicinaceae; genus HIMB30. Next base: position 524,165 of record AGIG01000028.1, read on the forward strand.
CATCTCAAGCCATTTGGCATAAGCCTCCAGCCGCCATTCCAATAACCACTCAGGTTCACCTTTGCGGGTCGAGATTTCGCGAATGACATCCTCATTCAAACCCGGCGGTAGTGTGTCGGATTCAATGTCAGTAACGAACCCATATTTATAGTCCTGGTCGACTAGTTGATCGATCTCTTGTTGACTCATCAGTACACCTCCAAAGTCTCGATGCGGCGATCGGATCGCGCATAGAGCGTGTGTGGGCTGATCAGGTCTTCTAACGTTGTTTTTGTCAGAATGTGATCCACCTGATCACCTAATTCCCGCCACCGTGACATCACTGAACAGTGGTCGGTAAGCCGGCACAGTGTTTCATCTGTTCCGCACTCAGTTATCGCCGTCGGTCCTTCGATGGCCTCAATAATCACTTTGACCGGGATTTGCGATGGTGCTCTCGCTAAGCTGTATCCGCCTCGAGCACCCTGCGTTGATGTCAGCACACCGCCCTTGACCAAGAGTTTGAGCAACTTAATGCACGTTGGTTTCGGGACGGATGACTCGTCAGACAACTGTCCTGCTGACCACAGAACGTCAGGATGCCTCGCCATCTGAGCTAAGATCACTGAGGCATAGTCGGTCAGTTTTGACAGTCGTACCATCGGCGCACCACAAATTGATTCCGGGTGCGCATTATATAGGACTGAATAGGTCCTATATCAAGCGTTTATGTGGATTTGGCAACCAATTGTGCCGCTTCTGCCTTCAGCCGTTGCAGCATCGAGGCAAGCCCATTGGCCCGAGTTGGCGATAAATGCTGAGACAAACCAATCGCTTCGACGAATTCAGGCTCTGTTTTGATGATCTCTTCCGCGGACGCATTGGAATACAGACGGACGACCAGCGCAATCAAACCCGAGACGATCGCAGCATCTGAATTCGCACGAACGGACACCTGGGATGCCTCACCGTCGACGACCATCCAAACCTGCGATTGGCAACCCCGGACTAAATTGGTTTGGTTTTTTTCTGATTCTTCGAGCGGTTCAATATCTTTGCCGAGATCAATCAAATACTGATATTTATCCATCCATGAATCAAAAAACTGAAACTCGTCAATGATTTCTTGCTGTCTTTCACTCAATTGCATGTGCGGTCTCACTTCAAAAGGTCACGACAGGGTATACTCCGTCGCAAATTTACGAAACTGACAGGTTGTTATGTCCGAAGCTTATTCAATCCAAGTCACATCTGAAACTTTTGAGACAGATGTTCTCCAAAAATCACAGGAAACCCCTGTTCTCGTCGATTTTTACGCGGAGTGGTGTGGCCCGTGTAAAACGCTGGGTCCAATGCTTGAACGACTCGCTGATGAATACGCCGGTGCTTTCATCTTAGCGAAAGTCGATGCGGATGCCGAGCAAATGCTTGTGGCCGGAATGGGTGTGCGTTCGTTACCGACTGTCGTTCTTTTCAAGAACGGCCAGCCAGCTGATCATTTTATGGGCGCGCTGCCAGAAGGGGAGATTCGTGCCATTTTAGATAAGCATGTTGAGCGAGTCGAAGCATCTCCGCTCGAACGTGCCGCTGAGCTTGTCGCATTGGGTCAATATGATGAAGCGATCGCTTTGTATCAGCTGATTACCGCTGATGATCCAGAAAATTATGATGCCTATCTCGACATGGCGCAGGCGCTACTGAAAAAAGGCGATTTAGACAGTGCTGAGGCGATCGTTGAACGACTGCCTGATGCACAGAAAATGGATCCACGCGCGAAGTCGATCGTTGCTGGGAAGGCGTTTCAGGATCTATTAGCCGGTGCTCTTGATCGCGCAACTTGTGAATCTCGCATCGCGGCCAACGACGAGGACAGTGAGGCGCGGTATTTCTTAGCTGTACACTTAATGGTCTCCGATGACGTCGAGTCAGCAATAACGCATTTATTAACCATCATTCAGACGGATCGTCAATATAACGACGATGCCGCGCGTTTGTTATTGATTCAAATTTTTGATCGGTTGGGGAATGACGATCCACGTGCACGAACAGGCCGCAGACAACTTGCGACGTTGTTGATGGTGTAACCGTGAGCGAAAAGCCAACGAATTTTATTCGGACAAAGATCGCCGACCAAATTAAACAAGGCCAACTGACGGAAGTCGTCACGCGTTTTCCACCAGAGCCCAATGGCTATTTGCATGTTGGTCATGCGAAGAGTATCTGCCTTAATTTTGGTTTGGCTGAGGAGTTTGGCGGGCGCTGTCATCTTCGGTTTGATGACACCAACCCTGAGAAAGAATCGCAGGAATACATCGATGCAATTGAAGCTGATGTGCGTTGGCTTGGGTTTGAGTGGTCAGCACTCTGTCACACAGCCGACTATTTTCAGCAGCTGTTTGATTGGGCATTGCATTTAATCCGAAATGGAGATGCCTACGTCGATGAGCAGTCAGCAGAAGCAATGCGTGCCAACCGGGGAACATTGACCGAGCCTGGTATCGATAGCCCTCACCGTGATCGCTCGCCTGAAGAAAACGAAGCGCTATTTTTAAAAATGCGTGACGGCGAGTTACCTGAAGGAGCGGCTGTTCTTCGAGCGAAGATTTCGATGTCGGCGGCGAATTTGAATCTTCGTGATCCGGCGTTATATCGCATTCGGCATCTATCGCATCCACGAGCTGGTGATCAGTGGTGTATTTATCCCACCTATGACTATGCCCACGGTCAAAGCGATGCAATCGAAGGAATCACGCACTCGTTATGTACGCTTGAGTTTGAGGATCATAGACCACTGTACGAGTGGCTGTTGAAAAAACTGCCAGTCCCTCATCGACCGAAACAAACTGAATTCAGTCGCCTTGAACTTGAGGGGACTGTCACCAGCAAGCGGAAGCTAAATGCTCTGGTTGAGGGCGGTTATGTATCCGGATGGGATGATCCGCGGATGCCGACAATCGCTGGGATGCGTCGTCGAGGTTACTCTCCTGAGGGAATTCGGTTGTTCTGCGAGCGCATTGGCGTGACTCGAAAGCCCAACACCATCGAACTACAGATTCTTGAGGGTTCGATCCGTGATGATCTGGAACGGCGTGCGCACAAAGCGATGGCTGTGTTGAATCCGCTGAAAGTCGTGGTAACGAACTGGGATCAAGCCCCCTTGGAGCTGGACGTTCCCTGGCACCCCAAGCACCCTGAATTAGGATCTCGCACTATGCTTTTTGGTCGCGAGCTTCTGATCGATCGATCTGATTTTGAACTTGACCCACCAGATGGGTTCTTCCGACTATTTCCAGGCGGTAGCGTTCGTTTGAAGTATGGATTCATTGTCGATTTCGAGGACGTTGTACTTGATGCTGAAGGGCAAGTATCTGAAGTCCATGTGCGATACGATCCAGCAACCCGTTCAGGCCAGGATCAATCAGGCCGGAAGGTCAAGGGCACTATCCATTGGGTCCATGAAGCATCCGCGAGGGAAGTCGATGTGCGTTTGTATGATCGATTGTTCACAGTACCGGATCCTGGAAACTATGAAGATCCTGCATCAGTCATGAATCCAGAATCATTGATTGACGGCCAAGCGTTGGTTGAGCCTGCACTCGGAACACTGATGCCTGATGCCTATTTCCAGTTCGAGCGGGTTGGCTTCTTTAAACAAGATCCTGAAAGTTCTGATGACCGAATCGTTTATAACCGTTCTGTGACATTGAAAGACGCGTGGGCCAGGAAAAAGTAACGCTACCACCGACGGAGATCGTCGATCCGGCTGGTCGCGAGTTTGATCGGCTACCGGTTGCCCAGCAATTGGAGCATTTGTTGGCTTCGCAGGCTCACGCCATTGAGGCTGTCCGGAAAATCACTGATCAATTGGCTTCCGCAGTCGAGGTTGCGACTGACCGTCTTCGTGCGAGTGACGGCCGACTCGTGTATGCCGGTGCAGGCTGTTCGATTCGGATTGGCGTCCAGGATGGTGTCGAACTGGTCCCAACATTTGGATGGCCTCTGAATCGTCTTACGTATTTAATTGCAGGAGGAGCGAAGGCACTTGCTGAATCGGTCGAGGGCGCTGAGGATGATGTTGATGATGCGGTTTTCCAGGTCGAACAACAGCGTCTCACCGCCTCAGATGTGGTCATTGGTATTGCAGCCTCGGGGAATACGCCATTTACCTGTCAAGTTCTTGCGAGAGCCAAAGAGCAGGGCGCTTTGACCATCGGCGTCAGTTCAAATCCGGCCGGTCGACTGGTAGCGATCGTAGACCATGGTTTGTTCACTGAAACCGGTGCTGAAGTTCTTGCAGGTTCCACTCGGTTGGGTGCTGGTACGGCGCAAAAAGCATTACTGAATGCGTTTTCCACAGGGCTCATGACCCAACTTGGGCGTGTGCTTGGTAATGAAATGCTCTGTGTGCAGGCAACAAATGCGAAACTGAAAGACCGCCAGGCGCGAATCTTGGCAGGCCAAATCGAAGGGTTTGACGAGACACGTGCATATCAGTTGTTGCGTGACCTGAATTGGGATTTACGTGCGGGCTTGTTAGTCGCGTCGGGGTGGGATCGACAGGATGCCCAACACGCTCTCACCGATGAGCGTCCTTTTCGTGAGCTGCTACGCTCCAGCTGATTGGGTGTTGCCGTGAGTCTCGCAAGCCGGGTCGAGTGTACACATCGCCTCATAATGTGAGAGGAAAATCTGCCCTGTCAGGTGCGCTTTGAAACCGACTCGGTTCAGTCGATCCATCACAGGCCCTTTGACCTCTGATAAGTGAAATTTGATGTTTTGAGAATGCAATCGTTCATTAATCGATTCGAGCACTTCAAGGCCTGACGCATCAATTTCGTTGATCGCGTGACAGAGCAACACCAAATCGGTCAGGTGTTCGTTTTTGCTGAGTAACTCATTGATGGCATCTTCGAAGGTATGACCGTTTAAAAAATACAGCATTTCATCTAAGCGGATGGCTAGAATCTTTTCACTTTTTAAGACGTCATGGCGGCTCGCATTTCGAAAATGCTGGGTGCCAGGGATCTGGCCGATTACAGCGAAGTGTGGACGCGCAATTTTCGCTAATAAAAAGCAAATGGAAACGACAATTCCGGCCACGATTCCGGCTTCGATCCCGATCCCGAGGACCACAGCGATCGTTGTTAACATCGCCCAAAAATCGGGTTTAGAAAAGACCCAAACGCGATGGATCGCTTTCAAATCGATAAGGGACAGGACTGCCACAATGACTGTCGCAGCCAACACAGCTTTGGGAAGATATTCAAACAAGGGAGTCAAGAATAGGGCAGTCATGGCAATCATGATTGCCGTGATGACACCTGCGAATGGTGTTTTTGCACCGGCCTCAAAGTTCACCACTGAGCGGCTAAACCCACCGGTAACGGGGAATCCTCCGCCAAAACCACTGGCAATATTTGCCGCGCCTAATCCGATCAACTCTTGGTTCGGCTGGATTCTTTCGCGGCGGCGGGCAGCGAGGGTATGGCCAACGCTGACTGTCTCAACAAAGCCAACGATCGAGATCAGAAATGCTGCAGGAAGGAGTTCTTTGGCGAGGGTTAAATCAAGCTCTGGTAATGAAGGCACCGGCAGTCCATCAGGGATCACGCCAACGATTGAGACACCAGCGTGATGGAGCGCAAAAAAGCTGACAACTGTCGTTGAAACAATTACGGCCATAACCGGACCAGCTTTGGCCACAGTCCCGGCAACGGCGGCGGTCATTCCGAATTTTATCAATCGAGGTTCGAGCCCACTGCGGACCCAAAATAGAAAGATCATCGAGGAAACACCGATGATTAACGTTGGCCAATTGGTTTCATTCAGATGTGTTGTCAGGTTAAGCAGAATGGATGGCATATCGTGCCCGTACACTGGGATGCCCAAGATATGCTTGAATTGACTGACTGCGATTAAGATCGCTGACGCGCTGATAAAGCCCGAGATCACCGGGTGCGACAGAAGATTGGCTAGAAATCCTGCGCGAGCAAATCCAAGTCCCATGAGAATCGCGCCTGATAGTAGGCTCAACAAGATTGCTGCGCCCAGGTATTCCGGCGAGCCCGGTGTAGCGATTGGACCAATTGCTGCCGCGGTCATCAATGAAATGACAGCGACTGGCCCAACAGCAAGGGTCATGCTTGAGCCGAGGAGTGCGTAAGCGAATAAAGGCAGGATTGACGCATACAAACCAACTTCTGGTGGTAACCCAGCAAGCATGGCGTATGCGAGTGACTGAGGAATCAGCATGATAGTGACGATGACAGCAGCAACCGCATCGTCACTCAGTTTCGAGCGATTGTAGGCCTTAGCCCACTGAAACAGTGGTGGTCTTAGCACGTTCGGATGTCACCAGTCATTCTCGTCCTTTGAGTCTGAGGTCGAAGTCCATTGGGTTGGCGTGACTGCCAATGAAAGCTCGCAATTCAGACCGAGGCATGGACGGATATATCGTGTTACTTGGTCGCATGAGTCTTCCGCCATCTCCATCATTCCCTTACCGCACTCGATCCTGTCAGTTGTGCCGACGGTCGGTATTCAGATCGCCTATGACAATCGATGAGCGATGTCGACGACGGTCAAGCCCGCTTTGTCTACTGTCTCGATGAGCGTATTAACATCTTGTTTGCCGGCTTCAGACAGCGCCCATAACTTGGCACAACGCGCTCCGGAACGGCAATAAGTCAAAACAGGTCCTGGTACCTCAGACAGCAGTGCAGCATGTTGTGCAACATCAGTGTCTGTGATGTTTGCACCATTGACTGGCAGATAACGGAACTCGATGCCAAGCGCGTTCGCTTTCTGTGCCATTGAATCGGCGTCTGCATGCGGTTCACCCTCTTCATCAGGGCGGTTACAAATCACGGCGTTAAAACCAGCTTCTTTCACCGCTTCCAAATCATCCACGGTGAGTTGGTCAGCGACAGACAGTTCAGTTGTCAGTTGACGAATAATCATAGTGCCTCCTTAGACGGCATCGAGCGGGATTTTCAAATAGCGTACGCCATTCTCTTCAGCAGGCGGTAATTCTCCAGCTCGCATATTGACCTGCACCGATGGCAGGATCAGTGATGGCATGCTCAGTGATTGATCTTTCGCTCTGCGCATTGCGACAAATTCATCTTCTGAAATGCCATCATGGACATGAAGATTGGAAGCTTTTTGCTTGCCAACAGTTGTTTCGTACTGCATTTCACGATCATTGGGCATGTAGTCATGGCACATGAACATTCGTGTTTCTGGTGGCAGTGCCAACAGTTTTTGGATGCTCTGATAAAGAACACGCGCATCGCCGCCTGGGAAATCACAACGCGCGGTTCCGAAATCTGGCATAAACAGCGTGTCACCGACAAAAAGTGCATCACCGATGTGGTAGGTCATACAAGCCGGTGTATGACCTGGAGTGTGTATTGCTTTCGCTGTGAGTCCGCCTATCGAGAAGGAATCGCCGTCGACGAATAAATGATCAAACTGGGACCCATCACGACAGAATTCAGGCTCGACATTGAATAGATTGCCAAAAATTTGTTGCACATCGGTGATGTGGGCACCAATACCGATCTTGCCACCGAGATGTTTGTGTAAATAAGGAGCAGCTGACAAATGGTCCGCATGAACATGGGTTTCTAGGATCCATTCGACTGTTAGGTTTTCATTCTCAACCATTGAGATAACGCGTTGTGCGCCATCTGTTTTTGTTCGGCCGCTTGCTCCCTCAAAGTCGAGCACTGAATCGATAATCGCACAAGCAGATGAATGAGGGTCCTTGACGAGATAGGTCAACGTCCAGGTTTCGTGATCAAAGAATGCTCGGACATCGGGTGCCACGATGGTCTCCTTTGCGATAAAACGTTTAGTTATAAGTTTATACCACTTACTCTAAGAGTTCGATAGTATGCGTCGTATCGCGACCTTGAGGTAAATCAACGATGACTGAATTTACTCCGATGCCGTCTGTGTCAGGGGGCATACTGATCGGGTTGTCTGCTGCCGCGGTGTTTATTTTTTTTGGACGGATTCTCGGAATATCGGGAATTGTTGCCCGCACGCTCAATTTTGATTTTGGCCAAGGCTCGTGGCGGCCTTTCTTTTTAATCGGTTTGGTGGGCTCGCCTGTGGTGCTCTCGATGGTGTTGCCATCACCACATGGATTTGAACCGATGGGCTTGATTCCGATGCTGATTGGCGGCTTTTTGGTGGGCTACGGCACACGCGTTGGATCAGGGTGTACCAGTGGCCATGGCATTTGCGGTATTTCAAGGCTTTCAAAACGCTCGATCGTGGCGACCTGTAGTTTTATGGCTGCAGCAGTGATTACCGTCTTTGTTGTTCGTCATGTATTGGAAGGTGCGCTATGACACAGATGATTGCGTTTCTAATCGGTGCGGTCTTTGGTGGTGGTTTGTACTTAGCCGGGATGACGAATCCATCAAAGATAGTCAATTTTCTTGATATCGCAGGTACCTGGGATCCGAGTTTGATTTTCGTGATGGGTGGCGGGATTCCGGTAGCAGCGATCGGCTTTTTCATTCTGAAAAAGCGCGAAAAGCCCCTGATTTTTGACGAGATTCAAGTGCCGACGCATGGCGTGATCGATCGGCCATTGGTGATCGGTAGTGTCTTGTTTGGTGTTGGCTGGGGCGTTTCTGGTCTTTGTCCGGGCCCAGCGTTTGCGTCTGTCCTCCTGGAACCTGCGATTATCATTCCGTATTTAGTCGCTTTGGTTCTCGGTAGTCTTGCGTACGAGCGATTCCACCGGTAGCGTTTGATCTTTCTGACGACTCAAAGGTTCCTCCATTGGCGCTTGAATCTACCGAAGCTTTCGAACGGCTTCCTCTAAAAACGTACACTGAAAAAGCGTACCTCGATTATTCGATGTACGTGATTTTGGACCGAGCTCTTCCTCATATCGGTGATGGATTGAAACCAGTTCAACGGCGCATTGTTTACGCGATGAGTGAACTGGGTTTATCCGCTCAATCCAAGCATAAGAAATCAGCGCGAACGGTGGGTGATGTGCTTGGTAAGTTTCATCCTCACGGCGACTCCGCATGCTACGAAGCCATGGTGTTGTTGGCGCAACCGTTCTCTACACGCTATCCACTGGTCGACGGCCAAGGTAACTGGGGTAGCCCAGATGATCCGAAAAGTTTCGCTGCAATGCGCTACACCGAAGCACGTCTGACACCGATTGCGAAAATTTTGCTCGACGAATTGGGTCAAGGGACGGTCGATTGGCAGCCGAATTTCGACGGCACCCTGAAAGAACCCAAGCTACTTCCAGCCCGTGTTCCATCGATCCTTCTCAACGGAACCACGGGGATTGCAGTCGGTATGGCGACTGATATACCGCCCCATAATTTGCGCGAAGTGGTGAACGCCGCCGTGCATCTGCTCGATGATCCCGAGGCTTCGGTTGGCGATTTGATGCGATTCGTCCCGGCTCCAGATTACCCAACGACTGCAGAAATTATCTCTCCTCCTGCAGATTTGACGAAGATCTATGAGACCGGCAACGGATCGATTCGAATGCGCGCGACCTATGTATCTGAAGATGGCGACATCGTGATTAATTCGTTACCACACCAGGCATCTCCGGCGCGTATTCTTGAACAAATTGCTGCGCAAATGCAGGCCAAGAAATTACCCATGATTGTCGATTTGCGCGATGAGTCAGATCATGAAAACCCGATTCGTTTGGTATTAACGCCACGCTCAAACCGTGTGAATACCGAAGAAGTCATGACGCACTTATTCGCGACCACCGACCTTGAGAAAACCTATCGTGTGAACTTGAACATGATCGGTGTTGATGGTCGTCCGCAGGTGAAATCACTGCGTTCAATTCTGAGCGAATGGCTTGATTGGCGTCGTCAGACGGTGACTCGACGATTAACCCATCGTCTCGATCAGGTGATGGACCGCCTTCATGTTTTAGAAGGGTATTTGGTCGCCTACCTGAATATCGACGAAGTGATTCGTATTATCCGTGAAGAGGATGAACCCAAACACGAACTCATGGTTCGATTTGGACTCAGTGAAATCCAAGCGAATGCCATTCTTGATCTCCGGTTACGGCACTTGGCCAAGCTTGAAGAAGTGAAAATTCAAGCAGAGCAAAAAGAGCTAGAGAAAGAGCGGAAGTATTTGGAAGGTGTGCTCGGTTCTCGCACAAAAATGACGCGATTGATGCGAGATGAGCTCACACAAGATGCAGAGACCTATGGCGATGAGCGTCGTTCACCAATTGTTGTGAGGCAAGAGGCGCGTGCTCTTCGTGAGGATCAGCTCGTTGCCTCTGAGCCTGTGACCGTCGTGTTGAGTGACAATGGTTGGATTCGGTCTGCTAAAGGCCACGATATCGACCCTCGTGCCTTAACCTATAAATCTGGAGATCAATATCTGACTTCAGCACAAGGCCGCTCAAACCAGCCGCTCGTCGCATTTGATACAACAGGACGTGCGTATTCGGTGCAGACGCATACACTGCCATCAGCACGGAGTCAGGGGGAGCCCTTGTCCGGTCGCATTGATCTCGCTGCCGGTGCAAAAGTGACCCAGCTCGCGCTTGCCGATGAAACAACCCAATGGGTGTTGGCGACTGATTATGGGTATGGATTTATATGCAAATACGGTGATCTGCTTGGACGAAACAAAGCAGGTAAATCGGTGGTGAATTTGGGTGAAGCCAAATTATTACCGCCTGCTTTGATTGGTGATACCGAGTTATCCCGTATTGCTGTTGCTGTCTCGAGTGGGCACTTATTGGTTTTCGAAGCACATGAGTTACCGGAACTTGCCAAAGGTAAGGGGAATAAATTGGTGCAAATACCACCTGCGCTCCTTAAGGAGGGGCATCGTGTCACTGCGATCACGGTCTTACCGCCGCTTCGATCGCTTCGCGTGACTGCGGGTAAGCGGCATGTCACCTTGTCCCCATCAGATCTTGAGAACTTTGTTGGAGAGCGCGCTCGACGTGGGAAACTCCTGCCGCGTGGATTTCAACGTGTGGACGCACTTGAGGCGGAATCGTGAGACTTCTTTGGTTTGTCAGTGAAGCGAACCATCATGAGGCGCTCGATGCAGCCTTGTGTGATGCGCAGTTGAGTAATAACGAAAAACACCATCTTCGGCCCCAGAATTTATTGGTTCCACCGACCTGTGATTGCATTGAAATGTTGATCGATACAGTGGACGAAAGCCTCCTTGCGGCGCGTGCTGATGAAGCCAACACGGATTATTTATTGGTTCGCGAGGAGCGCCCGAAACTCGCCTTATTCGACATGGATTCGACACTGATTCAGCAAGAGGTGATCGATCAACTTGCCGCTGCGTTCGGTTTAGGCGACCAGGTGTCAGCAATTACTGAACGCGCAATGCGTGGCGAGCTCGATTTTATCGAGAGTTTCACAGAGCGTCTGGGACTCTTGTCAGGGCTCGCCGAGTCAGAACTTGATGTTGTCTATCAAGGTCTGACGCTCATGCCTGGAGCAGAGATTTTGACTGCGAACTTGTCTGGTGCTGGGGTGCGTTTGGGTATCGTATCCGGTGGATTCTCCTATTTTGCCGACCAAATTGGCGATCGTCTCGGCATGGATTTTGTCTTATCCAATACGCTTGAGTGTCGAGATAACCAAGTCACAGGTCGCGTGATTCCACCGATCATTGACGGATCGATGAAGCGACAAACGCTGAACACGGAGGCCCGCGCGCTGGGCATTGATTTGGTTGAGACCTTGGCAGTTGGCGATGGTGCCAACGACATACCGATGCTTACTGCATCTGGAATCGGCGTTGCGCATCATGCAAAACCGAGAGTACGTGATGCGGCAAACCATTGTCTGAATCACCATGATTTGAGTGCTTTGTCCTATCTCGTTAAATTTTGATTGCCAGATGCGTCTTCTGGTCAGTGTTGGTAAACTCGCCGCTCTTTGACTGAATCTAAGGACGGAAGGTGACGCGACCCAGTTGGATATTGCCCGACGGTATGGAGGAATGCCTCCCCGATGAAGCGTGGGCGATCGAAGATGGCCGTCGTCGCTGCTTAGATCTTTTTCGCCAGTGTGATTTCGGCTTGATTATGCCGCCGATGGTTGAGTATCTCGATAGCTTGACCAGTGGTGTTGGCCAAGACTTGTCTGATCAAATCATGGTGATTACGGACCGCGTATCAGGTCGCCTGATGGGTATCCGCCCCGATATGACACCACAGGCTGCCCGAATCGATGCACACGCGCTCAATGAAGCAGGCACAACTCGCTTGTGTTATTGCGGGAGCGTCCTTCGAGCGGTTGCATCAGGTGGTGATTCCAGCCGTTCGCCACTTCAGCTTGGTGCAGAAATTTTTGGTAATCCTGATCTTTCTGCTGATATCGAAGTGGTGCAACTGGCGCTTGATACAGTGCGGTTATTCACTGATGAGCCTTTGATGATCGATGTTGGCCACGCGGGTGCTTTGAAATCAGTGCTTGTTAAGCAGTCCGCAATGTTTCGAGCAAAGGCACTCGATGCGCTTGCGCGTAAGGATTTGGACGCGTTGGCGACACTCGAACAGACTGTTCCTGAGATTGCCGTGTTTAAAGATGCCTACGGGGAATTAGATACCGTGATACAGCGCAGTGGATCTGTCGAGCTTTTAAAGAAGGCGTGCGACGATATCACTGAGGTCAAGCGTGGGCTCAATGTCGATCAGGTGTCTTGGTATTGTGACTTGGGTGAAACCCATGGATTCAATTATCACACCGGTCTCGTCTTCGGTATTTATTCACTACAACGCGATCAATTATTGGTTCGGGGTGGTCGTTACGATCACGTCGGAGAGTCATTTGGTAGAGCGCGAGCTGCAACAGGCTTTAGCGCTGATTTGAAAACACTGGTTCGCCTTGCGAACTGAGTTAGGTTCATTACATATGCATCAGAGTTTAGTCATTCTCGGTAGCCAGTGGGGCGATGAGGGTAAAGGGAAGATCGTCGACCTCCTGACGGAGAAAGTGGACTATGTTATTCGCTATCAAGGTGGCCACAATGCAGGTCATACATTGGTGGTTAATGGCCAGAAGACGGCTCTGCATTTGATTCCATCTGGGATTCTGCGCCCGCATGTACGTTGCGTGATTGGCAATGGCGTGGTGTTGTCGCCAGAAGCGCTGGTCAAAGAGATCAAGATGCTTGAAGAGCGCGGCCATTCGGTTGTTGATCGTTTGCATGTTTCAACCAATTGTCCTCTCATCATGCGTGTCCATGTCGCACTTGATCAGGCGCGTGAAGCGGCACGAGGCGATGCAAAGATCGGAACAACTGGTCGAGGAATCGGGCCGGCATACGAGGATAAAGTGTCGCGTCGCGGTCTACGAGTTGCTGATGCGATGGACCCTGTGCGGTTTGCTGAAAAAGTCCGTGAGCTGATGGAGTATCACAACTTCATTTTGACCAACCTGTATCAAGCTCGGCCGGTCGATGTTGAGGCGATGATCGAAGAGACGTTGGATGCGGTCAGTTACTTCAAGTCCGCGGTCTGTGACACCGTGGATCTGGTTCACCGCAGCCGCCGCGACGGCAAGGTGATGTTGTTTGAAGGCGCCCAAGGAAGCCTGCTGGATATTGACCATGGTACTTATCCGTTTGTCACAAGCTCGAACACGACAGCTGGCGGTGTCGCAACAGGCTCAGGTCTTGGACCACGCTATATTGATGCGATCTTGGGAATCACCAAAGCCTACGCAACCCGTGTGGGTTCCGGCCCAATGCCTACCGAATTATTCGACACGGTGGGTGAGCATTTGGCCATACAGGGTCAAGAAGTGGGCACCACAACGGGTCGCGGCCGTCGCTGTGGATGGTTCGATGCGGTGGCGGTTCGGCATGCCATTGAAGTGAACTCGATTAGCGGAATTTGTTTGACCAAGCTGGATGTTCTCGACGGTTTGGAAGAAGTTAAATTGTGTGTTGGCTACCAACTTCCCAATGGCGAAGTGGTTGATTACCTACCGAGCAGTGATGATTTTGCTGCAGCCAAGCCGATCTACGAAACCATGCCGGGATGGAGTGATACAACGTTTGGTATGACTACGCTTGACCAAATGCCGCAGGCCGCGAAAGACTATGTGAACCGGTTGGGTGAGTTGGTTGGTGCTCCGATTGACATCGTCAGTACCGGCCCTGATCGGGAACAAACGATCGTGATTTCTTCACCGTTTGGTGTAAACTAATCATCGCGGGAGACTTGTTCGCCCGTTATAAACAACAAAAATCAATAGATAGACCGTCGTGGGTGGAAACACCCAACCTTGGGGACCAGAGAGGATGATTGGTCCCACGACCGTCCGGTATCGGGAGGTAACTATGTCAAAGGGGCATTCACTGCAAGACCCTTTCTTGAATATTCTTCGCAAGGAACGCGTTCCTGTATCGATCTTTTTGGTCAACGGAATCAAGCTCCAGGGTCAGATTGAATCATTCGATCAATTCGTTGTTCTTCTAAAGAACACTGTCAGCCAAATGGTTTACAAGCATGCGATCTCAACTGTTGTGCCTGCTCGCAATGTGAAGATACCGGCTGCAGGCATGGAAGACGACGACGGCGATGATCGATACGATCTCGACAGCTAAAGCGTCTTAATCATTGCAATAGGGTGCAGGGTCGACTAGACTCCGGCGCCCTACTGTCTGTCGGACAGACAGTCTCCTTGCCATTCGGATGGGCTGGATGGCGAAACCCGTAAGGAGTCACAATGAACCATTACGAAATCGTTTTGCTGTTCCACCCGGATCAGTCAGAGCAGGTTCCAGCCATGATGGAGCGGTACACAAATGCCGTGACTGAAGGTGGTGGATCTGTGCATCGCTTTGAGGATTGGGGTCGTCGCCAGTTGGCTTATTCGATCAATGATCTGCATAAAGCACACTATATTTTATGGAATATCGAGTGTTCTGTTGAGGTTCTTGACGAACTGACAACAACGTTCCGTTTTAATGATGCTGTGTTGCGTAACATGGTGATTAAACGGAAGGATGCCGTCACCGATATCTCTCTGATTAAAGCTGCTGAGAGTCGTCAGGATCGCGATCGTTCAGAGCGTCGTCGTGACCGCGATGCCGAGCAACCAGAGGATGCTGATGTTGAAACTGCTGAAGCTAGCGACGTCGACGATGTCGTCGATGCTGAAGAAGCAACTGAAGAGTAAGGGAGAGAGATATGTCACGTTTTTTCCGTCGTCGTAAATTCTGTCGTTTCTCTGCTGAAAATGTCGCAGAAATTGACTACAAAGATTTGGATACGTTGAAGCAGTACATTACCGAAACCGGTAAAATCGTACCTTCACGGATCACTGGAACCAGTGCAAAGTATCAGCGCCAGCTCGCTACAGCGATCAAGCGCGCGCGTTATTTGGCGTTGCTTCCATATACGGATTCGCACGATATCTAATTAACAGGGGATCCCATGGCACGGCTGGCGCATTATTTGATGGCGTCTGAGTGGCGGGCAGCATTGATCGCATCATTGCTGCTGTTTTTACCGCTGTTGTCATGGGCTGGCGCTTCGGTGGTGGCGTTATATGCACTCCGTCGTGGCCTCGAGCAATCCTTAATGGTGACCGCAGTCCCGATGCTTTCCGCACTTGTGATGGCATTTGGATTCGGTGACTCAGCCATGTTGCTGGTATTGGTGATTACAGTTGTCTTGGCAGCGGTACTTCACCGAACACTGAGTTGGCGCGCAGTCCTTGTCGTGGGATTGGCTATATCGCTTGGCTTGGTGGTTTTAGTTGGCGCGCTCTATGAGGAGACGCTGAAGGGCTTGGTTGTTGCGATCAAAGAAGTGGTCGCTCCACCGGCGCAACTCGCCACCCTTGGGGTGGGTGAGGCCACAGTGGATGCATGGATGGCATCACTCTCTGTTGGCGCACTGAGTTTTGTGCATATGGTCAGCGCTTTGTTTGCGCTCACGTTTGCACGGGCTTTACAAGCTCAAGCATACAACCCGGGCGGGTTCAAAGCTGAGTTTGAGGCGGTCATGTTGTCGCCAGTGTTTGCGACTGGTTGTCTCGTTTTGGCAGCAACTGGGTTCTTGGTCGATCCATGGATGCTTCGGTTTTCTCCGGTGGGTGCGTTGCCATTGATGTTTGCCGGCATGGCATTGGTACATGGGCTGACGGGCATGAGAGAGTCGAAAGGACTGATCATCATGTTCTACACAGCATTGGTATTTTTTACGCCATACCTTTTATTGTTATTGGCGTTATTGGCGGTCATTGACGCATTCGTGGATTTTCGGACCCGCGCTCGTCAGGAACCTCCAGAAGATGAGGATGAATAAATGGAAGTAATCTTGCTTGAAAAAGTTGGCAAACTCGGTGGTCTTGGTGACCGTGTCACTGTGAAAGGTGGTTACGCGCGTAACTTCCTGCTCCCACAAGGCCGTGCTGTTTTGGCTAATGAAGCAAACGTCGCTGAATTCGAAACGCGTCGAGCTGAGCTTGAGAAGGCTGCGAAAGAACAATTGGATGCAGCGACAGCCCGAGCTGAGGGTTTGAATGAGAAGGTCGTTGCGATCACAGCGAAAGCTGGTGACGAAGGTAAATTGTTTGGTTCAGTTGGCACGCGTGATATTGCTGAAGCCGCTGAGGCCGCCGGTTTGACATTGGATAAGAGTGAAGTGCGTCTTCCAGAGGGTCCATTGCGCACAACCGGTGAGCACGAAGTGCAGTGTCAAGTCCACGCGGAAGTATTCGCAACCATCACAGTTACGATTACTGGAGAGTAATTGATGGCATCGTTTTCAACCAACGAGTTCAAATCAGGCCTGAAAGTACTGATCGACGGTGATCCGTGCACGATCGTTGAAAACGAGTTCGTTAAGCCAGGCAAAGGGCAGGCGTTCAACCGTGTCAAGATCAAGAACCTGAAGACAGGCCGTGTCGTCGAAAAGACCTTCAAGTCGGGAGACTCGGTTGAGGCGGCTGACGTGATTGATCTCGACATGGAATACTTATACGCCGATGGTGAGTTCTATCACTTCATGATGACCGATGGTTCTTTTGAGCAGCACGCTGCCGATGCAAAGGCTGTCGGTGATGCATCGAAATGGCTGAAGGAACAAGAGACATACATCATTACGCTCTTTAATGGCGCACCGCTAGCGGTCACTCCGCCTAATCACATCGAACTGGAAGTTGTTGAGACCGATCCAGGCCTAAAAGGTGATACAGCGCAAGGTGGCTCGAAGCCTGCAACACTCTCGACAGGCGCTGTTGTGAACGTGCCATTATTCATCGAAATCGGTGAAGTGTTGCGTGTTGATACGCGGACTGGCGATTACGTCTCGCGCGCCACCAAAAAATGATGGGTCGGCCAACGGCCACAAAGACCATCCTCGAAGCCCGTGCCAGTTTACTGTCCGGGCTTCGTTCGTTTTTCGAGGCAAGACAATCACTGGAAGTGGATGTGCCAGCGATTGCCAAAGCACCTGCATCCGATCCATGGCTTGATAGTTTTACGGTCAACGACCCAGCGGGATTGCATGTTGGCTATCTGCTCACCTCTCCGGAGACTTATCTCAAACGGTTGTTATCGGAGTACCAATGTGCGATCCATGCGATTGGTAAAGCCTACCGCGCCAATGAAGAGGGATCTGAGCACGCCATCGAGTTCACAATGCTCGAATGGTATCGGCCAACGAGTATTCGTCCGTTTCAAGCCATGGTGTCCGAGATCCAGGACCTCGTGGAGACCCTGACGGGATATGGGCGACCAGAAGTCATCGCATACAGCGATGTTTTTGAGGCAACCTACGGGTTGAATCCGCATCAAGCGACGACAGATGATCTTATCCGATTTTCCAGTGATCTGTTGGGATCAAAAGCGGCCGCTTCTCTTGATCTTGATAGCCAGCTCAACTTACTTTTCGCGACTGAAATCGAGCCACATCTCACCAACCATATTGTGATCGATTTTCCGGCGATCCAATCGGCACTGGCGCGCATCAAACGTGACGGTGTTGATTCCGTGGCAAAGCGCGCGGAGTTGTATATCGCTGGCCGTGAGATCGCAAATGGTTACCACGAGCTCACGGATGCAATTGAGCAGGCTGCTCGTTTTGATGAAGACAACCGACGCCGCGAATCATTGCATCGGCCGGTTGTGCCTAAAGATGACGCGTTACTTGATGCATTGACGTCTGGTTTACCGGAGAGCTACGGTGTCGCCTTGGGTGTTGATCGACTACTGCAAGTGATGACACAGTCACAAACGCTCTCAGAGTGCATGACATTTACAGGACATTTATGAAAGACGCGTTGAATTTAATTTGGATTGATTTGGAGATGACAGGACTTTCACCTGAACACGATCGAATCATCGAAATAGCGACCGTTGTGACCGATAAAGATTTGAATGTCCTTGGTGAAGGGCCTGTGTATGCAATCAGTCAACCGCAGGCGATGCTCGATGGTATGGACGAGTGGAATACTCGGCAACATGGAAAATCAGGGCTCACCGCTCGGGTGCAAAACTCCACCACAACGGAAGTCGAAGCAGAAACAAGAACCATTGAGTTTTTAAGTGAGTTTTTGGACCCGCGTCAGTCGCCAATGTGCGGGAATTCGATCTGCCAAGATAGACGTTTTTTGGCCCGTTATATGCCGAATCTTGAAGCATTCTTTCATTATCGGAATCTCGATGTATCGACACTGAAAGAGCTCGCGCGGCGCTGGAATCCAAAAGCATCTGAGGGGCTTGTAAAATCAGGCCAGCACCTCGCACTGGCTGATATCCACGAGTCGATCGACGAGCTCAAGCATTATCGCACCCACTTTCTGAAGCTTGATTCCTGAGGCGGGATATAGCCCAATCGATATGTTCATCGAGCACAGCGCCATGCATGCCATGTTTGAGTTCTAGAATCTCAATGGTTTTCGCACGATGACTCGCGCTGTTACCGAGTCCAATGGCGATATTTTCAAGAAACTTCACATAGCCTGCGCGTCTAAGCGGACTTCCTTCAGTCTTCACAAGAAATTCTTCTTCGGTCCATTGAAACAGATCGATCAGTAATTGGTTATCGAGTGCATGCCTTGGTGCAAATGCTGGATCGCCAACGGCTACATATCGGTTCCATGGACAGACCAACTGACAGTCATCACAACCAAACACACGATTACCCATGGGAGCTCTCAATTCCTCTGGAATGGGTCCTTTGTGCTCAATCGTTAAGTAACTAATGCATTTGGTTGCATCGAGCTGGTAAGGCTCGGGAAACGCGTTGGTCGGACAAATATCGAGACAAGCGGTACAGGATCCACACCGAGGTTTTTCAGTGCTTTCGGTCAGCGGCAGTGGGCAGTCTGTCAAAAGCTCTCCCAGGAAGAACCAACTGCCAGCATGACGCGATAATAATAATGTGTGCTTTCCGATCCATCCGAGGCCGGCTTTTTCAGCGAGGTGCTTTTCAAGGATGGGTGCAGAATCTGAAAACACACGAAAACCATGGGGCTGAATTTCATCAGAAAGCCAATCACCTAAGTGCTTAAGCCGTTTACGCATGAGTTTGTGGTAATCGCGCCCGAGCGCATAGCGTGAAATGTATGCTTGATCGGGATCGTTCAAAATCTCCATGCACTCGATATTCTCTGGCAAGTAATCGAGTCTGACAGAAATGATCCGTTGGGTCCCTTCAACGAGACGTGCAGGGTCTTTTCTAAGGTCTAAATGCCGCTCGAACCATTCCATTGATCCATGAAATCCAGAATTAAGCCACGCGTCTAGAAAAGGGACGTGCTCAGACACATCGGGATCAGTGATTCCGATGGAGGTGAAGCCAAGCTCTCGCGCTTTAGCCTCAAGCTTGACGAGAACTTCATCAGATTGGTGCCATGATTTGCTCATGACCGGTACACTACCAGAGTCAACGTCAACCGGAATCCTCGATGCGCATAGAATTGATCGATGAAGTGATGACCAGAAAGCTCGGAAAGGCGCTCGCAAAAAGCT
The DNA here is from genome assembly GCA_000227525.2 of gamma proteobacterium HIMB30. GTDB lineage: Bacteria > Pseudomonadota > Gammaproteobacteria > Pseudomonadales > Litorivicinaceae > HIMB30. The sequence goes on from AGIG01000028.1 coordinate 544,136, forward strand.
GCCCGCACTCTCCTTTTCTTGTCACCCTGACTGGCAACTTGGGTGCAGGCAAGAGTCATTTAGCGCGCGCGTTTTTGAAGAAGCTTGGAGTGACTGATGCAATTCCCTCACCGACTTATACCCTATGTGAGACTTATCCCATTAATCAGCAATTGACCGTCTCACATCTCGATTTATACCGCCTTGAGGATCCCGAGGAACTCGAGCTGATGGGTTTTCGCGACATGTTAGATGGCCAAGGTCTGCTGATCGAATGGCCAGAACGCGCAGGCCCGTTATTGCCAACTCCTGACTTAGATGTCCATTTGATTTGGCATGACGAGGGACGCATGTGCGCAGTCTCTGCGAAATCGAAAAAGGGTGAAGGGTGGTTGTCTGCGTTAAAGGTTCCTCAACCCGAATGATTCGATTTTTCGTCACCTGCGTCGCTTGTCTTGTCGCTCCATTCGCTCAGGCGATTGATCTTCAATCCGTTCGCTCTTCTGCTGATCAGGACAGTTCTCGGGTGGTGCTCGAATTTTCTGGCAAGCCCCAATTTTCGCATTTCAATCTCAATAACCCCAGTCGGTTAGTACTGGATATCACGAATTTGAACGCGAAAACGCTGTCACCACTTGATTCGATTGATGACTCACGTATCCAGCGGATCCGCAGTTCAATCCGAGGCAATGGCCGGCGTTTAGTGTTCGATTTAAGTGGCGAGTATCGGTCTAACGTGTTTGCGTTGGGTCCTAAAGGACGTTATCCGCATCGTTTGGTCGTCGATGTGGTTGGTTACGTTGCTGGCGAAAAAGCGTCGTCCCGATCAGCTCCACTCAATGAAACAGCAGAACCCCTGGTTGAGAAGCGCGATATCGTGGTTGCCATTGATCCTGGTCACGGCGGTAAAGATCCGGGTGCATCGTCGTATGGGGTGGTTGAGAAGCGGGTTGTTTTACAGATCGCTAAGCGACTCGCCAGGCGATTTCAGAGCGAGCCTGGGTATCGCGCCGTCCTGACTCGTGAGGATGATCGATATATTCAACTGAAAGATCGGCCACGAATAGCTCGAGAAGCAGGTGCTGATTTCTTTATTTCGATTCATGCAGACAGTTTTCCTAAAAATCGCAATGTGCGGGGTACAGGCGTCTATGCGCTGTCATTGAGGGGCGCGAATTCTGAGTTATCACGGTGGTTACAGAATACCGAAAATGCAGATGACCTTGCCGGTGGGGTGGATTTGGGTGATGTCGACAACGACACACGTCAAGTGTTGCTGAATATGTCAATGGAGTCAGCCATTCGCATCTCAAAGCAAGCTGGTGAAGGTGTGTTAAGCGATTTAAAAGATGCAGGTCGAGTGCATAAAAAGCGCTTGGGCTTGGCTAATTTTGTGGTGCTCCGAAGCCCTGACATTCCATCGCTACTGATTGAGACAGGTTTTCTGTCGAATCGGTCCGATGCGAAGCGTTTGTCGATTTCTCGTGAGCAAGAAAAGATTGCCGCAGCAATCTTTGAAGGAATTAAACGATATTTCGAGAAGAGTCCACCAGCGAATACCTTCGTTGCTTGGCGCAAACAAAATGCCGATCAACGAATGATCATTGAGGTGGAACGTGGTGACACGCTATCAGAAATCGCCGCGCGTTACGGCTTGTCTCTGCAGGCATTAAAAGAACTTAATGGGCTGGAAACGAACGTGATTCATTTAGGCCAAAAGCTAGAGGTCCCGGTTTCCCCGCGGTAGCATGACCTCATGAAGTCAATGTCATTTGATATCCGTAACCTCCCATTTGCTGGCACCGTCACCCGTTGGCACTCCGTGAATTGTCACCGTTATCCATCAGTTGCTGAGCATTCGTGTTTGGTCGCTCTGTACGCGCGGGAAATTGCATCACGAGTGTATCCCAGTCTTTCTGCTGAAGATCAGGTGCTTTTGTATGAATTGGCTTTGATGCACGACTTGTCCGAAGTGGTCACGGGGGATATGCCTTCGCCAATTAAGCGGCAGTTAAAAACAGTATTTCCGCCGGGTGAATCACCAATTGATCGGCTTGAGGCGTCGATTTGTCCCGACGCGGCGTCGCGCGAACATCTGGCAAAATCTGAACGCCCTCATATTTATTTCTGTATGAAGCTATCTGATATTTTGGATGCCATGGTGGTGATTAAGCAGGAGGGCAAAGGTCCTGTCGCGAAGCGTATCGAACACGAGCGCACCAAGGCGTTTGATGCACTTCTTGATCGGGCGCAATCGGAGTGTCCAGATGGCGAGTGGTCACGCGCCCATGAAGTTCGAGAGGCAGTGATGAGTCTCACACACGTGCAGATTGATGAAATCTAACCCATCAATCCACATTCTTTCGCCGCGTCTTGCAAACCAGATTGCTGCGGGTGAGGTTGTCGAGCGACCAGCCAGCGTCGTGAAAGAACTGGTTGAAAATGCGCTAGATGCTGGATCAACTCAAATTGACATTGAATGTGAAGCAGGTGGTATCGGCCGGATACGGATTCGTGACAATGGGTCAGGCATTCGGGCCGATGAGTTGCCGCTCGCACTATCACGACACGCAACCAGTAAAATATTCGATCTCGATGATCTTGAAGCGGTTGGTACGCTTGGATTCCGAGGTGAAGCGCTTGCCTCGATTGCCTCAGTTTCTCGGCTTAATCTGTTATCAGCGGTCGAGGGTGAGTCTGGCTCAAAGGTATCTGTTGAAGGCCGAGAGATGGAGCCATTGATTGAGGTTTCAGCACATCCGAGGGGGACGACAGTTGATGTGCGCGATTTATTTTTCAATACGCCTGCGCGTCGTAAATTCCTGAAAACTGAAAAGACAGAATTTGGTCATATTGATACCGTATTGAGTCGACAAGCACTCAGCCGATTTGATGTGGGGTTTCGTCTCGTGCATCAGGGACGTGTGACGCGTCAGCTACCACCTGCGCTCAGCGAAAACGCGCAGTCAGAACGGGTGGCCAATTTATTGGGCCGTGGTTTTATCGACGCGGCTTTGCCTGTTGATTCAACAGCCATCGGGCTAAGGCTTAAGGGCTGGGCTTGTCGAGCAACCTTCAACCGAGCTCAGGCAGATTGTCAGTATGTCTTCGTCAACGGTCGGATTGTTCGGGATAAGTTACTGTCACATGCGCTTAGACAAGCTTATCGAGATGTATTGTTTCACGGACGGCATCCGTGTTATCTGCTCTATCTCGAGCTCGATCCAGCACAAGTCGATGTCAACGTACATCCAACCAAGCATGAGGTGCGTTTTAGGGATTCCCGTTTAATTTACGACTTTCTGCGTCGCTCTGTTCTGCGAGTCTTGGCTGACGACCGACCAGATCAGGTACTCGAGCAGGATCGATTCTCGCGAGAGACATCAACTGATCAACAGTCCGTTGCCTCGCATTATCAAACTGATATCCGATTCCGTGAACATCGCGATACATCCAATGGATTTGACATGTTGTCGCAGTTGACAAAACCCGGTCAGCCAATTGCGCTAACTGAAGATTCAGGTAACGCTGATATTCCACCGATGGGCTATGCATTGGCGCAATTACATGGCGTTTACATATTATCCCAAACCCGTGACGGGATGATCATTGTAGATATGCACGCTGCCCATGAACGGATTACCTATGAGGCTCTCAAGCAAGCTTTGGATGATCGGGGCCTTGTCAGTCAGCCGTTACTCATTCCTATCACTGTTCATGTGAGTCAACGAGAGGCGTCACTGGTTGAAGAGGCAAATGACTTATTTGAACAATTTGGGCTTGGTGTCCAGCGTGTCGGACCAGAAACAATTCGGATCGAGCACGTTCCGGCAATTCTCAGACGAGCGAGCCATGAAGATTTAGTGCGAGACGTGTTGAGCGATCTGGCTGAGGTCGGAACCAGTGGGCGGATTGTAGAGGCTCGCGATAATTTACTGGCCACCATGGCCTGTCATGGTTCTGTGCGGGCGAATCGGCAACTGACGATCTCGGAGATGAATGCATTGCTTAGAGATATTGAGCGAACAGAGCGCTCAGGCCAATGCAACCACGGCCGCCCGACGTGGACAGCCTTGACCATGCATGACTTAGATAGATTGTTTTTGCGTGGGCGTTAGCTTAACTGCCGGTTGCTAGAATTCGAATGACGCCCTTTGGCTTCGAGTTCACGTTTTGAATCAGGGATGTCGGCTGACTATACAGCGTTGTCTCCGAGCCAAAATTATCAACCACAACTGCCCTGACTCGAATCAGACTGCCTACATGTGCTTGAGCAAGAGTCATGCTGTTGCCATAGACGTCAGGGACTGACACCCAGGAACGTCCGTTGTCTGACATTTCCCAAGTTGAGCGAACATTTGCGATGCCATCGTCGTCTGACAGATTCGATGTATCGATCTGCAGGCGCTGTCCTTTCTTCGACTGCCCGACAACCATCACCTCGCCTTCAACCGGATCATCGATGTTCTGAACCATGTTAGTTGCTGGGGTCACTAACGTTTCAGTTGTTCCAAATGCGTCGACGTAAGAAACAATGGCTCGGTAGGCAAAGCCAACTTCAGGTTGATTGAGTCGCATCAGGGCTGGATTTGATGAGTTTGTCTGATAAGGCGTCCAACGCGCTGCATCTGATGAGCGCTCCCACTGATAAGTAAACTGACCGACACCGTCTTCATCAGAAATTCCGGAGACGTCGATTTTAATCGTGTTGTCTTCGACCGATGAACCGCTGATGATGGGAAGGCCTTGTGGAAGGTCATTTGAGTTTTGTACCTTCCCTGTTGGCGCTGTTTCGATGACTTCGAGTGTGCCTTCGCCATCCACATATTGGATCACGACTCTCAACGAACTTCCGACGTGATTTTGTCGTGGCGTAAATGACTGTGAGGTTGCGCCGTCGATTGTTTGCCAGCCACCGCTCACGAGTTGCACCTGCCATTGCATGGTCAGATCACCTAAACCATCTTCGTCGTAGAGATTCGAAACATCAATGACCAATGGCTGATCTTCCATTGGACCGTCACCACCCGAGTTACTTTGTTTCGCGTCGGTTCTCACTGAGTCTGTTTGCGCTGTTTGCGCTGTTTGCTGCGCCTGCGAGGCTCCCGGAGTGGCTGAAGAACGTGTACTCGTTGAGGTCTCTGCAGTGGGGTTATTGTCTGCTGGTGCGACGCTGGTCTCTGCACCTTGTGATGGCGTGACTGGCTCAGCGACGCGAGCGGCTTCCACTTGATCCGCTGCAATTGCAGCTGCCGCGGCAGCGCGCTCTGCTTGTTCCTTTGCGCGCTGGGAGTAGTTGGCATCGGCGTAAACAACGCTCGAAGCACATGTGATCGCTATCGCTGTTGCTTGAGCCGTCAGGCGCTTGAAATACATCTTAATCCCTATGGTATAGACGGTTTTTTGAAAGAATGTACAGAACAGGATCGGTTTGAGCAACGATTCCTGTATTTTGTCGAAAGAAAACTCGAGTCTCTAACGATTTCAAGGACCTGGCCCTCAAATGAGAGATCGCCTCGCTCCATCATGCGTTGTGATGATCGATGGAGAACCACAACTGCCTGAATTGGCCTTAAACCTATATATCACGAGGGTTTTAGCGTATCGTCTGTTGAATATTTGAGTAGGCGACTGATTTCAAATTACAGGGAAGGCAGGCTCTGTTAGTCGCATGATTTCTCGTTTTCGGAAGTTTATTAAACTTTAGTCTAATATGAGGGCTCTTGAGTGCGGATAGCGGTGTTGGGATCAGGGACTATTGGACAGAGTTGGTGTGCTCTTTTTTTAGCCGCCGGACATTCCGTCGTTGCTTATGATCCAGATTCGGCAATGGAAGAGCGAATCATCAATTTTGTGAAGGCAGCGAGACCGGCATTAGAAAACCTAGGGTATGGGTTTGCAGGCTCAGTTGAGCAGTTTCGTTTTTCTAAAAGTGCAACGGATGCTGTCGAGGGTGCTCAATTCATCCAAGAAAATGCTCCTGAGAAGACGCATCTCAAGCATGCGTTGTTTTCCGAGATCGAGGCTCACTTGGATCCTGAGGCGATCATTTTATCGTCGACATCCGGCATCACGCTTGAAGCATTACAGCAGGGTTTAAGTGATCCGGGTCGTATTGTAATTGCGCATCCTTTTAATCCACCGCATTTGATCCCGTTGATTGAATTACTTGGCAATGATGAGACTGAGCAGTTCGTTATGGAACGTGTTCGTACATTCTATGAATTGCTCGGGAAGGTTCCGGTTGAGTTAAAGAAAAGTATCCCAGGACATATTGCGAACCGGATTCAGGCCGTTGTCTGGCAGGAGGCTTTGCATCTGGCTCAAGAGGGGGTCGCTTCTCTTTCGGATATCGATAAAGCCATTGCCAATGGCCCTGGACTACGCTGGTCGATCTATGGCCCAAATCAGCTGTTTACTCTCGCAGCAGGGGACCGTGGCCTTGAGGGATTTATCGAGCATCTCGGCCCCTCGTTTCAGGATTGGTGGTCATCAGCAGGCCGTGTCGAATTGAATTCGACAACGATGGATATGGTTCGACAGCAAGTCAGCAAAGAAAACCAGGATCTTGATGCGATGAAAAAGCACCGTGATGAGCTTTTGGTAAAGATTTTGGAAGCGAAAATGGCGACAGAGGATCGTGGTAAACCGAGTTAATTAGAGGCCTCCGACACACCGACGGTTCGATATTTTACAGAAAAGATATGGCTGAAAAGCGGACTTTAATTGGTGTAAATCTTTTTCCAAACAACACTGACCATCTCAACGATCTCGTCATCCATCTCATCGAAATCGAGATCTTTTGCCATGTCTTGGATCGATACGTTTGAGTCTGATTGCCAACGATGGCTGCATTCATCAAATAGCTCGATCGCTTTCATGATGTCGTCATCGTGAAGTTTCAGATTATTCTCGACAGCAAACTCAGCAATGTACTGACCAAATAGTTCCTCTTGTTCTTCGTTCATCGTGATTTCCAAATATCAAAAGTGAAGGTTGCGCCGAGCGGCAGTCGTATTCAAAAGCTAGAAATGTATTTGGTGCCCAGGAGAGGACTTGAACCTCCACGGGGTTTCCCCCACTAGCACCTGAAGCTAGCGCGTCTACCAATTTCGCCACCTGGGCCGAGGTTTGCGAGGAGGCGGATCATAGTGAGGACTCTACCCCAAGTCAAGGATCGGCTAGACTAAGGCGATGCCAGTAAATCCTAGACCACTCCTAGTCATCACAGGCCCTACAGGAATTGGAAAAACCGATCTTGCAATGGTGCTTGGAAGTGCATCACCGTTACGACTGATTAGTGCAGATTCAGTGATGGTCTATCAGCATTTGGATATCGGCTCAGCGAAACCAACGGCCGAGGAACTTGCTAAGTGCCCACACGATTTGATCGATCTTATACCGCCCGAGCATGCGTTTGACGCGGGTCAGTTTGTGACCCATGCCGAGAAGATCATTCAAAGTGCATGGGATCACGGCCAAGTACCCTGTCTTGTTGGCGGGACAATCATGTATTTAAAGTCGTTAATTGATGGTTTGGATGCTATGCCCGCCGCGGATCCTGTCATTCGAGAGAAAATCCGATCGAAAGCCGAGTCAGAAGGGTGGCCTGCTATTCATACGTGGCTGGGGGAGCTTGATCCGGAGGCCGCGGATTTAATTCATCCAAACCATTCGTCACGCATTGAGCGTGCACTTGAGGTACGACTTGTAACAGGGAAATCCATTTGTTCATTTTGGTCGGGCGGACAAGCAGATCCGTCAATCGATGGGCAAGCGGTTGATCTATCAGTTTTAGCATTGGTGCCGTCTGATCGAGAACAATTAAAAGATCGCCTCAATCGACGTTTTGATTCAATGCTAGCACGCGGTTTTGAAGCTGAAGTTGAGATGTTGCGCCAGCGACCGACATTAACTCAAGACTGCCCATCGATGCGGAGTGTCGGATATCGACAGATGTGGCAATACCTCGATGGTGAGCTCTCGGAACAGGAAATGAAAGATCAGGCGAAAGCAGCGACCCGGCAGTTGGCGAAGCGACAACTGACCTGGTTGCGATCATGGCGTACTGATACGAATACACTGATTGAGGTATCTAATTCGATACCGCTAGAAAAAGGAAAAGTTTGGTTGTCTGGAGTACTTGATCGTGTTCTTTGAGCGCGAAACTGGCGGCGAGCGAGCCATCATTTGCTCAGTGACCATTCGAGAGCCGTTTTATATTCCTGATGTTGAGGAATTTGTTTCACTGGTTACCTCGGCGGGCGCAGAGATTGTCGGTAAGTTAAACGCGCAGCGCCAGAGACCCAGTCCAGCTAATTATATTGGGGTTGGCAAAGTCGAGGAATTGGCGGCCCTTGTCCAAGCAACTGAAGCAGACTTAGTCATCTTCGATGGTCACTTATCGCCTAGCCAAGAGCGTAATCTTGAGAAGCAATTAAAAGCCAGGGTGATCGATCGCTCGGGCTTGATCCTCGATATTTTCGCGAGTCGCGCAAAAACCTTTGAGGGCAAGCTTCAGGTTGAACTTGCTCAACTTGATCATATTCGGACTCGATTGATCCGCGGTTGGACTCACCTTGAGCGGCAAAAGGGAGGTATTGGTTTGCGTGGCCCGGGCGAGACACAGTTAGAAACTGACCGCCGTTTGATCTCTGTTCGCATGAATTCGCTCAAAGGCCGATTAGAAAAGGTACGCAAGACGAGAAACCAAGGTCGAAGAGCGCGTCGCCGAAATGCTATTCCAACGGTCGCACTAGTGGGTTACACCAATGCGGGCAAATCGACGTTGTTTAATCGACTGACTGAGGCGCATATTTATGCGGCAGACCAATTATTTGCGACTCTTGATCCAACACTTCGGAAAATCACTTTGCCGGGTGGTGCTTCAACGATCGTGGCTGATACTGTCGGGTTTGTTCAAAACTTGCCGCATGCCCTCGTTGACGCATTTCGGGCGACACTTGAAGAAGCTGCCGAAGCAGATGTTCTGATGTTTGTTCAAGATGGCGCGCATGCCGATCGATTGATGCAAGAGCAGGCCGTTCTTGAGGTCTTACATGAAATCGGAGCCCATGAAGTCCCTCGTATTATCGTGATGAACAAAGTGGACATGCGCCCTGAAGTGAAACCAGGGCGAGATGAGGCTGGCCGTGTCTGGATTTCAGCAAACAGCGGCGCCGGGTTAGAGGACCTGGGTTTGGCGCTCGCTGAAGCGATTGGTGAGACACCGAAAGAACATCATTTAGTGTTGCAGCCGTCGGAAGGAAAGCTTCGTGCCAAGCTATACCAAGAGGCCGATGTGTTATCTGAATCAACGACTGAGCTTGGTGAGACGCAACTGACGATCAGAATCTCCGAGGATCGGCTGGCAACTTTGATGAGAGAGGTTGGTCGAAGTCCACTTCACTGAGTATGATGCAGGGCCTCATGGAGAAAGTATGGCAGCCGACGATTCAGCATTAGAACAGTTAAAAACCCCTCCCCACTCGAGAGAGGCAGAGCAATCGTTACTCGGTGGCTTATTGCTTGATGCACAAACTTGGGATCAAGTCGCTGAAATGGTGACTAAGGAAGATTTCTATCTGCCAGAGCATCGGCTGATTTTTGAGGCGATGTTTAAAGTGTTTGAACGAAATCGCCCATTGGACGTACTCACTATTTTTGAGCAGCTTGATGTCATGGATGAGGCCGACAACGCGGGCGGTATTGCTTATTTATCTGAATTGGCGGCGAGTGCTTCAAGTGCCAGCAACGTCACCGCTTATGCAGAAATTATTCGCGATCGCGCAGTCCTTCGTCAGCTAATCCGTGTCGCCGGGGAGATGTCTGAGAATGCGCGCAAGCCTGCTGGCCGGAGCGTTAGCGAAATTCTCGATGAAGCAGAATCCAAAGTTTTCAAAATCAGTGAGGAGCGGCCGTCGCGAGGCGGGCCTGAGGCGGTCAATCATTATTTAAAAGTCGCACTCAGAAAAATCGATGAGCTGTATGCGTCAGATTCGGAAATTACAGGCGTATCGACTGGATTCAAGAAACTCGACCAGATGACCGCGGGTCTGCAACAATCTGATCTGGTGATTATCGCAGGTCGTCCGTCGATGGGTAAAACCACCTTTGCGATGTGCTTGGTCGAATCCTGCGTCATCAAATCAGAAAAGCCAACACTGGTGTTTTCGATGGAAATGCCTGGTGAGTCAATCGTCATGCGGATGCTTTCATCCCTCGGCCGGATTGATCAGACCAAGGTGCGTACCGGTAAATTAAGCGATGAAGATTGGCCTCGTTTAACGTCGGCTTTTAGTTTGCTGAACGAAAAGCCGCTTTACATTGATGACACACCAGCACTGACGCCAACCGAGTTACGAACCCGCGCGCGGCGCATCGCGCGGCAGCATCCGGAAGGTCTCGGTATGATCATGATCGATTATCTCCAGTTGATGCAGGTCGCGGGTGGTGGCGAAAACCGAGCGGGTGAGATTTCAGAAATCTCGCGTTCTCTTAAGGCTCTAGCGAAAGAATTGAATTGTCCTGTGGTAGCACTTTCTCAGCTGAACCGCTCACTTGAGCAGCGACCAAACAAACGTCCGGTTATGTCTGACTTACGCGAATCTGGAGCTATTGAACAGGACGCAGACGTGATTTGTTTTATCTATCGCGACGAAGTTTATAACGAGAACACCGAAGAAAAGGGTGTTGCTGAGATTATTATTGGTAAACAGCGTAATGGTCCGATCGGTACGATAAGACTTGCATTCCTTGGTCAGTATACGCGCTTTGAGGACCTGGCTGAGGCATATTACGAGGACTTCCCACATGAGTAAGTCACTGCAAGATCAGTTACTCGCTCTCGGCGTCGCAGATAAAAAGAAGGCAAAGCAAGCCAAACATCAACAGCGAGTTGAGTCCAAGGAACCGAAAGGGCCAGGGATTCAGGAAAGCCTTCAAGAGGCGCAGCAAAAAGCGCGGGATGAGAAAAAAGCTCGAGACCAAGCGTTAGCCACGGAGCGTGAGGCGAAACGGTTGAAGGCGGAGAAGCTTGCTCAGGTCCGTGACATGGTGAAATCAAATCTCATTGATCGTGGCCCTGACGCTCAACGAGTTGATTTTCGCTTTCCCTACGGAAAAAAAATCAGACCTTTCCCAGTCAGTACCGAAGTGAGAGATCAATTGGCCCGGGGAATGATCGGTCTCATTGAGATCGATGGTGCAATATGTATCGTTCCGAGAGATGTCCTCGAAAAATGCATCGAACGACTTGAAGGCCAGGAAATCTTTTCTCATCTTGCGAAACTTGAGGTGCAAGATGATGACTATCCACCGATCCCTGACGATCTCGATTGGTAAATGCCAGTCCATGAACTAGCGGCGCTTGGTGCGTCACTATGTTTTGCAATTGCCGGCGTGCTTGCCGTCAAACCCTCGCGTGCGCTTGGGGCAATTCGATTCAATCGTATCCGTATGCTGATCATGGCTGCCGGTCTTTTCGTTGCCGCGATGGTCTCCGGCGGGCTATCGACGCTGACCACTGAATCGCTACCGATTTTATTAATCTCAGGCCTTGTCGGAATTTTTCTGGGCGATACTTTTCTGTTTGCCGGTCTCCGCCGAGTTGGACCGCGACTGAATGCTGTGATGTTTGCATTCAATGCGCCATTGACGGCAATTGCAGGTATTTTCTTTCTTAACGAGATCTTGTCGCTCTCGGTGTTTCTGGGGTGCATACTGGTTACATCAGGCGTCGTCATCGCTGTTGTCTACGGACAAAAGCAATCATCTTCAAGCCATTGGGACGTGGTGCATGGCTCGTTACCTATTGGACTGCTTTTTGGATTTTTGGCTGCCGCTGGACAGGCTGCTGGGATTCTCTTGTCACGACCGTTGATGGCACAGGGCGTCGATCCAATTGCAGCGTCAGCAGTTCGAGTTGCGATCGCAGCGGTTACATTAGTCATTGTGTACGAAATTTCCAATCGAGGTATGCAACGCGATCATTCTGCGTGGACCAAAGAAGTCATACTGAAAACTCTGGGAAGCGGTGTCATTGGTATGGGCGTCGGGATGACGCTTGTGATGTTCGCATTACAAGGTGGTGAGGCAGGAATTGTATCGACTCTTAGCTCGGCCGCCCCGGTTTTTATCTTGCCCGTTCTTTGGATCATTTCAGCTCGTCGACCGGTATTTGGCGCATGGGTTGGCTCGAGTATTGTATTTTTTGGAACGGCGCTCATCTTCATTCGAGGCTGATGCACTGAATTTGTGCAATTTATGCACAAATCTAGGGCTTTTTCGCTTGTGAAAGCAAAAGCCTAATGCTAGTTTTCTCGGCTATGGCGGCGGGCACACCCGAAATTTGTCGCGGCATGATAGTTGCTGATCCAAACGCTGGGTGCCTACAAAATATTGATAAGGCCCGTATGAAGATTAAAACAAACCGCTTTATTCAGGAGTTATTCCATGAAATTGTCTGCAAAAATTGCAACTACCATCGCAGCGTCCGCTGTTGCAGTTGCTCAGGTCGCATCAGCTGGCACGCTGGATGATGTTAAAGCTCGTGGCGAGCTAAAGTGTGGCGTCAGTGGTGGCGTACCAGGATTCTCAGCACCAGATGATGCTGGTCGTATGCAAGGCATCGATGCCGCTGTCTGTGACGCGATTGCAGCTGCAGTCCTCGGCGATGCAAGTAAAGTGACATTTATCCCACTGACAGCAAAAGAGCGTTTTACTGCGCTTGCATCAGGTGAAGTCGATGTCTTGTCGCGTAACACAACACACACGCTGACTCGTGAAGCATCACTGGGTCTGAACTTCACTTACTACAACTACATTGATGGCCAAGGATTCATGGTCATGAAAGATTCTGGCATCAAGTCAACGCTTGAGCTGGATGGAGCGAGCATTTGTGTTCAAGCAGGTACAACAACTGAGCTGAACATGGCGGATTACTTCCGTAACAACAACATGTCATTCACTCCTGTTGGTTATGAGACATCAACACAAACACGTGAAGGCTTTGAAGGCGGTGCTTGTGATGTGTTGACATCTGATAAGTCTCAGCTGGCAGCTCTCTCAACTGAGATGAAGGTTGGTCCAGAGGGTGTGACGATTCTTCCAGAAACGATTTCAAAAGAGCCGCTCGGGCCAGTCGTTCGTCAAGGTGACGATCAGTGGATGGACATCGTTGCGATGACACTTTACGCGTTGATCAACGCTGAAGAGCTTGGCATTACATCAGGCAATATCGATAAGTTGAAAGCGAACCCAGGTAATCCAAACGTTGCACGTTTGGTTGGAACCGAAGGTAATATGGGCGAGCTTCTAGGCCTTGGAGCTGACTGGTCGTATAACGCGATCAAGCAAGTTGGTAACTATGGTGAAATTTACGAGCGCACTGTTGCCAAGATCGGTATTCCACGTGCAGGTTCAGTCAATGATCTGTGGACTCGTGGTGGTATCCTTTACGCGCCACCGATTCGTTAATCGAATCGAATACCAGACCGGGCAATTGCCCGGTCTTTCTTTAATAATCAACGGATTGTATTGTGACAGAACGTGCCCGTGTTCCCCTGCATCGAGACCCGAAATTTAGGGCGTTAGTTTTTCAAATCCTGGCCTTGGGATTTGTGGTTTATGGGTTCTACTCGTTATTTCAAACGACAGTCGATAATTTGGTTGCTCGTGGCATCCAAACTGGAACCAGCTTCTTTGATGAAGTGGCACCGTTTCAAATTGGCTTCAGTCCGTTCTTCGACTACAAACTCGGCGAATCAACCTACATCGACGTGTTTTTCGTCGGAATACAGAATACGATATTGGTCGCGGTACTCGGGATCATTGCGGCAACGATTCTCGGTTTCTTTATCGGGGTAATTCGCCTATCCCCGAACTGGCTTGTTTCTCGTGGCGCGCTTGCCTACATCGAGATTTTTAGAAACGTTCCACTGCTCTTGCAGATTATGTTCTGGAACTTCGCAATCTTTTTGCCGTCACTTCCTGCGCCAAAAAATTCGATTGAAATGGGCTCCTTCTATTTAAACGCTCGCGGCTTCCATACACCGTTGCCAGTGGTCGACGATTCGACTGGATTTACGATATGGATCGCGATGTTGGTGATTCTCTGTGCTGGATTAGTTGTATTCGCGAGACGTGCAAAAGCACGATTCGAGGAGACTGGAGAGCAGTTACCAATCGGGTGGATCTCTTTGGGTGTCATCTTCGGTGGCGGCTATCTTCTTTATTTGATCGCTGGATCACCGCTGGTATTCGACGAACCGGTATTGGGACGTTTCAATTTCAAAGGGGGCGGACAGCTTCCGCTACCGCTCTTCTCGTTGTGGTTTGCGCTCACGCTGTACACGGCAGCCTTCATTGCGGAAAACGTACGAGCTGGTATTCAGGCGGTATCACAGGGTCAGAATGAAGCTGCGCATGCGCTCGGGCTGTCTCGTAAAGACACTGTGCGTCTTATCACGATTCCACAGGCACTTCGCGTGATTATTCCGCCAACGATCAGCCAATACTTGAACCTGACAAAAAACTCATCCTTGGCGGTTGCGGTCGGATACGAGGAATTGGTTGCTGTTTGGGCGGGGATTACCCTCAACCAGACTGGGCAAGCATTGGTCATTATTGGAATGACCGTTGCCGTGTATGAATGTTTGAGTTTGTTTACCTCTTTTGTACTGAACTGGTACAACAAGCGAATTCAGTTGACGGAGCGATAACATGGCTGATGTAAAAACCTTTGTTCCTGCTCCTGACCGTGCCCCACCAAGTAATGCCGTTGGTGCGTTTGCTTGGGTCCGTGACAACTTGTTTGGCTCGATCGGCAGTTCCGTTGCGACCTTATTGTTCTTTTATTTGTTCTTTAGTTACGTTCCGCCGTTCGTCGAATGGGCATTGATTAACGCAAACTGGACGGGCACTGATCGATCCGTTTGTGAAGCCAATACCGCTGGAGCCTGCTGGACGTTTATAAACGTGCGTTTTGAGCAGATTCTGTTTGGATTATATTTCGCCTCGAATCCGGATGAAATCTGGCGACCAACGTTGATATTCATCGTATTTTTTGCCTTATTGATCCCCCTGCTTTTTGAGAAAACACCCGGTAAGAAGTGGCTGGTGATCGGGATTTTGGGTGTGTTTCCTGTGTTGTTTTACTTCATCGTCTATGGTGGATATTTCGGGATTTCGCAGTCGAATACCACACAGTGGGGTGGATTCTTACTGACCTTTGCGCTCGCCTTTGTTGGGATTTTATTAGCATTACCAATCGGCATTTTGCTGGCTTTAGGGCGGCGGTCTGAGATGCCTGTGATCCGATCGATTTGTGTCGTTTACATTGAGTTCTGGCGCGGAACACCGCTGATCACGATTTTGTTTATGGCATCAGTCATGTTGCCGCTGTTTTTCCCGGCTGGAGTGGAATTCGATAAGGTGGTCCGAGCGATGATCGGGATCACGATGTTCCAATCTGCCTATACAGCGGAAGCTGTACGTGGCGGTTTGGCTGCAATTCCAAAAGGGCAGGCGGAAGCCGCGATGGCCCTTGGACTGGGATACTGGCGGCGGACAGTCTTTATTACTTTGCCGCAGGCGTTAAAAATTTCGATTCCATCGATTGTGAATACATTCATTGCGTTGTTCAAAGATACATCGCTCGTATCCATTATTGGTTTATTGGATCTTTTGAATATGGCGCAGACCGCGTCACGTTCCATGGAATGGAAAGGTTATGATATCGAAGCCTACTTGTTTGCCGGATTTATTTATTGGGCATTTTGTTATGGCATGTCTCGATATAGTCAGAATTTAGAGCGCAAACTCGATACCAATCGGAGAAATTAATATGACCACAGAAACGCACATGGCGTCTGCTGAGCTGGGTGACACAATCATCAAGATTGATCGGCTGAATAAGTGGTATGGACAGTTTCATGTCTTGAAAGATATTGATCTCGATGTGAAGCGGGGTGAGCGAATCGTGATTTGTGGGCCATCAGGATCCGGCAAGTCGACCTTGATTCGGTGTATTAACCGGTTGGAGACTCACCAGGAAGGGTCGATTATCGTTGATGGGATTGAGCTAACCGAAGATACCAAGCACATTAACGATGTTCGTCGCGAAGTCGGCATGGTGTTTCAGCACTTCAATCTGTTCCCGCATTTGACAGTATTGGAAAACTGCACGCTTGCGCCAATCTGGGTGCGTAAAACGCCGAAGCGTGAAGCTGAAGAAACGGCAATGCGTTATCTGGAGCGCGTGAAGATTCCAGAGCAGGCCAATAAATACCCAGGCCAGTTATCTGGTGGACAGCAGCAGCGTGTCGCGATTGCGCGTTCACTTTGCATGAACCCGCGGGTGATGTTGTTTGATGAGCCAACATCAGCGCTGGATCCTGAGATGATCGCTGAAGTACTTGACGTGATGGTCGGTCTCGCCGAAGACGGCATGACCATGTTATGTGTTACCCATGAAATGGGCTTCGCTCGTAAGGTCGCGAACCGCGTGATCTTTATGGATGGTGGTCAGATTGTCGAACAAAACGAGCCTGAAGAGTTCTTTAATAATCCTCAAAACGACCGGACGCAGTTGTTCCTTTCACAAATCTTGCAACACTAAACACCGAACGGTGGAAAACCCGATCACTGCCCCTATGATAGTGCAGTGATCAATTTATTTGGCTAAGGAGTCTCCATGGCTTGGAATGAGCCCGGAAATAATGGCCGTGACCCGTGGGGTGGCGGTAATCGAAATGATCAGGGTCCACCTGATCTCGACGAAGTTGTAAAGAAGCTTCAACAAGGCCTCAACGGCCTGTTTGGCAAGTCTGGTGGTGGATCTGGTGGAGGATCCGACTCTGGCGATGGTCCGGGCTTTGATTTTTCCGGGAAGGTCGTCGGTGTGTTCGCAGTCATTGCACTCATCGCATATGGTGCACTTGGTCTTTACAAAGTGGACGAACAGGAACGAGCCGTCGTGCTCCGCTTCGGACAGTTCTTGGAAACCAAGACGCCAGGTCTTCGGTGGAATGCGCCGATCATTGACGAAGTGAACAAAGTGAACGTCACGCGTGTTCGGACACATACCTCACAGGGTGTGATGTTGACTGAGGATGAAAACGTGGTTGACGTGACGCTAGCGGTTCAATATGTCATCTCTAACCCACGTGATTTCTTATTAAACGTCCGAGAGCCTGAAGTCACGCTGACGCATGCGACCGATTCTGCAATTCGTCACGTGGTTGGTTCATCGGAAATGACGGCGGTTATTTCTGAGGGTCGTGAAGCCCTTGGTGGCGAGGTTCAAGGGCGCCTTCAGGAGTATCTTGAAAACTACGTCGCTGGGCTCCGAGTGGTCAAAGTGAACCTTGAAAACAGCCAGCCGCCCAGTCAGGTGCAGGCGGCATTCGATGACGTGATCAAGGCTCGAGAAGACGAGCAGCGTCTTAAGAACCAAGCCGAAGCGTATTCGAACGGTGTGATCCCGGAGGCTCGTGGTCGTGCCCAGCGTGTGCTTGAAGAAGCGAACGCATATCGCGAACAGGTTGTTGCACAAGCGCAGGGTGAAGCTGACCGCTTCCTGAAGCTACTGGCTGAATACCGGAAGGCCCCAGAGGTGACACGTCAGCGTCTCTACATTGACGCAGTTCAAGAGGTGATGCAGCGTTCTTCAAAAGTGATGGTCGACGTCGATTCCGGGTCGAACATCATGTATTTACCATTGGATCGGATTGCGAGTCAGGCGGCACCATCCATTGCCAATCAAAATCGAAGCTCGTCGGTATCGACTGTTCAGCAGGCAACCGCCGGTATGACACCGGGTGACATTCGGAGTTTGACCGATCAGGTCATTCAGGAACTTCGTTCACGTCAAACCGACGATTCACAGAGAGGGAGTATCCGATAATGTCAGGACGTCAAATGAGCATTCTGATTGGATTGGTAGTCCTGGTGGCTATCGTGTCCAACGCACTCTACGTAGTCAACGAGCGCGAACGTGCTGTGCTTCTGAAGTTTGGTGAGGTTGTGTCAACTGATATCGAGCCTGGACTGCATTTTAAAATTCCAATTGTTAACGACGTACGCCGCTTCGAGTCGCGTTTGATTACATTGGATTCGAGTCCGCAGCGGTATCTGACTGCTGAGAAAAAAGCACTGATCGTGGATTCTTTTGTGAAGTGGCAGGTTGCTGACGCAGGGAAGTACTACACCGCAACAGGTGGTGATGAGTTTTCAGCGAACAGCCTGCTTGCCTCGCGGGTGGATAACGGACTGCGTAACAAATTCGGTGAGCGGACGGTCTACGAGGTTGTGTCTGGCGAACGTGATGCGTTAATGGCGGAAATCACTGAAGAGTTGGACGGCATCGCACTCAATGAGCTTGGGATTCACGTACTCGATGTTCGCGTGAAAGGAATTGACCTCCCTCCAGAGGTGTCAAACGCGGTTTACACTCGGATGAGTACCGAGCGTGAGCGTGAAGCACGTGATCATCGGTCGCGAGGACGTGAGCTCGCTGAAGGGATCGAAGCCGATGCTGATCGACAAAAGACAGTGATCGAAGCGAACGCGTATCGTGAAGCTGAACAGATTCGAGGTGAAGGTGACGCAATCGCTGCCGAGATTTATGCGAATGCCTTTAACCAAGACCAAGAGTTTTACGCATTCTATCGTTCGATCTCTGCGTACAAGAGTTCGTTTTCCGGTAAAGAAGATCTGCTGGTCATAGATCCTGAGTCAGACTTTTTCCGCTACCTGAAAAACCCAACCGGGAAGTAAGAATCGCCCTTGGGTAGCGTCAAGGCTGCCCAAGTGATTCGCCCATCCTGACAGCTTGCCCATTCGTCATCTCTTCATGAAATCCCTTCATTGAATTCGGGATCACAGTGATCACCGTCGATCCATATTGGAATCGTCCGACTTCATCGCCTTGGATAAATTTATGATGCGCACCGCGGTGGTAGTTCCATTCCGTTATCCTTTGGCCTGGCGGGGTAATTAAACCGGCAAACGGCGTTTCCACTGACGCAACAAGCATCGCACCGACGAGAACCATCGAAAATGGGCCATGCGCGCTTTTGAAATGCATGATCACACGCTCATTTCGAGCAAAAACAGCCGGGATCGCGGTTGTCGTGGATTCATTGACAGAGAATAAGCGACCGGGAACGTGCACCATATGCTTCAGTTCTGCATCCATTGGACAATGGACGCGATGGTAATCTTTGGGTGACAGATAGACAGTGAGATAATGACCGTCCTGGTAGGTTTTGTTGTATTCCTCGCTGCCAAATAGCTCAGCCAATGAAAAATGGTGTCCTTTTGCGGTGAGTCGGGTGTCTTCCGATAACTGTCCGCCGCTGAGCACAGTTCCATCCGCCGGTGAGGCGATATGTTCTTTTCCGGCAAGCGGTCGGATACCGTCTTTGAGTGCCCGAGTGAAGAATGCATTGAAATGTGGGTAGGCGTCGAGTGCAGGTTCGGCAACCTCATCCATTTGAATATCAAAGCGTTGAATGAATTGCTGGATCAGAAAATTTTTGACCTTGCGGTTTTCACAGAACGCCAATCGCCCAACGGCCCGTGAGAGAAAATGTCCGGGTAGGCCATATTGGATCAGCGTATTGACGTTTTGCATGAGATTCACGCGTTTCCTCCACTGAGGGTGTCTAAAATTCGATGAAAGGATTCGAGTCGTCGTTTGGACAGTTTGCCTTTTTGAACAGCATCAGTCACAGCACAACCCGGTTCCTGACGGTGTCTGCAATCTCTAAATCGACAGTGATCGGAAAATTCTCGGATGTCTATAAAACCCTGCTCGACATCAGTGCGTGAAATCTGTTCGAGGCCAAAATCGCGAATTCCGGGTGAATCAATAATGGACCCACCTTGTGCGTATGCGTAAAAACGGGCGGTTGAGGTCGTGTGTCGGCCGAGTCGAGTTTGTTGATGGAGGTGGCCAACCCGAATTTGCTCGTTGGGCAGCAGTGCTTGCACCAAGCTCGATTTACCGACACCGGACTGGCCGATGAAGACTGAACTTTTATCAATGAGGTGTTCTGACAATGCATCGAGACCACCGGCCTCTCTGGTGGTTGCCTCAACGACTGTGTATCCGATGACCTCATAGAGATTTTTAATTGCAGCCAAGAAGTTACGATTGACCTCTGAGTCCTGTAGCAAGTCAACTTTGTTAATCACAATCAACGGCGGTATCCCAGCCACTTCGGTGGCCACCAGATAGCGATCCAGGAGCTCGGGTTGTGGTGCAGGCTCAAGTGCAGTGACGATCACCAGTTGATCAATATTTGCGGCCATTGCTTTGATGACACCGCGAGAGTCCGGTCGTTCGAGTACATTGCGTCTTGGCTCGCAAGCAATCACGATTCCGGCATCATCAGTCGTTTGGAAAACCACTTGATCGCCTGTCACCAATGCGGCGAGGTTTGCGCGCAGATGACAGTGGACAGGGTCAGCAGTGGGCTGGCCTTGTGTGTCTACAGCCACCACTTCAACTTGTTTACCAAAGCGCGCCACGATACGACCAGCTTGTTCTTGGCCAAGCCCTCCGGCCTCGAGAAGTTCTTCGACCTGCGCTTTGTGGCGCGATGCTCGGTCAAGACGCTCTTTTTGGATTTTTTCGATGCGCCACGCCTGCTGACGCGTGAGTTTCCGTTTGCTCATGTTATTTCAAAGCGATGCGTGACTTCCGTTAGATCGAACCTCATTATTACAGGCATTGAAAGGAGAAACTATGTCTGATCCCTATGGAGATGCTGAAGCATCCCGTTATGACAACCCTGTGGCCTCAAGGAAGTGGCTTTTGGAATTGCTCGAAGAGGCCGGTCGGCCTCTTGATTACGAAGAGATGGCGTCGCTGACTCAGACCACTGAGTCGAATCGCGAGGGTTTGTTTGCCCGGTTGTCAGCGATGTGTCGTGACGGTCAGATCATTACAGATCGGATTGGACGTTATGTGTTGGTGGATCGCGCGGGATTGGTTTCTGGCCGCGTCAGTGCGCATCGCGATGGGTTTGGATTTTTTGAGCCAGATGACGATGGGGATACACTCTATTTGCATGATCGGCAGATGCGAAAAGTATTTCATGGCGATCGTGTACTGGTTGCCGTGATGCCACCATCCAGACACTCAAAAAGTAAGCGTGAAGCCCGGATCGTTGAGGTACTCGAGCGAACGCATCAACGCCTGATCGGGCGACTGAGAGAGCAAGCAGGGGTGAAATTCGTTACACCTGAGGATGATCGGTTTCTACACGAGATTTTGATTCCAGACGATCAATTGCATGGCGCTCAGTTTGGTCAATTTGTGGTTGTTCAGCTCGATACATTTCCTGAATCAAATCGCCAACCCGTTGGGCATGTGGTCGATGTCGTCGGCGCAGCCTCTGATCCAGGGATTGAGGTTCAGGTTGCTGTCCGAACGCATGATTTGCCATATGAGTTTTCTGAGAAAGCGATTGATCAGGCACGCGCGTTTGGCGAGTCCATCGATCCAGCAATCGCTGATACGCGAATGGACTTAAGAGATTGTCCATTCGTTACGATTGATGGCGAGGATGCACGCGATTTTGATGACGCAGTCTATGCCGCACCACGGGGTAAGAATGGATGGACGCTTTGGGTGGCGATTGCGGATGTTGCAAATTATGTCACTGAGAATTCACCACTCGATCAAACAGCGATTGAGCGTGGAACGTCTGTCTACTTTCCAAGTGAAGTGATTCCGATGCTACCCGAGACCTTGTCGAATGGACTGTGTTCTCTGAATCCGCATGTCGATCGGCTGGCTCTGGCGGTCTGTTTAGAGATCGCCTCGACAGGTCGTGTGACAAGCTATCGATTCCATGAAGTCGTTTTCCAGTCGCAGCAACGGCTCACTTATCAACAAGTCCAAGATACGTTGGATGCAGTTGAGGCAGATCATCAATCGCCAGCTGCTCTAAGGACGGCTATCGTCGACTCAGGCTATTTCAATACCAATGCGGTGGCGGAAAATGTGGCTGATTTGTTTTCGCTGTATCGAGTGCTGCGTGCAGCACGCGACGATCGCGGTGCTTTGGATTTCGATTCAGTGGAGCCGAAATTTAGTTTCGATGACAAAGGTAAGATCAGCGGGGTTGTCCCACATCAACGCCTTGAGGCACATAAACTCATTGAGGAATGTATGTTGGCGGCCAATGTCGCTGCTGCTCGCTGTTTGAAAAAGTTTAAGTTGCCAACGTTGTATCGGATTCATGAAGGTCCGAGTGATGAGCGGTTAGCAGCCCTTCGGCAATTCTTGGGCTCGATGGCGCTGGGTTTAGGTGGTGGCGAGAAGCCAGAGCCATCTGATTACCAGGCGTTACTCGATCAAGCGCAAGCACGCCCAGACTTTCCTCTGATTCAGGCAATGATCTTACGTTCCATGCAACAAGCGAAATATGCCCCCGACCCAGACATTGGGCATTTTGGGTTGTCGTATGATCATTACACGCACTTCACGTCTCCAATTCGTCGATATCCCGATTTAACAGTGCATCGACTCTTGAAGCGGATTGTGCAAACAGGTGCTCAAGATGATCCTGTGAGGCTCGTGAGAGATCACTTGCCAGACATGGAGCGGATGGTCGGGTTAGGAGAGCATTGCTCGATGACGGAGCGTCGTGCAGATGAAGCCAGTCGCGATGTCGGACAATGGCTGAAATGCCAATTCATGCGTGAAAAACTCGGCGAAGAGTATCAGGGTACGATCACCGGGGTGGCAGGGTTTGGTCTCTTTATTCTACTCGATGAACTCTTTGTTGAAGGGATGGTTCATGTGACCCAGTTGCCCCCTGATTATTGGGTGTTCAGCGAGCAACAGCACACCTTGACTGGTGAGCGGACTCATCAAGTCTTCCGTTTGGCTGATTCAGTCCGAGTGACAGTGGCTCGCGTGGATTTAGATGCGCGTCGAATTGATTTTGCATTGGCAGGAAACGGTCCGACTGGACGACCACGCCGAGCCAGCGTTCGGTCCCGATTGAAAGAAGGTAACATTCCCGGAAAGGGTCAATCGAGAGATTGGTCGAAAAAATCAGGGAAAAGACGGCGATGAGTCAGCACAGGCGACGCCAATCAAAAAAGCAAGATGCCCCCGGACAGGTTGCAATCGTGGGAATCCATCCGGTGCGCGTGGTACTTGGTCAAGCGCGTGTTTCTGAAGTATGGATTCGAGAGGGCGCGAGAGAACATCGCTTGAGGGATTTAACGATGATCGCCAAATCACAAGGTGTTCATGTGATTGACGTCTCATCGCGTGATTTTGACGATGCGGTCTCTGCCGATATGAATCATCAAGGAGTGATGGCATTCACGAAGCCTCGGGACATGGAGCCTGAAAATGCACTACCGGTTCTACTCGATGGGATCGAAAACCCATTGGTTTTGGTTCTGGACGGTGTCACCGATCCACATAATTTTGGCGCCTGTTTGCGTTCAGCTGAAGCCTTCGGAGCCGCTTGTGTGGTTGTACCGAAGGATAATGCGGCACCCTTGAATCAGGTTGCACGGAAAACCTCATCGGGAGCCAGTGAGCTGATTCCTGTGGTTAAAGTCACCAATCTTGCGCGGTGCTTGCGTGGACTTCAGCAAGATGGATTTTGGGTCGTGGGTGCTGCTGGTGAATCCACTGCGGGCCTCGAGCAGGCATCACACAATGGGCCACTGGCGTTAGTCATGGGATCTGAAGGTGCAGGCCTTAGGCGTCTGACACGCGAGGTGTGCGATGCGCTGGTAGCGATTCCGATGAGCGGTCATATTGAGAGTTTGAATGTGAGCGTTGCAACCGGCGTGTTGCTTTATGATTTACAAAGTCGACGTGGTGCACTGGACGCATCACGTGCTTATGAGGAGCGAGTGTAATGCGCTGTCCCTTTTGCCAAGCCCTGGACACCAAAGTGATTGATTCAAGACTGCATGCTGAGGGCTCACAAATCCGCCGTCGCCGTGTTTGTCCTGATTGTGATCAGCGATTTTCGACCTATGAGAGCGCTGAGTTAGTAATGCCTCGGATTGTGAAGAGCAATGGGCAACGCGAAAACTTTGATGAAGATAAATTGCGTCGAGGCCTCACGCGGGCACTTGAAAAGCGACCAGTGAGTACAGTGCAAATTGATGCGTGTATTCAACGAATTAAACGAGCGCTGCAATCGGAATCTGATAAGGAAATTGAATCTCGTCGCATCGGCGATCATGTGATGCGCGAGCTGAAAGCACTTGATCAGGTCGCTTACGTGCGCTTTGCATCCGTCTATCGAAGCTTTGGGGACGTCACAGAATTCATCGGTGAGATTGAGAAATTATCGGATGAATGAATTCTCAGATCTTGAGCGCCTGGCGATGCGCCGCGCGCTGTTGATTGCAATGGGTGGCCTCTATTCCACAGGTGAAAATCCGCGCGTCGGTGCATGCTTCATCCGAGATGGTGTAATTTTTTCCGAAGGATTTCATCGAGCACCTGGGCAACCACATGCGGAAATTGAGGCGATTGGTGCGACTGACACTCAGAGACTCAAAGGATCCACCTGCGTGGTCACATTAGAGCCTTGTTCGCATCATGGTAAGACCGGGCCATGCACTGATGCCTTGATTGAGGTCGGTGTCAGTCGTGTGGTGGTCGCAATGGTTGATCCCAATCCGCTGGTGGCAGGGGAAGGGATTCGCCGGCTTCAAGAGGCGGGGATTGATGTTGTTGTTGGTCTTTATGCCCGTGAGGCCGAGCGTTTAAATCCAGGTTTTGTCTCGCGTATGACTCGATCACGCCCCTATATTTGGGTGAAATCGGCAGCCAGTGTTGATGGCAAGATTGCGATGGCTGACGGTGAGTCACAATGGATCACTGGATCTGATGCCCGTAACGATGTGCAGCACTTACGCGCCCGATGCCAAGCAATTGTGACAGGAATCGATACGGTGCTGATGGACAATCCACGGTTGACCGTTCGACATCAGTCGGCAGGCATCCGATTGCCAGAGGACATTAAAGTCACTCAACCACTGCGAGTGATCCTCGATACACATGGCCGACTTCCGGAGACAGGCGCGTTATTTGAAGCCGACGGCCCCATCCTTTGGATCACGGGAAGCCATTTTGATCATCCGCTGCTGCACTCCGGTCGTGTTGAGCAATGGGTTGCACCACTGAAAAACCATCGGATTGATTTACAGGTTGTCGTGTCCGAGCTTGCCGATCGGAGGATCAACGAAGTGTTGGTTGAGGCGGGTCCACGATTGGTGGGTCAGTGTATTACGGAGGAGTTGGTTGACCAGGGTGTTTTGTACCTTGCGCCGAAACTCCTTGGGCAGGCCGCACGATCCCTGTATGATATCGCCCCCGCACAACTGGCTGATGCGCCAGAGATTTTTATCGAGGAGATCCGGGAAGTGGGCAAAGATCTCCGATTGGATTGGACACTAAGGACGCGCGCTTAATATGGCTTTGGCATCTGTCGAGACCTTAATTGCGGATATTCGTGCTGGAAAGATGGTTATCCTGATGGATGACGAGGACCGCGAAAACGAGGGCGATCTTGTACTTGCTGGTGCGCATTGCACGCCAGAACACATTAACTTCATGGCACGCCACGCGCGCGGCTTAATTTGTCTGACCCTGACTGAAGCACGTTGTCGGCAACTCGGGCTCCCACCGATGGTGGTCGAGAATACTGAGCGACATAAAACAGCCTTTACCGTGAGTATTGAGGCAGCAGAGGGTGTAACCACGGGTATCAGTGCCGCCGATCGCGCACGGACCGTTCAAGCAGCGGTTGCGGCAAACGCGAAACCGGCTGATCTGGTGCAACCTGGTCATATCTTCCCAGTTCAAGCAAGGCCCGGTGGTGTGTTGATGCGAGCTGGTCATACGGAAGCAGGATGCGATCTTGCGCGTCTTGCGGGTCTTGAGCCCGCGGCAGTGATTTGTGAAATCATGAATGATGACGGATCGATGGCTCGTCGCCCTGAATTGGAGGCGTTCGCTGAGCAATACGGTCTTTCAATTGGAACCATTGCTGATTTGATCCAATATCGCGCGACCACAGAAACGACGGTTGAAATGGTGCGCGAGGAAGCGATCGAAACTGAATTTGGAGCCTTTCGCTTGCAGATGTTTCAGGACCAGATTTTGGGTGGTACCCATTTGTGCCTGATTAAAGGTGAGCCGACTCCTGAGCGCCCATGTTTGGTCCGAGTCCATATACCGGATACGCTTCGAGATCTTGTGCAAGTATCATGGCATGGGCGCGGTAGTTGGCCCTTGCCTCAGGCATTGAAGAGTGTTGCCGAGGCTGGTGAGGGTGTGGTCGTGATTTTGGAGAACCGTGGTGACGAACCAATCGAAGAGCGGTTTTCGCAATATGTTGGCGATACATTACCGAAACCCGGAACGCGATTGGTCCCTTACCTCACGGTTGGAACAGGCTCACAAATCCTAAAACATGCGAATGTGGGTAAAATGCGTTTATTGTCGACGCCAATGAAATTTAGCGCGATCTCAGGGTTTGATCTTGAGGTTGTGGAATATGTGGAATACGAGGGGTAAACCCATGCAAATGATTGAAGGACAATACACTGATGCTGATGGCCGTTATGCCATTGTGGTCGGACGGTTTAACCAGTTTGTGGTTGATTCACTAGTCGAAGGGGCTGTGGATGCGCTCGTTCGTCACGGTGTTGACGAAGATAATATTACCGTCGTTCGTGTCCCTGGCGCCTATGAGATCCCGCTGGCTGCCCAGGCAGTCGCCGAAAAAGGTGACGTCGATGCCATCATTGCGTTGGGCGCTGTGATTCGCGGCTCAACCCCGCATTTTGATTATGTTGCCGGCGAATCAGCAAGTGGCCTGAACAAGGTACAGATGGATACAGGTGTTCCCTGTTCCTTTGGTGTGTTGACTGTTGATACGATCGAGCAAGCCATTGAGCGTGCTGGCACTAAGTCGGGTAATAAGGGCGCTGAGGCGAGTTTGGTTGCGATCGAAATGGTTTCCGTTTTGAGACAAATCAGTGAGTGATGAATCGTCCACTCAGCCAACAGCTTCACAACGTCATCGCGCGCGCGAGGCGGTGATTCAAGCACTCTATCAGTGGGAGCTGTCGGGGTATCCGATGACACAGGTGGCGGCCATGTTTCGTGCGGATAACGATCTGAAACGTGCCGATATCGCGTTTTTTCATGATGCGCTGACAGCGATTGATCATACCCACCAAACGTTGGTCGATTCGTTGAAGCCTTATCTATCGCGTGAGCTCTCTGAGTTGACCCCAATTGAGCGCAATATTCTGTTACTGGGAGCTTATGAGCTCTCAGCACGGATTGATATTCCATTTAAAGTGGTCATCTCTGAGGCGGTTGCCTTGAGTAAAAAGTTTGGTGCGACGGATGGTCATAAATTCGTCAACGGCGTGCTCGATCAACTCGCCACCAATGCGCGCGCAATAGAGGTTCAGGCGCTCGGGGCTCGTGAACGAGTTTGAACTGATTCGAACCTATTTTCAGCGGGATCCGTTAGATCCTTCGGTGACCCTTGGAAATGGTGACGATGCCGCAGTTGTCTCGCAACATAGCGATTTCGAGACGGTGGTTTCTGTTGATTCGGTCATTGCTGGTCGTCACGTTCCACTGATGTGTCCTCCTGATGGCTTCGCGGCAAGGCTTCTCGGTCGAGGGTTGAGTGACCTCGCTGCAATGGGTGCTGAGCCCCAAGCTGTGTTGTTATCACTGACCCTTCCGACGCTTGAGCCTGGGTGGATCGATCATTTTGCAAGTCGGTTTCATCAGTTGTGTGTTCGATTTGGTGTGGATTTGATTGGCGGCGACACAACCAAAGGCCCGTTGAGCGCGCATCTGACAGTGCTTGGTCAGGTGCCAAAGGGGTCAGCAGTTACGCGGAGTGGACTGAAATCAGGTGATGATCTTTGGCTGTTTGGTCCTGACTTGGGTGGCGCTCGAGCCTATTTGGACGTATTAGATGGCCAACAGCCTGATCATGAAATCTGGGCCGAGCGTTATTGGCGACCTGAGCCACAGCTCGACGCGGGTGTATCGCTGAGAGGTGTAGCCAGCGCGATGATTGATGTCTCTGATGGACTGTGCCAGGACTTATTACATCTTCTCGATCATGCGGTCGGTTCAGCAAGCGTCAAATTGCAATCAAAATTGTTTCCGTTATGTCCGGATCTGGTGGATCGTTTTGGACAGGATAAGGCCTTGGAATACGCGCTCACCGGTGGCGATGATTATTGTTTGTTGGCTTCCATTCGGGGAGGAGTCACGATTCCAACTAGGGGTCGACGAATCGGAATGGTCGTGAAAGGAGAGACCGATCGAATCCTATTGGATGGCGAACCACTTCCGGACGCGTGGCAACTTGGGTGGGATCACAGCCGATGAATGAGGTGAAGTTTTGGATCGCTGTTGGCCTTGGGAGTGGTTTATCGCCCAAAGCGCCAGGTACGACTGGAACCTTAGGTGTTCTACCGTTACTCGTATTGATGTGGGATGCATCAGTTTTTGCTTGGACTACTGGATTGGTGATTCTCTGTGCGTTATCGATCTGGAGTATTCCTGAAGCGGGGCGGAGACTCGGCGAGCCAGATCATGGACAGATTGTGATCGATGAGTGGGCGGGGATGTGGCTCGCTGCATTTGGGCTCAATACCTTGACCGAGCTCACTGTATGGATGGGACTTTTGATTGGGTTTATTGGGTTTCGGATCTTTGATATTGCGAAGCCCTGGGCAGTGTCTTGGTGTGAACGCAAGATCCCAGGTGCCTGGGGTGTATTGATGGATGATCTCGCTGCAGGCGGATATGTTCTTATTCTTGCCTTGGTCTTTGGTATGCTTAGCGCCCACTCAGGATAAGACCATGACCATCAAACACATCGATAATTGCCAACTTCCGACCCAATGGGGCACTTTTGATATGCACGGATTCGAAGAGCTTGACTCGGGTAAGGAGCATATCGCGCTTGTCATGGGCGACCCCGGACAGGAACAACCGGTTCTGATTCGTGTGCATTCGGAGTGTTTGACCGGTGATGCGCTGTTCTCGCAGCGTTGTGATTGTGGAGCTCAGCTCGAGCATGCGATGTCAGCAGTTGCAGCGAAAGGGTCTGGCATCATTTTGTACTTACGCCAAGAGGGTCGCGGTATCGGGCTACTCAACAAAATCCGTGCGTATCATTTGCAAGACGAAGGGGCTGACACAGTCGACGCCAATGAAGCTCTGGGATTTGCTGCGGACCAGCGCGACTATTCGATGGTTGGCCCAATGCTTGCTTACTTTGGCGTCACTGACGTTGAGTTATTGACCAACAACCCGAAAAAAGTCGAAGCACTTGAAGGACTCGGCGTCTCCGTGGTGAAGCGTCATTCCATTGAAACGGGACTCACCCCGCATAATCAGAATTACTTGAAGACTAAACTCAACCGCCTGGGGCACTTACTCAGCCAGTCTGAAAACTTTAGCTGAGTCGTTTTTCAATTGCCGCCTCAATGCCATTCGCATCGAGTCCAACGCGCGCCAGCATCGCCTCGGGTTTGGCATGTGCTTCATATCGATCGGGCAAACCGAGACTTAATAAATTGACGGTCATTCCCTGATCTGCAAAGTACTCACCCACCGCAGATCCAGCGCCACCCATACGTTGATGTTCTTCAACGGTGACTACCAGTTTGGCATCGGCATATTGCTTGAGAACGGCCTCATCAAGTGGTTTGACCCAGCGCATATCGATCACTGTTGCGTCGAGTTTTTCTGCGGCTTTGAGCGCGGCAAAGACGCGCGAACCAAAGCCTAAGATGACAATTCCTGATTGGCCTTCACGGCGGATCAATGAGCGACCAATCTCAACGGTATCCAAACTTGTATCGGGCAATTCGCCGGGACCCTGTCCGCGAGGATATCTAACGGCCGCTGGACCTTGGTGTTGATAACAGGTTGAAAGCAAAAGCCGACACTCAGTCTCACTGGATGGCGCTGCGATGATGATTTCGGGCAAGGTTCTTAAATACGCGTAATCATAGACGCCAGCATGCGTGGGGCCATCCTCGCCAACAAGCCCGGCACGATCAATGGCAAAAGTGACATCGAGACCTTGAACACACACGTCATGAATGACTTGGTCATACGCACGCTGTAAGAAGGTTGAATAAATCGCGACGACGGGCTTGGTATTTTGTGTGGCAAAGCCAGCTCCGAGGCATACTGCATGTTGCTCTGCAATTGCTACATCATGGTATCGATCGGGAAATCGTTTGGAGAATTCGATTAAATCAGACCCTTCTCGCATTGCTGGTGTGATCCCGACAAGTCGTGAATCGTTGTCCGCCATATCGCAGAGCCACTGCCCGAAAATATTTGAATAGGAGGGCTTGGGTGTTGCTGATGCGTCAGATTTCGCCTCGAGTTTTCCGATTGCATGGTATTTGATTGGATCGTCTTCAGCTGGGACAAAACCACAGCCCTTTTGAGTCACCACATGCAAAAACTGTGGACCTGGGAGGTCCCTCATGTTTTGTAGGGTTGTCACAAGCCCGGATAAATCATGTCCATCGATCGGTCCGATGTAGTTGAATCCAATTTCTTCAAAGAGAGTCGCTGGGCTCATCATCCCCTTGAGATGCTCTTCGGTTTTCTTGGCAAATTGCGCCAGTGGTGGCAATGGCTCAAGCAACTTACGCGCTTCATCACGACTACGGGTGTATGTTTTGGATGAGAGCAACTTCGCAAGGTAGTCACGAATCCCACCCACGTTCCTCGAAATCGACATGTCATTGTCATTTAAGATCACGAGCATGTTCGCTTTTTCGCTCGCCGCATGGTTCAGCGCCTCAAAAGCAATTCCTGCCGTCAGCGCACCATCTCCGATGACTGCCACATGGCGACGACTCGAATGGTTGATTTTGGCATCCAGGGCCATCCCCAGAGCGGCACTGATTGAGGTGCTCGAATGGCCGACACCGAAGGTATCGTAAGGACTTTCCTTACGATCCGGGAAAGCAGCCAGTCCACCTTCTTTTCGAATCGTCGGCAGTTGTTCGCGACGTCCTGTCAGGATTTTGTGTGGGTAAGCCTGGTGACCGACATCCCAAACCAACTGATCGAAGGGGGTGTCTAAGCAGAAATGCAATGCAACAGTCAGTTCAACAACACCGAGTCCTGCTCCAAAATGGCCGCCAGAGATACCGACTGAATACAGTAAGTATTCGCGCACTTCGTCAGCAACTTGACGCAGCTGATCACGATTCAGTAAGCGTAAATCATGAGGCGACTGAATCCCTTCCAGCAGCGGAATCGTCGGGCGCTCGCCCGGAATGGTGTGGAAGAGTTTCATTGATGGCATTAATTCGTTCGCTCCACGCTCAATCGCGCTAATTGTTCTAACATGGTGGTGTCTCCTGCCACTCGCGCAAGGGCTTCCTGGGCAATTTCCACCAATGCATAGGCTTCGTGTTCGCTTGCTTCAAGCCCAAGAAGACCTGGGAATGTCGATTTTCCGAGCATTTGATCTCGACCTTGCGTCTTCCCGAGCGTCTCTGTCGGGGCGACTTCGTCGAGGATGTCATCCTGGATCTGGAAGGCAAGGCCAATGGCTTGACCGGCTTGAGTCAGCGCGTCCCAGTCATCATCGGATGGATTGCCACAGGTAGCCCCCATGAGCACGCTTGCAGTGATTAATGCGCCTGTTTTCTTCGCGTGCATGGCTTTTAAAGCGTCCAGAGAGAGGGCTTTACCCTCGGATTCAAGATCAATTGCTTGGCCGAGTGCCATGCCCTGAAATCCAACGGCTTCACCGAGCAGGTTGAGCTGTTTGACTCGCATCTGATCGGTTCGGCTATCGGCTTCACCAAGAATTGAAAAGGCGAGTGCTTGTAATGCATCTCCAGCAAGGATCGCAGTCGCTTCATCAAATGCAATGTGTGTTGTAGGTTGACCGCGTCGGAGCGCGTCATCATCCATTGCGGGAAGATCATCGTGAATTAACGAATACGCATGCAGTAGTTCAACTGCGATGGCTGCTGCATCTGCTGCATCTGGGCTCGCACCAGCCGCATCAGCGGCGGCATACACCAACGCTGGGCGTAAGCGTTTGCCACCACGAAGAACACTGTAGCGCGCAGCGTCTAATAATTTAGAGTCACCAAGATGCGTTCCAAGCGTATTATCGAGTGCTTGGTCGATCCGCATCCGGATCTGTTCGAGCCAGTTTTGATCCAATGCGTTTAAGCCTCCGGATCAAATGGCGCTTGTTCGCCAGATTGCTTGATTTCGGTCACTTGCGTTTAAGCCTCCGGATCAAATGGCGCTTGTTCGCCAGATTGCTTGATTTCGGTCACTTTTTGCGAAGCTGAATCGAGAATTGCGTGACATTCTTTGGCCAATTGAACACCTTTTTCAAATGCATCGAGCGATGTATCTAAAGGCATCGATCCCTGTTCCATTTGTCGAACCAGTGCCTCGAGCTCCGCAAGCTTTGCCTCAAACGATGGTGTGTTGTTTGCGTTAGACATGGCTAACCCCCGATAAAAAACGTATGGTAAATCAACCGAACAATCACGCCTGCGATCATTAATCCAAGGCCCGTACGATTGATCATAAATTCCTGACGGGTCAATTGAAGGCGTTTCTGCCAGAAAAAGATCACAGCTTTTATATTCCCAGTCCGTTTGATGTAAAGCACGAATGAAAAGATGACAATGAAAACGCCAATGCCTAGAGCGCCTTGCTCTAGCTGGACCAGCCAATCCATGGATTATTCCTTACCCGTAATTTGCGGTACTGCGACCTGATTAAGTCGCGTCACCTCACCATTATAGCGCCACTCGTAGATGACTTGCGCGGTCAGCACGCGCTGCACATAGTTTCTGGTTTCGGTAAATGGAATTGAGGCAACCCAAACATCAAGCGGCATGGTTTCCTCTGGCATCCATTGTTTCACTCGATGAGGCCCTGCGTTATAGGCCGCGGTTGCCAATGCTGGATGTCCGAAACGACTGAGTTGTTTCGCGAGATAGTAGCTACCGATTCGAATGTTCGTTGATGGATTGACCAGGGTTCGATTACCGCGCCACTTCAGATTCAGCTCCTTGGCAGTCTGGCGACCGGTTCTTGGCATGACTTGCATCAAACCAAGTGCTCCAGCCGGACTTCGAATGTCGTGCATGAAGAGACTTTCTGATCGCATGAGGCCGGAAAGCCATGAGAGTGAAAGATCGTGACGTTTTGCGGCATTTTTGAGTGGTTTTTCGAATGCGCGGGGATAGCGTAATTCGTAGTCATCGGTGAGTCCCGATTGATGCGCTGTGACCGCAGAACGTGAATGCCAATTCCAGCGATTTGCCAAGATAGCGGCTGCTTTTTGCTCATCCTCAGTCAGCCGGCCGGTGACAAAATCCCATTGGCGTCTTGCCATGACCGTCAGCCCTTCTTCGAACAGTAAGCGGGCAACGGTCACATCTGTGCGTAGATTGACCCTCTCAATAAGTGTTTCGACAGGACGTTCTGATTTTGCACGCAGGTCATATGGCACACCGAGGTAATCAGCGGACAAAAAGCCATACCAGGAGTTGGACTGAGCGACTTTTTGGAATCCGTCCATTGCAAGATCGGCGCTGCCAGTCATTGTCAGTGCTCGCGAAGTCCAATAGTTCCATTCGATTTCTCCGCGTTCTTCAGGTGGCAATTTGGAGATTGCCTGTAAGACATCAGGCCATT
The DNA here is from genome assembly GCA_000227525.2 of gamma proteobacterium HIMB30. Taxonomy (GTDB): domain Bacteria; phylum Pseudomonadota; class Gammaproteobacteria; order Pseudomonadales; family Litorivicinaceae; genus HIMB30. Next base: position 577,872 of record AGIG01000028.1, read on the forward strand.
GTTGATAATGAATGAAATAGCGAACTCGCCAGTGGTTGAGAATTGGATGCGGCGGTAAATCCATACGCAGTAATGGTGCGGCGGCAGGGTCGAGATTGATCGCCATGGTCCGAGCCGCACCCAAGATGGCTTGTTGTCTGACAGCCTTGGGAATTTTTCGTTCTTTGATCAGTTTTAACAAGCGATCCGGATTTTTTCTGGCGAGGCGTGAAGCGGCCATATCGGTCCATTTCGGAAATTTTTCGGCTTGTTTGGTCAGGAATTTTTCAGGGTGTCGGCGCGCTTGGGCCCACGCGTTGACGTGTTGTTTTGCCGATTGATCAAGTGGCTTGGCGAGCCAGCGAGCCAGTTGTAACTGCCTTTTCTCAAGTGCGTTATCGATTCGGCGCAAGCGCACTTCTTTGGTAATCAGTCCACGTTTTTTCATCATCGAAAACAGCGTATCGCAGTCTTTTGGTTGGCTCTTACCATGAGTCCACAAACGCAATGCGTCACGATGATCGCGCTCGGTGTCCTGTTTGAGATGAAATTTCGCTTCAAGTTTGAAGCAATTGAGCTTCACGTTATCTGTTTGGCGATAAAGAAATAAAAAATCGTTGTGCCAGTTTGCTCGACCCAACCGGAATAGTTTTTTCCAACGGAGGTTGGCGATTGCAGCACTGTCCGGGTATTGATCGATTAATTTTTCGAGATCTTGAGCGGAAATCGATCCCAGTCTTTTCTCGGTGGATTCGGCAATGAGTTCTGGATACAGCTGCGAATCTTTCCATGCGTTTTTCATGGATCGACTGATTTTTCCAGTGCGCTCAACAGTGACCCAAGCCCGACTGAATGAGTCTGCAAAGGCGCTCGTGATGTGAGTGGCAGAAAGGCAGATTGCGATTGCAATTACCTTGAATATGTTACTGACGCCTTGCACATGCACCCCTTAGCCCAAACAGTGTCAGTGTGACGAAACCGAACGTCAGTCGCAATGGGGGGATCGGTCATGGCGCAAATTCTTTTAACAGGTGCTACCGGATTTGTGGGCGATGCGCTCCTCCCCGCGTTAGTCAACGATGGGCATTCATTGATCTGTCTGACCCGAAATCCGGCGAAAGCTGCGAAACGATTCGCGACGCTTGGCGCATCGATTCGCTGGATCACGTCGGTCACAGAAGTTGCTGTGATGCCGGATGCAGTGATTAATTTATCCGGTGAGGGGATTGCTGATTCGCGCTGGACCGATTCACGGAAACGTATCCTTCGTGCGTCTCGCATCACCGTGACAGAGCAGTTGGTTGCACAACTCAATGCGCTCGACGGTGAGCCTGATGTGGTTGTTTCCGGTAGTGCGATCGGATATTACGGACCGCAGACTGACACTGTGACAGAAGAGCAAGCGCCAGGGTCGGATTTTTCGGCGAGATTATGCGCAGATTGGGAAAAAGCGATCGGTGGGCTCGATGTGGATTCGACACACATCTACACGGTTCGCATCGGAGTGGTTCTCGGGCGCCCTGGCGGATTTCTGGGGCGATTGGAAATGCCGTTTCGATTTGGTCTAGGTGGCCCGCTGGGTAATGGGCAGCAAATGCTGTCTTGGATCCATCGCGATGACCTGGTCGCAATGATTCGTTGGATGTTATCGGGTTCACCAGACGCAGGGGCTTATAACGCAACCAGTGCTCAACCGGTGAGCAATGGCGAGTTCACCACGACATTTGGCGACATCTTGAAACGCCCAACCATATTTCGTGTTCCGGAAATGCCCATGCGTTTGGCTCTGGGCGAATTAGCGGATCTGTTGTTTAAAGGCCAACCCGTGTATCCCAAGCGTGCGCTCGATCAGGGTTTTCAATTTGAATACCCCGATCTGCGGCGCGCATTAACCCAGCTATTCAGGTGAGACGCGAGCCAGTGCACCTTGCGTGAGTACCCGGACACGTTGTCCTTTGGCGAAAGCGTTGACGGAATCCACTTCTTGAACAATCGACAGTGTTTTTCCTGAGTCCATTTGGATGGTGAGTTCGAGACCTTGCGCACGGGTGGCTTGCTCTTCGATCATGCTGCCAACCACAGCGCCGCCAACAGCGCCCAGGATTGTAAAGATTTCCTGCCCTTTTCCTTGTCCGACGGATGAGCCAGCAACGCCACCGATGATTGCTCCCGGTAACTGTCCGGCCTCTGATTGCCTGCCTTCGATAACAACAGGATTGGTGTTTAAGACCGTCCCAAATTCGACTTCCTGCACTTGCCGCGCTTCTGATCGCGAGTAAGTGCTCCCCTGGAGGCCTGAAACGCAACCAGTAAGGCCAAGCGTCAGTAGGCTGATTCCAGCGATAGTGATGATTGATCGCTTCATTTTTGACTCCGTAGTCATGGCGTTCTCTTTGATTGTCATATAGTGTCATTGCATCGTCATTTAAACGCGACACTCTTGAATGAATACTTTAACGACTTGCCTGAGGCCCGCCATTCCATGAGCAAAAAAACCTTCGTCCTTGATACCAACGTTCTGCTGCATGATCCCATGAGTGTATTCAACTTTCATGAACATGCAGTGGTCATTCCGATGACCGTTCTTGAGGAACTGGACGACATCAAAGATCGCAAGAAAAACGTCGCGGCAGAAGCGCGGTCTGCGATTCGCATGGTTGATGAAGTATTAGGGCAGTCAACTCCAGAGGCGATTGCCCAAGGAGTCGAAATTCCAGTCGCGTTGAAGGGTGATAGTGGCAAGCTATTGGGTACCCTTGCGATTCAACGCTCACCACTCGCAGATGAATCCAGAGGCCGTCTGGATGATATCGAATCCAATGACAATCGAATCATTAACTGTGCTCTTGAGATTCAGAATCAAGATCCTGCCCTTGAAGTGATCTTGGTAACCAAAGACATCAACATGCGTCTGAAAGCCTTGGGTGCGGGTCTCAATCGGGTTGAAGATTATCGCCGTGACCAGTTGGTGAGCGATGTAGAGCTTTTACCATCGGGGCATTTAGAGCTTGAGATGGAATTTTGGAAACTGGTGACCGATGTCGATAGTTGGAGTGAAGGATCAAAAACCTATCACCGAGTGCCGCGGTCGGTGTTCGCAGAGGAAATCTACGCCAATCAATACGTGATTGACTCAACCGATGAGTTTGCAGCCCGCATTAGTCAGGTCGAAGAGCAATCGGTTGTATTACTGGATATTGGGCGTCATCGCTTGGAAGACATGGAGGCATGGGGTATTCGGCCCCTGAATGTCTATCAGGGGATGGCGATGCACGCGCTATTGGATACTGGGCTTGATTTGAATCTGCTGATCGGTGCAGCAGGTTCTGGTAAGACCTTATTGTCGCTTGCTTGTGCGTTGGAATTGGTGGTTGAACAAAAGCGGTATTCGAAAATTGTGGTCACGCGTTCAACACCGCCAGTTGCTGAGGATATTGGCTTTCTGCCAGGAACCGAAGAAGAAAAGATGATGCCTTGGCTTGCCGCGATTCACGACAATCTCGAGGCGCTTCATGAGCATGATGACAATCCGGAAGCCTCGATACGATTTGCACTCGAGAAAGGCAATATCCAGTTTAAGTCGCTTAACTTTATCCGTGGGCGCTCGATTCAGGATGCGATCATTTTGTTGGATGAATCACAGAATTTAACACCACAGCAATTGAAGACCATCATTACGCGCTGCGGTAAAGGATCCAAGATTGTGTGTTTAGGTAATCTGGCACAGATCGACAGCAACTACTTGACCGCGTTAACCTCCGGGTTGACGTATGTCGTGGAACGATTTAAAGGATGGACCGGCGCGTCGACACAGCACCTTGAAGGGGTTGTTCGTTCACGACTCGCCTCCTATGCGGAGCAAAATCTGTAAGTGCGCATTTGGATACTTTGTCTGGGATTGATCGGCCTCGTGGCTTTGAGCTTAGCTGCCGTTCCTGTTCACTTTGATGAGGCGCAGTACACCACCTGGCTCGCACACCAGGATTTAAGTTATCAAACCAAAGGGCCATTGGTCACAGCCGTTCAATCCGTTACCCATGGTTTCGAGTTTTTGCCGCAACTGGTTCAAGTCCGGTTACCGGCATGGATCGCTTGGCTTTTTTCTGGGATTTTACTTCTTTGGCTCGGCCGTCTGGCTGGGTTTAACCAAGACGCCAGTCGACGTCTACTGATTCTCTACGTGACAAGCCCGATGTTATTCGTCTTGGGCATGGTGCATACCACCGATATTTGGTTGTTGTTTTTTATGTTGCTGGCGCTTTGTGCATTTGCCTCAATCCTGCACTGTCGCCCGAATCAGCAAACCGAGTTGTGGTGGCTATTGATGGGTGCTGCCCTTGGATTTGGCGCGCTTGCCAAGCTTTCCATTGCCTTGGTGCCGCTGTCACTGGTTGTTTGGGTCATTTTGAGGACGCCTCGTCTGATCATGACGCCCGGACCCTACCTCGGCGCATTATTGTGCTGTTTTGTGATGACTCCCTGGATCCTCTGGAATGTGGATCATGATTTTGCACACTTGACTCACGAGTTCGGGCATGTGAACTCAGCAAATGATCGCTGGTTTCATACGGTTGATTGGATACCGCTTTTGTTGCTCGCCTCGCTGCCCGTGATCCTTCTCTCAGTATTTGGTGGGTTACGAACGCGGCTTGATGACCTTGCCAACGAGGGCGAAGAAGCCGTTCGAGACATGTTGCGTTTCAGTTTCGGTGTATTGATTCTTGTGTTCGTCCTGAAGGGATTTTTCGGTCAGGTCCTCCTGAACTGGACCTTGCCCATGGTGCCTGTGCTGTTGATGATATTTGCCATGCGGATGCGTTGGTCTCCGGCAAACACTTTGATCGCTGGCGGTGTTCAAATCGCGATATTGGTTGTGCTGATTTATCCCTATGCAGTCGGCCTCAGTATCAAGCAAGATCCATTTCAGAAGATCCGCGGATGGGACCGGGTGGTACAGGACGCGGCCCGCCTGTCCGGACCAACCGACATCGTGACTACGGATCACTATTCGATGCAGGCATGGGCCCTGTATTTTTGGCCATCTGACCGTCATGGGATTGATCGATATGCTGCACCTGAAGGACAGGTGATCCCAACGGCCACACGTCGTCGCAATCAGTATGACAATTGGGACGTGCTGTCAAAGCCAACGCAGTCTCTGGTGCATATTGGGCAATATTCTGAGGATCTGGCACAACGATGTGCATCATTTAACGAGCTCGGCACAGTGTCCCAAGTGATGCCGGACGGTACGATCCGTTCCACCCTGACTGTCTACCGTTGTCAAAACTTCAACCCTGAGCCTGCATGGCCTGTGATCAGCCGGCACTAGTGCGTCATTAAACAGAGCGTTTGCGTGCTGCAATCTCGAGATGGATACCTGACGAGTTCGAGATGGGGTAGATGCTGGCGGCCGTGGGATATGACTGCATGCTTTGGATTATGGGTCACAATCTGTAGGGCGATAGCACCAATCAGTGCATCATTGTGATCGGGCTTGAAAAGCGTCGGGTTTTTTGGGAGTCGGGTCATGATTCTGTCTGTCAGTGGTTTGAGCGTGCTTGGATGTCCTGTTCGATCATAAGCGTTGATCAGTGCCAGGATGGTTTCGTTACCCAAAAACAATGCATCGGTTATCGTGCTGAGCTCAAACGACCCTGGTCTGAGGCGTCGACTGCAGAGTGCACAGAGTAGTTTTCTGGTTGGATTCTGAAAAACCAGGCAGTCTCGCTCGTCAAGTCTTTTAACTTTCATTTAATTGACGAGCCCTCACATTTGCTCTTCAATGCACCGATAGTTTTGAGTTTAGAAGGTATAAGTATGTTGCAGGCAAACGGATTGGTATTAATTGATGCGCTGTTGGACAGGGGTCGTAGTCAGTTCCGAACTCTGTTTTTGGTTTTAGCAGGCTCTTTGTTGCTCACGCTATCAGCCAAAGTCCAGGTGCCGTTCTATCCAGTTCCGATGACTTTACAAACGTTAGTCGTGTTGTTGATTGGTGTCGCCTTTGGTTGGCGGATGGGTGTCGCTACAGTGCTTGCGTACCTTGCTCAAGGCGCGATGGGTTTACCTGTGTTTGCAGGAACGCCTGAGAAGGGGTTGGGTCTTTTGTACATGGCAGGGCCAACAGGTGGCTATTTGGTGGGTTTTGCGCTCGCCGCTGCGACAACAGGTTGGTTAGCTGAACGTGGTTTGGATCGTTCGATGATCGGGACAGCAATTGCGATGGTCGCTGGTAATGTGGTGATCTATGCGTGCGGGTTAGTCTGGTTGTCGACCTTTGTTGGCATGGACAAAGCGGTGACCTTTGGTATGGCTCCATTTTTGTTCGGCGACTTGGTGAAGATTGCGTTGGCAACAGTCACGCTGCCGATGATCTGGAAGTTTTTAAACCGTCACCAACTGTGATGGCTCGAGGCGACTTAGCAGTTCGCCTCAAATTCCTCGAGTAATACTGCATGGTTCGCGACTGCCACGCGCGGGCCATATTGCGTGATCAGATAACCGGATGTATGCACTCCAAAGCGTGCTGACTTTTCAAAGCCCCAATCGTTCGATAATCCGTATAAAAATGCGCCAGCGAACATGTCACCAGCACCATTGGTGTCGACAGATGTGACGACACGGCCTGGTATATCAAACCGTTGCGTGCCATCGAAAACCGTTGCGCCATCTTTGCCACGTGTGCAGACCCATTGCGTTGCTGTATTCGATAATGCGGTCAAGGCACTTTCAATTGACTCTTCACCAGTCCAGGTCATGGCTTCTTGTTCATTACAGAACAATAAATCAACACCATCACCAACCATCTCAGAGACCTGGTCTTTAAAGTAGGTCACCATGGCAGGGTCTGAAAATGTCAGCGCCACTTGAATTCCTGCTTCTTTCGCGATTTGGTGTGCCCGAATGGCCGCCTCGCGAGCCTTATCGGAGCTTGCCAGGTAGCCTTCGATGTAGAGCATGCGTGATGCTTTTAGGGCATTTTCATCAATCTCATGGGCACCCAAATCACCGGTGATGCCGAGGAAGGTATTCATGGTGCGTTCGGCATCATCTGTCACCATGACCAAACAACGTCCAGTCGTTCCTGGCTCGCGGATTTGATCGAGATTGGTTGCGACACCAGAATCCACAAGATCTTGATGATAAAAAGCTCCCAGCTCGTCATCTGCCACTTTGCAGCTGTAAAACACTTTGGCTCCGAAGTTTGCAGCTGCGATCAGCGAGTTGGCAGCTGATCCACCGGACGCTTGCTTTTTCAGCTCACCTTGATTGCGAAGTTGCTCTTCAAGCACGGCTAATTGTGCGTCATCGATCAAGGTCATCATGCCCTTCTCGACACCCAGTCCAACCAACAGCTCGTCTGAAATGTGGTATTCGGTATCAACCAATGCGTTACCGAGCCCATACAAGTCAAAGTGCGCCATTAAAGAACCTTGGTCACTGCATCACACAGTGGGTCGATATTGGCAGGGGTGATACCCGCAACATTGATCCGGCCTGAACCGACAATGTAGATGTGATTGTCAGCGCGAAGTTTCAGCACCTGCTCTTGCGTGAGACCTGAAAAGCTAAACATCCCTTTTTGATGGTTAATAAAATCAAAATCGACCACTTGCTGACGATCGGTCATTCCTTGGACAAAGGCCTGACGCATCGCTTTTATCCGGGACCGCATCTCTGCAAGCTCCTCGATCCACAATGCTTTTAATGTTGCATCCCCAAGGATCGTTGCGACGATTTTTCCGCCATGTGCAGGTGGGCTTGAGTAAATCGCTCGAATGGCTGCCTGCACATGGCTGAATGCATTGATCGCATCATCGGCTGTTTCTTCGACAACGGTGATTGCGCCGATTCGCTCGCTGTAAAGACCGAAATTCTTTGAGAAAGAGCTCGCAATCAGCACGGATAAGCCTGCATCAACTAATACATGAAGCCCAGCGCGATCTTCCTCTAACCCCTCGCCAAAGCCTTGATAAGCAAAGTCGACAAGGCAAATGAGATTTTTGGCTTTGGCTTGTGCTGCGATCGCTTCCCATGCCGTCTGATCAAGGTCGATCCCTGATGGATTGTGACAACAACCGTGCAGAATGACGATGTCGCCTTCAGCGACGCCTTCGAGATCTGCCATGAAGCCTTCGCCGTCGAGGCCCTGTGATGCTTTGTCATAGTAGCGGTAGTCTTTAACAGGAAATCCAGCAGCTTCAAAGATCGCTTGATGGTTGGCCCAGCTCGGGTTGGAGAGCCATACGGTTGCTTTTGGCGCGGCACGTAAAAGGAAGTCCGCAGCGACTCGTAGCGCGCCGGTTCCACCGGGTGTTTGTGCGGTTTTCGCTCGAGCTTCTTGGATGATCGCGTGGCCTGCTCCGAACAGAAGCTCTTGTGTGTGGGTTGCTAATTCAGGGACGCCTGGGATTGAAAGATACCCTTTGCTTGATTCGTTTTTCAGAAGATGAGTCTCAGCCTGTGTCACTGCTTTTAGGATCGGTGTCTTCCCTGTCGCGTCCTGATAGACACCAACCCCTAAATTAATTTTATCGGGATGAGTATCAGCTTTGAACGTTTCAGTTAAGCCAAGGATTGGATCGGCAGGGGCCAAATCGAGTTGGAACATTGAAGTCACTCCAGAGACGTCATTCGGAAAGGGCGCGATTGTCGCACAATTTGGTTTTAAAACGCGAGATCGACTCAGGTCTGAGGCAATCTGGCTCGGAGGGCAGCCCGTGTCGGCCGCTGCAATCCCTCAACGGTTAGTGCCTCGTTATCCGGATCAATTGCATATTCAAACGACTCAAATTGCATCCAGTCGGTTTTGCGCTGTTCTTCGGTGGTTGTTACGGACACATCGAGACACTCGATTGACTCAAAACCGACGCGCTCGAGCCAGCGTGACAAGGCAGCCACTGAGGGAAGGAACCAAACATTATTCATTCGTGCGTAGCGATCGGGTGGAACCAAACAGGTAGTCTCGTCACCGTCGATCACCAGTGTTTCTAGAACGAGCTGTCCACCCGGTTTAATCCAGCGTTTTAACTGCTCAAGATGATGGATTGGATCTTTCCGGTGGTACAGGACACCCATCGAAAATACCGTGTCAAAATCGAGAATTCCGGCATCAAACTCTTCGAGTGTCACTGGTAGGGACGCAGCGTTGGGGTGTCCCAGGATGCTTTTGACGGTCGCAAACTGACAATGGAATAACACGCTCGGATCGATTCCAAGCACTTCCTGAGCGCCTGCTTCGAGCATGCGCCAGAGGTGGTAGCCAGACCCCGATCCAACATCAAGTACACGGTGGCCTGTGAGATCAAGTGTTGCTTGCAAACGATCCCATTTCATATCACTGCGCCATTCAGTATCGAGGTCAATGGGACCAAATTTGAATGGACCTTTGCGCCAGGGCATCAGACCACGAAGTGCGTTTTCGAGTGGTTGTTCAGCCGCTTCTGGAATGTGCGCGAGACCAACAGCACGACCCAATGTCCTGGATGCTGGGTCCATGCTCGGGATACGTGACATAACCTCTGACCAACGCTTTAGATCGCCGTGACCGAGTCGTCGATCAATGATGGATTGATGTCGAGTGACAAGGTCAGGCAGCCATGGAAGCCTGGGGTGCGTCCATGCATCGTCGATTTGAATCATGCGATGGCAACCCACGCTTTGAAGTTCAGGCAGTGGAAGAACTCAGTCACCTCTGTAAATCCGACGCGTGTGAGTCGATTGATGTGAGTGTTTGCTGTTTCTGGGATCAGAACATTTTCGATCGCCTGGCGTTTGCCAGCAATTTCGAGTTCGGAGTAGCCGTTGGCGCGTTTAAAGTCCAAATGCAAAGCGTCGAGAGTATCTTGCGATTTCAGATCCTCTTGCACAATTTTTTCCGCCAGAATCAGCGCCCCTCCGGGACACAGGGCGCGATGGATATTGCTTAATAATTGCTCGCGTTTGTTTTGCTCGATAAATTGCAATGTGAAATTCAGTGCGACCACTGAGCATGGCTCGAATGCCATGGTTGAAATATCGCCATACACCCATTCAATCGGTAAAGGGCCAACCAAGCGGTCGGTTAGGCTGGATTGTGCTTGGGCGAGCATGGCTTCCGAATTATCGACAGCGACGATTCGACAGCCGGGTGTTGTTACCTGATTCGCGATTGCAAGGGTTGTGGCGCCCAGTGAACATCCGAGATCGTAGATCACTGTATTCGGTTGTGCAAAGCGCTTGGCAATCAGTCCGCTTGATCCAACCACATGGCCGTAGCCTGGCACGCTTCGGCGAATCATGTCGGGAAAGACTTGTGCGACGTTTTCATCAAAACGAAACCCACCGATACTGCGAAAGGCCGTTTGAAATAAGTTGTCTTCACAGTCTGACATCAAGACTCCGGTGGTGAGGTTGGTTTCGGGATGTCATCATACCGGAGTGGAGGAGATCTGAGACATGGAAATCACCTGGGTATTGGCAGCGATTGCAATCGCTGGGGCTGTATTGGCGGCTTACTTTGCAAAACTCTGGTTAGCAGCGAAGGCTGAATTGGCGGAGCTTCATGCGCGTTTTGAGGCCAATACCGAGATTGATCAGAAAACAGCGCTGATGAAAGCCGAGTTCGAAGCGCTGTCTCAGCGCTTGTTGAATGAGCGTTCCAAAGAATTGACCTCACAGCACAGTGATTCGCTGACACAACTCTTAAAACCGTTGACCACAGAATTGGATGCGTTCAAAAAGCGAGTGAACGAAGTGTACGAAAATGAGACGCGTGATCGGGTATCGCTTCGTCAGGAAATCGTGTCACTGAAAGCGTTGAATCAAAAAATGTCTGAGGATGCGATCAACCTGACTCGTGCGCTGAAAGGTGAAAATAAAACCGCAGGGAACTGGGGTGAGTTGATTTTGGATCAGGTGCTGAGTGCATCGGGTCTTCGCGAGGGTCATGAGTATTCGCGTCAGCAAAGCTTCACTGGTGAAGAGGGCTCGCGCTTACAGCCTGACGTTGTTGTTTCGTTGCCTGATGACAAGTGTTTGATTGTTGATGCGAAGTTATCTCTGAAAGACTACGAACGGGCCATGTCAGCTGTGGATGAGACAGAGCGATTGGATGCACTGAAAGCGCATGCCAATTCACTGAAGACCCACGTCAGAGGCTTGTCAGGTAAAAATTATTCAGGACTTCCGGGCATTACAACCGTTGATTTCGTGATCATGTTTGTTCCTGTTGAGCCGGCATTTTCTGCGGCCTTTGAGACTCAGCCACAGCTCTTCACCGATGCACTGGCTCAGGGCGTTGTGATTGCATCTCCATCCACTTTGCTCGCGTTGTTACGCACCGTAGAGCATGTATGGAGAATTGAGCACCAAAATCGGAATACGCGGCAAATTGCGGATTTGGGAGGCAAACTCTACGACCAATTTGTGCTGTTTGCGGAAAGCTTCCAGGATGTGGGCGATAAAATCCGCCGATCACAGGAAGCATTTGAAAAAGCAGGCCAGCGGTTGTCCACGGGCCGCGGAAATTTGGTTCGTCGCGCTGAGCAGTTGAAGACCTTAGGTGTGTCGTCGACCAAGCAAATGCCTGGTGAGCTTCAAGACCTGGATGACTGAAGCAGACTGAATACCGAACCGGCTTGCAGTAGCGCCTGACGACTGATCGGTCCTTGTTCAAATAGGCGGCGAGCCGCCATGAATTCTTTGGCTGCGTTCACAGCCTCGATTGCCGTGACATGATCACTGTTATGGCGAATGACCACGCGTTCTGTTTGGGTGTTGATGAGACAAGTTTCGTCATCATTTCGCGCAGCAAGGCCTGCGATTTGTAATTTCAACTGGCCTTGATCGGACCAGAACCACGGTGTTGCCTTAAAGGGTTCGGGGGCGCCGAGTAACCGTTTTGCGAGCGTACTGGCTGAGTCATTGGCTTCGGAGATTGATTCGATCCGCATCACCTTGTTGAGATGCGGTTGTGTATGCAGGCTCACTTCTCCGATCGCCGAAACACGTGGATGTGTTGTCTGCATCAAAGCATCCGTTGGGATCCCTTCGGATGTCCCAAGACCGCATGCGCTTGCGAGTTCAGTATTCGGTCTAGCGCCAATCGCGACAATGACCAGGTCAGCAGGGACAGGCCCATGATTGGTGATGAGTGAAGCGCTGTCTTGGTCATACCGTTCGATTGTGACACCAACGCGGATTGACGCGGGTGTTTCCTCGAGAAGACGGTCTGCTGCTTTGACAGAGATTTGTGGAAGCGCGCGAACCCCTTTGGCCAAGACCCGGATTGTGCGTTCTGGATGGTCGAGGCTGGAAGCGAGTTCAAACGCTAAAAACCCGGCGCCGATAATGACGATATTGTGTGCTGCATCAAGTGCTTCATGTAAGTGAATCGCATCACTCAGTGTGCGGATGACATGCACTTGATCCGCGGGAAGTCCGTCGATTGCGAGTGTCTTTGCCCGCGTGCCTGTGGCCAGGACGATATGATCCACTGTACGGCGAGCATTGTTGGTGGTGATCACTCCTTGATCCGGTTCGATCGAGACCACCTTGTCATGAATCCATTCGATCGACGCATGGGTTTCGATCGGCTCTGGAAGTAAGCGAATTGATTCGGTGTCGGTTGGGTTGTGTAGCCAGGTTTTCGATAATGGGGGACGCTGGTATGGCCGATGCGATTCGCCGTTAAAAACGAGTATCTTGCCAGCAAACTGCCCTCGGACGAGCTCTGCGATCAGAGTACAGGCAGCCTGACCAGCCCCGATAATCCCAATATTCATCAATACTGACGTTTTGCGACTGTGAGCGTGAGCCCGTCGTGTTGCTCATTGAGTTGGACTTGACAGGCAAGGCGTGACTGAGGAGTTGGGTCGACTGCGAATGACAGCATGTCAGCCTCCTGCGGGCTTGCCGCATCGAGTGTTCCATCCCAATCTGAAGTCAACATCACATGGCAGGTCGCACAAGAGCAGCCCCCGCCACATTCTGCCAGAATGCCATCAACACCCGCTCGATATGTGGCTTGAAGGATGGTTTCCCCAGGTTCAAATGCCACCTCGATGGCTTGTTCATTGGGATCGATACAGGTCAGTTGGGGCATCAGGGTTCCTCAGTATTCGTGCCAATACGGATCGAAATTGATGGCCGCACAGCACTTTGAAACATGAATTTAGGCATTAGAGTATGGGCAAACGGAAAAAAGGAAAGAGTCATGCGTTCAATTGCACGAGTCATCAATGGCCAGCGAGTTTCAGATGGAGCCGGTGTCGATATACGGCGCGTGATTGGTTTAGCCGGTGCCGATTATGTGGATCCGTTTCTCATGTTCGACGATTTTCGAAACGATGATCCGTCGGGATATGTGGCGGGATTTCCGCCACATCCGCATCGCGGTTTTGAAACAATTACCTACATGCTGAAGGGTAAGATGCGACATCGGGATTCCAATGGTAACGCGGGTCTTCTTGAGGATGGCGCCGTGCAATGGATGACGGCGGGCCGTGGGATTTTGCATTCTGAAATGCCAGAGCAGACGGATGGAAGTCTCTGGGGTTTTCAGATTTGGTTGAACCTTCCTCAGCGTCTGCAGATGGCAGATCCCGGCTATCAGGACATTCCGTCATCGGAGATCACTGAATTCGAAGAAGACGGCGTGAGTTATCGATTGGTTGCTGGTGAACTGTTTGGGCAGACAGGTCCCGCGCAGACGCACTTGCCTGTCCTGATGGTGGATATTGCGCCGCACGGGGGGCAGACAACGATACCTTTGACTGATGGCGAAACAACCATCTTATTTTGTTTCGAAGGCCAATTAACCATCGCTGGGAAGACAGTGATCGACGGCGATTTAGCGGTTCTTACTGGTGATGGCGGGGTGACGATACAGGGTGATGGGCGTGGCCTTGTCTTGTCATCACCACCATTAAATGAGTCGATCGCACGCCACGGACCCTTTGTGTTGTCAACCGAAGGTGAGCTGAAAAAAGCGTTTATTGACTACCAACTGGGTCAACTAGCTCCGAATCAGGCTGCATTTCTGGCGTCAGGTGGCCGCGGGTAACTTCGCCTGTGTCCAGTAGCGGTGCAGCATCGATGTGGCGCGCGCCCATCATTTCTGCGACTTGTTTGAGGACAAAGACAAGCTGATGCTGCTCCCACTCACGTAAGCGCTCAAAGCGATGCAGGAAGTTCTCTTGCAAGGGCTTTGGTGCTTTCATGAGCAGTTCTTTACCGGCCTCCGTGATGACCAAAAACACTTTGCGACGATCAGTCCCCGACCGCTGTCTTTCAAGAAGCCCTCGTCGTTCTAAGCGGTCAACGATCGAGGTGACGGTCGCTTGCGACAGATTGACTTCCGCGCTAATCGCCCGGATCGGTTGTTCTTGCGTGTTCGCGACTGTTTGCAGGACCAATAATTGCGGCGTCGTCAAACCGAACTCTTTGCCAAGGCGGCTTGAGTGCTGATCGATTGCCTGCACGATGCGGCGTAGAGCAACTAACACTTCTGTTTCGAGATTGTGTGCTTGCACGCGCGTTGATCACTCCTTGGTGGTGACGTTTGGATTGTGTGTCGAGTTCACAATTAAAGCAGTATATATTTCACAACTTAAATTTTGACGTCAAAGTAATTTTTTTACGAATTGACAGGTAAATTATTCCAAAAAATTTATAAATTACTGTTTTTATTGATATTTGTTAAAAAGTATTCAATTCTGTACACTCTAAAAATGTTTCGTAGATGAAACATAATTTGAAAAAAATTGAAAAAACCTTTGGGGGTTATATGAAACAGCTGATTGGTGCAGCACTGACAGCGGGTGCGCTACTGTCAGGTGCGCAAACGTTTGCAGCTGATTGCGGAAAAGTCGTGATTGGTGAGATGAACTGGGCGAGTGGAGAGTTCCTGGCGCGGTTGGATGGATTCATCATGAGCGAAGGCTACCAGTGTGATGTTGAATATCTGACTGCGGGCACAATGCCACAGATCACGTCAATGAACGAAAAAGGGACGCCTGATATCGCGTCTGAAATGTGGGCGAACGCTGCAGCGGTGGCGATCGATGCGGCAGTGAAAGAAAATCGTTTGGTGAAACTCAACCCATCACCAATTACTGGAGCAGGTGAAGGCTGGATGATGAGCGCAGCTGCAGCTCAAGCACATCCTGAGTTGAAAACAATTGACGACATCATTGCACGTCCTGATTTGTTCCCACATCCTGAGGATCCATCAAAGGGTGGACTGCACACCTGCCCATCGGGCTGGGGCTGTCAGTTAGCGACCAACAACTTGTTCCGTGCGTTTGATATGGAAGCGAAAGGCTGGAAGCTCATTGATACGGGCTCAGGCGCTGGTTTGGATGGTTCAATCGCAAAGGCGAGCGAGCGTGGTGAGAACTGGCTCGGGTATTACTGGGCGCCAACAACACTTGCTGGCAAGTACAACTTGAAGCTTGTTGACTTCAATTCAGGGTTTGACCAAGAGCATTGGGATAACTGCATTGTGAAGCCTGTCGAAGAGTGCGATTCACCGAAGCGCAGTACATGGACAGTTTCTGAAGTTGTCTCGCTTGCGCAGGTTGATTTTACAAAGCGCGCTCCTGGTGCAGCAGCGTATGTCAAGCAACGGACTTTTGAATCAGATTTGCTGAATAAGTATCTGAGCTACATGCATGATAATCAGGCATCAGGCGAAGAAGCTGCAGTCGAATTTATGCTCAATGAAGAAGCGACATGGTCGACTTGGGTCACCAAAGAGGCGGCTGCGCGCATTAAGAAAGCGCTTTAAATCGTGATAAAGAAAAACGGCTGAGTCTTTGGCTCAGTCGTTTTTTCGTGTACAGAGACAGGTATGGACTGGTTAACAGAGTTCCCTGAATTGGGTCGGCGCGACATGCGCGACTTTCGAAAAGGAATCGATCAGGGATTTAAAGACTTCACCCGAACTTACGGTGAAGACATCGAATCGTTTTTTGAACCGCTACTGCAATTTTTGATCTGGCTTGAGAAGCTGTTATTGGCAACGCCTTGGCCTTTATTTATCGCCATCGTTTGTGTTTTAGCCTGGTTCGCAAGTCGCAGCTTGAAAATCGTCATCGGTTCAGCAATCAGTTTATTTCTCATCGGTTTTCTCGGAATGTGGGAAGACACGATGAGTACTGTCAGTATCATTGTCGTCTGCACCATGCTGTGTATCGGGCTCGGGTTGCCCATTGGTATTTTGATGTCGAGATCTGATCGGGCTCAGGCGATTGTCACCCCAATTCTCGATGTCATGCAGACGATTCCCAGTTTTGTGTACCTCATTCCAGTGGTGATGTTGTTGGGGATCGGTAAAGTTCCGGGCTTGATCTCAGTCGTCATTTACGCGATTCCACCCATGATCCGATTGACCAACTTGGGTATTCGATTGGTCGATAAAGAAGTGCTGGAAGCTGCTGACGCGTTCGGCGCAAGTCCATGGCAAAAGTTGGTTCAAGTGCAAATCCCGCTTGCACTGCCGAATATCTTTGCTGGTGTTAACCAGACAATCATGATGTCGCTCGCGATGGTCGTCATTGCCTCGATGATTGGCGTGACAGGTCTCGGTCAGCCCGTTTTGAAGGCGATTTCGAATCAATACCTGGCGATGGGTCTGTTGAATGGTCTTGCGATTGTGGCGCTCGCGATTATTTTCGACCGGATCAGCCAGAGCTACGGGAAGCGTCTACAGAGCTACCGTGGAGGTCAGGGTGAGTAATTCAGAAACCAAGATTGAAATTAAACACCTCTACAAGATCTTTGGCGATGATCCAGACACGATGCTTCAAAAGGTTCGTGATGGTGTTACCAAGGATGAATTGAACGACCAATACAACCATGTCCTCGGTTTAAGTGATATCAACCTGAAAATGCCGGCAAAGGGAATTCAGGTGGTGATGGGCTTGTCTGGCTCTGGTAAATCGACACTGATTCGTCATATCAATCGATTGATCGAGCCGACCACCGGTGAAGTATGGATTGATGGCGAGAATGTCCTTGAGATGAACGACAAAACGCTGAGGGAGTTTCGTCGCAACCGTGCATCGATGGTCTTTCAGAAATTCGCACTGCTTCCACACCGGACCGTTATGGAGAACACGATTTACGGTCTTGAGATCCAAGGCATGGGCGAGAAAGAGGCCGAGAAACAGGCAGCGTATTGGATTGATCGCGTTGGTCTTGCCGGTTACGAAGAAAATTATCCCGGCCAATTATCGGGCGGCATGCAACAACGAGTGGGTCTTGCCAGAGCACTCGCCACGGATGCCGATATTTTGCTGATGGATGAGGCATTCAGTGCATTAGATCCTTTGATTCGGACTGACATGCAGAATATTCTTTTGGATCTGCAGCAAGAGCTTCACAAAACCATTGTCTTTATCACCCACGATCTGGAAGAGGCGCTTCGTATCGGAGATCAGATCGCGATCTTAAGAGACGGTGAGGTGATTCAGCAGGGCACGCCACAGCAAATTGTGCTGAGGCCAAAAGATGATTATATTGCCGACTTCACCAAAGATATTAACCGCGGCCGAGTGATTCAGTTGAAAACCATCATGAAGGCGCCGAACGACACAGCCGGCCCTGAGTTGTCAGGGGAAATGCTGGTCGAAGATGCGGCACAATTGGTGACAGAATCACCATCATCTCAAGCACGCGTGACCAATGATGCAGGGGATGTGATTGGTGTGGTTGGTATTAACGATTTGATTCGCGCGATGGCCCGTCCGGATATCGAATCTCGACTCGAAGAACTGTAAATGCCCAAAAATACTCGGCTCGTGTATTCAACCGAGTCGGGTCGTATCCGATCTGACTCAGATTCCGTGCATTCCGCTAACCTGGATGACTCTGTATGCCGCGTGCGCAGAGAAACCAAGGGTCGCGGAGGCAAAGAGGCAACGGTCATCTGGGATGTGCCAGGTGGAGACGCTGAGTTGAAATCCTTAGGTAAAGCCATCAAACAACGTATCGGGACCGGAGGTTCCGTCAAGAACGGCCAGATCGTGATTCAGGGTGATCACGTTGAGACCATTCTTACTTTTCTCAAAGACAAAGGATTTCAGGCCAAAAAGGCAGGTGGATGACAGTTTCTAAAGATTTGTTTAAACAAACTGTGGGTTCGTTTCCAACTGGCGTCACGGTCACCACAGCCTATGCTGCAGATGGCCAAGTGGTTGGAATGACAGCCAGCGCATTCAGCTCTGTATCGCTTGATCCGTTGTTGGTGCTGATGTGTCCCGCTAAAGACGCCGAATGTTATTCAGCATTAACTGAAGCTGACTATTTCAGCATCCATTTACTCGCCGGCGATCAAGGGCCGCTGGCTTGGCAGTTTGCGAAATCGGACGTGGATAAGACCCAAGGGCTGTCGTTGGACAAAGGCCCGAATGGAAGTCCAAAAATACAAGGATGTCTTGCCTATTTGGAGTGTCGTCACCATGCACTCTATGACGGAGGTGATCATGGCATTCTTGTTGGCGAAGTTAGGCATATCGAGCTCCCTGAGACAGACAGAGAGCCATTGGTTTACTGCAAGAGTACCTTGGGTCCTCTGCCTCGGATTGACGCTCAATAGCGTTCTCTATCCAACGAATGCCAGAGCCTCAGGTCCTGATTGTGACCGGCTCGCTTCCATCGCAGCCGATCCCGATCACCAAGCCACTCCCGTGACTTATGCAGAAATCGATGGTTTAGGCGTGATTAGTGCGTGTCGTCAGGCGCTGTCACAAGATCCCGATAATGGGCGTTACTGGGTGCAACTTGGCCGTGGATTTCTGAAGCAAGAGCAAGGTGAGGCCATGCTTGATGCCTTTCAGAAAGCGCAATCGTTAGATTATCCGGTAGCCTGGTTTGCACTCGCAGTGGTCTATCACACAGGCAATGGAATCGTTGAGGCGGATTTGGAACGAGCAGAAACGCTTTACAAAGAAGCCTATCGGAGGGGCGTTGGTTATGCAGCCTTAGGTCTTGCACGCTTGTATGATGAATCTGGGTCCCCATTCTTTGATCAAGAGAAATCTGATCTCTGGCAGTCGCGTTTTGACACGCTGATTGACCGGTTGGGGTAGCACCATGCGGAATACAATCTGGTTTTTGATCGTTGGTCTGAGCTCATCCAGTGTTGCCTTTGACGGACAACCGCTTCAGTACGAAATCGACTGGGGTCCTGTGACCTTGGCCGATGCAACTGTTGAATTATTGGATTCTGGCGATATTCGGAGCGTCTCGGCTGATATTTCATCGCGTGGCGTAGGCGCTTGGTTTTCTGACTTTCAGTCGACGCTTGAAATCATGCGAACTCGTGATGGAACGCAAATCCTCAATGGTGGCAGTACATGGGATGATACGCTCAGCAATATCACGGTAATGTGGTTGCCTGATGAGTCGAAGCCCAGTGTGGATCTGTATCGATCAAAGCCCCGTGACTACGAATTGACACCGGTCCCCGAGACGTCCATCGCTGATACGGTTGATCCGTTTACACCGGTGTTTGAGATTGGTCGTCGCCTGGATGAAACGCAGCGCTGTGAAGGATCGTATCGCGTGTTTGATGGTGTTCGTCGTTACGATCTGCAGATCCAAGATGGTGGCCTGACGACTCTGACATCAGATGATGCTGCGGACTTTAATGGCCCTGCGCGCCGCTGTGATATCACGCTGACTCGCATTGGTGGATTTTCGACAAAGAAGGGGCTATTTAAATTTGGAGAGTCAGAAATCACGCGTACGCTCTATTTGGGGCAGATTCGAGGACATTGGTTGCCAGTGCGATTTGAGGTATCTGCACCGATCGGCTCTGCAGTGGCGCGCTTGGCCGTGAGTCACTAAGGCTTTTGTGTCAATCGATAGACAGTGATTCCGATCCATTCATGCATCAGGATTTTGAGTTGGCTGGCGCCCTTGGCGAGGTTCCAGCGGAAACCGCTATCTGAGTGATTTGAGCGAAAATCGGTTGGATAAGGCGTGATGTAGATTTGATGGTCGGAGAATATTTCAAATGCACGTGGCATGTGAAACGCCGAAGTGACTAAAAGCCAGGGACCTGTCTCGGTGAAGGTTGTCAGCTCTTTGGTGTATCGCGCATTTTCGATGGTATTTCGTGACCTGTTTTCGAGAAGGATTCGCTCAGTTGACCCGATGGTTTCCTTAAAAAATCGCAAGGCCACGTCACTTTCCGACAATTTTCCACGAACCAAGCGGCCGGAAAAGCCTGTAAAAATCACTGGTGCATTTGGATACAACCGCATGAGTCCGAGCGTTGCTGTCATGCGCTCGGCAGCATTACCCAGAGTGACATCATCGTGTGCTTCAGTCGTCAGTTCATCGATCGCTCCGCCCAGTAAGATGATTCCGGAAATTTGATCTGGAGCTGCCCGTTTGATCTGGGTTTCAAGATCGAACAGCAGCGTATTCCAAAGCGGTGTGACACCGAGAAGGACTGTCCATAGAAGTAGCATGGTGTTCGCCAGCCTCCGTAATCGACCGAGCCAATTGCAGAGTGCGGCGAGACCAACCAATACTGCGAGGATGTGCAGAGGATCGAGAAAAAATCCGATTAGCTTTGAGGCGATAAAATAAAAATCTGACATGCAGTTGGCATCCTCGAGATCCACAGATAGCGGAGAAAACTCCGCTACTCAAGCAGACCACTGGTTGTGTTGCAAGAGTCTTACCCTATCAATTGGTGTGTGGACTGGTCTGCAGTAGACTAAGGGAAACCGCAAGGAGTTGTAATGTTTCAGTTTGGCGGACCGAATTGCAAAGTTTGTCGACTCATCAGAGTCTACCTCCTCGTCGCGATACCCGTCTTGATGATGATGTGGATTCGTCCGGATTTTCACATTCCAGCTGGTGTAGATGGAAGGGCCGTAGTTGGCTATGCGTTTGGTTTGGGAGCGGTTGCCATGCTGATGTTTAAGTACTACACAGACATTTATAAGAAGAAAAAATGAGCGAATCGCCGAATTGTTGGAACTGTCGGTTTTTCAAAATCAGTTGGGATCCCAAATTCCCATATGAATGCCAGGCCATGGACTTTAAGAGTCTGGGATTGCCATGTGCACAGGTACTCAGCATTGATGGGCACGAATGCCAGTCGTTTTCCCGAAAAACGGATAAAAAGTCTCGGCAACGCGCCTCAGGTACTCATCGATCCACTGATCGTCTCGCGTGATCAATCTTTAATCAGCAAGATCGGCAAGTTGATATTTGATGGCTGTCGGCAAAAACTTGAGCCTTGAAGAATGTACATTGAGCACGCAAATCGACTGCCATGCCACGAATCTTCCTGTAACCAATAATTATTGACTTCCACGTTCGGAAACACATTTGGATTCAGCGCCGGATTATCGCAATCTTCTTCGAGGATTCTTTCGAATTCCTTGCGTTTGGGTAGCCGCCATCGTTGACCGGATTTGTCCGAAAACTCTCGGATGTACCCATCGGCCTGAGCTCGTGTGACACGGACAGGCTCGCCAATGCACTTTTTACCACGGAATGATTGTCCTGCAGCGCAGCGATACCACACCGTGCCGGAGATGTGCTGGGCGATCCCTTTCTCTCCATCAACGACAAATTGTCCGTAGTCTTGGGGAGAGGTGACATCACCACAATACGGTTGGCCGATTTCCCGATCGCAGCCGACTAACATGAGAGCGATTGCGAGAAGACATACCCTCATTTGAATTGCTCCATACAGTGTCATTGTGTGTTTTCAATTTAAGCTATTTAATGTATCGGTATAAAGCATAAAACTTTTATTTCGCTTAAAATTTTTGGGGTATTGCCGATATACGGGAGTACGTTGTGGGTTTAACGTCCTGTCCAAAGGGGATTATTCATGGATATCGCAAGTGTAGTTGGCCTGATTGGTGCCTTGGTACTCATTGTTATGGCGATGGGCGATCCGGGTCCTTTCGTCGATACAGCTTCGATTTTGATCGTATTCGGTGGTTCGATTATGGCCACATTATATCGCTCGACACTCCCTGAATTCCTCGGATTTACCAAAGTCATGGGTAAGGCGTTTGGCGGTTACCCAGATAAGCCCGATGATTTGATTGTGCAATTGGCGGAGTTGGCGACGATCGCCCGAAAGGACGGCATGATTGCGCTTGAAGGACAGGAAATTAAAAACAAGTTCCTCGCCAAAGGTATCGCAATGCTGGTTGATGGAACTGACGGAAAGCTGATCCGAACATCGTTGGAACGCGAGAATGATCAAATGAAAGCGCGTCACGGTGCGGGGGCTGGATTTTTTGAAGCCTGGGCGGAAATTGCACCAGCTATGGGAATGATCGGAACGCTTGTGGGATTGGTATTGATGCTTGGAAACATGTCAGATCCAAAGGCGATCGGTCCCGCGATGGCGGTTGCCTTGTTGACGACTCTCTACGGAGCGTTGCTTGCAAACGTGATTCTGATTCCGTGTGCCATGAAACTGAAGACCAAGTCATCGATGGAGTCGTTGAATAACGAACTGATTATCGAAGGTGTGATGTTTATCAATGACGGCGGTAACCCACGCATTATGGGCGACATGCTCGGATCGTTCTTGGATTCGAAAGCACGTGAACGTGCTGTTGCAGCGCTCGGATAGGTAGTAAGGCGGCGAAATCATGGCTGATGATGACGAACTACTCGACGACGAAGCCGGCGAAGCGTCCGAGGGCGGTGGCTCCGAAGCACCTCTAATCGAGGAAGAGCCACCCGTTAAATGTGAAGAGTGTGCCCCCTGTAAAGGTGGTGCACCCGCGTGGATGGCGACCTTCGCCGATATGGCCACGCTGCTGATGGCATTCTTCGTATTGATTCTCTCATTTGCTGAAATGAATGTACCGAAATACAAGCAAATTACGGGATCCTTAAAGTCTGCCTTTGGTGTCCAGCGATTAATTCCAATTGTGGAGCCTCCCAAGGCCCAGAGTATTATCGCAAGGGAATTCTCTCCTGCTGTTGCAAAGCCAACGCCACAACAGACTGTCAAGCAAGATACGACAGATGCAATGAAGCGTGAGGTCGAGCCACAGACCGAAAATAAGACTGAAGACTTCAAGAATAATGAAGATTTTCAAGCGATCGAGAAAATCCTCGCGCAAGAAATTGCAGAGGGTCAGGTCGAAGTGAAAGTCGAAGACGAGAAGATTGTCGTTGAGCTCGTGTCTCCTGCCAGTTCTGGCGCTGAGGGTGAAGTCGACAATGGATCGAAAGAATCCGGGATTATCGATCAAAAGACGGTTGAGATGTTTGCTAAAGTTGCTGAAGCGCAATCACAAATTGAAAGCGAAATCGTTGTCAAAGACACCACTGCTGATCAGGCAAAATCGGGTGAACGAGAGGGTGACGTCGCAGATTCAGGGTCTGTTGGTGAAGCCACTGGTGGCCCTGGTGAGAAGCAAAACGTGGATGAACAGTTGGCCCGGATCCGTATGGAGCTGTCTGAAGACATTGAGAAGGGGTTGGCTGAGGTCGAACGTGAAGGCGATAAGATTATTGTGCGGCTTGCCGAACAGGGATCTTTCCGATCAGGTTTCGCTGATATTCAGCCAGGGTTCGAGCCCTTGTTGAATCGAGTCGGTAATGCATTGAGTTCCACAGAAGGGCCGGTGACGGTCGAGGGGCACACAGACAACGTGCCGATCGCGTTCAGTGACCGTTTCCAATCCAATTGGGATTTATCAGCAGCACGGTCTGCAGCCGTTGCCGATTATCTGCTCGGAAATACTGAGATTCAGCAGGGTCGATTAACTGTTGCTGGGTATGCCGATACCAAACCACTGGAGTCGAACGAAACTGCTGAGGGGCGCGCGAAGAATCGTCGAATAGAGATTATCGTGAATGGTGGCTAGGGCTTTCATCGGTGTCTTACTCAGTTTAATCAGCTCATGGTCGTTTGCCGAAGTCGATCGCGGTGTTGATGCGTATGAACAAAACAAGCACTCAGTGGCATTACGCTATTGGATTCCTCTAGCGCGCGATGGAAACGCGCTGGCGCAAAATAATCTTGGCGTCATGTATCAGCGGGGGCTTGGTGTTGCACAAAATTTTCAAAAAGCACTCTCCTGGTTTGAAAAAGCGGCTGCACAAAATCTAGCTGAAGCCAATGTAAACCTCGGCTTATTGTATTTTGACGGGCTCGGTGTCACACAGGACCATCAGAAAGCATTTCGCCTGTTTTCGATTGCCGCGCGCGACAAGCTTCCTGAGGCTCATCACATGTTAGGTCTTCAGCTCTATGAAGGAATCGGTGTTCCGACTGACCTTCAAGAAGCGCTTCAGCATTTCAAAGACGCTGCGGTGCTCGGATATCCGGAGTCACAGTACATGCTTGCCTTTCTCTATCAATCTGGCGATTTAGGTGAAGTGCGTGCTGATCTGGCGTATGTTTGGTCGAAAATCGCGGCCGATTATTACAATCTCGAAATCGCGCCTGATCTCAATTATCTGACGACCCTATTACTCGATGACGATGAGCAGGCCGAACAAGCGTTAAAGGCTGATGCATGTTATTCCAGCAATTTTGGCGATTGTCCCTTCTAAAACCTAAAGAGTTTCTGAGTTCGCCCGATAGTTAATGTATCGCACATGACAACAATCGAGGATGAACTGATGGCATTTCGAAAAAAAGGTTTGGCGAGTTACGGTGAGGTTGAAGTTCAGTCTGGAACGGCTTACGCCGACAGTGTTCAACTGATCCAAATGTTGTTTGATGGATTAATCGACTCCCTGGCAGCAGCCGAAGGTCAAATCGAACGAAATGAAATTCAGGCAAAAGGCGAGTCACTCAGCCGGGCGACACGAATCGTGTTGGGATTGCAGGGATCATTGGATATGGAGAAGGGTGGTGAGATCGCTGGAAATCTTGCTGACCTGTATGACTACTGCACGCGTCGACTGATGCATGCCAACCTGAAAAATGATCTCGAAGCCGTTCGCGAAGTCAAAAAGTTGATGGGTGAAATCAGAGACGCCTGGGCTCAAGTTCCGGATCTCATCGACGGCCAGTCAGTGGCAAACGTTGGCTGATCGCGGGTTATGATCGAACTCGACACATTGGCAGAGCACGAGGCTGATAATACCGAGCAACTGTCGGTGGACGCGATCTTGCCATATTCTGTTCCCTCGACAGCAATCGAAACCATTCAGTTGTTTGACATACTGCACCAACCGCAACGGCGGTTGGTTCAGGGAACTGCTCGCAAATACCACTGGTACTCCCAATCAGTTGCCATGCTTCAGAGCTAGGGTGATCGCAGATCAACCTTGAGCTATTTGCATAGTCTTTTATACTCAAGCCTCGATACCATAAGCGCTTGAGGGAATCATTGAGTACAACATCCGATATGATCATCGGCAGTAGTCGTGCGATCAATGAACTCCGAGCACTGATCAGTCAAGCGGCTTCAAGCGATGCAAGCGTGCTGATTCTCGGAGAAAGCGGCACTGGTAAAGAGCTTGTCGCGCGAGCCTTGCATACTGAATCCAATCGTGCTGCTTCGAATTTTGTGCCGGTGAACTGTGGTGCAATCCCCCGCGAGCTACTCGAGTCCGAGTTATTTGGGCACAAACGAGGGGCTTTCACGGGTGCCATTGCTGACCGAACAGGCCGATTTCAATTAGCGGACAACGGCACCCTATTCCTTGACGAAATTGGCGACATGCCCACTGAGATGCAAGTGAAGTTGCTGCGAGTTCTGCAGGAGCAGAAAGTTGATCCAGTGGGCTCTACCAAATCCGTCGATGTCGATGTTCGGATCATTGCAGCAACGCATAGGAATCTGGATTCGTATATCCAAGCAGGCGATTTCCGTGAGGATTTGTATTATCGACTCAACGTGATTCCCGTGATTCTGCCGTCGCTGCGAGAGCGCCAAGAGGATATCCCTGAGTTGATTCAGTTCTATCTCGAAAAGCATACGCAGGACGGCCAGATATCGAGCTTCGATGGCGCGCTGATGGATGCTTTGTGTCAGTATCCATGGCCGGGCAACATTCGCGAATTAGTGAACCTGGTTCACCGGTTGTGCTGCTTTTTCCCGGGTCAACCGGTCAGACTGTCAAAGATCCCTGCGGCCCTTCTTCCGAAAGGGATCGCAGAGTTTGGTGCGGGTGGTGCAATCAGCTTTGACCAAAGTTCCCCGCAGCAAAGTGAAATGGACTTGACTGTCTTTGATGGTGGCGACAATCCTGTCGAGGACATTATTCTGCGCGCACAAGGCAGTGCACCTGCTCCAGATGCGACTTTGCCGCTTGATGGATTGAATCTAAAAAATCATCTTGCTGAGATTGAGAAGCAATTGATTGTTGATGCACTCTCAAAGTGTGACGGCAATGTTTCGCAGTCTGCGAGGCTCTTGAATCTCCAACGGACCACGTTAATCGAAAAAATTAACAAGTACGAAATCCAGTCCTAATCGACCCTGTCGGATTTTCGGCAGCCGGTGATTGAACTCCAGGTCGGCTTGCTTTTGCCGGCTCTGAAACTCCCATGTGACAAATGGTTGCCGCCATTGGCATGATGCTTGCTGAGTCGAGCGTATTCCAATGTGAGCAGGTAACTGACAATGACACAAAGCAATACGAATCGTTTATTGGGCATCGCTGATCCGAGTTGGCCCACCACGAGTCTTATTGAGAAACGCGCGATCGAACTTGGCTATGAGGCGGTGGTGACGTCGACTCCTGGCAACCTTGAATCTCAAGCATCTGAATTTGGAATGGTTGTTGTTCATTTGCCAAAGGGTGGATCGATCCAGTCAATCATTGAGTCGATGAAATTGTTTGACGATGCGATTCAATTCATTGTCTTAACCGATACAAGCGACCAACAGTCTGTGAAAACACTCGAACGGATCCCTGGTGTGTCGGTGTTTTGTGTCTCAACGATCGATACGATTTCTTGGAATGAACTATTTGCGCAGTATCTCGAGAGATCTGCCGAGTCGACAGAAGAGGATCAACCGACGTCAGAAGCACAGTATGTGTTTGTCGATCCAAAGTCCCAGCATCTGCTGGCTCTTGTCGAGCGACTTGCAACAACAAAAGCTGCTGTGCTGCTTCAAGGCCAGACGGGTACAGGAAAAGAAATCGTTGCGCGAACATTGCATGCGTTGTCAGACCGCGCCAATGCGCCGTTTGTTGCGTTGAATTGTGCCGCGATGCCTGAGCACTTAGTCGAGGACATGTTGTTTGGCCATGAAAAAGGTGCATTTACCGGCGCGACACGTGAGCTTCAAGGCATTTTTGAGCAGGCAAAATCGGGGACTGTGTTTCTCGATGAGATTGGAGAAATGCCAATTCAACTGCAAAGCAAATTACTTCGCGTATTGCAAGAGAAAGAAGTGGTCAGGCTTGGTGGCCGCGACACCATTCCATTGGATTTTCGTTTAATTGCGGCGACCAACAAAGATTTGAAAGAAGGGATTGCTGAGAAGACATTTCGGGAAGATCTGTATTACCGAATCAGTGCCTTTAAGTTACAGATTCCAAATCTCGCTGAGCGCAAAGGTGACATCTTACCTCTCGCCAATACGCTCGCGACTCGGCATGGCCTTGATCATCCAGAGTTTACAGAATCAGCCCTGCGGGAACTCTATCGATACAGCTGGCCTGGTAACGTTCGTGAGCTAGATAACGTGATTCAGCGTGCTGTGGTTTTCGCTAATTACGGACGGATTGATACGCAACATCTGTTCTTTGATGAACCTGTAGTGCGTGAAGAGCAGGAATTTGGTCATCACATGCTAGGGCAAGATTATTATTCGGCACGTCTCGGTCAGCCGCTACCGTCGGCGCCGACACCGCCGCGCCATCGTGATCTGCAGTCTGCAGTTCGTGAGAGCGAATACGACGTCATCATGGATGCAATCAATTCGACACGCACCCGTGAAGAGGCTGCACGAAAGCTCGGAATCAGTCCGCGCACTCTCCGTTACAAAATGGCTAAGTTGCGTGAATCGCGTCTTGGCATGTCGCATTGTGCCTAGGAGATTGATCGATGATTGACCCAACAGCGAGTGGCAGTGCGCAGATGATCATGGATCAGATTAAGGCTTATCAGACGCGTGTTGAGCAAACACATCAACCAGAAACTGCAATTCCGCCGACCGAGGTCAATAAGCCTCAGTTCAACGAAGCAGTTCGGGCGCTTGTGAATTCAGTCAATGAGGCACAAATGGAATCGGCAGAGATGCGAGCCGCTTTTGAACGTGGGGACGATATCCCGCTGACTGACGTTGTCTTAAGTATGCAGAAATCCTCATTAGCGTTCGAAGCCACGCTTCAAGTGCGTAATAAGGTTCTGAAAGCGTATGAAGACATTATGAATATGCCGGTATAGACAGGGTAGATTAGAGATATGGCAACATCGACTACAGAGATGCAGGAAATGCAGGCAGCTGAGCGAAGCGCTGAGACGAGCCTGTCGACTACCGGGCCGTCAGGGCAGGCTGGTCCGCTTGGGCTCGCCAAAGGCGCATCGTTACCCAACCTGAACGAGATTCTCGCTCAACCTGCGGTGAAAAAGGCAACCCCCGCGATCATGATCGCGGTGTTGTTGGTCTTCCTGGTTGCAAGCTATATGGCGATGCAGGATCCTGTCTACCGTCCGATTTTCCCAGGAATGACAGATGCCGATCGGCAGGTCGCCTCGGAAACACTCAAAGAAGGGGGTTTTTCGCCACGAGTGAACCGATCCACGGGTCAGTTGGAAGTTGACGCGAGCTCCTATCACGAAGCACGGATTTTCTTGGCTTCTAAGGGACTGCCATCGGAAGGAACCGCCTCGGGGTTTGAGGCCTTATCAAGCTCTGCTTCAATCACCACCTCGCAGTTCATGGAACAAGCCAACTATGCAGCTGCCGTTGAGCAAGAGCTCGCAAAATCAATTATTCGGATCTCGAGCATTAAGCATGCAAGAGTCCACCTTGCGCTACCTAAGCAGTCAGTTTTTGTTCGCGACCGAACACCTCCTAAAGCATCCGTCGTGGTGACGCGGTTCGCAGGCCGTCATATCGATCGAGAGCAGGTGAATGCAATTATTAATCTGGTGGCAGCAAGCATCCCTTATTTGAATCCGACGGATGTGGTTGTGGTTGACTCATTGGGTAACCTCTTAAGTGATGAGACACGTGAGAGCCCATTGGGCCTGACCAGTGCTCAATTGGCTCATAAGCAACGTTTTGAGACGACCTATCGCAACCGGATCTATGAGCTATTGGGTCCAATTTATGGCGAAAACAATGTCCGCGCTCAGGTGGATGTTGAATTGGACTTCACCGAAGTTGAAAGTACTTTCGAGACCTATGATCCGAACGAAAAAGGTGAAAGAACCCGGTCAGAAGTCCTGTCACTGGATCGAACAGCGACCGCAGATGCCGAGGGTGTGCCTGGGGCAACAACCAATCAGCCTCCAGCAGAGTCTGAATTCAATTTGGATGGACGTGCAACGGCAGAATCTTTTTCAAATATGGGCGAGACAGTAAGTTCTCGAACTACAAGAAATTACGAGTTAGACCGTATTGTACGGACCGTGAAAGACGCAAATGGCCAGGTTCTTAAAGTGTCAGTTGCGGTTGCCGTGAATCGGTTTGCGCCTGGAGAATATCCGCAACCACCAGAAGGTGTTGCACCTGAGGATTTTGAAGGTCCAGCATTGCCAGAGATTTCAGAGAATGAATTGACACGTGTGAATAATTTGGTGCGCGGTGTTGTGAATTTCGATGCCGAGCGTGGCGATCAGGTGACAGTCGTGGCGACGCCCTTTGATCCACCTGCAGCTTTGGAGGACCTTATGCCTTGGTATGAAAACGTTCTGTTACTGAATATGATCAAAGGCGTCTTCGCGATGACCGTGTTCTTAATGATTGCATTCATCTTGATTCGTCCGGTCGCGTACAAGCTGATGGGTATTCCGTTACCGCATGAGCGCAAAGCTGCTGAAGCAGCGGCACAAGCGGCTGCAGCCGAGCAGTTGGCGGCACAACCGGTGCTGGGTCCAGATGGAACACCACTTCCAGCCGGTGCGGTGGGTGTCAATGAAAATGGTGAGCCTGTTGACGCGAATGGAGAGGTCGTCGTACCAGAGGAAGAGATTGAGATTGGTGAAGGTGAGAGCCTTGAGGAAATTCGTGCGAAATTGAAGCCGAAGAAATCAGCAATCTCAGCAGATTTGCTGGATACTGCAAACACCTATGAGGACAAGGTCGCTTTGATTCGAATGCTCGTGCAGGAAGATTCTGGACGTGTAGCGAACGTGCTCAAAGGTATGGTGAGGCAACGATAGGAGCTGGAGATGGCTGAGGCACCTGATATATCAAATCTACCGGAAGTTCTCCGTGAGGAGATCGAAGGCCTTACACAAGCGGATCGTGCTGCGGTCTTGTTATTGCTCCTCGGAGAGGAAGAGGCTGCCAATATCCTGAAGTATATGAATCCGGCCGAAGTTCAGCGACTGGGAGCCGCCATGGTCGGTGCTGCTGACTTGTCACAAGAAGCCATTAACTACGTGCTTGATGAGTTTGTCTCGACCCTAAAAGGACAGAGTAGCTTAGGTCTTGGTGCGACCGACTATGTTGAGTCGGTCCTGAACAAAGCGCTGGGCGAAGATAAAGCGGCTTCAGTCATGGGGCGGATCCTTCCAGGTCAAAGCTCTAAAGGCCTTGAAATTCTGCGTTGGATGGATGCCCGGGCGATTGCTGACATGGTCTCGAATGAGCATCCTCAGGTGATCGCAATCATCTTATCTGTTCTCGAACATGCGGTTGCCGCAGACGTTTTGTCTTATCTTCCATCGGATGTACGACCTGAAATTGTTCAGCGGGTTGGTGCACTGGAAACTGTGCAACCAGCAGCGATGCAAGAACTCGAAGCAATCATGAAGAAGCAGTTCAGTAATAATTCTTCGGCGCGTTCTTCAAACGTGGGTGGTGTTCAGGCTGCCGCTAAGATCATGAACTTCGCAAAAGTCGATATGGAAACCCAGGTCATGGCCGGTTTGATGGGCCTTGATGAGGAAATGGCACTGCAAATCCAGGATCAGATGTTTACCTTCGATAATCTTTTGGATGTCGATAACAAGGCGATTCAGGTCATTATGCGCAATGTCGATCAAGATCTATTGATGACGGCGTTGAAAGGTGCCAGTGATCCGGTGAAGGAGAAGTTTTTCGACAACATGTCGTCGCGTGCACGTGTCATGTTCATTGACGATATGGAGGCAAAGGGCCCGATGCGAATTACCGATGTGGAGGAAGCGCAAAAAACGATCATGCGGACGGCACGAAAGCTATCGGATGCGGGGGAACTGGTACTAGCTGGCGGTGGCGGCGATGGCTTCGTCTAAAGTTGCTTATGTGGCATATGGTGAAGATGCCTCGATTGGATTTGCCGGCGATGATGTTTTAAATCGCCCCAGTCAGCGTTCGTTTGAAGATCCGCCATGGAAGGTCATTGATACAGATATTCACTTTAAGCCGATGTTCGTTGACGGTTTTGAACCTGTCGATGGAATTGGTGGAGTCTCAGAGGAGACGACTGACACCGAGAATCCAAATGATACCGAGGGTGAGGGTGGTTCCGACACTCGAGAAACTGAGGGTGATGCATCCGATGAGTCCATGCAAACGGATGACGAACCGTCTGAATGGGCAGAAGTCGCTGACGTTGAAAGTCTGGTGACTGGGGTTTCAGAGGAAGAGGTCGGCAATCGGATTGAAGAGGCTGTTGCCAATGCGCGAGCCGAACTGATTGATGAATATTCTCAAAAAATCAGTGAGCTCGAAGCAAGTATCGCATCGTTGAAGAGCGATCATGAAACGGAGTGCCAGCAAATTCGAGAGCAAACGAAAGCCGAGGCAGAAGCGAAAGTTGATAAAACAATCGAGCAGTACCGTGAGCTGACACAGAAAATCCGAACGGCCTCGACACGCGTATCCGAGTTCTTTGAGCCGGTATCTCGGCTATCAGTACATATTGCCGAGCAGCTGGTTCGAGGTGAATTGACGGTTGGTCCGGTCGCGATTACCCGTCTTGTGCAAGGGTGTCTTGATGCGATCGAGGAGCGCGCGTCGAAACAAGAGCCAGTGTTGAAGATGCATCCGGCAGATTTGGAGATGTTTTTAAACGGGTTTGATGGTGAGCCAACGGGTGTCTCTTTGGTGGCAGATGACCGACTCGCGCGCGGCGACGTGTCGTTACAAATGGATCACTCGGTCATTGATGACTTGCTGTCACACCGATTAGAGGAAATTGCGCAATACATCTTTGGACGCTCGACCGGTGATGATGATCTATTACTCGATGAGGACAACGATTCCATTTCTGCTGAGGATTCAATGCCTGCGGACGCTATCGAGGTAGTAGTGCCTGATCCGAGCGAGCTTGCCGAGAACCCGAGTGACGATGAGCTCGAATCGCCAGAGATCGAATCACAAGTGGATGATCTGGTGTTTGCTAATGAACCAGAAGATCAGGTGTTGGACGATTCAACAGAGACACAAGCAGATCTTGATGCGGACTCAGTCGCAGACTCCAGCGATATTGACGTTTCGCCAGCTTCAGATGATCTGAGTGAGGATCAAATCGGCGAAAACGACACTGAAATTGACGATACGGATCACTCAGAACAATGAATACGTCATTGGACTTTGAATCCTTTGCCGATTCGTTAATGTCGAATCTCAAAATCGCACCACCTCAGCGAGTCGGTACAGTTGTCCGTGTGGTTGGTATGACACTTGAAGCGAAAGGGTTAATCGCGCCTGTAGGTTCATTGTGCAGTATAGCCAGCGAAGGACACGGTGACTTTCATGCTGAAGTCATCGGATTCGATAATGAAACACTCTATTTGATGCCATTTTCCGAGCCGGTAGGTGTCCATCCTGGATCTCACGTCAGACTCCTTAGTACGACTGCAAAAGCAGAGCTCGGGGATGCTCAACTGGGCCGTGTCCTTGATGGGCTGGGTCGCCCACTCGATGGTAAGCCAATGCCACTGGCCAATCGTACGCTTGGACTTCAAGGTCTGATCATTAATCCGATGGAAAGGGGCGAGATTACCGAAGCCTTAGATGTTGGGATTAAAACGATCAATGGCTTGTTGACACTGGGCCGTGGGCAGCGGGTTGGTTTGATGGCGGGATCTGGTGTCGGAAAAAGCGTGCTGTTAGGCATGATGTCGAAATACACCGAAGCCGACGTCGTCGTGATTGGATTGATCGGTGAACGGGGTCGGGAAGTCAAAGAATTCATCTCCAATAGTTTGGGGCGACAGGGATTGGAAAAGTCGATCGTCATCGCGTCCCCAGCCAATGAGTCTCCGGTTTTACGATTACGAGCCACTTTGCTGGCGCATCTGATCGCTGAATACTGGCGGGATCAGGGAAAAAATGTGTTGTTACTGGTGGATTCGATTACACGGGTTGCGCACGCACAACGCGAGATTGGTTTAGCGGTGGGTGAGCCGCCAACATCCAAAGGATATCCGCCTTCAGTGTTCGCACTGATTCCTCGGCTGATTGAGCGGGCAGGTGTGGGTCGCCACGGTCACGGCTCGATTACAGCAATTTATACGGTACTCGCTGAAGGTGATGACCGTTCTGATCCAATTGTTGATATTGCGCGAGCGTCTTTAGATGGACAAGTCATGCTGTCGCGTCGATTGGCTGATGCAGCGATGTATCCGGCGATTGATCTTGAAGGTTCCGTGAGTCGGGTTGCCGATCAGATTGTCTCGACGGACTGGCTGAAGCGTGCGAATCGATTCAGACGCTTGTGGACGCTCTATCAGCAAAATAAGGATCTCATTCAAATTGGTGCTTACGAACAAGGCTCCAATCCAGAAATTGATGAGGCCATTCAAAAACGGGCTGCCCTTGAGGCATTTATGACGCAGGGGTCCACAGAGCGTTTCACCGTCCAGCAAACTGAACAGTTGCTTTCAGGAATTGTGTAATGGCGAACTGGCAGGTGATGGTCCAGCGAGAGCAAGCTGCACGTGATCGTGAAGGTAAAAAGTTAGGTCAATTACTCAGTCGTCACGCTGAATACACTGAGCTACGGTTGAAAACCCGCTCGATATTGATGCAGTACGAAGAACAGCTTGAATCGGTACAAGATCAGTCACGCTCGCTGACAGACACCCAGTTGTATCGGGTATCAATTGCGCAGATGCGAACTGCCCTTCAGCAAATTGATGGGCAAATCTATCAGCTGGCGATGCAGATTAGTCAGGCTCGGGCAAAATTGGGGCTCATCGAGCGAGAGCGCCAGAAGTATCAATTACTCTTGGACCAGCAAATCGACCGGGCGCGAGCCGAGGTACTGAGAGACGAAGCACGCGTGTTGGACGAGTACTCCATCCAACGGTTTAATCAGCAAAACTAAAGTTGGCTCAAACTTTGCTCCTCTCCCTAGTACTTGAGATAGGGTGAGGATCACAGCGCATGCCTGCGGGATTAAATCTTCCAACAAATATCAGTCTGCAAACCTCTGTCAATGCTGAAAATTCTGAGACGAAAGGACAATCGGAGCTTTTGGTAGCAGAAAAAGACACGTCAGGATTTGCGAGTGTAATCAACAAAATCTCTCCTGAGACGAACAATATCGGCAAATTGTTGCCGGAGGACGGGTCTGCAATGGCCGAAAATCAGCAAAACTTGGACCCAAGTGACCTACTTCAAGAGGTCACGGAGTCAATTGCGATTCCAATCACGGGAGATATTCAACTGGTCACTGGTAAGAACCAAGTCTCCGAAGAATCGCTACTGGAGTTTATGAACGAGCAGGGATTGTCGCGTTCAGAAATACTCGAGGTATTGTCGAATGCTGACGGCATCCGAGTCGTTGAGCCAAAAATAGAGATGGGGATTGTCACGACGGATGATTGGCTACAGACAAAAGTCAAAGCGGAAAGTCTCCTTGGTGATGCGGTGATTGAAACGTCAGACGCTGAGCAGGTCAACACACCCGCACTGGTGCTTAAAGAGCTTCTCGAGATACAACTGAAGACGCAGCTGGGTCAGACACAGCCATCGCATGTTGTGGAGATCGTCGCCAGTCAGGCCGCGATTCAGCAACTGACACACACCGCGAGCCAACAGGAGGCTGTCACTGAGCCAGTCTATGATGTATTCGAATCAATCAATTTGAGTCGTTCGAGTGGTGATTCCGAGTCATCCTCTCAAAATCAACGAGATCCTGGCTCACTATTTGCCGCATCGGCTCGCGCACCTACCGAGACTGCGATGACTCAATCCGAATTGAAGGATTTCCGTTCGTTTCTTGCTGATCATTTGCGACGCGCAGAAACGATTCAGCAATTGACTGATCGCTTGGGGGTCTTTGTTGCAAAGCAAGTGACAGCACAGATGAGTCAAGGTCGGTGGAGTATTGACTTGACCTTGCATCCGGCTGAGCTTGGCAGTATTAAAGTGGATATGGAAATGACAGAGCGTGGGCTTGAGGCCACGTTCCGAGCCAGTCAGGGTGTGACCCGCGACTTACTGATGGAATCCATGCCTCGTTTGAAACAGTGGTTTGAAGAAGGTGGCATCAATGTTGCTTACTCAGGATTATCGCAAGATTCAGGGATGAATCAGTCAACAAGCGACGAGCAGACCAATGAAACTGCTCAGTTGACAAACGACGGGGCATCGACAGAAGAGTCTGGCGAGCCAACAGAGACAAATGATGTGACGGGGATCGATCCCGGACGATTGGACATACGAGTGTAAAGAGGATTAAAGATGGCAGACGAACAAGTTGATGGTCAGGAAGAAGGTAAGAAAGGCGGTCTGATTAAGATCGTACTGCTTGTCGTTGGTATCGTCTTTGTTGTGATGCTGACGATTGGTCTGACATTGTACTTCACTGGATTTTTTGATCCTGGAGCTGAAGAGGCTGCGGAGCAGCAGATTTCGGCGTTGGAATCAGAAGCTGCGCAAGCGGCTGAAGAAGCCGCTCAGCAACCGGCGAAGATTCAATTGGAAGCGCCAGCAGTGGAGAAATTCGAGACTGTTTACTACGAGCTTGACCGGGAATTTCTGGCAAACGTAGCTGACTCGCGGAAAGTCATGCAAATCAAGCTCGCGATCATGACGCACTATGATGAGCAGGTGATCGCCAATATTGAAAAGCATGTGTTCGCGGTGCGCTCTGAAGTGCTGGACATCATGCGGCAGGTGACAGAAAACGATCTGGTCAGTCCAGATTTCAGAACCAACCTTGCCGAAAATATTCGTATCGCGATGAATGCAACCTTGGAAGAAGCGGAAGACTTCGGTGGAATCGAGAAAGTGTATTTCGTCGAATTCATCGTTCAGTAGGAGACGATCCTGTGGCTGAAACAACACTGACATCTGAAGAGCTCGACGCGTTAAATGCGGGCGTGCGCTCAGGAGAGATTGAGGTCGACACGGGTCTTAACGTGCACGCGAATGTGGTGAAGCACGATCTCACTGCCGAAGACTCGACACTTGGTATTAATCTCTCGGCCATTGATATGGTCAATGAGCGCTTTGTCCGAATGTTTCGCCTTGGGTTACTTGAGGTGTTACGGACCAGCCCTCGAGTGAATTTGACCAAAGCGAAGATCGTGAAGTTTGGTGAGTATTTGCCGGATTTGAAACCGCCATTGTCGGTCACAACGATCCGGGCAAACCCGCTGCGTGGTTCATCGATGGTACTGATTGAACCGAATATCATTTTTTCTGCCTTGGATAACTTTTTTGGTGGGTTTGGTCGTGGTATCGGAACGCTACCACCAGGACGATTATTCACTCCGACTGAAAGCCGGATCATTAAGTTGATGTTGGATCAGTTATTTATGTCTCTGCAGGAGGCGTGGTCACCCTTGTTACCGATGGAGATTGAGGCTGTCGGGTCAGAAATTAACCCACAGTTCGCGCAAATTGTTGATGAAAACGAATTGGTCATATTGACCCGATGCGAAATCGAAATTGGACAAAACGTGAATGGATTCATTGACATTGTGTATCCATATGCGGCGGTTAAACCGTATCGGGAGATGTTGAAGAGCCGGCTTCGCACCGGGGAAAGTGATGATGAGAAAGATCGTACCTGGATCCACAATATGGAACTCGCTGCCGGTGACGCATCGTTAGGGGCCAAAGTCGAGTTAGCCAAGGTAAAGATTCCAGTGAGCGCATTTGAACAGCTTGAAGAAGGTCAAGTATTGTTCTTCAAGAAACCTGACTTTGCGCGGCTATTGATTAATGAAATCCCCGTCTATGAGGTCGCTGTGGGTACGCACGGCACTCAGGTCGGGGTGCGGATTGAAAACCCAATTAAACCTGATGATTCGAACGAATAATCAGCTAATGACAGGAGAATGACAGTGAGCGAATTTGAAACCGAAGAAAACACAGAAGGTACAGTCGAAGCTGAAGCCACTGAGGAAAAAAGTCAGGAGGGTTCCGAAGCCAAGCCATCAATGAATCGCGAGGTGATCCAGAATATTCCGATTACGCTTGCGATCGAGGTAGGACGAGCCTCTCTAAAAATTCGTGATTTGATGCGTCTGACGCAAGGCAGTGTCGTCGAATTGGATCGCTTGGCAGGAGAGCCACTGGATATTGTTGTGAACGACACAGTCGTTGCACAAGGTGAGGTGGTTTTGGTGAATGATCGATACGGTGTCAGGTTGACCAAAGTTGTCTCTGCGGCGGACCGAATCAAAAACTTATGATGGATTATTAAGTGGAATACGTTGACTGGGCATCATTTGCCGCCAGTTTTGGCTTGGTCATCGGGTTGATCCTCGTGACGTTATGGGGTTTCAAGCGATACGGGCAAATGCAGTTCCCGAAAAAGCATGGTGACGCAGCCATTCAAGTTGTTGAGTCGCATGTGATGGGACCACGACAGCGTATCGTTCTGATTCACTGCGACAATCAGAGAATACTTGTTGGTTTGTCACCTCAAGGTTTCGCGCACCTCGGACAATGGACGTCTGATGCAACGCCACCAGCCCCTTCATTTGCGGAAACTCTGAAAGCGGTGGATCCAGCTTCGGAATAAAATCCCTTTTATTACGCGATACCAAGACGGCAGCGTCAGTGCTGTCTGGCATTCTATTTGCAGTTCCTAATATCAGTGCTTTGATTCTCGATCAAAATGGATCTAAGTAATTGAAATTAGGGAATTAATTTGATGTCAATTTGTCGTCACAAGAACTTTTGTCGGTGGTTTCGATCTCTCCGAGTCATTGGCCGGAGTCTTTATGTTCTCGCGGCTTCGTTAATCTTTTCAAGTTCGGCGCTAGCCGAAGCCTTGCCGATCATGACAGTCATCGAGCAAGAAGGGGCGACACAATACAGTCTCACACTGCAGCTTCTTGCATTAATGACGCTACTTTCACTGTTGCCGGCATTACTGCTTGGTATGACGTCATTTATCCGAATTATTATCGTGTTGTCCTTGTTGAGACAGGCGCTTGGCACCATGCAGACGCCACCGAACCGTGTTTTGCTGGGAATTGCTTTGTTTCTCACCCTCTTCGTGATGGAACCTGTGTTAACAGCTGTCTATGACACTGCCATCTTTCCATATCTGAATGAAGAGATATCGATTGAAGCAGCAATTGCAGCAGCAGAGTCTCCAATTCGTGGGTTTATGCTGAATCAAACCCGCCAGGAAGATATCGCAATGTTTACTGAGATTGCCGGTAATGGTCCGATTGCGAGCCCAGAAGATGTTCCTTTTTCGATACTCGCACCAGCGTTCATTACTTCTGAGCTGAAAAGCGCTTTTGTGATTGGTTTTATGATTTATATCCCTTTTGTCGTGCTCGATTTGATTGTGGCGAGTGTTTTGATGTCGATGGGTATGATGATGTTGTCGCCGATGATGATCTCGATGCCATTTAAGTTGATGTTATTTGTCTTGGTCGATGGTTGGACTCTGATTATGGGTTCTCTCGCATCAAGCTTCGCGATGCCTTAGGAGGTCAATATGGATACAGCAATGGTTGTTGACTTGGGTCGAGAATCTTTATTGGTCGCAGTGATGATTGCTTCGCCGATGCTGGGCGTTGCTTTAGCAGTTGGTCTACTCATCGGTATTGTGCAGGCTGCAACCTCGATTAATGAAATGACCCTCTCTTTTATCCCGAAAATTGCAGCACTGGTGATTGTGATGATAGTACTGGGGTCATGGCAAATTTCTGTTCTTGTCGATTTCACTCGTCGTATCTTCGAGCGAATCCCTACGTTTTTCATGTAGGAGTCTGATTTGGAACTTTTTGTCGCTGATTTGATTGAACGGTTTTATACGGCTTTGTGGCCGTTTCTTCGGATCGGCGCAATGTTGGTTGCTGTTCCGATTTTATCGATTGATGCGGTGACGGTCAGAATTCGGGTTTTTCTCACATTATTATTGACGATCTTGGTTTATCCCTTGGTGGATTGGCCTGTCATTGATCCTATTTCAGCCGAAGGACTGCGTGAGATTTTCAATCAAATACTCATCGGTTTAGTGATGGGATTTTTCCTCCAAATTGTGACAGCAGCTGTCGTTCTCGCTGGTCAGGCGATCTCCAACTCAATGGGACTCGCAATGGCAACCATGGTTGATCCGAGCATGGGAAACGTGCCTTTGGTCTCTCAATTTATGGTGATCTTGGCGACACTGATATTCTTAGGTGTGGGTGGTCATATGTTGCTCATCGGTATCTTACTGCGCAGTTTTGAGACGTATCCTGTCGGTCTGGCATTCATTGGTCAAAGTACCTATGGAATATTGATTGAATGGAGCGCAATGATATTTGTTGGCGGCGTTTTACTTGCCTTGCCAATCATGGTCGCACTACTACTCGTAAATATCGGAGTTGGCGTGATCACCCGAGCGGCACCGAGCCTCAATATTTTTGCAGTTGGTTTTCCCGTGTTTTTCATGACCGGTTACGCCGTTTTGATCCTATCGTTGGCTGGTATCGGCTCTCGAATGCAATGGTTATGGATGGAAGGCGTTGACCAAGTGAAGAGCTTTGTCATGGTGCCAGGGGTGCTGTAATGGCTGAAGATACTCCAGACGACGATCAGAAAACCGAAGAGCCCACCGCCCGGCGGTTACAAAAAGCCCGTGAGGACGGGCAAGTTCCGCGATCGCAAGAACTTGGGATTGCGGCTGTTATGATTAGTTCGATGGCCTTTCTGTATTTATCAGGTGGGTGGTTAATTGGTCACCTGTCGCAGTTATTTGCGTCGGGTTTTGTCATCGAGCGTCGCGATATTTTCTCTCCTTATGTTGGATTGATGCATTTTCGGGATATTGGTCGAGATGGGTTTTTACTGATTATTCCATTGCTTCTCCTGACTTTTGTGATCGCAATTCTGTCTTCATCGGCAATGGGTGGCTTGAATTGGTCTTGGAAGGCAGCAGCCCCGAAAGCGAGCAAGATGAACCCGTTGAATGGATTGAAGCGGATGTTTGGTTTGCGCTCTTTAGTCGAATTAGTCAAATCCATTTTGAAATTTTCGTTAGTGGCAGCCGTGCTTGCCTATATGGTTTACGACTTTTCTGATGAGCTGATTGTTTTGTCCGCGATGAATTTTGAGCCGGCAATGGAAGCGGCCGGGCATATGGTAGGACTGACCTCAGTTCTAGTGACCGTTACATTGGTGTTCATTGCAATGATCGATGTACCGTTCCAAAGCTTCGAATTCACCAAGCGTATGCGAATGACCAAACAAGAGGTCAAGGACGAGTTCAAAGATGTTGAAGGTCGACCAGAAGTGAAAGCACAGATCCGTCGGAAGCAGCGAGAAATGGCTGAATTACGCATGATGGATGCTGTCAAAGAAGCCGATGTTGTGATTACAAACCCAGAACATTTCGCTGTCGCTTTGGTTTATGATCCAGAATCAGATGGCGCGCCAATTGTGGTTGCAAAAGGGCTTGATCACGTTGCACTGCGGATACGAAATGAGGCAAAAGAGCATGGAGTTGTCCAAGTTGAGATCCCACCTTTGGCCCGTGCACTGTATTTCACCACCGATCTTGATCAAGCGATTCCAGAGGATCTGTATTACGCGGTGGCTCAGGTGATTGCCTATGTCTTCAGTCTCGCGAGTTTGCGTCGCGATGGTCGAACAGGTCAGGTACCGAATCCGGAGATCCCGGAACAATATCGCTTCGATACTGATGGTAATCTAAGCGACTGAGAGGGA
The DNA here is from genome assembly GCA_000227525.2 of gamma proteobacterium HIMB30. Taxonomy (GTDB): domain Bacteria; phylum Pseudomonadota; class Gammaproteobacteria; order Pseudomonadales; family Litorivicinaceae; genus HIMB30. The sequence goes on from AGIG01000028.1 coordinate 619,043, forward strand.
GTGTGATGCAAGAATCTCAAGACATACCGACAAATTTATTATTCGGGGAAGCCGGAGAGATTTTCTTTCGAGAAAGTGACAACAGTCGGATGAATCGGTTGTTTGAGACCGTCGTTAACGACGGCCTTCATCTCCTCATGACGAGTCAATTGAATGGGCCTGTCGATCACTATGGCAAACTGTTCCTCAACCGGCTGAAGATGCGTTCAGGTCTCGCTGTCGAGACGTTCATGCCAGTCAGTACAGACGCTCTGATTGCCCGATTTAACTCGATGTTGAGTGACGTCTCTGTCGAGGAGGCGAGAGATGACAAGGCTCCGATGCCAGGTCGTGTCATCGTGGTCAACGATTTACATGCAATCGATGGGGAAAACCTTTCACTGCTGATGCGTCTCATTTCTGATTTTCCGAGCCTCAATGTGCGGTTGGTGTTCTTGGCAGATCAGATCCCAAAAGAGATGGAGCGGATACTCGAGCGTCTTGGGTCCCGCTTGGTCCGATGGGATGTAGTACCGCCATCACCCGATGAGCAAATGAAATTACGCAAAGAATCAATGCAAATTGGGCTCGAGTTTCAGGTTGAACGTGTACTCACCCGGATTAATCAATCTGTGGCAGATCAGTTGGAACCCAGTCTTGATTTTGACGATGGGCAGCCATCGCTCCAGTTGGATGCGAATCGTGCCCTCGAATCTGGTACTGAGGCAGGGGAGCGTGAAGCTGAGGACATGAAGGCATTGTTTGAAGAGGATGAGGATCCTCCTCGATCAAAGGGCCGTTTTCGCTTGGTGCTAATGTTATTGGTCTTTTGCATTATTGGAGTTGTCGGTGCAGCGACAATTTATCCAGATGTGGGTCGGCAGCTGAACCGTGCGCTTGTATTGATTGGTGTGGATGTACCATTCTTTGATCGACACGAAAAGGAACGCAGCGTCGTCGACGCTGCCTATGACACCGAGTCTGCCACAATCCCAGTGGAAACAAATACCCAGCCGTTGTCTGAAGAGACCATTGAGATCAAGCAGCCCGAAACAACAGAGCCTCAAGTCAATGAAAGGCTCAATGTCGCGACAGAAATTGCCGCAGCAGAGATGGCTGCCGATGTGCAGGAAGAAGCGCCAGCCAGCGACCCTCCTGCCAGCCTCCCAGAAAGCGCTCAGAGTACTGATCCTCTTGCAACCAATCAGGAATCCACTCAAGTTGCGAACGCTGATGGAGACCAGTCGCCAAGTTCGGAGGAGCAGGTCGCATTGGCTGAACCAGTCGCCGATCAAGTGACCTCGGATCCTTCGGTTACGGCTGAATCGAGTGAAGATCAAGAGGCACCCCAACCCTCGAGTAATGACGCGATTGAGAATCCTCTGATCGCGCGCGTTGCGAATGCGAATCCCACCAGTCAGTTCGTTCAGCACATTGTGCTTGCGTCAGCTGCACGCGCTGAAGAATGGGTGAGTACGCAGAACGGTCTAGATCGCGCAATTGTGGTTCCTGTTTCGATCAATAATGCGCGGCGATTTGCTGTGGTGAGTGGGCCATTCGAAACGCGGACTGAGGTCAGGGATTATATTCAAGGAATGGACCAAACAGCCGATTACTGGGTGAGAACAGCAAGATCTTTGCAAAGAATTGCGTTAATCGGGGATGAATGATGAGTGGTGATGAGTTATTCCGTCAGGACAACGGTGGTCAATCCGAGACTGCAGTCGTCGGTAACGGGCCCTCATCCAAGCATCAATCATCGCGTACGCGGGGTCCCAGTGTTGGAGTCGACCAGTATAACGATCGTTTAGTCCGCGTAACCGATGATGCAACACTCGGAACTGCGCATCTCAGTGGTCAGAGACAACGCACTTCGAAAGACTTGAAAGCCGAACTTCAGGCGGTGGCTGAGTTGACTCCTGTGAGTTGGAGTCTCAAACCCTGGAAGCCAGGATCACTGAGTCGCGATCTCCAGATTCGTATTCAAGACGCTGAGTCTGCTGTTGAAAAAATGCAAACAATGATTGACGGTCTGTCAGAACAAGTCGCCGTGTTATGCGGCGAAGTTGATTTAACCGATTCAGATGATGATTCGGAAGAGGATTAGGAGGCAATACAATGAGTGGCGAAGATCCAGAAGACAAAAAGGTTGAGAATCCCGCAGCTGATGATGACTCCATTGACGATGATTCTTTGGATGATGTGTTCGAAGTTGATGAGACTTTTGACGTTGACGGTGATTTTGAGGTGGATCCGGAGGCTGCCGAAGCCCTCGCTACGATGGCTGAAGCATCTGATGTCGCAGTCGGAGAATCAGCCGGCCAACAGCCAACGCTCGATGCAACACTATCGGATTCAATACGCTTAGCTGATGAGCTCGTGAAAACCCGAATCGAGAAAATTCATGAGGCGGGTGAGAAGTCAGTTTCACAAGCGGTCGAATCGATGGAAACGCTCATCGGTTCGGTACTGGATGCAACTGAGGCCGCAACACGCGCATCGGCAGCAGCCAGTACGTCGACCACTAATCTTGTGAAGTCTGCAGGTCGTTTGACCCAAACAGCTGATCGCAGTTCGCGAATTTCCACGATCGTGCTATCCGTTGGTGGAGCGATGTTATTTATTTCGGTTGCGGTGTTCGGCTTTATGGCTGCGCAGCTTGCACAGCGAACAAGCGAGCTCGAATCGATGGTGATGGCTGTCGGTAAACGGGTTGTCGAAATGAATGTGGCGTTCGGGGAGTTCACCGCTGTGACTGATTCGCTTGATCAGTTACGACTGACTCAGGAAACGTTTCGTGACAGCGTGTATCAATTGACGGAGCGTGTGAATGGAATGACAGAAACACTCCAAGCCGTCAGAAGTGAAGTTCCTGTCACGACAGCTGAATCTGTTGGACGGCAGAGTGAGGTCTTCACAGCTCGCGTGTCAGATGTTGAAGGTCAGATTCAAGCGCAACAGAAAATTACAGGAGATCTTGCAAAATCGATGCAAGGGCTTGCCGGTCAAATGAGCTCGTTACGCAAGCAGATTGCGAGTGTATCTGAGCTGAATAAGGATGTTGAGGCATTGGTGACACTACAGCGTGAGAGATATTACGAGTTGTTACAGGCTCAAGCCAATGCAACTAAGACACAAAGCTCGACAGCTGAACCGCAAGCCGATCAAGTCATTATTCGGTATCCAAATCCTGACGCACCTTTACCGCTACCGGAACAGGTCAACTAAGAGCTGATTTTATCTGTGTTTTCGGACTCTGTTTCAGAGTCCGGAGCCGGTAATTCAAGCGTGCTATCGTCATCCATCTCATTATCTAAATCATCATCGATAGTCGATTCGTCTTCTGAAATGGAATAGGTCATCGATAGCATTGAATCGATCAATGTTGACGGGACATCCATGCCGACCTTGGCAAAAATCTCATCAACAATTTCACTTGTTTCACTTTTCAGTTTTTCGCTTTTCTCCGGATTGGATTCGAGTTCTTGACCGATCTCGTACAATCGAGACGCTTCAGCAAAGGGAATGTAGGATTCAACAGAGCCTCGCAGCATCTGGATCCGCAAGACGGCTTTGGCATCAGAGCGCTCATTATTTCTCGCGTCAAAACGACCTTCTTCGAGTAGGGACTCAAGATGTTTGGATAAAACAAACTCATAACGAGGACGCTTTTTGTCGAGCTCTGCCGGATCAATACTGATATCTGGATTCTCTAGCTCTTCTCCGCACATCGCTTGCCAAAGATCTTTCCCGGAAAGCTCTCCGAACGGATTGGGCCCGAAATTAACATGTTCGGCCAATTTTTCGCCAGTGACCTTGGGGTTGATCCCAAGCAATGTCTCGAACACTGTGATGCGCTCGCTTAAGTAGATCACGAAGATTGCCACTGCCGCGAGGATGATGATCAGAATACCGAGTATCCACTCCATATCAGGCTCCCTCGTTAGAGGTCATCATCGCCGTCACCGGCCAAGGCGGCAATTTCTCCGTCCACATCAACGCCTTCAGCGGTCAATTGTTCCCTCAGAAATTCGAGGGCGATCAGCGGCTTGTCGAGTTTCAGTTCGATGGCGACCGCGTTCGAAATCTTTTGCACGCAGTCAATCGCTTTTGGACCTGTGATTTCGACACTCTGATACTGCATGCCGTATTTGAAAACGAGCTGGGCATATTCCTCGGGAAGGTACGACCAGACCTCGCCGCTGGCGGAAACCAATTTCATGTATTCATTGGTTGTTGGCGCTGCGGGGGCTTTTTTCCCTTGTGAAATATTCAGCATGACGGTTTCGTTGTATTTTTCCGCTTTTGTTGCCCCATCGACGAATAGCTTATCCATGTGTGAACGAGCCCGCAGTCCGATTCGCATCCGATAGGCGTGCTCCTTACGGGTGTCTCCTTTTAACCCAACTGCTTTATCGTATTCCTTACGCGCGTCTTGTTTTAACTCTTTGTCACTGGGACCAAATAAAGCCATTCGAGTATTTTCCTAGTCAGTTGCCAAAGCCATCATTTTACGAAGCTTCTGCACGTTCGCCGAGAGTAACTGACTGACACGCGATTCGCTAATATCAAGAACAGCTCCGATCTCTTTAAGGTTCATTTCTTCATTGTAATACAGTGCCATGATGATCTGATCACGTTCAGGCAATTTTGCGATACTGTCAGTCAGCATTGACATCATAATCGAGTCACTGACCTCTTCCTCAGGCTCAGAACCTTGTTGTGCTGGCGCGTTGAGCATTTCATCTTCAGCCGCTTCAGAATCGACCATCATCATTTGGTGTGCATGTGATCGCTCTTTTTGGTATTCCGATACGTCTTTACCCATGAATTCGGCTAACTCTGCCTGGGTGGGCGTTCGGCCCAAGCTGGTGGCTAATTCTTGGGTTGCCTCGTTTGTGTCGCGGATATGCGAGATCGCAGATCTTGGCAATACTGAGATGCGTCGAACTTCATCGAGAATCGCACCCCGAATTCGTGTTCGAGCGAAAATTTCAAATTCCACACCCCGTGACACATCAAAGTTTTGGGAAGCTTCAATTAAACCGACCATCCCCACTTGGATGAGTTCATCGACATCCATCACCTGAGGAATGCGGGCCTTCAAGTGCAGAGCAGTCCGTTTCACCAAGCCAACATGCTTTAAGATGGGATCTTGGCCTTGTTTTTGTACTTGTGTGTAAAGATCAAGATCAGCCATATCAGACCGCTGCCTCAGTGGAGACCAATCGCTCAACAAAAAATTGCAGACCGCCGTTGATTGCATTCATCTCAAGTGATGCGATTTCTTTAGCCAATCGCTTAAAGTTTTGAGAAGCAATGGCGCCCGGTGCATGGACAATCACTGGTGAATACTTTTTGGATGCTTCGAAAATAAGATCGTCACTTTGGATGCTATACAAATATTCTGTATGGAGATTTAGGAATTTAACACATACGGCATTCAGGCGATGGTGCAAAAGCTGGCCTGAGCGTTGATCTGGCACACCATTCGGTATCAGTCCAATGTTGGTATATTTTTGTTCGTTCACCAGTACCTTGACGATTCCGTAGGCATCTGCAATCGAACTCGGTTCGTCACGAACCACCACCAAGGTTTGGTGGCAGGCTTTGAGAAATGACAATACCGTGGGAGAGATGCCGGCCGCTACGTCAACAATCAGGTAATCCAAAGGCTCTTTGAATTCTGAAAAGAGCTGGATGATCCCGCGTAATTCAGCTTCCGTTAAGTCTGCCATTTTTCCGAGGCCCGAGGCACCGGGTACCACATAGATATCAGACGGTCCTCTGACGACGATTTCGTTGAATGTCTTTTCACCCGAAATCACATGTCCAAAGTTAAACTCTGGGCGAATTCCTAAAGCCAATTGCACGTTTGCGAGGCCAAGATCACCATCGAACAGCATCACGCGGTTCCCTGCTTGAGCGAGGGCAACGGCTAAATTCGAGGAGACGGTTGTTTTTCCGACTCCCCCTTTGCCGCTTGCAATGCCGATGATCTTTAGTGCACTCATAATGGCTTGATCTGCCTCAGGCTAATGTGTGTTCTGCGCGGACTTGGGACTGCGATCATTCGGATCGGCTCGCAGTCCGGCCAAGTAGTCGAGTGTAGTCGTCTCTTCCCCTATTTGTCGACCGCTTTCAGGATCTTCGACGGTCTCGTTGAGGTCTTGAGAATCCGTCAAACTCAAGCGCTGAATTGCGCCCTCAAGAAGCCGACCAGCATCGATCAACTCGACCGGTTGATTCAAATCCCCATCGGTTGTTTTGACCCAAAGATGCAGTTGAGATTGTTGGGATAGCGCGTCAATCAGTACCCATGTGTCGGGTTGAGGTGACATTTCGGCAATGTTGACACTGTCCCAGCCAAGCTCGTGATTCAGCAACTTTTCACAGCTCGAGCGAGAGATTTCGGCATTCACAAGCAAATGCATCAAGGCGTCAGGAACAACAGACTGAATATCTTGATACGTTTGATCGATGTGTAAACCAGGAGTGTCGATGAGGATGCATTGATCGTCAGGCAATTCTCGAATGATTGTTTCAAGCATTTGGCGATCTGCGCAGCGAAAACATTGGATTCCAAGGGCAGAGCAAATCAGTTGAATTTGGTTCCAGGCGCCAAGTTTTTGATCGGCGAAACTAATGACCGTCAGTGAGTCTCTGTGTGAGGTCGTGACAAATTGTGTTGCAAGTTTGCCGATCATCGTTGTTTTACCAGCACCTGTGAGTCCAAAGATTGCATGGACTCCGCTGAGGTTTTCGGGTGTCTGATCACTCACTAGTAACGATGATGAGAAGAGATCATGTATACGGCTCTCAGCTTCTTTTGGACAAGTGATATCGTTGATTGCGTCGAGAATCAGAAGCTTAGAGGTCGATGGCAGTTGATACTGATTCACCTGAGTCTGTAGACGGTTATCAGTCCCCGTATTGTGTTGCTGCCATGCTGATGCACTTCTCAATTGTGCCAGCTCTTTTTTCAATAGCTGCATTTCTGTTTTGAACAGATTCACGATTTCTTGTGCGCGATCATTTGTCATAGCCGGCTCTTGGTTTTGTTCCCCATGCAATACCGCAGAAAAGCGTGGTGTCTGTTTCTGTTCACCTTGAGCTTTAACTTCAACTAACAAGTCATCTGTCTGGTCGATCAAGCTTGGATCAGGTGTGATGTCGACTGCGACGATCATTTCAAACTTACGATTAACTTTATGGCTTGAAACTACCAACGCGTCGGGACCAAATTCCTGGCGAACCAGCTCCATTGCATGCTTACTGTCCTTACCGATAACACGTTTCAGTTCCATCAGTTAATTCCTTATCTTGATTCTTCGATCTGCGCGGTGATGGTGGCCACCACATTGACAGATTGGTCTTCGGGGATTTCTGTGTAAGACAAAACCGTCAAATCCGGAATCCGTGGTCGCACGAGGTTAGACAACCACGGACGGATAATCGGTGACACAACCAAAATGGCTGGCTGCCCTTGATCCTCAATTTTTTGGACTTCAGCACGCATGGATTTAAAGAGTGCTTCAGCAAGTTCCGGATCAATTGTCAGGGTCTTACTTTGTTGCGATTGCTGAACGGCGTTGTGCAGCATTTGCTCAAGCTGAGGTTCCAGTGTCATGACAGGCATGTCATCGGAGATATCCACCAAGCTTTGCACGATCATCCGGCCAAGTTTTGGTCGAATAAGTGCCGTTAGATCATCAGGATCTTGGGTTTTTCCACCTTCTTCGTTTAGAACCTCCAAGATGGTCCGCATGTCACGAATCGGCACGCCATCGCGTAATAGGTTTTGCAGTGTGCGAGTGATAATCGCGAGACTCAGCTTCGCTGGAACAAGATTTTCCACGAGTTTCGGCGATCGCTCGGCTGTTTTATCGAGAATTTGTTGAACCTCATCATGACCGAGTAACTCCGATGCTGTGCCATAAAGAAGGCTATTGAGATGCGTTGCGATCGCTGTTGGAGGATCGACTACCGTATATCCCAGTGTCCGTGCATGATCGCGTTGCGAAGGCTCGATCCAGACCGCATCTAAACCGAACGCAGGCTCTTTGGTCGCAATGCCTTCGATTGGGACCGTGATGTGACCAGGATTAATTGCCAGTTCTTTCCCGCTGTAACTTTGGCCTCGACCACGGAGTACGCCATTGACCAGCAGATGATATGTGTTGGGTTCAAGATCAAGGTTGTCACGAATCCGAACGGGCTGGATCAAAAAGCCAAGTTCTGTGGAGAGTTTTTTACGTACCCCTTTGACACGGCTAAGCAGTTGACCGCCGGTTTCTGTGTTCACGAGTGGTATTAGACCGTACCCAATCTCAAGGGAGATTAAATCGACTTGGCTGACGTCTTCCCACTGCACATCTTGCTCTTCGATAGGGCTGGTTGTTGCTGTTGACGCATCCGAGGCAGCTTGCTCGTTGGTTTCGCTGGCCCTCAGCCGATAGACGATGATTCCAATTCCAGCTGAAACAGCGGCAAGCGAGATAAATACGGTTGATGGCATCCCAGGAATCACGCCAAGAAGGAGTAAAATTGCGGCTGTGACAAACAATGCGGTCGGATTAGCGAGTTGCGTGGTTGTCTGCTCTGTCATCGACTGATTGGTCGTGACGCGAGTCACGATGATTGCTGTCGCCAGTGACAGGATTAATGAAGGGATTTGCGCAACTAACCCATCACCGATGGTGAGTAGGACATATATCTCTCCCGCATCTGTGAACGACATGTCGTACTGGGTGATTCCAATCGTCAGCCCTCCGATGATGTTAATGATTAGAATCAGTAGTCCTGCGATCGCGTCACCGCGAACAAATTTGCTGGCACCATCCATCGAACCAAAGAAGTCGGATTCTTGGGCGATTTCAGCGCGTCGTACTTTTGCTTCTTCCTGATCAATCACACCGCTGTTGAGGTCTGCATCAATTGCCATTTGCTTACCTGGCATTGCATCAAGCGTAAATCGTGCAATCACTTCAGAGACTCGACCAGCACCTTTTGTCACAACGATAAAATTGATGATCATTAGGATTCCGAAGATGATGAATCCGACCAAATAATTTCCGCTGATAACAAAGTTACCGAAGGCCTCAATGACCTTACCTGCCGCATCGGTCCCTTCGTGACCATTCACTAAAACAATCCGCGTCGATGCGACGTTGAGGGATAGACGTAGCATCGTCGCGAAAAGAAGGACAGCAGGGAACGAGGAAAAATCGAGCGGTTTCTCAGTGTGAATACTGATCATAATCACAATCAGCGCGATCATGATGTTGAGTGTGAAAAGAATATCAAGTAATACCGTCGGTAGCGGCAAGATCAGCATTGCAATAATCAGAAGAACAAGCGCGGGGATGCCCATGGACTTAAAATCCACGTTAGGAATCCGTTGACGAAAATCTGACAGCGCAAGTTGCACGATTTAATTCCTAAAAAACAATGGTTTATGTTGCATCGATTTCAGTGGTCGGTGCGTTCTAGATTTAAAAAGCAAGAGCAATGCCAATTTTCAATTCAGTGCTTCCGTGGATGACTTCAATCCGTCGGTAAATATTTTTCGATAGCGACCGATATTTAACGCAGAGTCTGAATTTAAGTCTGGCATTAATTCTGCAAGACAATTCGGGAGAGCCAAGATTCGGTCGGAGAACAAACATGCGAGCATCACTGAAAACTCTTGTGATAATTGGAACTGCGCTACTGGGTGGTTGTAGCATCACGATGACGCCGCCAGGGCAAAATCCTGCCGCTCATACGGCAACCCCTCAGGTTGAGACAGTCGTGGAAACAAAAGCGATTCCCGTCGTGGAACGCCGGAGTGCGATCCGGGCGACCGGTTACGCCGTCATTAGTGTGCAACCATCAGACGTTGGCGCTCAACAACGGTTGCTTGCGATCCGAGCATCGAAACTCGATGCATATCGAGGGCTTACTGAGCAAGTGTATGGTCAATATCTCGATGCGACGACAACAGTGGCTGATATGGCAGTACTGAGTGATACCTTCCGAACTCAGGTTGAGGGAGTGATTTATGGAGCCAAGGTTGTGAGCATTGCACCGGTCGGTGAGGACACCTACGAGACAACGTTATCGCTGGATCAGGACGTTGTTGACGATCTAAGAGCTCTCTATTTGGCATCAATGGCGAGTCGATCATAGTCATGCGTTTTGTCGCTGGGTTAGTCAGCTGTTGCGTGAGTGTTTGCGTCTGGGCCGACGGGCATCAGGGCGCAGAGATGAGTGAGCAGGTGCTCACAGCGATCAAAGAACAATTGGTTGCTGAGGCACAGACCGCTGAAACCCAGGTTACCAACACGGCCTGGCTCGACAGTGACGGGCGACTCCACGAGAGTACGATGATTCGCTCAGATGTTCGGGTCAGAGGTGTTCAGGTACACCGCTATCTTGAGGAAATGCGTCGGCCTGACGTGGAAATTACTTTGGACGAAAAACCGGGTGCATTGCCCCAGTGTTTCGCTCCTGATGATCACTTAGTTCGCACAGTGAAAGTGCATCCCGCCATGAAGACAGGGCAGTTTGATGTGAATCACATGAGGCTCGTTCGTCAGTTGGGAGAGGTCATTCATTCTGAGTTACAGCAAGGTTTTGAACAGAATCTGCTTTGGCATACGATGCGACAGCAGCAGGAGACGAGTGGTTATTTGCAGATGGTTTCCGGAGTCGTTCCTGAGGTCTCTCGATACGACATGCGGATCACGATGAGTCAGGGCCAACCTCCGCAAAAACATCAGACGGAGCGGATCCCGGGTTCAGATCCTGTCAGTACTTTTTTCAACGGATCGCCATCGTGGTTTTCAGAATCTTGGGTTCGTGTTCACCTGTCGCTCACTGATTCGGCAGATGGTGGTCTGATCTGGCAAGCGCACACCAACCTGAGAATTCCGGCGAGACCAGTTTCCTACACCGATGAAGTACTGCCTCGATCCATGAACCAAACGATGAATGAATTGTTGTCAAAATGGATCGAGGAACTTGTTCAATATGCGCGCTGCGAGCCCATCCATTTTGCGTTACTGCAGCAGGCAAATAATCAAATGCAGATTGATGGTGGCACTTCGTCAGGAATTCGTGTTGGTGATCAGTTATTGATTATCGATCGAGATACCATTCCACAACGAAGTATGGAGCCGGGTGCTTTGGCGGAACTGTCTCTTGTTCAAGTCACTCAAACGTTTGAGAATCATGCCACCATCGAGCTTGTTGCTGGGGCTTCCCTGCAGCAGACTGGTGGTCGAGTGGCATTACCGTTTTAGTAGGGATTGATTATGTTGCGAATCGCAGGTGTTCTTTTGATGTGTGTGACATGCTCTGTCAATGCAGCAGACATGTCGGTCGATCAGGCGGTGTCGCGGCTTCTGAAAGACATTCAACAAGAGGTTGAAGTTCTCAAGGTTCCCGTTCCGTCAAAGGCGCAGGCAAACACCGAGGGGCAAGCTGGTAAATCTGGCGGGCAGATCGTGACCAATGGTACGCATCGTGTCCGACGTGGTGAAACCCTGGATATGGTGATTCGAAAAGTCGTACCAAATTCGGCAATACAACCACGAATCTTGCGTCAGGCATTTGTGCGAGCCAATCCACATGCGTTTCGGCGTGGTAATCCCAACTGGTTGTACGCAGGTGCAGTACTTCAGGTTCCCGATATCGACCATTTGCGCCAGGTTATTTTTAAGAACTCACCCAATCGGCTGAAGAAGAATATTAGTGATGAAAAAGCTGGCTGGGTAAGGTTTCCATAGATGGTCTCGCCGATCTCAAATCATCTGAGATCGGAGTTCGGACCCATGAGTCTCGAGCGGGTTCTGCAGGCAAGCTATGGGAGCCGATTGGCAATCAGTGGCGACAATGCGCAATACACACTGAGCTACGATCCAACCACTAAATCATTGATTCTGACGGTGTCAACGCCGCAAGCAAATCAAGTGATTCCTGTCTCAGCATCTCAAGATTTAATGTCTTTGGTGATCAAATATGGGTCGCTACGACTGGTGACGGCTGAGTCAGGTCCGGCTGATGCCGTGACTTTTCGGGGTGTGATACCAACGCCCCAGCCGACCCAAGTCGTTTTGACTTATCGATTCGATATGAGTGATACGCAGGTTTCCACAGCTCAACCAATAAGCCAGCACGGAAGCATCGAAAGACATCCGCTATTTACAGCGATCAGTCGGATCGATGCGCGCCAAGTGAATGGTGCACTATCTCAGCGACCACAGCCTTTAGTGTTCGACCAAACCGTCTCAATTTCGCCTGAGCCCAATCGTTTAGAAAACTCCGTTCAACTTGTCCGTTCGGTGGTAGCATCGTTGCCAACGATCGAAGGGAATAAGAACATGCTAATCCCAGATATCAATCCGGCAATGCCGCGACCTGTTGGTCCAGATGCGTTGCCAAATAACGTACCGATTTCTCAGCCAATCGCTGCCGAGCTTGGGCTAAAACCTGGGCAGGTCGTTCAAGCGTTAGTCGCAAATGCAGGGGATAAAATGGCCTTGCAATTAAACAATCGTGAAATTCCGCTGCCTTCGAACCTTCGATTGCCTGAAGGACAGGTTCAATTGCGAGTCATGCAAGGTCCTCAGGGTCTTCTATTGAGTTTTGTTGGAGCGCAAACAGTGCCTGCCAGCCAAGCTGCAGCGGTTGGTGGCGTTTCTGCTACTCTCGCCGATATTTTGGCGAGACCTGCTGGGAAGTCCCAGATCCAAAGCACGTTTTCGCCAAAAGCCATGGAGGCTCTCCTTTCTGGTCAAGGGCTTGATCGCGAGGCTCGGGTACTGCAAAACAACCGCCTTGACTCCAATACTCTCAACGCACAAGCGATCGCTCGGGCTGTTCAGTTTGGTGGACTGAACACTGAAAAAGCCGTGCTCGATGGAGTCACTTTGTCGGCTCAGACATTGAAACCATGGTTAAGGCAGATGTTGCGGCTTTTGCCTGCACAGTCAGACATCGCATCAAGATTCGCTGACCTGATTAGCGACGTCGAGCGCTTCCAACTCGATGCGATGCCAAATACTGGGAATCGAGATCACATCGGGATGTCGGCGCTTTTGTTATTTAGGGATCAACTTCCGGTGGAGCTCATTTTTGAGCGTGTCCCCTCGGCGGATGACGACGGCGCGACGATATGGGTCATTAATGTGCATACGTCACTCGAGCATTTGGGTGAAATTTGGATGAAGTCGACGTTTTCGAGAAAAGATGTTGATTTGGTGATGTGGGCTGTTGAGCCGAAAACAGCAAGTCTCGCAAAGGAAGCATCGATCGATCTGAAAGAAGCCTTTTCTGAGATTGGTCTGACTGTCCGGACCATTCAGATATTGAATTCTGAGCGAACGAACTTCCCTGATCGGGGTAAACCCATGCAGTCAAATTTGGATTTGCAGGCATGAAGTTTCAAAAGAAAAAAGCGGTTGCACTTGAATATGGAATGCAAGAATCGCCAACGTTGATTGCCAAAGGCCAGGATGATCTAGCTTTAGAGATCATCGAAGAGGCGAAAAAACATGGGATTTTTATCGCTGAGGATCCGCAGCTTGTTGCCGCTTTGTCGCAGGTTGGCTTATCCGAGGAAATTCCAGAAGAGTTGTATCATGCGGTTGCAGTCATGCTTGCCTGGGCGTACTGGCTCAAGGGGCTCTCGCCGACAGAGCAATGAGGGCGTTGGTCTATTTTTGATCTCTTACTGGATGGTATTGCGGTTTCACTGAAATGAGGGGCCTTGCGTGCGGCGGAAGCTGTTGTGTTTGCAACAGTAAGTCAACAAATCGCTCGATGGCCCTTGGATACCAACGACAGATGGTAAGACCAGAAAGCCCGAGCGATAGAAATATCAATAATGTCGCTTTCATTCGAATTGACACGGGCTGGCTTTCATCGAGTGTGATGAGCCCAGATGAAATCCAAGTGTCAGGCCCAATCGTTTCTGCACTAATGCGTGACCAAACCCCAAATTCGCAGACGACTGTAATTGGATCGTTTTTATTTTTTTGACTTAAGACATTTGAAAACACTGTCGGTAGGTCTCTAATATTGACTCGATTCGCGTTGACGAAGGCAAAACGATGGACAGGCTCACCGTTATCGCAGGAGATATTTGGCCGAGGTTGCCATTGGGCCATCGAAGTCTGACTGATGTTAATCAGAGCAATTAAAAGAAATAGGCCAGCAATGATCATAGTCACCCGGAGCAAGCCAGGGTCTGTCTGTTGAAGAGCGGGTTCGGATTTACGCATCACCAGATAAAATTGATCGTCGGGTCGCCCGCGTCTTCCCGAGTTTCGTATAAAGCTCTAAAGTCGCTGACGGGTCTTGATCTTGGAGCGCAGAGAGTGCCCCCCGGATGCTGTCCAACTGCTTCGAAATGAGTAGTTCATTACGCTGATGTGATCGCTTGCACCGTTCAAGCAAACTCGTTATTTCGTTCCAAATTGGATTATTCAGCAGTTCTTGTGTTGCAGTCTGATCAAGCTTCTCACCGATGAAATCCAGACCGGCTAACACCTCTAAGATTTTGAGTTTTTCAGCTTGAAGTGCTTCGAAGAACTCTAAATTCTGATTTTTTAATGCCTCGAATTCTTCTGTGAGGAGAGAATCCAGGCGTTTCACAGAACTTAGCGTTTCTAGTAGTTGTGTTGACTGCATTGCCGAAGGCTACAGTAACTTCTCGATCTCCGTAAAGCCTTGTGCAATTCTCTTTGGATCCAATGGATAATTTCCATCTGCAAGCGCTTGTTTGATCTGAGCAACCTTCGCTTCATCAAAACCGGCACGTCTCAGCTCAACGACTGTTTCATCGCTCAGTTGCACTTCATCTGACATCTGACGAGCGGCTGGTGCATCTTGGGACTCTACATCCGAACTTCTTAACTCGTCGTCTTTCCTTTGTTCGGGCTTTATTGCAGATAATGCTTTCGCACTAACGCCTGAAATTGGATCTGTCATTTCCGTCTCCTCACAATCTGGAACAGCTTTACAATCTAAGAATCGACAGTATGTTTGAAAACTTTAGCAATTTTTTTAAAAAAAGTCCCGGGCCTCTGTTAGAGGCCTCGTGCCTCATGTCGACCAATGACGATTCCCCTGATTTCTTTACCGGAATCTGGATTTTTCAGCAGAACTTGCTCGCCAATTTTTCCGTTTTCCATTGCGATGGTTTCGACGGTAATTTCAAGCGCACCACGCTTGATGACCAAGCGCACCGTCTCATTTTTTCGAACAAGGTCAGCGGCGACGAAGTCACTCGCGTTCAGTCGTTGTCCAGCGCGTATCGTCCGAGTTGCTTCGAGACCAATGATTTCTTCAACCCGCGTTAAGGCTTGAGGCCCATAGCTTGCGATTGCCTCAAGCTTTGATTCCACCAGATTTTCGGTGATGACCTGCCCGTTAACGATGGTTGTTTTTGCGATCAATACCCGTTCTGCAATTTCAATATCGCCCGCCTGGATGGGGTGACCGGGTGTCAGCTGTTTTTTCGCGATGACGGTTTGCTGAGGCCATAATGTCACGGGTTGACTCGAGGCATTTTGGGTTTGCCTTTCGATAGAAAGATCTTCGAGTTGGATCACCTCACCGGCCTCATAGTGTCGATTTGGCATGAAGATAGCGATCTCTTCGCCCAAGAGATCAGAGGTAACGACATCACCTTCTGATACGTTTTGGGAAACAACCCGCCCGAGAATCTCTTCCTGGCTAAGGGGCTCTAGCGAACCGACATTCTCGATTGACTGATAGATGATGTGATCCGGATCAACTTCAGTTCCTTCAACCAAATTTTGCGTGAATGTCCACGCGAATCGTTGCTGTTCGATTTTTACCCGTAAATATCGTTTCCAAGATGGGTTCTTGCAGACGACTTCGATGGTTTTTTGATTGTTGGTAAACGGGAACCTGATGGCGAGGTTGGATTGACAGTTTGCGATGGGGATTCGTCGGTCCGGTGGAGTGACTTCGATTAAATCCCGATGGAGTGACTGATCTTTTGCGATCCAATCGGTGGTAACTGCCACAAGTGCCTCGTGGCCGCCCGGAAATTCCCCAGCTTGTGCCGTAGGAAGTGAAAGGAGTGCGAAGATCAAGAACAGTACGCGCATGGGTGCAGTATGCGACTCCGGCCAAAGAATGCAAACGATGCCGGCATACATTTGCCGTTTTGCCGTCCGGGTTCCTCACAGGAATCGCGAAGAGAGGCCGTCAAGACCCTGAAACTCGGTTTGGCACACAGATTGCTTCATCGAAAACCAGAAAACCGTGTTGGTGTAATCGACAGGATTTCGAAGAACTTTAGAGGTCAGATATGAAATTGCTTGAAAACCCATTTGGCATCCATGAGAAAGCGCTTTCTGTCAGAAACAAGCGTATGGAGTTGATTTCTGCAAATATCGCAAACGCAGACACGCCACTGTTTCGGGCGAAAGATCTTGATTTTAAGAAAGTGCTCGCGAACGCGAATCCGAGTCCAATGGCTGCAACAAACGTTCGACACTTTGATACTGGTGAAGTGGAGGATCCGCAAGGAATTGTCTACCGGACTCCATACAACACCTCGGTTGACGGTAACACTGTCGAAATCAACGTCGAGCAAGCCAAGTACGGTGAGGCAGCAATCCAGTATCAAGCAACTCTTCAATTTCTAGAGAATCGAATCTCTGGAATACGCAAATCATTACGTGGTGAATAAGGGGCGATCACAATGCTGAAAAATATATTTTCCATCGCTGGGACAGCCCTCTCGGCACAGACCATCCGGATGAATACGACGGCATCTAACCTAGCGAATGCGGGATCCGTCTCTCCGACTGAGGCTGAAGCATTCCGGGCGAAGCGTCCTGTCTTCAGAGCATTAGTCGAACAAGCGGATTTGAATGCCGGGTTCAACACGCTGGGAGGCGTCAAAGTCAAAGAGGTCGTGGACAGTACCGAACCGGTTCGTAAGGTCCATGATCCGGGTAACCCCGAGGCAAATGATGAAGGATTTGTCTTTTTATCGAATGTGAACGAAGTGACAGAAATGGTTGAAATGGTTGCCGCATCGCGCTCATTCCAAAACAACGTCGAAGTCGTGACGACAGCCCGTCAGTTGATGATGCGGACGTTGGATATTAGTAAGGCTTAATCATGAACACAGAAATTTCACTCGCATCGACCGGGACGCTGACCAAAGCGGAATATGATGAGTCGCAACTCCTGAAATCTGCTGACGACGAACTGGACCGGAGCGCTTTCTTAAAGCTTCTGACCACACAGTTACAAAATCAAAATCCATTGGATCCCATGAAAAACGAGGCGTTCGTCGCTCAGTTGGCCCAGTTTTCGCAACTCGAAGGAATCACCAACATGTCCACGTCGTTGACTGACGTGGCCGATGTCATTCGATCTGATCGGATCATGAGTGGTGCCCACTTGGTCGGTAAATCAGTGTTTGGACAAACCGGGCGGATCAGTACTGACGGGGAAACGCCGGAAACAATTGAAGTTTCATTGCCCTACGGCGCAGAGCAGGTTGATATCGGTATTTACGATCTCGACTCGGGCGCTTTGGTGCGATCCATCGTGGCTGGCCCACAATCGTCAGGCATTGCCGAGTTTGCATGGGACGGGCGCTATGCCGATGGGCTACCAGCAGTCCCAGGCGTTTATTTCATCAGGGCTTCGGCAACTGTTGATGGCGCTGCCACCGATGTCACTCCCGGAACCTACTCGCAAGTAGAGACGGTCTCCTGGGATGCCCAAACGGCAAATCTGAAATTGAATTTAGTGGGGGGAGTTGTTCTTCCCATGGATCGAGTTACTCGAATTGGCGGGGGTGGATCTTCACTCGCC
The DNA here is from genome assembly GCA_000227525.2 of gamma proteobacterium HIMB30. Lineage (GTDB taxonomy): Bacteria > Pseudomonadota > Gammaproteobacteria > Pseudomonadales > Litorivicinaceae > HIMB30. The sequence continues at coordinate 636,875 of AGIG01000028.1, forward strand.
GGTCATGAATCAACGGGAGAATAAGCGATGTCATTCTTTACCTCATTGACGGGTCTAAATGCTGCAACAACACAGCTGTCTGTGACCTCAAACAACATTGCGAACGCAGGGACGACAGGTTTTAAACGCTCACGATCTGACTTTGGTGATATTTTTGCGACCTCTCCACTTCAGAAAGCATCGACAGTCGTCGGTCAGGGAACCGCGTTGAAGCAGGTTACCCAGGAATTCTCCCAGGGTAACATCGAGCTCTCTGGAAACTCCTTGGATCTTGCGGTTACCGGCGAAGGATTTTTTCCGCTACGCTCAGCTGATGGTCAGGACCTGTTCACGCGAAACGGGTCTTTCCTTCTCGATGAACAGAACACGGTGGTGAACTCCGCAGGACAATTTTTACGAGTCGCCTCTGTTGACTCCCTCGGTAAAGCTGATTTCCAAGCAGAGCTGGTTCCGTTAACGATCGCTCCAAACACTGTGGGACAAGCGATTGCCACTTCTCAGATTGGTCTCGCGATTAACTTCCCAGCTGAATCGTTACCGCAAACGACAGTGAATGAAGCGAATGTTGAAACTATCAAACCATTTGATCAAAACGACCCAACGACCTACGCCAAGTCCGCCGCGGTAACCATCTTTGACGAAAATGGTAACGACTTCCTGCTGACCTTTTTCTACCGTCGGGTCGGGGTTGCGTCAGCTGACGATCCGTTTAACAAATGGCAAACCCATATTGTACTGGATGGTCAGGAGATCACCCCGGCTCTCGGTCAAGCCACTGCAACTGACCAAACACCGCTGTACGTTGATAAATACGGCAACATCCTACCCGAGGATGAGTTACCGACAGCTGTTCGAAATAATGCGGTCTTCAGGAAATATATCTTGGATGATCTCGCGGATCCAAACTTGTCTGCACCGGCAAAGGCGTCTGGTACATTGGTGGGGTTACCGTATCTCACTGAGGAGGCAGGGGTTAACTTTGCGCCATCGGTCGCTTCAACTTCAATCTCAGTCGTTGAGGACCAGTTGGCAGGGATCGGTGATACATCACACACGGTGGCGACCACAGCGATTGCTTCGAACACAATCACGGTTGCGAGTCACGGTCTGAGTACCGGTGATCGCGTCCTGTACGATGCGCAATCAGGAACAACGGCTACCGGGCTGATTGACCAAGCTGAATATTATGTTGTCAGAGAGAGTGCTTCGACCTTCAAGCTTGCGACAACTTACGCAAATGCTGTGGCAGATACGCCGGTCACTGTGAATTTTTCGGGT